>CAWAYV010000049.1:0-133814 GCA_963786295.1 uncultured beta proteobacterium | reverse complement strand
TCGGCCAGAAGCGGTCATCCCTTCGCCACCGCGAGAGCGCGCGTTGAGCGGACGTTCAGTCCGATTCAGCCACTGTTGGCGATTGCTATTGCTGTCGCTGCTGATGGTGCAGACACCGACCGTCGGTTCTCGGCACCAACCGCAACAGCGCGGCGGCAGACACCCTTACGTCAAGCGGCAAGCCAATACAAAGAGGGCGCCTGGCCTGCGCCAGTTCGGTTGGGTGACTTCAGCGTTGCAGCGAGCACGATAGAGCTGCGCGAGATCGCCCCTCGTCACGTCGTCTGCGTCCCGCAGGGTTGTGGAGACATCCGATCAGACTGACAAGTCCCAATCCCAAGAGGGCTAAGCTAGTCGGCTCGGGGACAGGGGTCGGGCCGGGGGTCATGGAGATGCTCCAATGGCCGAGCCCGACATCCTGAGGCTCCGTCGTAAATCCAACTACAAATGGCTGACCTCCTGGGGAATTCCAACCCGTTTGGAAGGTTAATCTCAGCTCAACATCGTGGGTGAAGTTGAAAGCTATGAAACCCGTGGGAGGTGTCCCTGTGGGTTCGGCAGTTGTAGTGGAGATTGGGAGAGGGAATGTACTGAAGGTGGCAGATAGATCAGACAGTGAGAGTGTATATTGTTCAACAAACACAAACTGAAACCCGGTGACATCCGAGAACAGGATTTGACCGGCGGACTGTGCGGTACTCCGGACCGTCACACTGCCTGTTAATTCCTCGTCGCCCTCGAGATCGTTGCACTCTATATCACAATGGAATGTGTAGACGATGTCGGCGTTGGCGGCAGGGGGCACGAGGGCCGCCCCGAACAGCAGGAACAGAGTGACGACGATCCCTCTGGCGGAGGGGGACCACGGCCTGGTTCCGGTATGGGACGACGGACGCATGGCGCATTGCCCGGTCTGTGGGGGAGGTGATCGAGACTCATCGGCTATGGCTCCTAAAGCGGTGTCGTCGAACGTTGCCTTATTGCCGGGATTCCCCGGATGCGCGGTGACCTCACCGTCCGGTCCCTTCGTCTCACGGCGGACCTCTCGAACGCGGCCGTCCTATAGGGGGGCGTACGGGGCATCTTCACCTGCGTCCTCTTTGTCCGTAACGCCTCGCTTCGTCCGGCGAAAGGCGACAGCAATCACAAGTGCGACGCCGACGAGTGCGAGTGATGCAGGTTCCGGAACCGTTACGCGCGAGAGGGTGGCGGTTCCGACAAAGATCCCGCCACCTCCCGCGGTGGAATAGCCAAAGTTGTTTGGGTTTTCAAAAAACCAGTTTTCCGAATTGCCGCCGACAAAGCAGTCGCCGGCAACACAATCATTGCCAAACAAGGCGACAGTCAACTCCCCGGCGCCGTCAAATTGCAGCAATCCCGTGTTCGCAATCGACTCATCGTAGGTGATGCCGTTCCAAGTGAAATCCAAGTCGGTGAGCAAACCCGTCGCGCTATTCGAGGCGCCCGGTGTGATGCTGGCGCTGTCGAAGGTGAACGTGCCGATCGACGTAACGCCTGTAAGCGGCCCGTCCGTCGCGCCAACAGTGAACCTATACGTGATCGGTGCGGCGTTGCTGGCGGGTGCGGCGAGCAATGTCAGTGCGGCGAGGAGGATTAAAGCAGCAGTACGCATCGTCATCATCCACCTCGTAGAGGTACGGACGCGACGCGCCCGGACGCGCTAACTCGAAAACGGGGGATAGAGAGGAAAGCAACGTTTGTACCGAATCGCAAAAACAAGCACTTGGTCCCGAGCCCTCGCAGACTTGTCAAATTTTGCGACGCCGCACTAGATGCGGCAAACATTAATGACTGCTTCCAGCATGATCGAGAGCGTCCGCTTCGCGGCGACCTCGATGTCAGCAATGGGTCGAAAGCGGACATCATCGAATCGTTGGTTCCTGATTGCAGCTACGCCGCCTCACGCGGCTCGTCGCTGTGGACGCGTCATGCGAAGGATTCTGCGAGCCGTTAACGTTGGTCGAGTTAATTCGGTGCGGTTTGGGGACGCCACGACTAGCTAGTGGCAGCCTTCGAAGACGAGCAACGGTCGACCGCTCGGCACGGCTTCAGGAATCAGAGCGCATAGAGAATTCGGCCGCGACCGATCGTCCAGCAGGCCGTTCCGGACGAACGAGAGCAGATCTTCGAAATCGGGATCGCTTAGGTCGATCGGTGTCGCCAACAGCGGATCGAGGGTTGCGAGGACTGGTTCAATCGGCCCCAGCGCGAACGCGAGATCGGCGGCAACACCGGCACGGCGCGGGTCGTAGGTCCTTGCCGACTTGGGCACATTCAAGTGATGGCGGATCGCGTCTTCCAGCCGTGTGAACGCACCATTGTGGAAAAAGGCCGGCTGCAACGCGACGTTGCGCAGCGGCGAGCTGCGGAACTTATATCGGTCGCCGGCGTTGGCGGTCACCTGCTCCAGACCGAAGTCCTCGTTCTCACCGGGCCCGTCAAAAATCACATTGCCGAGACCGACGCCAAAAGCAGGCGCGATCTGCGGCACGCCGATGTTATGCATCGCGAAATCGCTGAACATTTCGTTGGATCGTCCGGCGACCGAATGGCAGGCCACGCATCCACCTTTGCCGAAAAACAGGAGCGCCCCGCGCTTCTCGGCAGCACTCAGCGCGTCGCGGTCGCCGCGCGCATAGCGATCGACAGGCGCGTTGGCACGCACCAGCGTGAACTCGAACTCGGCGATGGCGCGACTGAACATAATGAAGTCAATCGGCGCGCCAGCAGCCACTTCAGCAAACAGTTCGCCAAACAAGCGGCGGTACTCGGGCGTTGCGTTCAGACGCTGCAGTACCGCCTGGCGTATCGGTTCATTGCGAAACCCCGATGCATCGGGCGGCGGGACCGTGCTGCCCTTACCGTCATCGAACTGATCGAATCGTGGTCCGATGGCGCCGCGCGTTCCGGCGAACCCCGCCACCTCGACCAATTCGGTCGGTGGAATGTGCGCCTGCGCGATCAGCAGATGCGTGATGATCGGATGGCTCGGCGGGAATTGGGTTGTGCCCTCGGGAGGCGGGAAGGCAAAGCCGAGCGCGTTCAAGAACGGATCGCCCGCGGTTGAAGAGAAGCGCCCGTTCCACATCAACTTGGGATAGAACGCCGTGTTGACTACCGTCGGTGAGCGGCGCTGGTTGCGTGGACCGGTCCGGCTCGGACCTACGATTCCATTGTTTTGCACGCCGATGGCAATCGATTGCGTATCGCCGAATCCTGCGGCCGGCGCGTGGCAGCCGGCGCAAGTATTGTCGTCATTCAAACCGCCGGCCGTATCGAAGAACAAGCGCCGGCCCAGGTCGGCGAGCTTGGGGTCGACCTTGCGGCCCAATCGCGCTTCGAGCGTCGATTCGATATTGCCGGTCAGGCCGACGCGTCGAAGGTCTGCCGCAAGCTGCTCATCCAGTTGACTAGAGTTGTCAGCTACATCGGCGTCACCGCCACCACTGCCGCCGCCACAACCGACAGTCGCACCAAACAGCGCACAAGCAAGCAATCGAAAGGTGTGATGTCTCATGACGGCTTCCAGTCTGCGAACCGACGCGCGCCACGCGCGCCAGCTTTTCCCCTTGCTGCAGCGCCTCGCGCGACTGGTTCTCGCCCGAAATCTTTTCCAGAGCACGGCGGACGACTTCCTGCTCCGCGTCGTGCGGGATGACGACCACACCATCGACATCGCCGAAGACGAGGTCGCTCCGACGCACGCTCACACCGGCGCACATCACCGGGACGTCTCGATCGACCATTCGCGCGCGGCCTTTGGTATCGAGTGGCCCGATCCCGCCGCAGAACACTGGAAATCGCATATCGCGGATCTGCTTCACGTCACGCACGAGGCCGTCTGTCACGCATCCGGCCGCGCCACGCGCCATGCTGGCGGTGGAGAGGAGTTCTCCCCAGGGGGCGATGCGTTCGGTGGGGCCGTCGCACGCCAGCACGACCACGTCGCCGGGCGCGAGCTCATCGACGAGCGCGATTTCCACCTCGTAGGGGTTCTCACCCGGGGCGGGCGGTGCGTACACCGGCATGTACAGGCCGGTGCGTGCGCGGCCGAAGAGCTGCAACGTGTCGTCCAGCGGGCGTATGAACGGTTTCATGGCCTGCTGCATCAACCCGAGGCTGTCGAGCGTGTCCGAAAGTACCGCGGTGTTCAGCGATTGCAGGATGGTCGGGATCATCGGCATGGTGTCAGCTCCTGGCGAGCGCGTCAGGTGCTCTCGCTGCGAGGATACCGACCACTCACGGTAAACGAATGGATAGCTCGCCTCTGCAGGTCGCGATCGAAGTGGCGTTCGATGGCGTATCGCCGAGTTGTTCGCCTGATTGAGCCGTTTCCTCCGCTTCGAGTTCGGCGTCCATCCCGCGGATGAGGGCGACGCGATCAGATAACCCCAAGAGTTGGCATCGCCACTGCGTGAGCCGGTCGTTACTCTGGAACAGGTCCGCACTGTTCAACCGCGGCCCCCAACAAACGAGAGGTGAGATCGTCATGCCTGCGACAACCGTTTTGCGCTGGTTTCATTCCGAATCGGACCCGCCAATAGTCCAGACGCTCATTGTCGAACCGGAGGAGGAGCTCGCGCTCCGTAACCAGCAAAGGCTAGAGCAGGCCAAGCGGAAACTTGGTGGGCGTTACGTTCTGCATTCGAGCAACAAGGTAATTCGACAAAATGTGAATCAGCCGCGCAAGCTGGCCGCCCGTGCGCTTGCGTCCGACAAGTCGCGCAATTCAGAGGCTGAGCGTCCGCGCTAGAGCGACACTAATGTCCGCTATGGGTCGCGTGCTGCCGGTCGGAGTGAAGCCATTTCCTTGCGGGGTAAGCCCAGAGGCTTCAGGGCGCAGTCTCTTGGTGGCGATCGAACGTGCGGCTACCCGGCTGCGATGTTCAGCGCCCGCACAGCGCGGCAAGCGCACGCTTGCCGTCGTGGAAAACAGGCCAGCCATCGCCGACCAGGACGGTTTCGATGTCCGGATACGCGTCGAGAATGCGCTGGACCGAGGCGATTACTTGTGCGTGGTCCGTGAGCTTGGCGTCGGGCAGGAGGTTCAGCTTGCCCCCCATGTGCCCGCGCACGAGATCGCCCGTGATGAGCGTCGTCCGTTCCAAAACGAGTGCAAGCTCGCCGGGCGTTTTGCTCCCGTGCATTTCAAGCACGTGCAGACCGGGAACGGGCTCATCCCCATCGCCGAGCCAGCGCTCGCACGGAAACGGGAAGCTGCCGCGTTCGGCGCGCGGTCCGCACAGCGTGGCGCGAAGCTCCTGCGCGAGGCCCTGGGCGCCGCGCGTGTGGTCGGAGTTCGTGATGATGATGAGCGTGGCGCCACCCAGCGCTTCGAGATGCGCCCGATCATGCTCAGTCATTGGCAGCGGGTCGATGAGGACGTTGCCGCCGGGCCGGATCCAGGCCACGCCGCAAAAATCGACGTTGCGCTTCTCGTCGAAGCGCGACCAACCCAAGAGATCAGGACGGTGCAAGGATTTCATGCAGCCTCCCGCGAGATAATGCAGCACGCGAAACGGGATGCTACGCGCAGCACTGCATCGTTTGAGCTGCCCGCGCTCGTCGGCCGTTTTGTCCAAAGATCACGGGGATCGTTCTTGCTGTGACGGCTGCGATTGTGGTGATCATTTTTGGACCAAACAGCTAGCTCGGAACGCGAACGTTGGGCGTCCGCTTCCAGGAGCTTGCAACGTCCGCTCTCGGGAGAGCGCGATGTCTGCAACGGGTCGAAAGCGGTCCTCTGCGGATTGGCGGACCGGGTGGCGGATTTGTCGGGTCAACGCGGAAGAACGAGGACCGGCACGGCACGTGACAGACAGTGAGTCCGCCTATGAGCGCCGCTGGCAGTGGTGGCGTTACATTAGTGAACCGGCGTGAGTGAGGCTCAGCTCAGTCCACGCATACACATTCATTTGTTCCAGGCCGGGTACACCCTTTTCACCTACTCAATCCAGAATTTGAGGATGTACGCGGTGTTACGGCCGAGTTGCTTCGCCGGTGCCAGCGGCCGCGCTACCATCGCAGCATGGTACGTCCTCAACGCGTCTTGGCATACGTCCTCGCGCACCCCAACGCAACGATCGGCGAGATACCGCGGGCGTGCGGGTACAAGAACCAAGAGACGATCAGCAGGCTGATCAATACGCCCAAGTTTCAGGACACATGGGAGCGCTGCGTCTCTCGCGCCTCCGCGCAAGTCCTGTTGACTCAATCTGACCGCATTCGATTCGAGTCGCGCTTGAGTCATCAAATTGGCGGAATGACTGAGTCGATTGACGACTTCGACGTCAGCATCTTCGATGTGGTCGCCGGGACGACCACGATCGACTGAGGTCGACGATGTGCCGCTGGCTCGCATACTCGGGGTCGCCGATCCGGCTCGAGGAGCTGCTCGTCAAGCGCGACCGCTCCCTGATCGACCAGAGCCTGCATTCCCGCCAGGGTGCGACGACGACGAACGGCGACGGCTTCGGCGTCGGCTGGTACGACGGCGAAACGCCGCGGCTCTACCGCAGCGTCCATCCGGCCTGGAACGACCGCAACCTGCGTGAGCTCGCCGCTGGCGTCTCGTCGCACCTCTTCTTCGCGCACATCCGCGCCTCGACGGGTACGGCGATTCAGGAGACGAACGCGCACCCGTTCCGCTACGGACGTTGGCTCTGGATGCACAACGGGCTGATCCGCGAGTTCTCGCGCGTCCGGCGCGAGCTCGTGCTCGCGGTCGACGACTCGCTCTTCACGTCGATCGAGGGCACGACCGACTCGGAGACGATGTTCTACCTCGCCCTGACCTTCGGGCTCGAGAGCGATCCTGTCGGCGCCGTCGAACGCATGGTCGGATTCGTCGAGGAGACCGGGCGCCGGTACGGTGTCGAGCTGCCGATCAACATGACGATCGCGACGACCGACGGGCGTTTCGTCTACGCGTTCCGCTACTCGAGCGAGGGCGAGTCGAGGTCGCTCTACTTCAGCACGAGGATGGACGCCTTGCAGGCGATGTACCCGGAGAGCGCGGAGCTCGCCGGTCTCTCGGACGAGACGCGGGTCGTCGTCTCCGAGCCTCTCGGCGACCTCGCAGGCGCCTGGAACGAGGTGCCCGAGGCCCACGTCGGCATCATCCAGCCGGGCGAGGACGAACTCCGACCGTTCACGCCGACGCGGTAAGGTCCGACTCTGCCACCCACTATGGGGTCCCCAGTAGCCGGTCCATGGCTAGGTACGGGTTGGGCGAACGATGACGGGTGTGGGCGAGAAGCTTACTGGCGGAGAGAGTGGGATTCGAACCCACGATAGGCTTATGACCTATACACACTTTCCAGGCGTGCGCCTTCGACCGCTCGGCCATCTCTCCAATCGTTGCGCCGAAAGTATATCGGCCGATTGCAGACGAAAAATAAGCCCGCGATAGCGCGGGCGTTGATTACAGCGTCACCTTTAACTGTTCGAGAATCGCAGGATTCTCCAGCGTCGATACATCCTGCGTAATTTCTTCGCCTTTTGCGATCGAACGCAGCAGGCGTCGCATGATCTTGCCCGAGCGCGTTTTCGGCAGGTTGTCACCGAAGCGAATGTCCTTGGGCCTGGCAATCGGGCCAATTTCCTTCGCTACCCAGTCGCGCAGTTCCTTGGCGATTCTGTTTGCATCGTCCCCGTTCGGTCGCGCACCCTTGAGCACGACAAACGCGCACACCGCCTCCCCGGTCAAGTCGTCCGGACGACCCACCACTGCAGCCTCCGCGACGAGCTTGGTGTTCGATACCAGCGCCGATTCGATTTCCATCGTGCCGAGCCGGTGGCCGGAAACATTCAGCACGTCATCGATGCGGCCGACGATGCGGAAATAACCTTCCTCGTCGGTACTCGCTCCGTCGCCGGCCAGGTACAACTTGCCCTTGAACTCATCGGGGTAGTAGGTCTTCTTGTAGCGCTCCGGGTCGCCCCAGATCGTGCGTAGCATCGACGGCCACGGCCGCGTGATCACAAGAATTCCGCCCTTACCGCGGCCTATTGGATGCCCGGTTTCGTCGACGATGTCGGCAAAGATGCCCGGCAACGGTAGCGTCGCCGAGCCCGGCTTGGTCGGCGTGGCGCCCGGCAACGGCGAGATCATGTGGCCACCAGTCTCGGTCTGCCACCACGTATCGACGATCGGGCAGCGTCCGCCGCCGACAGTCTCGTGGTACCACATCCATGCTTCGGGATTGATCGGCTCACCGACCGTGCCGAGGATACGCAGCGACGACAGATCGTATTTCTTCGGCTGATCGCCGCCCGCCTTGATCAGCGAACGGATCGCCGTCGGCGCGGTGTAGAAGACGTTGACCTTGTGATCCTGGATGATCTTCCAGAAGCGCCCGGCGTCCGGATAAGTCGGGACGCCCTCGAACATGACTTCGGTGGCGCCGACCGCAAGCGGGCCATAGGTGATGTAGCTGTGGCCGGTCACCCAGCCGACATCGGCGGTGCACCAGAACACGTCGCTCGGCTTGTGATCGAACACCCACTTCATTGTGAGCACGCACCACAGAAGGTAGCCGCCGGTCGAATGCTGGATGCCCTTGGGCTTGCCGGTCGAGCCCGAGGTGTACAGGATGAACAGCGGATGCTCTGCGTTGACCCAGGTCGGTTCGCAGGTCTCGGGCTGGCCCTTGACGACATCGTCCCACCACTTGTCTCGTGGTGACTGCATCGCCACGGTGCTGCCGGTGCGCTTGTAGACGATGACGTTGCGCACCTTCTCGCAGCCGCCCATCGCGAAGGCTTCATCCACCACCGGCTTCAGAGGAATTTCCTTGCCGCCGCGGAATTGCCCGTCTGCTGTGATGACTTCGGTCGCGCCCGCATCGACAATGCGCTCCTGCAGCGACTTGGCCGAGAAGCCACCGAATACCACTGAGTGCGTGGCGCCGATACGCGCGCAGGCCTGCATCGCGACCACCACCTGGATCGACATCGGCATATAGATGAGGACGCGATCGCCGGTCTTGACGCCGTGTGCGTGCAGCGCGTTCGCGAGCTTGCAGACTTCCTTGTGCAGCGCTCGGTACGTGATGCGCGTTACCTTGCCGTCGTCAGCCTCGAAGATGATCGCAACCTTGTCGGCATTGCCGTTGGCGAGATTGCGATCGAGGCAGTTGTACGACGCGTTCAGCTCACCATCATGAAACCACTTGTAAAACGGTGCTTTCGATTCGTCGAGCACCTGCGTAAAAGGCTTGCTCCACTCAAGGTTCTCGCGCGCCAATCGCGCCCAGAACCCGGTGAAATTCTGTTCCGCTTCCGCGCACAGCGCTCGATAAGCGTCCATCCCCGAAACGTTGGCCTGTTTGACAAACTCCGCGCTCGGTGGAAATACGCGACGCTCCTGCAGGATTGTCTCGATGTTGCCCATTTTTTGGTCTTCGCCCTTGTCGAAAGTGGAAGTGGGAGCGGTGCTTCAGGACCAACAAGATTAACTCTTTTGATGCTTCGAGGCACGCGCTCAACGGCCCTCAAGCGGCCCGAAGCAGCCGGGCCAGCGTTGAAGCATTGCGCTGCCCCTGATCTTCGTGGTTGTTATTGAAGACCACATGAACCTGGGCGCCGCGACCGGCGAGATCGTTTATCGACTCGGCGAGCTCCGCCAACTCGGTATCCGAGTAGTCATAGTTGAACCGGTCCGACGCCACGGCACTCTTCGAATTCCAGGTGGCCGCGTTTCGACCATGCAAGCGAACCAGCGCCAGGCGCGGATGCGTAACTTCCCAATGAGCAGCGACGGTATTCGAAAACCCTTGCGGCGCATCGACGACGGTGTGCACCAAACCATGCTCGCGTTCAAATCGCAACGTGTATTCGCGGTGCACGTCGTTGAACCAGGTCTGGTGGCGGAATTCGACCGATAGCGTGTAGCCGGAGACCCGCTGCACACACTCCGCGACATGCTCACGTGACGCCGGCGAATACGTTAACCAAGGCGCAAACTGAAAGTGCACGAGCCCCAATTTGCCAGCCTGCTTGAGCGGTTCGAGCGCTTCAATGAAAAATTCCCACAGCGCATCCAGCAGTTCGCTCGGCACGTCCTTGTACTGGATGGTCTTCTTGGTTGCGATCGCCGACGGAAGCCTGTCGCGTATCGGCGGCGGCAGCGCGTCAACCGCTGTTTGATGCCCGGTAAACAAGCGAAACGCTTTTACGTTGAAGGTGAAATCCGCAGGCGTTCGCTCCACCCACACCTTCGAGTTTTCAACCGAAGGTAACGCGTAGTAGCTGCTGTTGACTTCGACCAGCGGAAACTGACTGGCGTAGTAGCGCAGCCGCGCGGCGGCCGAACTACATCCCTTCGGATAGAAGCGGCGGGACTTTATCAGCGTGGGATCGGTCCACGATGCCGTTCCCACCAATATGGAGGTCTTCGCTTCGCGCAAAGCGCGTTCGGCACCGCGACGCAGCGGGCCGCTTCGAAACGAGTTCGCTAATCAGTCAAGACAAACGTCACCTTGAGGATCACTTTGAAGCCCGTCACCTTGCCTTTTTCGATCTGCACTTCCTGGTCTTTGACCCACGCACCCTTGACGTTCTTCAACGTCTTATTCGCGCGCGCGACACCTTGGAGGATGGCATCTTCGAAGCTTTTTTTGCTGACGCTGCTGATTTCGCTGATGCGTGCGACGGTCATGATTAGTCCTTCACGGTTAGCCGCCAAGCGGACATGACTAGCGGAGAGGAGGAAGCCGAAGTGCTCGTATTTGCTTGATACTTCGGGGCAATCCTATAAACCTGACGCCTCTGATCAAAAATCCGTCTGTCGGGTTGTTATAGGAGAGCCGAGTTTATATGCTCGGCACGCCTTCCATAATGCGCTTCACTGAAGCGACATGGGGAGCGAAAGCAATGATGCGGTTCTAAGGGGATGCGCGGCATGAGCGATGATCCGCAACTAAGCGACAACATGTCAGCGTTGCGCATGCTCGGCGAGATGGGAATTATCGATCCACTGTCGTCGGCCTTTGGTGTAGCGCGGCTCTATCTGCATAAAGGTTTGGACGCGATGACTCAGGAGCAACGGGTCATCTTCGATCAACAGGTTGCGCCCATACTGTTGCAGAAGTGCGGGCGCTGCGACGATGACGTTCAATTCAGCACGCTGCCGGACGCATACGAACAAGGCTCAATGCTTTGTAGCCGCCACCTTCATCAGCGCGACAAGGGCGAGTGAGCCAATGAACCAGCAGCAAAACGCATGTGGCGGAGAGGGTGGGATTCGAACCCACGTTACTCCAAAGGAGTAAACCGGATTTCGAGTCCGGCGCATTCGACCACTCTGCCACCTCTCCGGTGCGTGGCGAACTGTGAAGTATATCTGCGCGTCGTCGTTACGACGGGCGGAGAACCGAGATGCCGTCGATAAACGGCCGCAGCGCGACCGGCACGTCAACGCCGCCGTCGGCTCGCTGAAAATTTTCAAGCACCGCGACCAGTGTGCGGCCGACCGCGAGCCCCGAGCCGTTCAGCGTGTGCACGAATTCGGTCTTGCCCTGCGCGTTCTTGAACCGCGCCTGCATCCGTCGCGCCTGGAACGCTTCGAAGTTCGAACACGAAGAGATCTCGCGATAAGCGTTCTGCCCTGGCAGCCAGACTTCGAGGTCGTAGGTCTTCGCCGAGCCGAAGCCGGTGTCTCCGGTACACAGCAACATCACCCGATATGGCAGCTCGAGTTTCTGCAGCACCGCTTCGGCGTGGCCCACTAGTTCTTCGTGCGCGTCGTACGAAGCGCCGGGATGCGCGATCTGAACCATCTCGACCTTCTCGAACTGATGGTTGCGAATCATGCCGCGCGTGTCTTTGCCGTAACTTCCCGACTCCGAGCGAAAACACGGCGTGTGCGCGGTCAACTTCAGCGGCAAGTCCGACTCATGCAGAATTTCTTCGCGCACTGTGTTGGTCAGCGATATTTCGGAAGTCGAGATCAGATACATCTCTTCCTTCTCCTCTCCGCCTCCCTTGGTAACCCAGAACATGTCGTCGCGAAACTTCGGCAATTGCGTCGTTCCGACCAGGCAGTCGGCATTGACGATGTACGGCGTGTAGTACTCCGTGTAACCGTGCTCGCGCGTTTGCACGTCGAGCATGAACTGCGCGAGTGCGCGGTGCAGTCGCGCCAAAGGTCCGCGCAGCAGCGTGAAGCGAGAGCCCGATAGCTTCGCCGCGGTGTCGAAGTCGAGACCCAGCGGCGTGCCGACGTCGACGTGATCCTTCACCGGGAAATCGAACGTACGTGGTGTACCCCAGCGGCGCACTTCGACGTTTTCCTCAGCCGACGTCCCGATAGGCACCGATTCGTGGGTCAAGTTCGGGATTTCGAGCATCCACTGCTGCAGCTTCTGCTGAATACTCGCGAGCTGCATTTCAAGCGTCTTGACCTGATCCGGAATCGAGCCCGCTTCGGCGAGCACACTTGACGCGTCCTGCCCTTTCGCCTTCAGCACGCCGACTTGCTTTGATAGCGCGTTACGCCGCGCTTGCAGCTCTTCTGTTTTCGTCTGCACCGCCTTGCGTTCGGCTTCCAGCGCGTTGAAGCGCTCGACGTCAAGCTCGTAGCCGCGCGTCTTCAGTCGCGCCGCGACGGCCGCAACATCCTTGCGTAGCAAAGCGATATCGAGCATCTCCGAATGCTACTTTGCTTCGCGCGGTGGTCGTTCCGGCGGCGCCGCTGCATTCATGCGCCGCAATTCAGCAAGCCGCTCGGCGATACGCGCTTCAACGCCACGGTCCGTCGGCTGATACCACGCTTGCGCCGTCACGCCCTCCGGCAAATACGTCTCGCCCGCGGCCACCGCGCCGGCTTCGTTGTGTGCGTAGCGATAGCCTTCGCCGTAGCCAAGCTCCTTCATCAGGCGCGTCGGGGCATTGCGCAGGTGCATCGGCACCGGCCGCGAGCCGTCCTGTTCGACGAATGCACGCACCGCGCCGTACGCGCGATAGACCGCATTGGACTTCGGCGCACACGCGAGATAGACGATCGCCTGCGCGAGCGCGAGCTCACCCTCCGGCGAGCCGAGCCGCTCGTAGGTGTCGGCGGCAGCCAGTGCAACTTCGAGCGCGCGCGGATCGGCCAGGCCGATATCCTCAGCCGCCATTCTTATCGCGCGGCGCGCGACGTAGCGCGGATCGACCCCGCCGTCGAACATGCGCACCATCCAGTACAGCGACGCGTCGGGGTCGGAGCCTCGCACCGATTTGTGCAACGCTGAGATCTGGTCGTAGAAATTTTCGCCGCCTTTGTCGAACCGGCGCAGCGTGGCCGGCAATGAGTCGCGTAAGAAATCGGCGCTGATCGAGGAGAGGTTCTTGATCGCGTGCCGCGTTACCGACCACCTCGAGCGCATTCAACAGGCGCCGCGCGTCGCCGTCGGCGAGGTCGAACAGCATGCTGCGCGCCTGCGCATCAACGGTCAGCCTTTCGGGCTCCGCGGCGAGCGCGCGGTCGAGCAACGTTTCAAGTTCGTCGCGCGACAGCGGCTGCAGCACATAAACCGCGGCACGCGACAACAACGCGCCGATCACTTCGAACGATGGATTCTCGGTCGTAGCGCCGACGAACACGAACAAACCGGACTCGACATGCGGCAGAAACGCATCCTGCTGCGCCTTGTTGAACCGATGCACCTCGTCGACGAACACGACCGTCGGTTTGCCCGACTGCGCACGCGTGACCTGCGCGCGCTCGACCGCGTCGCGAATGTCTTTCACGCCACCCAATACCGCCGAGATCGCGATGAAGTTGAGCCCGAACGCATCAGCCATCAACCGCGCCAGCGTGGTCTTGCCGACGCCCGGCGGCCCCCACAGGATCATCGAGTGCGGCCGTCCGGATTCGAACGCGACTCGCAGCGGCTTGCCCGATCCGAGCAAATGCGATTGCCCGACGACGTCATCGATCGTGCGCGGACGCATGCGCTCGGCGAGCGGAACGCCGGTGGCTGTGGTAGTGAACAGGTCTTGCATCGATTGGGCAAATGTCATCAACAGGCTAGCATCCGCCCCTGCAATCGGACAGTCAAGAGGAAAGCAATGATCAAGAAGTTAGTGGCGATCGCTATTGGCTACAAGCTATCGGAGCAGCGATGGCGCAAGATGATGTAATCGAGCAAGGCGGCGGCAGAAAAGGGAGCGGTCAAAACGCCATTCGGGCATGGTGTATCGAGCGCTGACCGAAGGCAAAGGCGCCAGCCCGAAGGAAACCGACGTGGTTCGCGTGCACTACAAAGGCACATTTCCGGACGGCAAGGAGTTCGACAGCTCGTACAAGCGCGGCCAGCCGACCGAGTTTCCGCTGAACCGAGTCATCAAGTGCTGGACCGAAGGCGTACAGCGGATGAAGGTGGGAGGCAAGGCGAAGCTCACCTGCCCGCCGTCGCTCGCGTACGGCGACAAGGGCGCCGGCGGCGCGATTCCGCCGAACGCGACGCTGCAGTTTGAAGTCGAGTTGCTTGCGATCAAGTCGCTAGCAGCCCGGCGATAGCATGTGGCAGCCGACAGCACCAAGGCCATTCTGTTCGCGCTCGGGGCGAACAGTCGGCATCGCCGTAACCAAGGTTCGTAGCCAGGCCTGAGGCGCCGTAATGAACCGCGTCACGTTCTCGGCGCGATGTCAGCCGAAGCGATTCACTGTGCGGTCGCCGTTCGCCACTCTTCAACAGAGTCACCACCGCGGCCACGATGCAGACCGGCCAGTATTCCTACGAGGCCATCGAACAGCAAGTTGCCCAGCATGGCCGTCGGGCCTGTGATGTCGTGCAACGCCATCTCCGCGAAGTGATGCAGCGCCGGGATTCCGTGCGGTGAGAATGTCGCCGCCGACCAGGAACATCGCGGCAGTGCCGGCGATCGATAAAGCCTTCATTAGCCACGGTGCCGCGACCAATATCGCCCGGCCGAGGGACTGCAGTGCTGTCGACGCCGATCGCGTCAGCGCGAGCCCGCCATCGTCCTGTTTGACGATTCCCGCCACCAGCCCGTAGACGCCCACCGTCATCAGCAGCGATATGCCGACCAGCACTCCGATCCGAGTGCTCAGTGACGCGGCGGCTACGGTGCCCAGCGTGATTACGATAATTTCCGCGGACAGGATGAAGTCGGTACGGATTGCGCCTTTGATCTTGTCCCGTTCCAGCGCCACGAGATCCACGCTGGGGTCGGTCAGCGCGCGGCTGAGCTTTGCGCGATGCGCGTCGTCGCGCCCGGAGTGCTGGAACTTGTGCCCAGCTTCTCGGTGCCTTCGTAACAGAGAAAAGGCCACCGATGATCAGCGGCGAGTGTGGCCGAGGCCGAACGCGCTGATGGCGAGTGCCGCCGGCACCAGGATCGCCTTGTTGCGCAGTGAACCCTTAGCGACGATCATACGATTGGTCACGCTGCGATGGGCGCATCCGCATCTTGTGCGGTTCAGCGCCGAAATCGTCGCCGAGCAGCCAGACGATTTCCTGGTCGCAACTTCAGTCGCGTCGACGATTCATTCAGACCCGGCGTTTCCGCAGGCGGTACTGGTAGTCCTTGGAGCCCGACGGAAGATGACCGCGCCCCGCGGCCAAGACGTAGACCCAAGCGACTACTTGTCTTCGAGAACGTCGGCGCCTTTCGGAGGCGTAAACCGGAATGCGTCGGCGTCGAGCTTCGGGTTGCGTTCGACCTTGCTGAACGTCAGTTGCGTGGTCTGTCCGAAGCCATCCGCCAGCAGCATCGCCTGCGGCAAGCCATCGCGAAAGCCGATCTCGATGCGCTCGAACGTCGTGTCCTTGGCGCGCGGCTTTGCGACGATCCATTCGAGGCCGTCGCGCGCACCGGCGTCGCTGACGTCGAATTCCTTTTCAAACTCGTTGGAACCGAACAGGATCGACGCCGGGCTCGACGGCAGCGACGCTTGCAGCTTCTTGACTGTCACCTGGTTCAGGTCCTTGTCGAATAGCACCAGGCGCTGCCCGTCTGCAACGATCAGTTGCTCGTACGGTTTTTCATAGGTCCAACGGAATTTGCCCGGACGCTGAAAGACAAATTGCCCACTGGCTGCCGTTTGCGGCTTGGCGCCCTGGCGCGGCGTTACGCGCTGAACGAAGTCTCCACGTGCGCTGTTGGTCTGCGTCAGAAAGCTGCGCAGCTGATCCAGCGCCGCGGCGTGCGCGTGTGTCGCAAAAGCAGTCAAGACAATCAGCACCGCACGCAAAGAATTCAACATCGACACCTTTCAACTCTCACGCGCCGGCACCAGAATGTCGCGATTGCCGTTGCTTTGCATCGCCGACACCATGCCGGCGCGCTCCATGTCTTCCAGCAGGCGCGCAGCCCGGTTGTATCCGATACGCAGATGCCGTTGCACCAGCGAGATCGACGCACGGCGATTTTTCAAAACGATTTCGACCGCCTGGTCGTATAACGGATCGGCTTCGTTTGCGTAGACACCGCCGTTCGCGCTAGCTTCGCCGCTCTCGCCATTGCCTTCCACAGGCTCGAGTAACCCCTCGACGTACTGCGGTGCGGCGCGCGACTTCAATACGTCGACCACCCTATGCACTTCGGCGTCTGCGACGAAGGCGCCGTGCACCCGTGTCGGCAAGCCGGTGCCGGGGGCGAGATAGAGCATGTCGCCCTGCCCGAGCAGCGACTCCGAACCCATCTGGTCCAGGATCGTGCGCGAATCGACACGGCTCGAGACCTGATACGAAATCCGCGCCGGAATATTGGCTTTGATCAAGCCTGTGATGACGTCGACCGACGGCCGCTGCGTTGCAAGTATCAAGTGCATGCCCGACGCGCGGGCTTTCTGCGCAATGCGCGCGATCAGCTCTTCGACCTTTTTGCTCGACACCATCATCAGATCGGCCAGCTCGTCGATCACGACGACGATCATCGGCAGCGTGTCGAGCGGCTCCGGTTCAGCGGGCGTCAGCGAAAACGGATTCGCGATGAACTCGCCTTTGGCGCGCGCATCGACAATCTTCTGGTTGTAGGTGGTCAGACTCCGCACACCGAGCTTGCTCAACAGCCTGTAACGCTTGTCCATCTCAGTGACACACCACTGCAGAGCGATGCCGGCCTCTCGCATGTCGGTCACAACGGGCGCGAGCAGATGCGGGATGCCTTCATACACCGAAAGCTCCAGCATCTTTGGGTCGATCAGGATCATGCGCACTTGCGATGGATCGGCCTTGTAAAGAATCGACAGAATCATCGCGTTGATGCCGACCGATTTCCCGGAACCGGTCGTACCCGCCACCATCAGATGCGGCATGCGCGCAAGATCGAGCACCACCGGCTTGCCCGAGATGTCCTTGCCAAGCCCCAGTGTCAGCAGCGAATGGCTCTCGTTGTAGATGGCCGAGCCGAGAATCTCGGAGAGTTTCACGACTTGCCGGCGTGGATTCGGCAGCTCGAGCCCCATCAGGTTCTTGCCGGGAATCGTCTCGACTACACGAATCGATACCAGCGACAAAGCGCGCGCCAAGTCTTTTGCAAGATTGACGATCTGGCTGCCTTTGACGCCAACTGCAGGCTCGATCTCGTAACGCGTGATCACCGGTCCGGGGTACGCGGCGACGACGACGGCTTCAACGTTGAAGTCGCGCAGCTTCTTTTCGATCAGCCGTGACGTGAACTCGAGCGTTTCGGTAGAGATCGCCTCGAGATTCGGCGGCGGCTCATCGAGCAGGTCCAGCGGCGGCAGGCGCGCGTCGGCCATCTCGGCGAACAGCGGTACCTGCTTTTCCTTCTGCTTGCGCTCGGACGGCTTGACATGCACGGGTGTGCGCTCGATATGAACCGGCGGCGCTTCATCGATGCGCTCGCGTTCATCACTCAAGGCCGCTTCGCGCACCTTCGCCGCGGCTTCGCCGATCGCGCGATCTTCGGCCTCCTCGCGTTTGCGCCGCGAACGGCGTGAAAATCCTTCGAGAAATCCACCGAACCGCTCGGCCACCGCTAGCCACGAAAAGTCGAGAAACAGCGACAGGCCGATCGCAATCGCGACCAGCATGATCACGGTAGCGCCGGTAAAACCGACGCTCGCTTGCAGAAACTGCGCAACAGAGTTGCCTACGACGCCCCCGGGCCAACCGGGCAAAGCAACGCCAAGCGTGTGAAACCGCAGCGTCTCAAGGCTTACCGCGCCGAACAGCAGCAGCACAAAGCCGATGCCGTGCGCATAGGCCGGCAGGTCGTCGTTCAGCGGATCGCCGCTCGCCACGCGGTGCAGCTTGCGAAAGCCGCGCACCACCGTGATCGCCAGACCGAATACGAGCAAATACGCCGACAGCCCAAAGAGCAGCAACGCGATGTCAGCCACCCATGCTCCGAAACGGCCGCCGATGTTCTCGACGCCAGCAGCGCTCGCGGTGTGCGAGAACGCCGGGTCGTTCTGGCTGAAGCTGGCGAGCATTGCAAACAACGCCACCGCCACGACGGCACCGACAATCCACCCCGCTTCAGCCAGCAACTGACCGAAGCGGTCGTTGCCTTCCGAGCGCGGCGCCGCGTCTCGCGCACGCACCCAGACGCCGTCGGCTGCCCGCTGTGCGTTGCTGCCCGCTTTTGCCCTTGCCGCCATGCGCGCGATTATAGGTAAGCATCAAAAGCACGAGCGTTTCAGAGCTCCGCGCGCAGCGGCGCTCAAAATAGGAAAATTCGTCGCCAAATGAAGGGTTTCGCGCCGCCGCACTCGCACTTCGTCGGCAGGCGTTGCGATGCACCGGCGCTCCGCGCAGAATCCGGGCTAATGATCGCCTCGCAGAGCTTGCCGGCCGTTCGCCGCGCCACCCTCGGCCGCCCGGTCGGCGTTTGCACGCGTGTGGAACCTGAAGTCCATCGCGGTCGTCTTCTATTTCTGCTTCGATTTTATCGTCGGTCGCTACGCGCTGTACTTCAATGCGATGCCGTTCGAGGAATGGATTTTCGGCCTGGCGCGTTCGTTACGCGGCAGCCTGATTAGCGGCCTGTTACTGCTGATGGCGATCGCACTTGTCGAAGCCTTCGTCGCAGGCTTTTTCGCTGAGGTCGAAGGTGGCGCTGACACTTGGAATTTCGGTTTCCCTTGTTGTGGCGGCAGCGAGTGTTCCCGCCCGCCTGTGGGTAGCCGGCGTGCCGGTCGCGCAGCGCCTGGCTGAAGAGGTCGGCTTCTTTTCGTCGACGTTCGCGATCTGGGCTGTCCTTGGAAGCCTGGCGTTCTGGCTCTTCAACTCGACGCGTGAAGACGAGCTAGCGCGAGCGGCGCTGGAGGAAACCGAATGCCGCCGCCAGTCCTTGCAAGGTCAGATGGTGGAAGCGCGACTGACTGCGTTGCAAGCGCAGATCGAACCGCATTTTCTTTTTAATACGTTGGCCAATGTCAAGCGTCTTTACGAGACCGCGCCGGCGCAGGGCCAGGAGATGCTGGCAAGCCTGATCAACTACCTGCGTGCAGCATTGCCTTCGATGCGTCAATCAGGTTCCACGCTGTCGCGCGAGCTCGAGCTTGCGCGTTCGTTTTTGACCATTTTGAAGATGCGGATGCGCGAGCGATTGAGCTTCTCGATCGATCACGATCCCGCGCTGGAAAATGCGCGCGTGCCGCCGATGGTGTTGCCGACGCTGGTCGAAAACGCGATCAAGCACGGTCTGTCGCCGCTTCCGCAGGGAGGCAATATCGACATTCGCGCCCGCCGTGCCGGCGAGGATCTGATCGTCGAAGTGCATGACAACGGGATCGGATTTTCAAGTAGTGCCGGCTCAGGCGTTGGACTCGCCAATACGCGTTCTCGACTGGCTGCGCTGTATGGCAGCCGTGCCAGTTTGCAGCTCGCGTCGGCATCACCGCGCGGCGTGATGGCGTCGATACGCTGCCGCTGGAGCTGGCACCGGAGGCTGCGCCATGAGCGTCGTTCTGACGGGTCAACGCTCGGCCGGTGTGGCAACGTTGGCAGCTTGGTGGTCCGCGTGGTCGCGAATGGGCTGGGCGCACGTGGTCGCGGTCTTGATGGCGTCATTCCTGATGACCGTCGTCGATGCGTCGATCTGGATCGATAAGTTGGACAAGCCGGGCATTGCGCAGGTGTTGGCGTTCAACCTCGTGGGCTCGATGCTGCTGTTTAGTCTCACGATGCTCGGGTGGGTGGGAGCCACGTACGACGCGCCCGCCGGCGGCGCTGCGCGCATCTGGCGGCTTGTCTGGGTGGTTGTCGCAAGCGCAGCGTTAACGGCTGCGATCACGGTTCCAACGGCCGAGGCGGCCGGGCTTCCGGAATTGGTCTCGTCACTCGTGGACGGCAAGAAAAAACCGTTGCCGCCGATGTGGCTCGCCTTCGTGGGGCACGCAATCGTTTACTCCACGCTCAGTTTTCTGTTCGTGGCCGTGGCGGAAGTTTTGCATCGGCGGAATGCGACGACCACCGCACTGCAAGCGACGCAGCGCGCGCAGGCCACGATTGCACGCGAAGTACTTGAATCTCGACTGGCCGCCATGCAGGCGCAAGTCGAGCCGCAGTTTCTTTTCGATTCGCTGGTCGACATCGAAACGCTTGTATCGCAGGATGCACCGCAGCGCGGCCAATGACCTTGATCGCCTGATCACCTATCTTGCGCGTCGCATTGCCGCGCTTGCGCGAGCCCGGTTCGACGATCGAAGCCGAAATCGATCTGGTGCAGGCGTACCTCGCGGTCGTGACATCGCTGCACGACGGCCGCCCGACGCTATCGGTCACGTTGCCGGACGATTGCCGATGCGCGCGCTTCTATCCGATGCTGCTGCTGCCGCTACTGCAGCGGGCGGTGCGGCAGCCGTCCGGCGAGCTGCCCGAGTCGATCAAGATCGGCATCAGCCGCATCGGAAGTCAAGTTGTGATCGTGCTGCGCTTTGACGATGCCTGACCATTGCGACGACGACCCTGAGCTGGCGCGCGTGCGAGAGCGCCTGGCCGGACTGTTCGGTGGTCGCGGCGTCGCTCGACTGCTCGAGCAGATCGGCGATATCACCCAAATCACGATGCGTGTTCCCGCCGCCGAGCTAGATCCAAATTAGCGAGCAATCAGCCCCAAACTGCGACGAAATGACGGGTCCGACCGCGATCGTCGCCGAGGACGAGGCGACGCTGCGCCATCAACTTGATCGAACAACTGGGGCAACTGTGGCCCGAGCTTTCGATCGTCGGCGAAGCTGCCGATGGCGTGCAGGCGCTGACGGCTGCTCGATGAGCATCATCCCGACGTGCTGTTTCTCGACATTCAGATGCCAGGCGCTACGGGACTCGAAGTAGCGCGTCAAGCGAGCGGGCGCTGTCACGTAGTGTTTGTCACCGCGTATGACCAGCACGCAGTGGCCGCCTTTGATCAGGGCGCAGTTGACTATGTCCTGAAGCCGGTCGCGCCGGCGCGTTTGTTCACCGCGGTGTCTCGCGTCAAGGCAACGGCTGGGGACGCCGCCGGCGCGGCTTGAGGCGACCTTGGCGCAAATCACCTCGAGTGCGCAATCGCCTGCAAAACAGTACCTGCGCTGGATCAATGCATCTGTCGGACAGAGCTTGAAACTGATTACGGTCGATGAAGTCACCTACTTTCAGGCCGACAACAAATACACCCGCGTTGTCACCGGCGAGGGCGAGGCGTTGATTCGCAAGCCATTAAAGGAGTTGGTCGAGGAGCTCGATCCGAACCAGTTCTGGCAGATCCATCGCTCTACATTGGTCAATGCGACCTCGATTGCCGGCGTAGCGCGCGACTTTCGCGGCCGAATGCTGGTGAAACTAAAGACTCGCGCTGAAACGCTGCTCGTTTCGGATAGTTACACGCACCTTTTCCGGCAGATGTAGCTCTATTTCATTACCTTAAATCCCTCAGGAAATCCGGCGCTCCAAAGACCTTCAACGTCGGCATCAAGACCCTAGAGTTTGCGGTTCCAATTAGTGTGGAGCGAGCCGTGGGTCCGTCGATACTCGTTTTTCTTGCCGGTGTAGTTGCAGTGGGCGTGGCCGGTGCGGTTTACAAGGTCAACCAGAAGCAATCCGGCTATCGAGACGAAGACGACGTAGACGAATGAACGGCCTGCTGATCATCGGCGGCCTCGTCGTCGCGCTGGTCGTTTTGATGCCAATCCTGCGAGCTCGACGTCTCCGGCCAAACGCCAGAAAGAAAGATGACGAATACTTCGCGGCTGCCCGCAAGCGCGCTCTCAGCCGTCGACTGGCCAACGCGACGTCTGGCCAACGCCAGCCCGAGACAAGCGGCGACGAGTAAGGCGCTCGCCGCATTCTTATCTGGGCTTCGTTTCAGCTGAAGCGCCCCAATATAATCGCTTCGATTCGGCGAAGGGGATCGGCTGACCGTTATGACGACTACTAAACACGCACGCGTGCTTATTTTGGGTTCCGGCCCGGCCGGGTACACGGCTGCGGTCTATGCCGCGCGTGCCAACTTGAAGCCGGTGTTGGTGACCGGTCTTGCGCAGGGCGGGCAGCTGATGACGACCACCGATGTCGACAATTGGCCTGCTGACGCGCAAGGCGTGCAAGGTCCCGAATTGATGACGCGCTTTTTGGCGCACGCCGAGCGCTTCAACACCGAGGTGATTTTCGATCACATTCATACCGCGAAGCTCGCCGAGCGGCCTTTGCGGCTAATCGGCGATTCAGCTGAATACACGTGCGATGCGTTGATCATCGCGACCGGCGCCAGCGCGATGTACCTGGGCCTGCCATCGGAACAGGCGTTCATGGGCAAGGGCGTGTCGGGTTGCGCCACGTGCGACGGGTTTTTCTACAAGAACCAGGACGTCGCGGTCGTCGGTGGTGGCAACACCGCGATAGAAGAAGCCCTTTATCTGACCAACATCGCCAAGAAAGTGACGTTGATTCATCGGCGTGACAAGTTTCGCGCCGAAGCGATTAACGTCGATCACCTGATGCAAAAGGTCAAAGAAGGCAAGGTCGAGATGAGGACGTTCAACGTGCTCGACGAAGTGCTGGGTGACGACTCCGGCGTCAATGCGGTGCGCATCAAGAACACGCAGACCGGTAGTACCGAAAGGATTGCGCTGCAAGGCGTGTTCATTGCGATCGGGCACCGGCCGAACACCGAAATTTTTGCCGGCCAGTTGGAGATGAATAACGGCTACATCATTACCAAAACCGGACTCGCCGGAATGGCGACTGCGACCAGCGTTGCCGGCGTTTTTGCGGCGGGCGACGTGCAGGATCACGTGTACCGGCAAGCGGTTACAAGCGCCGGCACCGGCTGCATGGCGGCGCTCGACGCACAGAAATATCTGGAGAACCTCGAAGCCGTCACCCCGGCCTCGGAAGCGCTCGCCGCATAACGCCGCCTCTGAATCGACAAGCGGGATCGACGGTGTATGACAGAAAAATTCACCCATCTCGCGCAACTCGAATCTCTACGCGACGCGCTGGTTAGCGAAGCCCGAAAGCAGGAACAGGCGGCGGCCGAGCTTCGCGTCCGCGAAGTCACGACGCTAAAAGCGGTCGACGAATTTCGCGATGCGGTCGGCGACGTCACGCCGCTGGATGGCCACACGCGAGTCGAGCACAAGCGCACGCCGCACCCACCGATCGCCTACAAGCGGCGCGAGGACGACCAACTGGTGCTGGTGGCGTCGGTATCCGACGAATTCGAAATCGACACGCTGCTGCACACCGATGACGAGCTGTCGTTTCGCCGCCCCGGCGTCGGCCCCGACGTGCTGCGCAAACTGCGGCGCGGCGAATGGGTGATTCAGGACGAGATTGATTTGCACGGTTGCCGCACGGGCGAAGCGCGCGAGCTGCTCGCCGGCTTTATGCGCGACGCCGGCAAGCGCGGATTGCGCTGCATTCGTGTCGTGCACGGCAAGGGGCTTGGGTTCGAAAGGTCGTCAGCCGGTGCTAAAAGGAAAGACGAAAGTCTGGCTCGCGCAGCGAGAAGACGTTATCGCGTTCTGCCAGGCGCGGTCCACCGAAGGCGGCAGCGGCGCGCTGATCGTGTTGTTGAAGCCCAGCAACGGAAAAACGCTCTAGCGCAGCCGCCGCTACACCGCGGCTTCGCCCTCTTCGCCCGTACGAATTCGAATTACTTGCTCGACCGCGCGGACAAAGATTTTTCCGTCGCCGATCTTTCCGGTGCGCGCGGCTTTGGTGACCGCTTCGATCGCGCGCTCGGCTAGCGCATCGGGCACGACGGCTTCGACTTTCACCTTCGGCAGGAAGTCGACGACGTACTCCGCTCCTCGATACAACTCAGTGTGCCCCTTTTGGCGGCCGAAGCCCTTTACTTCGGTGACCGTCAGTCCAGTGACGCCAACGTCGGCCAGCGCCTCGCGCACTTCATCGAGCTTGAACGGTTTAATGATCGCAGTGACTTGTTTCATCGTCGCTTTCCGTGTTTGTTGCACGGATTCTAGAGCGTGACACTCTCTTCGCGGAAACGATTGGTGACCGGATATCGCCAGTCTCTGCCAAAGCCACGATGAGTTACGCGGATTCCGATCGGCGATTGGCGCCGCTTGTATTCGGACAGGCGAATCATCCGAACCACTTTGCGCACCACCGCCTCGTCGTGATCGGCCGCGACGATCTCGGCGATCGAGCGTCCCTGCTGCATGTACAGGTCGATGATCTCGTCGAGGACGTCATAGGGTGGCAGAGAATCCTGGTCGGTCTGATTGGCCTTGAGCTCCGCAGTCGGCGCGCGCAACAGGATGCGCTCCGGAATCACCGGTGCGATCGAATTCCGGTATCGGCACAGCCGATACACCAGCGTTTTCAAGATGTCCTTTATCACGGCGAAGCCGCCGGCGAGGTCACCGTACAGCGTCGAGTAACCGACTGCCGTTTCTGACTTATTACCGGTGGTCAGTACGATGGAGCCATACTTGTTGGACAGCGCCATTAACAGCGTCCCGCGGATCCTCGCCTGCAGATTTTCTTCGGTCGTATCCCACGGCAGTCCACGAAACTCGCGCGCCAACGTAGAAAGGAATGCGTCGAATGCGGGCTTGATCGGAAGCACGTCGTAACGCACCCTCAACTCCTGCGCCATTTGCTGCGCGTCGTCCAGGCTCATCGGCAATGTAAATTGTGACGGCATCATCACCGCGCGCACCCGCTCCGCCCCCAGCGCATCGACCGCGATTGCCAAAGTCAGCGCCGAATCGACGCCGCCGGATAGTCCGATGATCGCGCTCGGGAAACCATTTTTCCCCAGATAGTCGCGCACGCCCAGGACCAGTGCCGAGTATGCGAGCGCTTCCTCTCCCGGCTCAGCGATAACCGGTGACGGCTGCGGCACACCATCGATGAAGTTCACGAGCAGCATGCTCTCCTCGAAGTACGGCGCGTTCGCCACCAGCTTGCCGTCGCCGTCGAGCACGAATGAACCGCCGTCGAACACAAGCTCGTCTTGTCCTCCCACCAGGTTCGCATACACGACCGGCATCCGGTAACGCGTAACGTTCGCGCGCAGCGTGTCGAAGCGCTGCTGCTGCTTGCCCAGATGAAACGGCGAGCCATTGGGCACGAGCAACACCTCCGCGCCTGCTGATTTCGCGCACTCCGGCGTGTACGAGAACCAAGTGTCCTCACAGATGTTGACGCCGAATGAAGTGCCGTTCAGTTCGAACACGAGCGGGCGATTGTCGGGCGTGAAATACCGCTGCTCGTCGAACACGTCATAGTTGGGTAGGTCGTGTTTGCAGTACGTGCCCAGCACAACGCCACCCTGCAACAGTGATGCCGCGTTGAATCGATGGCCCTCGCGCGCCAGCGGATGGCCGACGATGACCGTGAGCTCGGGAAACTGCAGCAACTGCGCGGTCAGCATCTGTAACGCAGCGTCACTGGCTGCGTAAAATGCACGGCGCAGAAGTAAGTCTTCAGGCGGATAGCCGGCCAAGGATAACTCCGGCGTCAGCAGCAGATCGGCCCCCGCTGCAGCGGCGCGCGATGCCGCTTCGATGATTTTTCTGCTGTTGCCCTCGAAGTCGCCGACGGTGCAATTGAGCTGTGCAACCGCGACTTTGACGTTAGAACTCATTCGATGAACCAACTAGCAGATGGCGCGGATTATTGCACGCGCGTCGTCGACGATCTGGCCGCGATCGGTGAAGCCAGGTGGAATGCGCTGGTCGCCGCATCGGGCAGCGGCAACCCATTCGTGCGGTACGAGTTTCTGCATGCACTGCACTCGAGCGGATGCGCAGCGCCGCGTTCCGGGTGGGAGATGCAGTACCTGACGCTATGGCGCGACGATCAGTTGGCTGGCGCCGTGCCGCTTTATCGGAAGCATCACTCCTATGGCGAGTACGTGTTCGATTGGGCATGGGCCAGTGCATATCAGCAACATGGCATCGACTACTACCCAAAGTGGCTTGCTGCCATCCCGTTCACACCGGTGCCGGGCGCGCGATTGATTGTGCGGGATTCACATCAGCAGACGCTGCTCGCACACGCGCTTGTCTCACACGCACGAGAGTCCGACATGTCGTCGCTGCACGTGCTGTTCGCGCCACCCGGTGAAATTGAACATCTTGCAGACGCCGGAATGCTGACGCGGCGTGCGGTGCAGTTTCACTGGTTCAATCGGGACTACTCATCGTTTGACGACTATCTCGTATCTCTCGCACAGCCGAAGCGGAAGAAAATCAGAGCAGAGAAGCGCAAGGTATTGACCGAGGGTGTCGTACTCGAGCGCAAAGTCGGCCGTGACATCAGCGACTCCGATTGGGATTTGTTCATGCGCTGCTACGCCACGACGTACGCAGCTCATTATTCGACGCCATATCTGAATCGCCGTTTTTTTCTGCAGATTGCACGGTCGATGCCGGAGACTTTGCTAATGGTGGTTGCGCGTCGCGATGGTCGGCCGATCGCTACCGCGCTTGCACTGTTCGATCACGAGCGTCTTTACGGGCGCTACTGGGGAGCAATCGAGTTCGTTCCCTGCCTGCATTTTGAAACGAGCTACTACCAGATGATCGAGTTCGCGATCGAACGCAAATTAAAAGTGTTCGAAGGTGGTGCCCAGGGCGAACACAAGCTCGCGCGTGGATTCGAACCGGTGACGACCTACTCGTCACACTGGCTCGCGCATCCCGCATTCGCCGACGCGGTCGAACGGTACTTGCAGCGCGAGACCGGCGGAATCGAAGCCTACGTCGACGAATTGAATGAACGCAGCGCACTGCGCGCCTCGTCGAGCGTCGAATGAGTGCGACGCATCTTGCGGCCGCTCTGCTGATGGTGACAATTTGGGGCACGGTGCTGCGCACCGGCCCCTTCGGGGAGTCCGAGCAAACCCCCTTTGCTCCGGCGCTACGGCGAGGTATTCGTGAGTCCTTCACACCTCGCGGCCGCTCTGTTGATGGTGACGATTTGGGGGTTTAACTTCGTCGTCATTCGCTGGGGCTTGAACGATGTGCCGCCGATGACGCTGACCGTCTTGCGCTTTGCGCTGGCTGCGTTTCCGGCGGTCCTGTTCGTGCGGCGGCCACAGCCGTCGTGGCGCCTGGTGGCCGGATACGGCTTCTTTGCGTTTACGGTGCAGTTTGGACTGTTGTTCGCAGGAATGCAGGCGGGAATGCCGACCGGCCTCGCTTCGTTGGTCATTCAGGTTCAGGCGTTCTTCACGATTGGGCTCGTCGCTTTGCTGACACACGAGCGCGCGAAGCCGATCCAGTTGATCGGTGCCACGATCGCCGGGACCGGCCTCGTGCTCGTCGCGCTTCATTTGCCGCCGTCGACGCGCGTCGGATTCTTGCTCGTGGTGGCAGCCGCGGCTTCCTGGGCGATCGCCAATGTGATCGTCAAGCGCATCCATAGCGAACAGCCGCTGGCCGTCGTTGTGTGGGCGAGCGCTGCCGCATCGATAATGATGCTGCCGGTTGCGTTCGTTCTTGAAGGCCCGGCCACCATGTGGGCCGCGGTCAACGCGATGGACACGCTGGCGTGGTTAGGTCTGGCGTTTCAGGCGTGGCCAACTACGCTGCTCGCGTTCGGCATCTGGGCGTGGCTACTGCGACAGCATCCGGCGGCGCTGATTGCACCGTTTACCTTGCTGGTACCGATCGTCGCAATGAGTTTCGCGGTGCTGCTTCTCGGTGAAGAAGTGACGTGGTGGAAACTCACGGCCATGGCGTTAGTGTTGAGCGGGCTTGCGCTAAACGTCATTGCGTCGCAAGCGCGCCGCGAGGACGTGGCTACGCTGCCGGGCTAGGCATGCTTTTCTTGTAAGCCGCGACCGCGTCGAGTATGTCCTTCCGCGCGGACTCAGGACCTTCCCACCCGATGACCTTGACCCACTTGCCGGGTTCCAGATCCTTGTAGTGCTCGAAAAAATGTTGAATCTGCGCCAGACGTTCCGGAGCAATGTCGGACCACGTTTGCCAGTGCCGGTACCACGGCAGGATCTTGTCGATCGGCACCGCGAGCAGCTTCGAATCGCCGCCCGCTTCGTCTTCCATCTTCAGTACACCGAGCGCACGGCAGCGCACGACGACGCCTGGCTGCAACGCAAACGGCGTAATCACCAGCACATCGAGCGGATCTCCGTCGTCAGCAAGTGACTTCGGAACGTAACCGTAGTTGCACGGATAGTGCATCGAAGTGCCGATAAAGCGGTCGACAAACAGCGCTCCTGTTTCCTTGTCGACCTCGTACTTGATCGGATCCGCATGCGCAGGGATTTCGATGATGACATTGAAATCGTCCGGAATACTGCGGCCAGCGGGGACGGCGTCGAGGCGCATGCGATTCAGTCGTTGTCGGTAATCGCGGCGATTCTAGGCGCGGCAGGTAATAATCCAAGCTGATCAACCCGGGAGAACGCGATGGATGGCAATACAACCGCCGCGGGTTCGCATCACTTTATCGGCAATCGCTGGGTAGCGTCGTCCACCGGCCAGACGATCGACGTGATCGATCCGTCTGACGGCAAGGCGTTTGCAAAGATCGCCCGCGGCAATGCCGACGACATTGACGCAGCGGTGTTGGCGGCGCGCAGTGCGCTGGGCGAATTCTTTGACGGTGATTGGGGCCGCATGACCGCGACCGAACGCGGCCGCCTGCTGATGAAGCTGTCGTACGCGGTAGGCGACCATCACGACGAGCTCGCACGTCTCGAATCGCGCACCACGGGCAAGCCGTTGAAGCAAGGGCGAGCCGATGCGACCGCACTGGCGCGCTACTTCGAGTACTACGCGGGTGCGGCCGACAAGCTGCACGGCGACACGATTCCGTATCAAGCCGGCATGACGGTGTTGACACTGCGCGAGCCGCACGGGGTCACTGGCCATATCGTGCCGTGGAACTATCCGATGCAAATTTTCGGCCGCAGCGTCGGCGCCGCTTTGGCGGCAGGCAACGCGTGCGTCGTCAAACCTGCGGAGGATGCATGCTTGTCGGTGATACGCGTCGCCGAGCTCGCGGCTGACGTCGGCTTTCCTGCAGGCGCTCTGAACATCGTCACCGGTTACGGCGCCGAGGCAGGTGCCGCGCTCGCGCAACACCGCGGTGTCGATCACATTTCGTTTACCGGATCGCCGGCCACCGGTACAGCGGTCGCGCAGGCGGCCGCGAAACACCATTGCCCGGTCACACTCGAACTCGGAGGCAAGTCGCCGCAGATCGTTTTTGCCGACGCACGCCTGGACGACGTGTTGCCGGTCGTCGTCAATGCGATCGTCCAGAACGCGGGCCAAACGTGCTCGGCCGGCAGCCGCCTGTTGATCGAACGACCGATTTACGATGAGCTGGTCGCGCGTGTCGGCCACGCGATGTCGCAATTGAAGGTCGGCCCTGCACTCGATGATCTCGATGCGGGACCGTTGATCCGTCAAAACCAGTTGCAGCGCGTGTGGGATTTCTTAAGCCGCGCGCAGCACGACAACGTTCCGATCGCAGCGCAAGGCAGCATCGTCGAGCACGCGCCGCAGAGCGGCTATTACCAGGCGCCCACGTTACTGCGCGACGTTCCATCGAATCACGTGTTGGCACAGGAAGAAATCTTTGGACCGGTGCTCGCCGCGATTGTTTTCGACTCCGAAGACGAGATGCTGTCGATCGCCAATGGCACGATGTACGGCCTCGTGGCCGGCGTTTGGACGCACGATGGCGCGCGCCAGATGCGAGTCGCGCGCAAGCTGCGCTGCGGACAAGTATTCATCAACAACTACGGCGCGGGTGGCGGCATCGAGTTGCCGTTCGGCGGCGTGAAATCAAGCGGCTACGGACGAGAAAAAGGATTCGAAGCGCTGCTTGGATTCACGACGCTGAAGACGATCGCAATCAGGCATGGGTGAAGGCGATCAGTGCAGGCACGCTGCCGGTTTGGCTTAGGATAGTCTGCGGCCAGCCTGGGGAGGCGGCGCCGTATGCAGAGAGGACGGATAGACGAAATGCAGAAGGCGCAACGGTTTGTCGCGGTATGTCTGCTTGGGGCTCTGCTCTTCAACTATCCGTTTCTCGCGCTGTTCAATCGCGCAACGCTCGTCCTCGGCATCCCGATGTTCTACGTTTACCTGTTCGCCGTCTGGGCAGCGCTGATCGCGCTGATGTACTACGTGGTGAAAAGCAAGGACGAGTAGACCGTCATGCTGCGTGAATGGGTGATCGTCAGCGCTGCGTTCTCCTATCTGGGGCTGCTGTTCGCAATCGCGTATTACGCCGACAAGCGCGCCGACGCCGGCCGCTCGATCGTTGCCAATCCGTACATCTACAGTCTTTCGCTGGCGGTCTATGCCACGGCGTGGACGTTCTACGGCAGCGTCGGGCGCGCTGCGACCGACGGCGTGGGGTTCCTGCCGATCTACCTCGGGCCGACGCTGATGATTGCGCTATGGTGGATCGTGATGCGCAAGATCCTGCGCATCTCGAAGCAGAACCGCATCACATCGCTGGCCGACTTCATCGCCTCGCGTTACGGCAAAAGCGCGCTACTGGGTGGTGTCGTGACGATCATCGCCGTGATCGGCATCATCCCGTATATATCGCTGCAGCTAAAGGGTATCTCGAACAGCTACATCATCCTCACACAGTATCCCGAGATCGTGATGCCGCAGAAGCTCGGCGCGGTAACGCTCGCGCAGGACACCGGGCTATGGGTAGCGATGATTTTGGCGGCGTTCACGATCGCGTTCGGCACCCGCCATCTTGATTCGGCCGAGCACCATGAGGGCATGGTGGCGGCGATCGCGTTCGAATCGCTGGTCAAGCTGCTCGCCTTTCTCGCAGTCGGCGTGTTCGTCACGTTCGGTGTCTACAACGGCTTCGGCGATCTGTTTGGTCGTGCTGCCGGAGATCCAAAACTGAGCGCGCTGATTGCACCGCTGGAAGGTGTGGCCGGTGGTTATGCGAGCTGGGTGTGGCTAACGATCCTTTCGATGTTCGCGATCATGTTTCTGCCGCGTCAGTTCCAGGTCACGGTGATCGAGAACACGAATGAGAAACACCTGAACAAGGCGATCTGGCTGTTTCCGCTGTACATGCTGGCGATCAACATTTTCGTGCTGCCGATCGCGTTCGGTGGCGGACTGCACTTTCCGGGCGGCCGGGTCGATGCCGACACGTTCGTATTGACCGTGCCGATGGCCGAAAAGCAAGAAGGACTCGCGCTGCTCGCCTTTATCGGCGGACTGTCCGCGGCGACCGGCATGGTGATCGTCGAAACGATCGCGCTCTCGACGATGGTGTGCAACGACCTCGTGATGCCGATGCTTTTGCGCCTGCGCGGGCTGCGCCTCGCTGAACGCGCGGATCTGACGTGGTTGCTGCTTGGCATCCGGCGCGGCGCGATCGTGCTGATCCTGCTGCTCGGATATCTCTATTTCAAAATCGCAGGTGAGGCGTATGCGCTGGTCTCGATCGGGCTGATCTCGTTCGCTGCAGTAGCGCAGTTCGCGCCGGTGGCGCTCGGTGGCCTGTTTTGGAGGGGCGGCACCCGCAATGGCGCGCTTGCAGGCCTGTTGATCGGATTCGCAGTGTGGTTCTACACGCTGCTCGTGCCCGCGCTGGCGCGCTCGGGGTGGCTGCCGATCGAAATCATGCAGCAAGGGCTATTCGGGTTTGAACTGCTCAGACCACTACAGCTTTTCGGTTTATCGGGCCTTGATCAGATCACACACTCGATGATATGGAGCATGATCGCCAACGTCGGCGCCTATGTGCTGGTGTCACTCGCCGGCCAGCAGAGCGCGGAAGAGCACCATCAGGCAAATCTGTTCGTCGATGTATTCAAGCGCGACGCCGATCGCGCTCGCTTCTGGCGCGGTACTGCCCAGGCACCAGCGCTGCACGGCATGCTGTCGCGCTTCCTGAGCGAAACAGGGGCCAACGAATCCTTCGCTCGATACGCACGGAGCAAGGGCCTGCGCTGGCCACAAGAAGAGCTGATCGCCGACGGCGAGCTGGTGCACTACGTCGAGACCCAGCTCGCCGGCGCGATCGGAGCCGCGTCAGCTCGCATCATGATGGCGTCCACCGTGCAGGAAGATGCGCTGACTTTGGAAGACGTGCGCGAGGTGCTGACCGAAGCGCAGCAAGTCGTCATGTACAGCCAGCAGCTCGAGCAGAAATCGAAAGAGCTTGAAGCGGCGACCGCGGAGCTTAAGAACGCGAACGAACGTCTGCAGGAGCTCGACCGGATGAAGGACGACTTCGTGTCGACGGTGTCGCACGAGCTGCGCACGCCGCTTACCTCGATCCGCGCTTTTTCGGAGATCCTGCGCGAAAACCCTGAGATTGGTCTCACTGAGCGCAAGCGCTTTCTGGACATCATCTCGAAGGAAAGCGAGCGTCTTACGCGCTTGATCAACCAGGTGCTTGATCTCGCCAAGATCGAGTCGGGCAAGCTGGAATGGAACGTATCGGAGGTCGATCTGCGCGAGGCGATTACCGACAGCGTGAACGCGACCAGCCAGTTGTTCCACGAGAAAGCGGTGCGCGTAGAACTGCACATGCCGGCACACGTGCCGCGCGTGACGACCGATTTCGATCGCATCATCCAGGTCTTGATCAACCTGCTGTCCAATGCGGGCAAATTCTGCGACCCGGTGCATGGACGCGTCGAAGTGCGGCTAACACACGAGGGCGGCAAGCTGCGCGTCGACGTGCGCGACAACGGCAAAGGCATCAGCCCCAGGGACCAGGCAATCATCTTCGAGAAGTTCGGCCAGGCTGGCGACACACTGACCGACAAGCCGCAGGGAACAGGCTTGGGGCTGCCGATCAGCCGGCAGATCGTCGAGCACTTCGGCGGCCGGCTGTGGGTCGAGAGCGCGCTCGGCAAAGGCGCTACCTTCTCGTTCACGCTCCCCATCGAGACGACGGAGCCGGCCGAAGAGGAGTTGCTGGCGCGCCTCGCACAGTGACGGCACGCCGGGAAGACATGGCCAAGAAAATCCTGATCGCCGACGATGAACAGAACATCGTCATCTCGCTCGAATTTCTGATGAAGCGCGAGGGCTTCGAGGTCGCGGTTGCTACTGACGGCGAAACCGCGCTGCGCAAGTTCGCCGAAATGCGGCCGGACGTTGTATTGCTCGACGTGATGATGCCGAAAAAATCGGGGTTCGAGGTGTGCCAGGCGATTCGCGCCAATCCCGAATGGCAAGCGACTAAGGTAATCATGCTGACGGCAAAGGGACGCGAGACCGAGATGGTCAAGGGCATGGCGCTCGGTGCCGATGCGTATATGACCAAGCCATTTTCGACTAAGGACCTGGTGACACGGGTCAAGCAGATCTTGGGCGTTTAAAGCAATGACGGCGCGAGTCAAGCTCGCCCTCACAGTCGGCGCGCTCTGTCTTGTGGTGCTTGCGGCGATCGCCGGAGTCTTGGGCGCGTTATGGGCCGACCTTGGTATCGAGGAACGCGCGGTGCTCGGTAAGCTGCTGGCGCGCCATGCGGTAATCATCACTCTCGGCCTGCTGATAGTCGGCGGAGCACTTGCGTTTCTCGCTGCACCACTGTTGCGTGCATATCTAACCGGTCCCGCGAAACTCGCTGAACAGGCGCGCATCATGGTGGGCGCGAACCGCGACTTCCGGGTGCAACAAAGCGATACCGCCGAACTTGGTGCGCTGGCGCGGGTGCTTAACGAACTGGCCGACCAGCGCGATGCGCTGCAAACCGATGTCGAGCGCCAGATTCGCGAATCGCAGGCCAAGCTCGAAGAGGAGAAAAACCGTCTTGCTGCACTGATGTCGGAGTTGGCTCAAGGCATCGTCGCTTGCAACCTCGACGGGCGCATCCTGCTTTACAACAACCGCGCGCGACTGCAGTTCACCGCGCTCGCGCAAGGCGGGACAGCCGGCAATGCGTTGATCGGTCTGGGCCGCTCGATCTTCAGCGTGATCGAGCGCCCTCTGATCGACCATGCCCTCGACAATATTCGGCGCCGGCTCGAAAGCGGCAGTCGGGCGATGGCGAACTTCGTTACCGCCAGCCGCGCAGGTCAGTTGATCCGCGTGCAGATGGCGCCCGTGCTCGCGGCTGCCGGGTCAGACAGTGCGTCGCTGAATGCACCACGACCGGCGGTGTCGGGCTACGTCTTGGTACTGGAAAACATTACCCGCAGTTTCGAGGCCGAGTCACGACGCGACCAGGCTCTGCAGACGTTGACCGAAGGTAGCCGCGCTTCGCTAGCCAACATTCGGGCCGCTGTCGAAACGCTCGCCGGCTATCCCGACATGCAGCCGGGCGAGCGCGAACGCTTTGTCGGCGTGATCGCAGAGGAGGTGCACGGCTTGAGCGAACAGCTCGAGCAAAACGCGGCGCAGCATGCTGACGCGCTGAAGACGCGCTGGGTACTGGAGGAAATGCGCGGCGTTGATCTCGTTGCAGCGGCACAGTCAACGATTGAGACGCGTGTTGGCGCCGCGGTGAGCGCGGACGAGATTGCGCCCACGCTCTGGGTAAAGGCGGACAGCTTTACATTGATTCGGGCGCTGGCCTGGCTCGCCGCATGGCTGCATGCAGAGTTCGACGTCACCGGGCTAAGACTGAGGCTAACGCAGGCCGAGCGGCTGGCGCAGCTTGACTTGGTGTGGCCCGGTACAGCGGTGCCGCTCGAAGCGCTGCAGGCGTGGGAAAACCAGCCGATGAAATTCGGGGCCGAATCGAGCCCGGTGTCGCTGCACGACGTGGCCGAACGGCATGGCGGTGAAGCCTGGTTTGCGCGTGACGACGCAAGTGTGGCGACCTATTGCCGGTTTCTGTTGCCACTGGCAGAACCAGAGCACGAAGCGGTGCAGCGTCCAGACACTCTAGGACGCCCCGAGTATTACGACTTCGCGTTGTTCGCGCGCGGCGCCGAGGCGCACGCGCTCGACGAGCGTCGGCTGACCGAACTGACCTACACCGTGTTCGACACCGAGACCACGGGCCTCGAACCTGCAGAAGGTGATGAAATCATCCAGATCGGCGCGGTACGCATCGTCAATCTACGACTGTTGCACAACGAAACGTTCGATCAGTTGATCGACCCGCGGCGTCGCCTCGACCGGGCGTCAGTGAGAGTTCACGGCATCAGCGAAGACATGCTGCGCGGGCAACCGACGATCGACGAGGTGCTACCGGCCTTTCGTGCGTTCTGCGAAGACACGGTGCTGGTCGGGCATAACGCGGCGTTCGACATGCGCTTTTTGCAGTTGAAGGAGCCATCGGCGGGCGTCCGCTTCGATCAGCCGCTGCTCGACACGCTGCTGTTATCCGAAGTGCTCCATCCAGCACAGGAATCGCATCGGCTCGAGGCGATTGCGGAGCGTCTGGGCGTGCGCATCGAAGCGCGCCACAACGCTTTAGGCGACGCCATCATCACGGCGCAGGTGTTCCTGCGCATGATCGGATTGCTTGCCGCCGCCGGCATACACACATTGCGCGACGCGCGCGACGCGGCCGCCAAGACTCGCTACGCCAAGGTGCAATATTGAACGCGCAAATCACAGCGGCGGAGCTGTCCCAGCTCGATCTGCCGACAATGCACAGCCCGCTTTCCGCGCTGATGGTGAGCGATCCGCTGGTAGCGCCGCTTGATGGTTCGGTGCGCGGGGCGCTGCAAATGATGGCGCAAAAAAATGTGGATTCGATCGTAGTCACAGACCCGCAGACACGCATCCCGCTTGGCATCTTCACGCTTAAGGACTTGCTGCGGCGCGTAACACTGGTAGATGGCGACCTCGAAGAGCCGGTGCTGTCAGTGATGACGGCCGGAGTCGTCACGCTGAAAACGGACGCTACCGCCCATCAGGCTGCGACCGCAATGGCGCGGCACGGCATCAGCCATATTGTCGTGACCGATGAGCAGGGCAAGCTTGCCGGGCTCGTTTCGCAGGCGCAGCTGTTTGAGCTGAAGCGGCCCGGCGTGCAGGAGCTGCAGCGCGAGATTGCTCGCAGCCCGGATATCGCCTCGCTTGTGCATTGCGCCGAAGACACGCAGCGCCTGGCGAAGCACCTGCTGGCGCAGGGCGTTGGCGCCGAGGTGCTTAACCAGTTTGTCTCGACGCTGAACGATCTGGTCACGACGCGCGTCATCGAGCTGACGATCGACGAGATCGAGCTGCCTGACGCTCCTTGGTGCTGGCTCGCCTTCGGCTCCGAGGGGCGGCTCGAGCAGACGCTCGCCACCGATCAGGACAACGGCATCGTGTTCGAGGCGAAAGAGCCCGGCGATGCTGCGTTGCTGCGCGAAGCCTTTGTCCCGTTCGCGCGCCTGGTCAATCAGCGTCTCGATGCCTGCGGCTTCCCGCTGTGCAAGGGAAACATCATGGCGGGCAACCCACAGTGGTGCATGTCGCTCGATGAGTGGCGCCATCACTTCGGCGCCTGGATCAGCAATCCTGAACCCGAAGCGCTTCTCAATGCCTCGATTTTTTTCGACTTGCGGCCGCTCTATGGCGCGCAGGCGCTCGGAGAGCAGCTCAAAAAGAGGCTGCTGAAAACCACGGCCGCGAGCCGTCCGTTCCTGCGCATGTTGACCGAAAATGCGCTGCTGCAGTCCCCACCCCTCGGCGTTATCCGGGACTTTTCGTACCAGAGTCCGAAGGAATTCCCGAAAACGCTCGACCTCAAGAACCAGGGAGCGCGCCTGTTCGTCGATGCAGCACGCGTACTGGCACTTGCGCACGGCATCCCGGACACGAACACGGCACGGCGCCTGCAGGTGGCGGCATCGTCGACGCGTCTCGGCAGTGAGGACGTACGCGCCATTGTTGACGCGTTCTTCTTCATCCAGTCGCTGCGCCTCAGGAATCAGTACGCGGGCGCGCCGCCGGGTGCGGCAAACCGCATCAATCCCGACAAACTGAACGAACTGGATCGTCTGATTCTGAAGGAAGCGTTCAAGCAGGCGCGCAAGCTGCAGCAGCGCCTGCAGCTCGAATATCAGTTGTGAGAACCCTGATCGACGTCAACGACTTCGTCTAGCACGTTTTCGTTCACGCCGCGCATGGGCGTGGGGCATGCACAACAACCTGGCAGACGAACGGCGGCATAAACGCCGTTGTGCTCTGCGTCAATGGCGCGCGGTACAGCACGCGTAAGTCGGCGGCAACATCAGTGGCCAAAAGCTGGACGCGGTGGAGCACTACCATCACAATCGCACGCGGCGCGGATTAGGAAGGTGATGGCGTTTTACTGGTTGGTGGCGCAAACACTGGTGGGCGTGGCAGGACTGGCCCTGCTTGGCCAATTTCTGGTCGGAGTATTTAACTGGCGTAGGCGCGCCGACAACCTGCTCTATCGGTTGTTTGAGTTGATTGCGCGTCCGGTCGTCAAGCTGGTTCGCTTGGTGACGCCGAAGGTCGTGCTCGATCGGCACATACCGATCGGTGCATTCATGATTTTGTTTTTTGCGTATTTCTGGCTGGGGTTCGAACATCGAGAAGCATGCAAGGCACAAGTCAATCAAGCAGGCTGCGCAAAATGGGCTGCCACATGGAACCCGCCGGCACCCCAATAACGTTTGTCAAGCGCGCACTCACCAAATGGTGGCTGGTTCGGCGCGCGCATACGGCGCTTCTGTTCAAGCGCAACGCCCAGGCAATCGAGGTGTTTCGCAAAATTCTTCGCGTTGACCCGGCAGATGCGTATGCCCGTTCAGTTATCGGCAACCTGTATGCGACGGCTGGCGATCAGGCCGCCGCGATCCGCGAGTTTCGTGAACTGGTGGCGATCCATCCACAGCACGCCGACGGCTGGTTCAACCTGGGCTTCATTCACGATCAGCGCGATGAGTTAGAGGAGGCGGAACGCTGCTTCCGCCGGGCAGTGGACCTAAAGCCGACACTGGATCGCGCCTGGTACGGACTCGGCCTGGTGCTTATACGCCAAGGGCGCCTGCAAGAGGCAGTGCCTGCGCTTAAACGCAACATCAAGCTGCAACATTTCAGTCCTTATGGTTACTATCAGCTCGGCATGACCTACCATCACCTCGGCCGCAGCGAGGAAGCGTGGAAGATGTATCAGGAGCTGACCCAGTTCGAGCCGAAGTTCGCAGCGACGCTGAAGCGCGATCTCGAGCAAACCGTGCCGCATTCAGTCAGCAATCGAAGAGATTTACAACCGACGGAGGACACCACCGCCGCAGCAAGCTAGTGCAGGGGATAAATATCACAAGGAGAAAGCATGCAGCTCACCACAAAACATAATGAGTATTGGCACAAGAATCTGCGGCTCACCGCAGTGCTCCTCGCTATCTGGTTCGTCGTTACGTACGTGATGGCGTGGTACGCGCGCCCGCTGGCCGAGATCAATTTCTTTGGCTGGCCGCTGTCGTTTTACATGGCCGCACAGGGGTCGCTGATCATCTATGTCGTCCTCATTTACGTGTACGCCAAGAGGATGCGCAAGCTTGATCTGGAGTACAACGTCGAAGAGGGAGACGAGTGATGGCTGCCACGTCCATTAGCGCCAATCGCGCTTTCTTCAACCAGCTTCGGAAGTACTACACCTGGTACACCGGCGGCTTCCTCGTCTTTCTGCTCGTGCTCGCTGTCGCCGAGCAGCTAGGGCTGTCGCGCCAGTGGATCGGTTACTGCTTCCTGTTCGCCACGATCGCGCTGTACGCGGGCATCGGCATCATGAGCCGCACCGCGGACGTCGCCGAGTACTACGTGGCAGGCCGGCGCGTTCCGGCACTCTTCAACGGCATGGCGACCGGCGCCGACTGGATGAGCGCCGCGTCATTCATCGGCATGGCGGGCACGCTGTATCTGTCCGGCTACGATGGATTGTCGTTCGTGATGGGGTGGACCGGCGGCTATTGCCTGGTGGCGTTTCTGTTGGCGCCGTATCTGCGCAAGTTCGGCCAGTTCACGATTCCGGATTTTCTTGGTGCCCGTTATGGCGGCAACATCATCCGCTCGATCGGCATCATCTCGGCGATCACGTGTTCTTTCGTCTACGTCGTCGCGCAGATCTACGGCGTGGGTCTGATCACGAGCCGCTTTACCGGACTCGCGTTTGAGGTCGGCGTGTTCGTCGGCCTGGCCGGGATTCTGGTGTGCTCGATGCTCGGCGGGATGCGCGCGGTGACCTGGACGCAGGTCGCGCAATACATCATCCTGATCATCGCTTATATGACTCCGGTCGTCTGGCTTGGCGTCAGATACACCGGCTTCCCTGTGCCTCAGTTTGCTTACGGGCAGACGATGGAAAAGCTGGCGGTGGTCGAGAAGAAAATCCTCGCCGATCCGGCGGAAGCTGACGTGCGCAAGATCTACAGGGACCGAGTGGCTGCCGCCACCGCGGCAGAAAAGGACGCGGTGAAAGCGCATGCCGACCGTCGCGCGCAGCTCGAGAAGGAAGTCGCCGATCTTCGGGCGGCTAATGCGCCCGCGGCGAGAATTGACCCGGTGCAGAAATTACTGACGGAGTATCCGACCGACGTCGAGAAATGGAAGGCGTCGGTCGCTAAGGACAAGGCTCTCGTCGCGCGCGCTGCACCACCGCGCCCGCACGGCCTGCCGTATCCTGGAGCGACTGAGGAGGCGCGCGATACCGCGCGGTTGAACTTCATAGGTATCGTGTTCTGCATGATGTTCGGCACGGCTGCGCTGCCGCACATCCTGATGCGCTACTACACGACCCCGAGTGTTCAGCAGGCGCGCGACTCGGTCTTCTGGTCGTTGTTCTTCATCTTCCTGCTGTACTTCACCGCGCCGTGTCTGGCAGTGCTGGCCAAGTACGACGTCTACACCAACCTGGTCGGCAGCAGCTTCGCTGCGCTGCCTGCGTGGGCTGCATCGTGGGCGACCGTCGATCCGACTTTGTTGAACATCACTGACGTCAATCGAGATGGCATCGTGCAGCTGGCCGAGATCGTGATCGGAGGTGACCTGATCGTGCTTGCTACTCCGGAGATTGCCGGGTTGCCCTATGTGGTTTCTGGCCTGGTCGCCGCGGGAGGTCTGGCGGCCGCGCTCTCAACTGCGGACGGGTTACTGCTGACGATCTCGAACGCCCTGTCGCACGACCTGTACTACAAGATGATCGACCCCTCGGCTTCGACCAAATTCCGCGTCACGCTGTCCAAGGTGCTGTTGGTCGTGGTTGCGATCGTGGCGGCGTTTGTTACATCGCTGAAGCCGGGAGACATCTTGTTCCTGGTGGGCGCGGCGTTCTCGCTCGCGGCCTCAGCGTTCTTCCCGCCGCTGGTGCTGGGCGTGTTCTGGAAGCGCGCAACCAAGTGGGGGGCGATCGTCGGCATGACGGCGGGGCTGGGCGTTTGCATCTACTACATGCTTCGCACCTACCCGTTCTTCACCAACATGGGCGTGCCGAAAATGGATCTGTGGTTCGGACTGAACCCGATCTCAGCAGGGATGTTCGGACTGCCTATAGGCCTGATCACGATCATCATCGTCAGCCTGCTGACGCCGGAGCCCGATAAACAGACGCAAGAGCTGGTCGAGCATGTTCGCTATCCGCACCTGCGTGGCGACACAGTCAGCACGGTCGGCACTTGATCGTCATACGACACCTTTTAGAGCCCGCGTTATCGCGGGCTTTTTTTTGACCGAACTGCCCAACCCGCCCATAGTCGTACCCAAGATGAAGAGGTTCTCCGATCCTGAAGTTTGGTGGAGCGCGGTAGAGCCGTTGCTCGGCGACCGGCGTTTGACGATCGCGCTGATGGTCTTGGCGCTCGTGGGTGCGTTCGTCGTTGCAGTCGCGAGCGAGATTGGCGTCCGCTTTTTCAATACCGATTGGGACTACACCTTCGGTTACGCCGTACAGCGCAACCGCGGCTGGCAACCGTTCGTCGCGCTATGGATCGGACTCACGATCGCGCCCATCGTGCAAGGGCTGGTGGGCGCTGCGTTGTTGAAGATTTATTCGCGGCCGCGGCGCTGGCTACGAGGCGTCGCAGTGGCGATCATCGGTTCGGTTCCGATGTATGTCGCGGGTGTGACGCTCGTATTGTTGCCGGGCATTTTGCTGTTTGCGATTGCCTTTGTCATTAGCTGCGGATGGTGGGCCAGCGGCAACCGCAGGCTGCTCGGCCTCGCGTACAGCGAGTCACCCGAGCACGTGGCCGTGTCGCTCACGATCTCGAGTGGGCTGATGCTGCTGGTATTCGCAAGTTTTCCACTGTAGGCGCGTGTTCCGTTCGCGTGCCTGAAGTCCTAAATCTGTCAGGGGAGTCTGGTTAGCGTTGAGCGGTGCGCCAAACAGCTGCCGGCGAATCTGCCATCGAAGTCGATGTCTTCGCGAACGCGATCGCGGCGTCCTTGAAGTACGACGCGGCTTCGCGCTCGTCGCCGATCGCGTCGGCCAGGCGCGCGAGCGCGAGAAGCGTCGACGCGTCCCTGTCAGCCGCCAAACTTTCAAGCAAATACGCTTTCGACTTGCCCCACAATTGTTGCCGCAGGCAGATCAGTCCCGCGGCGCGCAGCAATCCGGCGCGGATCGGGCCAGTCGGAGGGGCCGCCTTTAGCCACGCTTCCACACGCTCCAGTTGATCGCGTGGCGACAACATTTGTGCGCGTGCATATTCATCGAGCAGGCGCAGCGACGAGTCATCCCACGCCGCGGGTGACTGCTGCAGCGCCGCCTCGATCGCTTCAGCCGCTAAGCGGCCAAGCTCGGCATCCGACTCGTTGAACAATCGCGCCGCTTCGAGTGCAATTTCCGGCGACTGCCGCTCCGCTTCGGGCACCGAGCGCCACATCGCTTCCAGCGCCGCCGCGTCAGTGCTCTGCGCTTTGAACAACTCGCGGTATATCGTGAACTTGAGCCTGCGCGACAGCACGGGGTGCAGCGCATTTCTCTTTTCGAGCAGTCGCACCGCCTTCAGCGCTTCATCCCAGCGCCCGGACTGCAAATTGGCGCTCAACGCAATTCGCATCGCATGAATGTGCCGGCGGCCTTCACCCTGCAACCGATTGATCGCAGACAGTGCCGCATCGTTCTCGCGTTGCTCGGTCAGCATCTCTGCGCTCACCACGAGCCGCGCCGTTTCGATGTCGGCATCGAGCCCGGCAAGGTCGAGCCACTCGTCGCGCCGCGAGTATTCCTGCATCCGATGCGCCGCGCGCGCCCCGACCAACGCTGCCATACCCGCAGTCAAGCTCGATGACTGCGCAGCGCGCGCAGATTTCTCGGCGCGCGCGAATCGGCCCTCGAAAAAATTCTTGACCGATTCGACCAACGCCCGGTTGGCCCCAATCTCCTCGCGGCGGGCACGGTACAAGCGCACTTGCTCCGGAAAATCGGCCATCTTTTGAACTACTCGCGCAACCCAGTAAACAGCACTCAGCAACAGCACCAGCGCGAGCAGCGCGAGATTCACCGAAACGTCGATGCGATACGGCGGCACGAACAGCGCAACGTTGCCGACATTGATCCTCAAAAACAGCGCGGTGAACGCCGCAAGCAGTGCGAGCAATAGCGCCGAACTCAGCCAACGCACGATGGCTCCCGCTGCTAACGGCCCGGCGAAACGGGCGGAGTTCGCACCGCGCGAACTGCGGCCATGCTGTCGCTGATGGTCGGCAGTTCGACTGACAAAGCCGTCGACGCGAGCTGTTTCATCAGCGCAAGAGCGCCGGCCGCTGGTCCGGATCGAAGGTCGACATAACGCGCCATTAAAGCCTGCGCTTCGGAAAGATCGGCGCGAAAGAGCCGATCGTTACGCGCCAGCAGCGCCTGCCGCGCGTTAAGCAGCCGCAACCGCAGCTGCTGCCGCACCAGCGTTTGCTGCTGAGCGTCGAGCAATACCGATTCCGGTGAATCAACATGGCGAATGCGAACCAGATCGCGATATTCGCCGAGCTCGCTCAGCAATGCGCGCCACTGCCGCTGCCACCACCCGGATGGGGTCGACGGCACGGTCGAATCAGCCGTGCTTGCCGTTGCCGGTGTTGGCGCTGCAGTCACGGCAGCCAGCAACGGCCAACTGTCGACCGACGAGGCGAGCTGATCGAGCTTCAACGCCATACCGGTGAAGTCGACTGCGGGCGCCGCTTTCAAACGCTCGATATCGCGTGCCAGCATGCGTCGCAGCGGCACAAATCGCGCGTTATCCGAGCGCGAAAGCCGCGCATCGGCCGTTTGTAACGCCGCCAGCGCGGTGGCAACGTTGCCGCTAAGTTGCAGTTCCTGCGCCGCAACCGTAATCAGCCGCTCGACTTCTACCAGCACGGCTTCGTCGCGGCCACGCGACAAATCCGAATACAGCTGCTCCAGGGCTTCGCGCTGGCCTTGCTCCTCGGCCAAACGCGCTTCGACCACTGCCGCCTGTTGCCGCGCTGCGCGGGCCTCGGCATCGGCGCGGTTGGCAGTGTCGTTAGCAGTCGTCACCGCCTGCTGAAGCTCGGCTAACCGCTGTGCTGATTCGCGCTTGACGTTACCCAACTGTCGGTATGAATACCCGGCCGCGAACACCGCAACGATCAACGCGATAATCGCCACCCACAGCAAGGCTTGCCGGTTGATTTCGAAGGGTGGCGCCGAAGCGATAGAACTTTCCGCCGGCGTGGGCAATGGTTGCAGCGGTTCGTCTGCCACGGCGTTCAGTTCGATGCGGTCAGTTGCCAGACTCAACGCTCGCGCGTCGCGAGCGGCATTTGTAAATTGCGTAGGCTAAAGCGCCTGCGGCTCAATGCCGATCGATTCTAGCTTGGCAATGATCGACTCGTCGTCGAATGTCGCGTTGATCACACGCGCATAGCCGTTCGATGACAGCTGCTCGGCGATGCGCGGATGGCATGCGATGGCGGCCCCCGTACGGAGCCACGCTTGCCCGGTAGCATCAACCTGCTGGTCAAGCGCGGCGACTGCCTCGGTGCTGCTGAAAATGATCGCCGGTCGTTCGTTGGCCGCGATCCAGTGCTGCAGCTGCTGCCGCTCATCCACGGACACCTGGTGCAAGTGCCGCGAATACACCGCAACGGTGTCCACCTGGGCACCGTGCTCGGCAAACCGTTCGCTGAGCCAGTTGCGGCCATCCTCGGCGCGCAAAACCAGCACCCGGCGCGCGCCGCGCGCGCTCGCTTGCCAGGCGCGCCAAAACGCTTCCGATCCTGATTGCTGATCTTCATCTTGCGCCATCACGATCAAGCTCGGATCCGGTTGCAGTTCCGCTTCGATGGCGGCGCGCGTTGACGCGCCGACGGCGCCGATCATCGTGCCGGACGGCCATGCGCCATCCAACAACGGCCGCGCCGCACGAACGGCATGGATGCTGACGAAAATCGCGAGGTCATAGCCCGCAAGCCGCGCCAGTGTTTCGCGCGCTCGTTCGACGTCGGGCGCCGCGTCGATATCGAACGCCGGCCACCACAGCGCCCGGTGCCCTTGCTCGATGACTCGATCGAATAGGCGCTTACCGGCGCTCGCCGGCCGCGTGACGATGACGACCATCGGCTCTCCGGCGTCAGACTGAGGCCAGCAACTGCAAAGCGCCCAATGCAGTCAGCTGCTCGACCGCTCGCGACGCCAGCGCCTCCGGGTCGGATAGTGGCCCGCGCACTTCTGTCTCGACATAGGCGCCGGTTTTCGCATTACCTACCAACGCTCGCAACCGCAAATTGCCGCTCTCAACTTCGGCATAGGCGGCCAGCGGCACCTGGCAGCTGCCGCCGAGCCCGCGCGACACACCGCGCTCGGCCGAAGTGGCGGCGCGCGTCGCGGCATCGTTAAATGGAGCGAGCAGCGCCGCGGTTTCGACATCTGCGCTCCTAATCTCGATTCCAAGCGCACCCTGGCCCGGCGCGGGAAGCGATACGTCGGTCGGAATGACTTGCCGGATGCGTGAGGCAAAACCCAAGCGCTTCAGACCGGCCGCGGCGAGCACCAATGCATCGAACTCGCCCTTGTCCAACTTGGTCAGGCGAGTACCGACGTTGCCGCGAATCGAATCGATCGTCAGCTGAGGAAAGTGGGCGCGCAGCATCAACTCGCGCCGCAAGCTCGACGTCCCGATGCGCGCACCCGCCGGCAGGTCTTCGAGCGTGGCATAGACGTTCGATACCATGCAGTCGCGCGGATCTTCACGCGTCAGGACCGCGCCGAGCTCGAACTCATTCTCCAGGTGCATCGGCACGTCTTTCAGCGAATGCACCGCGAGATGCGCGCGGCCGTCGAGCAGTGCGAGTTCGAGCTCCTTGACGAACAGCCCTTTGCCGCCCTGCTGCGACAGTGGGCGATCAAGAATACGGTCACCCAGAGTGGTCATGCCCAGCAGCTCGATCTGCAGGCCGGGATGCCTGCTCGACAACAGCCCTCGCACGTGCTCGGCCTGCCACAGCGCCAGCGGGCTTTTGCGCGTCGCGATTACGACGCGAGCCGGCGCGTTCATCGAGCCATATTCCGCGGGGATTTGAAAAAACGAGTGCACCCAGTCTAGCAGTGCAGATGCTCTAGCTCTTCGCTGCTGCCTTCACAGTCGGCCACTGCCGGCGGCTGATCGGCAGTCGCTCGGACGCTTCCTTCAGCAACACTTCCCAGTGCCCTTCGGACGACTCTCCGTCTTCATCGACCGCGCCGCGCACCCGCTGAAATCCGAGGATGCCGCTGCGTGCGACCAGCGCGTTACGGTGAATGCGGACGAAACGATCGCCGAATTCTGCCTCGAGTGCGGTGAGTGATTCTTCTGTCAGGTATTCGCGCGTGCGAGTCTTGATCGTCACGTACTTCAACTCCGCACGCAAATAAACCACATCGTCGACCGGCACCAGCATCATGCGGCCGCGCTCCGACACCGTCAGATGCGAGCGCACCGCGCCGATCGTTTTCGCCAGCTCTTCGATGCGCGGCTCGTGCGTGCGGAAGCGCTCGGCGCGTGCGAGTGCGGCGACCAGGCGGTCTGCGCGCACTGGTTTCATCAGGTAATCGAGTGCCTGCACTTCAAACGCATCCAACGCGTGCTCGTCGTAGGCGGTGACAAATATGACCGCCGGCGGGTTGTCTCTCTGCGCCAAATGGCGCGCGACCTCGATGCCGTTCATGTCCGGCATATGCACGTCGAGGAGGATCACGTCAGGCTGCAGGCGATCGGCTTCTTCCAGACCTTGAATCCCGCCGTCGGCCTCGCCGACCAGTTGCAGCGAAACCTGTTCGGAACAATCGCGCAGCACCTGACCAAGACGCGCTCGCGCCGGTGGTTCGTCGTCGACGATCATCACGTTCAACATCGCCTTACCCTGCTCCATCGCTTGCTCGCCTTACTGCAACCTAGGCCCGCCGCTCCACCGGTATCGTCATCGTCAATTCAAACCGTCCGCGTCGAGTCTGCGTCTCGACCTTTGCTTCCAGGTCGTAAATCAGCGCAAGCCGGCCTCGTATATTCGCCAGACCGATCTGATTGCCTTCGCGTTCGGGACGCTCGGGTGCAATCGGATTGCTGACAAAAATTTCCAGTACGAAGCCGTTTTGCCGAACTTTCACGACGATATCGGCGCGGCCCGCGGTTTTTTCAGCGCCGTAGCGGATCGCGTTTTCAATCACCGGTTGCAGCAGTAACTGTGGCATTTTTGCCCGGGGGTGGTATGCCCCGATTTGCCAGTCAACTGCCAACCTATTCCCGAGCCGGGTTTGCTCAATTTCCACATAGTTGCGGCAGAGCTCGATCTCATCCGCCAGCGGGACCAGTTTGCGCGTATCGGCCATCACGGCGCGGAATAATTCGGCGATCGATTCGAGCATGCGCTCAGCCTTTAACGGCTCGGTTCGAACCACCGATAACACCGCGTTCAGGCTGTTGAACAGGAAATGTGGACGGATGCGCGATTGCAGCGCCTGGTACTTCGCCTCGATCACGGCCGGCGAGAAAGCCCGTTCGCGCAGTTCTGAGTAGTGCTGAAATCCGGCGCCAAGCGCGAAACCGACCGCTCCATGCGCGAGCGCAGCCCATTCGCCGCCAGGCATCTGGAACAACAAGGCGACCCCCACAGCCACGATCGCGGGAATTAGGCACGAAATACCGCGCTGAAGCGAAACGTCGAGCGGCGGGAGCATGCGCCGCGCCGCGCACCACAGCATTAGCGTCAGTAGCGTGGTCGGCGCGACGAACGACATCAGGCGCAGCAGTGATGTCAGCGCGTCTTGCATCGATCTCGACTCGCCGACGGCTGCCATCAGTGCCAATGCAACGACGGTGCCAATGACTCTGAGCAAAACGCCCATGTTGCAGCCGTCGGGAATGACCCGGCGCGGAGTCGGTACCGCGGTCTCGTCGCGGGCAAGCGGCCCTTTAAGCGTGGGTGATGATGGCTTCACGAACCAAAGGGCCTGTTCACACTAAAACATGAGTGCGAAAGGCCGATTGCGGGATGCAGTGCTAGGCGTCGCGAGCGCCGTTGGTGCATACCAATCAGCGAAGCCGCATTTGCACATGCGCGACGCAATGCGCCCGCAAGCGGCCTTTCCCTCCGGGTTGGGTCGAAATGCGGCGTCTGCTTTGGCGAGCGGCTTGCGAATGGAACCACCATTCGGCAGCGCCGCTCTTCGCGCATCCATCCGCATTGCGTCCCAACGCATCTCATGTTCTAGTGTGAACAGGCCCTTACACTCGCACTCACCCGTCTATCCCCCTCGATCGATTATGTCAGAGCAATCCGCGAAAGCGGGCGATCCGTTAGCGTCGAAAAGCACCGCATGGTCGGGCCGATTCGACGAACCAGTGGCGGACTTCGTGCTGCGTTACACGGCATCGGTCGGCTTCGATCGCAGGCTGGCGTTCGCCGACATCGACGGCTCGCTTGCGCACGCGGCGATGCTGCACGAGTGCGACATCATCGGCGCTATCGATTTGGCGGATATCGAGCGCGGACTGCGGCAAATTCGCGAGGAAATCGAACGCGATCAGTTCGAGTGGCGCGTCGAATTGGAAGACGTTCACCTGAATATCGAGAGGCGGCTGATCGAGCTGGTCGGCGACGCCGGCAAGCGTCTGCACACCGGGCGGTCGCGCAATGATCAGATCGCGACCGATACGCGACTATGGCTGCGCGGCGAAATCGATCACATCGTGTGCTGGATCGACAGGCTACAGCACGCATTGGTCGAGTTGGCCGAACGGCATGCCGCCACGGTAATGCCCGGCTTCACGCATATGCAGGTCGCGCAGCCCGTGACGTTCGGGCATCACTTGCTGGCGTATGCCGAGATGTTCGAGCGCGACCGTGCGCGTTTATTCGATGCCCGCAAGCGTGTCAATTGTCTGCCGCTTGGTTCTGCGGCGCTTGCTGGCACGACCTACCCGATCAATCGCGGACTGGTCGCGCAGAAACTCGGATTTGAATCGATCGCCGAAAATTCGCTCGATGCAGTCAGCGATCGCGATTTTGCAATCGAATTTTGTGCTGCCGCCGCGCTGGTGATGACGCACATTTCGCGGCTGGCCGAGGAGCTCGTGACTTGGCTGAGCCCACGATATGCGTTCATTCGCCTGCCGGATCGCTACACGACCGGCTCATCGATCATGCCGCAGAAGAGGAACCCGGACGTTCCGGAACTGGCGCGCGGCAAGACTGGGCGCGTTACCGGTCATCTCGTCGCCCTGTTGACGCTGATGAAGGGCCAGCCGCTCGCCTACAACAAGGACAATCAAGAGGATAAAGAGCCCCTGTTCGACACCGTCGATACCGTCGTCGACACTTTGCGCGCTTTTTCCGAGATGCTGCCCGGCGTCGAGGTCGATGCCGAAGCCATGCATCGCGCCGCCGAAGAAGGCTATTCGACCGCTACCGATCTGGCCGACTATCTGGTGAAAAAGGGCGTGGCATTTCGCGACGCTCATGAAGCGGTAGCGCGCGCGGTGAAGATCGCGGCGAGCCGCGATCTGCCGCTTTCAAAAATGCCGCTGAAGGAGTTGCAGACATACTCATCGGTCATCGGTGACGACGTATTCGACGTGCTGTCCGTCGACGGCTCGGTGGCAGCACGCAACCACCCCGGCGGTACTGCACCGCAGCGGGTGCACGCGCAGGTCGCCGTTTGGCGGCAGCGGCTGGCGCAACGCGCGAAATAGCCTCATATTTTTCCAAGCATCTCCCCAAGCGCAACTGTTTCAGTAAGATCGCCAGCCATAAGGATGGAGGGGGCGAGTGTCGGGACTGCTCAGGTTCACGCGCTGGGTTGACGCGCTTAACGACCGCTTCGCCATCATCGCAGCGTATCTCGTACTAATCGCCTGCCTGGTCAGCGCCGGCAACGCATCGATTCGCTACGTGCTCGCCGGCGGCTCAAATGCCTGGCTTGAACTGGCGTGGTACATGTTTGCCGGCATGGTGATGCTGGGCACCTCCAAGGTGCTGCGAGTCAACGAGCACGTACGGGTCGACATCATCTACGGCGGCCGCAGCTCGCGCACCAAGGCGATTATCGATCTGCTTGGGCTGATCGTGTTCCTGATGCCGATGACGGTGCTGATGATTTACTTGGTCTGGCCGTTTGCGGTCGACTCGTACGTCTCTGGGGAGATGTCGAGCAATGCCGGCGGGCTGATTCGCTGGCCGTTCAAGGTCATCCTGCCGATCGGCTTCGCCCTGCTGTCGGTGCAGGGCATCGCCGAGATCATCAAGCGCATCGCCTATCTGCGCGGCGAATTGCAGATGGATACGCACTACGAAAGGCCGGTGCAATGACCATCGAGATGATGGCCCCGTTGATGTTCGCGGGGTTAATTGCCGTGATGCTGATCGGCTTTCCGGTCGCGTTTTCGCTGGCGGCACTGGGTCTGGGGTTCGGCTTTCTCGCGATCTACCTGGGCTTTTTCCCGGCGGGATTTCTCGGAACGATCCCGCTTGCGATCTTCAACACGCTGTCGAACGATTTGCTGCTGGCGATTCCGTTCTTCACGTTCATGGGCGCGATTCTCGAGCGTTGCGGGCTGGCCGAGGATCTGCTCGAAGGCACCGGTCAACTGTTCGGAGGGGTACCGGGAGGACTCGCGTATGCGGTGATCGTGGTCGGCGCGATTCTCGGCGCAATCACCGGCACGGTAGCGGCGTCAGTGATCGCGATGGGAGTGATCTCGCTGCCGATCATGCTGCGCTACGGCTACCACCCGCGCCTCGCCACCGGCGTGATCGCCGCCTCCGGCACGATCACGCAGTTGATACCGCCATCGCTGGTGCTGATCGTGCTGGCCGATCAGCTGGGCCGCTCGGTCGGCGATATGTACAAGGGTGCATTCGGCCCGTCGATCGTGCAGGTACTCATCTTCATGCTGTTCATCTTTATCGTGTCGCTGTTCCGGCCGAAAACGATGCCGCCGCTGCCGGAAGAAGCGCGCACCTTGCGCGGCTGGGCGCTGTGGAACCGCGTGCTATGGGGCATGGTGCCGTCGATCGTGCTGATTTTCCTCGTGCTCGGCACGATCTTCGCCGGCATCGCGACGCCAACCGAAGCCGGCGCGCTCGGTGCGGTTGGCGCGATCGTACTGGCGGCCATGCATCGCCGATTGACGTGGGCACTGACGCGGCAGGCGATGGAATCGACGATGCGGCTGACCGCGATGGTCGTGTTCATCCTGATCGGCTCGCGCATTTTTTCGCTGGTGTTTCAGGGGGTCGACGGCAACGTGTGGATCGAGCACATGCTGGCCGGGTTGCCGGGCGGCCAGACCGGCTTCCTGATTGCGGTCAATGTCTTCGTGTTCTTCCTCGCGTTCTTCCTCGACTTTTTCGAGATCGCGTTCATCATCATTCCGCTGCTGGCGCCGGTCGCCGACAAGCTCGGCATCGATCTGATCTGGTTCGGCGTCCTGCTGTGCGTGAATATGCAAACGTCGTTCATGCATCCGCCGTTCGGCTTTGCGCTGTTCTATCTGCGCGGAATCGCATCGAAGGACGTCAAGAGTTCGGATATCTACTGGGGCGCACTACCCTGGGTCGGGCTGCAGATCATCATGGTGATCATCGTGATCTTCTGGCCGCAGCTGGTAACGATGTTTCTCGACAAGCCGCTCGACTTCGATCCCGACAAGGTGAAGATCGAGCTCGAGCAGCCGGATTACGACAAGAAGGGCGGCGATCTCGCAGGACCTGTTTAAACCCCAGCAAGTAACGAGTGCTGATCGGGCCAAAAAAACCCCGCCGCAGCGGGGTTTGTTCCTCGGCTACCGGCTTACGCCTTCGTCACCGACGCCATGAAGTCGTCGAAAGTGTTCTCCGTCACGCGGGCCCAGCGGATCTGATCGTCGCGGAAGCGCGCGTAATCCTCGTACATCTTCTTCCAGCGCGGGTTGGTGTTGTTGAGCTCCGCGTAATGCTCATTGGCCGCCTTCCAGGCCCCCTCCATGATCGCCCGGCTGAACGGGCGGAGCTGGGTGCCTGCGCCGATCAGCCGGCGGAGTGCGGGAGGATTCTTCGCGTCGTAACGCGCCAGCATGTCCGTGTGCGCATTTCCAGCCGCGATCTCAACGATCGCCTGGTAGTCCTTCGGCAGCTTTTCCCACGCGGCCTGATTGATGTAGAGCGACAGTTGCGGGCCGCCTTCCCACCATCCCGGGTAGTAATAGAACTTGGCCACCTTATGAAAGCCGAGCTTCTCGTCGTCGTACGGGCCGACCCACTCGGTCGCGTCAATCGTGCCTTTTTCGAGTGCCGGATAAATCTCGCCACCGGGAATGTTCTGCGGCACACCACCGAGCTTCGACAAGATAGTTCCGCCGAAGCCACCGATGCGCATTTTCAGGCCCTTGATATCGTCGAGAGTCTTAATCTCCTTGCGATACCAGCCGCCCATTTGGGCGCCGGTGTTGCCCATCGGGAAGTTGATGATGTTGTACGGCTTGTAGAACTCGCGCGTCAGCGCCATGCCATTGCCTTCGTACATCCAGGCGGTCAACTGGCGCGCGTTCATTCCGAACGGAATCGCACAATCCATCGCAAACGTCGGGTCCTTGCCGAAGAAGTAGTACGGCGCCGTGTGGCCGCACTCGATCGTTGCCTGTTGAACGGCATCGACGATTGCGAACGGCGGTGTGATTTCGCCGCCGGCGTGAAGGCTGATCTGGAAGCGACCGCCGGTGGCCTCGGACACTTTTTTAACAAATAGATCGGCCGCTCCGTACAGCGTATCAAGCGATTTCGGAAAGCTGGACGAACACCGCCAACGAATCTGCGGCGCTTGTGCGATCACGGGCGCAGCGATGGTCGCGACCGCCGCACCGGCCGCCGCCTTCTTCATGAATGAACGACGTTGCATTGTTGTCTCCTGTTTTACGTGCTTCGAACGCGCGGCGGTCGCCCTTTCCACGCTCGGTGTGCAAGTGTAGTCGCGGGCATATACCGCGCAAGCCAAGCGACGTTCAGGGTTTCTACGCGCCGCCGACGGTCATGCCGTCGATCAGCAAAGAGCCGCTGACCTTGCTGCCACGGACGACTTGATCGTTGCCGACAGCAACGATGTTGCGATACATGTCGCGCAGGTTACCCGCCACCGTAATTTCCTCGACCGGGTAGCGAATTTCTCCGCCCTCGACCCAGAAGCCGCTCGCTCCGCGCGAATAATCGCCGCTCACGTAGTTGACGCCCTGGCCGATCAGGTCGGTCACCAGCAAGCCGGTGCCCAGACGTCGCACCATTCCGGATAGATCATCGTTGCGCCGTGTTGCGCTCGACCTGATTTCAAAGTTGTACGACCCGCCGGAGTTGCCGGTCGATTGCATGCCGAGCTTGCGCGCCGAGTAGCTCGAAAGAAAATAACCGGTCAGCACCCCGCCGGCAACGACGTCACGCTTGATGCCGCGCACGCCTTCTTCGTCGAACGGGCTCGAGCCGGGGCCTTGCGGCAGATACGGGTCTTCGTGCAGCGTGATGTGATCCGAAAAGACCGACTTACCGAGCGAGTCGACGAGGAAGGAAGCATTTCGATAAAGTGCCCCGCCGCTCGCGGCTTGTACAAAATTTCCCAGCAGCCCGCACGCAAGCGGTGCTTCGAACAGCACTGGGCACTGCCGTGTCTTCAACTGACGAGCAGACAAGCGCGCAAGCACGCGCCGCGCCGCGTAATCGCCGACCGATTCCGGCGACGCCAACTCATCGGCAATGCGCGACGACGAATACCAGTCGTCGCGCTGCATGCCGTTTTGGTCGCGCGCAATCGGGGCGACCGAGATCGAATGCCGCGAATACGCATACCCACCGACAAACTGCTGTGTATTTGCGAGAACGAAGTGCCCCGACGACGTGTAGACGTTGGCACCCTCGGAGTTGACGATTTGCGGACTGACCGCGAACGCCGCTGCTTCACAACGCTGCGCCAGCTTGATGGCTTCGCCAGTGTCGATCGACCAGGGGTGAAACAGATCGAGATCGCGCGGAGCACGCTGTAGAGTGTCGGGGTCGGGCAGGCCGGCGGCCTCGTCCTCGGCCGTGAAGCGCGCAATGTTGTGCGCCGCTTCGACCGCTTGTTGTAGCGCCGGGCGTGCAAAGTCAGACGTCGAAGCATTGCCGCGACGCTTACCGATGTAGACGGTTATGCCGAGACCCTTGTCGCGCGTGCGCTCGATCGTCTCGACTTTCTTCTTGCGCACCGACACCGACAGCCCGATCGATTCGCTGACTTCGCACGAAGCGTCGCTGGCACCGAGAGATCGAGCATGCGTGATGGCGTCCAGCGCAAGTTCGCGCAGGCGCTGATCGGAGAGGTTAAATGGAGTCACGTCGCTCGCTAATTTCACTGGGTATGATAGCCAACGATGGCGCCAATGGCGGATAGCGACGATCGACCGAGCAAAACCGAGCGCAAAAGGCAAATGCACGCGCTGCAGACGCTCGGCGAGCGGCTCGTCGAGTTGAGCCACGATCAGTTTGCGCGGCTCGACCTGTCCGATGAACTTCGTGAAGCCGTCGACTTTGCCCACCGTGTGACGAGCCATGAAGCGCGGCGGCGCCACATGCAGTACCTGGGCAAGCTGATGCGCCGGGCCGACGCCGATGCGATTCGTGCGGCACTCGAGAGAGTCACCGGGGAATCACGCGCCGCGGTGTCGCTGATGCACCGGGCCGAGGCATGGCGCGACCGATTGCTCGACGACGACGCAGCGTTGACTGCATTCATTGCCGAGCATCCGGACGCCGAGGCGCAATGGCTGCGCTCTGCGATCCGCGCATCGCGGCGTGAGCGACAGTTGCAGCAGCCGCCGAAGCACACGCGTGAGCTTTACCGCCGCTTGTATTCGCACCTGGAAAATCGGCATCTGGAAAACGAATTGCGCGATCGCACCGCAGGGCAATGAAGGCTACACGCGCATTCGCGAACGAACTCATTTTGGGCTTGGTATCGATCTCCGATCGCGCCTCGCAAGGCATCTACGTCGACCAGGGGCTGCCCGGACTGCAGCAGTGGTTCTCGCGCGCGCTGAAAACACCGTTTCAAACGCATCAGCGCCTGATTGCCGATGACCGATCGACGATCGAGCAGGCATTGATCGAACTCGTCGATGACGTCGGTTGCGACCTGGTGCTAACCACCGGCGGTACGGGTCCGGCCCGGCGAGACGTGACGCCCGAAGCCACGCTTGCCGTCGCGACACGCGTGATGCCAGGCTTTGGTGAGCAGATGCGCCGCATCTCGCTCGAGTTCGTGCCCACCGCGATTTTGTCGCGCCAAGTGGGAGTGCTGCGTGAGACCGGTAACCACGCAGCGCTGATTCTGAACTTGCCGGGCCAGCCGAAAGCGATCACAGAAACACTGGAGGGTTTGAAGTCGCCCGCCGGTGAGTCGAACGTGCATGGCATTTTTTCTGCCGTGCCGTACTGCATCGATCTGATAGGCGGGCCGTATATCGAGACTCACGACGCGGTGGTTAAGTCATTCCGGCCGAAGTCCGCGCTAAAGGCCGGCGCGTGAACACGCTGCTCGAATGCGTTGAGCTGCAGACGCACCCGTCGCCGTCGGCCACCGTGATCTGGCTGCATGGCCTCGGTGCCGACGGTTATGACTTTGTACCGGTCGTGCGCGAGTTGCAGGCGCTCGGCGCGCCGGCGGCGCGTTACGTGTTTCCGCATGCTGCGACGATGCCGGTAACGATCAATGGCGGCGCCGTGATGCGTGCGTGGTACGACATTGTCAATGTTGATCTTCTTCGCCGCGAGGACGAAAAAGGAATACGCGCGTCGCAGCAGCAGGTCGAAGCGCTGATCGCGCGTGAGGCCGAGCGCGGCGTTGCAAGATCACGCATCGTGCTCGCAGGCTTTTCGCAAGGCGGCGCGATCGCTTTGCAGACCGGGCTGCGCCAGCCGGAGCCGCTGGCCGCAATCATCGCGTTGTCCTGCTATCTGCCGCTGGCAGATAGCTTCGCTCAGGAACGCCACTTGGCAAGTGTCGGCGTGCCGATCTTCATGGCGCACGGCACGTCGGATCCGATCGTGCCGCTCGAGCGCGGCGCCGCTTCGCGCGATGCTCTAAGAGCGGCCGGCTATGCAGTCGAGTGGCATCAGTATCCGATGCCGCACTCGGTGAATGAGCAGGAGATCCGCGATATCGCCGCGTTTCTGAAGCGAGTCCTGGCCTAACGTTTGTCGACGCTCAACCGCCCCGGACCAAAGGCCATCACCAGCAGCAATCCCCCGATCAGCGCCAGATTCTTCAAGAACATGATCTGCTCCATCACTTTCTGCGCTTCGGGCACTGCCCAGAAGTTGTGGAAGAAGAACGTGACGATCGCAGTAAATACCGCGAGCAGGAACGCGGCCCAACGCGCCTTCCAGCCGAAGACAAGCATCAAGCGCGACGCCGAGTTCTATGACGATGGTCGCGACGGCGAATACTTGAGGCATCGGAAAGCCCTTTGACGCGATCGCACCGACCACCCCTTCGAAACCGCCGACCTTGCCGAAACCGGACACCAAAAAAATGACCGCGAGAAAAATCCGGCCGATCAAGCTCAGCGCATCGGAATAGGCATTCATCGTCGCTCCGTTCAAGAATTATTCATGGCAAATCGAACACCAAGATTTCGGCTTCATGTCCGTTGACCAGCCGAATGCTATCGGCATCTTCGAGTTTGGCAGCGTCCCCGGTCAGCAGACGCGTCGCGTTGACGTCAACCTCGCCGCGCGCGACGTGCACGTACGCACGGCGGCCTTTTTCCAGTGGCAGTGCCGCGCTCTCGTCGCCGGTAAACGAGCCGATATATAGGCGCGCGTCTTGATGAATCTTCACTGAGCCTTCGGCGCCATCCGGTGAAGCAACGAGCCGCAAACGCCCACGCTTTTCTTCCGCGCCGAAGCGCTTTTCCTCATAGCTAGGGACAATGCCCCGCACGTTCGGCTCGATCCAGATCTGCAACAGGTGCGTGGTCTGTGCGGATTGATTGAATTCCGAATGCCGCACTCCGGTGCCGGCGCTCATCCGTTGCACGTCGCCGGGCCGGATCACCGCGGCGGCTGCGCCATGTCCGATGCTGTCCTTGTGCGAAAGCTCGCCATCCAATACGTAGGTGATGATTTCCATATCGTGATGACTGTGCGCTCCGAAGCCCATGCCCGGGGCAATCCGATCTTCGTTGATCACCCGCAGCGGTCCAAAGCCCATGTGATCGGGATCTCGGTAATCGGCGAACGAAAAGCTGTGAAACGTTTGCAGCCAACCGTGATCGGCATAGCCGCGTTCATCGCTGCGGCGAACAATGAGCATGAAATTTCACTGATTAGTTAGGCGGACCGCCTTCGGGCGGCGCGGCGGCCCGCGTACAAAAGCAAGCCGCAGACCTGCCCCGCTGATTGCGCGCAGACCCTTGCTATGCGTTGCGCGTGGCGCGCGGTACGAGCGGCGTGACGTTGTTCGGCAAACCGGCGTTGTGCGCGAACGCGAACCGGTTCTTGCCCCTTAGCTTCGCGTCGTACATCGCAAGGTCTGCCAGTTGCAGCAGGCGCTCGAGATCGCGCCCTTGCTCGGGCGCCAGGGCCACCCCGATGCTGGCGGACACCGTTAACGGCGGCAGCGTACCCGCCGCCTCGCCCAGCGCTTCGCCGGGCAATATCACCGGCTGCGAGATCGCCTGCAGCAGCCGCAGCGTAATTTTTTCCACCTCAAGCCGCGCACCAACATCGGGCGCCAGCACTGCAAACTCATCGCCGCCACGGCGCGCCACCGTGTCCTGCGGCCGCATCACGCGCGTCAATCGCACCGCAATTTCGCGCAACATCAAGTCGCCGACTTCGTGGCCGTACTGATCGTTAATGTCCTTGAAACCATCGAGATCGACCGCGAGGACCGCGCAACTGACGTGGCGCAGCTCGGAAGTCGCCAACGCTGCGGCGGCGCGTTCCGCCAGTAGGCGTCGATTCGGAAGGCCGGTGAGCTCATCGTGTTGCGCTTCGTGCAGTGCGTTGGCTTCGCGCTGCTTCAGCGTGTCGATATCGGCGATCACGAGCACGAATTCGCCCGGGGCGATCGAGCGTGCGGTGACCTGGCACCAGGCAGCACCCTCGCCCGAGCCCATCGCATGCGCGAGCTTGGCACCGCGCTGCACGCGCAACTCGCGCACCACAGCCTGATCGCGCGTGCCTGCCTCTTCGGCCGCTTGGGTGACATCGCGCCAGTCGTCGGCCTCCAACAGGCACTCGGACAGCTGTGTGCGTGCCAGCTCATCCGGCGGCAAGCCCACTAGGCGCAGGAATGCATCGTTGCACCTTTGCACAGTGCCCAGCTTGACGACCGCGATCGCCTGACCCGCCGAGTCGAGTACGGTACGCTCGACGCGCAACGCCTCCGACAGCCGCCGCTCGCGCGATTTCAAGGCGGTCAAATCCGCATTCATGCCGATTACGCCGGCGAACGTGCCGTCGGGCCGACGCAGCGGCGCCGCGCTGATCGACACAATCAAGCGCCGGCCGCCTTGTGTCATATGCACGGCTTCGAGATCGCGAATCGGCTTACCCTCGCGCAGCGCCGCGAACGCAGCACCGACCGCAGGCTGATCGATATCGGTCGGAAGCAGTACTTCGATCGAGCGGCCGATCAGCTCGCGCGTCTCGTAGCCGTAGATCTCGCGCGTCGCACGGCGGCTGACGAACGTAATGATGAATTTGTCGTTGCACGCCCAGATCAGATTGGCCGACGCTTCGACCAGCGACTTGTATTGTGACTTGCTGCGCTTCAATCGATCGAGCTCAATCAATTCGGTATGCGATGCGATCGTGTCGAGCACCAGCACCGCCTGCAGCTTCTTGCTCGGGTCATGGCTGGTGTAAGGCACGAAGTGACTGCGTAAAGCCAAGCGCCCGCCCGACCGGCTGGTGCGTGCGTTGACGACGTCGAACACCGGCGTGCCGTCGAGCGACTTCTGCAGCGCGTTCAACATCGCGGCGCGCGATTCGCTCTTGAACTCGAACGCCTCGTCCCACTGCGGACGCAGCCGCGTCTCGGCGCGCAGCCCCCAGCGCTTTGGATCGGTACTTTGCGCATGCACCACCCGGCCGTGCGAATCGACCAACCAGACCAACACTGGCAGGCGCGCCAGCAGATCGGCAGTCGCTTCGACCGGGCGCTCTGGTGTGCCCTTTGCCGCCGCGATCGTTCCGACCACCGGCGCCACCGCATTGCCGATCGGCGGACGCGTAACACAGATGACGCGCACCAGGCGTGCGACGCCACTCATGTCGCGCAAACTCATGCGTTCGTCGAATACCGCCCCTGCCCGCAAGAATTCTTTATAAATACCGTTGATGCGGGCGCGTTCTCCTTCCGGCAACAGATAGCCAAGAGGAAAACTTGTTGAGTCGCTGGCCAGCAAGCGGTCAGTGGGCGGGGGAAACTCGCGCGGAAGCACGAGAATGCCGCGCTCATCGCGATACCACGGCAGCCCCTGCATGCCACCCATCCATTCGGCAAAGCGGCGCGCGTCTTCGAGCAATCGAGTCGGACCAAACGGCTCGTGCGCGGCCTTGGTCAGCGCAATCACGATTACCGACGACTGCGCGGCCGGGTTCCATGAAGCGCACACGACCATTCCACAGCGCACCGTCGAACGTGCGGCCCGCCGGCCTGATCTCGACGGCGACGCTCGACTTTGATGGATGCTTGACGGGATCGAGCGCGTCGGGCGGGTCGGCCACCAGGCACTCGGCAACCAAGCTACCGACAAGGGCGCGTTCCCCGCGACCGATAAATTCGCACGCGGAACGGTTGACTTCGATCAGACGATCGTTGCGCACCACGATCACGGGCGTCGGAATCGCGTGAATCGCGGCCTGCCAACCGAACCGCGTCAAATTGCTGGCCATGGTCTGCTGCTTCGTGCGCGCGACATGGCGCGCCATCGGTTGCTGGCGGCCGATCCACCACGCGGCCAGCAGCCACAGCGGAAACCCCATCACAAACGTCGGCATTTCGCCTTGTACGCGCAGCGCACCGATCGCGAACACGCCGACCCAGGCCAGCACATAAAAAGTCCAGACGCGCGGCCAGCCGCCGTAACTGAGCGCCGCCAGCAAGACGGCGCCGGCCGCCGCGTACGCGCCCGGGCCCGCCACAAACGCCGCGGGGTTGGGTACCAGCGCGAGCATCAATGTCCACAGGACAACATCCGCTATCGCGGTGGCCAGATAGATTTTCCCGCCACGCGTCTCCGCCAACACCTCGCCCGGCGCGGCCGCGTATTCGGTGGCGATCAGAAACCGAATCGCCGCGTTGACTCCGTAGAGCGTCAGCCAGGCCAGCGCGAGCGCATTGGCACCGGCGCGCATCGAGGCAAACGCCGCCACCAGACCGATCAACAGCAGCGCGGGCAGCAGGCGCCGCTCGGCGGCAAACGCGACGCGCAGATCGAACTGGCCATGTGCAGGCGGCGTGTGCGAAGCGCTACGCGTGTCGGTGGGTACTCCGCTCGAATACATAGAGACCGCGCTGCGCGCGACTGGCGACCAGGGTGGAGTGACATCCTAGCGGTCAGCCGCCGCAGTCGGCAATTGCCGACTGTCGGCGCATAGCGCCATTGGGCGTCGCGTTAGGCCGAAAAGATGAGGATTCGGCCTCCCACGCATCCCGCGGGCGTGCTAGGCGCCGGCCGCTATTGCAGCCGCACGCTGTCTTTGGAGCCGGCGCGCTTGGGCGCCGTGGTGCCGACTTCGCCAGCGAACTGGTAGCCGTTCTTGCCGGCCGCCTTAGCGGCGTACATCGCGTTGTCGGCCGATGACAGCAGCGAATCGAAGTCGTGGCCATCCGCGGGAAAAAGCGCAATACCGACGCTGGCGTGCATGCGAACCGTGCGCCCAGGTACGTCGACGTTTTCGCTGGCGGCGGCGATCAGCTTTTCAGCAACCACCGCGGCGATCGACGGTTCATCGATCTCCGGCAACAGCACGACAAACTCGTCGCCGCCGGTGCGCGCAACCAGGTCGTAGTCTCGCAGGACATTGGACAACCGCTGCGCCACGCGCCGCAGCAAAGCATCGCCATAGGCGTGCCCAAACAGATCGTTAAATTCCTTGAAGCCGTCTAAGTCGAGCACCAGAACGGCGGCCAGTCGCCGTTGCCGCAGCGCCACCGACAGCAGACGGCGCGCGTGTTCGACCAGCAGGCGGCGATTCGGCAATCCGGTCAAATCGTCGTGGTTGGCTTGATGCCAAGCGTATTCCTCGCGCTTTTTTAGCGCCGAAATGTCGGTCAGCACCAGGATCCGCGAATTCGCTTCCCCAGCCTGGCGCGAAGTCAGCTGGCACCAGATCGTGCGTCCGTCCTGCGCGCGCAGCATCACCTCGTGAATCGCCGCGTCGCCCTTGACCCCGGCCGCGCTGGTGCCGTGTTCGATGGTTTCCCAGTCACCTGCGTTGGCCAGGATGTCCGAGACCGGGCGCCCAATCAACTCATCGCGCAGCATCCCCAGCATGCGCGCCAGCGCACCGTTCGGTCCTTCGATGCGCCCACGACGAACGAATGCGATGCCCTCGCCGGCCGCGTCGAATACCGCCTGCTGGTTGCGCAGCGCGATGTTGAGTTCGCGTTCGCGCTGCTTCAATCCAGTGATGTCGCTGCAGATTCCGGTCACCGACTCGATTTCTCCTGCATCGTTCAGCATCGGTAATGCGCTGATGTTCACGTACAGCGGCTCGGCACCCTTGGTCCGCTGTATCGCCTCCATGTCAAACACCGACCTGCCGTGCATCACCGGCGAGAAGCGCCGCAGAAACTCGCGGCGCGTGAATTCCGGCGCGTTAAAGTCCCAGACGTAGCGGCCCAGCATCTCGCGCGGTTCGTAGCCGTATAAGTCACGGCATGCGCGATCCGACACAAACGTCAGGCGCGCATACCGGTCGCAAATCCAGATAAGCGAGGGCGACGCTTCCACCAGCGCGCGATAAAGGCGTTCGCTTTCCGCCAGTTTGTGCTGCGCGGCGCGGCGCTCGGTGTCATCGACGATCGAAAACACCAGACGTGTTGTGCGGCCGCTGCTGCCACGCACCGACTCCCCGCGCAGAATTACCCACACATAACTGCCGTCGGCGCGCTGCATTCTGCATTCTTCGCGCAACGCAGCACCATGATCGATGTGGCGGCGGCGCGCTATGCGTACGCGGTCGCGATCGTCCGGATGCAGTGACTCCGTAAACTTGTACGCCTGCAAAAACGATTCACGATCCGAATACCCGAGGATCTGGATGTAGCGCGACGAAAACGACCGTTCACCGGTCAAGACGTTGGTATCCGCAACACCGGCGTCAATCGCGTCCAGCGCCATCCGCAATTGCTCGCGGCTGCGGTTGAGCTCCGCATTCGCCGCTTCCTGCGCGCGCGCCGAACTGTTGGCGCGCGTACGCATTGCGACGTTGTTCGACAACGCCTTGCGCAGCAACACAAAGGCCGTCGCAGCACCGATCATCGTCAGTGCCCAGGATAGAAGCGTGACGTCTCGCAACGGCAGGTCGCGCGACAACATGAAGATCAATTGCGCGAACCCCAGTGGGATCGCGAACGCCACCCATGGCATGCCCGCGGGCGCAAACGCCAGCAGCGTTCCGAGCAAAACCGCGATCGATAACACCAGCTGCAGCACCGCGGCCGATTCGCTGGCCGCCGGCAGCATGACCAATGAAAGCGCCCATGCGGTGCCTTCCAGCGCAGCGAGCGCGGCATACGCCTGCGCCGAGCGAGGTAGCAGATTCGAGCGCGCCGACATCCAGTTCGACAAATACTGGCAATACCAGGCGCGAGCAACGACGATCGCCGCCAAGACCGACCACCATATCAACGCTGCCGGTAGTTGATCTTCGCGCCATAAGATCAGCACGATCAGCAAGCCGAACGCAAGATTGCCGAACCACGTCGTGCGGCCAAGGTCGAGCGACAGCTTGAAAAGCTCAGCGGTGACAGTTGACTTGGCCAACGTTGGATTGTTAGAGACGAGGTTGGCTGCACGACAGTGCAGCGGATACACGGATAATCGGTCCACGACCGGTTCGCCTGAAGCCACAAAAGCGGGGCAGATCAGCCGGAATCCGGATCAACCAAATCGCACAATCAAAGGCCTGCATTTCGCGTGACGCCATATCGTGGCCGTTTTGCGCCTTCACCGACCGGGCCGTTGCACGCCGGATCGCTCGCGACTGCGCTCGCAAGCTGGCTCGACGCGCGTGCGGCCAATGGAACCTGGCTCGTTCGCATCGAGGATCTCGATCCGCCGCGTACCGTGCCGGGCGCGGCTCAGCATATTCTGCAAACGCTGGCGCGATGCGGGCTCGAATCCGATGAGCCAGTGGTCTTTCAAAGTGCACGCGGCGCGCATTACCAAGCTGCGTTCGCTCGCCTACAGGCGGCAGGATTGATCTACGGCTGTGTGTGCTCGCGCAAGGACGTCGATGAGGTCATCGAAGCGCAGTCCGGCCTCCGGGCAGGCGTGTATCCGGGAACGTGCGCCGCGGGCGCAGCGCCGGGCAAACCAATTCGCGCGTATCGGACTCGGGTGCCCGACGAACACTTCTACTTCGTCGATCGCGCAGCCGGCGAGTACACGCAGCAACTGTCAAGCGCGACGTCGGCGACTTTGTCGTCAGGCGAGCCGACGGCTTATGGGCCTACCAGCTCGCGGTCGTCGTCGACGACTGCCGAGCAAGGAATAACCGACATCGTCCGCGGCGCCGATCTGCTCGACAACACACCGCGCCAAATTTACTTGCAACGTGCGCTCGGATTGCCGACGCCGCGTTACCTGCACGTGCCGCTGGTGCTGAATGCAGCGGGCGAGAAGCTGTCAAAACAAACCGGAGCCATTGCGATCGATAGCAGGCGGCCATTGCAGGAACTGCAACGCGCCGCGCAGCATCTCGGACTAGGAACGCTCGAGGCGGCGTCGATCAACGAATTTCTTGAACGCGCGGTTGAACAATGGCGCACTCAGCACAGCAGTAATCAACAACAGGCTTAGCGCACTGCTGCCACGACGCTCGCTACTGCCGCCGTCAATTTCTTTGCGTAAGGCACATGCAAGAACTCGTTCGGCCCGTGCGCATTCGAATGCGGGCCGAGCACGCCGGTGATGAAGAACTGCGCCCGCGGAAATCGCTCACCGAGCATGTTCATGAACGGGATCGTGCCGCCTTCGCCGATCCACGCCACTTCGCGGCCATACGACTGCACGGACGCCTGGGCCAACGCGCTCTTTAACCAACTCGCGGTCTCCGGCGCATTCCATCCGGTTGCGCCGCAGTCGGCGTCGAACGAGACCTTCGCGTTATAGGGCGGGTTCTCGGTCAGTGCTTTGCGCATCGCCGACGTTGCCATCTTGCCATCGACCGTCGGTGGGATGCGCATGCTCAACTTGAACGTTGTCTTCGGACGCAGCACATTGCCGGCTGAATCGATGCTCGGAAAACCGGCGGCGCCGGTGACCGCCAAAGCTGGGCGCCAGGTGCGGTTCAGAATTCCCTCGACAGGATCGGTCGAAACCGGCATCGCATGCAGGTGTCCACCTGAGCCATGGCTGCAGCTGACCCACGGAAACTCTTTCCATACTTCGTCACCGAGGATTTCACCGGCGGTGTGCGCCTGCTGGACCCGCTCCGGTGGAATATCGGCATGCAACTCGGGCAGCAATACCTTGCCGGTAGCGGAATCATCGAGCCGGTTAAGCAACTGCCGCGCGATGCGAAACGATGAAGGAACGATGCCGCTCGCATGGCCCGAGTGCACACCTTCCGACAGAATCTCAACGGTCAGTGTGCCGCCGACCAAACCACGCAGCGACGTAGTCACCCACAGTTGATCGTAATTGCGGCAACCGGAGTCGAGCCCGACCACCAGTTGCACGTCGCCGAAGCGCGGCGCGAGTAGCGTCAGATACTCCGGCAGATCGGGACTGCCGCTCTCTTCGCACGTCTCGATAATGCCGACGCAGCGCGGCCGCGCGACACCTTGTGCATCGAGCGCGGCGATCGTCGTCAGCGCTGCATAGATCGCATAACCATCGTCGGCGCTGCCACGGCCATACAGCTTGCCGTCCTCATAGACCGGCTTCCACGGTCCAAGGTCTTCGCGCCAACCCACCATCTCGGGCTGCTTGTCCAAGTGGCCGTAGAACAGAACGGTGCGATCGTTTCCCAGCCCGTGCGTGGCCGGCACGTCGAACAACAGGCACGGAGTCTTGCCTTCAATCGCGACAATTTCGATCGTGAGCCCTTTGATCGACTGACTGCGGCACCAGCCTTCCGCTGCCTTCACAACCGCGTGCAAATACCCGTGCGCATCCCAGCTGCCGTCGAATGCGGGCGACTTGGCGGGTACGCGCACGTAATCGACCAAACGCGGCACCAGATCGTCGTCCCATTTTTTTCCAACAAACTGGTTTAGATCCGCAAGGTTCATGGCAGTCCCCGCACAGCGCAAAGCTGAAGTGTATCGGCTGCTAGCCTCACGATTCCATCACCCGGGAGACACCATGAAGCGCTTCTATTGCTCGCTGATGCTGACGTTCGCTACCGCGGCCGCGTGCGCGCAAGGGGCAACGTACAACGTGCGGTCGCTGACACCGGAAACGGCGCTCAAAGCCACGTTGGTGGCGCTCGAGGATTGCCGCAAGCGCGGCTATCAAGTCGCAGTCGCGGTCGTCGATCGAGCGGGCGTTGCGCAGACGATGCTGCGTGATCGCTTCGCCGGCCCGCACACAGTGAGCACTGCCATTAACAAAGGCTACACAGCGATCAGCTTCCGCACCGACACGCTCGAGCTTGAGAAACTGACGCGCTCTGGAATGCCGAGCGCAGGTATACGAGAGATTCCGAACGTCGTTGCCGTTGGCGGTGGTGTACTGATTCAGGCAGCTGGCACGACTGTTGGTGCAATCGGAGTTTCGGGTGCTCCGGGCGGTGACGCGGACGAAGCGTGCGCAAGAGCCGGCATCGCGGCGATTCGCGACGACATTGAGCTGTGAATCTGCGCACGTGCCTACCGCACGCTTGACGCCCACAACTGCCGCGCTGCTGATCGCGCCGCCACTTTTCTGGGCCGGAAACGCCGTCCTTGCACGCGCGCTGGTGGGAGATTTTCCGCCGTTGGCACTGTCGTTCTGGCGATGGGCGTTGGCGTTCGTATTGATAACCCCGTTCGCAGCGCGCGCCGTATGGCAGCACCGCTCGGTGATCCGAACACATTTTCCCCTGCTGGCATGGACCAGCCTGCTCGGCGTCGGTTGCTACAACTCGCTGCAGTACCTGGCGCTGCAGACCTCGACCGCCGTGAATACGACATTGATCGGCGCATCGGGGCCGGTTATCACGTTGATGGTCGGCGCGGCATTTTTCTCTTCGAGCGTTGCACGACGAAGGTGGATTGGGGCAGCGATTTCGTTGGCGGGAGTGCTGTGGGTGATCGCACGCGGCGAACCTAGCAACTTGCTGCGACTGCACTTCGCAGTGGGAGACTTGATCATGCTGGCCGCAACGCTGGCCTGGAGCATTTATACGTGGTTGCTCAACACTAGGCGCCCGCCTTTGCCGCTCACGGCTTTTCTCGCCATACAGATCGGGTTGGGTGCGTTGATGATCTTTCCGTTTTATCTGCTCGAGTGGGTCATCACGCAACAAACGCCAGCACCGACTCCGACCAATTTTGCGGCGCTCGTCTACGTGGTGTTGTTGCCGTCGCTGGCCGCTTACTTCTGCTGGGATCGCGGTGTACAGCGTGCGGGGGCTGTTCTGCCGATGTACTTCGTCAACCTGACGCCGGTGTTTGCAGCTTGCCTTTCGTGGGCCTTGCTGGCCGATCCGATCGGCGTTTATCACCTGGTCGGAGGTGCGTTGATTCTTACCGGCATCTATCTGGCCGCCGAGAAGGACGCGTAGCTGAGGCTTGGTGAACAAGCCCTAGCTACAATCGCCACTCGATGCGAAACGATCAAGCTGTTACCGTTCGCCGCGCCGATTATCGGCCGCCGGATTTTTTGCTCGATCATGCAGCGCTCGAATTCGATCTCGACCCAGCGCTAACGTACGTCACTGCGACGCTCGATGTACGGCGCAATCCGGTGGTCGGTGGCGCAGCCCCATTGCGGCTTGACGGCGAAGATCTCGATCTCGCGCTGATTGCGATTGACGGACACGCGTTGCCGGTAAGCGCCTATCAGGTGCGTGACGATGGTCTGACGCTGCGGCTTCGTACACCGTCGAATCGATTCCAGCTGAAGACGATCGTACGTATCAAGCCTTCCCAAAACACCGAGCTGATGGGACTGTTCGTTTCGAACGGCAGTTTTTTCAGCCAATGCGAAGCAGAAGGATTCCGTCGCATCACATTCTTTCCCGACCGGCCCGACGTGATGACGACCTATCGCGTGACGATTCGTGCCGACAAGTCGCGTTACCCGGTGCTGCTCGCCAACGGCAATCTGATCGAGCAAGGCGATCTGTCGGAAGGACGGCACTACGCGATTTGGGACGATCCGTTTGCCAAACCCAGCTATCTGTTCGCGTTGGTCGCCGGCAACGTCGCCCTGCACGAAGCGCGGTTCACGCGCGCGAGCGGAGGTGACGCTGCGTTGCAGATCTACGTCGAGCATGGCAACGAAGACAAGACACAGCACGCAATGGAGAGCCTGAAGCGAGCGATCGAATGGGATGAGCACCGTTACGGGCTCGAGCTCGACCTCGACCGCTTCATGATCGTCGCGTCGAACGATTTCAACATGGGCGCGATGGAGAACAAGGGACTCAATATCTTCAACGCGAAGTACGTGTTGGCCAGCCCGATGGTCGCGACCGACGACGACTATGTGAGCATCGAATCGATCGTCGGCCATGAGTATTTTCACAACTGGACCGGCAACCGCGTGACATGCCGCGACTGGTTTCAATTGAGTTTGAAAGAAGGACTGACGGTCTTTCGCGATCAGGAGTTTTCGGCCGATATGCTGGGCGACGCGAACAGCCGTGCGGTCAAACGCATCGAAGACGTTCGTTCGTTGCGCGCGACGCAGTTCCCGGAAGACAGCGGCCCGATGGCGCACCCGGTACGCCCGGATAGCTACCAGGAGATCAGCAATTTTTATACGGCGACCGTCTATGAAAAAGGCGCTGAAGTTGTGCGCATGCTGCAGACCCTGGTCGGCGTCGAGGGTTTCCGGCGCGGCATGGACCTGTATTTCAAGCGGCACGATGGTCAGGCGGTAACGTGCGACGACTTCGTCGCTGCGATTGCCGATGCCAACGGCCGAGACCTGACGCAATTCAAGCGCTGGTATTCGCAAGCCGGCACCCCGCGCGTGATGGTTGACTCGCGCTACGACGCGCACACCTATGCGTTCGAATTGACGCTCTCACAGTCGACTCCTCCTACACCTGGGCAAGCGAGCAAGGAGCCGTTTCATATTCCGTTTGCCGTCGGCCTGGTCGCCGGTGATGGACGCGACATGCCGCTGCAGTTGGAGGGCGAATTCAGTAGCACCAGCGCCAGCGCGTCCGCCACCAGGGTCCTTGAACTTACGCAGGCGAGGCAGACGTTTCGATTTATCAACGTCGGCGAGCGGCCGGTGCCGTCGTTGCTGCGCAATTTTTCGGCGCCGGTCATCGTCGAGCATCGTTACAGCGACGCCGAGCTTGCATTCTTGTCGGCGCACGATTCCGATGCCTTCAATCGGTGGGAAGCCGGACAGCGTTTGGCGATTGCAAGGCTGATGTCGCTGACAGACGCCGTAGAAGCCGGCCGGCCGCTGACACTCGACGACTCTATTGTGACAATGATGCGCGCGACGCTGCTGGATTCGGCACTATCGCCCGCCTTCAAAGCGCAAGCGTTACTGTTGCCGGCTGAAAGCTTTATCGGCGACCAGCGAGCCGTCGTCGATCCCGAAGCGATTCGCCAGGCGCGACGCTATGCGATGCGCGAGCTCGGCAGGCGACTCGCTGCTGAGTGGCACATGACTTACACGTCGATGCAAGTGACCGGCGAGTATTCGCCGGACGCCACCTCAGCAGGCAAGCGCGCGCTGCGCAACCTGGCGTTGGCGTATCTGGCCGAGGGCGAAATAGAAGGCATGCTCGACCTCGCGCGCGAACAATTGGTGGCATCGACCAACATGACCGATGCACAAGGCGCACTGTCGGTGATCGTCAACAGTGCGTCGCCGTTAAAGGCGGAGGCGCTGATCCAGCTGGCGCGCGTGTGGAGCGAGCAGCCGCTGCTGATGAACAAATGGTTTCAGCTGCAAGCGACGGCGATCGCGCACCCGGGCGAGCCGCCAGTGGTTGAGCGGGTGCGCCTGCTGATGCGCCATCCCGGTTTTTCGCTCTCCAACCCGAACAATGTGAACGCGCTGATTCGATCGTTCTGCGCGCTAAACGAAGCCGAGTTTCACCGGCGCGATGCCGGCGGTTACACGTTCTGGGTCGATCAAGTGTTGGCGCTCGATAAGATCAATCCGACGATCGCCGCGCGCATTGCACGCACGCTCGATCGCTGGCGCAAGTTCACTACGGATCGACAAACCGCGATGCGCGCTGCACTCGAGGAGGTCGCGCGACAACGCGCGCTTTCGCGCGACGTGTGCGAGATCGTCAATAAGTCGCTCGCTTACTAATAGCAGCTGATGAAGCTGTCGCTGACGCATTACCTGATTCGCTGCGAGCGCGAACACGGCATCGATTCGGACCTGCGGCTGCTGCTCGAAACGGTCGCGCGCGCGTGCAAGACGATCAGTCACGCCGTCGGCAAAGGCGCGTTGGGCAACGTGCTGGGCAGCGCGAACACGACCAACATCCAGGGCGAAGCGCAAAAGAAGCTCGACGTACTGTCGAATGAAATTCTGTTCGAAGCCAGTTGCTGGGGCGGCTTCCTCGCCGGCATGGCGTCCGAAGAAATGGATGCGCCGATGGGCATTCCGGTCGCTTATCCGCGCGGCAAATATCTGCTGCTGTTCGACCCGCTCGACGGCTCGAGCAATGTCGACGTCAACGTTTCGATCGGCACTATCTTTTCGGTGCTGCCTGGCCCGTCGAACGGCGAAGAACCCGGTGAGGCCGCGTTTCTGCAGCCAGGCAGCCGGCAGGTCTGCGCCGGGTATACGGTTTATGGCCCGCAAACGTTGCTGGTACTAACTGTCGGGCACGGCGTGCAGGTGTTCACGCTCGATCGTGATACCGGCTCGTTCCTGCTGACGCAATCGAACGTGCAAATCCCACCCGACACGCGCGAGTTCGCGATCAACATGTCCAACGTGCGGCATTGGGAAGCGCCGGTCAAACGCTATGTCGACGAATTGCTTGCCGGCAAGACCGGCCCGCGCGGCACGGATTTCAACATGCGGTGGGTCGCCTCAATGGTCGCCGACGTGCATCGGATCATGTCGCGCGGCGGCATCTTCATGTATCCACGCGATGCGCGCGAAGGTTACAAGGTCGGCCGACTGCGCTTGATGTACGAAGGCAACCCGATGGCGTTTTTGATTGAGCAAGCCGGCGGCGCAGCCACCAACGGCGATCAACGCATCCTCGAAATCGAACCCAAAAAACTACACGAGCGCGTTGCGGTGTTTCTTGGTTCGACCAACGAAGTCGAGCGGGTAACGAACTACCATCGGGCCTGAGCGCCGCCGTCGTCCATCGGTGCGACAAGCGTGTAGCCGGTCAACGGCGCTCACCGCTCTGCGTTGAACGGCTTCCGAGCCTGAGCAGATCGGAGCAGCCATGAAATCCCTCACGCAAGCTTTCATCATTGCCATGTTCTTGGCGGCGGGCGCCGCCAGTGCGCAGACCGAGCCAGCAATCAACAATCCGGCGATCGACATGCAGGGCTTTCTGCGTGTGTCATCCGAAGCAGCCAGTGCGCGCGCGAGCCGGCGGATCTCCGAAGAGCGATTTCATTCGTATGAGCCGCGAGCCTGGCACGATCGTTCTCGATGCGCGGAGCCGTGAAAAATTCGACGAGCTGCACGTCAAGGGAGCGATTCACCTGAGTTTTCCAGACATCGCCGTCGACAGCTTGCACGCAACGATTCCGGACAAAGCCACGCGCATTCTGATCTACTGCAACAACAACTTCCTCGGCGCGCGAAGCGCATTCCCGACGAAGATTCCGGCAGCTTCGCTCAACCTTTCGACCTATATCGCGCTCTACAGCTATGGCTACCGCAACATCTACGAGTTGGCGCCGCTGCTCGACATCAAGACGTCGAAGCTTGAATTCGAGTCCTCGCCGCGTCTAGCCAGGCACGAGCACCGTTGATCCGACAGTCTTGCGCGCAGCAAGATTCTCGTGCGCTCGCGCCGCGTCCGCCAACGGATAGCGCTGTTCGATATCGACTTTGATCTTGCCCCGTTGCATCAAATCAAACAACTCGGCGGAGGACTCTTCGAGCCGCGCCCGCGGGACGACGTGCGTTCCGAGCGTCGGTCTGGTAACGAACAGCGATCCCTTTGCGGCGAGGATGCCGATATTGACGCCGGTCACCGCACCCGAGGCGTTGCCGAAGCTCACCATCAACCCGCGTGGCTGCAAGCAGTCGAGCGAGCCTTCCCACGTGGTCTTTCCGACGCCGTCATAGACGACAGGCACCTTGGCCCCGTTGGTCAACGCCAGCACGCGCTCCGCGAAGTTTTCCTTCGAGTAATCGATCGTTTGCCACGCGCCATCTTTCTTCGCGAGCGCGGCTTTCTCCGGCGAGCTTACGGTGCCGATCAACCGCACGCCCAGCGCCCGCGCCCATTGACAAGCGATCAAACCGACGCCGCCGGCAGCGGCGTGAAACAAGATCGTCTCGTTGCCCTGCAGCCGATACGTCTGGCGAAACAGATATTGGACCGTCAGCCCCTTCAGCATCACCGCTGCGGCCTGCTCGAAGCTGATTGCATTCGGCAGCTTGACGACCATTGCAGTAGGCATCGTGCGCAGTTCGGCGTACGCGCCGATCGGGCCTTGCGGATAGGCAACGCGATCGCCTTCTTTCAAACCTTGCACGCCGGCGCCTACGGCCTCGATCACGCCAGCGCCTTCGAACCCAAGGCCATGCGGCAGCGTGTTCGCGTACAAGCCGGTGCGGTAGTAAATGTCGATGAAGTTAAGCCCGATCGCACGCTGCCGGATTCGCACTTCGCCCGGCCCGGGATCCGGCACGTCCGCCTCAAATAGTTCCAACACTTCCGGACCGCCGTGCGAGCGGATCACAATCGACTTCGACTTCATGCTCCCTCCTTCGATACCGGCGCTCGGCCGGCGCGCGTCAACACATAGATGCCAGTCAGCACGAGCGCGGTCCCGGCCAACTGCCAGACCGATATACGCTCGTCCAGAAAAAGATACGCCAGTGCGATGGTCGACACCGGGCCGATCATCGATGCCATCGATGCGCGCCCTGCCCCGATCCGTTCAACCGCCAGCATGGTCGCGAAGACCGGCAGCACGGTGCACAGCAATGCGTTTAGCAGCGACAGCCCATACACCGCTTGGGGCTGGCGCAGCGCGGATATCGGATTCAACACGGCGAATTGTGCAAATACTGCGAAGCTAGATACGCACATTGCGTAAGCCGTAAGGCGTATCGCTCCGAGCCGCTGCACGAGTTCACCAGACATGATCAGATAAATCGCATAACAGACCGCGCTGGCAAACACCAGACCCGAACCCAGCAGGACCTGTCCGCCCTCCAGGCTGGCGTCGTGCCAGAACACCAGCAGGATGCCACCATAACAAAGCGCAAGTGCCCCCCATTCGTAGCGGCCAAAATGCTTGCGTAAGACGAACGCAGGAAAGCACGACGACCAGGGTTGGGCTCAGATACAGGATCAGCCGCTCGAGCGCCGCCGTGACGTATTGCAGGCCCAGGAAATCGAGATAACTTGCCGCGTAGTAACCCAGCAGTCCGATGAAAATCAGACGCATATGGTCGGTGTGCGAAAGCGGCTGCGCGCCACGCGACGACCATGCCAGCGCGACGATGAAAAACGGCAGCGAAAGTGCCATCCGCAAAGTGAGCAGCGTCGCCGCATCAACACCGTAGCGATACGCAAGCTTGACAATGACCGCCTTGGCCGAGAACAGGATGCTGCCGATAATGGCCAGCGCCAAGCCTGCCGCGAACTGACTTCGCTGAATTGACTGCACGCTGGATTGCACCAGACGATTCTACGTTCGACCGCAGCGAGCGGCCGCTGATGACGTTAAACCGACGCTCTACGCACGCAGCCCTGATCAGCGGCACAACGATTGTTATTCTTCGCCGCGCTCGAAGCCTCCGATGAAAACCTTTTTATCGATTTCCTGCTTGGTGCTGGCGGCAGTCGCACTCGCATCGTGCCGCTCGACGACAAACGACGCCGCGCTTGAAGCGTGCCGTATTCCAGGCATCGAGCGCGAGATCAAGTGTGGCACGGTGCGCATGCCCGAGGACCCGGATTCACCGGCCAGCCGCACGATCGACGTCCGCTTTGCGATCGTTCCGGCCGTTGCGCGCAACAAGCAACCCGATCCGGTTTTCGTATTCGCGGGCGGACCGGGGCAGGCAGCGACCAGCGTTGCGCGGCAGGTGATGCCGGTGCTTGCCGAACTAAACGCGCGGCGCGATCTGGTCTTCATCGATCAACGTGGCACCGGCCGCTCGAACGCTCTCGCGTGCGACGTCGACGAAACCTCACTGACATCGGCGCTCGAGCCCGAACAACAGATTGCACGGCTTGGTCCGTGCTTGAAAGCGCTGCCCGCGGACTTGCGCCAGTACGCCACCTGGATCGCGGTGCGCGACTTTGAAGCGATACGCGCACAGCTGGGCGCCGAAAGAATAAATCTGTGGGGTGCATCGTACGGTACGCGCGCGGCGCTCGAATACATGCGGCAGTACCCGGAGCGCGTGCGAACCGCCGTGCTCGATGGCGTTGCTCCACCCGACATGACGCTGCCGGTGTCGTTCGCGCTCGATGCCGAAGCCGCGTTGAAGTCACTCGCTGACGTGTGCGCGCGCGATGAACGGTGCCGCACGCGGTATCCCGATTTCAATGAACGGGTTTCGGCGCTGCTAAAGCGCGCCGAAAGCGGAATCGACATTCGCATCCCACATCCATTAACCGGGGCGACCGAATCGTTCCGCCTCGATCGCAAGATGCTGGCATCGCTATTGCGCGCGCCGCTGTACGTGCCGCAACTCTCCTCTGTGCTCCCCTATGCGCTGGCCGAGGCGGGCCGCGGGGATTTCACGGCGCTCGTCGCGTTGAGCGCTGCCATCAGCGGCAGCGTCAGCGAGAATTTTGCGGTCGGCATGCACTTCGCGGTGATTTGCGCTGAAGACGTGCCGCGCATCGACACGACGACAACGGCGCAGGTGAGTGCAACGCGCTTCGGCGCCGCGTTTGCCGACCTGTACCGGCAGGCGTGCCGCCTTGTGCCGTCGCGCTCGGTGCCGCCCGAGTTTTATTCGGTGCCTGCGTCGAAGGTGCCGGTACTGATTTTCTCCGGCGGGCTCGACCCTGCGACGCCACCCCGTCATGGCGATTCTGTCGCGCAACGGCTCGGCAACGCCAAGCACGTGGTCGCGCCAAACCTCGGCCATGGCATCAGTGCTCAGGGCTGTGCGCCGATGCTGGTATCGCGCTTTGTACGCGATGCATCGTTCGAGCGCATCGATGGCGATTGTCTGGCGCGAATTCCAGCGCCGAATTTTTTCGTTGCGATTGACCCTGCCGCGGCGCCACGAACGAAGCCATGATTCGCGAAGCCGTGATCGAAGTCCATGATTGAAGTCAATGAGATTGCCAAGTCATTCGACGCGAAGGTAGACGGCAAGCGCGCACGCGTGGTCGCGGTCGAAGATGTGTCATTCGTGGCCGACGACGGCCGCATTACCGCGATGCTCGGACCGAACGGGGCCGGCAAGACGACAACGCTGCGCATCATCGGCACGCTGGTGCGCGCGGATCGAGGGCAAGCGCGCGTCGGAGAGATTGACGTGCAGACCGATACGCGCGCGGTGCGGGCGCAGCTCGGCGTGTTGTCCGACGCGCGTGGGCTGTACACGCGCCTGACCGCGCGCGAAAACATCGAGTACTACGCGCAGTTGCGCAACGTCCCCGTGCAAGCCTGCGGTCGACGGCTCGACATGCTGGCCGAACTGCTCGACATGGATGAATTGCTGCAGCGTCGCGTCGAGGGCTTCTCGACCGGCGAACGGCTGAAGGTAGCGCTCGCGCGAGCGTTAATCCATGACCCGCACCATCTGATTCTCGACGAACCGACCAACGGACTCGACGTCGTCTCGACGCGCGCGCTGCGCCGGCTGCTACTGCACCTGCGTGATGCTGGTAAGTGCATCGTCATTTCATCGCACATCATGCAGGAGGTTGACCAGCTGGCCGACGAAATCGTGATCGTGGCCCGCGGTCGCACCGTGGCGCACGGCACAGCGCAGTCGATCCGTGCCGAAGCCGGCACCGAATCGCTCGAAGACGCCTTCGTCAAGCTGGCGTACGAGGCCAAGACTGGCACCGTCCAATGAGCGCCACGTCGACCGTATTTCGCAAGGAGTTGACAGATGCGCTTCGCGACCGCCGCACATGGCTGATCGTGCTGGTGACTTCGATTCTCGCGGGACCGCTGACGCTGTTTCTGCTGTCGATATTCATTTCGAGCGTCGAGGAAGGCGCGGCAAAGCGCGAGATTTACGTCGCCAACGGCAGCGCAGCGCCAACGTTGATCAACTTTCTGCAGCGCGCCGGTGCGACCGTCAAGGACGCGCCCGACGATTACGCGGCGCAAATCAAGTCCGGGCGTCTGCAGAACGCGGTCATCGTGGTGCCGGACAAGTTCGAGCAACGGCTCGCCGCCGGCGAGACGATCCGGCTCCCGGTCATGTTCGATGAAACCGCCACCCGGGCACAGCCGGCGACGCGCGCCACCCTGACCGCCGTGCGCGGCTTTGCACGTGAGCTCGGGGTGCAGCGGCTGCTGGCGCGCGGCGTCAGTCCGCAGGTGATGGCGGCGGTCGAGGTCGAGGAACTGAACGTCGCAAGCAGCCAGGCGCGCGGCGCGCAGTTGCTGTTCCTAATCCCGTGGCTGGCGCTGCTGGGTTCGGTGGCCGGCGCGATCAGTGTCGCGATCGACGTCACGGCCGGCGAACGCGAGCGCGGCTCGCTCGAGCCGCTGCTGATGAATCCGGTCGCAGCCGGCGCCATCGTGCTGGGAAAATGGGCGGTCGTGGCGTTGTGCTCGGCGTCTGTCGTCATCCTGACCCTGATCGGCTTCAAGACGGCGATGCAATTTATACGCAGCGAGAATCTGTCGGCGCTGATGCAGTTCGGGTTCAGCGAGTTCGCGCTGTTCATCGTGATGCTGCTTCCGTTTGCCGCGATGATCGCGTCGCTGAACATGCTGGCCGCCACCTACGGCCGCAGCCACAAAGAGGCTCAAACCTATGCGACCTACCTCGCGATGCTCGTTAATTTCACGCCGATCGTGCCGCTGTTCATATCGATACGCGATGCCGCATGGCAGCTGTTCGTACCTGCGATGGCACAACAAGCCGTGATGATGCGAGCGTTGCGCGGCGAAACCATCACTGCGGTTGACATTCTGCTGCCCGGTGGAATGGCGCTCGCCATTACGGCAGCCGCACTACTCGCTCAAGCGAAGTCTGCTTCGCAACGAGCGAATCATATTTTCGCGATAGGGCCACGGTAGTCATGCAGCAGCGGCTGGCGCAGCTGCACCGCCTACGGCGTCGGGCACTAAAGTGCCGACCACTGCGGTACTCGCAGCCGCCGCGGCGAAACCGGGCTAAAGCACGGTTTCGCCGACAACCCGGCGTCTGCTCCGTTCCTCGGGCGACGCCTCCAAGGCGGCGCATCTGCGCCAGCCGCTGCTGTCGCGACATCGCCTCGTGCGAGATGTTTTTCTTTTCCTCCCAATCAGAGACACTGCTGCCCGCGCCAGCGTTTGGCGTAGCGGCGCTGCCTTCAGAGTCGTCGCCCGAGGAGCGGAGCGCCAGCGGGGTCGTTAAGGGCCTGCCTGTTTGAGCGCAGCGAGTTTGCAGGCCCGCCGCTGGCGTGAGTACCGCAGGGTCGGCACTTTAGTGCCCGACGACTCAGGCAGCGCCGCTACGCCAAACGCTGGCGCGCTGCGATCAGCTGGCCCCACAGCTTCCACTTGATCACCAACTTATTCGCAGAATCAATCAAGCATGCAGTGCGATAATCCGACCCCGATGTCTGGAACCTACACAGCCACCGTACCCATCGACCCGCTCGACGCGCCGGTGTCTGCGCCGCCGAAAACGATCGGCCGCTTCACGATCTTGAATGAGATTGGCCGTGGCTCGTATGGCGTGGTCTACGCGGCGCACGATCCCGTTTTGGCGCGTGAAGTTGCGATCAAGATCATTCCGCTCGCGCGTGAGGATCAGTTTCGTACGCAAATCGAAGCAAGCTTTCTGCACGAAGCCAAGTCGGCCGGCGGCATGAGCCATCCCAGCATCGTGACGATCTACGACGCCGGCAAAACCGACGCATTCGCATACATCGCGATGGAACGGCTACACGGCCAGGACCTGCACGAATATCTGGCGAGCGGTAACCGCATGAGTCCGCGCCAGACCGCGGCGATGATGATGCGCGTGGCCGATGCAATCCACTATGCCAACAAGCGCGGGCTCGTTCATCGCGACATCAAACCGAGCAATATTTTTCTTTCGCGCGACCTGAAGCCGAAGCTGCTCGACTTTGGCACTGCGCTTGCGCCCGCGCCCGAGACGAAGCTGCGCGGCACGCGCCAGCTGGTCGGTACCCCGAACTACATGTCGCCCGAGCAGGCCGACGGCGCCACGCTTGATGCGCGCAGCGATATTTTTTCGCTCGGCACGATCATGTACGAGCTTCTGTGTGGCCGGCGCGCATTCGACGGCCGCACGGTCGATGAAACGCTGGATCAAGTGCTGGCCGCGAATCCCAAACCGGTGGATCGCATCCGCCCAGAAACGCCGCCGGCACTGGTTGAAATCGTGCGCAGAGCAATGGCCAAGGAACCGGCCGCGCGTTACCAAAAAGCCGCGGAATTGCGCAATGCGTTGGCCGATTTTGTCGACGGCTCGCGCGCACCGGCCGCTGATGCCACGAATGGAACGCGCGCGATCGAGCCACGCGCAGCCACCGTGCCGGTGCGCAAGGGCCCATTGAGCGCTCGTGCGATGGTGGCGATCGTGACCGGTGCGGTGGCGATCATTGTATTGGCCGCAGCGCTGCTCCGCGAACGCGAACCGCCACCGCGCGTAGAGACCCATGCGCCGGTGACGGCAGCGCTGCCGATCACCCCCGCACCGCCCGTCGAGACGCAGACAATGTCGTCGGCGGAGACTGCCACGCAGCGGCCGCAAGCGAAGCGAAAGCCGCAGAAGCAAAAGCCGTGGCGCGCCGCAAGAGCGAGCCGCCGCCCGCACCAGCAGCGCCGCCGCGCGATGGCACGGTCATGTTGGCCGTTTCGCCGTGGGGCGAGATTAGCGTCGATGGGGCGTCGCGCGGCGTGTCTCCACCACTGACGCAACTGTCATTGCCGCCGGGCGTGCATACGATCGAAATTCGCAATGGCTCTGCGGCTCCATTCGTCGCGCGCGTCGAGGTTCGATCGGGCGAAACGCTCGGTCTGCAACATCGCTTCTAGTCGCAGCTTTAGCCGAATCTTTGCTTATCGAGCGCACTATCTACGATTGGTACCACCACTTCGAGGCCCCTTTTCCTCGTTTCGCGCCGATTGTGATGTGCCTGCACATGGGCTAGTGTGGCGCGATGCGTCAATCGCCCTCAGTTGCCAAGCGAGTTGCCAAAGCGGATGGCTGAAGCGCTTACCCAGAATCTAAAGCTGATCGGCCGCTATTCGATCCTGCGCGAGCTGCGGCGCGATCGACACACGGTCGCATATCTGGCGATGGATCCGGTGCTGAACCGTGAGCTTGTATTGAAGGCAGTTCAGCTACACCCGCGGCGCGATGAGGAATCAGTCGGGCATGAACGCATCGAACAGGCTTTCATGCGTCAAGCCCAGGCAGCTGGGCGTTTGCACCATCCGCACATCGTGACGGTGTTCGACGCCGGTCGCGTGCACAATGTTGGCTACCTCGCGTTGGAGCGCGTCGACGGCAAGCTGCTCGACGAAGCAATGCGCGACGGTTTTCGCCCTGGCGTGTTGCAGGCGGCGGATATCGCCGCTCGCGTGGCCGACGCCGTTGAGCACGCGCACTCGCGCGGTGTGCCGCACGGACACCTGGTGCCGTCGCGCATCTATCTGCAAGAGCCCGACAAGGTGCCGAAGGTGATGGGTTTCGGCGGCTGGATCGATAGCGGAACGACGGGTGATTTTGAACTGGCCGGTACGCAGGCGATGCTGCCGTATTTTCAGAACGAGCTTGGCCCCGAAGCGCGCCGCAAAGATATTCGCGCGCTTGGTGCGTTGTTGTTCGTGTTGCTGACCGCAACACGGCCCGACCTGCATGCGTTGCGCTCGCGCAAAGGCGGCGGCAGTCCAATCCTCGAGATTAAGCCCGCCGCACCCCTGGCACTGGCGGAGATCGCCGAGAATGCACTCGAGTTACACGGGACTCGGCCGTTCGGCACGGCGGCGCAATTCCGCAACGCGCTGACGACGTTCTTGTGGGGCAATCGCGGCGGCCAATCGTCGAGCGCGCTAACGATCACTGGCATGCCAGCGCGGGTCGAAATCGTGCCGACCGCACAAATTCAGGTCCCGACCGTCGGCATGCAATCGGCGATGCGGATCAACCGGCCGCCACCGTCACGTTTCAGCAACCCGATCGCACTCGCTGCCGCGGCGTGCGCAATTGCGCTGATCGCTGCATTCGGCGCGGTGTGGCGCGGAGCCAGCGCGCCGGCCGCCTCGCCATCTTCGGCCGCAGAGGGCCAAATACCGCCGTCTCAGGCCGCCGCATCGCCAGATACTGCCGCACCAGCCGCGGCGCCGGCACCGGACCCGTCGGCATCCGAGTCGGTACAGCATCGACCCGAAACCACTTCGCAGCGGCCTAACTTGCGCGCAAGCACGTCACGCACTGCGAAAACAACGGCCTCTGGCAGCGAGAAAGGTCTCGTCTTGTTCGCAGTCGCGCCGTGGGGCGAGGTGTTCGTCAACGGCGCGAGCGAGGGAACAACGCCGCCGTTGGCGCAGCTCCAGTTGCCGGCTGGGCGCCATACGATCGAACTGCGCAATGGACAGGGGCAGCCGTACGTCACGCAGGTCGATGTTGTGCCTGGACGCCCGCTGCGAATCAGCCACCTCTTTCAATGAGCCGTTTTTTGGTGCGCAACTCTCATCGGCTCGGCATGGCCTCGGTGGCCGGCGTGATACTCGGCGGCTGCGCGCTGCTCGAGCCACCACGAGCACCGCCTCAGGCGCCGCCTCCATCGATCAGCATCGCGCGGCTTTACGAGCAACCGGCAGAGCGCTCGTTCATCAACGGCATGCGTTTTTACGAGGACGGCCAATACGAACGCGCGGAAGTGATGTTCAAGCGCGCACTCGCCGAAGGCCTACGCGACCGCAATGACGTCGCTGCAGCAAACAAACATCTCGCGTTCATCGCATGCGCGTACAGCCGTCCCGCGGAATGCGAGTCAGCTTTCCGCGCTGCATTCGCGGCCGATCCAAATTTCATGTTAACCGACGCCGAAGTCGGCCATCCGCTCTGGGGCCCGGTTTACAAGCGGGTCGCCGCCGAACAAACGAAGGCGGCCAAGAAATCGTGATCGGTGATCAGTGGGAACGTGGCGACCAAAGCGGCGCGTCCCCTGCCTTTGTACTGCGCGCGGACGCGCGGCCGCTCCGAAGGGAGCGCGCCTAACTAATGTTCGCGGTTCGTCTGGCGCGAACCGCGAATCCCGCGATCAAGCCCACGGGACCACCAGCGGCTAAGCCGCCGATGTCCCTAAAACCCGATCCGCGATTTTTTCGCGGCGCGCTCTTCGGTGATGTCATCCGGCCGCACTTCATTGCGCCCGGCCAACTTCGCAGTGCCGAATGCCGCCAACAGCACGCGCCGCATTTCGCGGGGTTTTAGTCGAGCGAGCCGATCCAGGCTTTCAGCTGAAAGTTCGGCCGGGAACACGCGGCCCCAGGCGTGCTCACCGCGCAGCTCGTCATAGATGCAGCGCGCGATGCGGCGCGAGCCTTCGGCATCGGGCGGATCGATCGCGTATACGTTCATCCGATTCAGGATCGGCGACGGAATCGAGTTTGCGTCATTGGCGGTGGCGATCCACACCACATCGGATGCATCGATCGGCACTTCCGCAAACTCGTCGACAAATTCGCTGGCGGTGTCGTGCTCGAGCAACGTGTACAGGCTGCCGAGCGGGTCGTATTGCGTATCGCTGCCGGCCTTGTCGATTTCATCGACCACGATGACCGGGTTGGCGTAGTCGCCGTTGACCAGCGCGTCGAACACCTTGCCTGGCTTCGCGTTCTTCCACTGGGCGGACGCGCCTGACAGGATCCATCCGGCGGTCAGCGAGCTCATGCCGATAAAGTTGTAGCCGGTGCCGAGCAGCCGGGCCAACCGGCGCGCGAAGTGCGTCTTGCCGATCCCCGGATCGCCGAGCAGCAACATCGGTTCGAGCTCGAGCGGATCGTCGGATGACAGGCACAGCGCCAGTTGCTTACGAATATCCTGCAGCGGCGCTTCGAAATTCGGCAGCTCGTTGATCAGCGCATCGATGTCGGGTAGCGCGGCCGGCTTGGTCACAAAGCGTTGGCCGCCGCTGCGAATCATCTTGACGTAGGTCGCTCGCAACGCCTCGCTCGCGCTGGCGCCGAGCTCCTGGAGCCCGGTCAGCGCGTCTTCAACGCGCAACACCTGGTAGACGTCCTTGAACCCTGCGATCGCAATCGGCGACGGAATCACAGCAGGTACGCTCATACAGACCTCCGTTTACGCTGCACTTGAATCAACGCGGAAGCACGTAAACGGTATACATGTAAAACCCTGCCCGATAGAAGCCAAAAAGACTACTAAAACAACAATGAAAAAAAGCACTCGCGCGCCGGCGAGTGCTAAGCGGCATGCAAAGAGCTAGGGTTGGTTCACCCTAGAACACAGCCTAATTGACCGGCGACGATCTGAATGCGTACGCCTTGCCGTTGATAAATAGGTACTCGGCGCGCAACACCCGCTTGTTGCTGTCGGCCAGGCCGTAGCCGATCACTTCGACGCGGTCGCCCACCTTAGGCGGCTCCGATAAGCCCCACGCCTGCATGCGCGACAGCGGCGCAAACTCGATTTCCCACACACCGGCGGCATTCGAGGGCACCTGCACCTTCTTGAGGATGCCGGCGCCGTCGACTGACTGCTGTTGCGCCGGGACGGTGCGTGTTGCGATCCCCTCGGGCAGCTTGACCGCGTCGGCGCGCAGCATGACTTCCGCATGCGGGTTTTGCCACCGCACCTGCGTCAACGTCCCGCTCAAGTACAGCGGCTTGTCCTGATCAAAACTCGACCAGCCATGATGTGCCAACACCGGCGCGGCCAGCAGCGCTCCCGAAACCAGATAAACAAAGTTACGACGTCTCATGACACCTCCTACACGTATGCAATCAATCGGCCACAGGCAATAACGCTAATCCACAGCAGCAGCGAGAGCAAAGCCTGCGCCTTGGCAACGCCATCATGACGCGTGAGACTGCCACGCCGGTGAAACCACCACGCGTTGCCACCCGCGATCGCAATCAGGCCGAGCTTCAGTCTGGAACGCCGGGTTCGTGACGATCTCGGTAGCGCTCGAAATGAGCATCAGCAAGCCCGCCATTGCGGCGACCGCGAACGCGGTTAACGCGATGGGAACCGCAAGGCGTGCCAGCGGTGACAGCGGCACCGCCGGCGCCGCGCCAAAAACGCGCAGCTCGAGCACCATCAATGATCCAAACACCGTCGCGAACGACGCAATATGGATCGTCTCGAGCGCCGGGTACGCCCACACCGAGCGGCGTATCACCTCGGAAAGCGGCCAGGCCTCGATCGCAACCAGCGCACTGCCGAACGACGACATAGCGCCTCAGCTAACGCCGACGTCGCGTCCCGCCCAGTATCGAGCCAAGAACTCCGCGCGTAATTTCACGCGCGATCGACGAGCCGACCGAGCGTGCAGCGCTCTTGCTCATCGCTTCGACCATCCCTTCGCGCCGCCCGCCGCGCGGGCCGGTCGAGCCGAACAGGATGTCGCCGAGACCGCCCATGATGCCGCCGCCGGCAGGCGCCGGTGCGGCCGCCCCCGGTTTGCCGCGCACGTCGGTCGCCGGTGCCGCTGCGCTTTCGGCGCGCGCCTTCAGCATCTCGAACGCGGAGTCGCGATCGACGGTCTTCTCGTACACACCGGCGACGACCGAATTCTTGATCAGCTGAGCGCGTTGGTCTGGCGCAATCGGGCCAAGTTGCGAGCCCGGCGGCAGCACCCACGCGCGCTCGGTGATGCCAGGTATGCCCTTCGCATCCAGAAAGCTGATCAAAGCCTCGCCGACTGCCAGCTCCAGAATCGCCTTGGTCGCATCGATTTTCGGATTGGCGCGCATCGTTTCGGCCACCGACTTCACCGCCTTCTGATCGCGCGGAGTAAATGCGCGCAACGCGTGCTGCACGCGGTTGCCGAGCTGGCCGAGCACCTTGTCCGGTATGTCGAGCGGGTTCTGCGTGACGAAGAACACGCCGACGCCCTTGGAACGAATCAGTCGCACCACCTGCTCGACCTTTTCGAGCAACGCGGCCGGCGCGTCGTTGAACAGCAAATGCGCCTCGTCGAAGAAGAACACCAGCTTCGGTTTATCGCGATCGCCGACTTCCGGAAGATTTTCGAAACAGCTCGGCGAGCAGCCACAACAGAAAGCTCGCGTACAGCCGCGGGTTGTTCATCATCTTGTCCGCGGCGAGGATGTTGACGACGCCCTTGCCGTCCGCGGTCTGCATCAGATCGGCGATGTCGAGCATCGGCTCGCCGAAAAAGCGATCGCCGCCCTGCTCCTCGAGCTGCAGCAGCCCGCGTTGAATCGCGCCGATCGACGCCGACGACACGTTGCCGTATTGAGTCTTGAATTGCGCCGCGTTGTCACCGACGTACTGCATGATCGCGCGCAAATCCTTCAGATCGAGCAACAGCAGGCCGTTGTCGTCGGCGACCTTGAACACCAGCGACAACACACCCTCCTGCGTTTCATTCAGATTCAGCAGCCGCGCAAACAGCAGCGGCCCCATGTCGGACACGGTCGCACGCACAGGGTGCCCCTGCTCGCCCCAGATGTCCCACAGCGTCACCGGAGACGCTTGCCAACGCGGCTCCGGCAACGAATGCTCGGTGAGCCGCGCTTTCATCTTGTCGCTTAACTTGCCTGCCGCTGCGATGCCGGTGAAATCGCCCTTGATATCTGCCATGAACACGGGCACGCCGATACCGGAAAAGCTCTCGGCCATTTTCTGCATCGTCACCGTCTTGCCGGTGCCGGTTGCGCCGGTAATGCAGCCGTGTCGATTTGCCAGCGCCGGCAGCAGTGCGAGTTCGGTGTTGCCGGACATTGCAATCACGAGCGGTTCAGCCATCTGCTTCCTCATGTCACGGTCATTGCTGACAAGCGTAGCGGAAGCCGCGCATCGAGGCACACCGATCACTGCCTTGTTACACTCGCGCCCCTTTCCGACTCGCACATTTCCATGGCCGGCCATTCCAAGTGGGCCAACATTCAGCATCGCAAGAACCGCCAGGATGCCAAGCGCGGTTCACTCTGGACCAAGATCATTCGTGAAGTCACCGTTGCCGCACGCGACGGCGGTGCCGATCCGGCGATGAATCCGCGCCTGCGCCTCGCGCTCGAAAAAGCGCGGCTCGGCAACGTGCCCAAGGACAAGCTCACTGGCGCTATTCAGCGTGGCGCCGGCAAGCTGGAGGGCGTCACTTACGAGGAGATTCGCTACGAGGGGTATGGCATCGGCGGCGTGGCGCTGATGATCGACGCGATGACCGATAACCGTGTGCGCACCGTCGCCGAAGTGCGGCACGCGCTCGCCAAGCATGGCGGCAACCTGGGCACCGACGGTTCGGTCGCGTTCAACTTCAAACATTGCGGGCAGCTGTTGTTTGCGCCCGGCACGTCCGAAGAGAAAGTGATGGACATCGCGCTCGACGCCGGCGCCGAAGACGTGATTGCCAACGACGACGGCACGGTCGAAGTGATCTCGGCGCCGGCCGACTTCGAAAAGGTTCGCACGGCGCTCGACGGTGCAGGACTGAAACCCGAACTCGCCGAAGTCACGATGAAGCCGCTCGCCGAAACGGTGCTGACCGGCGACGACGCCGACAAGATGCAGAAGCTGCTGGACACACTCGAAGATCTCGACGATGTGCAGCAGGTGTACACGACCGCCGCGCTCGCGCAATGAAGTTACTGGTGATCGGCGGCGGCGGTCGCGAGCATGCGCTCGCGTGGAAGCTGGCGAGCTCTCCTCGCGTACAAAAAGTGTTTGTGGCACCCGGCAACGGCGGCACCGCATCCGATAAGCGGTTCAGCAATGTTCCCTATGCGAGCAACGAGGCATTGGCTCAATTTGCGCGCGACGAGGCGATCGCATTTGCGGTGGTCGGCCCGGAGGCAGCGCTTGCATCGGGTGTGGTCGACGTGTTTCGCGCCCGCGGATTGCGCATTTTTGGTCCGACACGAGCGGCTGCGCAGATTGAGAGCTCAAAGGATTTTGCCAAGGCGTTGATGCGGAGGCACGGCATCCCGACGGCGGACTACAGAACGTTTGACGATGCGTCGGAAGCGCGTGCCTACGTGACGGAGCGCGGCGCGCCGATCGTGATCAAGGCGGACGGCCTCGCCGCCGGCAAAGGTGTCGTTGTTGCGATGACGCTGCAGGAGGCCCACGCGGCGATCGATGCGACGTTGACTGGCACCGCGGTTCGCGCGTCGTCATCGAAGAATTTCTCGAAGGCGAGGAAGCAAGTTTCATCGTGCTTTCCGATGGCAAGAACGTTCTTGCACTGGCGTCGAGCCAGGATCACAAGCGGCTGTTGGACAACGATCGTGGCCCGAATACCGGCGGTATGGGTGCGTATTCACCGGCGCCGATCGTGACTCCGACGCTGCACGCCAAGGTGTTGCGCGAGATCATCATGCCCGCGATCAACGGCATGGCGGCCGAGGGCAATGCTTTCATCGGATTCCTATATGCGGGGTTGATGATCGATCAGGCTGGAAATGTGAAGACCGTCGAGTTCAACAGCCGCCTGGGCGATCCCGAAGCCCAGGTGATTCTGCCGCGCCTGAAGTCTGACTTGGTGCCGTTGATCGAAGCCGCGATCGATGGCCGGCTCGATCAAGTCGAAGCGGAATGGGATCGCCGCACCGCGCTCGGCGTCGTGATCGCCGCGGCCGGGTATCCGAACGAGCCGCGTAAGGGCGATGCGATTACACAATTACCCGATGAAGAAGAAGACTGCATCACGTTCCATGCCGGCACCGCGCTCGAGGATGGTCAACTGATCACGAGCGGCGGCCGAGTGCTTTGCGTGACTGCGCTGGGAGAAACGGTGCGCGCGGCGCAGAAGCGTGCCTACGACGCGGTCGACGAAGTTGCGTTCGACGGCATGCAGTTCCGTCGCGATATCGGATATCGCGCTCTTGGGAGCTGCGTCGAAAACACACGCTAGGATCGCGAATGACTCTGCCTTACACCGTTGAACAACACATTGCGCTGAAGCGCGTATCGGCCATCGCGCCGTCACCGGACGGTGCATGGCTCGCCGTGGCCGTGCAGCGGCTCGATCGCGACGGTGCCAAGTACGTATCGGACATCTGGAAAGTGCCCACCGACGGCAGCGATGCAACGCAATTGACACGCGGTGACAGCAAGGACACAGCACCGAGTTTCCGGCGCGACGGCGCGCTTGCGTTTCTGTCGAACCGCGAGCCGAACGAAGTAAAGCCCGATGAGGATGCAGACAAGCGCACGCAGGTCTGGCTGTTGCCGGCCGCGGGCGGCGAGCCGCAGCAGCTGACCGACGAACCGCTCGGCGTCGACAGTTTCAAGTTTGCGAAGAAAGCCGATCGACTGATCGTGCTGGCTTCGGTGCTCGACGGCGTCGACCATGACAAGCAGCGCGAAACCGCCAAGGACCGCGACAAGAAAGGCTCGAGCGCGCGGCACTTTCGCAGCCAGCCTGTCCGGCACTGGGACCACTGGCTGCACGAAAACGACAACATGGCGAACACGCACGTGATCGCGTATTCGCCGGACGGAAAAAATCGGATCGATCTGACGCCGGATGCGCAAGCGCGAGATGTCGGTCGAGCCGGAATTCGACGTTTCCCCGGACGGAACGCAGGTCGCTGTGACCTGGCAAAGCACCGGAGACGATCGGGAGACCGATACGGCGATTGCGCTGATCGATGTCGAGTCGAAGAACATGCGCATCGTCGGCGCAGCGACCAACAGCAATACCGAATCGCCGCTGTACGCGCCCGACGGCAAAACGCTCGCGGTGATTCACATGACGCGTTCGCCGAAGGTCGTGTTTCGTCCGACGCTGGCGCTGATCGATGTGGCGAGCGGTTCGATGCGTCGAGATTGCACAAGAGTTCGACGCGTGGCCGCACATCGGCGATTGGTCCGCCGACGGGAAGCGCCTGATCGTCGGCGCCGACGTTGCCGGTCATGTGCCGGTGTTCGCGGTAGACGTCGCGACCGGCAAGGTCGAGCGAATCACTGCACGCGCGCGAAGGCGGCGGCCACAGCGATTTGAACGTGCTTCCCGACGGCCGCATCGCGGGCATCCGCTCGACGTTTCTCGAACCGCCCGAAGCGTTCGTAGTCACAGCGAAACCCGCTTCCCCGCCGCAGACGCTCGCGCGGCTATCAGGGTACGACTATCCCGACTGGGTCGAAGTCGAAAACCTCACTGCGAAGTCGACCGATGGCGTCGATGTGCAGTACTTCGTAATGAAGCCCAAAAATGCGCAAGGCCGCCTGCCGACATTGCTTTGGATTCACGGCGGTCCGATCGGCATGACCGCCGATGCGTGGCACTGGCGCTGGAATCCGCTGCTGGCGGTGGCGCAGGGTTATGCAGTCGCGCAGCCGAATCCGCGCGGCTCGACCGGCTTTGGCCAGCCGTTCGTGCAGGGCATCTGGGGCAACGTGTGGGGCGACCAGTGCTACAAGGATTTAATGGCGGTGACCGATGCGGTCGCTGCGCGCGCCGACGTTGATCCGAACCGCATGATGGCGATGGGCGGCAGCTTCGGCGGCTACATGACCAACTGGATCGGCACGCAGACGCAGCGCTTCAAATGTCTGATCACGCATGCATGCGTGACGACGATGGCGCAATTTACCGGCACGACCGATCACCCGGCGTGGTGGTACCTCGAAATGGGCGGCGAAGACCCATACGCCGATCCTGCCGCGTACGACCGCTACGCGCCGATACGCCACATCAAGCAGTGGAAAACGCCGGCGCTGATCATCCATGGCGAGAAAGACTACCGCTGCCCGATCGGCGAGGGTTTGAACTTGTTCGAAGCGCTGCAGTATCACGGCGTGCCGTCGGAGATGCTGGTGTTCCCCGACGAGAATCACTGGATCATGAAACCGCGCAATATCGTTGCGTGGTACGACACGGTGTTGGGCTTTATCAAACGCCATCTTTCGTGACTGCCGAGTTCTCGATAGTCAATCAGTTCGCGAGTATTTGCTCGGGCTGCAGCAACGCATCGTTGATGCGTTCGAACGACTCGACGGCAAGCCGTTCGGGCACGATGTGTGGGAAAAACCGGCCGATGCGCAATTGGGCGGAGGTGGACTCACGCGAATCATCGAGAACGGCAATCTGCTTGAGCGCGGCGGTGTCGGCTTCTCGCACGTCGTCGGCAAGATGTTGCCACCGTCGGCCAGCGCGCAGCGCCCCGAGTTGGCCGGACGACGCTTCGAAGCGCTCGGTGTTTCGCTGGTGTTCCACCCGCGCAATCCGCATGTGCCGACGGTGCACATGAACGTGCGGTTCTTCATCGCGAAGGCGGCCGGCCAGCCGGATATCTTTTGGTTCGGCGGCGGTACCGATTTGACTCCGTATTACGGCTACGAGGAAGACGCACAACACTTTCACACGACATGCAAGCGTGCGCTCGAGCCGTTCGGCGCCGACAAATATCCGCGCTTTAAGAAATGGTGCGACGAATACTTTTACCTGAAACACCGCGACGAGCCACGCGGCATCGGCGGCGTTTTCTTCGACGACTTTCACGAGGGTGGTTTTGCGCAAAGCTTTGCGATACAACGCGCGATCGGCGATGCGTTTCTCGATGCCTATGTGCCGATCGTCGAACGCCGGCGCGATGTGCCGTACGGCGAGCGCGAGCGTGAATTTCAGGCGTACCGGCGCGGGCGTTATGTCGAATTCAATCTCGTATTCGATCGCGGCACACTGTTCGGTCTGCAGTCGGGCGGGCGCACCGAATCGATCCTGATGTCGCTGCCACCGATCGTGCATTGGAAATACGACTGGCGGCCCGAGCCCGGAACGCCCGAGGCGCGGTTGTATTCGGATTTTCTGCGTCCGCGCGAATGGGCTGTAGTGGATGGACGAAGCAGCGGCGACCGATCGGACTGCTCGGCGGCAGCTTCGATCCGATCCATCACGGTCACTTGCAGTTGGCGCGCGACGCGCTGAAACAACTTCCGCTGGAGGAAGTGCGCTTCATTCCGGCTGCGCAGCCGTGGCAGAAAGGTCCAATCACCGCTGCCGAACATCGTGCGCGAATGGTTCAACTGGCGATCGCCGGCGAGCCGCGCTTCGCGCTCGACATGCACGAGATCGAGCGCGGTGGAATCACGTACACGATCGACACGGTGCATGCACTGCGCTCGCAGCTGCCTGACTGCCCGCTCGTGTTGATCATGGGCTCGGACCAATTCGCGCGCTTTGACACGTGGCGGAGCTGGAAAGAGATCGTCGAAACAGCGCATATCGCCGTTGCGCAGCGCGCGGGCACCTCGCTGCAGCAGAGCCCGGACCTACAAGCGGTTGTGGCCGCGCGTCGAGGTGAAGGCGCGTCGCTCGCGACGCGCGCCGGCGGCAGCATCGTCGAGTTCGCAATGACGCCGATCGATGTGTCGGCCACCGAGGTTCGGCATTTGCTCCGCGAACCGCCATCAACCGAACGGGCGCAGCGCCTGTCCGCGATGGTCCCGGCCGTAGTGCTCGACTATATTGATTCGAATCATCTGTACCGGGCTTAGTTTGGACATAAGAAAACTGCAACGCTTGGTCGTCGACGCGCTAGAAGACGTGAAGGCGCACGACATCAAGGTGTTCAATACCGCCGAACTATCGGACATGTTCGAGCGAGTCGTCGTCGCCAGTGGAACCTCCAACCGACAAACCCGTGCGCTGGCATCTTCGGTGGTGGAGAAAGTCAAGGAAGCCGGCGGCGACATCGTCAGCGTCGAAGGCGAGGATGCCGGCGAATGGGTGCTGGTCGACTGCAATGACGTGATCGTGCACATCATGCAACCGGCCTATCGCGCCTACTACAACTTGGAAGAAATATGGGGTGTCAAGCCCGTGCTTCTCAAGTCTTCCGCAGTAAAGACGAAAAAGTCCTCAAGCAAAGCGAAAAGAGCGGGTCACGCGTAGCGCGCGATGAGAATCACCATCGTTGCGGTGGGCCAGCGGCAGCCGGCGTGGGCCGATGCAGCGGTCAAGGAATATCTCTCCCGTCTTCCCGCCGACTTCAAAGTGGAGCTGAAGCACGTGAAAGCCGAACCCCGGACCGGCAGCGTTCCCCTCGCGCGGCTGTTAAGCGTAGAGGCAGCGCGCGTTCGCGCCGCGGTGCCGAGCGGCTCTTGGCTGATCGCACTCGACGAGCGGGGCAAGGACTGGACGACGCAGCAATTGGCCGATCACCTGCAACGCTGGCGCGACTCCGCCAACGACGTTGCATTCGCGATCGGCGGCGCGGATGGGCTCGATCCCGACCTGAAACGCGAAGCTCGAATGCTCGTGCGTCTTTCAAGCATGACGCTACCGCACGCTCTGGCGAAAGTGATGCTGGCCGAGCAACTCTATCGAGCATGGTCAATGTTGGCCGGGCACCCGTATCACCGGGGCTAGTGAAACCCATATGCCCGGCGCTCTTTATCTCGCATCGCGCAGCCCACGCCGGCGCGAGTTGTTGAAGCAGATCGGCATCAAGTTCGATCCGCTGCTGTTGCGACTGGCGACTCCGCGCGGACCCGATGTCAATGAATCGCAGCATGACGGAGAGTCGTGCACCGATTACGTTGAGCGCACCGCACGCGAAAAAGCGGCCTTCGGCCTCAATGTATTGCGGATGCGATCGATGTTGTATCGGCCGGTATTGTCGGCTGACACGGTAGTGATCGTCGACGACGGTGTTCTCGCCAAACCCGCAAATGTCGAGCAGGCGCGCGAGTTCATGCGCAAGCTGTCTGGCCGCACGCACGAAGTGCGTACCGCGGTTGCGCTCGCGATGGAAGGCTCGTTGACGACGGCAACATCCGTATCGCGGGTGACGTTGCGGGCATTGACCAGAGGACGAGATCGAGCGCTACTGCGCGACGCGGGAACCGTACGACAAAGCAGGCGGCTACGCCATTCAGGGGCTCGCATCGATCTTCATCGAGCGCCTGGAAGGAAGTTATTCAGGGGTGATGGGTCTGCCGCTGTTCGAAACAGCGCAACTTTTGTCGCGAGCGGGACTGAAGGTTCTCTAAACGAAAACGGCTCGCCCGGATTCGAGCGAGCCGTCCAACTGCCGCAGATCTACTTCTTGGCAGCCTTGTCCGCAGCAGCTTTGTCCGCCATGGCCTTGCACTGAGCGTCCTTGTCCGCGTTTTTCATCTTGGCGTCCTTCGCGGCCGCGTCCATGTAGGTCTTGCAATCCGCTGCCGTCATTGGTGCCGCCTTCTTGTCCTGAGCAGCGACGCCGGCTGCAGCGAGGCCTAGGCAGCAGGCGATCGATACGGAAGCTAGGGTCTTCATCAGTTCTCTCTCCTGGTTGTGGTTGGATGTAGTTGGCGCCCGAACGCGAGCGCCGGGCCGTTCACATGCAGTGCAAGCATAACCTTATGCGCGCCCTGAATTCAAGCGTGGGCAGTAGGGTTCGCCCTAGGGGGCTGCGATACCATCGACGCCCATCCATGGAAGACATCCTGATCAATATCACCCCGCAGGAAACACGCGTCGCCGTTTTGCTGGCCGGCGTCGTGCAGGAGCTGCATATCGAGCGCAGCGCGGCGCGCGGTATCGTCGGCAACATCTATCTCGGAAAGGTCGTGCGCGTATTGCCGGGAATGCAATCGGCGTTCGTCGACATCGGGCTCGAGCGTGCGGCGTTTTTGCATGTGGCCGATATCTGGGAGTATCGCCAGGTCACGCAGGAAAAGCCGCTGCCGATCGAGCGCTTGATTCACGAAGGCGAGACGCTGCTGGTGCAGGTGGTCAAAGATCCAATCGGCAGCAAGGGCGCGCGGCTGTCAACGCAGGTCAGCATCGCCGGCCGTATGCTGGTCTACCTGCCGCAGGATCCGCATATCGGAATCTCGCAACGCATCGAAAACGAGGAGGAGCGCACCCAGTTGCGCGAGATGCTGCAGCGGCTGGTGCCGCCCGACGAGCGCGGTGGCTACATCATTCGCACCAGCGCGGAAGACGCCACCGAAGCCGACCTTGCGAGCGACCTCGAGTATCTGCGCGTGCTTTGGGGGCGCATTCAGGAGCGTCGCGCCGAAAGCGCCGCGCCGACAGTCTTGTATCAGGAACTATGGCTTGCGCAACGTATCTTGCGCGACGTAACGACGGAAGCAACCGCCACCGTCCAAATCGACTCGCGTGAGAACTTTCTTAAGCTGGAACAGTTTGCACGTCAATTCGTGCCGCGTGTCGAAGCCAAGCTCAGCCATTACACCGGCGAGCGCCCGCTGTTCGATATGCATTCGATCGACGCGGAGATCGAGCGGGCGCTGGCGCGCAGAGTCGAACTGAAATCGGGCGGCTATCTGATCATCGATCAGACCGAAGCGATGACGACGGTCGACGTGAACACCGGCGGCTTCGTCGGCACGCGAAATTTCGACGACACGATTTACAAGACGAACCTGGAAGCCGCACAGGCGATCGCGCGGCAGTTGAGGCTACGCAATCTCGGCGGCATCATCATCGTCGATTTCATTGACATGATGAGCGCCGAGCACCAGGACGCGGTGCTGGCGGAGTTCAAGAAAGCGCTTGCGCGCGACCGCACTCGCATGACCGTGAGCGGATTCACGCAGCTTGGTCTGGTCGAAATGACGCGTAAGCGTACGCGCGAATCGCTGGCGCATATCTTGTGCGAGCCTTGCCCGATGTGCCAAGGGCGCGGCCAGGTTAAAACATCGCGCACGATGTGCTTCGAAATCCTGCGCGAGATATTGCGTGAATCCCGCCTGTTCGACGAGACCAGAGAATTCCGCATACTGGCCTCGCAGCAGGTGATCGATCTGTTTCTCGAAGACGAATCTCAATCGCTCGCGATGCTGTCGGATTTCATCGGCAAGCCGGTATCGATGCAGGTCGAGACCGTGTACTCGCAGGAGCAGTACGACATCATCCTGATGTAGGAATGACTTCAGTCCTGTCTGGCGGCTGCGCCCGCATCCTGCTGATCGCTGCGGCGCTTGCGGGCTGCCTCGCCGCGGACGTGCACACAAACATCGTTGGGCAGACCATGGTCGGCCTTGCTGTTTGGCTGACGCTGTTTTCCTTGCTGGACGATGTCGACCGGGACGAGCGATTCGCACTGATGGCGTGCCTTGTGATCGCCACGGCAGGCGAGATGTTCTGCTCCCTCGTCTGGGGCCTGTATACGTATCGCCTCGGCAATATCCCGTTGTTCGTGCCGCCAGGGCACGTGCTATTGCTGCTGCTCGGGCTTTCGCTCGCACGCCGAATGCCGGAAGCGGCCGCGCTCGCCATTATCGGTGGTGCCGGCGTCTACTCGCTCGCGGCCGCCGCAGTCGGAGTCGACACGTTCGGCGTTCTGTTGTTCATGGTGCTTGCGGTCGCATCGCTCGCGATGCCAAACCACCGGCGTCTATATGCGAGCACGTTTGTGCTGGCGCTCGCACTTGAGTTGTACGGCACGTGGCTCGGAAATTGGAGCTGGGAACGCGAAGTGCCCGGACTGCCGCTGGTGACAACCAACCCGCCGGGAGCCGCCGGCGCCTTTTACTGCGCCCTGGATGCACTGGTGTTGGCGGCGTCGGTCTGGATAGTGCCGCGGCTGAGTGCGTGGGTTGCCGCACTGAAACAGCGTCAAGCCAAGCGCTGGCAGCGCTTAGCCGCCGACGGTGGAATGCCGCTCGTGCTCCAACGCGCTGCGGAATTCGGTCAGCAGTCGGCCAAGATACTGCGCGATCGCGCCCATGCCGCTCTTGCCGGCCGCCTGTTCGGCTTCCGCGTTGTAGTTCGTGTTCGTGTTGACGTCGTAGACGACGCGCTCACCGTCGGATCGCACAACAAACTCGATGCCGGCGACGCCGATCCCATTGTTCCGCAGAAAGCGCTCGTAGCGTGAAATCTGGTCCGGCGTGATAACCCCCTCGACGATCTCGAACTTCTTGCCTCCGGGCGTGGCCGGGCAGAACGTGTCGAGCTCACACACATCCGACGGACATAGTTCGAAGCCTCCGGTAGCGTCGATCTTCACTAGATAGAGAAAGCGCCCGCCGACAAACTCGGCCCGAAAGATGTGTCCGGTCTCGCTGCGTATGTATTCCTGAACCAGCAGCGTGCCGTCGATCGTGTCCGGCAGCTCGCCACGCTCGGCCGCACCCACGATCTGCTCCGGCGTTTCGTACAGCCGCACGCCCAACCCCTTGCCGCTGCGATTCGGCTTGATAATCAATGGGCCCTGCGCGAACGCTGACAGCGCATCGGGAAGCGCGTGCTGGCCAACGACCGCGACGGTCTTCGGCACAGGGATGCCTTCGCGTGCAAGCCGCATGTACTGGCGCGTCTTGCTGATCTCCAGGTCCAGCGCACGGCCGTCGTTAACCACGACTCGGCCATGGCGCTCGAGCCACGCAAGAACGGTCGCGGTGAGTTCCGCCGAGTAGCGGTGATCGCGCGTGTGCGACGACGCGCTCATCCGGTTATAGAAGACGCCGTGCGGAGGCAGGCCGCTCAGGTCAACAGCCCATTGGTCCAGATACCACTCGGCGTACGGCAGGTTGCGCTCCGCAAATGCTTTGCGCAGCGGAATGACCCAGTCGTTGTTTTCGTGAAGGACGTAAATCTTCGCCATGGAGCCCTCGGCATAACCAGAACCGAGTATGGCGACGCCGCAGCCTTAACGAAGGAGGGATCTTGTATTTAGTTATATAAGTACGGCATGAGTGTCGCGGTGCAGCTCGGCCGAGGAGCGGTGATCGCGCGTGTGCGACGAACGTTGCGCCGTGTGCGCATGCACACCGATTGAGCTAATGTTGCCGACAAACTAGCGCCCACAACGGAGGGTAAATGACGGCTACCGGCGTGCGTGGTTACGGCGCCCGTCTGATTTCGCCGCGGATTTTTCTTTCCATCACCACTGCGGTATTGCTGCTGATTGTTGTGCCTAGTGCGTCGGCCGCCGAATCTCCAGACGGAAAGGCGCTAGCCGCCGAGCTGTTCACCTATCTTGGGTTGGATCAGACAAAACGAGGCCAACTGGAGGCCGGCGAAGTGGTGCACAACGGGCTTTCGGGGGTCGAGCAGCTCCCCGATGAAGTCGTCGCCGCCGGCGCGATGCTGCTCGTGAAGGTGCCGGAAGGTGCAGTGGTGGTCGATGCCTTTCTACACTCCGAAACCTTCCTGCGCATTTTTCAGGTTCGCCGCCACCAAGCTCTGCAAGGAGGAAGTGCTGAGCTCGCTGCCTTTAACACGCTGCCGCTCCCCGATACGGGCCGGCTGCGAGAAATCGTCAAGGCGCCGGCTCGTTATTTGAACCTGAGCAAGGCCGAGGCCGAGAAGCTCAAGTCGCTGAGTCCGACAAGCGACGATCTGCAGACCCGGTTCCGCACGAGCTTCGCGCAGATCCTGTCTGCCCGGCTCAATGCCTATGTGAAAGCCGGTCTCGCGGGCGAGCAGCCTTATGTGCGTGACAACGGCAAGGTGGTCAATCCCGCCGCAGAACTTCGCACCGCGATACGCAGCCTTGCGTTTCTTGCGGATGAGTTTCCCGGCTTTGTAGATGCTTTGGGAAAGCCGTCAAGCGCGGCGGGTTCAGCACTGACGCAAAATTACTATTGGATGGAGCGCCCGGTGGACAAGGAAAATGTTCTAGTCCTGTCCGCCGAGCAGCGACAACAACAAGCCAAAGCGGCCGTCGGCGCCGACCTGCACTTCTACGCTTCTCGCGACTACAACGCCATGCTCACGTTAATCGGCGTCGTTCCATACGGCGGAGATTGGATGGTCTTCGCGATTAACCACACGTTTACCGACCAGGTCACAGGCTTCGGGTCCACCGTCAGACGCGCCGTCGGTCGCGACCTAGTGGCGACCGAACTTGGGAAGCAGCTTGCGGAGACCCGCCGCCGGCTAGCGAGGTCCGAAGTAGGACGCGTGCCTTGAATTGGGCGCCGTTGGGACGCGAACCGGCAGTGGCCCTACCGTGCCAGCGCCAACAACCGCTGCGTCCGAGCTAGCGCCCGTCGGCATCAAGTCTTCTTCTCCTTCGGCACCCGCCCCAGCAAATAAAACTCATCATTCGGCCGCATGCCGATCATGTTCGCCATTCGATTCGACAGCGCAAAGAACGCGGCGATTGCACCGATGTCCCAGATGTCTTCATCGCTGAACCCTTGCTTGCGTAACGCATCGAAGTCGGCGTCCTCGATCGTCGCTGACGCGGTAGCGACCTTCATCGCGAATGCAAGCATCGCCTTCTGTCTTGGCGTGATGTCTGCCTTGCGATAGTTAGCCGCGATCTGATCGGCAATCAGCGGCTGCTTTTCGTACACGCGCAAGATCGCACCGTGCGCGACGATGCAGTACAGACAATCGTTGGCACCGCTGGTGGCGACGACGATCATTTCCTTTTCACCCTTCGTCAGCCCCGAATCGCGCAGCATCAGCGCATCGTGATAGGCGAAGAATGCACGGCACTCGTCGGGGCGATGGGCCAGCGTCAGGAACACATTTGGCACAAAGCCCGCTTTCTCCTGTACTTCGAGCATGCGGGCGCGTAAATCTTCGGGCACGTCCTCGATCGACGGCACCGGATAGCGGCTGATTGGCTTGCTTGCCGTGTTGACTGGCCGTCACTTGATCTGCTCCGATAGGTGCTCCGGTTGTTGCTCGGGCGAATGTGTCGCGAACTGGATCTCGTACAAGTGCGCGTACAGCCCTCCGCGCGCCAACAACTGACGATGGCTTCCGATTTCGACAATCCGTCCATGCTCGAGCACGACAATGCGGTCGGCGCGCTCGATCGTCGATAGCCGGTGTGCGACCACGAAGGTGGTTCGTCCGTGCATCAGCCGCTCGAGCGATGTTTGAATGTAGCGCTCGGACTCCGAGTCAAGCGCCGAAGTCGCTTCGTCGAGCAACAGAATCGGCGCGTCCTTAAGTAATGCACGCGCGATTGAGATTCGCTGGCGTTGTCCGCCAGAAAGCCTGACCGCGTTCTCTCCGATCGGCGTATCGAAACCGTTCGGCAGCGATTCGATCAGCGGCAACAGGAACGCTGCCTCTGCCACTTCTCGCACACGCGCTTTCGAAGCACCCCGCTGTCCGCCGTAAGCAATGTTCGCTGTGACGGTGTCGTCGAACAACACGATGTCCTGCGAAACCAGCGCGATCTGCCGCCGCAAGCTTGCCAACGTCAACTCGTGAATCGGCACGCCATCGAGCACGATCTCGCCTGCGGTCGGACTGATGAAGCGCGGTATCAGGTTGATCAAGGTGGTCTTGCCAGCACCCGACGGACCGACCAGCGCAATCATTTCGCCGGGCGCGACCGTAAGGTCAATATCGACCAGCGCACTGGAGTTTGCTTCGGGGATAGCGAAACGAAACACGACGAAACTCGACTTTCCCGCTCGCCTTCTCGATCGAGCGCGAGCCGGTGTCTTCTTCGGTCTGCAGGTCCATCATGCGCGAACACGCTCTGTGCGCCCGCGGCCATACGCGCGAGTGGACCATTCAGCGATGACAAGTGCCGTAGCGCCGGCAACAGCAGCAACGCTGCAGCCAGGAACGTGACGAAATCGCCGGCCGATAACTGCGTGTCGCGCGCTTGCCACAGCGCGACCATCATCAGAATCGCGACGCCGAACGCCCCCGCAATCTGCGTCAGCGGGGTCGCTGCCGACCACGCAACCTGCATGCGCATCGCGAATCCGCGCAGCCTGGCGTTGATGTGGCGAAAACGCTCGTTTTCGTAGCCTTCACCCTCGTAGATCTTGACCACCCTCCTGCCCTCGTGCACCTCCTGCACCGAACGCGTCATCTCGCCCAGCATTACCTGGTTCTCGATATTCAGCCGTCGTAACCGCCGGCTGAATGCGCGCAGTATCAAAGCGATCACCGGGGCGATCGCCAGCGCCACCAGCGTCAGCTGCCAGTTGTAGTACAGAAGCATCAACAACAGCCCCACCACGATCAACGAGTCGCGCACCGCGGTGCTCAACACCTCGGCGGCCAGATTCAACGCGTTGGTCGCCTCATTGACGAACTTCGAGATCACGACGCTCGACGGCATCTGCTCGAACGTCGCAGCCGGCCAGCGCAGCATGCGGTCGAACATCGTCATGCGCAGGTTCATCAGGACCGACTGCGAGATGCGGTTCAGCAGGTACGAGCTGGTAAAGCTCGCCAACCCCCGGACGATGAACACGCCTACGAACGCGAGCGGCAGCCACATGACAGAGCTCGAATTGCGTTCGAGCAGTGCCCGGTCGGTCAATACGCCGGTCAGCTTCGCCAGAATCGGATCGGTGGCGGCAGCTACCGCCGTCGCCAACAACGCAAACGTCAGCACTTTCCGATGACCGAGCACCATCCCGAACAGTCGGCGCAGGTTCGGGTCGTCGAGCAACCGAGGATGTGGGGGAGACGAACTCGTCATGGGGTCGCGTGCCAGAATTCTCTTGTGCGATTACTTCTTCGACGGCCGCGCTTAGTGTATGCGAAGCACCTGAATGCGAAGTATTTGAGTCAGCGTCCGCGTCCATTGTGAAGCCGTTGATCGTTCGCCTGCCGAACCATTTGGGAGACGCGTGCATGGCGCTGCCGGCGCTTGATCTGCTGGCGGACCGCGGCTTCGCGCTCACGCTTGCCGGTCGCCCGTGGGCCAAGGATCTATTTGCTGTCTATCCCTGGACCGTCGTTTCGTTGCCCGGCTCGCGTATCCAAGCGCTGCGCGATATCAAAGTGAATACAGGACTGCTGTTGACCAACTCGTTCAGCAGCGCGCTCGAATTCAGGCTGGCGGGCATTTCGGCCACCGGCTACGCGCGCGATGGACGTTCGTGGCTGCTGCGCAAAGCGATCCCGGTCGACGAGCGCGACCATATGGTCGAGTACTACTACCGGCTTGCCACGGCGCTCTGTCGACACGTCGCCGGAGATTCCGCGCGATCTGCAGTTGCGCATCGGCGAGCCCGCTCAACTGCGAGCGCATGATCTGCTCGCGGCGCAAGGTGTGGACGCGAAGTATGTGGTGCTGTGCCCGGTCGCGATCGGATTTCATCGCGGAAAGGTCAAGGCGTGGGATGGCTTCGCACGGCTTGGCAGCGAGTTACTCGCCGCCGGTAGGCATGTCGTCGCGATGCCGGGCCCGAATGAAACCGCAACCGTGCGCAACGCATTGCCGGGAGTGACCGTGCTGCCCGAATCGGATGTGGCGACGTTTGCGGCAGTGCTTGCCGGCGCGCAGCTCGTGGTCGCCAATGACAGTGGCTCAGGGCATCTGGCCGCGGCGGTCGGCGCTCGGCTGATCAGCGTGTTTGGCGTCACCGAGCCGGAAAAAACAAGGCCGTGGGGCACCAACGCGACGCTGATCGGTTCGAGTCGCGGCTGGCCGGCTTACGCGGAGGTTCGTTCCGCCGTCGATGCAGCGCTGAGCGCGTGACTTTGGGTGCCGACTTCTCGCGCCAGGCACACTCCGAGCAAGATCGCGATCAAGTGCCCTTCGTTGAAGGTATGAAAGTGCGAGCTGAAAAGGCTTGTCAGGCTCCAGGCCAGCAGCAACGCGATGCCGATCACTCCAAAGGACCCGCGCACCTGCTGCCTCGGTGCAGAAAAAAGGAACCACGCGAAGGCGCTCAACCCGAGCAAGCCAGTTTCCGCAAGAATCAACAGATACTGGTTGTGCGGGTCGGCGGTGAGGGTCGCTTTCCATCCCGTGTAACGCTGGGTCACCGCGCTCCGATATTGCTCGGGAAACGAACCGAGTCCGTGTCCGATCAGCGGGGCGTCGCGCACGATCGAAGCGGTGGTTTCCCACATCACCGGCCGAATGCCCATCGGAGTAATCACGTCAGAGCTGTTGGTTTCCTGAATTTCCTGCAGCCCACGCTCGAATCGTTGGCTGATCAGAGGTGAGAGCCAGATCGCACCGCACATCAGGACGATCAGCGCACTTACGGCAGCAATCCGCGCGCGATGTCGAGCGATGCCGAGCGTAGCGACAAGCGACGTCACTGCAAGGGCCAGATACGCGCTGCGCGCGTACGTAATGAACACAACGTTGGCGACCATCAACAACGCTGCTGCACCACACGCCCATTGCTGCCACGACCCGCGACGCGCGTGCGCAAGGAGCACCAACGCGAGCAGCGCGCCGGCGGTCAGCGCCATACCTTGTGTTACGTGATTGCGCAGGATGATTCCACCCGCCACGTCGGATGTCGCCTGCGCCGCCCCGAAATCGAACGCAAGAAAGGAAGCGACGGTCGCCGCGCTCGCGGCGACGACGAAGATCGCTGCGAAAGCAAGTTTCGACGCGCGAGTATCGAAGATCGCAAGCGCGACGAACAGCAGCAAGAAGTGGCGCCACCCGATCCATGCTTTCAGTGCCACCGGGAATGGCGCCGTGCTCCACGTGGCGGCGAGCAGCAAGACCATCAGGAACACGATGGCCGCCTTGCCCAGCGGCTGATGCCACGCCCGCCTCAAGCGCACGATAGAGGATGGCGCTGCGATAAACGCCAGCAACATCACGATCGCAGCGATGTTGGAAACTGCAGCGCCGGTAAACGCGCCGATGGCGACCAGCGACGCGGCTGCGCGCGCGCTCGCGATTGCCCATTTGTCTCGTTTCAGCTCAGCCGTCGTAAAGGAAGGGTGCGCGACGAATTCACTGCTTCTATCGCGCGTCAGCGTCCGCCGCCACCAGCGATCCCATCGAAAGCGCAGCCATGTCCACGCCCTACTGCGGCCGATACGTTTTCTATCCAACACACTTGCAAAGCGGCCGTTCATGCTCCCTTGCTCAACGATGGGGTCGGTAAGCCAGTAATGAGCAACACCCATGGCCGCATCGGCTTCGCGCATTAGCCAGTCGGCAGGCCGCGTGATCTTTTGACGGCCGACATACTCGAGCCGCAATCGAGCCGCACGCTGGTCGACCACTGTCGCATCCGTCGCAGGCAACGCCAGGTTCGTTTTAACCAGCGTCGAATTCGAGCGTTGCGCTGGGGCAACGTATTTGTTGTCTCCGCATCCGAGATAAATCATGTACGGTTGCTCGATCAGATCCGCCGCGCGCATTGCCGCGCCGAACACCTGCACGAAGTCCGGTGCAAGCATCGCGTCGTCCTCGAACACGAGTATTCGTCGATAGCCACGCGCGACGCAGCGCTTCCACGTTTCGATGTGCTTCAGCACCAAGGACTGCTGCGGCGGCCCCATGTCGCTCGGAGCGAACGTCGCTTCGATCAACTCCGGGCTGAGCTCGACGGCGTCGTGCTCGAAAACCCATTCGAACGCGATGCCGTGCTTTCGCAGCTCGCTTTCAATATGCGCAATACGATCGTGAAACGACCGCACCGACAACACGAAGACTGCGTCGACCTGCGCGTTGACGGGGGCGTGCAATCGATCGTCCGACGGTAGAAGATTGTGAGGGGCCGGAACCACGAGGCCAAGTCCGGAGGGCGCCGTCTAGGCGGCTTGCAAAGCGCGATTGTAAAGAAGCAGCCAGGCAAACCGGCGACGTAAGATGCCGCTCGCGCCCGACCCCGATCGAATATGGAAACACGCCTGAGCGTCGCCATCATCACGCTGAACGAGGAGCGCAATCTAGCGGAGTGCCTGGCGAGCGTGGCATTCGCCGATGAGATTGTCGTGGTCGACGGTGGCAGCCGCGACCGCAGCTGCGAGATCGCGCGTGCGGCCGGCGCCCGTGTCATCGAGGCGCCTGACTGGCAGGGCTTCGGTGTTCAGAAAAATCGCGCCATCGACGCATGCTCCGGAGATTGGGTCCTTTCGATCGATGCGGACGAGCGTGTCCCGCCAGAATTGCGCGATGAGATTCAGACGGCGCTGAGCAATTCGGCGTTCGACGTTTATGAGATGCCGCGCAGCTCCTACTACTGCGGGCGCTTCATGCGCCATTCAGGCTGGTGGCCGGACTACGTTCGAAGGCTGTTCCGGCGTGGCACCGCCCGGTTTTCGCCCGCACCGGTACACGAGTCTTTGCAGACAGACAGAAATGTTGGCCGACTGCGCACCCCGCTCGAGCATTGGAGCTTTCGCACGATGGAGGATGTGCTGGACAAGGTGAACCGCTATTCCTCGCTGTCGGCGCCGACGGTGTTACAGCGCGGACGCCGGCCGACCATCATGACGGCGGTTCTGCACGGGGTTTCAGCATTCATTCGCACCTACTTTCTTAGGCGCGGATTTCTCGACGGCAGTCACGGCTTCATGCTCGCGGTCAGCAACGCCGAGGGCTCGTACTACCGCTACATAAAGGCGATGTTGCTCGAACAGCAACCACGTGACTGAAGCGATGTTGATTTCAGTTGTGGTCGCCACCTATAACCGCCCTGATGCTCTGGCTGCGGTGCTGCGTAGCCTTGGAAAACAGGACGACCGCCAATTCGAAATCGTGGTCGCCGACGACGGCTCCAGACCGGACACCGCAGACGTCGTCAAGCGCGCGCAGGCCACGCTGCCTGTACCGCTGTCTCACGTGTGGCAGGAAGACACAGGGTTTCGTCTGGCTGCAGTACGAAATCGCGCCACCGCGCGGGCCCGCGGCGACTATCTGATCTACCTGGACGGTGACTGCATCGTGCGTCGGCACTTCGTGCGCGCACACCGCGATCTGGCCGAACCGGGTTGGTGCTTGACCGGCGGGCGCGTGTTGCTGAGCGAAGCCTTCACGCGCGCCGTTTTAGCCGATGGCATTGCGGTCGAAGATTGGAGCGTCGCGGGTGCGGCAATCGCAGCGGTCCAGGGAAAGATCAATCGTGCAATCGTCGTTGCCGAGGCTGCCGTTGGGGTCGTTACGCAAACTTGGGGCGCGCCGCTGGCAGCGCCTTAGAGGATGCAACTTCAGCGCGTTTCGCGCCGACATCGAAAGAGTCAACGGCTTCGATGAATGTTTTCAAGGATGGGGGTTCGAGGACTCGGACTTCGCAGCACGGCTGATCGAGTCGGGCGTGCGGCTCAAAAACGGCCGGCTGGCGACCAACGTGTATCACCTCTGGCATCCCGAAAACGATCGCACTGCGCACAGCGAGAATTGGCAGCGCCTGCAAGCACGGATCAATGCACGCGAGACGCGCGCGCAAATCGGGCTCGATCAGTATCGGTGAGCCGTCACACGTAGTTGTAATACGCGCGCCGCACCCTCGGCTGCATTGCGAGATCGGCCGCCAGACGATCCTCAGGTCGCACACGCCACTCCTCGGGCAGCGCAACATCCACGCTGCCCGCGCCGTTGCTGTAGCTGATGACGATGCGGCAACCTTGGCTCGCATGTCCGTTGGTCACGCGATACGGGTTCAGTGCCTCGCGCAAGCGAATCACGTCGCCTGCACCGTCGACCTCAATGCGCAGTCGGGCCGCTGCGCGCGCGCGCGCTTCGGTCAGATCCATCAGCTCGTCCGCGGAGACCGACAAGCGCTGCGCGAATTCGTCGTTGCGCACCCTGCCGATCACAAACAACAGTTGATCTTCCTTTAGCAGCGCGCGCTTGCGATCGTAAAGCTCCGAAAAAACCATCAGCTCGAGTTGCGCGGTGCCGTCTTCGAGAACGACCAAGCCCATGCGGCCGCGCCGCGTGTTCTGGCTGCGAGCCGAAACGATCACGCCTGCCAGCCTCACTTGCTCACTTGTTCGCTTCTTCCGATCGGCGCCTGATGCACCGCCGCCAGCGGCGTCGGCGCCAGGCGGCGCGCTTCCGCGGCAAACTCAGTGAACAAGTGGCCGGAAAAGTAGTAACCGAGGGCGAGCTTTTCGTTCGACAACTTTTCGCGCTCGCTCCAGCGCGCGGCCGGCACATACTCAACATGCCGTGCGCTGCTTTCGAAAGTGCCGAACAAACTTGCCTGCCCCGCTGCAGCGGCGGCGCTGTCGGCCGCGTCGATCGCTCTTCCGACGCTCGCCAACAGAACCGCGCGATCGGGGTTCAAACAATCGAACGCTCCTGCACGCACCAATGCCTCGATCACGCGCCGACTGACGAACTGTTTGTCGACGCGTGCGGTGAGATCGAACAAATCGGCAAACGGTCCGCCCGCCGACCGTGCGGCAATGATCGCTTCAATGGCACCGCGGCCGGTGCCCTTGATGGCTCCGAGTCCGTAGCGAATCGTTTTTGCATCGACCGGCTCGAATCGATACGCGCTCACGTTGATGTCCGGCGGCAGCACCTTCAATCCGATCGCCTTGCAATCCTCGATCAGGTCTTTGACCTTGTCGGTGTCGTCCATCAACGTCGACAAGTTGGCCGCCATGAACGCCGCCGGGTAATGCACCTTGAAGTAAGCCGTCTGATAAGCGACGACCGCATACGCCGCGCTATGGCTCTTATTGAAACCGTAGCCGGCGAACTTCTCCATGTGGTTGAAGAGCTCGGTCGCTGTCCGTGCATCGACGCCTTTGGCAGCGGCGCCGTCGACAAAGATCGACCGGTGCCTCGCCATCTCTTCCGGCTTTTTCTTGCTCATCGCGCGCCGCAGCAGATCGGCAGCGCCGAGCGAATAACCGCCGGTCTCTTGCGCGATTCGCATTACCTGCTCCTGATACACCATCACGCCGTAGGTTTCGGAAAGGATCGGCTCGATCGATCGATGCACGTATTCGACTTTCTGTCGGCCTTGCTTGCGATCGACGTACTCTGGAATCAGGTCCATCGGTCCCGGCCGGTAAAGCGCGTTCAATGCGATCAAGTCTTCCAATCGATCGGGCTTGGCGCGCTTCAGCAGCTCGCGCATGCCGCGCGATTCAAACTGGAATATTGCGGTCGTCTCGCCGCGCTTGAAGATTTCATAAGTAGCTGCGTCGTCGAGGGGCAATCGATCGAGCTCCAACGCAAACGACGGATCGAGCTGCCGCACGTACTTCAACGTCAGATCGATGATCGTTAACGTCGTCAGACCCAGGAAGTCGAACTTCACGAGCCCGATCGCCTCGACGTCGTCCTTGTCGTACTGACTGATCACGCCTTCGGTGCCCTGCGCGCAATACAGCGGCGTGAAGTCGGTCAGCTTTCCGGGCGCGATCAGAACCCCGCCCGCGTGCATGCCGACACTGCGCGTCAGTCCTTCGAGCGGCTTGGCCAGCGCGATCAGCTCCTGATTCTCTTCGTCGGCTGCCACGGCGTCGGCAAACGCGGGTTCCTGTGCCAGCGCCCGCTCGAGAGTCCACGGGTCGGTTGGGTTGTGCGGAATCAGCTTCGATAGTTGATCGCACTTCGTGTACGGCAGATCGAGCACGCGACCGGCGTCGCGCACGACGGCCTTCGCGCCCAGCGTGCCGAACGTCGCAATCTGCGACACGGCGTCGTGTCCGTATTTGCGCTTGACGTAATCGATCACGCGATCGCGATTGTCCTGGCAGAAGTCGATATCGAAATCCGGCATCGACACGCGCTCCGGGTTCAGAAAGCGCTCGAACAGCAACCCATATTGCAGCGGGTCAAGATCGGTGATGCGCAGCGAATACGCCACCAGCGATCCGGCGCCTGAGCCCCGGCCCGGGCCCACCGGGATGCCGTTGCTCTTGGCCCAGTTGATGAAGTCGGCCACGATCAGGAAGTAACCCGAGTAGCCCATCTTCGCGATCGTCGACAGCTCGAGATCGAGCCGCGCGGCGTATTCAGGCCGCCGCGCGTTGCGCACGTTCTCGTCTGCATACAGCTTGGTCAACCGCTGCTCGAGTCCGTCCGATGCCAACGCCCGGCAGTGATCGTCGAGCGTCACACCCTCGGGAGTCGGAAACTTCGGCAAGCGCGCGGTGCCAAGTTCAAGGGTCAGGTTGCACCGCTTGGCGATCTGCACCGAGTTCGCGAGCGCCACCGGCACATCGGCAAACAGCTCGGCCATTTCGGCTTGCGTTTTCAGGTATTGCTCCGGCGTATAACGCCGCGGGCGACGCGTGTCGTTCAGCGTATGGCCTTCAGCGATGCACACGCGCGCTTCGTGCGCGCGAAAATCGGCGCGCTCCAGAAACTGCACCGGATGCGTTGCGACGACCGGTAGGTGCAGGCGAGTAGCGAGTGACAGTGCGGCCTTGGTCTGCACTGCATCACGCGTATCACCGGTGCGCTGCAGCTCCAGGTAGAACCGGCCGTCAAACGACGCGGCCAGCCGTTGCGCAGTAAGCGTGGCCGCTTCAGGCTTACCGGCAAGCAACGTGGCACCGACTGCGCCATGCCGCGCGCCCGAAAGCGCAATCAACCCTTGTGCAGATCGACCCTGGCCTTCTTCGAACCACTCGATTCGGACCTCGGCGCGGTTGCGATGCGGATTTTCGAGATAACCACGCGTGATCAGCTCGCATAGATTCAGATAGCCGGCGCGGTTTTGCACCAGCACCGCCATGCGGGTGGGGTTATCGCGATCAAGATCGTTGGTGATCCACAGGTCACAGCCGATGATCGGCTTGATACCGCGTTTGCGCGCCGCCAAATAAAAGCGCACTGCACCGAACATGTTGGCGCTGTCGGTCAGCGCAAGAGCGCCCTGCCCGTCCGTCGCCGCCTTGGCGATCGCATCGTCGATTCGAACGATGCCGTCGACGACCGAAAATTCCGAATGCAGGCGAAGATGTACAAACTGCGTGCCGCTCATCGATACGATTTTGCCATCGCGATCGTGCGGAAACTGTGGATAACCGACAGATGGCGGCATTTCCCCCGCATTGACCAGCGAAACCCTTTGGAACGCCCTTAAATACCGCTTGCCCAACTCTTTTGTCAGCCGCGATCAACGGCTATCGTTAACACAATGGCGATATAACGTCCGCAAGGGGACCGCATGCTCCGAATGATTTTTGCCGTATGCCTGGCTACCGCGCCGTTGATCGTCGCCGGCCAGTCGATGATCTACAAGGTGCAGATGCCTGACGGCAGCGTGCTCTACAGTGACAACGTGCCTTCGGGCGGCAAGGTGCTGGAGGAGCGCGAAGCGAAAAGCACGCCGCGCGTGAACGTACTGCCAGTTCAACCCGGTAAGGGTGCGCCGCCGACGCAAGCCGCGGTCACGCGCCCAGGAGTCCCACCGGGCTCGGTAATGCGTCCAGGTATCCCCACCAAGGGGGCCGCCCCGCCAGCAAACATTGAGACCTTAGAGCGCGACCTCGCGATCGCGAAAAGAAACCTCGAACTCGGGCGCGAGCCGCTGCCCGGTGAGAGGCGCGGCTTGGCCGGTGGCGGCAGTCGATTAACACCGGAGTACGAAGCGCGCATCGCGGCACTGGAGCGCCAGGTCGCGATGACCGAAGCGAAGCTCAAGGACGCGTACGCCAAGCGATAGTTAAAACTACCGCAGTGCCGCTTCCCACTTCGGTGACTACCGCTAGTTCCAGCATTCCGCTTCGACGCTGGCAGCGAAGTGTTCGAGCGGTTCGGATTCCCGCGCGAGGCCGCTAACGTTCGTCAAATTCTTGGCCGCACCGGCGAAGTTTGGCTACCGGAGAGTGGCAGCCAGCATATTTCGGTGATTCGGACTGCGTAAGTTCCGGCGCGCTAGCCCTCGGAGCGCTAATGCCGGTGGCAGGAATCAGAATCCTGCGGCACTACGTTGGAGTCCGGCGCAAACTTCATGCTCCACGCTTCGGCAAGACTGAGGCAAGACGAATTAATGCTTAATCGGCCAGGTACCTCGTTGAGCACCAATTTTCTTCGCCCAAGTGTTGGCTGCTCCGTCGAGCTTGTTGACCGCATCAGTCGCATCGAATCGCGTAAAGCGGCCCTCATCCAAGATAGCCTCTCCATCGACGTAGACCGTGTGGACCGTGGAAGACTGGCCGTAATGAATTAGATAAGGGACAGGATCGTCGGTAAACGGTCCTGGCCTGTCGCGCCGATGGACGACGATATCGGCCCGATAACCTACCTGCAGTGATCCAACTTCGTTAGCCATGCCGAGTGCACGCGCACCGTGGACAGTGGCCATCTCCCAAGCCGTCTCGGTTGTAATTGCTGGCACTTCGTTTCGAAATTCGTTGAACAAAGTAGCTGCCAGATACGCCTGGCGGGTCACATCGTGCTTTGTGCTCCACCCGTCCGAGCCGAGCGCGACCGGAATTCCCGCTTTCAGCATTTCGGGGAAGCGCCCAATGCGAATCGCACCCATTCCACGCCGTATAGCTGCTGCCGGGCAATGCACCACGGCCGTTGCGGCCTGACGAACCAACTCGATCTCACTTTCTTCGGTCTGTATCAGATGCACGAGCGTCAGGTCTGGCCCGAGCAGACCGAGATCCGCAAAGTGTTCTACGGGCCGCTTCCCAGTTTGTGCTTTGCTTTTGTCAACCTCGCCTTGACTCCAAGACAGGTGCGTCACCATGGGTACGCCTTCGCGGCTAGCGATAGCTTTTGCACCCAAAAGGAGCGCATCAGAGGCTGTGCCGGATCCCTGCAGCGTCGCAACGCACCGAACGCGGCCATTTCCTCGGAACGGATAACGTCGGATCTGCCCTTCGAGCTTTGCGAGGCAATCGTCTGCTGATGTGGTCGGTGAGTAATAGCGATCGTAATGCGGATCTTGAGGAATTCGCTCGTCGGCGAGAAAGTAGCCCGGAATCCCGCGCATGCCGACTGTCTCGATCGCCTCGACCATGGCCTCAAGGTAAAACGATTGTCCTGTGTCGCAATACAGCGTTGTCCCACTCGCCACCATCTCCATGCAAGCGAGCAACGTGCTCAGATGCTCCTCATCGCGCGTCCGCTTGGACGAAAAGGGACGCTCGACTAACCCAAACTCTCGCGTTTCTGGCAGCAACGCTCGGACAATATCCACTCCTGTATGAGCGTGCGCATCGATCAAACCGGGGTGCGTCAAGGCGCCATGCAGGTCACGAGTAGCGGACGCGCTGACAGTCGGCACGACGTTCCGATCAGGTCCAATGGCGACAATGCGCCCTTGCGCAATGGCGATCGCGCCGTCCGGCAGTAGCGTACGGTCGCCATCCATGGTGACTATCCGACCGTGACGCAGCAGCAGATCAGCTTTGATCATCGTGGCGCACTTGTCAGCCAAGCAGCTGTTTGCGCGCGGCGGCAACATCCCACATGACATTACTCAGCCGATCGATTGCGCGGTCGATCGACGCGACGATGGCGTTAATCCCCAGTCGATGCCCATCCGGGTACATCATCAGTCGCACTGCAGGTGCACTGCCGGGCATTGATACGGCGCCAATGGTCAAGATGCCGTCCTGCTCGAGCATCTCCATCGCAATCAGGCCCGCTGCCTCGACGGCGACCAATTGCGGCTTGTCACGCTTCCCTCGCCTTTCGAGCGCGACTGCGAGCACGTCATCGCCCGCGATCGATACGCCGGGGCCTCCCAGGTAGGCGCGTGTCGGCCCGTACTTCGCTGCCAACACCTGTGCCAGTTCCTTGGCAAGTTCTCCTGCTTCCTTGACGGCACGCGGATCGAAGTTTTTCAGCGCGTTCGCCACGCCGACGTATTGCCCAGCCTGTGCTTCCAACCCAAGCTCGTACGCACGCGAACCGATCAGCGTAACGAGTTCTTTGCGACCCACCATTACTCCGGCGCGTGGACCGGCGACGTGCTTGTCCGCGGAGCAAACCGCAAGATCCACGTCGCCTACCTTGAAGGTGCCCGGCTCATCAAAAAACGCAATTCGCGATGCCATGTGAGCATCGTCAACATAAACCAACGTTTGCGCTGTGCGCGGAAGCGCGATTGCTTGCTTGAATTCAGCGAACGGAATATGGCGCTTGGACGCGCTAATAGGAGTAATCAGCAGCAGGCGTGGCGCGCTCACGTCCCAGGCCTTTTTCAGCTCCGCATAACTGTGGAACTCGGCGAGCTCGGCACCCGCCATCGTGATTGGACGCACGGCGGAAGGATGCGTTGCGCCACCGGCTGGAGCGAAGGCATATACGCGCTCGCCTTTCTTCAACAACGTGGTCAGCGCGATGAAATTCGCTGCAGACACGCGATTGAGAATCAGCGCGCTGTGTTTGGCCGGGTCGGCACCCATGTGCTTCAACGCCAACGGCTCTGTGCGTCCCTCGTAGTGTGCGAAGAACGGGACGTGGCTTGTCAGGTTCGGAACGTCTTCGGCAGTTATTCCGCTTCCACGGTTCATTCCGGAAAGGTCGTAAATACTCTCCTTTCCTTTGCGGCGGACGCGCGTCGCCTACGATATGGCGGGCACGAAGCATTCGTTGCACTTCCTCGTCTGTGCTCGCAAGAATGCGCCCGCGCGCATAGCGCACGATAGGATCGATCGGATTTCCGAAAGAATCTGTGATCGCTGTTGCAGCGCGTTGCACAGCTGCTTCTGCTGCCAGGCTTTGACTCATTTGTTCCTCAACTAGGTTGATATTGGTAACGGCGTAGCCGGCCGCCCTACCTTCTTGGCGTCGGCACTTTTCCGGCGTGGTGGGTGCTTGTCTTTTTTTGACGATTTGCCCACCGCTTTGTTGACTTGAACCGAGTAGTAGTAGCGGTCCGCTCGAAAATACGTTTCGAAGAACATCGTCGGCGAGCCGCTCCCGTCATGACCAACAGCGCGGCGCGTCACCAGCAGTGGCGCACCGACGTCGATCTGCAGAAGCTTGGCCATAACGGGATCAGCAGGCACGGCATCGATGTGCTGATAGATCTCGGTGAGCTTTAGCGCCAGCGTTCGACCCAGTTCTCGAAACAACGTTGTATGCGACAGATCGAGGCGCGCAATTTCGCTACCGATGGCGATCGGAAGAAACGTCTCGTGACATGCGAACGGGCCTCCATCGACGTGCCGCAACCGCAAGATTCGAAACAGCTCCTTGTCCCGTTTGAGATTGAGCGCAGATGCGACTCTCAGCGGCGCCTTCTGAATGCGCGCGCTAACGACATCGGCATAGGTGTTGAGTTTCAACTCCGTGAAATCCTCCACCAGCCCGGTCAACCGCTCGTCGTTGGTGCGGTCAGGCAGTCGCAGTACGGTCGTCGCTCTACCCCGATGGCGCTCGATGTATCCCTGCGTTTCAAGGCCCGCAAGAGCTTCGCGCACAGTCTCGCGGCTCACTCCAAACTCGTCGCACAGCTCGTGCTCCGTGGGAAACCGGTCGCCCGGCGAAAATCCATCGGCGAGCCTGCGAATCAACAGGCGGCGGATCTGCAGGTAGCGCGGAAACGGGTTGAAGAAATTCGACCCGGCGTTGCTTGATCGCGCCGATGTCTGTTTGCGAGTCGCTCTTGAAGCCATTATAGTTGTCTAACTATACAACATTTACGAGGGCCGTTTTCGCCGCGAGAGATGCCACCACGTATCGCAGTAATTGGCATGGGCGGCTCGATATCGACTCCGGCTCGGAACCCGCTCGATCTGTATGAATACGGCCAGTTCGCGAAGCCGGTGCCGGTCGACGTCCTCTTACAGTCGTTCTCCGATGTGCTCACGGACTTCGATGTAGTGCCTGTGCCCTTTCGCGCGATCGATAGTGCAGCTGCAGACCCTGCGCTATGGCTAGAGCTCACCCGCGAAGTCTCCCGCATTGGCACCGACGACTCGATTGTCGGCATCGTCATTACCCACGGCACGTCCACGATGGAAGAAACGGCCTATTTCCTTCACCTTGCGACGAAGGTTCGAATTCCGGTCGTCTTGGTCGGCGCGCAGCGACCATTGAATGGTTTGAGCTCGGACGCGGGTGCCAATCTGGTCGGCGCGCTCCGCGTTGCGGCTGCGCGCGAGGCTGTCGGGCTCGGCGTGCTTGTAGTCATGAACGACGAAGTGCAGTCAGCGCGTGAAGTGTCGAAGACGTCCAACTTCCGCCTGCATGCATTTCAAACGCCGGACGTTGGAATCCTTGGAAGCGTGGATCCCGACGGCAGCGTTGCGATTTATCGCCGACCGGTGCGTCGCCACGCGCCCGACACCGAGTTCGAGGTAGACGACCTCCACGAGCTTCCGTCGGTGGAGATCGTCTACTCATATGCGGGCGCGAGCGCAGTCGCGGTGGAAGCTTTCGTGGAATCAGGTGCGAAAGGGATCGTCATCGCGGGCTACGCCGCCCGGTCGTCCCTCTCCGGCTCAACGTGCAGCGCTTGCAACTGCCGTGGGAAGCGGTGTTCTGGTCGTTCAATGCAGCCGGGCCGGCAGTGGTCGCGTGATCCAGCGCAGTGAGGACAGTGCCGCAGGATTCGTTGTCGCCGACAACCTTAATCCACAAAAGGCACGTGTGCTGGCGATGCTGGCGCTATCCTGTACCAACGATAGAGCAGCAATTACCAGAATGTTCAAGGAGTACTGAGTTGAGCAGATGCTTAGTGATCGGTTGCTCGCTGTTCGCGACGATGCAACCACTGTTCGAAATGGTTCTATGAGAGCTTGACGGGGGTGCCATGAGGCGTGTGCTAAAGCAACTGATTTCTTCGGCGTGCTTGGTGCTGGGACTCACCGGCTACGCATCGGCTCAGGATTACCCGAACAAATCGTTGCGACTGATCGTGGCGTTTCCCGCTGGTGGCGGCTCCGACATCGTTGGGCGACTACTGGCTCTGAAGCTCGGCGAGCGCCTCGGACAGCAAATCGTGGTCGAGAACCGCGCCGGTGCCGGCGGGTCGATCGGCACCGAGGCGGGTGTAAGAGCCGCTCCCGACGGCTATACGCTTTTGCTAGGGGGGACGTCGGAGATTGCAGTCAATCCTCACATCTATAGCAAGCTCACCTACGACACGACCAAAGATCTGATCCCGGTAGCGCTGGTGGCTTCAACGCCGATGGTCGTTGTGGTCACGCCCTCACTGCCCGTCAACAACGTCACCGATCTGATCAAATTTGCGAAGGCCAAGCCCAACGAAGTGAACGTTGGATCAGCCGGCAACGGCAGCTTCACACATCTGGCTGCAGAGCTCTTTCGCTCGATGAATGGTCTGACATGGACACACGTTCCTTATAAGGGCGCTCCGCCTGCACTTACCGATCTGGCCAGCGGGCGTGTCCAAGTGATGTTTTCGACCGTGCCGGCGGCGATGGCTCTGATCAAGTCGAACCTAATTAAGCCCATTGGAGTGTCGTCGCAAACTCGCGACGCCAACTTGCCGGACGTTCCCACGATCCTCGAATCCGGCATCGTCGGCTACGACGTGCAATTCTGGTACGGCGTCTTCGTCCCAGTCGGCACGCCGAAGGAAATCGTCACGAAACTTGCCGACAACATCGTTCAGATCGTGAAATCCAAGGACGTTGTTGACAGCCTCGCGAAGCAGGGCGCAAATCCGTCTTTGCTGAACCCGGTGCAGTTCGGCGACTACGTGAAAGCAGAAGTCGACAAGTGGGGCAAGGTCGTCAAGGAATCTGGCGCCAAAATAGATTGAGCCAAGATAAGGCCACACGTCGATCCCTGCGCGGATCGACGAAGTATTCGTGCTTCAAGCGAGCCGGCTTGCGGGGATCGAGCTGACGGCGGAGCAGTTGCCGGGTGTTGTCGAGCACTTGCGACGCACGGCAGAGGTGGCCGCACTCGTCAACAGTGCAGTCTTGAGCCCGCAAGACGAGCTAGGACCGACCTGGTGTCCGTGAGCATTCGTCGGCGCATCTCAGCGACGTTCGACGCAATCCGAACTCGCAATCCCGACCATCAACGCATTCGTTGATCTAACGGAAGAGCGTGCCCTCCGTCAGGCTGCAGATGTCGACAGAAAGCTATCCGCAAGAGAGTCGACAGCATTGATCGGCGTGCCGTTTGCAGTGAAGAATCTGTTCGATGTAGCAGGCTTGCCGACGCTGGCCGGATCGAAAATAAACAAGGCGCTTCCGCCGGCCACCGAAGACGCGCCACTTGTCCGGCGGCTCCAGACGTGCGGCGCGGTGCTCGTCGGCACGCTCAACATGGACGAGTATGCGTCCGGCTATACCACCGAAAACACGCATTACGGCGTCACTCGCAATCCGCACGATCCGTCACGAGTCGCGGGCGGTTCATCGGGAGGGTCGGCGGCAGCAGTAGCGGCCGGGCTTGTTCCACTGTCGCTTGGATCGGATACGACAGGTTCGATACGGGTGCCTGCGGCGTTGTGCGGCGTATGGGGCCTGAAGCCAACGTATGGAAGGCTGTCGCGAGCAGGGAACATTCCCGTTCTGCAACTCGTTGGACACGGTCGGTCCACTCGCGTGTTCGGTAGAAGTCTTGGCTGCAGCCTACGACGCGATGCAGGGCCTCGATCCCTGCGATCCAGTGTGTCAAACGTTGCCCTGTCGCTCCGGTCAGCGCGCAAATGCATTCCGGCACGCAAGGGCTGCGCATAGCTTGCGCAGTGGGTTACTACGAAACGCATGCACAGCCGGAGGTAGTGGAGACTCGTCAAACGTGCTGCTGCTAGCTCTGGGCGCCCAGACGACAGTCGATGTTCCAGAGGCAGAGCGTGCCGGCGCTGCGGCGCTCGTCATCACCCGCGCTGAGAGCGGACAACTGCACTTAGACAATCTTCGGACGCGTGCCGACGATTTCGATCCGTTGATTCGAGATCGTTTGTTGGCGAACACTCTCATTCCTGCGTCCTGGTATGTGCAAGCGCAGCGTTTCCGCCGGTGGCACCACCGGCAGTTGATGAAATTGTTCGAGACAGTGGATGTCGTGTTAGCACCTGCGACGCCATCTCCTGCGCATCGCATAGGGGAGAAAGAAGTAACGGTGCGCGACATGAAGCTGCCGGCACGCGCTGCTGCTGGGCTACTTGGCCGCGCCGTTGTCTTTGGTGGGAGTGCCGGTCCTCTGCGCGCCGGTTGGAATTTTGAATGACCTGCCAGTGGGACTACAGATTATTGCTGCGCCCTGGCGAGAGGACCTTTGCTTTCGCGTTGCCCGGGAACTCGAGCGGATGGGCATAGCGAAATTCGTGATCGCGCATTAGCAACACGGAAGTCGACTACGAGTGTTGCGCAGGGAGACGGAGGCCACCGACATTCGCAATGTCTCCGTAACAGACTGATTTTCTGGCGTCCCCAAGCCGAACCGAATTAACTCGACCAACGTTAACTGCGCGCAGAATCCTTCGCATGACGCGACAAGAGCGACGTGCTGCGTGAGGGTGACCGAATTGCAATCAAGGTATTGATAGCACCAGCGCGAGCGAGCGCTCGATCGTTTGTTTGAAGCATCAATCGTCAATCGGCACGGAGTAGCCGTACTCGCTCCGGTCACCAACGCTTCTCTTGCTTGGTGTCCGCTATCGACCCGTAACGGAAGTTCGGGTTGTCCGATAGCGGACGCTCCTGCGGCACCCGTAAGCGGACATTCCCTCCTCGGCTGAATGGCTGCTCAACGCGCCGCGTAACCGGCCTCCGAGGAGCGGAGCGACGAGGGCACCCGCCAGCGCAGCGGGCGGGTGGTCCGGTTGACGCGGAGGTTAGGGCTCATTGGCGTCTAGCGCGTCGCCATGTCGTGGGGCGGTGTTGCAACCCCAGACCGGTCGTCACGCTCTCGCAATAGCCAATACACAATTCCGAGCACAAGAGTGGCACCTGCAAGAGCCCCAATAGTTGCAGCCTCCGTCGCAGCGGTGTCCAGAATGATGAACTTGCGGCTCAGCGCGAGCAAAGCGATCAGAATGACGGTCTTGACTTGAACGACGCTCTCCTGTCGCAGTGCGGCGCGAATGATCGAGTGCTTAAACTCCATTGCGATCAGGAGTGTCATGATTGTGCCGAACAGCGCTTGGAACACCCCGTACTCCAAGATGTCCACTCCACCACCGATTAGCAGCGGTAGCACGCGAACGACTATCTGAACAAGCGCGAGCACGATGACTGCCGCTATGATGAAACTCAGCACAAGAGCGACAACCTGCTCGAAGCGCTCGTACGCCGTCATCAATGGCCAACGGTCGCGGCTTTCCCGAAATAGCCGGGCTGTCAAACTGCGGTCAGCTTCCATTCGGCCTCCTCGTCTTTCCTGAGCCCTAACGAATAGTGTTTATCGGCCGCCGCGACGGCGATGAGGGAAGGCGCGAGTGTTGCACGGCGCCCCAGCGCGCTTGGTGGGCGAAGTCGGCTTTGACGCAGGTCTCCTCGCCCTTGGCCAGGACCGCTCCTGGCCGCTTTCTGAACTCGGTTGTGTCACTTCGCGGGTGGCTTCTTTCCCAGTAAATCCTTGAGACCCGCAAACGGCGCGTAGGTCGACACGCGGCCGCCTACGGAGCTGCTGCTTCCCCCACCAGTCGCTTCTAGCTGCCGCTGGTGTTCGTTGTCGTGGCAGTACAGACACAACAACTCCCAGTTGCTGCCATCGGGTGGATTGTTGTCGTGATTGTGGTCCTTGTGGTGGACGGTCAGCTCGCGAACGTTGCTGCGCGTGAACTCCCGGGCGCAGCGACCACAGATCCACGGGTAGATCTTCAAAGCCTTTTCCCGATAGCTCTGCGCGCGCTCGTCAGCGTTACGCCGAGCCTCCGCCACTATGCGATCCAGTCTTCCAGGGTCACTTGTTTTCATTCGCCTGCGACATCCGCTATTGCAAGTAATGGGATCTCAGCGTTGCGGTCCGCTGTTGGCCAAATTGCGACCCGCGAGATGAGGCACAGGCGGCATCGTGCTGGTTTCTAACGTTGACGTTCAGCGGCTGTCGAAACCGATTCTGGTGCAGTTGAAATCACGCGATCAATGGACTGCCGCAGTGATCGTAATGCATCGAGTGCGGGTGCGGACCTCAAGGCCCTCTGGGGCTCACACCACGGATGCGGCAGTCCAGACAGCCAGTTCATAACTGAACCAAGGTGAGTGGGGTCGAGTGATTGCATAGCCTCCACGGTGATCGTGAGCTGCTCAACTAGGCGTGGAACCGTAGACGTAAACAACCAGTCGTAGCGACCACATCCAACCCGAACACTGCGAGCGTCCTTTTCGGACATCGCCACGAGCCAGCTGCATGAGAATCTCATTTCGCTATCTCGCGGAGGCTGCGCGAGACAGAGTGTGTGCACGTTCTCGTAAGTTTGCGCAAATCGTCTTACTAACGTGTCCGTTATCGATTCGAGACCTCTTGAGATTGGTGGGAAAGAGATTGCCTCGGTCTTCACAACCATTTGCAACGTTGCGTTCTCGGCAAAAACACGCTCCATCAGAAACGGCCGATTCTCATCCTTCGCGCGAATGTAAGTTTCGATGCAGGCTTGTGCAGATTGCATAGTGGCCGCGGTACCGGTGCAAGATCTAAGCGAAAGACGGCAATGCTGAAGTGGCCATCAGGTTACTCGTTGACACATCGGATGACTTGTCCGCAATTGGCCGATAGCCGACACGGGTAGATGTCTGCTTGCGACCCATAGCAATGGGATGGACGCCCCCACCCGTAACGGCATCAACGTGCCAAAGTGGAAGTGTCATCAACCACTTGAACCGAGAGGGGCGTCCACCATGAAGATTACGACGTGTTGGCATCGACCTGGCAAAGAACGTGTTTCAGGTTCACGCGGTGGATGAGCACGGCAAGGCCGTGCTGCGCAAGCAGCTGCGGCGCGACCAGATGGCGGCGTTCTTCGCGAACCTGCCGCCGTGCCTGATCGGCATGGAGGCGTGCGGCAGTGCGCACCACTGGGCGCGCACGCTGCAGAGCTTCGGCCACACGGTGCGCTTGATGGCGCCGCAGTTCGTCAAGCCCTACGTCAAGAGCAACAAGAACGATGTGGCCGATGCCGAGGCGATCTGCGAGGCGGTCGCGCGGCCGAACATGCGCTTCGTGCCGGTCAAGAGCGTCGAGCAGCAGGCGGTGCTGTCGCTGCATCGGGTGCGGCAGGGCTTCGTCAAAGCCCGCACGGCGCAGGCCAACCAGATCCGCGGCCTGCTGGGCGAGTTCGGCCTGATCATGCCGCAGGGCATCTGCTCACATCGCCAAGCGCGTGCCCGACGCTGACTCGAAGACGCGAGCAACGACTCTGCCTGGCGCGTTCCGACAGCTCATCGACGCGCTTGACTCGAGCACCTCAAGGAACTGGACCAGCAGGTCGACGAGTTCGAGACGCAGATCAAGGCTTGGCATCGCAGCAGCGAGCTCAGCCGGAAGCTCGAGAAGATTCCCGGGCATCGGTCCGCTGGCGGCGAGCGCGCTGGTCGCATCGATCGCCGATGCGAACAGCTTCGACAATGGCCGGCAGCTGTCGGCCTGGCTGGGCCTGGTGCCGCGGCAGCACTCGAGCGGCGGCAAGCCGACGCTGCTGGGCATCAGCAAGCGCGGCGACGCGTACCTGCGCACGCTGCTGATTCACGGCGCGCGGTCGGCGATCCTGGCAGCGCAGCGCAAAGCGGTGAACACCAACGTGTGGCTGGCTGGACTGCTGCGACCGACGACATCCGAACGTGGCCGCGGTGGCGCTGGCCAACAAGAACGTGCGCACGGTCTGGGCGTTGCTGGCGCACGGGCGGCGAGTTCCGAGCCGACTACGTGCCGCACCCAGTCGTTGCATAGACGCATCTGCAGAACCAAGCAAGGCACCGATAGAGGAGATCAAACCACCGATTGCTCAGGCGATCACGCAGTGATGGCAAGACAGGTCAGACCGTGGTTGGCAAAGCCCACAATGTCCGCCGCACCTTGAGTGCGAAATAGCGATTGAGGAGCCGACCAGCAAATCCCATCAGGGACAGCGGTCATGGCCGCAACGAAAGTCCGGATGTACGGGTGCAATCGATACCTTCGAGCCATCATCAACTGAACGCTTGGCAAACCGGGGGCGTCCATGTACGGACATTAGTGTCGCTTCAATGCGGTCACGGTCTCCCGTCCAGCCTTAACGTCCCGGTTCAGCGGCGCCGCGCTGACCTACGTACCTTGGCACTTTATCCATCACCGTCCGCTGCAACCGGTTGTTAGGCGGCACCGCGAAAACGCTCCCACGCCCAGCCTAGCAAGGTGGCAACGAGAAACGGATAAGCGAAGAACGGCAATGGCTTCGATAGCGGAGTTAGCGCGGACCCCATGAAGAGTTGCACAGCGACGACTAAGAGCAGCGAGCCCGCGATCGCCCCAGCGATCCGAACCCAGAAAGCAGCGACGCGCGGCGCGCTTAAAAGGTAGAGCGACGCAGCCCATAGGCTCGCTCCTGCACCGAACGTCGGACCACTCATCGCGAGATCCATGGCGGCGCTAGACAAGACCAGTGCCTCGCCGACAACGAACACCAGGAAACCTGCCGCAACAATATCGTCGCTCTTGCGAAAGTAGTGAAGCGCGAGAAGTGCAGTTGCAACGATGAGCGCGACGCCATCAAGGCCCCACAGCAGGCCGCGAACCGCAGCGGAAGGCACGAACGTGCCCGCCATGCCTAGGGCCGAGCCAACAACGAGGCCGCCCGAAGAGATCAGTCGCGACGTTCGTTCGGACATGAACGCTACCTAGGCATCTGGGCCGGACGATGGAAGCGGACAGACTTCCATGGCTTGAATTAAGCCCTGCTTGATGGTGAACCGGTGGCCCACGTGCTCATCAGCAAGCACGACTCCCGCCAGGCTGCGCACGACTTGATGCACGTCGACTAAGACCTGCCCAGCGCCCTGCGGGTGAAAGGCAACCGGCTCTACGTGTGGATTGATCTCCTTCCATTGCTCCGACCAGTAGGCGCGGATTTCTTCAGGCCCACGGACGAAACCGCCCTTGAAGGCCCTCGGCCAAGTCACGTCAACAGTCATGAGGGCAAGCGCGACATCAATGTCACGCGCGTTAAACGCCACGTATGCTGCGCGTAACAGCTCAATGTCTGGTGTAGGTTGATCTGTCATGAGAGGTGAGTGAAAAAAGAAAGAGATGAAATGAGGCCTAACGTTTGACATGAGCGGCGACCGAGAGGCAGCGAAGCTGGCTCTTGGACGTCCGCTCGATGGAAGGGTTAGGCCACACACGCAACCGCTGTAAACATCACGAGCGCGCCCGGATAGAGCTTAAGTGGCTGACACACCGCGCGAGCCGGCGGCTGTGTAGGGAAGTAAGTCCTGAAGATCTCGTTGAAGCGCTCGATCGCTCCCATATCGAGTAGATAGAGTTGAACGAACATCACGTCTTCGTAGCCGCCCCCGGCTTCCTGAAGGAGCGCGCCCAGGTTTCGTAGAGCTTGGTGTGCCTGCTCCTCGAAGGATGCAAGCATTTCGCCGCTTTCGGAGGGATCTCCCGATCATGCCTGCGGTGTAAAGCATCCCGTTGGGCGCGACTGTCGCTTGTGACACCGGGTTGTACATGGCCGCAGCCGCGATCGTCTTGACAACCCGCTTCATGGTGTGACCTCGGCAATGTGAGCAGTTGAGGGTTTCGTGCGGCCTAACGTTCGACGTGAGCGCTGACCAATGAACGCACCTATCCCCGCTGCCGCGACTACGATGGTCGCCAGGACCCAAAGTCGAATAGTCATGACATCTCTCCCGCGAGTACGCCGCGTCTGCTGCTGGCCGGGTCGCGACTATCTAGTGCGATCCAAGCGATAGTCTCGTTCTCGTGAATCCGCTCGTCGGCGCGCGCAGGCTTTACATCCGCCACCGCAACGCTGCGGTATGAACGGGAGCGTCCCACAGGCGAGCCAGTTCATCGTCGAGCAGTGTGATCGTTGCCGAACAGCCTGCCATGTCGAGCGACGTCACGAAGTTTCCTACGAGCGAGCGCGCGATCGCGAGACCGCGTTTCGCAAACGCGTCTCTAAGATTGTCATACATCAAGTAGAGCTCGATCATGGGCGTCCCGCCAAAGCCGTTGACGAGCAACAGGCAATCACCTCTTGTCTGCGCAAGGTCGCGCGTGATGCTTTCGACCATTTCATCGGCTAGCGGGCGTGCCGCCGCCAACGGCACGCGCCGGCGGCCAGGCTCCCCGTGGATGCCGACGCCGAACTCCATTTCGCTATCACCGATCTTGAAGGTCGGCGTGCCGGCCGCGGGCACCGTGCAACTCGTGAGCGCTACTCCGATTGAGCGCGTAGCTTGATTTACGCGATCGCCCAATGCACGGCAAGCGGCGAGATCGCTCCCTTGCTCGGCCGCAGCACCCAGCATCTTTTCGACCACCAGCGTGCCCGCGACGCCGCGCCGACCCGTCGAGTAGGTCGAGGTCTCGACAGCGACATCGTCGGAGGTCAGAACACGCGCGGTGGGGCCGCTGCGCAAGCTCGGCCGCCATTTCAAAGTTCATCACATCGCCTTCGTAATTTTTGACGATGTAGAGAACTCCCGCGCCGGTGTCGACTGCAAGTGCGGCCGCCGCCATTTGATCAGGGGTTGGCGACGTGAAGATCTGACCAGGGCACGCAGCATCGAGCATGCCGTGCCCGACGAAACCGGCATGCAGCGGCTCGTGGCCGGAACCCCCGCCGGAAATCAGTGCAACCTTGCCTTGCTTCAGCTTCTTGCGTCGTATGAACTTGTGATCGGCCCCCAACGTCACGATGTCTCCGTGGGCAGCGACAAAGCCGTCCAAGCTCTCGCTGATGATTGTGTCGACATCGTTGATCAACTTCTTCATGCACGTCTCCTGGCCGCGCCTCAATTGTTGTCGTTGTCGGTCTGCATCAGATGGGCGACGCGCAGGCCGAAGTCCTGCAGCATGCGGTCGAGCTGCGCGTTGCGCTCAGGATCGTTCAGATCAGGAATTCGGAGCTCGATCTGGCGCCAGGTCGCCTGCGCCGAAGGACGCGCCAATCGACCCGGATGGGCGCGCTCGTACGCGGCCAGAAACGCTTCGCGCTCGGCCGCAGAGAAGTGACAAACCGAAAAGATCGACTCGACATACCTCGCCGGGATCGGCGTCGAGTACATCGGATTCGACAGATGCGTAATGAAGCTGCGGTTCTTGCACAAGACATCAGCCAGCCGGCGACGGATGCCGGCGGGTCGCTGGTCCAACACCGTGCGCAGGATCTGTTTGTAGGCGGCAACCGCGTGGCCGGGTTCGACCGGTACACCCATCTCGTCACTCCGCAGAGGGCCAGGTGGCGATCGCCCGCTTGATCGCGCCCACCGATGCCGCCGGCATCGACAGGGAGCGCAGTCCTGCCGACAACAGAAGCGGCACGTGCTGAACCTGGGCTGCCAGGTCGCCGCACAGCGAGAGCGAAATGCCGCGCGCCGCCGCGCGATCGACGATCTGCTGCAGCAAACGTACGAAGCCGAGATGCGTCGGATCGGTGAGCGCGCTGACTGCCTGATTGTCGCGTGCTGCCGCCATCGTGTACTGCAGCAGGTCGTTGGAACCGATCGAGGCAAAGTCGATATCGAAGGCATCGAGCGCGAGTGCGGTGGCCGGCACCTCGACCATGATCCCGATTTGGGGCATGGCGAACGGAGTGCTCCGCGCCAGCAGTTCGAGACGGGCTTCGAGCAGCATGCGTCTGACTTGAGCGACCTCGTCGGGTGTTGTGACCATCGGGATCATCAGCTTTAGCGCACCACCGACCGCAGCGCGCAGCAGCGCGCGCAGTTGTACTTTGAACACGTCCGGCGCGGCGAGCGAAAGTCGCACGCCGCGCACGCCGAGAAACGGATTGGTCTCGCCGTCGATCGTGACGTCCGCGATCGGCTTATCCCCGCCGGCGTCGAGCGTACGAATGACCACAGTTCGGCCCGCGGCCCACCGCACGATGCGCCAATAGGCATCGAACTGCGCATCCTCGTCAGGTGGGCCATGCGCGAACAACAACTCGGTGCGCACCAGCCCAATGCCATCGCAGATCGCCGGATCGATCGCATCGAGCTCGGCGACGGTCGAGATGTTGAGCAGCACCTGAACTCGCTCGCCGTTCGCAGTGATTGCCGGACGCGCCGCCGCGCTGGTATCGAGCCGGCCCTCCTCGTCAAGCCGCGTCTTGCGGCGCGCGTACTCCTGCACGTGCGTCGAATCGGGTGCCAACTGAAGTGTGCCGGCCGCGCCGTCGAGAATGGCGGTGCAGCCGCTCGGCACACTGACCGGTCCCACTCCGACGACCATCGGCACCCGACTGGCGCGCGCCAACAGGGCCACGTGCGCGGTCGGCGAGCCGCCGCGTAGCGCGATCGCTTGCCGGGGTCGCCACTGGGTTGCAAGAAAGCGCGACGGCGCAAGATCGTCGGCCAATAAGATCGCGTCGTCGGGCAGCGTGAGTGGACCTAACTCGTGACCCGCGAGCACTGCAAGCACGCGGGCGCGCAAGTCGCGTAGATCGGCGGCGCGATGGCGGAAGTAGTCGTCGGCGGAAGATTCGAAGTCATCGATTTGCACATCGATCGCCGTGATCCACGCATGGGCTGGTTCCACGTCTGTTGCGAGCTGGTCTTGCACGGGTTCAAGCAACTCGGGGTCGCGCAGGAACTCGATCTGGAATTCGAGAATCGTTCGGGCGTTCGCATCGCTCGTACTCGCTGCCAGATTTTCGAGCTGGGCCGCTGCCTCGGACATGGCTGCGGCCAGAGACATCGGTGCCGCGCCGCTCAGCGTGTGTGTTGGCGCGCCGTTGACGATCTCGACGATACGACCGTGCACGACACCGGGGGCCGCTGGTTGACCGGACAGACAGCGCGGACCGACTGCGCTCATTCGGGGCCACCGACAAAGTCATTTTTGACCAACGTGACCATGGCCGCGACCGCTGCGTCCGCGTCTTCGCCTTCGGCGCGGAAATACAAGTGCGCGTTCGCCGGCGTCTTGAGCCTCATGACCTTGACGACGCTCTTGGCGTCAGTCCACGGTCCGTCCGCATTGGCGGCGATCAGAACCCGGCTGGCAAAGGTCTTGGCCAGCTTGGTGAGCGTAACCACTGGCCGTGCGTGCAAACCGGCGGCGTGAAACAGCAGAACCTGGGCGTCGATCATCACGCTCTAGTCCGGCTCACGGTTGAGTTCCTCGGCAGTGCGCTTGACCGTCGCCAAATCGGACCCGCCCCAAGCTTCGGTGGCTGCCATGACGGCGCCTTCGACCACCGGGGCATCGCAGATCACTACCTTGCGCTGCTGCTCTGCAGGCAACATCTCGATTGCCATCTCGCTGTTGGTCTCGGCGCCGCCTAAGTCGACCAGAATCGCCACGCCGGCATCCGACCACGCGCTGTCGATCGCGGCCAAGATGCCTTCGACCGACGTGCCCAAGCCTCCCTCCGGATTCCCGCCGGTCCAGGCGAGTGGAACACCGCGACCAACCATCTGTCGCACCATGTCGGCGGCTCCTTTTGCAACGTCCGGTGAGTGCGACACGATCACGATGCCGACGTTACTCATTCGGATTCCTCCAGAACATCGCACACGGCTTCGATGATCAATTGGCTTGAGCGTGCACCGGGATCCATGTGGCCGATCGATCGTTCCTTCAGGAACGACGCGCGGCCGCGTAACGCTTCCATCGGAATCGTTGCTTGTGCGCTCGCCGCCGCTTTCGCACGAATCGCGCCGCAGTCGGCCCCCTGCGCAATCAACGCGTTAACCGGCACCCAGACATCGAGCATCGTCTTCTGCCCCGGTTGCGACTTGCCACGCGCCGCGACCGCTTGGACCGCTGCATCCACGCACGCGTGCAGGCCGATCGCGCTCGGCTCGTTGGGCCAACTCTTTCCCAGTTGCATGAACAGCGTGCCGTAAAGTGGGCCGGAAGCGCCGCCAATCTTCATCACCAGCGTTTTTCCGACCGCGATCAGCAATGCTCCGGTGTCGTCGCCGTCGAGGCTATCGAGTTCATTCAAAACCGCTTCGAAGCCGCGCTTCATGTTCAGTCCGTGATCGCCGTCGCCGATCGCCTGGTCGAGCCGAGTCAGTTCTTCGGCATGCGCGATCACGCGTCGCGCGGCGGATTCGATCAATGGTCGGGCGTCGACAGGGTTCATCAGCATTTGCATCAAGTGACGATGCGGCGACCGCTCGCATCGAAGAACAAAGGGGCCACAAAGTCGACGTCGACGGCATCGCCTACGGTGAGTGGTGTGCCAGGAGCAGTCAGCGTAACGAAGTCATGCTCACCGAGTCGCAGGTGCAGGTGATTGGCATCGCCCAAGTGCTCGATCCAGCGCACTCGCCCGAGTGCGGAGCCGTTGGCAGCCTTGCTGACACGAACGTGCTCGGTACGCGCGCCGACGGTGGCGGCTGCGTCAGGCGCCTTGAGTCGCGGCAGCAGCTCGCGCGGCACAAGATTGATGCCGGGGCTGCCGAGTCGCGTCGCGACATAGACGTTGGCCGGCCGCTCGTAGATCTCACGCGGCGAGCCGATCTGCACCAGCCGCCCGCGGTCGAGCACACCGATACGAGTCGCCAGCGTCATCGCCTCGGTCTGGTCGTGCGTGACATACAGCACCGTCGCGCCGAGCTCGCGCTGGATGCGCTTCAACTCAACGCGCAATTCCGCACGCAGCTTGGCATCGAGCGATGACAGCGGCTCGTCCATCAACGTGATCCGCGGTTCGCGCACGAGCGCGCGGCCGATCGCGACGCGCTGCATCTGTCCGCCCGACAACTGAGTCGCGCGGTTGGCGAGCTTGTCCTCGATATGCAGCAGGCGTGCCACTTCGCGCACCTTGATGTTGATCCGATCCGCCGGCCAACTGCGAGCCGGCGAGCGCAACGGAAACGCGAGGTTGTCGAACACGGTCAGGTGCGGGTAAAGCGAATACTGCTGGAAGACGAACGTCACGTCGCGCATCGTGGGCGACTGGTGCGTGACATCTTCGCCTCCGATCGAAATCTCGCCGGCGTCGGCTCGTTCGAGTCCCGCCAGCAACCGCAACGTGGTCGTCTTGCCGGCGCCCGTTGGGCCGAGCAGCACGATGAACTCGCCGTCGCCCGCGGCAAGCGAAAGATTGTCAACGGCCGGCGTCGAACCGAAGCGCTTGCTGACGTTCTCGAAGCTGAACTCAGCCATGCACCGTTCCCGATTCATGCAACGTCGTGCGCAGCGCGCTGCCGTTGCTGCCGGCGAACACACTCAGACGGGCGCTGTCCAGCGCCAGTCCTACCTGATCGCCAACGAGCGCCGGCACATCCGACGGTACGCGCGCCTTGATCGAAGTGCCGCCGCGCAATTGAAGTGTGACGATCTGTGTTGTGCCGAGATACTCGGTTCCGAAAATTTCGGCGCGTAACGGCGAATCGGATACCAGCGAAATGTGTTCGGGTCGCGCACCGAGGATGAATTCGCGCCCCGACGCATCCTGCGCCAGCGCCGGCATTTCGATGTCGGCGCCCTCGACGCGCACGCGATGTGTCCCGCGCGCGAGCCCGGCATCCACCGGAGCACACGGAAGGAAGTTCATCGACGGCGATCCGATGAAATCGGCCACGAACACGGTCGCAGGTCGGTCATAGATTTCCTGCGGGCTCGCCAACTGCTCGATGCGGCCTTCGTTCATCACCGCAATCCGATCAGCCAAGGCCATCGCTTCGAGCTGATCATGGGTCACATACACGGTGGTAGCGCCGAGGCGGTCGTGCAGCAAACGCAACTCACCGCACATCAAGCTGCGGAACTCCGCGTCCAGTGCACCGAGCGGCTCGTCCATCAGGAATGCCTTCGGCTGGCGCACGATCGCGCGTCCCAGCGCGACGCGCTGTCGATCGCCGCTGGCAAGTCCCGACACCGGTTGATCCAACAAGTGGGTGATGCGCAGGATGCGCGCCGCCTCCTCTACCCGCTCAGTGATCTGCGCGCGAGGCATCCGCTGCGACTTCAGCGGGAACGCAATATTGGCTCGCACATTCATGTGCGGGTACAGCGCGAACAGCTGGAACACAAAGGCGATGTCGCGCAGCGCTGCGCGCTGCATCGTCACGTCGATGCCGTCGAGCAGGATGCGCCCACGCGTCGGCAGCTCGAGCCCGGCGATCATGCGCATCGTCGTCGTCTTGCCGCAACCGGATGGCCCGAGCAGGCAGAAGAAATCACCGTTGCGCACGGTAAAGCTCGAATCGTTGACGGCAACGAAATCGCCGAACGACTTGTGCAGGCTGTCGACGCGGATCTCAGCCATCCGCGGCTATCGGGAAACTTCGACACGACGATGAACATCGCAGTACCCGCCAACGTGACGATGAATGAATACGTGTAGAGCACAAGCGCGTAAGGCTGAAGCAACATCAGCACCCCGACGCCGATCACAACGCAGGCGACGAGTTCCATCGGCCCTCTGCGCAGCCAGCGTGGCCAGCGCCGCATTTGCGTTCCGACCGCAGGCGGATGCGTGCTCATTTGCGTACCGCACCGAAGGTGATGCCGCGCAGCAGGTGCTTGCGCAGAAGTACGGTGAAGAACAGGATGGGCAGCAGGAATAATGCGGTTCCCGCGGCCACGGCCGGCCAGTCCTGTCCCCCTTCACCGATGATGATCGGAATGAACGGCGGTGCCGTCTGTGCTTCACCCGATGTCAACAACACAGCGAACGCGTATTCGTTCCACGCGAAGATCAGGCAGAAGATCGCAGTGGCGACAATGCCGGTAGTCGCCTGCGGCAGCACGACCTTCACAAAGGCCTGTAAGCGCGTGTATCCGTCCACCAAGGCGGCCTCTTCGTACTCGCGCGGAATCTCGTCGATGAAGCCCTTGAGCAACCACACCGCGAGCGACACGTTGACGGCGGAATAGAGCAGGATCATTCCAAGCCGGGTGTCGGACAGGCCAACTTCGCGGTACATCAGGTAGATCGGAATCGCAACCGCGATCGGCGGCATCATTCGCGTGGACAGAATAAAGAACAACAGGTCGTCCTTCAGTGGCACCTTGAAGCGCGAAAAAGCGTAGGCGGCGGTTACACCTAGCAGCACCGACAGCGCGGTGGATCCGAACGCGATGATCAGCGAGTTGACGAAGCGAGGTGCGTAGTTGGACGGGCCAACCAGGACCATGTTGCTGGCGCGCGCGACGCGATCGCACACTCCGGTCGCGGGCGGCAACTGAGCGATGTAATCCTCGGTCTGGCGCGAACGGCTGTTGAACAGATTGCAGAATCCCTCGGACGAGGGCTGGAACGTCCATTTCGGCGGGTAGGCGATCGAGTCCGGTCCGGACTTAAGCGCGGTAAGAAAAATCCACGCGAGGGGAATCATCGTCAGCACCGCATAGGCGACGACGATAAAGGCCGCCACTCGGCGCGATGCGCGCGACGGTTCGACGACCGAATGGGCGTAGGAGACGCTGCTCATGGCGCTCTCATCGCGCGATCACCGGGTCTTCACGCGGTTCAGCACCTTGACGTAAATATTCGCCAAGCCGAACACCGTGACGAAAAGAATGATGGCGAACGCGGAGGAGTAGCCGGTGCGCCATTTTTCGAACGCTTCACGCTTGAGCGTGATCGATGCAACCTCGGTAGTCGATCCCGGGCCGCCCGAGGTCAGCAGGTTGACCATGTCGAACATCTTGAAGTTTTCGATGCCGCGAAACAGCACTGCCAGCATGATGAAAGGCAGCGCCATCGGCAGCGTGATCGACCAGAACTGGCGCCATTTCGAAGCTCGATCGACTTCGGCCGCCTCGTAGATGTAGTTCGGAATCGATCGCAGGCCTGCCAGGCAGATCAGCATGACGTAGGGTGTCCACATCCATGTGTCGACGATGATGATGGCCCAAGGCGCCAGCTCGACCGACCCGATCATCGAGAAGCTCGAAGCCGGAATACCCGTCAGAAACGACACCGCGTAGTTCCACAGTCCGATCTGTGGCTGATACAGGAACGCCCAGAAATTGCCGACCACCGCCGGAGACAACATCATCGGAATCAGGATCACCGTCGTCCAGAACCCGTGTCCGCGAAAACGCCGGTCGATCAGGTAGGCCAATGCAAAACCGATCAAGGTCTGCAGCAGGATGGTCCAGAACAGGAAGTGCGCCGTGGCCTGCATCGCGGCCCACACATCGGGATCGTTCAGTATGGAAACGTAGTGATCGAGACCGACTTCGATTACCGGCGCGTTGGGCCGGTTGGCCCGGTAGTTGGTAAACGACAGCCATATCGTCCAGATCAAAGGAAAAATGTTGATCGCCAGTAGCAGCACGATCGTGGGGGTAATGAAGAGCCAGGCCAGCGCGCGGTCCGAAAGTCCGCGAACGCGTCGCGCGATAGCGAGCGGGGTACCCGCGGCCACGCGTTCGGCGCTGATGTCGAGTGCTCTCATCGTCGTGCGAAACAGAAGTGAGCTTGACCCAAAGGTGAGCGACGCGGACAGTCAACCCGCAACCGTCCGCATCGGTTCAATGCAATTACTTGAGCTTGCCGTCTTCCTTGAAGACCTTGGTCCAGTCAACGATCAAGCCGTCGAGCGCTTCCTTGGCCGTGCCCTTGTCGGCGACGACGTAGTCGTGCACCCGCTTCTGCATCGCGAGCAGTAATTGCGCGTAGGACGGTTCGGCCCAGAAGTCCTTGACCATCTCCATCGACTGCAGGAACTGCTCGGCGAACGGCGCGCTCTTGACGAAACCCGGGTCCATCAACACTGCCTTGGAGCAGGAATAGCCACCCAGCGTCCACCACTTTTTCTGCACTTCAGGGGAAGCGAACCACTTGATGTACTGCAGCGCCTCGTTGCGGTTAGGGGAGTAGGTCACCACCGAGATGCCCTGGCCGCCCAGTTGAACACCCTTGGCCGTCTCGCCCGGATTGACAAAGAAGCCGATCTTGTCGCCGCCTACGTTTGGATCCTTGTACAAACCCGGGAAGAAGGCGAACCAGTTCATCATCATCGCCACCTGTCCTGACTTGAAGGCGTCGAGACCCTCCTGCATGTAGGCGTTGGTCATGCCAGGCGCCGTGCAGCATTTGTACAGGGTCTTGTACATCTCGAGGCCTTTGACTGCGCCTGCGGAATTGACGAAACCGTTCATTGCATACGGCTTCTTCGGATCCTGGTATTGGAAGCCGTACGGATACAGCGTGTTGGCCACCCCCAGCGTGATGCCTTCCGACCCGCGCTCGGTAAAGATGTAGGCGCCGTACACCTTCTTGCCATCGATCGTGCGGTTCTGGAAGAACTCGGCGACCTGCTTGAATTCATCCCACGTCTTCGGCGGCGCGATGTCGCGCTTGTACTTGGTCTTGAACTCGGCCTGGATCTCGGGCCGATTAAACCAGTCCTTGCGATAGGCCCAGCCTACGGAGTCGCCCATCGCCGGTAACGCCCAGTAGTTCGGTGTGCCCTTCGGCCATTCCGAATAGCCGAGCACGGTCGCCGGCAGGAAGTCGCTCATCTTGATGCCTTCCTTGGCGAAGAAATCATTGAGCTTGACGTAGTGACCGCCTTCGGCAGCACCGCCAATCCACTGACTGTCACCGATCATCAAGTCGCATAACTTGCCCTTCGAGTTGAGCTCGTTGAGCATGCGGTCGGCGAAATTCGGCCATGGCACGAACTCGAACTTCATCTGCACGCCGCTCTTTGCAGTGAAGTCCTTCGACAACTCGACCAACGCGTTCGCTGGGTCCCACGCGGCCCAGCACAAAGTGATTGTCTTGCCACTTCCCTTCGCTTGCGCATAGGTAGCGGGAGATATGAGCGAGGCCAGGACGGCCACGCCGACTGCGGCTGCAATTTTCTTCGACAGCTTCACGGGTGTCTCCTTGCGTCTCCGACCCAGGTTGGATGGCACGCCGTCAAGGAGTACACCCATGGCGGTGGTGGCAGCACTGCGCCGTCGGAGGCGTTTAGCGCTTTGCTTACCTTTGTTTATTGAAGTAAACAAACGCCAGCGTGTCAAGGGAATCTTGTGCTGCAGCGCAGCGATTTCGACCCGCGGGGTGAACATCGGCGATCACGACGAGCGATAGGGCTCGACGTAATGTCAGACTAGACATGTGACCGGTCCGCTCCTGGCAGAAAGCGGTTTGTACGCTTCGGCTAGGCCTGCGCCTGCAGCGCGTTCCACAACACTGCAGCCGCAATGCTCCAAGCTCCGTTCTTCTGGTCGAGACGCTCATTGAGTAGTTCTGGAACGGTCGACTCCGAGACGGTGCCAGCTTCGTTGAAACGAAAGCAAGCGATCATCATTTCGGCGGGAGTCAGAGCCGCGAGCGGCAGTACGGTCTCTACGCCGATCCGAACTACTACACGTGCTCGCCTACATCAGTGCCGACATGTTCGTCGAGGCCGCACAGAAGGCGGGTCTCGACCACAAGCAAGCCGCTGACAAGCGCGGCGAAAATCGCCCATTCTGTCGGACCTGCTTGGGACATGACGCCACGCCACAGTTGACGGGTTCCTTCCCGTCAAGCCACGCGCGGCTCCTCTATCGCGTCGACACGATCTGAATAGAAGGCAACGTGATCTTTGATCGCGGCGACGGCTGCATACGGTGCCTCGTAGGTCCACGCCGCATTCACCGATCGGTTGCCACCGAGAGGAATGCTGTAGTAAGCGCAATCGCCCTTGTAGGGGCAATAGGTGTGATGGTCCGTTCGTTTCAGCAGCGTCATGTCGACATCCTTTTGCGGGATGTACTGGACCGCGGCGTAACCAGCCTCTCTTAACGTAAGCGCATTTCGAGTGTCTGCGATGATGCGGCCCGCTACCGACACGGTGACCCGCGCCGGATTCGCTTCGATCGTAATCGGGTGGTTGGGTCCTGGCAGCTTGATTGATTTCGTTTCCATGGCGCCGGCTGTTTCTGCTGTTGACATGCATCAGTGCGAGCGTTGCCGGTATCGGCTGCGCTCGACCAGCCTATCTATTGGTCAAGTTGCATCGACGCTCATTCGCTGAAGTCGGCGCCGAACATAGGACGGCCGCTCTTCGACTCCGTACGCGAAGCCTCGTCTTCGATCACGTCCCAGTGCTCGACAAGCACGCCGTCGACGATGCGCACGATGTCTGCTGCGATCCAGTTCTTCGGCTGACCGTGGCCCGAGAAGCGTCCGTGAACGATCACGAAATCCCCTTCAGCCACTATGAGTCCCGGCTCGTACTTCAGCGTCGGCGGGATACTTTTTATAAGACTGAAAAGACCTTCGCGACCAGGCTCGATGTGAGCACTATGTTGGATGTAATTGGGCGACCAATAGCGCTCAGCCGCAACATAGTCGCGCTTGTTGAACAGCGTATCGAACGCTTGGAGGACAAGCGTTTTGTTCTCTTCTGAAGTAGTCAGCTTCATCAATCTCGCTCCGGTGTCCGGCAAAGTCCACGTCATGGAAGTCATGCGTCCAGGAACAGCGAGGTGTGCCGCACAAACAGCTCGGGATATTGAAACTGCGACCCGTGATTGGAGTCGGGGTAGATGATTAGCTGCGCATTCGGGATGTTCTGCTCCATGATGAAGGAGTTGACCGTGGGCATGATTACGTCGTTACTTCCATTTACGACGAGCGTTGGCTGCTTGATCGTCTTCAAATAATCGTAGGACCCCTTTTGCTGGACGCCCCATTTGTCCATCGCTGCAATCTGAGCGGGCGAAACCTTGTCGTTCACCTCGGGATCGCGCCCCTCCTGACGAAGATGCTTGCGCTTCAGGAACTCACGTCCCGCCGCCTGGCCCGCCTCGGACGGACTGAATTGGACCGCGAGCCAGACATGCTCGGGCGGCTCATAGGCAGCGCCGAAGATGCGCCGTGCTACCTGGGTCAGCGACTCCATTCCCTGGCCGCCGCGCGGACCGGTCCCCACGAGGATCAGTTTGCGGACGAGCTCGGGCGCCTGCAGTGTGATTTCCTGCGCGACCATACCGCCAATCGAGAAGCCGAGCACATCCATCTTGCTCAAGCCAAGTGCGCGGCTGAAGGCGACCGCGTTGGCGCCCATCTGCTCGAACGCGGTCGGGACCTCGCCGGAGCTGCTGGAGACGCCGGCGTTGTTGAACAGAATCACCTCACGGTCGCGCGCCAAGCCGTCCGTCACAGCCGGGTCCCAGTAATCCATGGTGCCGGTGTAATGCTGGTTGAAGACGATAGGTACGCCGCCGGCCTTGCCGAAGCGGCGATAGGCGAAGCGGATTCCGTTAGCTTCGACGAACTGCGTCGGCGCGGTCTGGTGGGCACGAATCATTATGGTCGCTCTCTTATTATTCAGTCGGCACCGCATCGGGTACGAGCGCTAGGGCTGCTCTCGCGCAATCGACGTCGTTCTGCACCGTGGGCGCTCCGCTCAGCCCGATCGCCCCGACAACTTCTCCGTTCACCTTAATGGGAAACCCCCCACCCCACGCCGCCACACGCGCAAGCGTCGGGATACCGGCCAGTAACGACGGGTCGCCTTGGATAAAGTTGAAAAAGTCCTGCGTGGAGACGCCGAACAGAGCTGTGTAAGCCTTGTTCTGCGCAATCTCGATGGTAGGGATCGAGGCCCCATCCATCCGGCTAAAGGCCTTGAGATTGCCGCCGTCATCGAGAATCGC
>CAWAYV010000048.1:0-44010 GCA_963786295.1 uncultured beta proteobacterium | reverse complement strand
TTTCATCACTTCGATCCGGAGCCCCGGCCGAGTAGCGACATGCAGCCAGATTTTGTGGCGTTGCACCGGCGGATCACCGAAAGGAACGCACAGATTCTTTATCGCGGTACGCAAGTCAAAAGCTACAACGATCCCATAGCGCAGCCCAACCGGGCTGCGTGATTGTTCTACACGCATACGCCAATCACTATGCGAATGAACTCCCAGTGAGCAACAGGCTCGTCGCTCTCGGCATCGCGGTAGCGTTGTTCGCACATGACGCCGCAGCGGGGGAGGGCGAGCGCGATGACGGGGGGAGTGTTCGGTCTGACATCGTTGTGCGTGCATTGACGTTGATCGATACGCCGTATCGCTACGGCGGGTCGACGCCCGCCAGCGGCTTTGACTGCAGCGGGTTGGTTCGGTATGTCTATGAAACGGTGGCAGGACGTCTATTGCCGCGTCGACTCAGAAGAAATGGGCAAGCTCGGCGAGACGATCACACCGCTCGCAACTCGAGCCCGGCGACCTGGTGTTCTTCAACACGCTGGCGCGCGCTTACTCGCACGTGGCTATCTATATAGGAGACGGTCGCTTCCTGCACGCGCCGGCGCGCGGCGGCCGCGTGCGAATCGAAGCGCTTGACGATCGCTATTGGCGCGCGCGCTTCAATGGTGCCCGACGGCTCATCGATGCCGATGCCCGGGCCTTGCGCGCAGCGGACGAGCCAACCCTCATTACGGTGAGGGCATCGCGGCGACTGCCGACCGACGAGGACGATGTCGTAAAGCCTTGATTTAGCTCGACCGTTTGTATGAATGAGAATCATTTGCATTTGCGAATAGTTTGCGATAACGTCGCCCATCTGTTCTCAACCAGGATGGGTGTGCCGATGATTCGAATAAGAACTCCGCGGCGCCGGGCCGAGACGTGCCTGCATCGAGCGATGCAGTGCGCCGTGATCGCAGGGGTTGTGACCGCGCTTGCGGTCCCGTTGCAGAGCCAGGCGCAGGAGAAAGTGCTGAATCTGTACTCCGCGCGCCACTATCAGACCGACGAGGCGCTGTACTCGGACTTCACCAAGCAGACCGGCATCAAGGTCAACCGCATCGAAGCGGGCGATGAACAGACTACTGCAGCGACTGAAGGCCGAAGGCGCTAATAGCCCAGCCGACGTTGTCTTGCTAGTCGATGCAGCACGGCTCTGGCGAGCGCAGATCGATGGCTTGTTTCAGCCAGTTGAATCGAAAGTGCTGAATGAGCGCATTCCTTCGCAACCTGCGCTCGAACGACGGCACCTGGTACGGCTTCTCGACGCGCGCGCGCGTGATCGTCTACAACAAGGCGAACGTAAAGGCGGAGGACGTCGATACGTATGAAGAGCTGGCGGACCCGAAGAACAAGGGCAAGGTGTGCACCCGATCGGGCTCGCATCCGTACATGCTGTCGCTGATCGGGTCGCGTGTCGAGAGCGATGGGTGAGGCGAGAGCCGAGCAGTGGGCCAAGGGAATCGTGACCAACATGGCACGGCCTCCGAGCGGCGGCGACACCGATCAGATCAAGGCCGTGGCGGCCGGAGAGTGCGGCGTTGCGGTCACGAACACCTACTACTGGGTGCGCCTGCTGCGCTCGTCCGATCCAAAGGATCAAGACAGTCGTCAGCAAGGTTGGATTCATCTGGCCGAATCAGTCGAGTGCGGAGCGCACGTCAACATCTGCCGGCGGTGGAGTCGCGAAGAACGCGCCGAACAAGGCGAACGCGATTGCATTTCTCGAATATCTGTCAAGTCCCTGCGGCGCAGACGTTACTTTCGCCAACGGTAACAATGAGTGTCCGGTCGTGAAGGGTGCGACAGCTGAACAACCCAGCGCTTTCTTCGCTGGGAAGCTTCAAGCAGGAACAGATTGCGATGTCGACGATGGGCAAGAACAGATCGCCGCCCAGCGCATTCTCGATCGCGTCGGTTACAAGTAACCGCAGCCGCCGCACATTCATTGCGCAAACCGTTTGCGGGCGCAATCCGTACGCACATCCAGTTGAGGTGCTGTCCCGTACCAGGGACAGCACGGCAGTGCACACACTCGGCACCTTCTCGCGTGTACGCGCCGCTGCATCACTTATCAACAGGAGAAAACCGATGCAAACGAAGAAACTGGCGGGGCTTGCGATCGCTTTGGCGTTATCCGTAACCACCGTCGCCGCAATGGCTCAAGTAACCGTCGGCGGCGCGCCGATGTATGCGAGCAAGGACATCATCGACAATGCCGTCAACTCAAAAGACCACACTACGCTGGTCGCAGCGGTCAAAGCAGCGGGATTGGTCGATACGCTGAAAGGCCCGGGCCCGTTCACGGTGTTCGCTCCGACGAATACGGCGTTTTCGGCCCTGCCTGCCGGGACGGTCGATACTTTGCTGAAGCCGGAGAACAAACCGCAGTTGACCAAAGTGCTGACGTATCACGTCGTACCGGGCAAGATGGACGCAGCGGCGCTGATCAAGCAGATTGACGCGGGCGGTGGCAAGGCGACGTTGAAAACCGCAGCCGGCGGCACGCTGACGGCGACTGTCAGCGGCAAGACGGTTAGTGTGACCGACGAAAGTGGCGGCATCTCGAAAGTGACGATCGCTGACGTCAATCAATCGAACGGTGTGATCCACGTCGTCGATAAAGTGTTGCTGCCGAAGTAATTCGCAGCTCATTTGCAGCACCAAAACGCCGCGCTCGGCTTTGAGAGCGCGGCGTTTGATTTTTCGCCGCTACCTGCGCCCGCTACCATCGGGCGATGCAGAAGTCGCTCGACGTTGTGATCATCGGCGCCGGCCACAACGGGCTCACGTGCGCTTGCTATCTGGCGGCAGCGGGATTGAGCGTGCGCGTTGTCGAGCGCCGACACATCGTGGGCGGCGCTGCGGTGACGGAAGAGTTCTATCCGGGCTTCCGCAACTCGACCGCCAGTTATACGGTGAGCTTGTTGAATCCGCAGGTGATTCACGATCTCAAGCTCGCGCAGCACGGTCTTCGCATCATCGAACGGCCGTTCTCTAATTTTGTGCCGCTGGCCGATGGGCGCCACCTGAAGTTCGGCAGTACGCGGCTGCGCAAACGGGCGCCGAAGTGGCGAAGTTCTCGCAGCGCGACGCCGAAAGACTGCCGTCGTTCTACGCGCGGCTCGATCGCGTAGCCGATCAACTCCGTCATTGGGTCTTGCAATCGCCGCCGAATCTCGGCGGCCCTTTTGTCGTCGAAGGATGGCGCGATCTCGTCGCAGCGGCGAAGCTGCTACTGCAATTGGGACGTTTGCCGAGAGAAGGGCAGCGCGATCTAGTCGATGTGTTTACGAAGAGCGCGGGTGACTGGCTCGATTCATGGTTCGAGTCTGAGCCTCTGAAGGCTGTGCTCGGATGGGATTCGATCGTCGGCAACTACGCAAGTCCGTATGCGCCCGGCTCGGCGTACGTGCTGCTGCATCACGTCTTTGGTGAAGTCAACGGCAAGCGTGGCAAATGGGGGCATGCGATCGGCGGCATGGGTGCGATTACTCAGGCGATGGCGGCCGAAGCGCAGGCGCGCGGCGTGCGGATCGACGTCGAGGCGCCGGTGCAGCGGGTGATCGTTGAAGATGGCCGCGCGACAGGCGTCGAATTGAAATCCGGCGAAGTCGTGCGTGCACGTGCAGTCGCAGCGAACGTTACGCCGAAGCTGTTGTATCGACGATTAGTCGATGCAGCAGTGTTGCCGGCAGATTTCGTCGAAGCGATCGACCGGACGAAGTATGGCTCCGGCACGTTCCGAATGAACGTTGCGTTATCAGAGCTGCCCGATTTCGCCGCTTTGCCCGGCACAGCATCGCAGCCACATCACGCGAGCGGCATTACGTTCGCACCGTCTCTTGCCTATATGGATCGTGCCTGGCATGACGCTGTAGCGCACGGATACTCGCGCGAGCCGGTGGTCGAGATGCTGATTCCGAGCGTCGCCGATGACTCGCTTGCGCCGCAGGGCAAACACGTCGCCAGTCTGTTTTGCCAGCAGTTCGCGCCGACTGCAGACTGGTCGGTGCTGAAAGAGCGTGCAGTGCAGGCGATCTTCGACGTCGTGCAGAGCTACTGCCCGAACTTCCGCGCATCTTTGCTCGGTTATCGAGCAATGTCGCCGGCGGATTTGGAGAACGAATTCGGATTGACCGGCGGCGACATCTTCCACGGCCAGCTATCGCTCGATCAATTGTTCTCGATGCGCCCGGTACTCGGCTACGCGCGCTATCGCGGTCCAATCGCCGGCTTGTACCACTGCGGTTCCGGCGCGCACCCGGGCGGCGGAGTGACCGGCGCGCCCGGGCACAATGCCGCGAGAGAAATCGTCCGCGACTTAGGCTGAATCAGTCTTGCATGCTGGCAGCCAGTTCGACGTTGCCGCCCGCCGCGGCAGTGCTACTTCGATCGATTCGTATAATCATCGGCTGCACACTTCGGATCTGCGATGAAAATCCTTGTTCCGGTCAAACGAGTCGTCGACTTCAACGTCAAGGTACGCGTGAAGTCGGACAAGAGCGGAGTCGACGTCGCCAACGTCAAGATGTCGATGAATCCGTTCGACGAAATCGCAATCGAAGAAGCCGTGCGGTTGAAGGAAGCGGGCGTAGCCACCGAAGTGATCGCGGTGTCGTGCGGCGTGCTGCAGTGCCAGGAAACGTTGCGCACCGCGATGGCGATCGGTGCCGACCGTGGGATTCTGGTGGAAACCAATGTGGAATTGCAGCCTCTCGCCGTGGCGAAGCTGTTGAAGGCGATCGTTGATAAAGAAAAGCCGCAACTGGTGATCGCCGGCAAGCAGGCGATCGACGACGATGCCAATCAAACGGGCCAGATGCTTGCGGCGCTGGCCGACATGCCGCAAGCGACGTTCGCTTCGAAGATAACGATCGCCGACGGTCGCGCACAAGTTACGCGCGAGGTGGATGGTGGACTCGAAACGATTTCGGTTGCGTTGCCCGCGGTCATCACGACCGACCTTCGGCTGAACGAGCCGCGCTACGTCACGCTGCCTAACATCATGAAGGCGAAAAAGAAGCCGCTCGAGAATCTGAAGCCGGCCGATCTGGGCGTCGATGTGACGCCCAGATTGAAGACGCTGCAGGTGACTGAGCCGCCCGGTCGGAAGGCGGGCATCAAGGTGCCCGATGCTGCCGACATTGATTGCGAAGCTGAAGACCGAAGCGAAGGTGATTTGATGGCGGCGCTCGTGCTTGCGGAACATGACGGGCAAACGATCCGTCCTGCAACGTTGAATACGGTCACCGCAGCGGCAAAAGCCGGTGGCGAAGTGCACGTCCTGGTGGTGGGTCACAACGCCGCCGCCGCCGCCAAGGAAGCCGCGAAGATCGGCGGAGTGACCAAAGTCTTGCTCGCCGATGCCGCGCAATTCGCCGACGGTTTGGCAGAGCCTGTGGCAGCGCAAGTCGTTTCAATGGCAAGCGGCTACAGCCACGTGTTCGCGTCGGCCACCGCGTACGGAAAGAACATCATGCCGAGGGTGGCGGCAAAGCTCGATGCTGCGCAGATCTCCGACATCAGCAGCGTCGAATCGGCCGATACCTTCACGCGACCGATCTACGCGGGCAACGCCATCGCGACGGTGCAGTCGAGCGATCCGATAAAAGTCGTGACCGCGCGTCCCACCAACTTTGAGCCTGCGCCAAGCGCAGGCGGCAGTGCGACGGTCGAGACGATTGCCGCGGTGGCGGGAGCCGATACATCGCGCTTCGTATCGCGCGATGTCGTCAAACTGACTCGTCCGGAGTTACAAGGCGCAAAGATCGTCGTCTCCGGTGGGCGTGGCATCGGCTCCGCCGAAAATTTCAAGCTGCTCGAGCCGCTGGCGGACAAGCTGAATGCCGCCATCGGTGCATCGCGCGCCGCCGTCGATGCGGGCTACGCACCGAACGATTGGCAGGTCGGGCAAACGGGCAAGGTCGTCGCACCGCAGCTATACATCGCGGTGGGCATCTCGGGCGCGATTCAGCATCTCGCGGGCATGAAAGACTCGAAGGTGATCGTGGCAATCAACAAGGACCCGGAGGCGCCGATCTTCCAGGTTGCCGATTACGGGCTCGTCGGCGATTTGTTCGAGATCGTTCCCCAAGTGGTCAAGGAGCTCGGCTAACTCGATGAGCTACGTCGCGCCAGTCAAGGACATGCTGTTCGTGTTGAACGAACTGGCAGGTCTGAAAGAGATTCAACAGCTGCCCGGTTGTGAAGACGCGACCGACGAGACGGTGCAGGCGGTGATCGAAGAAAACGCGCGCTTCATGAGTGAAGTGGTGGCGCCGCTAAATTGGAACGGTGATATCCAACCCGCGAAGTGGGACAACGGCAAGGTCACGACCACACCGGGATTCAAAGCCGCCTTTCGTTCGTTTGTCGAAGCGGGTTGGCAGGGTGTTCAGCATCCGACGCAATATGGCGGGCAGGATTTGCCGAAGGTCGTTGCCGCTCCATGCATGGAGATGATGCAGGCGGCAAACCTCTCATTCGCGCTGTGTCCGTTGCTAACCGACGGTGCAATCGAGGCGCTGCTGGTCGCGGGCTCGCAGGAACAGAAAGACGCGTACCTCGGCCGCTTGATCGACGGCAGCTGGACCGGCACGATGAATCTGACCGAGCCGCAAGCCGGCTCCGATCTGGCGCAGGTCCGAACCAAGGCGGTGCCGCAGAGCGATGGCACCTATCGCTTGTTCGGGCAGAAGATCTACATCACCTATGGCGAGCACGATCTGGCCGACAACATCGCGCATCTGGTGCTCGCGCGGACACCCGATGCGCCGGCCGGCGTAAAGGGAATTTCGCTCTTCATCGTCCCGAAGTTTTTATTCGACGCCGACGGCAAGCTCGGCAAGCGCAACGACGTTTATTGCGCATCGATCGAACACAAGCTCGGCATCAAGGCGAGCCCGACGTGCGTGCTGATCTTCGGCGACGACAAGGGCGCGGTCGGTGCCGGTGCGGTCGGCACAGTGATCGGCGAAGAGAATCGCGGCCTCGAATACATGTTCATCATGATGAACGCCGCGCGGTTCCAGGTCGGTATGCAGGGCATCGCCATTTCGGACCGTGCTTATCAAAAGGCGGTCGAGCACGCGAAGGAGCGCGTGCAAAGCCGCGCCGTTGAAGGTTCGAGCGGGCCGGTGTCGATCATCCACCACCCCGACGTGCGGCGCATGTTGATGTTCATGCGATCGAACACCGAAGCCGCGCGCGCGGTGGCGTATGTGGCGGCGGGATACAACGATATCGCGCATCACCATCCCGACCCGCAACGGCGCGCGTCGGCGATGGCGGCCTACGAGTATCTGGTACCGATCGTCAAAGGATGGTCGACAGAAATGTCGATTGACGTCACGTCGACAGGCGTGCAGGTCCACGGCGGCATGGGCTTTATCGAAGAAACCGGCGCGGCGCAGTATTACCGCGACGCGCGCATTCTGACGATCTACGAAGGCACGACAGCTATCCAGGCGAACGATCTGGTCGGCCGCAAGACGGCGCGCGATGGCGGCGCGATGGCGCGAGCATTTATTGCACAGATGCGCGCGACCGCCGCCGAGGCAAGCGCTGGAAGTGCGGAGTTGCAGGCGACCGGCAAGAGGCTAGCGGCGGCGATCGATGCGTACGAGACCGTGGTGGACTACATCGTGGACGAATATAAGACCGATATCCGGGGCGTGTTTGCCGGCTCGGTTCCGTACGTGAAACTTGCAGGCATTGTGCACGGAGGCTGGCAGATGACACGTGCGGCGCTAGCGGCGACGCGGCACGTGAACGACGGCATCGATATTGAGTTCTGCCGCGCGAAGATTGCCACCGCACGGTTTTTTGCCGATCACATGCTGGTCACGGTGCCGTCGATCGCCGAAAGCATCGTCGGCGGCAGTGTCGGCACGCTGGCACTCGCCGAAGCGCAGTTCTAGAGATCGCTCCCCGCGTGATCATAGTCGTTGTCTATCGACGACGTAGGAATAATTGATTTGTTTCACCACGATTTGCGCGCGTAGATTGCTCCACAACTGTCGCGGCGCTTCGATGCGTCGTGCGGGATTGTCGCAAGATGAATTGAGGAGACTCGTATGCAACTCAAAGGCTCGAAAACCGAACAAAACTTGCGCGACGCGTTCGCAGGGGAATCGCAGGCGAATCGTCGTTATTTGTATTTCGCGGCGAAGGCCGACGTTGAGGGTTACAACGACGTCGCCGCGGTGTTTCGCTCGACCGCGGAAGGCGAAACCGGCCATGCGCACGGACACCTGGAGTATTTGGAAGCCGTCGGCGACCCCGCGACCGGCTTGCCGATCGGTCCGACGAAGTCCAATTTGAAAGCCGCGATCGCCGGCGAGACGCACGAATACACCGACATGTATCCGGGCATGTCCAAATCAGCGCGCGATGAAGGTTTCGAAGAAATCGCCGACTGGTTCCAGACGCTGGCCAAGGCAGAACGCTCGCACGCCAATAAGTTTCAGAAAACCCTCGACACGATCGTGGACTGACGCGGTTAGACCGCTGAGCCCCGTGTTGCCGGATCCGCAGGAGCCGGCGGTCTATCTTGTGACTAGAAGGCAGCCTTCTGGCGCCCACGCGGCATCCGCTTGCGTGGAAAACTCCGGAGTTCAACGACGAGCAAGCGCTCGACGCTGAACTCGCACGCATCTTCGACATCTGCCACGGTTGTCGCCGCTGTGTCAGTCTGTGCGGTGCGTTTCCGACGCTGTTCGAACTGATCGACAACGGTCCGACCGGCGAGCTCGATGGCGTTCCGAAGGAGAAGTACAAGGACGTCGTCGATCAGTGTTACCTGTGCGACATGTGCTACATGACCAAGTGTCCGTACGTGCCGCCGCATCCGTGGAACGTCGATTTTCCGCACACGATGTTGCGTGCGAAGGCGGTGCATTTTGGCAAGCACGGCGCTTCGAGCAGCGACAGGTTTTTGACATCGACCGATAAGGTGGGCCGGTTTGCGGGCATTCCGATCGTCACGCAAACAGTGAACGCGATTAATCAAAGTTCACCGGCGCGCGCGGCAATGGAAAGACTGATGGGAGTCGACCGCAACGCGTGGCGGCCGGACTTTGCGGCGAAAAAGTTTCGCTCCGTTGCGCGCTCGAACTTGTCAGCGCCGGTGCGCGATGGCGCCAAGACGCCGGGCAAGGTCGCGATCTATTCGACCTGTTATGTCAATTACAACGAGCCGGGGATCGGGCACGATTTGATCGCGATCCTCAATCACAACGAGATCCCGTATGTTGCTCGTCGATAAGGAAGCGTGCTGCGGAATGCCCAAGCTCGAGATCGGCGACCTTGAATCGGTCGAACGATTCAAGAACATCAACATTCCGCAGTCTGGCGCAGCTCGCGCGCGAAGGCTACGCGATCGTTACCGCCGTTCCTTCGTGTACGTTGATGTACAAGCAGGAGCTGCCGCTGATGTTTCCCGAGGATGCGGACGTTGCCCTCGTCAAAGAGGCGATGTGGGATCCGTTCGAATATCTGGTGGCTCGCAGACGTGACGGGTTGTTGAAAGCCGACTTCAAACAGCCTCTCGGCACCGTGTCGTATCACGTTCCCTGTCACGCTCGCGTGCAAAACGTTGGACGTAAGACCGAAGAGCTATTGAAGTCGTTGCCTGACACCACCGTCAACACGGTCGAGCGTTGCTCTGGCCATTCGGGGGTGTGGGGAACACGCAAGCAATTTCACACGATGGCGATGAAGATCGGCAAGCCGGTTTTCAGAAGCATGGCGAGTGCGAAGCCGGACTACGTCAGCTCGGATTGTCAGCTCGCAGGCCATCACATCGCGCAGGGTATCGAACAGTTTGCGAAGGATGCGCTCGACGGCAAGGCGCCCGTCGTCGCGCACCCGATTACGCTGGTCAGAATTGCGTACGGTCTCTGAGGTAATGATGCCGAGCCGCATTGCGCGCGAGAGCCTGTTAACACTCGAAGCGTACGCCCGCGAGCGCCACGACTTTCGCGCCAGGGTGATCGCGCACAAGAAAAATCGCACCGTGCGGCTCGGCGAACACGTCACGTTGATCTTCGAAGACGAACTGACGATCCGCTATCAGATTCAGGAAATGCTGCGAATCGAAAAAACGTTCGAGGAGCGCGGCATTCAGGACGAGCTAGACGCCTATGTGCCGTTGATTCCAGACGGTACGAACCTGAAGGCGACGATGATGATCGAGTACGAAGACCCGGTGCTTCGCAAGATCGAGCTTGCGCGGCTGAGGGGCATTGAGAATCGCGTTTACGTCGAGGTCGATGGTTACTCACCGGTGTACGCCGTCGCCGACGAGGACTTGCCGCGCGAGAATGAAGAAAAGACTTCGTCGGTTCACTTTCTTCGCTTCGAATTCGAGCCTGCGGTGATTCGTGCTTTTCAGCAAGGCGCGGCGGTGGCGCTCGGTATCGATCACCCAAACTACACGGTACGGCTTGACGAGGTCGCGCCCGAAGTCCAGGCCTCGCTCGCACGGGATTTCAGCGCCAACAAAGCTTAAGAGCGGGATGGTCGCGGGATGCTCAGATACTGTATAAATATACAGTATTCGAAAGAAGGTCATTCGGCCAATGCATCGAAACGATTCGGCGGGGCCCGTCGCGGTACCAGTCACGTGGGTGCGCAAAGGGCGCGGTGCTGTTTCCAACATTGCGCATCGTTTCGAGTCGGTCGCGCGCGAGCCGGACAGCGATGCGGCCGAAGCCGAGCGGCACGCCACGTTGGAGTGTGACGATGAGCCTCTGCCCGCGCTGGCCACCTCGACGACCCTCGAGACAGCAAAGAGTCTGATCACCTACAACGAGTCGCCGGATATCGGGTTCGATCGCTCGATCAACCCGTATCGCGGCTGCGAACACGGCTGCATTTATTGTTTTGCGCGGCCGACTCACAGCTATCTGAATCTTTCGCCAGGCCTCGACTTTGAGACAAAGCTGGTGGCAAAGCGCAACGCGGTCGAACTTCTGCAGCGAGAGCTCGCTGCCCCCGGTTACAAGCCGAAAGTCATCGCACTCGGCGTCATTACCGACGCGTACCAGCCGATCGAGCGCGAGCTCAAGCTCACGCGCGGCATCGTCGAAGTGCTAACGCGCGCTCACCACCCGTTCGGGTTGATCACGAAGTCTGCGCTGATCGAGCGTGACATCGATCTGCTGGCGCCCGTGGCAGCTAAAGGCGTCGTGGCGGCGACGATCAGCATCACGACGTTGGATCACTCGCTATCGCGCATTCTGGAGCCGCGCGCAGCAAGCCCGGCGCGCAGACTGCGAACCGTCAGCACGTTGGCAGCGGCCGGCATTCCGGTCACCGTCAACGTCGCGCCGATCATCCCGTTCATCAACGAGCCAGAGATCGAGCGCGTGCTCGAAGCCGCCGCCGAAGCGGGTGCCTGGCAGGCGCACTACACGGTGCTGCGCCTGCCGTGGGAAGTCGCCCCATTGTTCATGCAATGGCTCGAAGCGCACTTCCCAGATCGCGCGGAGCGCGTAATGAACCGGGTGCGCGATATGCGAGGCGGCAAAAACTATGACTCGCAATTCGGCAAGCGGATGACCGGCGAAGGTGCGTGGGCGGCGCTGATTAGGCAGCGCTTTGAGAAAGCTGCGGCGAAGCTACGGCTTAATCGCGAAATTCCACCGCTGCGTAATGACTTGTTCAGCGCGCCGCAGCTGGCTACTCCGCAACTCGATCTGTTCTGACTTCAAGAACGCACCTTCAGCGCGTACTCGAAGTAGGTCTGAGTTATTAATGCGATTGTTGTCATCAGTACGACGGCGCCAACGAGCAACGTTGCCACTGCAACCAGCACCGCATCCCATCCGCTGCGGTTGCGTCTTGACTGCGTTGCATTGAATCGTGCGTCGAAGCGCTCGTCGGGCATCAGCGCGAGCACCAGCGCGTGGATGAAGCCTGCGACCACCGGCACCATCAAGACGAAGAATGCCGGGGTCTGATACCAATTGTCGACGCCGATGATCAGCGGCAGCGCCATCAGCGTCACCGCCAGCGGGAGCCACCAGAACCGCTGCCCCAGGTACAGTCGATGCAAACCCAGCGCTCCGGTCAGCGACGCGAGCAAAGCCGCAAATGCTTTATGCCGAAAATGGCTCATTCTGTAGGACCTGGCGCCGATCATAGGACGCCGCTTAAGCGGCTTGCTGTGGGGCGGTGAGCGCGGATACAATCATGGGCTTTGTGCGGCACCGCTTCGGACACCAAGACGCGGGGTCGCCAGCAAACCCAAGGAATTCACATGGTCGTCATTCGACTTGCGCGCGGCGGCGCCAAAAAGCGCCCGTTTTTTAACATCGTTGCCACCGATTCGCGTAATCCGCGCGATGGCCGCTTCATCGAGCGCGTCGGCTTTTACAACCCGGTAGCTGCCGGAGGCGAGCCGAAGTTTCGCATTGCCACGGATCGGTTGACGTACTGGACAGGCGTCGGCGCCAGGATGTCGCCGACGGTGGCGCGGCTGCTGAAAGCCAATCCGGCGCCCGAGGCCGTCGTGCCGGCGGAGGAGCAGGCCGCCGCTGCGTAGTTGTGAAGCGGGCTCCCGGCGACTTGATCGAACTTGGCGCCGTGCGCGGCGCCTACGGATTGAAGGGCTGGGTTCGCATTGCTCCGTTTGCCATCGATGGAGTCGTGCTTGAGCGTGTGCATCACTGGTGGCTTCTAGGCGGTCCGGAGCCGCGAGAGCTGACGGTCCAGGACGTCAAGCGGCACGCTGAATCGATGCTGGCCAAGTGGGCGGGATGTGAAAGCAAGGAAGCCGCTGACGCGCTAAAGGGCGGGACGATCGCAGTAGCGCGTAGCGATTTTCCGGTGCTAAGTGAGGGCGAGCATTACCTGAGCGATGTCGTCGGCTACCGTGTGGTCAATCGAGACGGGTTTGAGCTCGGCGCGGTATCCGGCCTGCGCATCGGCGGTACTGAAAGTGGAAGCGGCGCGGCTACGCAGTGGCTTGAAGTGGAAGGGGCACAACGGGGACAATCGCTGCTGATTCCGCTGGTCGATCAGTACGTCGAAGCAATTGAGTCCGATGCCAGGGTCATCCGGGTTGATTGGCAAAGCGATTGGTAGCAACGAGATCAATGATTGAGTTTCAATGATGCGGTTTGACGTTATCACGCTGTTTCCGTCGATGTTCTCGGCCATCGTCGAGCACGGAATCACGCAGCGCGCGCACGGTGAAGGTCGATGGTCGCTTCATACCTGGAATCCGCGCGACTTTGTCGATGACGCGCACCGAACGATCGATGATCGGCCGTTTGGCGGCGGGCCGGGAATGGTGATGATGGCGCAGCCATTGGCGGACGCACTGGCGGCGGTCAAAAATGGCGGAGGTGGTGCCAGGGTGATTGCGCTCGCCCCTAATGGCGTTCCGCTCAACGATGCACGCGTGCGCCGATTCGCTCTCGCCGGTGAATCACTGGCGCTGGTTTGCGGGCGTTATGAAGGAATCGATCAGCGATTCATCGATGTGTGCGTAGATGAGGTTATCTCGATTGGCGACTTTGTATTGTCCGGCGGCGAGATTGCGGCGATGGCGCTGATCGATGCGGTCGTTCGGCAATTGCCCGGCGCGTTGAAAGATGCGTCGGCGGCGGATGAGTCGTTTGCTGCCGGGCTTGCTCGATGCCAAGCACTACACGCGACCTGAGAGTTGGCGCGGCATGGCGGTTCCGCAAGTGCTGTTGTCGGGGCACCATGCGCAGATCGCCGAGTGGCGCCGGCGCGAGGCGCTTGCTCTAACGGCACGGCAACGGCCGGATCTGATCAATCGCGCTCGGATCGGGGGTCAATTGAGCGCGGCCGATGAGGGACAATTGCGGTCACCGACAGAAGTTGCCACCACAAAATGAAGCAGAACCGTTGAAATCAGCCATCCTCTGATGCGAGAAAAAAACTAGACACTCGCAGCACGATGGATTCAGGAGAATAAAGTGAACGTCATTCAGCAGTTGGAGCAGGAAGAGCTGGCGCGCGTCAGCGCTAACAAGGAAATACCCGTCTTTGCCCCTGGCGACACCGTCGTCGTTAACGTCAACGTCGTCGAAGGCACCCGCAAGCGGGTGCAGGCGTACGAAGGCGTCGTGATCGGCCGTCGCAATCGCGGACTGAATTCATCGTTCGTCGTGCGCAAGGTATCGAGCGGCGAGGGCGTCGAGCGCACGTTTCAGCTGTATTCGCCGACGATTGCATCGATCGAGGTCAAGCGCCGCGGTGACGTGCGTCGCGCGAAGCTTTATTACCTGCGCGACCGCTCGGGCAAATCAGCGCGCATCCGCGAAAAGCTGCAGCATAAGAGCGCAGCGGACAAGACGGCAGCAGATGCAGCCGCGGCGGACAAGGCGGCTCGAGCCGAGACCGAATAACTCGCGCTTCTCTATATGAAGCCGCCAGCACGGCGGCTTTTTTTTCGCCGCGATGAGCTCTTCCGACAACGACGTCGATCCTCTGACAGTAAGGCCGATCTTCGAGCCCGAGTCGGTTCCGCACGATCCGGCGTTTGCAGCAGCCGAAGTGCGGGGCGCCGCCGTCCTCGCCGAGGAACTTCGCGCTTCGGCCATCAGGCAGCGCTTCGCTGCCCCACCGCCGTGGCAGCCCGAGTTGCGGGCCGACATGCGTTTGTTCAATCCGGACCGGCCACCACGCGTCGCGTCGGTGTTGATTCCGCTGATCGTTCGCGCCGACGGAGTCTGCGTGCTGCTGACGGAGCGCACGGCGCATTTGCACGATCATGCCGGGCAGATCAGTTTCCCCGGCGGGCGGGTCGAGGAGAACGACGCTGACGCGATTGCAACGGCGTTGCGCGAAGCGCACGAGGAAATCGGTCTGCCGCCTGCCAATGTGGACGTGATCGGCGCCCTGCCCGAATACCTGACGGCGACCGGATACAAGGTCACCCCCGTAATCGGTTTGATCGAGCGTGCGTTTTCACCCGTGCTCGACGCGTTCGAGGTCTCGGAAGTATTCGAAGTCCCGCTCGCGTTCCTGATGGATCCGATCAATCACGAACGCAGAATTGTTCAACTCGGCGATACAAGCCGCACGTTTTACGCGATGCCGTATGCAACGCCGGAGCGCGCAGCCGAGGGTCGCCGCTATTTCATCTGGGGCGCGACCGCTGCGATCCTGCGCAACCTGTATCAGTTCCTACGCGCCGACCGTAGCAACTAGAATTAAACAATCTCCGTTGCCGGCGCGCCAGCGCCGGCTCCCCTGAATACACATGGCTTTGCTATCGCTCGTCATCACGTTGTTGCTTGAACAGGTGCGTCCGTTGCCGGCCGAGAATCCTGTTTACGGCAGTGTGCGACAAATCTCGGCGTGGGCTGAACGGAATCTGAACGCGGGTCGCTGGCAACACGGCGTCTATGCATGGCTGCTGGTCGTCGTCGGCCTCGCACTGATCGTCGGAGCCGTCTATTCGATCGCCGTTTCGATTCACTGGCTGCTCGGCCTGGCGGTCAATGTGGGCGTGCTGTTCTTCGCGCTCGGCTTTCGGCAGTTCAGTCATCGTGGCACCGAGATTCAGATCGCGCTGGCCAACGGTGATCTGATCGCGGCGCGCAGTGAGCTGACTGCATGGAAACGGCAGAGCGATCCCACTTACACCGCCGCGGATCTCGACCAGGATGAAGTCGTGCGGCAGACGATCGAACACGGCCTGCTGCTTTCGCAACGGCATGTCTTCGGTGTGTTCTTCTGGTTTGTCGTGCTCCCTGGCCCGATCGGGGCGGTCGTTTATCGGCTCGCCGAGCACGTCTCGCGCGCGTGGAACCGGCCGCCAGTGACGGCGACACCGCCAGATCGCTTCGGCGATTTTGCGCGCCGCGCGTTCGCGTGGATCGATTGGATACCGGCGCGACTGACCGCGCTGGGCTTTGCCGTCGTCGGCGACTTTGAAGGGGCGATTTACTGCTGGCGGCAAGTATCGCGTCAGCAGCCGGTCAATGGCATGCCGGCGCCCGATTCGCGCACGCTGATTCTGGCGGCGGCCAGTGGCGCGCTCAACTTGCGGCTGATGCCGGCCGTCGAAAGCGCGCGCTATTTCGACGAGGTCGGCAACGAAGGCGCCGGTCTGGCCGAGCCGAGAGCGCCGGCGTTACGCGCCGTGGTGGGCCTGGTGTGGCGTACGTTGTTGCTCTGGTTGGTATTGCTGTTGCTCCTGACACTCGCCAGCCTGTTCGCCTAGAAGCCCTGCAAAACTACTGCGCGGGCCGATCTCATGGCTTCTCTATGCAGGTCGCGCGACTCCGCATTGCCAGCAGCTGCCGAATTGCGGCTCTGAATATTCACCGCATCCTGTGCACCGCCAATGCGGTTCGTGCATCGGCTGCCGAAGTTGCTGCAGGATCTCTCGCGCGCGCGGCTCGTCATAGTCGCGCTCGATCCATACTTGCGGAGCGCACTCCAGGAACGGAATTTCGCCGAGTGCGCCCGACAGCGCCGTATTGCGCAGCTCGCAGCGAATACCTGCAGCGCGCAAGGTGTCCGCCCAGATCGAGGCTTGCAACGAATTGTCGGCGCGCGCCAGAAGTTTCATGCGAGCGATGCTGCAGCACAGCGAGCGATAAAACTCATAGCGTTCAGGCGCGATGGTGCCGTCGGCAAGTGCCGCACGAATGGCGCAGCCGGGTTCCTCCGAGTGGCGACAGTCCTGAAATCGACAATGGCCGAGCAGCGCCCTTGAATTCGGGAAATGTTGCCGCGATCTCATCGAAGCTCAGGTGCGCGAGCCCGAATTCTTCGAAGCCAGCGGTATCGACCAATGCGCTGTCGCCGTCGAAAGAGAACCAGCGCGATGCCGTCGTCGTCTGCTTGCCGGCGTTCAGGCGTTCTGAGTACTGCTGCGTGCGGGCCCGCTGCATCGGGAATCAGCAGGTTGAGAAGTGTCGACTTGCCCATGCCCGACTGCCCGACCATCAAACTTTTGCGCCCCGCGACTTCGCGCAGCAACAATTCGCGCGATCGATCGCTCTCGACCTTGGCCGATAGCGCCAGCGTGCGCCAACCCAACTGCGATACTTGCTGCAAAAATGAACTCGCATCGTCGGACTCCGCCAGATCCGATCTTGTTACGCAACACCAGCGCTTCGATACCGGCCGCTGTCGCCGCCACCAAAGCTTTCCAGATGAACCAGCGGTTAAACGCCGGGCGCGCTGCAAAAACGATGATCACCTGATCGACGTTGGCCGCAAGTTCCTTGGTGCGATATTTGTCGGTGCGAAAAAGAAGCGTCGAGCGCGGCTCGATCGATTCGATCCGTGCTTGTTCCGCCGACGTGACGCTGGCCAGCACGCAATCTCCGACAACGACGTCGCCGCGCCTGCCGCGCCGCGTGGCCTGCCTGATGTGTGCAGCATCGTCGATCAACGATTGACGGCCGAAAGTCGCAATCACACGGGCGCGCACCTGCGTTCGCTCCGCACTGCGTAACGAGCGTGTCACGCGACGCTGTACCGGTGCGAGTAAATAGCGTCGGCCTTGGCGGCAGAGATGAAGTCGTTTTCCGAAATGCCGTTGACCGAATGTGTGTTGTAGCGGACTTCACAGCGGTTGTAGCCGACGTACAAATCCGGATGATGGTCTTCCCGATGCACCATGTACGCGAGCGCGTTGACGAACGCGAGAGTTTCGTAATAGTTCTTGAAGCGATAGACCTTCTTCAGCGCAACGCCGTCAACTGTCCACTGGTCAAGCACCTTCAATTGCGCAGCGGCGTCGCCAGCGTTCATCGCGTCGCCTTTGACTTCTCGACAGTGCGACGCCAGCAATTGCTCGACTGTTTTCATCGCGCGGATTTCAAGCCACGGCCTGCAACAAACGCTCGATGCGGATCGACGCCGGCGGATGGCTGTCATAAAACGCCGAGTGCACGGGGTCCGGCGTCAGCGTCGATGCGTTGTCCTGGTACAGCTTGACCAGCGCATTGACTAGATCGTTTGCCGACGCGTTGCGCGCAGCGAACCGGTCGGCCTCGAACTCGTGCTTGCGCGACATGATGCTCGCCAGCGGTGCAAAGACGAACGTGAACACCGGCAGCACCAACATGAAGAGCACGAGCGCGACACCTTGATGAGCCCCGCCAACCGACGGCTCGACGCCAAGGCCTACAAAAAACCAGGGCTGAGTAATCAGCCATCCGAGCAGGGCCAGCACGCCCAGGCTGGCAAGAAACGAAAATGCGAGCCGTTTCGCAATGTGCTTCAACTTGAAGTGCCCGAGCTCGTGCGCCAGCACGGCTTCGATCTCGGGCGGCAGCAGACGTTCGATCAGCGTATCGAAAAACACGATGCGCTTGGCGCGGCCGAGACCGGTGAAATAGGCGTTGCCGTGAGCCGATCGACGCGAGCCGTCCATCACGAACACTCCCTTGCTCGCAAATCCTGTCCGGCTTAGCAATGCGCCGATCCGTTCGGCCAGTGCCGAATCCTTCAACGGTTCGAATTTGTTGAATATCGGCGCAATCAGCGTCGGATACAGCAGCAGCACCAACGCGTTAAATGCGATCCACAGCAGCCACACGTAAAACCACCATGCATCGCCGGCCTGCTGCATCAGCCAGATCGTGGCGGCAAGCAGCGGCAGGCCGAGTGCGGACGCGACCGCCAGTGATTTGACGAGGTCGAGCATCCAAAGCCGCGGCGTCATCCGGTTAAAGCCGAAACGTTGCTCGATCCGGAATTGACGGATCCACGAGAACGGCAAGTCGATTACGCCGAGCAGAAGCACCACCGCGGCCACGACCGCGACTTGATATGCCAGGTCGCTCGCGATCAACGCGCGCAGTGCGTCGCTGATCCACTGCAGACCTCCGAGCAGAGTCAGTGAAACGAGAACGGCTGCACCGACTGCGGTCTCGACGAAACCGAGCCGTGTTTTCTCGACTGTGTAATGCGCCGCCTTGCGGTGTGCTTCAAGCGACACGCGGTCCGCGAACTGCGGCGGGACGACGTCGGCGTGTGCAGTGACGTAGCGAATCTGACGCGATGCCAGCCAATATCGGACGCCGATCATCAGCGACAGGAACAAAACGAACAGGCTAGTCAGCAGCAGGGCCATTTACTGAAGCGCTAAACAATTCGTCGAATACGCGATCGAAAACGCAGGCGCGTGTCTCGCTATGCCAGAATCGCGCGCCGTTCGCAGAAGCGTTGGTCAACAAGTATCGAAAATTATGTCACAGCATCCTCGCTTTTCAGAGATGAATCTGGTCTGGGTCGACATGGAAATGTCGGGACTCAACTTCGATTCGGATCGGGTGCTGGAAATTGCCGTCGTCGTGACCGGTCCGGAACTGGACGTGATCGAGGAAGGCCCAGTGCTGGTGCTGCAACAATCGGCGCTCGTGTTGGACAGCATGGACCGTTGGAACACCGCCACGCATGCTCGCTCGGGACTGACCGACAAGGTGCGGTCGTCCGCGCTCGACGAAGAGCAGGCCAGCGACGTGCTGATCGAGTTTCTGCAGACGCTGGTGCCCGATGGGCAAGTCGCCGATGTGCGGCAACTCGATTTGCCAGGATCGCCGCTTCATGGCGCGCTGGATGCCGCGCCTGGAAGCGTTCTTTCACTATCGAAATGTCGATGTCAGCACGCTAAAGGAGCTCGCGCGCCGCTGGCGGCCAGAGGTGGTTCGATCGTTCGAGAAAAAAAGCCGGCACGAGGCGCTGGCCGACATATACGAATCGATCGAAGAGCTGAAGCACTACCGCAAGGAAATGTTTCGCTGATAAACCGAATCACCGATCGGCGATCACCGATTTTTTCGTGTCCGCCTCGTTTTCCGATTGCACCGCGGCGGCAACGACCGCAGTTGCGGTGGCGGCGGTGGCTTCGGGGACCTCGCTGTTCCGCGTGGTGATCCATGCCCGGCCTAATGACACGCCAAGTGCGAGCAATACTGGTCCCAGGATGACGCCGATGAATCCAAACGCCAGCACGCCCCCGATTACGCCGAGAAAGATAAGGGCCAGCGACAAGGTCGAGCCGCGCGCGATCAACAGCGGCTTTACAAAGTTGTCGATGCTGCTGATGACGGCGGCGCCCCAGATCACCATGAAGATCGCCCAACCGGTCTCGCCCTGCATATAGAGCCAGATCGCGGCGCCACCCCACAGCACCACCGGTCCCATTGGCACGACCGATAAGCACGAAGGTGCCGACGCTCAGCAGGAACGCGCCCGGCACGCCGGCGATCAGAAACCCGATGTAGGCAACGATCGCCTGCGCCGCTGCGGTTCCGACGATGCTGATGAAAACGCTGCGCGTCGTGCCCACGACGATCGACAGCACTTCATTGCTCATCTCGCCGGAAAGACGGTGCGAAACACGGTGCGTTAACTGCGCGATTCGTTCGCCGTCGCGGTAGTAAAAGAAAACGATGAACGTGACGAGCAACATTTGTAGCAATCCGTCACCCAACAGCCGCACAAAGGCGAGCGACAGCTTGCCCGCTGGCTGGAGCGCTCGCTGCAACAGCGCGGCAGATTGAGTGCGATCGGCCAGCAGCGAGGTCAACGACTGATAAACACTCTCGCCGATGATCGGAAGGCTTCTGATTTGTTCCGGAACGCGCAAGTCCTCGGCCCGCCAGTCGCGGAGCGTGGAAAATAGCGCGGGCAGGTGATCGGCGGCCGCCTCGGCGAGCAGCGCGATCGGCACGATCACCGTCACCAGGATCAGCAACAGCATTACCGATGCGCTCACCGTCGAGTTGCCGCGCAGGTTGCCGCGCAGCCTTTCGTACGCCGGCCAAGTGGCAATGGCGAGCACACCGGCGACCAATAGTGCGCTAACGAAGGGCTGAAGGACCAAATAGATGCCGACGACAACCAGCGCGGCGCCGGCCATACGGAAAATAAGATCGAACCGGCCCTGCATCGAAGACCGTTCGATGCGTGACGTGGGGGGCGGCTGATTGGGATTCATGGTCGCAGAGGCACGTCTCCATGGCCTCTCCGACAGGAATCGAACCTGTATCTAGCGCTTAGGAGGCACTTGTTCTATCCATTGAACTACGGAGAGCCGCGGCAGTATAACGAGCGGCTGACGTAGACTGCGCGCGCCTTTAAGAGACACCAACGACTCACTTATGCAGGACAGCCAGCGCTCGTCGCGACGTAACGCGCACTACGGCGAAGAATCGATTCGCGTGCTTAAAGGGTTGGAGCCAGTCCGGCAGCGACCCGGCATGTACACGCGCACCGAAAGCCCGTTGCACATCGTGCAGGAGGTGATCGACAACGCATCGGATGAAATTCTGGCCGGCTTCGGCACTCGCATCGACGTTACGCTGAACAAGGACGGTGCAGTCACCATAGAAGACGACGGTCGGGGCATTCCGGTGGGTTTGCATCCCGAGGAAAAGGAGCCGGTTGTCGAAATCGTTTTCACGCGTCTGCACGCGGGCGGCAAGTTCGACAAGCGCGCCGGAGGTGCTTATTCGTTTTCCGGGGGCCTGCACGGAGTCGGCGTTTCGGTCACCAACGCGCTCGCCGCACGCCTGGAAGTCACCGTCTGGCGCGATGGCAAGGTGCACACGATCGCCTTTGCTGATGGCGATGTCATCCAGTCGTTGAAGTCGGTCTCGGCGAAGGGATCGAACAAGCCGAGCGGTACGCGAGTCAAGGTGTGGCCGAACGTGAAGTACTTCGACTCGCCGCACGTTCCGGTCGACGAGCTCGAGCGGTTGTTGCGCAGTAAGGCCGTGCTGTTACCCGGTACCGAGATTACGTTGACGATTGAAAAGACAGGTGCATCGGCCGGCACGACGCAGCGGTGGCGTTATGAAGGTGGTCTGCGCGAATATCTATTGGGCTCGCTCGCGGACGATCCGTTGCTGCCGCCGTTCGAATCGAGCGGATTCGCGGTGGCCGATGATCCGACGTTCGCCGAAGGCGAGGGCGCGAACTGGGTCATCGTGTGGACCGAAGATGGAGCGGTGACGCGAGAGTCGTACGTCAATTTGATTCCAACGTCGGCCGGCGGCACGCACGAAGCCGGATTGCGCGAAGGGTTGTTCGGCGCGGTGCGCGCGTTTATCGATGCGCATCAGTTGCTGCCGAAGGGCGTCAAACTGCTGCCCGAAGACGTGTTCGCGCGCGCGAGTTTCGTGCTCTCTGCCAAGGTGCTTGACCCGCAGTTCCAAGGGCAGGTGAAGGAGCGATTGTTGAGCCGGGACGCAGTACGCCTGGTGTCGTTTTTTGTTCGTCCGCAGCTCGAGTTCTGGCTGAATCACAACCCGAACGAGGGTCGCCGCCTCGCCGAGCTCGTCGTGTCGCAAGCGCAGGCGCGTGCGCGCGCCGGGCAGAAGATCGAGAAGAAGAAAAGCTCGGCGGTCGCAGTGTTACCCGGCAAGCTGACCGATTGCGAGTCGACCGAGATCGCGCGCAATGAGTTGTTTCTGGTGGAAGGCGATTCGGCTGGAGGCTCCGCAAAAATGGGGCGTGACAAGGAGTTTCAGGCGATCCTGCCGTTGCGTGGCAAGGTGCTCAACACGTGGGAAGTCGAGCGCGACCGCTTGTTCGGCAACGCCGAAGTGCACGACATGGCGGTGGCGATCGGTATCGATCCGCACGGGCCCAACGACGAAATCAGCTTTGACGGCTTACGCTACGGCAAGGTGTGCGTGCTGGCGGATGCCGATGTCGATGGTTCGCACATACAAGTATTGTTGCTGACGCTGTTCTTCCGTCACTTTCCGCAGCTGGTTCATCGGGGACATATCTACGTGGCCCGGCCGCCACTGTATCGAGTCGATGTGCCGGCACTCGGCAAGCGGCCGACGCGCCGCTTGTACTGCCTCGACGAAGCCGAACTCGACACCACGCTCGAAAAATTGATCGATGAGAAAGTGAAGGAAGACAGCTGGACCATTGCCCGGTTCAAGGGCCTAGGCGAGATGAGTCCCGAGCAGCTGTGGGAGACGACGATGAATCCGGATACGCGGCGGCTAATGCGAGTCGGACTGGGCGATGTTGCCAATGCCGAAACCGCCGCCACGATGACGATGCTGATGGGCCGTGCCGAGAGTCAAGCCAGGCGCGCGTGGCTCGAAGAGCACGGCAATGAAATCGAAGCGGACGTATAGCTCGTGTTCACGAGGAAACGCCTCCCATACGGGGGCTTGTGTGAGGCTCGCTTATAGGCATACTTCGGGCGCCCGATCGCCTGGCAGGGCCTGATGCAGGAGTCACCCACACCTATCTCGACAAATCTCTCGCCTGTGGAGAAAATTCTTGCAAGTGCGGTGCAATCGCGCTGGTTTTTCATGTCGCTCGGCGCGCTGGCGGTTGCGTTCATAACGACGCTGGCCGCGGCGACGTTGTTGGCGAACGCAGCTTTGTCGCCGGTCACGGTGTCAATATTGCTTACGACGCTGGGCGCGGCAATTATTGTCGCGCTGGCGTTCTGGTTGATCGGTAGTCGAATCAGGATCGGCCAGATGCAGGCACGCGCGCATGCATGGGAACGGTCGCTCGAATCGATGAATGTCGGTATCGCGCTGTATGACCGCGAGGACCGACTGCTGAATTGCAATGCTGCGTTTCGCGCACTGTATCCGGAGGTTGCTCATCTGCTCGTGCCAGGCGCGCGCTTTTACGACGTTGCAACCGAGTACTACAAATTGGCTCCGGCCGATGTAATCAATGGTCAGTCGCTCGAGCAGTATTTAGCCGAGGTGGGGCGCCGCCGCAGCGGCTCCGAAGTGACCGAGGTGATCCGCCATCATCACGGTCGCTGGCTGTTGACGACCGATTGCCGCATGGAAGACGGCGGGATCATCAGCTTCCGGCGCGAGGTGACCGAGCAAAAGCGGATCGAGCACGAGTTGTCAAAGCGCCGGAAGTTGATCGACGATCTGGGTGAACTGACGCACGAGTGGTTCTGGCGGCAAGACGCCGAGGGTCGGTTTGTCGAATTTTCGGATTTGATGGAACGGCACTTCAAGCACTCATGCGCCGAGCTGATCGGAAAGCGTCGCTCTGATATGCCCGCCTTTGAGGCGGCGCCGGAAGCCTATGCCCAGTACCTTGGACAAATCGAACGTCGCGAGCCGATTTCCTTTACGTACAAGACGAAACGCGGCGATGGCACGATGATGTGGGCTGCTGTCACGGGCAAGCCAATTTTTGACCAGCACGGGCAATTTCACGGGTATTACGGCGCAGGCCGCGACGTCACGGAGCGCGAGCAAACGCTGGCCGCATTGCGCGAAAGCGAGGAGCGCTTTCGCGCGCTGGCGCTGCTAGTTACCGAGTGGTACTGGGAGACGGATTCGAACCATAGAGTCACGCGCCTGAGCGGGCCAGTGAGTTTCGAGGAGCGCGCGCAAAAATTGATATGCGGGCGCCGTCTGTGGGAAATCGAGGGGCTGGACCCGTCGAGGACAGTCAACTGGGAGCAGCTGAATCGCGACGTTGCCGAGCGGCGGTCGTTCAAGCAACTGAAACTGAAGTTGCATCCCGATCATCTCGGCCAGGACATGTACTTCGAAGTGTCGGGCCATGCGGTGTTCGAACGCGGGGAGTTCGTCGGCTATCGTGGGCTGGCGTGGGACGTGACCGAGCGCGAATCTCTGATCGCAAAGATTACGGACAACGAAGCGCGCTTTCGGGCGCTCACCGAGTTGTCGTCCGACTGGTATTGGGAAATGGACGAGCAACTGCGCTTTACCCGGCTGCGGCGCGGCCAACGCGACACTTTCAATCTGGAAGACGAGGAGATCATCGGCAAATACAGCTGGGAGTTGCCCGGCGAGCTCATTCGGCCTTCATCTTGGGACGAGCATCGCGCCACTTTGCTCGCGCGCAAGCCGTTTCGCGACGTGATGTTTAGGCGCTGGATGCCCGACGGTTCGTTCGCCTACAGCGTCACGAGCGGCGATCCGATTTACAGCGCCGAAGGCAAGTTCATCGGCTATCGCGGCATCGGCAAAAATATTACCGAGCAGGTGAAGTCGCAGGAGCGCATCGAGCGGCTGGCAACGGTCGATGAACTGACGCAGCTCTCAAATCGGCAGACGTTCGATGAACGTGCCGGACGCATCCTGGCTAACGCGTACGCGGGTGAGAAGCGCTGCGCATTGCTGTTTATCGATCTGGATAACTTCCGCCTGCTTAACAACGGCTACGGTCATCGCGTCGGCGATCAGATGCTGGCGATTGTCGCGAGCCGGATTCGCAACGCGATTACGGAGCCGCATCTGGTCGGCCGCCGCGGCGGCGACGAACTAGTTGCGTTGCTGGTCGACATTCCGCGCGGTGAATATGCGGTCGACGTGGCGAAGGAGCTGATTCGTTCAATCTCCGAGCCGGCGCGCATTTTGGGAATGGAAGTCTCCGTCACCCCTTCGGTCGGGATCAGCTTCTTCCCGCAAGACGGTATCGAGCTCGACTCGCTGCTGAATGCCGCCGACGCGGCAATGTATCAGGCGAAGGACAGCGGGCGGCAGACGTATGCGTTCTACACGCCGACGGTCGCGCGCCGCGCCGATTTGCGGTTGCGCCTGGAGCATCGGCTACGCAAGGCGGTCGAAGCGCGCGACTTCAAGCTCGTCTATCAGCCGCTGATATCGCTGAACGACGGCAAGCTGGTCGGCGCCGAAGCGTTGATCCGCTGGCGCGATGCCGAGCTGGGCGACATTCCGCCTGCAGAATTCATTCCGATCGCCGAAGAGTCGGGGCTAATCGTCGCGCTCGGCGAATGGGTATTACACGAAGCGTGCCGTGCGCGGCGTGATTGGCGCATGCAGGGGCTCGATATTCCGCCGCTTTCGATCAATATGGCCGGCGTTCAACTGCGCCAGCTCGGATGCGTCGAAGGATTGATCAACATATTGAACGAACACGACGTGTCGCCGAACGACATCGAGGTCGAGGTCACCGAAACCGGTTTGCTCGACACGTCGGCCGTGTCGCGCGAAAACCTGGTGCGCATGCGTAACGCCGGCGTCCGAATCGCGCTCGACGATTTCGGAGTCGGATTTTCAAGCCTGGCGCATCTGCGCGACCTGCCGATTCATCGGCTGAAGATCGATCGCAGCTTTACCGTCGAATGCATGCGCGACGCGCGCACGCTGACGATTGTCAAGGCGGTGATCGACATGGCGCGCTCGCTCGGCATCAACATCACGGCGGAAGGCATCGAAACGCAGGCCCAGCAGACGTGGATGCAGCACCTGGGTTGCGATTCGGCGCAGGGTTACCTGTTTGCGCGGCCGATGAACGTCGATGACTTCGTGCAGATGTTCATTGATCGGCGTGGGGTGGGGCGCGAGCGGTCGCTGATGCACTGACGTCGGTCGAGCGTCGGTAGCAGCAGCGACTGGCGCAGCTGCGCCGCCTACGTCGTCGGGCACTAAAGTGCCGACCACTGCGGTACTCACAACGCCGGCGCAAAAAAGGGCTAAAGCGCTTTTTTGCTCAACAGCCCCGGCGTTGCTCCGCTCCTCGGGCGACGACTCAAAGGCGGCGCATCTGCGCCAGCCGCTGCTGTCGCGGCACTGCCTCATGCGAGATGTTTTTTCTTTCCTCCCTCCACCTGACACTGCTTCCCGCGCCAGCGTTTGGCGTAGCGGCGCTGCCTTCGAGTCGTCGCCCGAGGAGCGGAGCAGACGCCGGGCAGTCGGCGAAATGTGCTTTAGCCCAGTTTCGCCGCGGCGGCTGTGAGTACCGCAGGGTCGGCACTTTAGTGCCCGACGACTCAGGCAGCGCCGCTACGCCAAACGCTGGCGCTGCGACGACGACGTAAGATCGGGCTCACGCCGGCGCCGCACTGCAGTCAGTAGAATCGCGGCGCGCTTCTTTCGCGCCTCTCAATGGCCGAACAACAAACTCTCTTTCCTGCCTCCGCTGACGGTGGCGACGGCGACGATTCGTTGACGCTGGCGCGCTTTGCGCAGCAGGCTTATCTCGACTACGCAATCTCGGTTGTAAAGGGCCGCGCGCTGCCGGATGGCTCGGATGGGCAGAAGCCGGTGCAGCGACGTATTCTGTACGCGATGAATGCAATGGGCCTTGCCTCGGGTGCGCGGCCGGTGAAGTCGGCGCGTGTGGTGGGTGATGTGCTGGGCCGTTATCACCCGCATGGCGATCAGGCGGCGTATGACGCGATGGTGCGCATGGCGCAGGATTTTTCGTTGCGCTATCCGCTGATCGACGGTCAGGGAAACTTCGGTAGTCGCGACGGCGACGGTGCAGCAGCCATGCGCTACACCGAGGCGCGACTGACGGCGATTGCGCGCCTTTTGCTCGATGAAATCGACGAAGGCACCGTCGACTTCATGCCCAACTACGACGGCTCGACACAGGAGCCTCGACTGTTGCCGGCACGGCTTCCCTTCGTGTTGCTAAATGGCGCGTCGGGCATCGCGGTCGGCATGGCCACTGAGATTCCATCGCATCACTTGCGCGAAGTCGCGGCGGCCACGCTGCTGCTGTTGAAAAACCCGAAAGCGAAGCTCGAAGAAGTGCTGCGCGAGATGCCGGGGCCGGACTTCCCAGGCGGCGGCCAGATCATCTCGTCGCGCGGCGATATTCGGGACGTGTACGCCAGCGGCCGCGGCAGCGTCAAGGTGCGCGCGCGGTTCGAGTTCGAAGAGCTGGCGCGCGGCCAATGGCAGCTGGTCGCGACCGAGCTGCCGCCCGGTGCATCGGCGCAGCGCGTGCTCGAAGAGATCGAGGAGCTGACCAATCCGAAGATTCGTGCCGGCAAAAAAGCGCTGAGTGCCGAGCAGCAGCAGATGAAGCAACTGGTGCTGTCAGTACTCGACACAGTGCGCGATGAGTCGGGCAAGGACGCCGCGGTGCGGCTGGTATTCGAGCCGCGCACATCGAAGATCGATCGCGACGAGTTCACGCGTACGCTGCTCGCGCATACCAGCATGGAGGGCAACGCGCCGATCAACCTGGTGATGATCGGTGGCGATGGCCGGCCGCGCTGCAAGCCGCTGACAGAAGTGCTGCTCGAGTGGATCGAGTTTCGCATCGCCACCGTGCGCCGGCGCTCGCAGCATCGCCTGCAGAGAGTTGACGACCGGATTCACATTCTCGAAGGCCGGCAACTGGTACTGCTGTCGATCGACAAGGTGGTCAAGCTGATTCGCAATTCCGATGAGCCGAAGCCGGATTTGATAAAGGCGTTCAAGCTATCGGAGCGCCAGGCCGACGACATTCTCGAATTGCGACTGCGCCAATTGGCGCGGCTCGAAGGATTCCGCATCGAACAGGAGCTCGCGGAGTTGCGCAAGGAACAGTCGGCGCTCGGCAAGCTGCTCGGATCGGATGCCGCGTTGCGCAAGCTGGTCGGCAAGGAAATCGAAGACGACGCGAAGAAGTACGGAGAGAAGGATGCTCGCCGTACGCTGATCGAAACCGCCGAGCGCGCTACGGTTGAATTGAAAGTGAGCGACGAGCCGATCACTGTCATCGTGTCAGAAAACGGCTTCGTGCGCGCGCGCACGGGTCATGGGCATGACCCGGCACAGTTCACCTTTAAGACGGGTGATGCGTTATATGGCGCGTTCGAATGTCGCACGGTCGACTCGCTGATTGCGATCGGCAGCAACGGCCGCGTCTACACGATTCCCGTTTCGCTGTTGCCGTCGGCCCGTGGTGACGGTGCGCCAGCGACGTCGCTGATCGATCTCGCGCCGGATACGCGGCTGGTCGCTTATGTCGCCGGATCTCCCTCGCTGCCGATACTTTTGGCGACGACCAACGGCTTCGGTTTTGCGGCGACGCTCGGAGATATGTTGTCGCGGCAGCGCGCAGGCAAACAGTTCATCAATGTCGATCCGGGAGCCGAGCCGTTGCGCCCGCACTCGGCCGATGCTGCAACCGATCGCTTCATCGCCTGCCTGTCGGAGCGTGGCCGCGTACTCGTATTCGACGCTGCCGAGTTGAAATCGTTATCAGGGGGTGGGCGCGGGGTGACGTTGATGGACCTGGACGACGGCGAGAAGTTGCTCGCAGCGATGCCGATTTCAGAAAGCGGCGCGATCCTCGCTGCGACTAAAGGCACGGCGGGCAAGCCGGTTGAAGTGCAGCTGATCGGCGCGGCGTTGGAAGCACAGCGCGGTCACCGTGCTCGCAAGGGCAAGCTGGTCGGCTCCAAACTGAAACCGCCGTTTAATTTGCGCAAAGCGGACAAGCCCGAAATTGAATCTGGATAGAGAACCATGAGAATCGTCTACACGACTCTGCTGTTTGCGCACGTCCTCGGCGTCGTCGTCTGGGTCGGCGGCATGTTCGTTCTGCACTTTGCAGTGCGGCCGTCCGCCGCGCGGCTGCAGGAGCCGCCGGTCCGATTGACGTTTCTCTCGTCGACGCTGGGTCGCTTCATGTCATGGGCTGCGCTCGCGATCGTCGTGGTGCTTGCGAGCGGGGTGGCGATGATCTTGGTCAGCGGCGGTTTCAGAAATGCGCATCTCTCGGTCCATCTGATGCTCGCGGTCGGGTTGGTAATGATGGCGCTTTATCTGCACATTCGATTCGCGCCGTTCAAGCGCATGCGCGCGGCAGTAATGGTCGCCGACTGGACGGCTGCCGGCGCGAATCTCGACCTGGTGCGCAAGATGGTGTTGATCAACCTCGTCCTCGGTTTCGTCACGATCGCGATCGCGACGATCGGTCGCGCTGCGCTATAGCGGCTGCGCTCCCTCGCTGACAATCACAGTCGCGTTGCCGACGCGTGGTGGTTGCTAAGCCCGCGTGGGATCTCGGTGATCCCGCGAGTGGGCGAAGCGTCACACGTCGGCCCCTACAATCGCTCGCTCGTAATTCGCCTGCTCTCGTGTCTCAATCCCTCTATCAACTGATCGGCACGTTCGTCGTGCGCCACTGGCGCGCCTATATCGCGTCGGCGCTAATGCTGATCGGCATCGCGGTGCTGACGGTGTGGGTTCCGCGCGTAGTGGGGCAAGCGGTCGATGCGCTGGTCGCGGGCACACTGCAAGGTGCCGCGTTGGCGCGCGAGCTGTTGTTGCTTGTGATCATGGGGGCGGTGATCTATCTGCTGCGCGTGGGCTGGCGGCTGCAGCTGTTCGCCGCCGCATATCAACTCGGTGTTGAGCTTCGCACGCGCCTTTACGATCGGCTCACGCTGCAAGGCCCGCCGTTTTTCAATCGCAGTCGCACCGGCGACTTGATGGCGCGCGCGACGAACGATGTCGATTCGATCGAGATGGCGGCAGGCGAGGCATTTTTGGCCGGGTTTGACGGCACACTGACCCTGATCTTGGTTATCGCAATGATGGCGCTCGGCATCGATTGGCGGCTGGCTTTGATCGCGCTGCTGCCGTTTCCGCTGATGGCGATTGCATTTTGGTTCATTTCGCGGCATGTGCACACCGCCTGGCGCGACTCGCTTGATCGGTTCTCGAATCTGAACGATCACGTGCAAGAGACGATCGCCGGCGTGCGCACACTGCGCGCGCTCGGCCTTGAGGGACATGCCGCGCGCGATTTCTCCGAGCGCGCCGCCGCAGCGGCCGACGCCAATTTCAGCGCGTTGAAGTGGGAAGCCGCCTATGAGCCTGCGGTGGGATTGACGCTGACTGCAGCGACAGCTTTGACTCTCGGTGTCGGTGGCTGGCTCGTGTGGCAGCAGCAACTGACCGTCGGCGAGCTGACCAGTTTTGCGATGTATCTGTCGCAGCTGATCTGGCCGATGTTTGCCGCCGGCTGGGTGTTGTCGCTGATCGAGCGCGGCAAGGCGGGATGGACGCGGCTGCAGCCGACACTGCTCGAGCCGCTGTCAGTGTTGGACGATGGCACCTTCGCTGAGCTGGCACCCGGCGCGCTACGGTTTGAGGCAGTGACATTCAGCTATCGATCAGACGCCGCGCCCGCGGTTGTCGACGTGTCATTCGATTTGAGCGCGGGGCAGACACTGGGGATCGTCGGTCCGACGGGATCGGGGAAGTCGACGCTGCTGGCGCTGCTGTTGCGGCACTACGCGGCAGAGGGCGGACGGATCACCTGGGGTGGGCACCCGATCGAGGACTACACGCTCGACGCGTTGCGCGGTGCGATCAGTTGGGTGCCGCAGGAGCCGTTCTTGTTCTCGGCGACGCTGGCGGAGAACATCGCACTTGCGCGCAGCAACGCGACGCGCATGGAGATCGAACATGCCGCTGAACTGGCCGCGTTGCACGACGACATCGCGCGGTTTCCACACGGTTACGAGACGATGGTAGGCGAACGCGGCATCACGCTTTCCGGCGGGCAGCGCCAGAGGGTGGCGATCGCGCGCTCGCTGTTGACCGAAAAGCCGCTGTTGCTGCTGGACGATGCGCTGTCGGCCGTCGACACTGGCACCGAAACGCAAATCCTGTCGCATCTGCGAGGTGAGTTGCAGGGCAACCGCCCGCGCACCGCGATCATCGTCAGCCATCGCCTGTCGGCCGTTGCTGATGCCGACATGATCATCGTGCTGAAAGCGGGACGCGTCGTCGAGCGTGGCTCGCACGATCAGTTGCTGAGCATCGACGGCTGGTACGCGGCGCAGTGGCGCTATCAACAACTGGAAGCCAGTCTGGAAGCTGCATGAGCTCACCGCACGGCCGCCCGAAGCAGAGCGCAGTCCCTCTTGAAGGGACTGCGCCTTGCGCGAGGGAGCAAATGAGCCCGCTTGGCGGGACGGCGCGAAGCGCCCGGGTGCACCGCATGAGTGCGGCGACCGCATCGATCGAACATCCGGATCTGCGCCCGGTCCGGCATGACGAGCGTCGGCAGGCGTTTGCTCTGTTATGGCGCGCCGCACGGCCCGACCGCAGGCAGCTGGCGTTAGCGAGCGCATTGATGCTGGTGGCCGGCGGGCTGGAAGCGTTGGGGCCGATTTTCGGCAAGCTCTTCATCGACGAGTACTTGCTGCCGCGCCGGCTCGAATGGCTGCCGGTCGCGCTGTTGATCGCTGGCATCGTCGTCAGCGGCGGCGTGGCGAGCGCGTTGCGATACTTTCAACTGGTTCGATTGGCAGCAGTCGCGATGCGGTCGGTGCGTCGCCTGCGCGAGAGCGTCTACAACCACGTGCTGCGCCTGCCGATGGCGTTTTTCGATAGGGCGATCACGGGTCAGCTGGTCAGTCGCATTACCAATGACACCGAGCAGATTCGGCAGCTGTATGTGCAGGTGCTGTTCGAGATGCTGCAGGGTGTAACAGTGCTGATCGGCGCCGTCGTCGCGATGGCATGGCTCGATTGGCGCCTGATGCTGATCGTGCTGACGTTGATTCCGGCGACGGTGGGGATCGTGATCGGCTACCAGCGCCTTTCGGCGCATGCGGTGATGCGCTCGCGGGAATTGCGCAGCGACATTAACGCGCAGATGGGCGAAAGCATCGCCGGTATGAGCGTGCTACAGGCGACCGGTTCCGCCCGACGCTTTGCCGCGCGGTTTGCGAACACCAATCGCGAGCACTACAGGGCGCGGTTGGGTGAGGTGCGCGCCAACGCATGGCTGCTGCGGCCCGCGCTCGACATGCTGAACATCTTGCTGATCGTCGCAATCATTGCCACGTTCGGCATGCAATCGCTCGGCGCGCTCGAAATCGGGCTGCTGTACGCATTCATCACCTACGTTGCGCGTGTGGTCGAGCCGCTGATCTCGATCACGATGCAGTTTTCGTTGCTGCAACAGGCGCTGGTGGCAGCGTCCCGTGTCAATACGCTGCTTGACGAGGGCGAGTCGCAGCGTGTGACGCACGAACGGCGCGTCGGTCGTGGTCACGTGCAACTGATCGATGTCAGCTTCGGCTATGACCCACAGGTCCCGGTGCTGCACGATGTCAGCATCGATGTGCCAGCGGGTAGTTTTGTGGGAATCGTCGGCCATACTGGCAGCGGAAAATCGACGTTGTTGTCACTGTTGCTGCGCTTCTACGTGCCGCAGGCAGGCCGTCTCGAAATCGACGGCATTCCGCTAGCCACGATCGGCGACGAACACTTCCGCGCCGACGTCGGTTTGGTGCCGCAGGAGCCGTTTCTTCTGGCCGCGAGCGCGCGCGAGAACATCGAAATGGGGCGCAACCTGCCGCTAATGCAGATCAAGGCCGCGGCGCGCGCCGCCAATGCGCACGGATTTATTGCCGCGCTCGAGCAGGGATACGACACGCCGCTCGGCGAAGGTGGAGCGCGGTTATCCTCGGGGCAGAAACAACTGATCGCGGTCGCGCGCGCACTGGCCGGCGAGCCGCGCGTGCTGTTCCTCGACGAAGCAACGTCGCGTATCGACAGCGACACCGAGCGGCAGGTCGCGCAGGCGTTATCGCTGCTGCACGGAAAGACCACAGTCATCGCGATCGCACACAGGCTCTCCACTATCCGCGCTGCCGATCGAATCTTCGTGCTCAATCACGGCCGCCTGGCTGAGCAAGGCACGCACGATCAATTGATGGCGATCGATGGCGGGATCTATCAGCGGCTGTATCTGCTGCAGCAGATTGCCGACTGAGCCGGACCCACGTAACTTGAAGCCGCATGCTCTCTGCGGATTTCGACAAGCTGCTTAAGACCGCGATTCGTGAGCGGCGCCTGGTCGCATTCATTCTCGATGGACGGCCGCGGTTGGGCGAGCCGCACGACTACGGTTTGATCGACGGCGAGCCGCGCTTGTTCTTCTATCAAGTCGGCGGCGAAAGCCGATCGGGCCGGCCGATCGGTTGGCGCTGGGCCGTTCTGTCCAAGGTCTCGGAACTGCACCTACTGGACGAACACTTTGGCGGCACTCGGCCTGCTCCTTCCGGGCGACACGTCGAGTGGGACACGTTGTTCGCAACGGTCTCGCCGCGTGCCTTGAAGGAGCCGCTCGCGCGATAATCGTGTCCTTGGTCTTAACTCGCGATCACCATGCAAACGCAAGACACCTCCACTAAGGAAACTCTGGGCTTTCAAGCCGAAGTCAAACAGTTGCTGCAGCTGATGATTCACTCGCTATACAGCAACAAGGAAATCTTTTTACGCGAATTGATTAGCAATGCTTCCGACGCCTGCGACAGGTTGCGCTTCGAAGCGATGTCGCAGCCGGCATTGCTCGAAGGTCATGCTGAACTCGGCATCATCGTGTCTTTCGACAAGGCCGCACGCACGATCACGGTGTCTGACAATGGCATTGGCATGTCGCGCACCGATACGATCGAGCATCTGGGAACGATTGCCAAGTCCGGCACGCGCGAGTTCTTTGCGCAGCTTTCGGGTGATCAGCAAAAGGACGCGCAGCTGATCGGGCAATTTGGCGTTGGCTTTTATTCGAGCTTTATCGTGGCTGACCGCGTCACGGTCTTATCACGTCGCGCCGGCCAAGACGCGGCTTCGGCGATCCGCTGGGAAAGCGACGGTGGCGGCGAATTCACGATCGAGCCCGCCTCCCGCCCCGAGTCCGGCACCGATGTCACGCTGCATCTGCGCGAAGGCGAAGACGAGTTTCTCGCCGCCGGGAAGTTGAGATCGGTGCTCACGCACTACTCGGATCACATTTCGTTGCCGATTCGGATGCGCAAAGAAGTATGGGACAAAGACAAGAACGAGTATCGGCTAACCGACGAGCTCGAGACGGTCAATCAGGCGAGCGCGCTGTGGGCGCGCGCCAAAGCGGACATCACCGACGAGCAGTACCGCGAGTTCTATAAGCACGTATCGCACGACTTCAGCGACCCGCTTGCCTGGACACACAATCGCGTCGAAGGACGAATCGAATACATCCAACTGCTGTACCTGCCGGAGCACGCGCCGTTCGATCTATGGGATCGCCAGCAGCGGCACGGTTTGAAGTTGTATGTCAAGCGCGTGTTCATCATGGAAGACGCGGGCGATTTGTTGCCCGCGTACCTGCGCTTCGTGCGTGGCGTGATCGATTCGTCGGACCTGCCGCTGAATGTCTCACGCGAAATTCTGCAGCAAAGCCGTGATGTAAAGGCAATCCGCGAGGGCTCGACCAAACGCGTGCTTGGCATGCTGGAAGACCTTGCCGAAAACCAGAAGGACAAGTACGCCACGTTCTGGAGAGAGTTCGGCCAAGTGCTGAAGGAGGGGGTTGGCGAAGACGCAGTGAACCGCGAGCGGATCGCGAAGCTATTGCGATTCGCGTCGACGACAGCTGATGAGCAAAGCGTGTCGCTCGGCGATTACGTCAGTCGCATGAAGGACAAGCAGAAAGCGATTTATTACGTCACCGCCGATTCGCTCGACGCCGGCAAGGCAAGCCCGCATCTCGAAGTGTTTCGCCGCAAGGAAGTTGAGGTGCTGATCCTGACCGATCGGGTCGATGAATGGATGTTGTCGTTTCTAAGCGAGTTCGAGGGCAAGGAGCTGGTGTCGGTCGCGAAGGGGGATCTGGATCTCGGCGAGCTTGCCGATGCGCAAGAAAAAGAAGAGCAGCGCAAGGTGGTCGAGCAGAGCAAGGACCTGGTCGAAGCTGTGAAAGCGGCGCTGGGCGAGCGCGTCAAGGATGTTCGCGTAACGCTGCGCTTGACGGATTCGCCGGCGTGCGTGGTCGCCGACGAACACGCAATGAGCCAGCATCTGCAGCGCTTACTGAAAGCGGCCGGTCAGAATGCACCGACAATGAAGCCGATTCTCGAGCTCAATCCGCATCATCCGCTCGTGCAGCGGCTTAAACCTGGGGACAAGCAATTGCCCGAGTGGTCGGCACTGTTGCTCGATCAAGCTGTACTGGCTGAAGGTGGACAGCTCGATAACCCGGCCGATTTCGTCAAGCGCATGAATTCGATGTTGTTAGGGTCTGTTCAAAGACCCTAATGCCGGGAGCTAGACCGGCCGCACCGTCGCTGCGCGGCTTCCCGCCGGTCATTAACGCCAAAGTCGAGCGCCTGATCCTCGGCAGCTTTCCTTCGGAAGCATCACTGGCGGCAGGTCAGTATTACGCGCACCCGCGTAACCAGTTCTGGCGGCTGCTGTCCGATCTGCTGGGTGAGCCTTTGACCGAGATGCCTTATCGGCGCCGTCTGCAGCGCGTGCTTGGCCACCGGCTTGCCATCTGGGATGTGTTGCATGCATGCGACCGTGAGGGCAGCGGCGACGCATCGATCCGCAATCGTGAGTCCAACCAGTTCGTGCGTCTGCACCGGCTCGCACCTCGCTTGGCGGCGGTCGCGTTCAACGGCCAGACAGCCGGGCGTTACGCCGGTGAGTTTGCCGCGGCGGGGTTCCGTACGACCGTGTTGCCTTCGTCGAGCCCGGCCCACGCCGGGCGTTCATATGCGCAAAAGCTCGTCATTTGGCGGCAATGGTGGGCTGGTCCGATCCCCTGAAGGCGCGGGCCCGTCGCCCAATAGGTCAAGATACGGGCAAATGAACCGCAATTACCGCCGCCGCGAGACGGGCTTAATCGGCTAATCTTTCGACCCTCGGGCCCGGCCGTCGCGCCCTCTAAACCTATTCCAGTGAGCGCTACCTCCCCTTCGACTCCCGGACGCGCCAGTCGCACGACCGTGCACCGGGTGATCGGCGACTTGCGCAGAATCGTGCGCATTCAGTTCGATCCGATATTGCCGGAAGCAGCGCGCGAAGCGATTCAGGCAATCGATGCCGACGATGGCGCGTCAGCAACGCTGAAGAAATCGGTGCGACGGCTACTGGTCGACCAGCGCGAATTCTCCAATTTCTTTTTCAGCGCGGTTGACGATCATATCGATGCAGCGATCAACGAGCTGTTCACTGGCGGGAAGGAAAAACCGGCGCCGGCTGCCAGCAGCTCCCCGAGCTTGTCGTTGATCGATTACGACGAGATGGAAGAGGCGATGGTGGTCGATCGCTTTTCGTCTCGCATTCGCAACGCGGCCGATGCCACGTTTACGCCGCTGACGCAACGACTTGCCAAGGCGCTGCAGATTCCCGGGTTGGGAGACCGCGAAAATCCATTCCATCCGGTGCGTTTTTGCCGCGCATTAGGTGACGCGATCGACAAGATGGGATTCAAGGGCGATCAGCGCCATGCGGTGATGAAGGCGTTTGACGTCAGTCTGCTGAAACCGCTCGTCGCCGTTTATACCGCGCTTAACAACGAGCTTGAGGGCAAGGGCGTGCAGGAAGGCTCGGCTGCTTCGTCATTCAAGCACACCGGCTTTCGCAACACGACGCTCGGAACTGCAGGTGCACCCGGGCGTACGACTCAAGGGGGCCAGACACCCGGCGCGATGACGGGAACGACCGCAGAACAGTTACTGAGCGCGCTGTATCAGCGTATGCAGGTGCCGACCGTTCCGGGCGGCGCCCGACCGGCACCGGCGATGCCGCATTCGCAGTTGCCCGCAACGCCGTTGTTCGACCGGGTCGAGCCGATCACCGGCGCGCCGATGATGTCGCCCGGTTTCGTCATCACCGGCTCTGCGTCGACACCACTTGCGCCCGGCACGCCGGTGCAGTTCGCGATGATCGACCCCGGCTTGCTGGCGTCGATCAACGAGGTGCAGCGCCTGAACGCGTTGTCGACGATGGCCGGCAAGAGCGGTGCGGCCGCGCAGATGATCAGCGAGCGCGACGAGGCGCATCTGAGATCGCACGTGGCCGAGAAGGCTACCAAGCAGATTGACAAGCTGACGATCGAGCTGGTCGGCATGCTGTTCGATCGCATTCATCAGGACAAGCATCTACCGGCTGAGATCAAGACTGCGATATCGCGCCTGCAGTTTCCGATCATGAAGATAGCGCTGGCGGATTCGGATCTATTCGTTTCGCCGGTGCAGCCGGCGCGTCGTTTGATGGATCGCATCGCCAGCACCGGCATCGGCTGGCGCCCCGAAGGCGAAGACAACGTTCGCTACTTGTCAGAAGTGAACAAGGCGGTTAACACGGTCGTCGTTGCGATCAACGATGGCCCGCCGATTTTCGAGAAAGCGCTCGGCGAATTCGAGCAATACTTGGCGGACGAGCGCACGCGCGACGACGATCCGGTGACGCGCGCCAAGCGCGCACTCGAGGAAGCCGAGACGCGCGAGATCATGGCGATCAACGCCGCCATCGGCATTCGACGCGTGTTCGACGGAGTGCAGATCGAATCGTATCTGCGCGACTTTCTTCTTGAAAATTGGGTCAAGGTGATGGTGGCGGCGACCTTGCGTGAGCGCACGTCGCCGTCCTTTGGCAAGAAATTCCGCGACGTCGTGCCCGACCTCGTGTGGAGCGTGCAGCCGAAAATCAACCCGGACGATCGCAAGCGTCTCGTCAAGACGATTCCCGCGGTGTTAAGTACGGTGCGTGAAGGTTTGCAGTTGATCGAATTTTCGCCCGCGCAATCGCAGGAATTCTTTTCGCGCTTGATGGCGTCGCATGCGCAAGCCGTCAAAGCGCTCGAGGTCGCTTACGGCACCGGCGCACCGCTCGATTCTGCCGCGTTCAAGCGCAAGCTCGACGAAGTCAAGATCGTCGAGCCGCCGCCGGTTGTCGAGAACGAGGCCGAGCAGCCTCTGACCATCACGGCGGAGGTCGTACGCAGTGCGGTGGCCGCCAACCATGCGGAAGTCAATTTGCTGGAGGCGCCGCTGACGGTGCAACCAGAGGAAATGATTCCGGTGGAAAAGTTGTCGGACGATGGCATCGACCAGATGATCGACAGCTGGCAGCGCGGGACGTGGTTCGACTTATGGACGGGAGAACAGAACGAGCGTGTGCGGCTGCGCTGGATCAGCCCGCGCCGCAATTTTTATCTGTTTACGTCGGCCGAAACGGGCAAGGCGCACAGCCTGGCACCGCTGATCTTGCGCAGTTACGTGAGAGCCGGACGAATCAAAACGGCCGAGCGTGCACCGCTTTTCGAGCGCGTGGTCGGCGACATGATGCACGATTTGCAGGCCGAAGGTGCGCCGGCCTGAAGTGCGACGGCCACGGAAAGCTGCGTCCGTCACGCTATCCGAAGAAGACGGCATTCGCTATCTGCACTTCGGCACCGAATGGATCCAGGGCGGCATGCGCGTCGCGCGGCCGTTTGCACTGGAGCTCGAATATCAGCGGCAGATGATGGCAGTGGGATTGTTCCTGCCCGAGCCGCGGCGCATTGTGCAATTAGGCCTCGGCGCAGCAGCGCTGACCAAGTTTTGTTGGTGCGAGGTCTCGAGTGCGAGCATCGTCGCGGTCGAACTGAGCGTCGACGTGATCGATGCCGCGCATGCATGGTTTTGCTTGCCGCCCGATGACGCGCGCCTAAACGTCGTCAACGCGGACGCTCGCGAATTCATCAGCCATCCGCGGCAGCGCGGCCTGGCCGATTGGCTGCAGGTCGACTTATACGATGCGGCTGCGCGCGGGCCCGTGTACGACGATGTCGCGTTCTATCGCGCATGCCGCAAAGCGCTGCGCGCGCCCGGCGTCGCTTCTTTCAATCTGTTCGGCGCGAAGTTTGATCCCAGCTTTGCCGCCATCGCCTCGGCGTTCGACGATCGCGCATTGGTCTTGCCAGAAGTCGATGCCGGCAACCGCGTGGTATTGGCAGTCGTCGGGCCTCCGCTGGACGTGCCGTTCGCTGCGCTCGACCGGCGTGCGCGCGAGCTTGAAGCGCGCTGGAATCTGAAGGCGCGCGGCTGGGTTGCTGGTCTGCGCCGCGCAAATGTATTCGGCGCAAGTTTTGAGCTCTAGAAACGTTGCGAAAGCGCGGCTAATGCCTTCAATTTAGGGATGTTTCCGCGCCAGTAACTGCTTAAACTGGCTTGACACCCAGTGGTACGTCGATAGAGTCCGACGTCTATAGTGTCGAAGCCGCTTGAGCGTGCGGCGTCTGCTAGAAACTTAGGTAAAACACAGAGATCGCATGGAGTTTCCTCCGGCTCCCGAGTCGTCGCGCGCAAGCAGTGACGTGCCGTTTGTGACGGCTGCGCAAGCGTCGGCGCTGCTGAAGTCCGGCCTGGCGATCTCGAATGAGCTGATCGGCGCCGCGTTTCCGGAGTTTGCCAAGACGATCCTCGACGAGCTGTCGGGCAAATGGGATTTCGACGTCGGCTCGCCGCTGGTGCAGCGGCATCTGGCCGCCAAGCTCGATGACCTGCACCACACGTTCATGGCGCGCCTGCAGGAGACTCAGGACCAGTACTTTCACGAAGTCACTGTCGGTCGGGCGCCGGCGGTAACCGGCGCGCTCGACGCCGAAACGCTGTCGCTGGTCGATTCGATTTCGGTCGAGAGCAACACAGTAGTCGAGCGCCACGCCAGCAAGATCGCCGGCTACGCAGAGCAATCGATGCGCGACCTGAATCTCGTCGTGGCGTTTTTGCTGGGCCGAAGTGCGATACGCAATTCGGAAAACCCGCTGGGCCCGGCGGTATACGTACGAGCGCTGTTGCGTGCCGCCGAAGACACCGACCTGCACAAAGAGGCGTGGGAATTCTTTTTGACGGTGTTCGAGAAGCCGCTTGGCGAAGAGCTGGCGCGCATTGTCCGGCAGCTGCTCGATCACTATGCGAACCATGGCGTCGATGTGCGCGCCATTCGAAGAACACGAGCCGCACCGAAGTCAGCCACACCCTGGCAGACGGGTGCGGGCGGCGGCAACGCCGCGGCACACGCCTCAAATTCCGGCAGTGCGCTGGCAGAAGCGGGCGGGCCACACCTGCCCGCAGCGAGTGGTCAAGCGAGAGGGCAGGGGGCTGCACAAGGGCCGGATGAACCGAACATGCTGCTCGGCGGATTGCTGACGCGCCTGCAAGCCAATGCACGCGGATCACGCCTGCCGCATCTTCCCTCGCACGGCCCCGCGCCACAGCAGTTGCTGGAATCGATCGGCGAGTTTCAGCAGATGAATCTGCAGGAGCTCGGTCCGAGCGGTAATTTTGCGGTGCCGACCGAATCGATCGGCGCCATGCGCGATGAGTTGATTTCGAAGTCCACGCGTGTGGTCGACAAACTGACGATCGAACTGGTGGGGATGCTGTTCGATCACGTGATGCAGGACAAACAAGTCCCGTCGGAGATCAAGGCGCGCATTTCGCGCTTGCAGTTTCCGGTGCTGAAGTCGGCCTTGATGGACGCCGCGTTTTTCGCCTCAAGCGCGCACCCGGCGCGCAAGCTGATCGATCGTATTGCCGGTACGTCGGCCGGATGGGAGCCCTACGGGGATGACAACCAGCGCTACCTCAAGGAGGTCGATCGGGTCATCACCGAGATTCTTAAGCACTTCGAAACCGATCTCGGCGTGTTTGAGCGGCTGTATGGTGAGTTCGATAAATTCGTTTCCGATATCGCGCCTGAAGAAAACGATCCGGTGTCGCGCGCGAAGAAGGCGCTCGAGGCGGCCGAGAAGCACGAGATACTGACGATCAACACAACGATTCAGGTCAGGCGAGCGTTTGAGAGGGTCGATCTTGAGCCGTACATCAAGGAGTTCTTACTGGGAGCTTGGGTCAAGGTGCTCGTCTCGGCGACCGTGCGCTCGGAGAAAACGCCCGGATTTGCGAAAGCGTTCCGCGATGTCATTCACGAGCTGGTATGGTCGGTGCAGCCGAAGGCGAGCACCGAGGATCGCAGCAAGCTTGTCAAACTTATTCCCGGCATGGTCCGTGTGCTACGCGACGGTCTTGGTTTGATCAACGCTCCGGAGCGCGACCGCGAATTGTTTTTTACGCAGCTGATGGAATCGCACGCGATGGCGGTCAAGCCGGTCGATCAGGCGACCTACATCAAGTCAAGTCTGCTGGCGTCCGAGTTGCGCGCCAAGATCGATGGCATGCAGCTGTCGGGCGTATTCCCGGTAACGACAGTGCCCGGTGGCATCAAGGTCCCCACCAACGTCATCATGCGCGCGGCCGCCGAGCACAAGGCCGACATCGTCATGCCCGATCCGGTGACCGACATTGGACGGCTCGATCCGGTCGAAGACGCACGCGTGCAGGAAGAAATCGGCCGCTGGCAGCGCGGCAACTGGTTCAAGCTGTGGAACGGAATGGAGTTCTCGCGCGCCAAACTGCGCTGGATGAGCCCGCTACGTACGCTCTTCCTGTTTGCCAGCGAGCACGATCAAAAGGCGCATGTGATGTCGGCCGACATGCTGAAGTCCTATCTAGCACGCAAGTACATCGAGCCGCTCGAAAGCGTTCCGCTAACCAAGCGCGCAGTCGATGCGGTGGTCGCTGATTTTGAGAACGCGCCTGATCGCGCGAAGTCGATGGCCAAGCGCTACGAGGTCTCGCAGCCGGCATGAGCCCAAAGGACGGCACGACGGTCCTGAAAAATACAACGTCACCGCGCGAGCGCAACGCGCGCGTGCAGCCGGCACAAGCGCCCCCCGGCAGGGTCAGCAGCGGTTTCGTAATCAAACAACTGGTGGCTGACGGATTATTGTCCGCCGCAGACGCCGAGCGCTTCAAGATCAGCGGTGGCCGCGAGCGCTCGGGACATCCACTGGTCGTGCTGGCGGAGATGAACTATCGGTCGCCGCAAGCCGACCGGCAGTTGCTCGACCTCGAAACGCTGACGCGCTGGCTGGCCGAGAAGGCGGCGCTTCCGTACTTTCATATCGATCCGCTAAAGGTTGATTTCACGCGTGTTGTCGACGTGATGTCAGCGTCATACGCCACGACATACTCGATTTTGCCGGTCGCGATGACGCCGACCGAGGTGACGATCGCTACCAGCGAGCCATTTTTAACCGGCTGGGATCGCGAGATCGAGCAGATCACCAAGAAGTCCGTATTGCGCGTCGTGGCCAACCCACTCGACGTCGCACGCTATACGACCGAGTTCTTCAAACTTGCACAACAAGTGCGCGGCGCTGCAAAAAGTGGCAGCACCGCGCTGGTGTCGAGCTTCGAACAACTGGTCGAGCTCGGCGGCAAGGTCGACGCCAACGATGCACACGTCATTCATATCGTCGACTGGCTGCTGCAATACGCCTTCGATCAGCGCGCGAGCGACATTCATCTTGAGCCTCGGCGCGAATTCGGCGTAGCAAGATTCCGCATCGACGGCGTGTTGCATCAGGTGTACCAGGTGCCGGCGGGTGTAATGGGTGCGATGACCAGCCGCATCAAGCTGCTTGGCCGCATGGACGTGATCGAGAAGCGGCGCCCGCAAGACGGACGCATCAAGACCAAGGTCACGACCGGGCAGAACGCCGGTCGTGAAGTCGAGATTCGTCTGTCGACGCTGCCCACCGCATTTGGTGAAAAGCTGGTGATGCGCATCTTCGATCCCGAAGTGGTGGTGCGCAGCTATGCCGAGCTCGGTTTCTCCAACGAAGAGGCGAAGCTGTGGGAGGACTGGATTCATCGGCCTTCAGGCATCGTGCTCGTTACTGGTCCGACCGGTTCTGGCAAGACGACGACGCTTTATTCGACGCTGAAGCAGCTTGCGACCGACGAAGTCAACGTCAGCACTGTGGAAGATCCGATTGAGATGGTGGATCCGGCCCTGAATCAGATGCAGGTTCAGCACGGCATCGATCTCGGCTTTGCCGACGGACTGCGCGCGTTGATGCGGCAGGATCCGGACATCATCATGGTTGGCGAGATCCGCGACAAGGAAACGGCCGATATGGCGGTGCAGTCTGCGTTGACTGGCCACCTGGTGTTCTCGACGCTGCATACGAACGATGCAGCATCGTCGGTTGCGCGTTTGCTCGAGCTTGGCGTGCCCAACTACCTAGTCAACGCGACCCTGGTAGGGATCCTTGCGCAGCGCCTGATCCGCACGCTGTGTCCGCACTGCAAGGCACTCGGTGAGCCGATCGATCCCGTGCTGTGGAAAGAGCTCGTCAATCCGTGGCGCTCGAATATTCCGGACAAGGTCTACAAACCCGTCGGCTGTCTCGAGTGCCGCAATACCGGCTACATGCGGCGCACCGGATTGATCGAGATGCTGGTGATGACCGATGCGATGCGTGCGCTGGTCGGGCAGGAGGGCGATATCGTCAAGATGCGCAGCCAGGCAGCGCGCGACGGCTTGAGATCGTTGCGGCTGTCGGGTGCGCAGAAAATCGCGAACGGGCTCACGACGATGGACGAAGTGCTAAAAGCAGCGCCGC
>CAWAYV010000047.1:0-28948 GCA_963786295.1 uncultured beta proteobacterium | reverse complement strand
CCACAACGAGCGGAGCGATACCCTCGGAGGGCTCGTCCAAAAGCACCACGCGCGGGTTCGCCGCAAGCGTGCGCGCAATAGTGAGCATCTGTTGCTCGCCGCCGCTCATCGCGCTCGCCGGGCGATCCAGCATCTGGGCGAGATTGGGGAAAAGCGTCAACAAGTCTTGTTCCGTGAATCCATCGTTCGCTGGACGCAATGCAATGCGCAGATTCTCCGCGACCGTCAGATCAGTGAAGATGCGCCGGTCTTCCGGCACGTAACCCAGCCCGCGGCGCGCGCGTGCGAATGCCGGCTCGCGGCTGATGTCGACGCCATTTAGGAGGACGCTGCCCGACGTGCGAGGCATCAAGCCCATCGCCGCGCACAACAGTGATGTTTTGCCCGCGCCGTTGCGACCGATCAGCGCAACGACCTCGCCGCTGCCGACCGCGAGGCTCACGTCAAACAGCACCTGCGCGCGCCCGTAGTAGGCCGACACGCCGTGCAGTTCGAGCGCCGCATTCATACTTCAGCTCCGAGATAAACGCGCTGAACTTCGGGATCGTCGCGCACGACATCAGGCGCGCCATCAGCGATCAAACGTCCCTGCGACATCACGAGTACACGTCGCGCAAAACCAAAGACGATTCCATGCTGTGCTCGGTAAACAGCACCGCTATCGACAGTTCGTGCGCCAGCTGTGCAACCAATTGCATCAACGCCGTGCGCTCCGCAGGCGCCATACCGGCGGTCGGCTCATCCATCAACAGCAGCCGCGGTCGCGTAGCCAGTGCCAACGCAAGCTCGAGCCGCTTCAAATCCCCATACGCAAGCTCCGACGCAGCGCTATCGGAGCGCGCTTCAAGCCCGACTTTCAACAGCAGCGACCGCGCCGCATCGACGTGCAGATCCCACAACGCAGTCACGGTGCGCTCCGCGTTGCCATGCGCAACGGTCAGCGCCAGCTGTGCGTTCTGCAGTACCGTCATCGTGGCAAACGTCTGCGCAACCTGAAACGTGCGGCCGATGCCGCGCCGGGTACGTTGCGCCGTTGAAAGGCCCGCAAGCGGCTGCCCGTCGTACCTTACGCTGCCGCTTTCCGGCGCGATCTGCCCATCGATTAGATTGAACAGCGTCGATTTACCTGCACCGTTCGGTCCAATCAACGCCGCGAAGTGATCCGCGTCAAGCGTGAACGAAACGCCGTCGACGGCGCGCACTCCGCCGAAACTTCTCTGCAGCCGATCGACGACTAACAAGCTCATCGCACTCGACGCCGCAGAAAGCCGACGATGCCTTCTGGAAACAACGCCGCCAGCATCACGATCGCAACGCCCAGAATCAGTCGCCAGTGATCGGTGACGCGTGTCAGCTCGGTTGCGAGTCCGTGGTACGCCAGCGCGCCGACAATCGGCCCCGAGAGTGTCTGCACTCCTCCGAGCAACACCATCACGAGCGCGTCGACCGATACCGGAATCGACAGCGTCGTCGGAAACACCGACCCCTTATGAAACGCGTGCAGCGCGCCAGCCAGCCCGGCAAAGAAGCCACCCGCACTGAACGCGAGCCAGCGCGTTCGCTGCGCATCGATACCGATCGCCTCCGCGCGCAGCTCGCTGTCGCGCGTCGCGCGCAGAGCGAAGCCGAATGGGGCCAGAGCTGCGCGGCGCAATACGACAAGCGACGCAACGACGATCGCCAGCGTCAGCCCGTAATAGACCGTCGGCGACGTCAACGCGCGCGGCAACACCGACCATAACCCCAGCAGCCCGTTGTCGCCGCCGGTGACATCGACCCACTGCACCGCGGTCGACCATAGAATCTGCGCGAACGCCAGCGTCAGCATCGCCGCGTACACGCCATGCGACCGCAGCACGACTCGGCCGATCAGCAAGCCGACCAGGCCGGCGGCGATCGGAGCCAGCAACAGCGCGGCGGCAAACGGCGCATCGGTGTGCTGGACCGCCAACGCGACCGAGTAGGCGCCAAGTCCGAAAAATGCGGCATGTCCAAAAGAAATGATGCCGCCCAAGCCCATTCCGAAATGCAAGCTGGCAGCGAGCAACGCAGCGATCGCGATCTCCGTAGCGATCACGATCGCATAGTCACCGATGAACGCCGGTAGGGCCGCCGCAGCCGCGATCGCAAGCACCGCAAACGAACGCCAATATTTCGAGAGCGGGACAAACGGTGCGTGCGCTAAAGCGCGCGCGCCGTGCGGCGCAGGCGGTCGACCCAGCAAGCCGTACGGCCGCACGATCAGCACCGCAGCCATCACAACAAAGATCAGCACCAGGGTTGACTGCGGCAACCACCACGTGCCGAATGCATGCAACAGGCCGATCAGAAATGCCGCCCATAACGCTCCGGTCACCGAGCCGAGCCCACCGACGACGACCACCACAAACGCTTCGACCAGGATCGACAGATCCATCTGCAGATTTACCGTTTCGCGTGGAATCTGCAGCGCCCCGGCCAGGCCGGCGAGGAACGCGCCAAGCGCGAAGACCGAGGTAAAAAGCCACGGCTCGTTTAGTCCGAGCGCACCTGCCATCTCGCGGTCCTGCGACGACGCTCGAATCCAGATGCCCCAGCGGGTACGCTTCAGCAACCACCATAACAGCGCAAACACTGCCGGCCCAACTACAAGCACGAACAGCGAGTACTGGGGTACCAGTGCGCCAACAATTTCAACGCTGCCTTTTAACCCCGGCGCGCGCGGCGCAAACAATTCCTGCGGACCCCAGATCTGCAGCGCAAGGTCCTGCACGATCAGCACGACGCCAAAGGTGGCAACTAACTGAAATATCTCCGGCGCGGCATAAATGCGTCTTAGCAAAACGATTTCGATCGCAGCGCCGACAATCGCGACGCCGAGTGCCGCCAGCAGCACACCGCCGAAGAATCCGAACGGAGTCGCGGGCAGCTGTGTAGTGATCGTGTACGCGAGATACGCGCCGATCATGTACAGCGAGCCGTGTGCGAAGTTAACGACGCGCGTAACGCCGAAAATCAGCGTCAACCCGGCACTGACTAGGAACAGCGTCGAGCCGTACGACAGGCCCGCGATGAACTGGCCGAGGAAAAGATCCACCGGCAGCGCGAAGTTACCGAATGCTCGCGCCGGCTACTTCTGCGCTTCAGGTGGCCGCATTTTCACCACTTCCCGATCGGCTGGTAAATAATTCCCGCCGTCAGCGTAACGCCAATCGACCATCACTCCTTTGCCGTCGCGCAGATCGAGCTTGCCTACGTAGGCGCCCATCGTCGACTGATGATCAACCGCGCGGAATTGAGCCGGACCGAACGGTGTTGACCATTGCAACCCGCGCAGTGCAGCGATCAGTTTTTCGGTGTCGACCGACTTCGCCTTGCGGATCGCCTCGAAGATTGCGGTAAACGTCGCATACCCGACGACCGAACCGAGACGAGGGTAGTCGTTGTATCGCTTGTGGTACGCGTTGAAAAACTTTGCGTGCTCCGGCGTCGAAATTTGATTCCACGGATAGCCGGTCACAATCCAACCCTTCGGCGTCTCATCCTTCAACACGTCGAGATACTCGGGCTCGCCCGAGAGCAAACTGACGACAGGCACGCGCGGGAAGAGTCCGCGCAGATTGCCTTCGCGTACCAGCCGCGGCAAGTCGGCGCCGAAGGTGACGTTGAACACTGCATCCGGCCGCGCCGCAATGATCGCCTGCACGGTACTCGCCGCTTCCAGCTTGCCGAGCGCGGGCCATTGCTCGGCGACGAACTCAACATCCGGCCGCTTGGCTTTCAGCAATTGCTTGAAGTTGGCGACCGCAGACTGGCCGTATTCATAGTTTGGCGCAATGATCGCCCAGCGCTTCGCCGGAAGCTTGGCGGCTTCTTCGACCAGCATCGCAGACTGCATGTAGGTGCTCGGCCGCAGCCGGAAGGTGTAGCGATTGCCCTTCTCCCAGACCAGAGCGTCGCTTAGCGGTTCGGCCGCGACGAAAACAATCCGATTTCTTAATGCGAAGTCCGCCACCGCGAGGCCGACGTTCGACAAAAAGGTCCCGGTGATCAGTGCGACGTTTTCGTTGGTCATCAATTCGGTCGCGAGCCGGGTGGCGTCTTCCGGCTTTCCGGCGTCGTCGCGAGAGATCACTTCGACACGCCGTCCGAGCAATCCACCGGCGGCGTTCACCTCATCGACCGCAAGCTGCCAACCCATCCTGTACGGCAACGTGAATTGCGGAATGGTCGAATAGCTGTTGATTTCGCCGATCCGAATCGGCGCAGACTGCGATTGCGCCGCGAGAGGTAGCCCTGCTGCAACACCGGCAACAGCAGAAGCGACAACAACTTGGCGGCGGGTCGTCATGGCGACGTTCTCATCAAGGTAAAAAATTGAAATTGCGACGCTAGAATAGCGGTTTGTGCGTTGCAACGCGCAGCGGAGATCAACGGATGACGCACGTCGTCGTCGAAACATGCATCAAGTGCAAGTACACCGACTGCGTCGATGTCTGTCCGGTCGATTGCTTTCGCGAGGGGCCGAATATGCTGTCGATTGACCCGGATGAGTGTATCGATTGCGCTGTGTGTATCCCTGAGTGCCCGGTTAACGCCATCTATGCCGAGGAAGATGTGCCGGAGGATCAGCGCGACTTCATACCGCTGAACGTCGAGCTTTCAAAAATCTGGCCATCTATCACACGCATGAAGCCTCATCCGCCCGACGCCGACGATTGGAAAGACGTTCGCGAAAAGCGCCATTTGCTTGAGCGCTGAGTTTGATTTTCACCTTTTGAAAGACCGTAGTGCTCTATCACCTGCATGAATTGCAGCGCCGCTTCTGGAACCCGCTGTCGGTGTGGGCACAGGCGACGTCGCAGATGTTTTCGAATCCGTACAGCCCGTTTGCGTACACGCCGATGTCGCGCCGGCTCGCCGCCGGGTACGACCTGCTGTACCGGCTCGGAAAGCACTACGAAAAACCGGAATTTGGATTGCGCTCGATCGAGATCGACGGCGTCGACGTGCCTGTCGTTGAAGAAATCGCGCTGGAAAAGCCGTTTTGCAGGCTGCTGCACTTCAAGCGCGAGTTGGGATCAAGGTCCGCTGACAAGTCCGGCAAACGTCCAGCCGATCCGACGGTATTGATCGTGGCGCCATTGTCGGGACATCACGCGACACTGTTGCGTGACACGGTGCGTACGCTGCTGCCCAGTCACGATGTATACATCACCGACTGGATCAATGCCCGTATGGTGCCAATTGCTGCCGGGCCGTTTCATCTGGACGATTACGTCGAGTATGTGATCGAGTTCATCCAGCACCTGGGACCGCACGTGCATGTCATTTCCGTGTGTCAGCCGACGGTGCCTGTGCTGGCAGCAGTTTCGCTGATGGCAAGCAATAAAGATCCGAAGCTGCCGAAGACGATGACGATGATGGGCGGACCGATCGATCCGCGCCGCAATCCGACGCAGGTCAACGCGCTGGCGATGCGAAAAGAGTCTGCACTGGTTCGAAAATCACGTCATCTTTAAAGTGCCGGCGGCGTATCCGGGCTATCTGCGCAGCGTATACCCGGGCTTCTTGCAGCACGCCGGGTTCGTCGCGATGAATCCTGACCGCCATCTGAAGTCGCACTGGGACTATTACCTTGACCTGGTCAAAGGCGACCAGCTGGACGCCGAAGATCATCGCGCGTTTTATGACGAGTACAACGCGGTGATCGACCTGCCGGCCGAGTATTACCTCGACACGATCAGGATCGTGTTCAAGCAGCACCTGCTTCCAGATGGGAAATGGCGCGTACGCGGGAAAGCTGGTAAAGCCCGAAGACATTCGCACGGTCGCACTGTTCACGATCGAGGGCGAGCTCGACGACATTTCGGGCAGTGGCCAAACTCAAGCCGCTCACGATCTATGCAAGAACATTCCGAAATCGAAGAAACGGCATTTGACGGCCGAACGCACCGGCCATTACGGCATCTTCAGCGGCCGCCGCTGGCGCGCAAATATCGCGCCGGAGATCGCCAAATTCATTCGGGCCAACGATTAGCGTTGAGCGAACACGTGTCTGTAGCGGATCAAATCGACGCCCTGTTGCCGCAGACGCAGTGCACGAAATGCGGCTACGAGGGTTGCCGCCCTTATGCCGACGCGATCGCCGCGGGCGAAGCCGAAATCAATCAGTGCCCTCCGGGCGGCGCGGCCGGCATCGAAGCGCTGGCGCAGTTGTTGCACCGAGCGCCACTGCCGCTCAATCCTGCCAACGGCATCGAGCGCGCATTGATGGTTGCGGTCATCGACGAGAGCCGGTGCATCGGCTGCACGCTGTGTATCCCTGCATGCCCAGTGGACGCGATCATCGGCGCGTCAAAGCGGATGCATTCGGTGATCGCATCGCACTGCACGGGATGCGACTTGTGCCTGCCGCCCTGCCCGATGGATTGCATTTCGATGGTTCCAGTGGCACCTGCTCGCGCGTGGACTGCGGCGGATCGCGATGCTGCGCGCGCACGACATGAGCGCGCGCCGCGAGCGGCTGCGCAGCGCGGCTGCACCTCGGTCGGTGCAGACACACGATCAGAGAGCCGCAGCAGTGGCCGCCGCAGTAGCGCGCGCGCAGCAGCGACGCGGTGCGACCCGGCAATGAACCCGGCCAAGCGCCGTGCGATCTACGAAACACTCAGGGCGCTGAATCCGAATCCCACCACCGAGCTGTTGTACACGACTCCGTTCGAGTTGCTGATCGCAGTCGTGCTGTCCGCGCAGGCAACGGACAAGGGTGTGAATGCTGCCACCCGCGTGCTGTTCAAGGTCGCAAACACGCCTCGAGCGCTGCTCAAACTCGGTGAAGAACGGCTTTCCGGCTATATCCATTCGACCGGCTTTTATCGAGCGAAGGCGCGCAACGTCATCCGGCTGTCGCAGGCTCTCGTCGACCAACACGGCGGCGAAGTTCCGCGCAATCGCGAAGCGCTCGAGGCACTGCCGGGCGTCGGACGAAAGACAGCGAACGTGGTGTTGAACACGGTATTCGGCGAGGCGACGATCGCTGTCGATACGCATGTGTTTCGCGTCGCCAACCGTACGAATCTGGCGCCTGGCAGTGACCCTGAAGAAGTGGAACGCCGTTTGCTGAAGTTCACGCCGGATGAGTTCAAGACCAACGCTCATCACTGGCTGATACTGCACGGCCGCTACATCTGCAAAGCGCGAATGCCTGAATGCTGGCGTTGCCCGATCGCCCAATGGTGCGAGTATCGGCACAAGACGCCGGCGCCAGCGAGAGTCGATGTTTAATCCGTCGAAAGACGATGTTCGCCGATTCTTCTGCGACACATGGCGCAAACATCAGAACGGGTCCGTGCTGTCACCGTTGGAAGCGGTTGCGCTCGACTGGATGCTGAAGCATCCCGAGTATCACGCGGAGTTCGACGATCTTGACGCCGCGCTTGCGCGCGAGTACGCGGTCGATGACGGCCGCACCAATCCGTTTTTGCACATGTCGATGCACCTGGCGATCGCCGAGCAGCTTTCGATCGACCAGCCGCCGGGAATACGCTCCGTCTTTCGGCAGCTGGTCGCGCGACGCGGCGACGAACATGCCGCAGTACACGATGTAATGGACTGCCTCGGTGAAGCAGTATGGAGCGCGCAGCGCGCCGGTCAGGATGTGCCCGCTGACGAGATGAGCGCACGCTATTTGGACTGTCTGAAACGCCGCGCCGGCGACACCTAACGCTTCTCGTTGCTCAGCGGTCCGGACAAGGCCGAAAGGTAAGCCGACACGTTACGAATGTCGTCGCGCGTCAGCGGCTTTGCAATGCCGTTCATGATCGGGTTCTTGCGGGCACCGGTTTTGTAATCGCGCAACGCTTTTTCCAGATAGTCCTGATACTGGCCGGCGAGCGTCGGGTAGGTCGGATCGATCCCGGTTACGAAATCCTTGCCATGACATTCGGCGCATTGCTGCTGCGCCAGTTCTCCACCTTTCTTCGCGTCCTGTGCGGCAACGGGTGTTGCCGCCAGAAAGAAAACTGCTCAGTAACGCGTGTCTCATCTCAAGCCGCTATTCATTTCGCGGTCGCTACAACCGCTGCATTGCCGCGTGCCGCGTAATACGCCGCTACCGCGGAAATCTGCTGGTCCGTCAGTCCCTTCGCTATGGCCGTCATTGACGGCTGATTGCGCGCCCCCTGCCGGTACGCCTTTAGAGCCGCTTCGATGTACGGCTGACTCTGGCCGCCGATTTTTGGCACACGATAGACGGACGGAAACGACGATTGATATCCGGGGATCGAATGGCACCCGATGCACATCGACACCGGAACTTCAGCGCTGCTTGCACTGGAAGTGGCCCCGGTCTTGGTTGCCTGCGCCGCCGCGGGCTGCGCGCTCGCGACCGCAGCCGCAGATAACAACAATGAAAAAAACTTCATCTCGTCTCAGGGATCAAGTCATGTGCGAAGCCACGGACGATTGTAGCGGAGCAACATCGTGGCCACCGAGCTTGGCGTACCCGATGCGTATACTCGATTCACCCCGCATACCGTTCGTTTTGTCTGCCGATGCAGCGCTTTGAAGGGTCCGACACCTACGTCGCGACCGATGATCTAAAACTTGCTGTCAACGCGGCGTTGATTTTGCAACGACCGCTATTGATCAAGGGCGAGCCTGGCACCGGCAAGACGATGCTAGCCGAAGAAGTGGCGCGTGCACTCGGCATGCCGTTGTTAGCGTGGCACATCAAGTCGACCACAAAGGCGCAGCAAGGCTTATACGAGTACGACGCCGTATCACGTCTACGCGACTCGCAGCTCGCTGATTTTGTCGGATCGCGCGCGTGCAGGACATCTCAAACTATATAGTCAAAGGCGTGTTGTGGCAGGCGTTCGAGGCCGAGCAGCAAACCGTACTGCTGATTGATGAGATCGACAAGGCAGACATTGAATTTCCGAACGACCTGCTGCGCGAGCTCGATCGGATGGAATTTTTCGTTTATGAAACGCGACAGACCGTACAGGCGCGGCATCGGCCGCTGGTCGTGATCACGTCGAACAACGAAAAGGAACTGCCCGACGCGTTCCTACGGCGTTGCTTTTTTCACTACATCAAGTTTCCGGACAAGGAAACGATGCAGGCGATCGTCGACGTACATTTTCCGAAGCTACGCAAGGATCTGCTGCAGAGCGCGCTGTCGGTGTTCTTCGGTACGCGCGATCTCCCGGGTCTGAAGAAAAAGCCGTCGACATCCGAATTGCTCGATTGGCTAAAGCTGCTGGTCGCCGAACAGATTCCAGTCGACGCGCTGCGCTCGAAGGACGAAAAACTTGTAGTCCCGCCGCTGGCCGGTGCGCTCCTAAAGAACGAACAGGACATGCACCTGTTCGAGCGGCTCGTGTTCATGGCGCGCCAGAATCGCTGATGGTTTCGATTGCGCCGGCAACGCTGGAAGGGCACAGCGTCCGGCTAGAGCCGCTGTCAGATTGACCATGAAGCCGGTTTGGCTGCCGCTGCAGCCGATGGCCAACTCTGGAAGCTCTGGTACACGTCCGTACCCGAGCCCGCGGGTACACGCGGCTACATTGATGCCGCGCTCGAGGGACAACAAGCAGGTCACATGCTGCCGTGGGCGGTACGCGACCTCGCGACCCACACCATCGCCGGCAGTACGCGTTATCACGACATCGTGCCGACAGCCGACCGTGTCGAAATCGGATATACGTGGTACGCGCAGCGCTGCCAGAGAACGCGCATCAACACGGCGTGCAAATTACTGTTGTTGACGCATGCATTTGACACACTGAACTGCGCCGTCGTCGGCCTGCGCACAGATAACTTCAATTTCGCATCACAGCGCGCAATCGAGGCGCTGGGCGCAAAGAAGGACGGTGTCATTCGTCATCATCATCCGCGCCGCGACGGTACTGTGCGCGACACGGTCATCTACAGCATCCTCGCGACCGAGTGGCCCGACGTGAAGCGCCACTTGGAGCTACGATTGGCGCGTCACGGTCAGGAATGACATGCTCTATCGAGGCGAGTTCGAAGGCGGATGCTTCTGCCGAGCGATCCGTTATCGGTTCGTCGACGTGTTTGACGCCGGCTATTGCCACTGCAGCATATGCCGCCGGATGAGCGGAGCGCCGGTGATCGCATGGGTCAACACACCGCGCGCAAATTTCGAGCTCACACATGGCGAGGTGCGGTTCGTTGCCAGCTCTGAGCGCTTTCGGCGCAGTTTTTGCGGAGAGTGCGCAACTCAAATGTGGACCGAGAGTATCGAGCGCCAGCATTGGGATATGGTGTCCGTCCATCATGGGACGATCGATCGCGCAGTCGAAATCGAGCCTGCGATCCATCTATGCTTTGCCGACCGTCTCCCCTGGCTTCGCCTCGATGATCGACTTCCCACAGTCGAGGGAAACACTCTTCCGCATCCCCGCAAGCGCGGTGACGCGCGTTGGAGCGACTAACCGATGCTGATCGATTTCTTTTTCCACCTTCGCCAGGCGAAGCTGAAGGTTTCGATCAATGAATTACTGACATTGCTCGACGCCTTGAAGCGCGGAGTCATCGGTCCTTCGATCGACCAGTTCTACTACCTGTCTCGCTCGGCATTGGTCAAGGATGAAACACAGTTCGACCGCTTCGATCGCGCCTTTGGCGAATATTTTCGCGGCGTGCAGACGGCGATTGACTTTACTAAGGACATTCCGGACGAGTGGTTCAAGCAGATGCTCGAGCGTACGTTCTCGCCGGAAGAGATTGCGAAGCTCGAAAAGCTCGGCTGGGACAAACTGATGGACGAGTTTCGCAAGCGGCTCGAAGAGCAGGACGGCGCGCATCACGGCGGCAACAAATGGATCGGCTCGGGTGGCACGTCGCCGTTCGGTCATGGCGGCGCGCATCCCGAAGGGATTCGCATCGGCGGCGCATCGAAGGGCGGCAAGTCTGCCGTCAAGGTATGGGAGATGCGCGGCTACCGTGATTACGACGATTCGGTCGAGATCGGTACGCGCAACATCAAGGTCGCATTAAGGCGTCTGCGCCGGTTTGCACGCGAAGGTGCCGAGCTCGAACTCGACATGCACGACACGATCGAGTCGACCGCGAAGAACGCCGGCTGGCTCGATCTAAAGCTGGTGCCCGAGCGGCATAACACCGTCAAGGTGTTAATGCTGCTCGACGTCGGCGGCACGATGGACGAGCACATCAAGCGCACCGAGGAGCTGTTCAGTGCGGCCAAGAGCGAGTTCAAGCATCTGGAGTTTTACTACTTTCACAACTGCGTGTACGAATTTCTGTGGCGCAATAACCGGCGCCGCTACACCGAACGCCACGCGACATGGGATGTGCTGCGCAAGTACCCGCACGACTGGAAGTTGATTCTTGTCGGTGATGCGACGATGAGTCCCTATGAAGTGCTGCAGCCCGGCGGCTCGGTCGAGTACAACAACGACGAGGCCGGCGCTGTGTGGTTACAGCGGCTGTTCTCGACGTTTCCCAAATCGGTCTGGTTGAACCCGGAGCCCGAACAGTTATGGCAGTACCGTCAATCGATTTCGGTGATCCGGCAAATCGCCGGCGGCAAGATGTTCCCGATGACGCTCGATGGTTTGACTCGGGCGATGCGGCAACTGTCTAAGTAGTAAATGGCGGCGCTGCTTTTAGCACTTCGTCCATCGTCGTCAGCCCGTTCGCGATTTTCTGCGCACCCGACAGCCGCAACGATCTCAAGCCGTCGCGCGCTGCCTGGCTGCGCATCTTGACGATATCGCCCTCCTGCCCGACCAGCGCACGCATCGCATCGGTCATCACCAGCATCTCGATCAATCCGGTGCGCCGCATGTAACCGGTATTGCGGCACTCGAGACAGCCGACGGGTTTGTAGACCTTGTCCGGAATATTCGAGCGCCACGGATTGACGAGCTCTTTCCACAGCACCGGATCGATCGGCTCACCGAGTGCCTTGCAGTGCGGACACAGCGTGCGGATCAGGCGCTGCGCAAGGATCCCTACCAGGGTCGCGTTGACTAGATAGTTGGGCACGCCAAGCTCGAGCAAGCGCGCAACCGACGATGCCGCATCGTTCGTATGCAGCGTCGAGAACACCAGGTGGCCGGTCAACGCAGACTGCACCGCCATATCGGCCGTTTCCTTGTCGCGGATCTCGCCAACCATGATGATGTCCGGATCCTGCCGCATCAACGCGCGCAGCCCGTCGGCAAAGCCGAGATCGATGCCGTGCTGAACCTGCATCTGATTCAGCGCCGGATCCACCATCTCAATCGGGTCTTCCACAGTGCTGACGTTGACTTCGTCGGTCGCAAGCTGCTTCAGCGTCGAATAAAGGGTCGTCGTCTTGCCGGAACCGGTCGGACCAGTAACGAGCACGATGCCTGAAGGCCGATGAATCCAGTCCTCCCACAGCTTCGCCTCTTCGTTGGAGAAACCGAGTTCGGCATAGCTGCGCACCACCACTTCGGGATCGAAGATGCGCATCACCAGCTTTTCACCGAACGCGGTCGGCAGCGTCGACAGACGAATCTCGACTTCACGACCGGCGTTCTGCCCGGTCGTGACCTTGGTCTTGATGCGTCCGTCTTGAGGGCGCCGCTTCTCGATCACGTCCATGCGGCCGAGCAGCTTGATGCGGCTCGTCATCGCGCCCATCACACCCGCCGGCACCTGGTACACCTGATGCAACACACCGTCGATGCGGAATCTTGCTACGCCGAACTCGCGCCGAGGCTCAAGATGAATATCACTGGCGCGCTGATCGAACGCGTATTGCAGCAGCCAGTCGACGATATGAATGACGTGTGCATCGTTGGCGTCGACCTTGCCGCCGAGCTCGACCAGTTGTTCGAAGCTCGAGACCAGCGCCGTGCTGCCGGTCTTTGCCGCGCCGCGCACCTGTTGCGCAAGTTTGAAGAACTCGGTCGTATAGCGTGCGACGTCGAGTGGATTGGCGACGACGCGCAACACGGACTTCTTGGTGATCTGCTCGATCTCGCGATCCCAGCCGGTTAAAAATGGCTCGCTGGTAGCGATCGTCACCTCGGTCGGCGTCATCGCGACCGGCAAAATCGAGTATGTCGTGGCGTATGACGCTGACATCACGTCGACAACACGCGTGAAATCAACCTTCAGCGGATCGATATGAAAGTACGGAAGCGCCGCTTTCTCGGCCATCCAGCGCGTCAGCGTTTCGAGGTCGAGCAACTGCCGGTCGGCTTGCGGCGACCGATAGTTCATCTCCGCCAGCACGACCAGCGGATGCCCCGAGCGCTCGCGGCCACCGCTGATCTTGAAGCGCTCGGCGTCTGCGGCGGACAATAATCCGTCGGCCACCAGTTGTTTGATCACGAAACCGCTGCTGACCCTGCCGGGGGGCGCTTGTACCGGCTGCACGCGCGCGTTGCGCTCGCGCGGTGACGTTGTATTTTTCAGGACTGTCGTGCCGTCCTTTGGGCTCATGCCGGCTGCGAGACCTCGTAGCGCTTGGCCATCGACTTCGCGCGATCAGGCACGTTTTCAAAATCAGCGACCACTGCATCGACAGCACGCTTGGTCAGCGGAACGCTTTCAAGCGGCTCGATGTACTTGCGTGCTAGATAGGACTTCAGCATGTCGGCCGACATCACATGCGCCTTTTGATCGTGCTCGCTGGCAAACAGGAAGAGCGTGCGTAGCGGGCTCATCCAGCGCAGCTTGGCGCGCGAGAACTCCATTCCGTTCCACAGCTTGAACCAGTTGCCGCGCTGCCAGCGGCCGATTTCTTCCTGCACGCGTGCGTCTTCGACCGGATCGAGCCGTCCAACGTCGGTCACCGGATCGGGCATGAAGATGTCGGCCTTGTGCTCGGCGGCCGCGCGCATGATGACGTTGGTCGGGACCTTGATGCCACCCGGCACTGTCGTTACCGGGAATACGCCCGACAGCTGCATGCCATCGATCTTGGCGCGCAACTCGGACGCCAGCAGACTCGACTTGATGTAGGTCGCCTGATCGACCGGCTTGACCGCCATCGCGTGCGATTCCATCAGCTGCGTAAAAAACAATTCGCGGTCGCGCTCCGGAGCGTTGATCAAACCAAGACCGTCGCGTAGCACACGCACCATGCCGGGAATAAGCTTGACAAGCTTGCTGCGATCCTCGGTGCTCGCCTTCGGCTGCACCGACCACACCAGCTCGTGAATGACATCGCGGAACGCTTTCGCAAATCCGGGCGTTTTCTCCGAGCGCACGGTCGCGGAGACGAGCACCTTGACCCAAGCTCCCAATAAGAACTCCTTGATGTACGGCTCAAGGTCGACCCTCTCAAACGCGCGCCTGACCTGAATCGTTGTGTTGATCGTCAATATCTCGTGCTTCTCGGCCGCCTCGAGCGCCTTCTTCGCGCGCGACACCGGATCGTTTTCTTCAGGCGCGATATCGGAAACGAATTTATCGAACTCACCATACAGCCGCTCAAACACGCCGAGATCAGTTTCGAAGTGCTTAAGAATCTCGGTGATGACCCGATCGACCTCCTTGATGTAGCGCTGGTTGTCATCCCCGTAGGGCTCCCATCCGGCCGACGTACCGGCAATACGATCGATCAGCTTGCGCGCCGGGTGCGCGCTTGACGCGAAAAACGCCGCGTCCATCAAGGCTGACTTCAGCACCGGAAACTGCAAGCGCGAAATGCGCGCCTTGATCTCCGACGGGACTTGCTTGTCCTGCATCACGTGATCGAACAGCATCCCCACCAGTTCGATCGTCAGTTTGTCGACCACACGCGTGGACTTCGAAATCAACTCATCGCGCATGGCGCCGATCGATTCGGTCGGCACCGCAAAATTACCGCTCGGACCGAGCTCCTGCAGATTCATCTGCTGAAACTCGCCGATCGATTCCAGCAACTGCTGCGGCGCGGGGCCGTGCGAGGGAAGATGCGGCAGGCGCGATCCGCGTGCATTGGCTTGCAGGCGCGTCAGCAACCCGCCGAGCAGCATGTTCGGTTCATCCGGCCCTGGTGCAGCTCCCTGCCCCCTCGCTTGACCACTCGCTGCGGGCAGGTGTGGCCCGCCCGCTTCTGCCAGCGCACTGGCGGAATTTGAGGCGTGTGCCGCGGCGTTGCCGCCGCCCGCACCCGTCTGCCAGGGCGTGGCTGACTTCGGTGCGGCTCGCGTTCTTCGAATGGCGCGCACATCGACGCCATGGTTCGCATAGTGATCGAGCAGCTGCCGGACAATGCGCGCCAGCTCTTCGCCAAGCGGCTTCTCGAACACCGTCAGGAAGAATTCCCACGCCTCTTTGTGCAGGTCGGTGTCTTCTGCGGCACGCAACAGCGCGCGCACGTACACCGCAGGGCCGAGCGGGTTTTCCGAATTGCGTATCGCACTTCGGCCCAGCAAAAACGCCACGACGAGATTCAGGTCGCGCATCGATTGCTCTGCGTAGCCGGCGATCTTGCTGGCGTGGCGCTCGACTACTGTGTTGCTCTCGACCGAAATCGAATCAACCAGCGACAGCGTTTCGGCGTCGAGCGCGCCGGTTGCCGCCGGCGCCCGACCGACAGTGACTTCGTGAAAGCACTGGTCCTGAGTCTCCTGCAGGCGCGCCATGAACGTGTGGTGCAGGTCATCGAGCTTGGCAGCCAGATGCCGCTGCACCAGCGGCGAGCCGACGTCGAAATCCCACTTACCCGACAATTCGTCCAAAATCGTCTTGGCGATTTCTGGAAACGCGGCGCCGATCAGCTCATTCGAGATCGCCAGGCCGGACTTCAGCAGCGCCGACGCTTGCGCAGCCGTCACAAACGGCACGTCACTGCTTGCGCGCGACGACTCGGGAGCCGGAGGAAACTCCATGCGATCTCTGTGTTTTGCCTAAGTTTCTAGCAGACGCCGCACGCTCAAGCGGCTTCGACACTATAGACGTCGGACTCTATCGACGTACCACTGGGTGTCAAGCCAGTTTAAGCAGTTACTGGCGCGGAAACATCCCTAAATTGAAGGCATTAGCCGCGCTTTCGCAACGTTTCTAGAGCTCAAAACTTGCGCCGAATACATTTGCGCGGCGCAGACCAGCAACCCAGCCGCGCGCCTTCAGATTCCAGCGCGCTTCAAGCTCGCGCGCACGCCGGTCGAGCGCAGCGAACGGCACGTCCAGCGGAGGCCCGACGACTGCCAATACCACGCGGTTGCCGGCATCGACTTCTGGCAAGACCAATGCGCGGTCATCGAACGCCGAGGCGATGGCGGCAAAGCTGGGATCAAACCTCGCGCCGAACAGATTGAAAGAAGCGACGCCGGGCGCGCGCAGCGCTTTGCGGCATGCGCGATAGAACGCGACATCGTCGTACACGGGCCCGCGCGCAGCCGCATCGTATAAGTCGACCTGCAGCCAATCGGCCAGGCCGCGCTGCCGCGGATGGCTGATGAATTCGCGAGCGTCCGCGTTGACGACGTTTAGGCGCGCGTCATCGGGCGGCAAGCAAAACCATGCATGCGCGGCATCGATCACGTCGACGCTCAGTTCGACCGCGACGATGCTCGCACTCGAGACCTCGCACCAACAAAACTTGGTCAGCGCTGCTGCGCCGAGGCCTAATTGCACAATGCGCCGCGGCTCGGGCAGGAACAATCCCACTGCCATCATCTGCCGCTGATATTCGAGCTCCAGTGCAAACGGCCGCGCGACGCGCATGCCGCCCTGGATCCATTCGGTGCCGAAGTGCAGATAGCGAATGCCGTCTTCTTCGGATAGCGTGACGGACGCAGCTTTCCGTGGCCGTCGCACTTCAGGCCGGCGCACCTTCGGCCTGCAAATCGTGCATCATGTCGCCGACCACGCGCTCGAAAAGCGGTGCACGCTCGGCCGTTTTGATTCGTCCGGCTCTCACGTAACTGCGCAAGATCAGCGGTGCCAGGCTGTGCGCCTTGCCCGTTTCGGCCGACGTAAACAGATAAAAATTGCGGCGCGGGCTGATCCAGCGCAGCCGCACACGCTCGTTCTGTTCTCCCGTCCATAAGTCGAACCATGTCCCGCGCTGCCAGCTGTCGATCATCTGGTCGATGCCATCGTCCGACAACTTTTCCACCGGAATCATTTCCTCTGGTTGCACCGTCAGCGGCGCCTCCAGCAAATTGACTTCCGCATGGTTGGCGGCCACCGCACTGCGTACGACCTCCGCCGTGATGGTCAGAGGCTGCTCGGCCTCGTTCTCGACAACCGGCGGCGGCTCGACGATCTTGACTTCGTCGAGCTTGCGCTTGAACGCGGCAGAATCGAGCGGTGCGCCGGTGCCGTAAGCGACCTCGAGCGCTTTGACGGCTTGCGCATGCGACGCCATCAAGCGCGAAAAGAATTCCTGCGATTGCGCGGGCGAAAATTCGATCAACTGCAAACCTTCACGCACCGTACTTAACACCGCGGGAATCGTCTTGACGAGACGCTTGCGATCGTCCGGGTTGATTTTCGGCTGCACGCTCCACACGAGGTCGGGCACGACGTCGCGGAATTTCTTGCCAAAGGACGGCGACGTGCGCTCACGCAAGGTCGCCGCCACCATCACCTTGACCCAATTTTCAAGAAGAAAATCGCGCAGATACGATTCGATCTGCACTCCGTCGAACACGCGTCGAATGCCGATGGCGGCGTTGATCGCCATGATCTCGCGCGTCTCGGCTTCCTCGAGTGCGCGCTTGGCGCGCGTCACCGGATCGTCGTCGCGCGTGCGCTCGTCCGCCAAGTATTGCTCGAATTCGCCGAGCGCTTTCTCGAAAATCGGCGGGCCATCGTTGATCGCAACGACGACCGTGTTAACCGCCTTGTTCACTTCGGACAAGTAGCGAACGTTGTCTTCGCCTTCGGGGCGCCAGCCGATGCCGGTGCTGGCGATGCGATCCATCAAACGACGCGCCGGCTGCACCGGCGAAACGAATAGATCCGAATCCGCCAGCGCTATCTTCATGATCGGAAACTGCAGGCGCGATATCGCAGTCTTGATCTCAGCCGGTAGATGCTTGTCCTGATGAATGCGATCGAACAGCATGCCGACCAGCTCGATCGTCAGCTTGTCAATCTGCTTGGTAGCCTTCTCGGCCACGTGCGATCTCAGATGCGCCTCGTCGCGCTCGCTGATCATCTGCGCGGCCGCACCGCTCTTGCCGGCCATCGTCGACAACGCGTTCAGGCGCTGCACCTCGTTGATCGACGCCAGCAAGCCGGGGTCGATCATCGCGAACTGCACCGGCGTGCCGGGCGCAAGTGGTGTCGACGCAGAGCCGGTGATGACGAAACCGGGCGACATCATCGGCGCGCCGGTGACCGGCTCGACCCGGTCGAACAACGGCGTTGCGGGCAACTGCGAATGCGGCATCGGCGGTGCCGGTCGGGCGCCGCCCGGAACGGTCGGCACCTGCATACGCTGATACAGCGCGCTCAGTAACTGTTCTGCCGTCGTTCCCGTCATCGCGCCGGGTGTCTGGCCCCCTTGCGTCGTACGCCCGGGTGCACCTGCAGTTCCGAGCGTCGTGTTGCGAAAGCCGGTGTGCTTGAATGACGAAGCAGCCGAGCCTTCCTGCACGCCCTTGCCCTCAAGCTCGTTGTTAAGCGCCGTATAAACGGCGACGAGCGGTTTCAGCAGACTGACGTCAAACGCCTTCATCACCGCATGGCGCTGATCGCCCTTGAATCCCATCTTGTCGATCGCCTCACCTAATGCGCGGCAGAAACGCACCGGATGGAAAGGATTTTCGCGGTCTCCCAACCCGGGAATCTGCAGCGCCTTGGCAAGTCGTTGCGTCAGCGGCGTAAACGAGGCATCGGCCGCGTTGCGAATGCGAGACGAAAAGCGATCGACCACCATCGCCTCTTCCATCTCGTCGTAGTCGATCAACGACAAGCTCGGGGAGCTGCTGGCAGCCGGCGCCGGTTTTTCCTTCCCGCCAGTGAACAGCTCGTTGATCGCTGCATCGATATGATCGTCCACCGCGCTGAAAAAGAAATTGGAGAATTCGCGCTGGTCGACCAATAGCCGTCGCACCGATTTCTTCAGCGTTGCTGACGCGCCATCGTCGGCATCGATTGCCTGAATCGCTTCGCGCGCTGCTTCCGGCAATATCGGATCGAACTGAATGCGCACGATTCTGCGCAAGTCGCCGATCACCCGGTGCACGGTCGTGCGACTGGCGCGTCCGGGAGTCGAAGGGGAGGTAGCGCTCACTGGAATAGGTTTAGAGGGCGCGACGGCCGGGCCCGAGGGTCGAAAGATTAGCCGATTAAGCCCGTCTCGCGGCGGCGGTAATTGCGGTTCATTTGCCCGTATCTTGACCTATTGGGCGACGGGTCCGCGCCTTCAGGGGATCGGACATAGCCCACCACTGCCGCCAAATGACGAGCTTTTGCGCATATGAACGCCCGGCGTGGGCCGGGCTCGACGAAGGCAACACGGTCGTACGGAACCCCGCCGCGGCAAACTCACCGGCGTAACGCCCGGCTGTCTGGCCGTTGAACGCGACCGCCGCCAAGCGAGGTGCGAGCCGGTGCAGACGCACGAACTGGTTGGACTCACGATTGCGGATCGATGCGTCGCCGCTGCCCTCACGGTCGCATGCCTGCAACACATCCCAGATGGCAAGCCGGTGGCCAAGCACGCGCTGCAGACGGCGCCGATAAGGCATCTCGGTCAAAGGCTCACCCAGCAGATCGGACAGCAGCCGCCAGAACTGGTTACGCGGGTGCGCGTAATACTGACCTGCCGCCAGTGATGCTTCCGAAGGAAAGCTGCCGAGGATCAGGCGCTCGACTTTGGCGTTAATGACCGGCGGGAAGCCGCGCAGCGACGGTGCGGCCGGTCTAGCTCCCGGCATTAGGTTGAACAGGCTCCAACAACATCGAATTCATGCGCTTGACGAAATCGGCCGGATTATCGAGCTGTCCACCTTCAGCCAGTACGGCTTGATCGAGCAACAGTGCCGACCACTCGGGCAATTGCTTGTCCCCAGGTTTAAGCCGCTGCACGAGCGGATGATGCGGATTGAGCTCGAGAATCGGCTTCACTGTCGGTGCATTCTGACCGGCCGCTTTCAGTAAACGCTGCAGATGCTGGCTCATTGCGTGTTCGTCGGCGACGATGCACGCCGGCGAATCCGTCAAGCGCAGCGTTACGCGAACATCCTTGACGCGCTCGCCCAGCGCCGCTTTCACAGCTTCGACCAGGTCCTTGCTCTGCTCGACCACCTTGCGCTGCTCTTCTTTCTCTTGCGCATCGGCAAGCTCGCCGAGATCCAGATCCCCCTTCGCGACCGACACCAGTTCCTTGCCCTCGAACTCGCTTAGAAACGACAACATCCATTCATCGACCCGATCGGTCAGGATCAGCACCTCAACTTCCTTGCGACGAAACACTTCGAGATGCGGGCTTGCCTTGCCGGCGTCGAGCGAATCGGCGGTGACGTAATAAATCGCTTTCTGCTTGTCCTTCATGCGACTGACGTAATCGCCGAGCGACACGCTTTGCTCATCAGCTGTCGTCGACGCGAATCGCAATAGCTTCGCGATCCGCTCGCGGTTCACTGCGTCTTCGCCAACCCCCTCCTTCAGCACTTGGCCGAACTCTCTCCAGAACGTGGCGTACTTGTCCTTCTGGTTTTCGGCAAGGTCTTCCAGCATGCCAAGCACGCGTTTGGTCGAGCCCTCGCGGATTGCCTTTACATCACGGCTTTGCTGCAGAATTTCGCGTGAGACATTCAGCGGCAGGTCCGACGAATCGATCACGCCACGCACGAAGCGCAGGTACGCGGGCAACAAATCGCCCGCGTCTTCCATGATGAACACGCGCTTGACATACAACTTCAAACCGTGCCGCTGCTGGCGATCCCATAGATCGAACGGCGCGTGCTCCGGCAGGTACAGCAGTTGGATGTATTCGATTCGTCCTTCGACGCGATTGTGTGTCCAGGCAAGCGGGTCGCTGAAGTCGTGCGATACGTGCTTATAGAACTCGCGGTACTGCTCGTCGGTGATGTCCGCTTTGGCGCGTGCCCACAGCGCGCTCGCCTGATTGACCGTCTCGAGCTCGTCGGTTAGCCGATACTCGTTCTTGTCTTTGTCCCATACTTCTTTGCGCATCCGAATCGGCAACGAAATGTGATCCGAGTAGTGCGTGAGCACCGATCTCAACTTCCCGGCGGCGAGAAACTCGTCTTCGCCTTCGCGCAGATGCAGCGTGACATCGGTGCCGGACTCGGGGCGGGAGGCGGGCTCGATCGTGAATTCGCCGCCACCGTCGCTTTCCCAGCGGATCGCCGAAGCCGCGTCTTGGCCGGCGCGACGCGATAAGACCGTGACGCGGTCAGCCACGATAAAGCTCGAATAAAAGCCAACGCCAAATTGCCCGATCAGCTGCGCGTCCTTTTGCTGATCACCCGAAAGCTGCGCAAAGAACTCGCGCGTGCCGGACTTGGCAATCGTTCCCAGATGCTCGATCGTATCGGTGCGCGACATGCCAATGCCATTGTCAGACACCGTGATCGTGCGTGCGGCCTTGTCGAAAGACACGATGATGCCGAGTTCAGCATGGCCTTCGAGCAATGCCGGCTGCGACATCGCTTCGAAGCGCAACCTGTCGCAGGCGTCGGAAGCATTGCTAATCAATTCGCGTAAAAAGATCTCCTTGTTGCTGTATAGCGAGTGAATCATCAGCTGCAGCAACTGTTTGACTTCGGCTTGAAAGCCCAGAGTTTCCTTAGCTGGTGATGTCTTGCGCTTGCATGATTGGTTGCGCTTAAACGAAGGGTGTGATTATCGCGCCGAAAGCCGTGCGCCGACCGTCAGCGCCTGGCCAGCTGCAGCTCATCACCGCCCTTGTCCTATGCCGGAACCTCTTTTGTTCACCTCGAACATGCGGACTGTCGCGAACAATTTGTCCCATTTGACGTGCCTGGCTGACGGAACCGGACGGCTGCCGTGAAAGTGCCGGTCGAGTACGCGCAGCTCGGAGATTTTCGACAACACCGCCCAGCGCCAGCCGAGCGCCCGCCCGGAGCGGCTCTCACCGCCGACTTGATAGAAAAACAAACGCGGTTCGCCGTCGATCAAGCCGTAATCGTGCGGTTCTGCCACGCGCGCCCGTTGATCGAGGTTGAACGCCACCACGCGCCGCTCGCGAATCGCGTTCCTAAGCAGCTTGTCGAAATCCGCAGAAAGCATGCGGCTTCAGTTACGTGGGTCCGCTCAGTCGGCAATCTGCTGCAACAGATACAGCCGCTGATAGATCCCGCCATCGATCACCATCAATTGATCGTGCGTGCCTTGCTCAGCCAGGCGGCCGTGATTGAGCACGAAGATCGATCGGCCGCCCGGATAGTGGAGAGCCTGTGTGCGATCGCGATGACTGTGGTCTTTCCGTGCAGCAGCGATAACGCCTGCGCGACCTGCCGCTCGGTATCGCTGTCGATACGTGACGTTGCTTCGTCGAGGAACAGCACGCGCGGCTCGCCGGCGAGTGCACGCGCGACCGCGATCAGTTGCTTCTGCCCCGAGGATAACCGCGCTCCACCCTCGCCGAGCGGCGTGTCGTATCCCTGCTCGAGCGCGGCAATAAATCCGTGCGCATTGGCGGCGCGCGCCGCGGCCTGGATCTGCATTAGCGGCAGGTTGCGCCCCATTTCGATGTCTCGCGCACACTCGCGGCCAGAAGAAACGGCTCCTGCGGCACCAAACCGACGTCGGCGCGGAAGTGTTCGTCGCCGATCGTGGCTAGCGGAATGCCGTCGATTTCGAGACGGCCTGCCTGCGGCGCGTAGAAGCGCAGCAATAGCGACAGCAACGTCGATTTTCCGCTGCCCGTATGGCCGACGATTCCCACAAAACTACCTGCGGGCACATCGATGCTTACATCGTGCAGCACAGGGACCTGTGGGTCGTAGCCAAAGCTGACATCGATCAGTTGCACATGACCACGACCGACGCGCCGTTCGTGCGTCACGCGCTGCGATTCGCCCTGGTCAAGCAGCGTATTAACACGGGGACGCTGCCACCAGCGCCTGTTGCAGCAACGAAAACTGCATCGTGATCGAGATCAGCGGCTCGACCACACGCGCAACGTAGGTGATGAATGCGTACAGCAGCCCGATTTCGAGCGCGCCGAGCGATTGCATGCCGAAAGTGGCAATGATGGCGACGATCAGCAAAAGTGTTCAGCATGTCGAGCGCGGGCCGCAACAGCCACGCGTTGGCGCGCACCTCACCCAACCGTGCCCTGTAGTGCTCGCGATTGGTGTTCGCAAACCGCGCGGCGAAGCGTCGGGCGGAACCGGTTGCCTGTAGCACGCTCATACCGGCGATGCTTTGCCCCATCCTGCGCGTTAATGTCGCTGCGTAATTCCCGCGAGCGCATCACCGCATGCGCCGAAAGGCGCTGGTAGCCGATCACGATCCCCACGGTTGCCGGAATGAAGGTCAGCACGATCAGCATCAGGCGCCAATCAAGCCACGCCATCGCGACGACAGCGCCGATCAGCACTGTTACGCCCTGCAGCATCTCGAACAGCACCTGCACATACAGTCCTGCCGAATCTGCTCGGTGTCATTCGGTAATGCGACTGACTAGCTGACCCGTGATCGCCCTATCGAAAAACGCCATCGGCAGACGCAGCACGTGGTTGTAGAGCGCTCCGCGCAGGCGACGCACCACCAATCCGCGACTGCTGCCAAGCGAACCAGTTGAACAGTATCGCAAGGCGCTCGCCACACCGCCGCTGACGACGATGCCAGCGACCAACAGCGCGACCGGCAGCCATTCGAGCCGGCGCGGCAGCAAGTACTCGTCGATGAAGAGCTTGCCGAAAATCGGCCCCAACGCTTCCAGCCCCCCGGCCGCGAGCATCAATGCGCTCGCTAACGCCGAGCTGCCTGCGGTCGGGCCGTGCGGCGCGCCATAACAGGGCAAACGCCTGCCGACGCTCATCATGCCGGACCGGGCGCAGATCCGGATGTTCGATCGATGCGGTCGCCGCACTCATCGGTGCGCCCGGGCGCTTCGCGCCGTCCCGCCAAGCGAGCTTATTTGCTCCCTCGCGCGAGGCGCAGTCCCTTCAAGAGGGACTGCGCGCTCCTTCGGGCGGCCGTGCGGTGAGCTCATGCCGCTTCCAGACTGGCTTCCAGTTGTTGATAGCGCCACTGCGCCGCGTACCAGCCGTCGATGCTCAGCAACTGATCGTGCGAGCCACGCTCGACGACGCGTCCCGCTTTCAGCACGATGATCATGTCGGCATCAGCAACGGCCGACAGGCGATGGCTGACGATGATCGCGGTGCGCGGGCGGTTACCCTGCAGCTCACCTCGCAGAGTGCGACAGGATCTGCGTTTCCGTGCCAGTGTCGACGGCCGACAGCGCATCGTCCAGCAGCAGGAGCGGCGTATCGGCGAACAGCGAGCGCGCGATCGCCACCCGCTGGCGCTGCCCGCCCGACAGCGTGACGCCGCGCTCGCCTACCAGCGTGTCGTAACCGTGCGGAAACCGCGCAGATGTCGCCGTGCAAGGCAGCCAGTGCAGCGACACGTTCGACCTCGTCCCGCGAGGCGTCGGCGCGCGCGAGTGCGATGTTGTCGGGCATCGTAGCCGAGAACAAGAACGGCTCCTGCGGTACCCACCTGAGGGCACGAGCGCAACGCAGCGAGCGTGTAGTCCTCACGGGCGCCCACCCCAGCGGAGCCGTCCACCCTGTGCCGCGTAGTGGCGCAGGAGCAGCGACAGCAGCGTCGACTTACCGGAGCCGGTCGGGCCGACGATCCCCGAGGTGCGGCCCGGCGCCCGAGGTCGAATGACCGTCGACGACCGCGGGCGCGGCGCCTGATCGATACGTGAACGTCACTGCCTCGAACCGCAGCGTGCCGGCGGCCGGCGCGGTGCGGTGCCAGCGTCCGACACCGAAAGCGGCGCGCGCAGTATGGGGTGCAGCCGCATCCATCCCGCCGGCCTTGCCGCGCTCGACCAGCGACAACACCCAGCCGGCAGCAAACATCGGCCAGATCAGCTGCGACAGATACATCGCAAAACTGGTCAGCTCGCCGACGGTCAGTTGCTGCCGCCACACAAGCCAGCCACCGACACTGAGAGTCAAAGCGGTCGCTGCAGTCAGCGTCAATCCCACCGCAGGCTCATAGGCGGCTTCCCACTTCAACGCGCTGAAATTTGCGTTGGCCGCTGCGGCGGCGCGCTCGGAGAAATCGCGCGCGGCATGTCCTTCAAGGCCTAGCGCGCGCAGTGTGCGCACGCCGGCGATCGTCTCTTGCACGTGATCGTTCAGATTCGAGAACCGATCAAGCGAGTCGCGCCAGGCAGTGTGCACATGCCGCGAAATGAACCAAAATGCAATCGCCATCAGCGGAAACGGCAGCAGCGCGATCAAAGCTAGCCGCCAATCGATGCCGAGCGCCATCATTGCGATAACCAAGATCAGGGTCAGTGTGCCGTCAAACCCGGCCAAAAATGCCTCGCCCGCCGCCATCTCGATCGAGTCGACATCGTTTGTCGCGCGCGCCATCAAGTCGCCGGTGCGACTGCGATTGAAAAACGGCGGGCCTTGCAGCGTGAGTCGATCGTAAAGGCGCGTGCGAAGCTCAACGCCGAGTTGATATGCGGCAGCGAACAGCTGCAGCCGCCAGCCCACGCGCAGCAGATAGATCACCGCCCCCATGATCACAAGCAACAACAGCTCGCGCGCCAACGCGGCACCGTGCAGTGTGCCGGCGACCAGCGCATCGACCGCTTGCCCCACTACACGCGGAACCCACACCGTCAGCACCGCGATGCCGATCAGCATTAGCGCCGACGCGATATAGGCGCGCCAGTGGCGCACGACGAACGTGCCGATCAGTTGATAGAGGGATTGAGACACGAGAGCAGGCGAATTACGAGCGAGCGATTGTAGGGGCCGACGTGTGACGCTTCGCCCACTCGCGGGGTCACCGAGATCCGACGCGGGCTTAGCAACCATCACGCGTCGGCAACGCGACTTTGATTGTCAGCGAGGGAGCGCAGCCGTTATAGCGCAGCGCGGCCGATCGTCGCGATCGCGATCGTGACGAAACCAAGGACGAGGTTGATCAACACCATCTTGCGCACCAGGTCGAGATTCGCGCCGGCAGCCGTCCAGTCGGCGACCATTACTGCCGCGCGCATGCGCTTGAACGGCCCGAATCGAATATGCAGATAAAGCGCCATCATCACCAACCCGACCGCGAGCATCAGATGGACCGACAGATGCGCATTTCTGAAACCGCCGCTGACCAAGATCATCGCCACCCCGCTCGCAAGCACGACGACGATCGCGAGCGCAGCCCACGACATGAAGCGACCCAGCGTCGACGAGAGAAACGTCAAGCGGACCGGCGGGTCCTGCAGCCGCGCGGCGGACGGCCGCACTGCAAAGTGCAGAACGAACATGCCGCCGACCCAGACGACAACGCCGAGGACGTGCGCAAACAGCAGAGTCGTGTACACAATTCTCATGGTTCTCTATCCAGATTCAATTTCGGGCTTGTCGGCCTTGCGCAAATTAAACGGCGGTTTCAGTTTGGAGCCGACCAGCTTGCCCTTGCGAGCACGGTGACCGCGCTGTGCTTCCAACGCCGCGCCGGTCAACTGCACTTGAACCGGCTTGCCCGCCGTGCCTTTAGTCGCAGCGAGGATCGCGCCGCTCTCTGAAATCGGCATCGCGGCGAGCAACTTCTCGCCCTCGTCAAGGTCCATCAACGTCACCCCGCGCCCACCCCCTGATAACGATTTCAACTCGGCGGCGTCGAATACGAGTACGCGGCCACGCTCCGACAGACAGGCGATGAAGCGATCGGTTGTAGCATCGGCCGAGTGCGGGCGCAACGGCTCGGTTCCCTGATCGACATTGATGAACTGTTTGCCTGCACGCTGTCGCGACAACATATCTCCGAGCGTCGCTGCAAAACCGAAGCCGTTGGTCGTCGCCAAAAGTATCGGCAGCGAGGGAGATCCCGCGACATAAGCAACCAGCCGCGTATCCGGCGCGAGATCGATCAGCGACGTCGCTGGCGCACCGTCGCCACGGGCCGACGGCAACAGCAAAACGGGAATCGTGTAAACGCGGCCGTTGCTGCCGATCGCAATCAGCGAGTCGACCGTGCGGCATTCGAACGCGCCGTATAACGCATCACCCGTCTTAAAGGTGAACTGTGCCGGGTCATGCCCATGACCTGTGCGCGCGCGCACGAAACCGTTTTCTGACACGATGACAGTGATCGGCTCGTCGCTCACTTTCAATTCAACCGTAGCGCGCTCGGCGGTTTCGATCAGCGTACGGCGAGCATCCTTCTCTCCATACTTCTTCGCGTCGTCTTCGATTTCCTTGCCGACCAGCTTGCGCAACGCGGCATCTGATCCGAGCAGCTTGCCGAGTGCCGACTGTTCCTTGCGCAACTCCGCGAGCTCCTGTTCGATGCGGAATCCCTCGAGCCGCGCCAATTGGCGCAGTCGCAATTCGAGAATGTCGTCGGCCTGGCGCTCCGATAGCTTGAACGCCTTTAACAAATCCGGCTTCGGCTCATCGGAATTGCGAATCAGCTTGACCACCTTGTCGATCGAAAGCAGCACCAGTTGCCGGCCTTCGAGGATGTGAATCCGGTCGTCAACTCTCTGCAGGCGATGCTGTGAGCGCCGGCGCACGGTGGCGATGCGAAACTCGATCCACTCCAGCAGCACTTCTGTCAGCGGCTTGCAGCGCGGCCGGCCATCGCCACCGATCATCACCAGGTTGATCGGCGCGTTGCCCTCCATGCTGGTATGCGCGAGCAGCGTACGCGTGAACTCGTCGCGATCGACTTCGATGTGCGCGGCTCGAATACCAGCCGCACCGCGGCGTCCTTGCCCGACTCATCTCGCGCACTGTGTCGAGCACTGACAGCACCAGTTGCTTCATCTGCTGCTGCTCGGCACTCAGCGCCTTTTTGCCGGCACGAATCTTCGGATTGGTCAGCTCCTCGATCTCTTCGAGCACGCGCTGCGCCGATGCACCGGGCGGCAGCTCGGTCGCGACCAGCTGCCATTGGCCGCGCGCCAGCTCTTCGAACTCGAACCGCGCGCGCACCTTGACGCTGCCGCGGCCGCTGGCGTACACGTCGCGAATATCGCCGCGCGACGAGATGATTTGGCCGCCGCCTGGCAAGTCCGGCCCCGGCATCTCGCGCAGCACTTCTTCGAGCTTCGCTTTCGGGTTTTTCAACAACAGCAAGGTGGCGGCCGCGACTTCGCGCAAGTGATGCGATGGAATCTCGGTTGCCATGCCAACCGCGATGCCCGACGCGCCATTTAGCAACACGAAGGGAAGCCGTGCAGGCAACAGCCGCGGCTCCTGTGTCGAGCCGTCGTAGTTAGGCATGAAGTCGACGGTGCCTTCGTCGATTTCATCGAGCAAAAGGCGCGCAATCGCCGTCAGTCGTGCCTCAGTGTAGCGCATGGCTGCTGCACCGTCGCCGTCGCGACTGCCGAAGTTTCCCTGACCGTCGATCAGCGGATAGCGCAACGAAAAATCCTGCGCCATGCGCACCATCGCGTCATACGCCGCCTGATCGCCATGCGGGTGATAACGGCCCAGCACGTCACCCACCACCCGCGCCGACTTCACCGGCCGCGCGCCCGAGGCAAGGCCCATTGCATTCATCGCGTACAGAATGCGTCGCTGCACCGGCTTCTGCCCATCCGAGCCATCCGGCAGCGCGCGGCCCTTTACAACCGAGATTGCGTAATCGAGATAAGCCTGCTGCGCAAAGCGCGCCAGCGTCAACGAATCGTCGCCGTCGCCACCGTCAGCGGAGGCAGGAAAGAGGGTTTGTTGTTCGGGCATGGAGGCGCGCTGGGAGAAAACGCGGCGCAGATTCTACTGACCGCCCGCGTGGTGCCGGCGCGACGCGCTTGCCGCGGTTCATGTTTCGTGGCGGCGCGCCAGCGTTT
>CAWAYV010000046.1:0-33878 GCA_963786295.1 uncultured beta proteobacterium | reverse complement strand
CATTTTGATCACGATCTGCAGCGTGAAGCCGACGTCGTTGGTCAGATTGGTGCCGACGCCGAAAGCGCTGCGCACGCGGTCGCGGAAGCGCTCGTACAGCTTGATCACCTTCGGAATAGTCAGCGAGTCGGAGAACACCAGCGTCTTCGTTCTCGGATCGACGCGGTTGCGTTGGTAGTGCGCGATCAACCGCTCGCCCCACGCGATCGGATCCCCGGAATCGTGCCGCGCGCCATCGAACAGCTTGCAGAAGTACATATCGAAGTCGCGCAGGAACGCATCCAGGCCGTACACATCGGACAACGCGATGCCGAGATCGCCGCGATATTCGCGCGCCCACATCTCGAAGCCGAACGTTTGCGATCACGTAAACGCGGACCCAGTGCCTGACACGCCTGCAGATACTCGTGCGCCATCGTGCCGAGCGGCGTCATACCTGCATCGCTGCGTACATCACATTGCTCGTGCCCGCGAGCTTGTCGCCCAGACTCGCCTTCAGCTGCAACAGCACCTCTTCGTGCCAGTGACGCGAAAATCGGCGGCGGGTGCCGTAATCAGCGATGCGCACGCCGTCCAGCGCGCCATCGCCGTTCAACAGTGCGATCTTGTCGCGCAATCGATGTCGTCCCTGGTCGAAGTCGGCGGCCTTTTGCAGCGCACGGAAGTACACCTCATTGACGATCGCCAGGAACCGGGAACTTCGAACAGGATTGTGTGCAGCCACGGTCCGCGAATCACTATGTCGATCTCGCCGTTCGAAAGTGCCCGAAGGTTTGACCGTGATGTACTTCATGTTCAGTTGAGCAGATGAAGAAAATCGACAAAGTCGCTCTCGACGAAACGCAACCGGACAGACTGCAACTCCGACTCGCGAAATCGCAGTGTGCATAGCGATCTGATTTCATCATTGATGGCGTCGAGATGCGGAACCAGATCGACGCCGGTATTGCGACAATTGAATCGATACTCGACGCTGGCGCCAGGAAAATGATGCAGCACGACCTGCATCATCGTGAACTTGTACAGATCGGTGTCGAGCAGCGAGGTGATGATCATCGACGGTCGCCTCGATTCTCGCCCTCATTCGCGCCAAACAGCGGCGGCCGTTTGCCGATGAATGCATCGACGCCTTCGATGAAGTCCGCGGTCTTCGCGCAAGCGAGAAACGCCGCGCGCTCGGCGTCGAAGTTGCGTCGCAAATTGTTTCGCGAACGAAAAATGGCAGCAGGCGCTTCATTTGAGCCAACGCTTCTCCTGGTCCTCGTGCAAGCCGTTGCGAAACCGGTGCTGCGGCAGCTCAGTTCGGCTGCTGACACTACGGGGTCGACAGTACCCAGTCTGAACGCCTCGGCATCGGTATCGCCGAGCAGCGCATCGCCGCCCTTGCGCAAGCCCAGCGGCAATGACCACTATTTCTCGATACATCGCAGTGGGTCCGACCTGTTCGACATAGGCCAGCGTAAAACGCGTGCCCTCTGCTGCAAGAGCGAGGTCGCATGCGAGGGCGAGGCTCAGTCCCGCGCCTGCTACGGCACCGTGCAGGCTCGCGACAACTGGCGCGCGCATTTGAGTGAGCAGCAGTAAAGCTTCGTGCATCGGGCCGATCAGCGCTTGCGCAGTACCTGTCGGATCGGCGCGCAGTTCGGTGAGATCTCCGCCAGCCATGAACGCGCGCCCTGCTCCGCTAATCACCACCACGCGCACCGAGTTGTCGGCGGCCAACGAACGGCACGCATCGAGGAAACGCGTGCGCCGCGGCGCGGTCGAGCGCATTGAGCACCGCGGCTATTCAAAGCCAGCTTGGCGATCGAGCCGTCGCGGCCCACGATCAGCGGCTGTTCAGCCTCGCTCATGCGGTGGCGGCGATCAATCTCATTTGCTCGCGCAGCTCACGCTTGAGCAGCTTGCCGTAGGCGTTGCGCGGCAGCGGCTGTTTGCTGAGCGTGAACGTCTCGGGAACCTTGTATTCGGCAAGGTGCGCTGCACAGTGTGCACGCAGCGCCTGCTCGCTCACCTCTCTACACACTCGCGCGCAGGCAAACGAAAGCATGCACGCGTTCGCCAAGCACGTTACACGGTCTGGAACGGCGGCGGCTCGAGCACCTGCTGGGTGAGCAGTCAGCACGCTTTCGACTTCGGCCGTGTACACCTTGTAACCGCCGCGATTGATCATGTCTTTTTTGCGGTCGAAGACACGAACGAATCCTTCGGCGTCGATCGAACCGACATCGCCCGAGTGCCAGTAGCCGGCGGTGAACTCGCGCGCGCTTGACTCTTCATCGTTCCAGTACCCGTCAACGACCATCGCCCCGCCGATCCAACAGTTCTCCGGGGCCCCGCCCGGTTCGACTTCATGACCCGTCTCATCGACCTGGATTATGTCCCCGCATGCCACGGCCAGGCCAACACTGTCTGCATGCGACGCAAGCGCGTACCTGCGCTGGCATCATCGTTGCAGGCGATGTGGTCTCGGTCGCACCATACAGATTCATCAGCCGCAACGCCGGCAGCCTCGACGCCCACTGCTCGATCGTTGTTAATGGCATGGGTGCGCCTCCAAGCCGGCCAATGCGCCATGCCGACAAGTCCAGTTGATCGAGGCCGGGAACAAGCAGGCACAGGTTGTACATCGCCGGCACCAGTACCGTGTGTGCGACGCGCTCGCGTGCCGCCAGTTGCAGGAACGCCGCCGCTTTGAATTCGGGCATCACGATCAGGGTGCCGGCGCAGCGAAGCCAGGTCGCAATCAAGGCGACCACCGCGGTCACGTGCGATAGCGGCACGGCGGCGATCAACCGCTCGCCCTGGCCGAGCTGCATCGCATACGCGTAGTGCAACGCCGAGTGCACGATGCCGAGATGCGTCAGCAGCGCGCCTTTCGGCCGGCCGGTAGTGCCAGATGTAAGTACAAGATGGCGGCGATGTCGTCTTCTTCTTTGTATCGATCACGCGATCGATTCGATCCGCAGCCAGCAATGAAGAAAACGGCTCATATAGTTGTCACAGTCGCCTACTGCAATCCGCGCGCGTAGCTGCGCCGCGTTAGCTTCTCAGGCGCAATCTGCTCGACAAGCTCGGGTTCGTGTATACCAGCGCGGCGCCACTGTGCGCCAGCATGTACTGCAGTTCCGGCGCCTGCGCGCGGATCGATAGTGGCACCGCGATCGCCCCGATTCGCGCTGCTGCCATCAGCGTAATCACAACTCAGCGCGGTTGCCGAGCAGCAGAGCAATTCGATCACCGCGCGCGATGCCGCACTGCGTGAGTCCGCAGGCAACGCGCGCTACCGCGTCGTCCAGCGCGCGCCAGGTCAAACGTTGATCGCCACACACCAACGCCTCACCGTCTCGATTGCGAGCAAGCGCCTCCGCAAACAATGCATTTGCATTGCGCGGCCGGTCGACAAAACAACGCACGACGCGATCGCCGAAATGCGCTTCGAGTGCGTCGCTGGCATCGATGCGCGCCACGTGAACGCGCCCATCAGCCCGCAGCCAGAGCCGCACGCTCCACCATACCGTCGTCGATTACGAACATTCGATCCAGCAGATGACTCACATGCGTCAGGCTTGACTCGGCCAGGATCACCGTGGCGCCACTGGTCCGCAGGCCACCGATCACGTCGGCCAGCCGCCGCGCCAGCACTGGCGCCACGCCTTCGAACGGTTCGTCGAGCAAGAGCAGTTTGCTGCCGCGCAGTCATGGCGCGCGCGAGCGCAACCAGCTTTTGCTGCCCACCCGACAGTTGCAACGCACGGCGCGCCCCAACTCGCGCACTTCCGGAATCGCGGCATAAACTCGTTGTAGCCGTGCGTCGCCATCGGTCAGCCGCGCCGACCACACCGGCAGCAGCACATTTTCTTCGACCGTTAGGCCCGGCACCAGCCGGCGGTCCTCCGGCATATAGCCGATTCCCAAGCGCACGCGGCCGTGCGTCGGCAATTGAGCAAGCGATTGGCTGTCAATGTGAGCGTGCCGCCGCGGCAGGGCAGCAGCCCCATTACCGTGCGCAACAACGTGGTCTTGCCGGCGCCATTGCGCCCGATCAGTCCGGCGAATTCGCCATCACGCATGCTCGAAGCCAACATTGCGCAGAATGCCGACCGGCCCGATCGACACCGAGACGTCGTCAAGCCGCAGCATGCTCGATCTTCTCGCCGATCACGTAGCGCCGCACGCTCTCGCTCGCCAGCACGCTTTCTGGCGACCCGTCGGCGATCACGCGGCCGTCGTAGAACGCAATCACACGGTGCGCGTAACGCGACACGATGTCCATGTCGTGCTCGACAAACAGCACCGTCACCCCCTGCGCCGCGCACAGCGTTCATCACGCGGTCCATGATGCCGAACTTCTCGATCAGCCGCCACGCCGCTGGTGGGCTCATCGAGCAGCAGCACACGCGGCTTCGCCACCAGCGCCATTGCCACATCAAGCAGCTTGCGCACGCCCTCGGGCAGCAATGCGGCAGCGCGCTCGGCGTACGGCGTCAACCCGAACTGATCGAGCAGCCGCTGCGCTGCCTGCTCGACATGCGCGCCGCCTGCGATGTCTTCAGCGAGCACGGTCGTCATGCACCGACAGCGAGCCTAGCAACTGTGGAATCTGAAACGAGCGCGAGACGCCGAGCCGGGTGATCTGGCGCCAGGTCACCCGCGAGGCGGCCGGCCTGAGCCTGGCCATGTGCCGCAGTCCGGACGCAGGTAACCGGTGATCATGTTCAAGAACGTCGTCTTGCCGGCGCCGTTGGCGCCGATCAGGCTGACCACGCTGTCGCGTTCGATCGCGAGGTCGATGTCCGCCGAGCGATGCAGCGCCGAAGTCTTGTTCACACGCTCGGCGATCAGGATCGGCGGCATGCAGTTCACCGCGGTGCGTCGCAGGCGTTACGGGCGACCACAGACCGCTCGGGAGGAAGATGATGATCGCCAGCATCGACAGGCCAAGCATCATTTGCCACACGTTCGGCGCGTATTGATTGGCAATCGTGCGCAGGCCTTCGAACACGAGCGAGGAAGCGAACGGCTCGCGCAGAACATCGCCGACGCCCCCAAGAATCGCAACAAAAACGAACTCGCCCGAGGTTGTCCAGTACGTCATCTCCGGGTCGACATGGCCGACCGCGAGCGCAGCGCACGCGCCGCCGAAACCGCCACGACTGCTGCGATCACGTAGTTGACGTACACCACGCGATACGCCGACGCTCCAAGGTATTCGACCCGCAGCTCGTTGTCTGCAACCGCGGTCGACAGCCGGCCCCAGCGCCCGCGCAGCAACCAGTGAATGGCCCAGGACTTCGAACGCTGCAACGACAGTGGCCGCAAAGAACACGCGGCGCTCGGCGCCGGAAGCCAGGCCGGCTACGCGGAAAACTCGCGTGCAGGTTAAAGCCATCGGTGCTGCCGAGTGCAGCGCTTTTGACCAGCAGTCCGTACAGAGTCATCGAGAAAGCGAGCGTCAACATCAAAGAAAATGAGCCGGTAGCGCGCAAGCAGCAGCCCGAGCACCGCGGCCACAACCCCACCGGGAGCGCATCCAGCCAGCATCAACACCGCAGCGTCGGTCCACCCGGCAAAGTTGGCGAGTGCCGCCGCATAGGCGCCCAGTCCGTAGTACAAACCTTGTCCAAACGACACCAGCCCGGTACGCATCAACAACAGTAAGCCGAGCACGACCAAACCCTTGGCGACGCCGAGCGCGAACAAACACCAGCCCTTGCGGTGCGAACGCCGCCGCAGCGAGCAACAGTGCGCTGACGATCGCCAGCGCGATTACGGTGCGGTCCACGCGCACACTCGGCGCGCCTCGGGCGCCGCGAACAGCCCGCGCGGCCGTACGATCAGCACCAGTGCCATCACTGCATAGATCGTGAACAGTCCCACTTCTGGCCAATAGCGGGCACAGCGGCAGCACGCACCAGACCCACCAGCAGCGCACCGAGCGCGGCCCCGCCCAGGCTGCCGAGCCCGCCGATCACGACTACTGCGAACGACAACACGATCACTTCGACCCCGAGGCCGGGACTGACCGCCACCATTGGCGCGGTCAACGCACCGCCGAGCGCAGCGAGCGCGGTGCCGATCGTGAAGGTCGCGAGATAAACGCGTCCGACATCGATACCCATCGCCGCACTGATTTCGCGATCGTGAATCACCGCCAGCAGAAGCTTTCCCGGCCGCGGCGCCCTTGAACAGCGCCCACGCCAGCCCGAGCCCGGCGACGATGGCCGCCCCGATCAACAGCAGGTTGTACACCGGGTAGATGAAGGCCGATCTGGAAGTTGCCGAGCGCCGCATACGGCTCGGGCACCATTTTCGATTCGACACCCCAGATGAGCTTGATCACATCTTCCAGAATCAGAAACACCGCGATACGTGACCAGCAGCAGAATGACTTCGTCCTTGCCGTACATGCGCTTGAGCAATCCACGCTCGATCGGCGACCGAGTATGACGCCAACCAGAACAGCAGCCAGCGCGAGCAACAGTAGCTGGCTGCAACGCCGTAGCCGGCGGCCAGGCGCCGACCAGCGCGGCCTACTTGCGCGTAAGCGCCGATCGCGTAGAAGCTACCGTGCGCGATGTTCAGAATGCGCATCACGCCGTAGATCAACGTCAGCCCCGCGGCCATCAAGAATAGCCACGACGAGTAGACGACGCCGTCAAACGCAACAGAGAGGAACTGGTTCATGAACTTGCCAGTCGAGCGCGCTACGCACCGCGCAAATTGAGCGGCAGCGCAATGCGCTGTCCGCTTAAAGCGCCGTTCAATCCGGCGCTACGCGTCCGGATTAACGGGATTTGAACCCTGATTTGATCCAAGCCTCGCTCTTGACCGCCTCGGCGGGATTGACCTTGTCGGCCGGATAGCGCTTGATGTCGACGATCTGCAGTTCGCCGCCGACATGCTTGGCCGTGCCGACGGCGACATCCATCACCGCCTGATGGCCTTTGCCCAACGTCATCCTGACCGGACCGCCCGGACCTTCGAACGTTAGTCCTTCGAACGCAGCGATGATCTGCTCCTGTGTCGGGCGCGCCCCGCCCGCCTTTTCGTACGCCGCCTTCAGCCCGAGGATCGCCTGCGCCATTTTGTACGACGCATAGTTGGGCGCTACCTGATACCGCTCCTGATACGCATTCTTAAACCAACGCGCGAACGGAGTGTCGGGTGCGAATGGACCGAATGGGCCGCGCGCACCGATGATCGTGCCTTCTGGAATCTTAGTGCCCAGCCGGTTGATGGCAGGCTCTCCGGCCCATAGCACCACGATGTGTTTCTGAAACAGGCCACGCGGAGCGCCTTGCAGCACCAGGCCCTCCAGATCGATCGCCCCAAGAAGCTCGAATGGATCGCATCGGCGCCGCTCGACATCAACGTAGAAAATCTGGCACCGAACTGGCCGCCGAAGAGCTTGGTCATCTGCGAGGTTTTGACTTCGATGCCTGGCTTCAGCGCCTTCACCGCCTCTGTTTCAAAGTCGGTCCACGAGTCCTGGCCCCACGCGTAGTTCTGGTTAATGCCGGCGATCGACTGGACTTTCGGATGTTTTTCCAGCAGATACAGCGCGGTGGAGACATTGTCCATCGTGGCATGCGGACCGGTGCGGAACACGTAGTTGTATGACGCATCTTCAAAAATGCGCGGCGTGCCGCAGTCAAACAACACGGTGAGCTTCTTCAATTCTTCGGCCACCGGTGCGATCCCCAGGCAGTCTCCGCTCTGAGTATAGCCGATCACCATGTCGACTCGCTCGCGCGAGGTTGCGAAACTCGGCGACCTGCTTTTGCGTACCGCCGGCTTCGTCGATGATGACCAACTCGATCGGGTTGCCGCCCAATCCCTTCGTCGCGTACGGTGCCGGAACGCTGCCGGCGTTCAGCAACTCGGCCATCAGTTCGGCGGCGTTGCGCGCCGGCACGCCAAATGGACCCGCGGCAGGGCCGGACAAAAACGTGACGATGCCGACGCGCACCGGCGGCGCCAGCGCACCGGGCAACATAAGCAGCGCTGCCAGCGCGATCAAGGTGGACGAGCCAGGGTCTCATGATTGTCTCCTCAGTATGTCGGTTCACTGCGTAGCCGACGCGCTTATTCTTGATCGCACTCCACGTCGCGGCCAGTGCTGTCGGAGGCGCGCCAAGGAGGAAGACGCGATCTTTAGCATGAACCGCAATGCCCGGTGCAAGCGGCCGCAGTCAGACAGCCGCATGCAAGGTTAAGACGCGCTGCACGTCTGCACTCGGCGCGAGCAGTTCCTCTCGTTTCGCCGCGCCGACGATGCGTCCTTGTTCGATCAGTACCGCGCGATCGGAAATCGCCGCAGCAAAGTGCAGATTCTGCTCGGACACCAGGGTCGCGACACCGCGCGCCTTCATCGCAACAATGGCGTCACGCATCTTTGCCACAACAAGCGGAGCGATACCCTCGGAGGGCTCGTCCAAGAGCACCACGCGCGGGTTCGCCGCGAGCGTGCGCGCAACAGCGAGCATTTGTTGCTCGCCGCCGCTCATCGCGCTGGCCGGGCGATGCAGCATCTGGGCGAGATTGGGGAAAAGCGTCAACAAATCTTGTTCCGTGAATCCATCGTTCGCTGAACGCAAAGCAATGCGCAGATTCTCCGCGACCGTGAGATCGGTGAAGATGCGCCGGTCTTCCGGCACGTAGCCCAGACCGCGGCGCGCACGTGCGAATGCCGGCTCGCGGCTGATATCGACGCCATTTAGGACGACGCTGCCCGACGTGCGAGGCATCAAGCCTATCGCCGCGCACAACAATGATGTTTTGCCCGCGCCGTTACGTCCGATCAGCGCAACGACCTCGCCGCTGCCGACCGCGAGGCTCACGTCAAACAGCACCTGCGCGCGCCCGTAGTAGGCCGACACATCGCGCAGCTCGAGCGCCGCACTCATACTTCTGCTCCGAGATAGACGCGCTGAACTTCGGGATCGTCGCGCACCACATCAGGCGCGCCATCAGCGATCAAACGTCCCTGCGACATCACGAGTACACGTCGCGCAAAACCAAATACGACGTCCATGCTGTGCTCGGTGAACAGTACCGCTATCGACAGTTCGCGCGCCAGCTGCGCAACCAATTGCATCAGCGCCGCGCGCTCCGCAGGCGCCATGCCGGCGGTCGGCTCATCCATCAACAGCAGCCGCGGTCGCGTAGCCAGGGCCAACGCAAGCTCGAGCCGCTTCAAATCGCCATACGCAAGCTCCGACGCAGCGCTTTCGGAGCACGCTTCAAGCCCGACTTTTAACAGCAGCGACCGCGCCGCGTCGACGTGCAGATTCCACAACGCAGTAACGGTGCGCTCCGCGTTGCCATGCGCAACAGTCAGCGCCAGTTGTGCGTTCTGCAGTACCGTCATCGTGGCAAACGTCTGCGCAACCTGAAACGTGCGGCCGATGCCGCGCCGCGTACGTTGCGCCGTTGAAAGGCCCGCAAGCGGCTGCCCGTCGTACGTTACGCTGCCGCTCTCCGGCGTGATCTGCCCATCGATTAGATTGAACAGCGTCGATTTGCCCGCACCATTCGGTCCAATCAACGCCGCGAAATGATCCGCGTCGAGCGTGAACGACACGCCGTCGACGGCGCGCACTCCGCCGAAGCCTCTCTGCAGCCGATCGACGACTAACAAGCTCATCGCACTCGACGCCGCAGAAAGCCGACGATGCCTTCCGGAAACAACGCCGCCAGCATCACGATCGCAACGCCTAGAATCAGTCGCCAGTGATCGGTGACGCGTGTCAGCTCGGTCGCGAGCCCGTGGTACGCCAGCGCGCCGACAATCGGCCCCGAGAGCGTCTGCACTCCTCCGAGCAACACCATCACGAGCGCGTCGACCGATACCGGAATCGACAGCGTCGTCGGAAACACCGACCCCTTATGAAACGCGTGCAGCGCACCGGCCAGCCCGGCAAAGAAGCCACCCGCACTGAACGCGAGCCAGCGCGTTCGCTGCGCATCGATACCGATCGCCTCAGCGCGCAGCTCGCTGTCGCGCGTCGCGCGCAGAGCGAAGCCGAACGGGGCCAGCGCTGCCTGCCGCAATACGATCAGCGACGCGACGACGATCGCCAGCGTCAGCGCGTAATAAACGGTCGGCGACGCCAACGCGCGCGGCAACACCGACCATAGCCCCAGCAGCCCGTTGTCGCCGCCGGTGACATCGACCCACTGCACAGCGGTCGACCATAGAATCTGCGCGAACGCCAGCGTCAGCATCGCCGCGTACACGCCATGCGACCGCAGCACGACTCGGCCGACCAGCAAGCCGACCAGCCCGGCGGCGATCGGAGCCAGCAACAGCGCGGCGGCAAACGGCGCATCGGTGTGCTGGACCGCCAACGCGACCGAGTAGGCGCCAAGTCCGAAAAATGCGGCATGCCCAAAAGAAATGATCGCCGCCCAAGCCCATTCCGAAATGCAAGCTGGCAGCGAGCAGCGCAGCGATCGCGATCTCCGTAGCGATCACGATCGCATAGTCACCGATCAACACCGGTAGCGCCGCCGCAGCCGCGATCGTAAGCACCGCAAACGAACGCCAATATTTCGAGAGCGGCACAAACGGTGCGTGCGCTAAAGCGCGCGCGCCGTGCGGCGCAGGCGCGTCGACCCAGCAAGCCGTACGGCCGCACGATCAGCACCGCAGCCATCACAACGAAGATCAGCACCAGGGTTGACTGCGGCAACCACCACGTGCCGAATGCGTGCAACAGGCCGATCAGAAATGCCGCCCATAGCGCTCCGGTCACCGAGCCGAGCCCACCGACGACGACCACCACAAACGCTTCGACCAGGATCGACAGATCCATCTGCAGATTTACCGTTTCGCGTGGAATCTGCAGCGCCCCGGCCAGGCCGGCGAGGAACGCGCCGAGCGCGAACACCGAGGTAAAAAGCCACGGCTCGTTTAGTCCGAGCGCACCCGCCATCTCGCGGTCCTGCGACGACGCTCGAATCCAGACGCCCCAGCGGGTACGCTTCAGCAGCCACCATAACAGCGCAAACACGGCCGGCCCAACTACAAGCACGAACAGCGAGTACTGGGGTACCAGTGCGCCAACAATTTCAACGCTGCCTCTTAACCCCGGCGCGCGCGGCGCAAACAATTCCTGCGGACCCCAGATCTGCAGCGCAAGGTCCTGCACGATCAGCACGACGCCAAAGGTGGCAACTAACTGAAATATCTCCGGCGCGGCATAAATGCGTCTTAGCAAAACGATTTCGATCGCAGCGCCGACAATCGCGACGCCGAGTGCGGCCAGCAGCACACCGCCGAAGAATCCGAACGGAGTCGCGGGCAGCTGTGTAGTGATCGTGTACGCGAGATACGCGCCGATCATGTACAGCGAGCCGTGTGCGAAGTTAACGACGCGCGTAACGCCGAAAATCAGCGTCAACCCGGCACTGACTAGGAACAGCGTCGAGCCGTACGACAGGCCCGCGATGAACTGGCCGAGGAAAAGATCCACCGGCAGCGCGAAGTTACCGAATGCTCGCGCCGGCTACTTCTGCGCTTCAGGTGGCCGCATTTTCACCACTTCCCGATCGGCTGGTAAATAATTCCCGCCGTCAGCGTAACGCCAATCGACCATCACTCCTTTGCCGTCGCGCAGATCGAGCTTGCCTACGTAGGCGCCCATCGTCGACTGATGATCGACCGCGCGGAATTGAGCCGGACCGAACGGTGTTGACCATTGCAACCCGCGCAGTGCAGCGATCAGTTTTTCGGTGTCGACCGACTTCGCCTTGCGGATCGCCTCGAAGATTGCGGTAAACGTCGCATACCCGACGACCGAACCGAGACGAGGGTAGTCGTTGTATCGCTTGTGGTACGCGTTGAAAAACTTTGCGTGCTCCGGCGTCGAAATTTGATTCCACGGATAGCCGGTCACAATCCAACCCTTCGGCGTCTCATCCTTCAACACGTCGAGATACTCGGGCTCGCCCGAGAGCAAACTGACGACAGGCACGCGCGGGAAGAGTCCGCGCAGATTGCCTTCGCGTACCAGCCGCGGCAAGTCGGCGCCGAAGGTGACGTTGAACACCGCATCCGGCCGCGCCGCAATGATCGCCTGCACGGTACTCGCCGCTTCCAGCTTGCCGAGCGCGGGCCATTGCTCGGCGACGAACTCAACATCCGGCCGCTTGGCTTTCAGCAATTGCTTGAAGTTGGCGACCGCAGACTGGCCGTATTCATAGTTTGGCGCAATGATCGCCCAGCGCTTCGCCGGAAGCTTGGCCGCTTCTTCGACCAGCATCGCAGACTGCATGTAGGTGCTCGGCCGCAGCCGGAACGTGTAGCGATTGCCCTTCTCCCAGACCAGAGCGTCGGTCAGCGGTTCGGCCGCGACGAAGACAATCCGGTTTCTTAACGCAAAGTCCGCCACCGCGAGGCCGACGTTCGACAAAAAGGTTCCGGTGATCAGTGCGACGTTTTCGTTGGTCATCAATTCGGTCGCGAGCCGGGTGGCGTCTTCCGGCTTTCCGGCGTCGTCGCGAGAGATCACTTCGACACGCCGTCCGAGCAATCCACCGGCGGCGTTCACCTCATCGACCGCAAGCTGCCAACCCATCCTGTACGGCAACGTGAATTGCGGAATGGTCGAATAGCTGTTGATTTCGCCGATCCGAATCGGCGCAGACTGCGCTTGCGCCGCGAGGGGTAGCCCTGCTGCAACACCTGCAACAGCAGAAGCGACAACAACTTGGCGGCGGGTCGTCATGGCGACGTTCTCATCAGGGTAAAAATTGAAATTGCGACGCTAGAATAGCGGTTTGTGCGTTGCAACGCGCAGCGGAGATCAACGGATGACGCACGTCGTCGTCGAAACATGCATCAAGTGCAAGTACACCGACTGCGTCGATGTCTGTCCGGTCGATTGCTTTCGCGAGGGGCCGAATATGCTGTCGATCGACCCGGATGAGTGTATCGATTGCGCTGTGTGTATCCCTGAGTGCCCGGTTAACGCCATCTATGCCGAGGAAGATGTGCCGGAGGATCAGCGCGACTTCATACCGCTGAACGTCGAGCTTTCGAAAATCTGGCCGTCCATCACGCGCATGAAGCCTCATCCGCCCGACGCCGACGATTGGAAAGACGTTCGCGAAAAGCGCCATTTGCTTGAGCGCTGAGTTGATTTTCACCATTGAAAGGCTGTAGTGCTCTATCACCTGCATGAATTGCAGCGTCGCTTCTGGAATCCACTTTCGGCGTGGGCGCAGGCGACTTCGCAAATTTTTTCGAATCCGTACAGCCCGTTTGCGTACACGCCGCTGTCGCGCCGGCTCGCTGCAGGCTACGACTTGCTGCACCGGCTCGGAAAGCACTACGAGAAACCGGAATTTGGATTGCGCTCGATCAAGATTGACGGCGTCGCCGTGCCTGTCGTTGAAGAAGTCGTGCTGGAGAAGCCGTTTTGCAGGCTGCTGCACTTCAAGCGCGAATTGGGATCGAAGTCCGCCAACAAGTCCGCCAAAGGCCTAGCCGATCCGACCGTGTTGATCGTGGCGCCCTTGTCGGGACACCACGCGACACTGTTGCGTGACACGGTACGTACGCTGCTGCCCAGTCACGATGTGTACATCACCGACTGGATCAATGCCCGCTTGGTGCCGATTGCTGCCGGGCCGTTTCATCTCGACGATTACGTCGAGTATGTGATCGAGTTCATCCAGCACCTAGGCCCGAATGTGCACGTCATATCGGTGTGTCAGCCGACGGTGCCGGTGCTAGCAGCGGTTTCGCTGATGGCAAGCAATAAAGATCCGAAGCTGCCGAAGACCATGACGATGATGGGCGGCCCGATCGATCCCCGCCGCAACCCGACGCAAGTCAACGCGCTGGCGATGCGCAAGAACCAGCACTGGTTTGAAAATCACGTCATTTTCAAAGTGCCGGCGGCGTATCCGGGCTACCTGCGCAGTGTGTACCCCGGCTTCCTGCAGCATGCCGGGTTCGTCGCAATGAACCCGGATCGGCATCTGAAGTCGCATTGGGACTACTACCTCGACCTCGTCAAAGGCGACCAGGACGACGCCGAAGATCATCGCGCGTTCTACGACGAGTACAACGCGGTGATCGACCTGCCGGCAGAGTACTACCTCGACACCATCAGGATCGTGTTCAAGAAGCACTTGCTTCCGGACGGCAAGTGGCGCGTGCGGGGAAAGCTGGTGAAGCCCGAGGACATTCGGTCGGTCGCGTTGTTCACGATCGAAGGCGAGCTCGACGACATTTCGGGCAGTGGCCAAACGCAGGCGGCGCACGATCTATGCAAGAACATTCCGAAATCGAAGAAGCGACACTTGACGGCTGAGCGCACCGGCCACTACGGCATCTTCAGTGGCCGCCGCTGGCGCGCAAACATCGCGCCGGAGATCGCAAAGTTCATTCGGGCCAACGCATGATGCCTTCGAATCCATCTCAAAACGTCGCGAGCAGGCCCAGAGGCGCGCCCGAGGAGCGGACCTGTACGCGAGGTACAGCGAGCACCGCAGGTCGCGGATTGGGACGCGCAGTAGTTTGGACGGGTCGTCGTTGTCGGATCAAATCGACGCCCTGTTGCCGCAGACGCAGTGCACGAAATGCGGCTACGAGGGTTGCCGCCCTTATGCCGATGCAATCGCGGCGGGCGAAGCCGAGATCAACCAATGCCCTCCGGGCGGCGCGGCCGGCATCGAAGCGCTGGCGCACTTGCTGAGTCGCAAGCCCCTGCCGCTGAATCCTGTCAACGGTGTCGAGCGCCCGTTGACGGTTGCCGTCATCGACGAGAGCCGGTGCATCGGCTGCACGCTGTGTATCCCCGCATGCCCGGTGGACGCGATCATCGGTGCGTCAAAGCGGATGCATTCGGTGATCGCTTCGCACTGCACGGGATGCGACTTGTGCCTGCCGCCCTGCCCGATGGATTGCATTTCAATGGTTCCGGTGACGCCCGCACGCACGTGGACTGCGGCCGATCAGGATGCCGCGCGCTCACGACATGAGGCGCGCCGCGAGCGGCTGCGCAGCGCGGCTGCACCTCGGTCGGTGCAGACACACGATCAGAGAGCCGCAGCAGTGGCCGCCGCAGTCGCGCGCGCACAGCAGCGACGCGGTGCGACCCGGCAATGAATCCGGCCAAGCGCCGTGCGATCTACGAAACACTCAGGGCGCTGAATCCGAATCCCACCACCGAGCTTTTGTACACGACTCCGTTCGAGTTGCTGGTCGCAGTCGTGCTGTCCGCGCAGGCAACGGACAAGGGTGTGAATGCCGCCACCCGCGTGCTGTTCAAGGTCGCAAACACGCCTCGAGCGCTGCTCAAACTCGGTGAAGAACGGCTTTCCAGCTATATCCATTCGACCGGCTTTTATCGAGCGAAGGCGCGCAACGTCATCCGGCTGTCGCAGGCTCTCGTCGACCAACACGGTGGCGAAGTTCCGCGCAATCGCGAAGCGCTCGAAGCACTGCCGGGCGTCGGACGAAAGACAGCGAACGTAGTGCTGAACACGGTGTTCGGCGAGGCGACGATCGCTGTCGATACGCATGTGTTTCGCGTCGCCAACCGTACGAATCTGGCGCCAGGCAGTGATCCTGAAGAAGTGGAACGCCGTTTGCTGAAGTTCACGCCGGATGAGTTCAAGACCAACGCTCATCACTGGCTGATACTGCACGGCCGCTACATCTGCAAAGCGCGAATGCCTGAATGCTGGCGTTGCCCGATCGCCCAATGGTGCGAATATCGGCACAAGACGCCGGCGCCAGCGAGAGTCGATGTTTAATCCGTCGAAAGACGATGTTCGCCGATTCTTCTGCGACACATGGCGCAAGCATCAGGACGGGTCCGTGCTGTCACCGTTGGAAGCGGTTGCGCTCGACTGGATGCTGAAGCATCCCGAGTATCACGCGGAGTTCGACGATCTTGACGCCGCGCTTGCGCAGTGAGTACGCGGTCGATGACGGCCGCACCAATCCGTTTTTGCACATGTCGATGCACCTCGCGATCGCCGAGCAACTTTCGATAGACCAGCCCCCCGGCATCCGCGCTGTATTTCGGCAACTCGTCGCGCAGCGCGGTGACGAACATGCAGCGATGCACGATGTGATGGAATGCCTCGGTGAAGCGGTATGGAGCGCGCAGCGCGCGGGGCAAGCTATGCCGGCCGACGAGATGAGCGCGCGCTATCTGGACTGTCTGAGGCGTCGCGCCGGCGACAACTAGCGATGAGCGCCGGGCCGCCCCAAGCTCAGCGCGTGCCCCCGCGGAGGGCGGGCGCGCAGCGACCGGGGGCGAACACGTTAACGCGTCTGGTTGCTCAGCGGTCCCGATAGTGCGGAAAGATAAGCCGACACGTTGCGAATATCGTCGCGCGTCAGCGGCTTCGCGATCCCGTTCATGATTGGATTCTTGCGGGCGCCGGTCTTGTAATCGCGCAACACCTTTTCGAGATAGTCCTGATACTGGCCGGCGAGTTTCGGGTAGGTCGGATCGATTCCCGGTCACGAAATCCTTGCCATGGCAAGCAGCGCATTGCTGCTGCGCCAGTTCTTCGCCCTTCTTGGCGTCCTGTGCGGCGACCGACGTCGCTGCCACGAGAAAGACAGCGCTCAGCAACGAGTATCTCATCCTGATGCCGCCAGTTCATTTCGCGGTCGCTACAACCGCTGCATTGCCGCGCGCTGCGTAATACGCAGCCACCGCGGAAATCTGCTGGTCCGTCAGCCCCTTCGCCACGGCCATCATCGACGGATGATTGCGCGCCCCCTGCCGGTAAGCCTTTAGAGCCGCTTCGATGTACGGCTGATGCTGGCCACCGATCTTTGGCACGCGATACACAGACGGAAACGAAGACTGATATCCGGGGATCGAGTGGCAGCCGATGCACATCGACACCGGAACTTCAGCGCTGCTTGAACTGGAAGTGGCCCCGGTCTTGGTTGCCTGCGCCGCCGCGGTCTGCGTGATCGCGACCGCAGCCGCAGATAACAACAATGAAAAAAGCTTCATCTCGTCTCAAGGATCATCATGTGCGAAGCCACCGACGATTGTAGCGGAGCAACATCGTGGCCACCGAGCTTGGCGCACCCGATGGGTATACTCGATTCACCCCGCATACCGTTCATTTTGTCTGCCGATGCAGCGTTTTGAAGGGTCCGACACCTACGTCGCGACCGATGATCTAAAACTTGCTGTCAACGCGGCGTTGATCTTGCAACGGCCGCTGTTGATCAAGGGCGAGCCTGGCACCGGCAAGACGATGCTAGCGGAAGAAGTGGCGCGTGCACTCGGCATGCCGTTGTTAGCGTGGCACATCAAGTCGACCACAAAGGCGCAGCAAGGCTTGTACGAGTACGACGCCGTATCCCGTCTACGCGACTCGCAGCTCGGTGACGCGCGTGTTCAGGACATTCAGAACTACATAGTCAAAGGCGTGTTGTGGCAGGCGTTCGAGGCCGAGCAGCAAACCGTACTGTTGATTGATGAGATCGACAAGGCAGACATTGAATTTCCGAACGACCTGCTGCGCGAGCTCGATCGGATGGAATTTTTCGTTTATGAAACGCGACAGACCGTACAGGCGCGGCATCGGCCGCTGGTCGTGATCACGTCGAACAACGAAAAGGAACTGCCCGACGCGTTCCTACGGCGTTGCTTTTTTCACTACATTAAGTTTCCAGACAAGGAAACGATGCAGGCGATCGTCGACGTACATTTTCCAAAGCTACGCAAGGATCTGCTGCAGAGTGCGCTGTCGGTGTTCTTTGGCACTCGCGATCTCCCGGGTCTGAAGAAAAAGCCGTCGACATCCGAATTGCTCGATTGGCTAAAGCTGCTGGTCGCCGAACAGATTCCTGTCGACGCGTTGCGGTCGAAGGACGAAAAACTTGTGGTCCCGCCGTTGGCCGGTGCGTTGTTAAAGAACGAACAGGACATGCACCTGTTCGAGCGGCTCGTGTTCATGGCGCGCCAGAATCGCTGATGGTTCCGGTTGCCCCGGTAACGCTGGAAGGACACAGCGTCCGGCTAGAGCCGCTGTCGGTTGACCATGAAGCCGGCTTGGCTGCCGCTGCGGCTGATGGCCAGCTCTGGAAGCTCTGGACCACGTCCGTACCCGAGCCCGCGGGTACACGCGGCTACATTGATGCCGCGCTCGAGGGACAACAAGCAGGCCACATGCTGCCGTGGGTGGTACGCGACCTCGCGACCCACACCATCGCCGGCAGTACGCGTTATCACGACATCGTGCCGACAGCCGACCGTGTCGAAGTCGGATATACGTGGTACGCGCAGCGCTGCCAGAGAACGCGCATCAACACGGCGTGCAAATTACTGCTGTTGACGCATGCATTTGACACACTGAACTGCGCCGTCGTCGGCCTGCGCACCGATAACTTCAATTTCGCATCACAGCGCGCAATCGAGGCGCTGGGCGCAAAAAAGGACGGAGTCATTCGTCATCACCATCCGCGCCGCGACGGTACTGTGCGCGACACGGTCATCTACAGCATCCTCGCGACCGAGTGGCCCGACGTGAAGCGCCACTTGGAGCTACGATTGGCGCGTCACGGGCAGGAATGACATGCTCTATCGAGGCGAGTTCGAAAGCGGATGCTTCTGCCGAGCGATCCGCTATCGCAAGCGCGGTGACGTGCTTTGGAGCGACTAACTGATGCTGATCGATTTCTTTTTCCACCTTCGCCAGGCGAAGCTGAAGGTTTCGATCAATGAATTACTGACATTGCTCGACGCGTTGAAGCGCGGAGTCATCGGTCCTTCGATCGACCAGTTCTACTACCTGTCTCGCTCGGCATTGGTCAAGGACGAAACACAGTTCGACCGCTTCGATCGCGCCTTTGGCGAATACTTTCGCGGCGTGCAGACGGCGATTGACTTTACTAAGGACATTCCGGACGAGTGGTTCAAGCAGATGCTCGAGCGTACGTTCTCGCCGGAAGAGATTGCGAAGCTCGAAAAGCTCGGCTGGGACAAACTGATGGACGAGTTTCGCAAGCGGCTCGAAGAGCAGGACGGCGCGCATCACGGCGGCAACAAATGGATCGGCTCGGGTGGCACGTCGCCGTTCGGTCATGGCGGCGCGCATCCCGAAGGGATTCGCATCGGCGGCGCATCGAAGGGCGGCAAGTCTGCCGTCAAGGTATGGGAGATGCGCGGCTACCGTGATTACGACGATTCGGTTGAGATTGGTACGCGCAACATCAAGGTCGCATTAAGGCGTCTGCGCCGGTTTGCACGCGAAGGTGCCGAACTCGAACTCGACATGCACGACACGATCGAGTCGACCGCGAAGAACGCCGGCTGGCTCGATCTAAAGCTGGTACCCGAGCGGCATAACACCGTTAAGGTGTTAATGCTGCTCGACGTCGGCGGCACGATGGACGAGCACATCAAGCGCACTGAGGAGCTGTTCAGTGCGGCCAAGAGCGAGTTCAAGCATCTGGAGTTTTACTACTTTCACAACTGCGTGTACGAATTTCTGTGGCGCAATAACCGGCGCCGCTACACCGAGCGCCACGCGACATGGGATGTGCTGCGCAAGTACCCGCACGACTGGAAGTTGATTCTTGTCGGTGATGCGACGATGAGTCCGTATGAAGTGCTACAGCCCGGCGGCTCGGTCGAGTACAACAACGACGAGGCCGGCGCTGTGTGGTTACAGCGGCTGTTCTCGACGTTTCCGAAATCGGTCTGGTTGAACCCGGAACCCGAACAGTTATGGCAGTACCGTCAATCGATTTCGGTGATCCGGCAAATCGCCGGCGGCAAGATGTTCCCGATGACGCTTGATGGTTTGACTCGGGCGATGCGGCAACTGAGCAAGTGATGTCGATGGCCGCATGAGGGGGCTGTAGGCGGCAGTAGCCGACGTTTGCGAAATTCGCCAACGCGGCAATAGCTGACATTGGCCTACCGTTAGGACCGAGTGCTTACACGGAAAACTTCTTTGACCTTAGCCTGCCAGCCTTAGTAGATCGCAATGGGACACGAATAGTTAATCTTGGCCACCCATCCGCACTAACTGGCAACCATGGCGCCAATCGGCGGATCCGTCGAACGCGGGCGCTGGGGCGATGAGTGCGGAGCAAAATCGCACTGTATTCCGCAGGTTCGATTCAGCATGGAAACGCATGGAGACATCAATCTCGCGCACGCGCGACGCGAGGTTGCCTTTGGCGCGCGCATAGCGCGACACTCTAACTGGCGAGCGCTGGCGGCGGTGGCGCTGGTGACGATGTTGTTGTCTCTCTCAGCGCTGTTCAGCCCCGCTCTGATGGATTTTTTCTCGCCGACCGAAGCTGCGCTGGCTTGGCTGAAGTATTTGGCCGAGCTGGCAGTCATCGCCGCAGCGCTTTTTGCCGCTTTCACGATGCTTGATAACTCCCTGCCCCGCACGATGCCGTATCGGCTTGCTGTTGTGTGTGCGGTACTCCTTACCTTGTCCGCTGTTCTTGCGGTCCTCCTTCACGCCTACTACGCCCATGGCTTCCAATACCTTCCGCCAGCGCTGCGCGTGCTCGCAGATTCGCTCCGCTGGGGTTTGCCGGCTGTATTCTTGGCGCTGATCGCGCAGGTGCACCGACGTGCATTGCAGGCTTATTCGGAGGCGTACACGGCGGAGCTTGCGAACGCACAGCTGGAGCAGGCTGACAGTGAACAGCAGCTCGCTTTGCTACAAGCCCAAGTCGAACCACACTTTCTTTTCAACGTGCTGGGCAATGTGCGGCGTCTTTACCGCACGCAACCGCGAGCTGGCGCCGAGGCCGTCGACAGGTTGATACATTACCTGCACACAGCGCTTCCGCAGTTTCGTAGCCGTCGTACATTGCTTGGCGATGAAATCGCCCTAGTGCGCGCATACCTCGACCTGTTCCAGCTTCGCATGGGAGCGCAACTCCGTTTCTCGATCGAAGCCCCCGATGCGCTACAAGACGCCGAATTTCCGCCGACGCTGCTCCTTACGCTCGTCGAAAATGCAATCAAGCACGGACTAGAGCCGTTCGGCGGAGGTCATATTGAAGTGCGTGCTAGATGTCGGAGTGGCATGCTCGAAGTTACCGTGCTTGATGATGGCGCGGGCTTCGGAGCGACGGCCAGTAGCGGGAGCGGCGTCGGGCTGGCCAACATTCGACGCCAATTAGCGGCGCGCTACCAGAACCAGGGCCGGCTGATCCTGGAAGAAGGTGAGCCGCGCGGTGCGTGCGCGACGCTCGTGATCCCCCTGCGCAGCACGCGGGCTGGCAATCGAGCCGCGGGTGACGCCGTCACCGCCTGACAACCACGATGCTGACCTCTGCTGCGCCGATGCAATTCGACCTCCCGCTGACCGAGCCGGTCAGTGGCTTTCCGCAGTGGTTGCGAGCGAATAAAGACGGGGTTGCGATAGCGGGTCTGCTCGCGTTCGCAGGACCTCTTACGTTCTTCACGGGCGCGCTCGGCGTCATGCGAGCGCCAACCGCCGTCAACATCACCTGGCTTGGCATGTGGTGGACGCTGTACGGCGTTGCGCTGTGGTGCATGTTGCTGATCGCGGGGTACGTTTGCGACCGGCTGTCGCAACGCGTCGGACGGCATCTGCGTGGCGCGATGTGGCTAGCGGCAGCGTGCGCAGCGGCGGCGCTTGCCAACATCCTGACTGCGGGGCGTGAATCGATCCTGATCGAGCAAGGCCTTGTACGCAGCGCCAGCACGATGCATCTGCACGGGTTCATCTTTTCGCTGATCATGGCACTGCTCTACTTTGCGCATCTGCGCCGCAGCCGTGTGCATCAACAGGCAAAGGCGCGCCTAGCAGCTGCGCAGGCAGCGCAACGCCACGGTCGCCGTCGCATGGTTCAGGCCCGCCTGCAGGAAGTGCAGGCGCGGATGGATCCGCGGGTGCTGTTTGAAATGCTCGACGTCATGCGTCGCCTATACCTAGACGACGCAGCGCGCGCCGAAACCTTTCTCGACGAGTTGATCGCTTTTTTACGCGCGGCTTTGCCACGGCTTCGCACCGTTTCATCGAGCCTGCTTCGCGAAGCTGAACTGGCACGCGCCTTTGTAAGGTTGAACGCGCTGGCCGCTGGAAGTGAGCTCAGCATGGCGACCGACGTTGCTCCCGACGTGCTGCACGCACGCTTCCCGCCGGGAGTGCTGCTGCCGCTTCTGGATGGCCCCGCTGGTAACGCACCGTGCCGGTTGGGCGCTTCGCGCTCGAATGAAACCTGCCGCGTGGTACTGGAGCTGGGTACGGCCCCATCAAGTCGTTCCGTCAATTGCGTTCAGTCTCTGATCGCTGAGCTGTATGGCGAAACAGGCAATGTGGCGATTGAGAACGGCCCCGGAGAAATTAACGTGATTGTGAAGGTTCCGTATGAGCTCGCCTGAGTGGATGGGTCAATCGATTCCGACGGCGGTACTCGCTGAAGACGAGCCACTGCTCGCCGATGAATTGGCCGACCTGCTGAACTCGCTGTGGCCGCAGTTGCAGATCGTCGCCCGAGCTAGCGATGGAGTAGCCGCGCTAAACGCGATCGAAGAACACGACCCAAATGTGGCGTTCCTCGACATTCACATGCCGTTGCTGACGGGGATCGAAGTCGCGCGTCAGATTGCTGGCCACTGCCACATCGCCTTCATTACTTCCTATGACGAGCACGCGCTGGAGGCCTTTGAGGCTGGCGCCATCGATTACATCCTGAAACCACCGACAGCCGCACGTCTGGCGACAACCATTCAGCGCCTTAAAAAGCGCCTTCAGCAACCGCCGGTCGATCTGCGCTGGGCGCTCCGGGATTTGGCTGAACGCAGCGCTGGCCCGCCGCGTTACCTTCAATGGATCAACGCCTCGCGCGGTGCGGTGGTGCGGCTGATCACCGTCGAGGAAATCCTGTACTTCAAGTCTGATCAGAAGTACACGATGGTGGTGACGGCCGAAACCGAAGCACTCATTAAGAAAACGATCAAAAACCTGACCATCGAGCTTGATCCGACGATGTTTTGGCAAGTGCATCGCTCGGCTGTTGTCAACGTTCACGCCATTGATAGCGTGGTTCGTGACGATCGTGGCAATCTCACATTGCGCTTGAAGCAAAGGCCTGAAACGCTGCCGGTGAGCGAGGCCTATACCCATCTCTTTCACCAGATGTGACACGCAGGACGCCGAATCCGATGAAATCCGTTAATCGCACTACGCGCCGAGAAGTTCTAGCGATGCTGGCCGCCTTCGGCGTTACAAGTGACGCGCTCGCGCAGGATGCTGCGACTGCTGATCCGCGATCGTTCCGCGTGGTGCTTGAGAACGAACGCGTACGCGTGTTGGAATACAAGAGCGGCCCAGGCTTCAGCGTTTGCGGCCAGGGGCTGCACTATCACCCTGAGCGCGTCACCGTCACCTTGACCGATGCCAAGGTGAAGGTTACGAATGCCGAAGGAAAAAGCGTCGTGCGCGAGTTTCCTTCGGGTCAGGTGTTTTTCGCGCCTGCTGAAACGCATTCAACTGAAAACGTCGGCGGCTCCGGCACTCGCATCTACATCATCGAGCTAAAGAGCAAGGACTGGAAGCCGAGCACCGGCTAATCGTCGACCTGCGCCGCTGTCGCACGCGCTTTCTCATCCTCAATCGATCGCAGCCATGCCGCGATCCGCGGCGCCCGTCGGCGCACTACTCACTTGATCCACATTGCGCTCTACCGTCCCCGTTCCGGTGCTAGTGATGCACCACTACCCAAGGGAGCGTGCAATGAATCATCAGAGGCAAATACCAATCCTTTCTCACTTAGTAGCGGCAGCGACCTTCTGCGCCTTTGCAAGCGCAGCGGCACACGCGGCTCCGATGAAGATCGAGGCGACTATCGCTCCGAAGGCAGACTCGAGACTGGATTTTGCGGATGGCAGCAAACGGTATCTGCTCGCTGCGCAACGCGAAGGCAAGACAGCGGGAACCGGACCACTCGCGGGTACCACGATGCTCGAGTGGGGCTTTCATGACGTCAACCCCGCGGTAGGCGCGCACGTAAACGGCTATCTGGTCTTCACCGCGGCCGACGGCGACGTTGCGTACCTCAAGTACCAGTTCCGCGCCGTACCTGTCACGGGCTCGGACGGCAAGACGCGCTTTCTTGCGAACGGGTTTTGGGAAACCGCCGGTGGAACCGGCAAGCTGAAAGGGCTGCGCGGCGCCGGTACCGTGCACGTCAATCCAGCGGAGCGCCGGTGGACCCTGGAAGGCGACCTAGTATCGAGCGACTAACTCACTTCGTCGTGCACACGGCGTGGCGAGAAGCTGTGCCTAGAAGGGGCCGTTTGCCACGCCAGCGACACACCTACTAAGGTTTGAGCAGGACGGATCTGACCCATCGATCGCGGACGTCCGAATCGCGCTTCGCTAAGTCCACGCCCAGCGACACACTTACCAAAGGGTTCTGAGCACGAGGGACCTGATTCGGCCACTAGCGGACATCGGAATAGTTATCCGCCGCCGCCACATTTGGGAGCAAACTCGTACGGTCTAAAACACCTTAGACGCGGTGATCCCACCCGCAAGGAGTACGAATGACTCAAGCCTCCTCACTAATTGACCAACCCGCCCGTGTCTGCTCTTGCCTACCCTTCGACGCAACTATTCATCAACGGCCAGTGGCGAGACGCCACCGACGGCAAAACGCTCGCAATTTTCAATCCAGCGACAGGGAAGGAAATTGGCCGCGTAGCGCACGCTTCTAGAGCCGACTTGGACAAGGCGTTAGAAGCGGCACAGCAGGGCTTTGCCACCTGGCGCGACATGACCGCGGCGGAGCGCAGCAAGATCATGCGCAAAGCAGCCGGTCTCATGCGCGAACGCGCTGAGGCCATCGCACGTCTATTGACGCAGGAGCAAGGCAAGCCACTAGTGGAAGCCAAAGGCGAGGCGCTCCGCGCAGCCGACCTCATTGAATGGTTCGCTGAAGAGGGCTTTCGCGTCTACGGACGTATCGTGCCTTCGCGCCACAACTTGGCTATCCGCCAGATGGTGCTTAAAGATCCAGTCGGCCCGGTTGCGGCATTTACGCCGTGGAATTTTCCGATCAATCAGGTGGTACGGAAGGTAGGCGCCGCGCTGGCCACGGGTTGCTCGATGCTGGTCAAGGCGCCGGAGGAAACGCCGGCCGGACCGGCCGAACTGATTCGTGCTTTCGCTGACGCCGGCCTGCCACCGGGCGTGCTGGGTCTTGTCTACGGCAATCCGGCGGAAATCTCGAGTTACCTGATTCCACATCCAGTGATCCGCAAGATCACGTTCACCGGCTCGATTGCGGTTGGTAAGCAGCTAGCGGCCATGGCTGGGCAACATATGAAGCGCGTCACGATGGAACTCGGCGGCCATGCTCCGGTGATCGTGGCCGAGGACGCTGATATCGCGTTGGCCATCAAGTCCGCCGGCGCCGCCAAGTTCCTCAACGCTGGACAAGTTTGCATATCACCCACGCGTTACCTGGTGCATGAAAGCATTCGCAAGGATTTCGCGGCCGCGCTAACTAAGCATGCACAAGGCCTGAAGGTCGGTGACGGGTTGGAGGAAGGCACGCAGATGGGCCCACTCGCTAACCCGCGTCGGTTAACGGCAATGGCTGACTTCACGAAGGATGCAGTGGATCGCGGCGCTACCGTGCTGACGGGCGGCGCACGCATCGGTGACGCGGGCAACTTCTGGCAACCGACCATCCTCGCGGACGTGCCGCTCGAAGCCAAGGTCTTCAACGACGAGCCGTTCGGTCCCATGGCGGCGATTCGCAGCTTCAATGTCTTGGATGATGCGATTGCCGAAGCCAACCGTCTGCCGTACGGGCTGGCTGGCTACGCCTTCACAAAATCGCTGAAGAATGCCGACCTGCTTTCACGCCGCGTTGAAGTAGGCATGCTGTGGATCAACATGCCCGCGATGCCATCTGCGGAAATGCCGTTCGGTGGAGTAAAGGACTCCGGCTACGGGTCTGAAGGTGGCCCCGAAGCCCTCGAGTCGTACCTGAACGTTCGCGCGGTCGCGATCATGAACGTTTGAAACCGCGCATTCATTCAGGTTAGGGCACGGGGAATCATCAAATGAACATCGCCGCTCTCATCGTGATTGATGTCCAGAAGGGGTTTGACGACCCGAGGTGGGGCAGCCGAAACAATCCCGACGCAGAAGCGAATATCGCGCAGCTTCATTAGCGCATGGAGAAGTGCGGAGCTGCCTGTCATACATATTCAACACCACTCAACGAAGGCGGACTCACCGCTGCGCCCAGGTACGGTAGGTTGCGAATTCAAGCCAGAGGCAATGCCACGGAACAACGAGGAAGTCTTTGTGAAGCACGTCAATAGTGCGTTTATCGGCACTGCCTTGGAGGCGCATCTTCGTGGCAAAGGAATAGAGACACTCGTAATCGTTGGCCTTACTACGGACCATTGCGTTTCCACCACCACGCGCATGGCGGGGAACCTTGGGTTTCACACAACACTCGTATCGGATGCAACGGCGACATTCAATCGGCAAGGTATCGATGGGGAAAATCTAGCCGCAGATGAAATCCACAAGGTCAAAATGGCAAGCCTAAACAAACAGTTTTGTCGGGTCATGCCAACAACCGAGGTGTTAACCACTATGTTGCCTAATTTTTATTCCAGCGGACGCGTCGAAGCGCGCCGCCTAATTCTACGTTGGTGAAAGTCCGCTTTGGACCGTCGCTACTGTCAGCAATGGGTCGAAAGCGGACATCATCGAATCGTTGGTTCCTGATTGCAGCTACGCAGCCTCACGCGGCTCGTCGCTGTTGACGCGTCATGCGAAGGATTCTGCGAGCCGTTAACGTTGGTCGAGTTAATTCGGTTTGGCTTGGGGACGCTAGTTTAATCAGTCACCTAGCTTCGTTGAGCCGCTGCTTGCTTTGGCCGTGTCTAGATTGTGTCTAGAAAGCGATACAGCGGGCAGCAACGTGCGCTGAGCCAACTAACCTAAAAACGCGGGCAGGACGAAGGCAAACAGAACACCAACCACGAAGATGGCAATCGACCCAGCGTAGATCGATGCGGACATGCGCCGCACACGTAGACACGCCGAAGCAAGTAGCGGATCGGCGGGACACGGTGCCAATCGCACCCGCCACTGCAAAACACCCGCGACCACGAGCATCATGGCGGCGACACCGAAGACGGTCCCCTTGTTGGCCGATAACCATACGATCTGCGGCACTGTCGATACGAGGCCCGAGAGCGCAGCGCCAGCGCCGATCCCAACCAGCAACGCCGGGAGCGCGCAACAGATGAGCGTACCGCTGGAAGTGAAGATGCTGAGCATCGACGCCGCGCGTGCAGTGCGAACTTCGTGGCCTAAATCAACGCGCGCCGCCGAGCCAGCTTGCTGCCCCCGTCTTTCACTTCAACTGTGCTTTCAGGTCGTTAACCGAGATCGCCACCGTCTCAATCTTTACCACGTCATAGCCCGAGTCGGCGATCGCTTCCTTGATCTTGTCGTGCGACACAGTCTGGCCCGGCTTCAGCTCGACCGCGACCAACCGCTTATCAAGATTGACAAGCACGTCCTTCGCCTGTGGCATCGCCTTGATCTTTTTTTCAATGCCTTGCGCGCAAAAGGCGCACACCATGCCGTTGACCTCGGCCTTGATGGTTGACGGCGCGCTGGTTTGAGCCACGGCACACAGCGCGCTTAGTGAGAAGGTAATTGCAACAATCGTGATTTTCATACGAAGTCCTTAAAACGTGTAGCGAAAGTTGAGTTTGAGCTGGCGATCATCGTCGATGCCGACATCCACAAAAAATCCTTTATTGACGAGCCGGAGATAGATGGCCTTGTCGTATTCATCATTGATGCCCGGCATCCGGCTGATTTCGGCGATCACCCACGGCTGTGTTTCGTCCCATTCGGTCTTGTAGAACGCGAACCCCGCTTGCACGCTGTTATAGCCGACGGTAAAGCCTGACGATTTCCAGTAATAGGTCTTGCCAGCGAGGTAAATAAGCCGCGTTTCGTAGTCGACCTGGGCACCGATTGCAGCCACAGGCTGGTTGCTATCGCTCTGGAATGCCGCATTCGAGCGAGATGCGCCCGCGCCGACCGACAGGTAGCCGTTAAATTGCGATTCGGGCCCGTTGTGCCGCCACAGCAACCGGTTGTAGTTGATAGTAGCCAGGTTGACTCGGGTGCCCTGATCGATGTTCTCCATTTGCGTGAACATGGCCGCAATCGCGTAGCGCGCAGTTGGACTGAACATCGCCTCGAGTTGCTTGAATTCGCCGCCTAGCTCACCCATCACCATCCAACTGTCGGCGAACCCCACAGGGGCAGCGACGGCATGGCGGCACGACTACCGCGAACGCAGCCGCGATCGAAGCCGCAAAAAGGTTTTTCAGCATTCCATGATCTCCGGAAGCGGCATAGCCGCCAAGCGGACACCGAACATCGGGATCCGCACTCTCGCCGGTCTAACCGGCGCGAAGATCAAACTGAGCGGGGAGGTCGCTCCAGGGCGTGGCGAACGGCGTTTGCGAACGAGGTTTTGACAGCCGCTGCTGCGTAGTCACCGACCACGGAGATGCTGGCGATAGTGGGAGGCATCGGCGCGAGCGCCGCACAACACGCCGCCGCACATGAAGAACACGAAGCTGGCGCACCGTCTGCCGGAGTTTCCGCCATCGACGCGTCGTCAACTACATGCATCGGGCACGGAGCCCCGTCGCCGGTCTGCGACATCTGCATCGGCATCATCGCGCAACCGAAACCTGAAACGGCCAACACCGTGCGAATCGGCAAGGCCAGCAGCAGCAGAAAAACAATGAACCGCTTCATTCGCGCAGATTAACAAATCTGGACTTCCGGGTCAGCGCCTAAGCACGTTACTTCCCATCAGGTATTCGTCGCCTGCACGCGCGCATCACCGACCTTCACGCTCGAAGCGCTGCGGGCGTGCCGTGCGCGTGCAACCCTGAAGTGAAACCACCGCCCGGCTTTAAGTCGATAGCCGCGGTCGATGATCCGAAGGCGCATTGATAAGCTGCCCACATGGACGCCTGTTGTACTGACAAAGAGGCTGCGCTTGCGCAGTTGCGCCAACGTCAGGGCTCGACACTGCCCATTGTCTTAATCCTCAACACCACGATGTTCGGCGTTGAGTTCGTTGCTGGCCTCTTTGCGGGCTCCATCGCTCTAATCGCTGACTCGCTCGATATGCTCGGCGATGCGTTGGTCTACGGCTTCAGCTTGTATGTGGTTGCGCGTCCGCCTGTTTGGAAGGCGCGAGCGGCGCTCGCCAAGGCGGCAGTGATGGGCTTGTTCGGGGCGTTCGTTCTTGGCCAGGTGATCCACAAGATCGCCGTTCCAGAAGTCCCCGCCTACGAAACGATGTGCGTGATCGGTGCGCTCGCACTTCTTGCCAATGGCGTTTGCTTCGCGCTGTTGTGGCGTCACCGCGCAGAAGACATCAATATGCGCTCGGTCTGGCTGTGCTCCCGAAACGATCTATTCGCAAACGTCGGTGTTCTGATTGCTGCTGCCGCAGTGTGGGCATTTCGATCGGCTTGGCCTGACCTGATCGTCGGTGCAATCATTTCCGCTCTCTTTCTTCGGTCCGCGCTCGTTGTTACACGCGAGGCGCGCAGTGAATTGCTAGTGCACAGAAATGCTGCGTGACGGTGCTTAGCTAGGCAGCCAGCCTGATGACCAGTGGGGGGCTTGCTTGGGCTCCCGTTGGGGACGCTCTGCATAGCCTGACTTTGACCGAGATCTCCCTGCTGCCCTTCGGGGGCGCGCAGCATGTCGGTCATGTTGCAAGCGATCGGTGCTCTATTAAGTCTGCTTTCGGCCATAAGCAGACCTAGGCAAATACTCGCTGATCAGTTAGAAAGCGGCACTCATTTAACCGGAGGTGCGCATGGACGACCGCCGTTGATTCCTTGCAACTGCAAGTGCGCTGGCCAGTCTTGTGACCTTTCCGGCACGAGCCCAAACAGCCGACTCGACACCTCCTCTAGCCAAGCGTGCACCGGCCTTCGACGATTACTACGGCACGAAGGTCTCGGATCCTACCGGTGGATGGAAGACACCAAGGATCCTGATCTCTTGCCGTGGCTGAAGGCGCACGACGCCCATACCCGAGCGTTCCTGTCAGATGTGCCAGGGCGCGCCGCCCTGCGTGCGCGCGTTTCCGCGCTTTCGGGAGAGCTGTCGGCGACGAGGAAGGCTATGGCGACGGGCCAGCGAGTGTTCTTTGAACAACGGCCACTTGGTGCTCAGAACTACAAGCTCTTCGTGCGAGAACAAGATGGCCACGCGGCAAGGACGTTGGTCGATCCCACAACGCTGACCATGAACGGCAAGCACGTCAGCCTCGACTGGTGGGCGCCGGATCCGACTGGCCGCCTTGTCGTTTACGGCCTGTCTCCCGCTGGGTCCGAAGCTTCGACCGGACATGTCATGGACGTATCTACTGGCAGGATCCTCGAAGAACGCATTTCAAACATTGACTATGGCATCACAGGCTGGCTGCCGGATGGATCGGGCTTCTTTTATATCCAGTTCACCGGCGAGCGAGGGACGCCCAGCTTCTATTGGAACAGTGTCGTAAGGCTGCATCTTGTTAGTACGGATCCGCATTCAGATAGAGTCTTCCTGCGTCGGGGGATGTACGCGCAGATCCCGATGAAAGAGATCCAGGTTGGCGCCATCCGCCCGGTTCTTGGGACGGACCGCGCCATCGTGATGGTCCTTGATGTTCGTCCCGAGAGAGCGGTCTGGACTGTCAATGTGGCTGACCTCATTGCGGGAAGGCCGCGCTTCTTGCCGCTCGCGGTCGATGAAGACCTTGTCGTCGGCGTGGCCGCAGCCGGCGATGACCTTTTTTTCATCTCTAATCGCGACAGTGCCCGGGGCCGCGTCCTTGTCACGTCGCTGTCTGCGCCTTCCCTGGCTTCCGCTACTGAAGTACTTCCACAGTCCAGCGTGGTTGCCGAGGAGGTCTATCCCTTTCGTGGTGGGGCTCTGGTGCGAATGATGGATGGCGGCGTCCAACGATTGAAGCGGGTGACCCGCCAAGGCCAAGTCTCGATCGAGCTCCCCTACGAAGGATCGATTCGCGACATTTTCAGCTCAGAGCAGCGCGACGATGCCTATCTGTTCTTAACGGGTTGGTTGGAGCCACCAGCCATCTGGCGCCTGGCATCAGCTTTGAAAGTTGCGGCGACTGACTTGGACAGCAAGCCGTCTATTGACTTGTCGCCGTACGTCGCCGAGCAGCGCTTTGCACGGGCACGCGACGGTACACAGATCCCTTACACCATCATCGCCCGCCGCGGATGGCAGCCCAACGGGCAGAACACTGTGCTCGCGACGGCATACGGCGCGTACCAGTACTCATTCTCGCCAAGGTTTGATGCGCGACTGCTCGCGTTCTTGGACGTCGGCGGCATCTACGTCGTCGCTAACGTACGCGGCGGCGGCGAATACGGTCGCGAGTGGCACAAGGCCGGCCAATTGGCGAACAAGCCCAACACGTGGCGCGACCTCATCGACGTCTCACAGGCGCTGATCGCAACGCGCGTCACGTCTTCTCGGCACCGATCATCCAAGGCACCTCGGCGGGCGGAATTACCGTCGGTCGCGCGTTGACCGAAAGGCCCGATCTGTTCGCCGGTGCGATCTCCGACGTCGGCTGGCTGAACACCATCCGATATAGGGCGGAACAGAACAACACCGACATGGACGAATGGGGACCGACAGTCGACGCGGCCAGTTTCCGCATCCTGTACGACATGGACAGTTATCACGCAATCAAGGAGGGTGTCCGATACCCGCCCGTGCTTGTCATCTCGGGGTACGAAGACCCCCGCGTCGCGACGTTTAACGCGGCAAAGTTCGTCGCTCGGCTCCAGGCTGTCACCGCCGGCAAGTCGCCGGTCTTATTGAGGATCGATTTTGACGCCGGTCACGGCATCGGCAGCACGCGCGAGCAAAGGGATGCGCTGATGGCCGATATCTACACGTTCACGCTGTCGTGCGCAGGGGCCAAGGGATTGACGCGAGGTCCTGCTCCGCTGTGAGGTGGTAAAGGTATGGCCGGAGGTTAGAGAGTCGCCGGTGGGGGCGGCTTGCTGCGGTTGTTGGTTTCCGCTAAGGGTCGTAAGCAGCCAATCGATACGAGGTCCGCTATCGACCCGTTGCAGACATTGAAGTCGCCGAAAAGCAGACGCGATACCCAGTGTCACGCGATTCGGATTCGCCGCGCGACTTGCCCGTTGCTCTCCCAATAAGTCTTCTTCTTGGCGATGCGCGAATCGTCCATGGCGGGCTGCACGTTGCCGCCCGTATCCACAGCACGTGATGTGATGGTGTGTTCGCCGGACGTTGCGTTTGGCCAGTCCACCGACCAGAAAATCCAGGCGAACTTGCCCTGGTCGCTTCGGTCGATCGTTGCTTGCTTCCATGGTCCATCGTCGACTTGCACTTCGACGCGCGCAATTGGCGCGCCCCACGCCGCGCCAACGATGCGGTGCTGGCCGTCCTTGCGCGTGACCCTGGCCGGCGCGGATTTCAGCAGCGTCCGGCCGACCGAGGTTTCGACTGCCTCGGTCTCTCCGTTGCGCTGCTCCTCGCGGATCGTGACGTAGTCGCGCGCCATGAAACGGCCCATGTAGCGGGTGTCGCGCACTTCGATGCGGGTCAGCCACTTGACGTTCGCAACGCCGTACCAGCCGGGAGCGATCAATCGCACAGGAGCGCCGTGTGGCTGCGGCAGCGCTGCACCGTTCATTGCATAACACAGCAGATTGTCCGGGCTCATCGCATCGGCAAGCGACATGCTGCGCGCAAAGTGCTGCGGCAGCTTCATGTCGCGGATGGCCTCGGTGCCCGAATCGGCGCCCCAGAAGACAACCTCGATACCGCGATCCCTCACGCCCGCCTGCTTCAACAAGGGCGCGAGCGGCGTACCGCCCCACTTGGCATTGCCGATACCGCTGGTGAACCATGGGAAGCCATGATTGCCGCCGCATTCGATCGTGTACACGACCTCCTGCATGGGCCGCGCCTTGATCGCGGAGAGCGAGCGTGTCAGCGGCTTCTTCACCAGTCCCGCGATCTCGAGATTCCACTTCTTTTCGTCGATAACGGGCTTGTCGTAGTGCGACACGCGAAAGAACTTGTCGTTGGATGTCAGGAAGGAAGAAGACAGGCTCTCCCACGGCTGCAGGTTCTCGACGACGCCGCCACTCGGGTTTGCCCCCGGCTGGTCCAGCCATGGGACGACCTCCTCGCCCGGCCGGCTCGGCAACGCCCGTACGAACCAGGGCGCATGCAGCAGAGCGAGCCCGGCACTTCCCCGGACTAGCAACTGACGGCGGGAAATACTTGGCTTGTCCATCAATTCTCCTCTTCGATACTGTGCAGTTCGGCCTTACGACAACCGCGGCTGTTATCTCGATTGCCAAAGTTATTTCTTTGCTTCCCACATGACGCACCAGCCATTAGGCGAGATCTCGGTATCACCGGGGATGGCGGTGCACCCTCCACGATCCTTCGGCGTCTTGCCCGGCACGAACTCCGCGCACCCTAAACAATCCCTGCCCGCGTTCGGGGAGTCCTGATACTTCAGGGGCCCCGCGACCGGGACCGTTCTGTATGGCGCTGGTCTTAGTGACAAACATTCCCGAGCTAGCCCTCCACCGGCAGCTCCGGCAACTACGCGCAGCCAAGCTCGACGTGGTCGGTTCGGTTTTTCGTCGCTGTTCATTCGTCCTCCTCTTCCTGAAACCGCGAACAGCGAAGCAGCCTATTTTTTCTCGTCCTTCGGGCGCGTCGGAGAGTCTCTGAAGATCTACGCATTTTTTCTCGGAGCCAATAGGCCATTCCAGGGGGCA
>CAWAYV010000045.1:0-39142 GCA_963786295.1 uncultured beta proteobacterium | reverse complement strand
TGCGCACCGCAATCGGTGCAAACCAGACGAGAACGGTGACCGCGGCGAGCGACGCGGCAATCGGCCGCGAGACGAACTCGAGCAGGTTGCCCTCGGCCTTGATCATCGACGATATGAAGTTCTCCTCCAGCATGCCGCCCAGCACCACGCCCAGAATCGCCGGCGCGATCGGGAATCCGTTTTCCTCCAGCAGATAGGCGATCACGCCGGCGGCGAGCATTACCCCGATATCGAAGACCGAGTTGTTGATCGCGAACGTGCCGACGATGCAGAACACGAGGATCAGCGGCATCAACACGCGGCGCGGCACCTTGAGGATCTGCTTGGCAGCCTTGATGCACAGAATGCCGAGCGGCACCATGATGATGTTGGCGATGATGAACAGGATGAACACTGCATAGATGTTCTGCGGATTGACGGTGAACAGCGTCGGCCCCGGATTCATGTTCTTCATGTACAGCACGCCGATCACGATCGCGGTAATCGAATCGCCCGGAATACCGAACACCAGCGCGGGAATCCATGCACCCGCCAGTGCACTGTTGTTGGCGGAGCCTGATTCGACGATGCCTTCGACGTGACCGGTGCCGAACTTCTGAGGCTCCTTCGAAAATTTCTTGCTGACGGCGTACGACATCCAGGCCGCGATATCCGCGCCGGCGCCCGGCAGCGCGCCGACCAATGTGCCGAGTGAGCTGCCGCGCAGCACCTGACGCCAGTACTTCTTCGCCAACGCCCATTGGCCGCTGAAGACATTGCCGACTTCTCGACCAATAGCTCGGCGGGCGGGCTAGTGTCGACCGCAAACCGAAGGATCTCCGACACGGCAAACATGCCGATCATCATCGGGATCATGCCGATGCCCGCCATCATTTCGGCGTTGCCGAAGGTGAAGCGCGGGTGCCCGGCCGGATTGCCCAGGCCCACACACGCCACCAACAGACCGATGAACAGCGTGATCAGTCCCTTCAGCGGACGGTCCGACGTGATGAACACTGCGCACGTCAGGCCGAGCAGCACGAGCCAGAAGTATTCGAACGAGCTGAAACGCAATGCGATATTTGCGAGCGCGGGTGCAGCAACAATCAGCACCGCGGTGCCGAACAGTCCGCCGATCGCGGAGAACACGAGTCCCGCGCCGAGTGCGAGCTCGGCCCGACCCTTCTTGGTCATCGCAAACGCTTCGTCGGTGTAGGCGGCCGAAGCCGGCGTACCGGGAATGCGCAACAGCGCCCCAGGTATGTCGCCGGAAAAGATCGCCATCGCGGTCGCCGTGACGATCGCGGCGATTGCCGGAATCGGCGCCATGAAGAACGTCACCGGCACCAGCAGCGCTGTCGCCATCGTCGCAGTGAGTCCCGGCACCGCGCCGACGAACAGTCCGAACAGTGACGCCAGCACCATCACCAGGATGGTGTACGGCTCGAACACCATCGAGAAAGCCTGCGCGAAGTGCTCCCACATGTTTGCTACCAGGCGTAGTTAGTCAGCACGCCCCACGGCAGCGGCACGCGGAGCAACTTGTAGAAAGCGAAGTGAATGACGAACGTGGCGATCGCTGCGATCACGATCGAGCGGCCGAGCGCAACTCCGAACAGGCGAAACAGCACCGTGAGGATGATCAGCGACGTCAGCAGAAAGCCGAGCGAGTCCACTACGGCGATGTAGAAGACGACCGAGCCGATCACGCCGATGAAGCCGGCGACGTGCCGCGGCGAGTGCACCCACGGTTCGAATCGGATCCACGGCACGGTCGCGCGATCGCGCCAGCCGCGCACGATCAGGAGCAGACCTCCGATAACCAGGCCGAGCGCGATCAGCGCGGGGAAAAGGGCGGGGCCGACGCGCTGCGCCGGGATCGTCGGATACGACGAGACGACCGCGATAACGACCGCGCCCAGCGCAAGCAGCAGCAGACCGAAAATGGCGTCGCTGAGCTTCACGAAGAGCGCGGCAACGCGGTCTTCACTCTGAACTACAGGGCGAGCGTTACTTGACGATGCCCACCGCTTTCATCGTGGCCCCGAGGTCGGCACTGGACTTCGCCATCCACTTTGCGAATTCATCAGGGCCAGCGTAGATCACGCCGAAGCCGCGGCTCGCCATGAAGTCGTTGTATTCCTTGCTGGCGACAATCTTCTGCAGCGCGGCCGCGAGCTTGTCGCGAGCGTCGTTAGGAATTCCCTTCGGTGCGACCATGCCGCGCCATGCCGCCGTCGTCCAATCGCTGCCGATCGCCGACTTCAACGTCGGCACCGCCGGATAAAGCGCTGAAGGTTTGTCGTTCATGATGACGAGGCTCTTCACCTTGCCGGCGTCGATCAGAGCGCGCGCTTCGGGCAGCGATACCGGCGCGATGTCGACGCCACCAGCGACCATGTCCTGCAGTCCCGGCGCGGCGCCATTGCTCGGCACCCAGGGAACCGCGGCAGGATCGATCTTCTGATCGCGCAGCAAGCCCGCCAGTGCAAGATGCCAGATGCCGCCTTGACCGGTGCCCGATGCCTTGAGCTTGCCGGGGTTGGCCTTGATCGCAGCCAGCAGATCTTGAACGGTCTTGTATGGCGCATCGGCACGCACCTGGATGCCCGCCGGGTCTGCATTGACGAGCGCGAGCGGCGTGTACGACGCACCGGTCAGCTCGGTCAGCCCCTGCCAATGCATCATGCCGATCTCAACGGTAGCCAGGCCGATCGTGTATCCATCGGGCGCTGCGGAGGCGATCGCTGCGTGGCCGACGACACCGTTGCCACCGGTGCGGTTGACAACGTTGACCGGCTGCCCGAGCTCTTTTTCGAGCAGGGTGCCGATGATGCGCGCGGTGGCATCCGTTCCGCCGCCCGCGCCCCACGGCACGATCAATGTGATCGGGCGTGACGGATACGCTTGTGCATGAACGGGAGGAGCGAACGCGAATGCGGTGAGGCCAGCAATTGCGCTCGCGATACCAACGAGCAATGAGCGGCGTGACGGAATGAACATCGTTGTCTCCTGACAATGATTGTTTTGGTATTCGCCGTATCTTCGATCTTGCGGGGAAGACTTGTCCAGCCCTAGAAACCAGAGTAATAAAGTTTTCCGCACAAATGGCCAATAACGCGGTGCTGCCATGATCGCGCGTGTACAGGCAACTTCAGTAGCGCGTCACGCTACGCCGTTGACGCCTGGCCAGTCGCGCGCTTAGGATTTCGTTGTCGGACCCGATCAAAAAGGAGCGGACATGGACCAGCAAAGAGAAGAGGCGCTACAACTTTTGACAAACGAAGAACTACTGTCCTCCGAAGAAATGGAGCAAGTGGCTGGTGGGTATGCCGACGGTCAGCTCCTGTAGAACCATCGCAACGCAGTAAGGAAGGGGCCGCAAGGCCCCTTTTTGTTGGGTCCACTTGCGCAGGAACGCTGGTGGGATGCCTCTGCCGCGTTGATCGAGGTGTTCTAGCGCAGCCCGTGTTCGTCAAAGCTGCACAACTGAACCCACGAGTCTCGTCAGCGGCTCGCGGGTTCAGCGCTTAGTCGGCCTTCAGCCGTGCATGTCGACGCCGTGCGTCACTGGATCGTCGACGTCCGCTCCGCGGATGAGATCCGCCTGGATGCGCGCCGTTTCATGGACAACAGTTGGCGCGATCGACGCATCTGCGTTGACGTTGTCGGGCGCGGTGAATCCGATGACGACGAAGCAGAGCACCACGACCACGGCTGCGGCGGCTTTGTAGCCGAGCGCGCGTTGAAATGCGGCGATCGCTCCCCTGTCGGTGTTGATCATCAGCTTGTCAGTACGCATACATCCTCCTGTCAGTTGATCCATTGCGTTCTGCTCTGGATGACCGAACTTTGCTCTGACGGAGGCGCGTAGTCGTTGCGCCGCAGCGCCCTGTGAAAGTGGAATAGCCCACATTTAGCGGCTCGGCGGCGTCAGCGCCGTCTCACTGCATGGTCACGATCGCGCTGGCACTGTGGGGCACCGATCAGCACGAGGCCGCATGCTTGCGACGTTCAGCGAGCCGGAGCATCACCTCCGGCCCGAGGGGCCAAGCGTGATTCTCCTCAATGCACCGGCTTGAACGAGTTATTGACCAGGTAGATGGCGATCTTCTTGCCCATGTCGTGGCCGTATCGCGCGATCACGAGTACGAACTAGGATCGCACTTGGGGCCACCACGCCTTGCTTCGCTACGCAATGCGAATGCGCCGCGAGACCTGCCCGTTGCTTTCCCAATAAGTCTTCTTCTTGGCGATGCGCGGATCGTCCATCGCCGGCTGCACATTGCCCTGCGTATCGACGGCGCGCGATGTGATCGTGTGTTCGCCCGGCGTTGCGTTTGGCCAGTCCACCGACCAGAAAGTCCACGCGAACTTTGCCTTGGTCACTGCGGTCGATCGTCGCTTGCCTCCATGGTCCGCCGTCGACCTGCACTTCGACGCGCGACGACGGCGCGCCCCACGCCGCGCCGACGATGCGGTACTGGCCGTCCTTGCGCGTGACCTTGGCCGGCGCAGACTTCAGCAAAGTGCGGCCGACCGAGGTTTCGACGGATTCGGTTTCACCGTTGCGCTGCTCTTCGCGGATCGTGACGTAGTCGCGTGCCATAAAGCGGCCCATGAAGCGTGTATCGCGGACTTCAATTCGGTTCAGCCACTTGACGTTCGCAACACCGTACCAGCCCGGCGCTATCAATCGCACCGGAGCGCCATGCGGCTGCGGAAGTGCTGCGCCGTTCATTTCGTAGCACAGCAGGTTGTTTGGACTCATCGCATCGGCGAGCGACATGCTGCGTGCAAAGTGCTGCGGAATTTTCATGTCGCGGATGGTCTCCGTGCCCGAATCGGCGCCCCAGAAGACAACCTCGCTTCCGCGATCCATCACACCTGCTTGCTTCAGCAGCGCCGCGAGCGGTGTGCCGCCCCATTTCGCATTGCCGATCCCGCTGGTAAACCACGGAAATCCATGATTGCCGCCGCATTCGATCGTGTACACGACCTCCTGTTTGGGACGCGTCTTGAGCGCAGGAAGCGTCAGCGTCATCGGCTTTTTCACCAGCCCGGCAATCTCTAGATTCCATTTCTTTTCGTCGATAACCGGCTTGTCGTAGTGCGACACGCGGAAGAACTTGTCGTTGGGCGTGATAAAAGAAGAAGCGAGGTTTTCCCACGGCTGCAAGTTCTCGACGACGCCGCCGCTCGGATTGGCTCCCGGCTGATCCAGCCACGGCACGACCTCCTCTCCCGGCCGGCTTGGAAACGCCTGCACGAACCACGGGGCATGAAGCAGTGCGAGTCCGGCACTACCTTGGATCAACAGCTCTCGGCGGGAAATGTCTGGTGTTTCCATTGAGTTCTCCTCGCTTATTTCTCTTTGAGTTACTGCTCTTCCTCGCCGCATATTCCATCCCGTAGCCAAGCCTTGTCTAGTACCACGCTACAGGTAGGGCGCGCTACAGCCGGTGTGCGCCGCGCGCATGACGCTTGCTCGCGCCGAATCGTCGAGCGGGTGCTGGTTGTAAGCTGACCGAAGGAGGTCTCCTGAAGCGCACCGCATCTACCCCGACACCCTCGCTCGTCGAGCAGCTTGACGCAGTCGTGAAGTGGCTCGAGGCCAACGGCAGCAAGCGCGCCCGCGACGGTATGGCGCGCTACGCAATTCCTTCGGACAAGGCGTATGGGGTATCGGTCGGTGCTTTGCGGCAGAAAGCCAAGCGCCTCGGGCCCAATCACGAGCTCGCGCTCGCGCTATGGGACACCGACCGGTACGAGGCGCGCATGCTCGCGACATTTATCGACGAGCCGGAGCGCGTCACTGCTGCGCAGATGGACCGCTGGTGCCGCGACTTCGACAACTGGGCGATCGTCGATACCGCGTGCTTCGCGTTGTTCGATCGCACGCCGCATGCATGGGCGAAAGTGGCGCAATGGGCGCGCAGCCGCGACGAGTGGACGAAGCGCGCGGCATTCGCGCTGCTGTGGGCATTGACGGTGCACGATCGAGTGTCCGGTGATCAACCGTTCCTGCGGGCATTAGCACTGATCGAGCGTGGCGCGGCCGATGATCGCCATTTCGTCAGTAAGGCGGTGAACATGGCACTGCGCGCGACAGGAAAGCGCAGTGCTGCGCTCAATGCGGCCGCGATCGCGACCGCTCAGCGACTGGCGACATCGACCGACGCTGCGCCGCGCTGGGTTGGGCAACACGCGTTACGCGAGCTCGGCAGCGCGTCGGTCAAGCGCCGGCTCGCGGCGAAGCGGGAGCGATAGCCCTCAATCGGCACTAGACCGCGTGTACATCGCTCGCAGTTCGGTCAGATTTTGGCGAGGCAAAGCCGCCTTAGTCGACGCGCGCAGCGCCAGCGTGTGTTCTGTCGCCAGCGCACTCCCGATCTCACGGACCGTCGCGCCAAATCCGGCGAACTCCTGTCGATACGCTTGCGGCAAATGCATTGCTTGAGCTTGAGTCATGACATTCTCCGAGTGTTTTCGCGCTGCGTTGCAGCGATCAGCCGTGCATATCCACGCCGCTGGTTACCGGGTCGTCGATACTTGAACCGCGACCGAGACTCGATTCGTTGCTTGACGATTCGTGAGCGGGCTGCACGACCGCGGGCGTCGTCGAAATATCAGAGCTCGAATTGGCAGGCGTGACCGCGATCACGGCCAACCAGAGCACCAGCACCAAAGCAGTGACCGCCGTGAAAGCCCACGCGCGCTTGGATGCTTCGATCGTGTCTGAGTCGGCGTTGTTCATCAACATGTCAGTACCCATATATCCTCCGATTGGTTGGTCCATCGCGTCCTGCTCTGGATGACTGAACTGTGGTCCAACCGGCGTCGGTAGTCGTTGCGCTACGGCACTCTGCGAAAGTGGAATGGGTCACTTTCAGTCGGTAGGCATGCGTACCGCAAAGCGAACTTCGGCATCAGGGGCGCTGCCAGCGACGAAGCGCGATTCTTCTCGCGGACGCTTTGGGCCGCGCTATCGACCCGTACTACCGGGCACCGTTCGCATTCGTAGGACCGGGCTGAGCGCGCGAATGTCTAGCGCTTTACCAGTGCGCAGGCAGCGGTCGCAACAGCGTTATTCGTCTACGTGCAACCTCGACGAAGCCTCCGTTGATTAGCTCTTTGAAAATGCGATTGACAGTGTCACGCGATGCGCCGATGCGATCCGCGAGCTCTTGCTGTGTGAGCCCTTCGATCACGGCCGGCCGCTGCGAACCACCGACTTCTGACAGCAATGCGGCTAAGCGCTGGTAGACGTCCCCCAATGCGAGCTGCTTCAGCGATTGAGATCGCCTGCGCAACCGCCCCATCAGCTCTGCAATCAACACCAAAGCAAGGTCCGGGTCGTTGCGTAACTGCTCGCGTAAGGTGGATACGGTCATGACCACCATGCTGCATGGCTCGACCGTCATGATCGAGGCCGAGCGAGGCGAGCCGTCGAGCACCATCTCCCCTATTAACTCTCCGGGGCCCAGCACATCGAGCACGACCTCGCGTCCGTCTTCGGTCGCGTGATACACCCGTACGCGACCCGCGAGCATCAGGTAGACCGTGTCGGCGACATCTCCTTCGCTGATGATCACCGCGTTCTTGGAAAAGCTGCGAACCTGGCCGATGGCGGCTAAGCGGCGCAAGCCCGGTTGCGGGAGGGCGGCTATCAAAGCTGAGGTATCAGGCATGAGCAGCGAACATCCGGCACGCACACAACAAGAAGCGTGCCTACGAATTATCACTTGCCGCTGCGCGTTTCGAGAAGAGTCGCCAGCCCTCTGCCCCGCAGGCCTGACATAAACGCGGCGTATAAAAGGCGTACCGCCACAAGCGGACTTAGGACCACTAGGAAGGAGACTGCGAATGCCTGTTAAAGCTATTCCCGAGGGCTACCACAGCGTGACCCCCTATCTGATCATCGACGGCGCCGCCGCGGCGCTCGACTTCTACAAGAGAGCCTTCGGCGCCACTGAATTGATGCGGATGCCGATGGGCGACAGGATCGGCCATGCGGAGATCAAGCTTGGCGACTCGCACGTGATGCTGTCCGATGAGTGGCCCGAGATGGGTCATCTATCGCCGAAGAAGCGCGGCGGGACCAGCGTGAGCCTGATGTTCTATGTGGAGAATCCCGACGCCGTATTCGATCGCGCGATCAAGGCCGGAGCCACCGTCGAGAAGCCGGTAGAAAATCAGTTCTACGGCGACCGTACCGGCACGCTGAAGGACCCGTTCGGGCACGTGTGGTCGATCGGCGCGCACGTCGAGGACGTTCCGATGGACGAAATGAAGCGGCGCATGGAATCGTTTACGAAAGAGCACGAGAAGACCACTGCCTGACCTCACAGCGCATGACTGCGGCCTTCGCAAGCGAAGGCCGCATTGCCTCCTGATTGTTTTTGTCGGATGCGAGCGAGGTCGCAGCCGGACTTTGGTCCGACTTGTAAAACATAGGCATTGGGACAATCGCGCGGAGCGCGATTAGGCGAATGGCTCGACCGCCAGGAACGCGCCGAGCGCAGTCAGATTGCAGCGCGCTCCGAGCTGACCCAGGCAGCGAATCGCCTGGTCTGCCGTGACTGCGCCGCTCGAATGCAGCGACGACCATTGCTCGCGATCGGCTTGTGCGGAGATGATGTAGCGCTGCGGTTTGCCGTTGGCCGGCAACTGCAGCGCGGAAACCGCCACGGTTTCGATCGTGGGCAGCGCCGCAAACAGTTCGCCCAGCAGACGCACAACGAGCCCAACCGCGTGCTGGTTGTGCAGCTTCGTGTGCGAGATGTCTGACATGCGACGGATCTCGACCCTATTGCCGCTCGCCATCGCGGCTTCGCGATCGGGTATCGCATCGAGACCCGGGACGATGAATTCGAGTTTGACTTCTTCCTTGCCGTTGAACTCGTAGCTGATCGTAGTCGGCAACGGCCACAGCACGTCATGCAGAGACTTTCAACAGATACTCGCGCATTCCGTCGAGATCGCCGCTCCCGGCCTTGTCCTTCAGCTGATGAATGGACTGCTGCTCTGCATCCCACGCAAAGCGGCGCGCTAGCCACGCCGCGCGCGCATCGAGATAGTCATTGAATGCCTGCGGGTCCGCTGCCGCTTTGACGCGCGGATCGCTGGATATCGAAGCCTTCGGCGGCTTCGGCTGCGGCTCGGTGAACGCGCGCGCCGCTACCGGCAGCAGCACCTGGTCGGGCGAAGGTGTCCAGCGATGCGGAAACGCGAGCGATTCGACGTGCTCGTTCAAGTGCGTGCACACGGTGAGCGCGGCTTCGCGCTCCATGTCGGCCGCGCCATCGACCACGTTGGAGACAGGATCGATCGCCTGACTCGAGCGCATCGGGCGCACGATGCGCGCGTAGCCGTGTTGGTCGATGCGTACCCGCATTTCGCCGCTGCCGAAAGCGAACGACGTGGCCTGGCCAGCGTGGGTTTCGCCGCTTTCACCGACCAGTACGACCTGCGAACGGCGCCGATAAATAATGCTCTGCCCGTCGGCGCTGGCAAACGACGGCGTCAGTCGGTACGGCGGCAGCCACTTGGCCTTTTCACCAAATACCGCGGTATGGCTAAAGCGCAACGCGACCGGCTCCGGCGGCGCTTGCGCCTTCCGCATCGGAGCTTGCACGGTTTCGAAGTTGTGGAAATTCAATTCGCGGCCCTGCCCGATGCCACCAGCGTCCCATGTTGCCAAAGGTTGCCGCGCCGCAACGGCAAAAGTTGGCAGGTGGAAGCGGCGCTGTTCTCGCCGCTGCCGCCCCACCCCGTTGGATGACACAAATTGGGGCAAACTGTCGCCATGCGGCAGGGCAAAAACACGGAGACGCTGGCAGTCGGCTGCGGAGCCGGCTTTTCGGGTGACCGCGTCGATGCGCCGGGACCCGTAGTGCGCACGCTGATCGAACGAGGCGGGCCGGCTGCAATCATCTTCGAGATGCTGGCCGAGCGCACGCTGGCGTTGGCGCAATTGGCGCGCAAGGCGAATCCGGAAGCTCGGCTACGAAGTACTGCTCGAGTTGGTGCTGCGGCCGATTCTGGCTGACTGCCTTAAACACAACATCACGATCGTGGGCAACTTCGGTGCGGCCAATCCCGCGCGGCGCGGCGGCAATGATTCATCGGCTGGCGCGCGAGCTTGGTTTGCGTATGCCGCGCGTGGCGGTCGCGGAAGGCGATGATCTTTCGAGCGTTCCATGCCGGCTAATCGTGCGCAATGCGTTGGACGGCGAGTTCGACGAACACCGCTTCGTATGCGCGAATGCTTATCAGGGTGCATTTGCGATTGCGGAGGCGATCACGGCGGGCGCGCAGATCGTCGTCACCGGCCGCGTGGCCGATCCCTCGCTAACGCTGGCGCCGGCGATCGCACACTTCGGAGCTGGAGCGAGAACGATTGGGATCAGCTTGCGGGCGCGACGATGGCAGGACATCTACTTGAATGCGGCGCGCAGGTCAGCGGTGGGTATTTCGCAGACCCGGGGTACAAGGACGTGCCGAATCTCGACGACGTCGGTTTTCCGATCGCGGAGATTGCGCCCGATGGCAGCTGCATCGTGACCAAGGCGTCTAATACCGGCGGCCTGGTCGATGCGCGCACGGTGAAGAACAGTTGCTGTACGAGATTCTTATGACCCGGCGGAATATTTGACGCCCGACGTGGTGGCAGACGTCAGCGATGCGGAAGTCGCCGAAGTCGGGCCCGATCGTGTGCGGCTGACAGGTGTGCGCGGGCATCCACGCCCGCCGACCTTGAAGGCGAACGTTTTCTTTGATGGCGGCTGGTTGGGCGAGGGAGAAATCTCTTACGCCGGTGCAGGCGCCGAAGCGCGCGCTAGATTGGCGATGGACGTGATGCAGAGTCGAGTCGGGCGCGATCTGCCGTTGCGCTTCGACCTGATTGGCGTGATGAGCGTGCTTGGTGATGACACCGACCGGCTGCTGAATGCCACCCGTGTCGGCGCGGCGACCGACGTGCGGCTGAGAGTCGCCGCAAAGCATGAAGATGCCGCGTACATCGATCGCATGCTGCGAGAGCTGACCGCGCTATGGACCGGCGGCCCGGCCCGCGGCGGCGGCGGCGTCCGGGTCGCGAAGCGGCAACGCTTGTCGCTGAAATCATGTCTGGTGCCGCGCGAGCGCGTGCCGGCGAGTTACGCCTTCGTATAGGGTGATGATGAACAAGGCGGAGTTTGTCGAAGTGCCGCTGCGCGAAATCGCGCATGCGCGCACCGGCGACAAGGGCAATCGCACGAATATCAGCTTGATCGCGTACGACGCGCGTCACTACGACCTGCTGGTTGAGCAGGTAACGCCCGAAAGAGTCGCGCAGCAGTTTGCGTATCGCAAGCCGAGTCATGTCGTGCGCTATTTGCTGCCAAAGCTCGCCGCGATGAACTTCGTGCTCGATGACGTACTCGACGGCGGCGTCAACGACTCGCTGAATCTGGATATGCATGGCAAGGCGCTTTCGTTTCATCTGCTCGCCATCACCGTGCAAGTGCCTATCGCAATGCAGTGTGCAAACAACCCAGGAGACTGCATGACACTGAAGAAACTGCTCGCGCTCGGCGCGCTGACGCTGGCCTCTGTTGCCGCCCAGCCCGCGTTTGCGCAGGCGCAGGACTATCCGAAAGGCCCGGTCAAGATGATCGTGCCGTTCCCGCCCGGCAGCGCGACCGATCTCGCCGCCAGGGTGATCGGCCAACAACTGCAGAGCGCGCTCGGCAAGCCGTTCATAGTGGAAAACAAGCCAGGCGCGCAGGGAACGATCGCCGGCAATGAAGTCGTGCGCGCCGCGCCCGATGGTCAGACGCTGCTGTTCACTTCGAACACGGCGATTGCGTCGAACGTGCCGCTGATGAAGAAGATGCCGTACGACCCGACCAAGGACTTCGCCCCGGTGGCCGGCATCGGCACGACCGCGTTGGTGTTGATGGTGAAGCCTGATTTCCGGCGAAGAATCTGAATGAGTTCATCGCGCATGCGAAGCAGCGGCCGGGCAAGCTTCGCTGCGGGCTACGGCTCGACCAGCTCGCAGATCAGCATCTCGCGGCTTTCCAAGATGAGCGGGCTCGACGTGCTGTCGGTGCCGTACAAAGGCATACCGCTCGCCGTCAACGATGTGTTGTCGGGCCAGGTGCAATTCACCTTTGTCGACCTCGGCAACGCGATGGCGCAGGCCAAAGGCGGAACGCTGCGGCCGATCGCGATCACCGCGCCGCAGCGCAATCCGCTGGTGCCCGACTTGCCGACGCTGGCCGAAGTGCTGCCGGGCTACGACATCACGGCGTGGTTTGCGATCGCGGCGCCGGCTGGCACGCCGAAGCCGATCGTCGACAAGCTTTACGCCGCAACGACCAAGGCGCTCGACATCGGCCGAGGTGAAGGACAAGCTCGCGACGATCGGTATTGCACCGATGCCGATGACACCCGACGAGCTTTCGCGCTTTATCGTTTCAGAGGTCGCCAAGTGGACGCGGCTGACCAAGGAAGCCGGCATCGAAGCCCCGAATGAAGCAACCGATCATGCTCGTCACCGGCGCCAGCCGCGGCATCGGTGCCGAGATCGCGAAGATGGCCGGCCGATCGGGATACAAGGTCGGCGTCAACTTTCATCGCAGCGAGAAGGATGCGCGCGAAGTCGTTGCTGAAATCAAGGACAACGGCAGCAGCGCCGTCGCGCTGCAAGCCGATGTGGGTGACTCGGCGCAGGTCGCCAAAATGTTCGAGCGGATGGACGCCGAGTTCGGCACGCTCGATGCGCTGGTCAACAACGCCGGCATGTTGAGCAAGTTCAATGTGACGCGACCGAGATCGCGCCACTGAGCGAAGTTTTTTCCGCCAATGTGTTCAGCGCGTTTTACTGCTCGCGGGAAGCGGTGCGGCGGATGTCTACCGCGCACGGAGGGCGTGGCGGTGTGATCGTCAACATGTCATCGGTGGCCGCACGCACCGGCGGCCTCGGTGGCGGCGCGGCGTACGCTGCCACCAAGGGTGCGATGGATTCGTTCACGTTGGCGCTGGCGAAGGAAGTCGCCACCGAGGGCATTCGCGTAAATGCGATACGGCCGGGCTTGATCGCGACCGAGATTCACAACGCGCACGGCGGGCTCGAGCAGATGGAGCGGCTGGCGAAGGCCGCCGTGCCGCTCGCGCGTTCGGGCTCGGTCACTGAAGTCGCGGAAGTTGCGCTGTGGCTCGCGTCGGGTGCGTCGTCGTACGTACACGGCGCGATCATCGACGTCTCCGGCGGGCGGTAACGAAAGTAAGCGCGCGACGAACGTCGCGTTCTAGAGCCCGCTCGAAGCGAGGTCGCGTGCTTGCTGCGCTGCCTGCTCCGTTGTTAACGGTTGCAACGGCGGCACGACGCGCGCCCACTCGGGTCGTTGATACTTCACTGCCAGTGCCTGTTTGACTGCGGCGATCACCGGTGAGCGCGCGAGAATCGCGCGCTGCGCGGAAGCCGAGGCAACCGCTCGCTCGCCCTCCACGGTGCCGCGCGTTTTCCAGCCTGCAGCGGCGGCGCGCACGGTGACGTTGACCGTGGCCGAGATGCAGCCGGCCCAGCGATAGCGGTCGGCGTCGTTCAATGTGCCTTCAGCGCTCGGAAAGACATCGAAGTCAGCAACACCCGCCGCCATCGCGATCGAGTAGGACGTGTCACCCGAGCTGTCCTTCAAGCCGAGCAGTTGACGCGGATATTTCTCCTTCAACGCCTGCACGAATTCCAGCGCGTACGGCACACCCGACAGTTGCGGGAAGTTATATAGATACAAACGCAAATCGGCGCCGACGCGGTTGATCAGCGCATCGAAATACGCGAGCAGGCCGATATTGTCGATCGGCTTGTAATAAAAAGGCGGCAGCACGAGCGCGCCGCTGAAGTCGAGATCGCGCGCCTCGCGCGTCAACCGCACGGCATCGATCAGCGATGCGGCGCCGGTACCGACCATGAACTGCGACATCGGCAGACCCGAGCGCGCCACGGCCTGCATCGCGGCGATCCGCTGTTCGACCGAGAACGACGTCGCTTCGCCGGTCGTTCCGAGCAGGTTGATACCGTCGCAGCCTTCGGCGAGCAGCGCACGGCAATGCTCGATCAAGCGGTCGGTGTCGATGCTGAAGTCCGCGTTCAGCGGCGTAGCAGCAGCGGCGACCACGCCGCGAAGTCGTGTGGTCATACTCAGTTGCTCATGCAGGCGGGACGAGGAAATCGAAGTCGCAGCCCTGGTCGGCCTGCAACACGCTGCGCATGAACAGTGCAGCGTAACCGCGCGCGAATTTTGGCTCGCTGATCGTCGGCTCGACCACAGCGCCGGCTTGCGCTCGACGCTTCGCGAGCTCGGCGTCGCCGACCAGCAGCTCGATGCGGCGGGCGGCCACATCGAGCTGAATGCGGTCGCCGTTGCGCACCAGTGCGAGCGGCCCGCCGACCGCGCTTTCCGGCGTGATGTGCAGCACGATTGTGCCGAACGCGGTGCCGCTCATGCGTGCATCCGAAATGCGCACCATGTCCTTGGTGCCGGCGCGCGCGAGCTTTTTCGGAATCGGCAGGTAGCCGGCCTCGGGCATTCCGGGCGCACCCTTCGGTCCAGCATTGCGCAGTACCAATACGTCATCGGCGGTGACATCGAGCGCGTCGTCGTCGATACGTGCCGCGAGATCTTCGAGCGAATCGAACACCACCGCGCGGCCGGTGTGCTGCATCAGCTTCGGCGATGCGGCCGATTGTTTGATGATCGCTCCACGCGGCGCGAGGTTGCCGCGCAGCACCGCCATGCTGCCGCTCGCATTGATCGGGTCACTGCGCGGCCGGATCACGGTCTGCGCATGCGTGTCGGTCGCTGTCTGCAGCGTGTCGCGCAGCGATCCGATGACGGTGCGCGCGCTGGTATCGAGCAGACCCTCGAGCTCGCGCAGCAGACGCGGCACGCCGCCCGCCCAGTGAAAGTGCTCCATGTAGTGCTGGCCCGAAGGCTTCAGGTCGATCAGCACCGGTACTTCGCGCCCGAGCGCGTCGAACTCGTCGAGATCGATGCGGATGCCGAGGCGGCCCGCGATCGCGGTCAGATGAATCAACGCGTTGGTCGAGCCGCCGATGCTCTGCGTAACGATGAGTGCGTTGCGAAAAGCGGCCGCGGTCAAGATCTCGCTTGGCCGCGGCCCGTTCTCTGCGAGCGTGACTGCCGCGCGGCCGCTCGCTTCGGCGCTCCGAATGCGATCGGCATGCGTCGCGGGAATCGTCGCCGACAACGGCAAGCACATTCCGAGCGCTTCGACCGCACACGCGATCGTGCTCGCCGTGCCCATCACCATGCAGGTACCTGCGGTCGGCGCGAGCCGCTCGTTAACGACCTCGATTTCTGCGGCGCCGATGCGATCGGCTCGGTAGTCGCTCCAAAGCCGGCGGCAATCGGTGCACGCACCGAGCGCTTCGCCCTGATAGTGACCGACCAGCATCGGTCCGACCGGCAGCACGATCGCCGGAACATCGGCCGACGCCGCGGCCATCAGCTGCGCCGGAATCGTCTTATCGCAGCCTCCGATCAGCACCACCGAGTCCATCGGCTGCGCGCGAATCATCTCCTCGGTGTCCATCGCCATCAGATTGCGCAGGAACATGCTGGTCGGATGCGCAAACGATTCATGAATCGACACCGTCGGGAACTCCATCGGCAGGCCACCGGCCAGCAAGCACGCCGCGCTTGACCGCTTCGATCAGCTTCGGCACGTTGCCGTGGCACGCGTTGTAATCGCTATACGTATTGGTGATGCCGACGATCGGACGCTGCAGGGCATCGTCCGAATAGCCCATTGCCTTGATAAACGCCTTGCGCAAGAACATCGAGAACTCGGCGTCGCCGTAGTTTGTCAAGCCACGTTTCATGCCCTTGTCAAGAGTCATCGGCGTATTTCGTCACTCCTGTCCACTCACGCAGATTACCGCGCATGCGTAATGACCCGCCTGCTTTTGCGCGGCGGGGGTCTCTAGACTTCGGCGGTATGAGAACTCTCGACACCGACCAGGCGCTACCGCCGCATCCGCCGTCTCCCCGCAAGCAGTTGAAGAACGCCGAGCGATTTCGCGCCAGGCATATGGCCCAGCGCAGCCGGCGCGTCGGCTACGTGCGCCAGCACTGGCGCGGCGATCTGCCGCTGGCGGTCGCGGTGATCTGCAGCGCTGGACTGCTGTGGGGTCTGGTGCAGGCGATTGGTTTTGCGTCGCGCCAGGTTCCCATCACCGAGTATCCGATCGCATCGTCTCTGCTGTGGCTGCTCGAAGTCGTAGTGCTGATTGTCGGCGCCTTGTGGTGGGGAACCGGCGTGCAACGCTCCGCGATCGAAAGCGTGGACCGCGGCGGCTCGATGCTGGTGGCTGTTGTGACCGGGCGTCGCCGGGCTGGGTGCGTTCGTCTGGGTCTGCGCATTCTGGTTCCAGTCGGCGCGCTACGTGATGCCCGAAGTGTGGTCGACGCTGATCGGTTCGTCACCGGCGGCATCGGTGCAGCTCGACCCGCGCGCCGATCAAATCGTGCTGCAGGGTGCGCTGGAATTCGGCAGCACGCGTGCGATGCGCGAGCTGCTCGACGCCAATCCCAACGTGCGCATCGTGCGTCTTGACAGCCGCGGCGGTCGCGTCGCCGAAGGGCTCGCGCTGGGAACATTGCTGCGCGATCGAAACGTCGATACCTTCGTCCACGACGAGTGCAGCAGCGCATGTGTTACCGCATTCGCCGGCGGTGCGCGCCGCATCATTGGCCCTCACGCAAGAATCGGCCTGCACAGCGCCGGCGGTGCGGGTTTCAGCGCGGATGTCATCGCCTCTGCCAATAAGCGCAGCGACGAGTTCATCGCTGCGCGTGGGGTCGATCAACGCGTGTTGAAACAGGGTGCAGCGGTCGCCAACGATCAAATCTGGTTTCCGTCGCCGCAGGTGTTATTGAGCTCAGGACTCGCAACTGAAGTCGGGCGTTAGCTGACAGCGCTACGCTCCCCCTTAAATTGGGGGATTGCGATGGCATTGCTGATCGTCGGTTTGGTCATCTTTCTCGGCGTGCATTCGGTGCGGATCGTCGCCGACGACTGGCGTACCGCACAGATAGCAAAGCGTGGACCGAAAGCGTGGAAGGGTATCTACGCGGTGCTCTCGCTGATCGGCTTCGTGTTGATCGTTTACGGCTATGGGTTGGCGCGGCAGGTACCGGCGGTCGTGTACGCGCCGCCTGCATGGCTGCGGCACCTGGGCACTGTGTTGACGATTCCCGCGTTCATCCTGGTCGCCGCGGCGTATGTGCCAGGCACACGCATCAAGCGCGCGGTCGGGCATCCGATGGTGCTCGGCGTCAAGGTATGGGCCGTCGCGCATCTGCTGGCGAACGGCGCCGTGGCGGACCTTGTGCTATTCGGATCGATTTTGGTGTGGGCGGTGGTCAACTACGCCGCCGCGCGCCGGCGCGATCGTGCGGCGGGAACGGTGTATGCAGTCGGCCCTGTTTCGCGCGACGTGCGTGCAGTGGTCATCGGCCTAGTCGTGTGGGCAGTATTTGCGTTCTGGCTGCACGGCGTACTGATCGGACCGCAGCCGTTTGGTTAATTCTCGGTTGACTTCGCCAGCGCCCGCGCCAGAACCCTGACTGCGTGCGTCGCGTGGCGCGCCCCCGTGTCGCGCGTGCCATCGGCGATCTGATGCCGGCAGCTGGTGCCGTCGGCAACGATCAGCGTGTCTTGATCGGCGTCGCGCACGGCGGGCAACAGCGATAGCTCGGCCATCTTCATCGAAATATCGTAGTGCGCGGCTTCGTAGCCGAACGCGCCTGCCATGCCACAGCAACTCGAGTCGATGACGTCGACCTGCAAGCCGGGGATCAACTTCAGCACGTCGACTGTGGGCGCCAACGCGTCGAACGCCTTTTGATGGCAGTGGCCGTGAATCAGCGCGCGCTTCTCACGCAATGGCGCGAGAGGCAGGCTCAACTTTCCGGCGCGATGTTCGCGCGCGAGGAACTCTTCGATCAGCAGCGCGCTGGATGCCAGGCGTTGCGCGGCTTCGCCGAACCCCATTACCAGGAACTCGTCGCGCATCGACAGCAGGCAAGACGGCTCTAAGCCAACGACAGTTGCGCCGCGCTCGACGTACGGCATCAGCGCTGCCAACGTACGCCTCGCTTCAATCTTGGCTTGATCGACCAGGCCGGTCGCCAGAAACGTGCGCCCACAGCACAGCGGACGACGGCTGCCGTCGGCTGGCAGTGCAATGTGCACCGTGTAGCCGGCAGCTTCGAGCACCGCGAGCGCATCGTGCGCAACCTCGGGCTCGAAGGCGTTGTTGAATGTGTCGGCGAACAGCACGACTTCGCCGGCATCGCCGCGCGACTGCGGCTCGATGCTGCCGTCGGCGTTGATCGGATACATCAGACCGGCAAGAAACGTATCGCTGCGCCAGGATGGCAACGATCGCTGCGCAGCGAACCCGAACCACTTCTCGGAGAGGGCGGTTGCGGCCGGCATCGTGTTGCGCAGGTTGAACAGCCACGGCAGTCGCGCGCCCCAGTGCGCGTAGCGCGGCAGATACGAAATCAATCGGTCCTTGATCGAAACGCCGCGCCGCCGGTGATAGTGATGAAGAAACTCGATCTTCATCTTCGCCATATCGACACCGGTCGGGCATTCGCGGCGACAGCCTTTGCAGCTGACGCACAGGTCGAGCGCGTCGCGCACTGCATCCGATTCGAGGCCGCCACCGAGTTGCCCTGACAAAGCCAGCCGCAGCGTGTTCGCGCGCCCGCGCGTCAGGTGTTCTTCGTCGCGCGTCACGCGAAAACTTGGGCACATCGTGCCGGCGTCGAACTTGCGACAGTGGCCGTTGTTGTTGCACATCTCGACCGCCTTGCCGAAGCCGCGCGCGGGATCGCCCCCGGTGCCGGGTGCAGTCAGCGCTTCGCTCATTGGTCACGCTGGGATCGTTTTGCACATCCCACGCTGACCAATCGAGCGCGGTTTGCAGCGGCTGTATTCGATACCCAGGTGGATAACGGAACAGCCGCGCGTCATCCATCTTGGTCGGCTTGACGATCTTGCCGGGGTTCATCAGGCCATCGGGATCGAACAACGACTTGATCTCTTCGAACGCGCGCGTCAGGCGCGGGCCAAATTGCCATGCGACCCATTCGCTGCGCACCAGCCCATCGCCGTGCTCGCCCGAAAATGCGCCCTTGTATCCGCGCACCATCAATGCTGCTTCTTCGGCGATCAAACGCATCTTCTTCGCGCCGTCGTCGACGCATGTCGAGGATCGGGCGCACGTGCAAGGTGCCGACCGATGCATGCGCGTACCAGGTGCCGCGCGTGCCGTGCTTGCGCAAATACTTCAGTCAAGCGCGCGACGTAGTCGGCCAGGTGCTCGAGCGGCACCGCACAGTCTTCGATAAAAGACACCGGCTTGCCGTCGCCGCGCATGCTCATCATGATGTTGAGCCCGGCCTTGCGCACTTCCCACAAGGCTTTCTGCGACGACGCATCGGTGATACGCACGACTTGATTCGGCAGACCGAGATCGGCGATCAACGTCACCAGTTGGTCGAGCCGCTGCCGTGTGTTCTCGTCGCTGAATTCCACCAGCAGGATCGCTTCCGGCTCGCCGATCAGCGCGGCTTCGATGACGGGCTGAAATGCGGGATTGCTGCGTGCGAGCTCGATCATCGTGCGGTCGACCAGCTCGACGGCCGACGGTTTCAGCGTGACGATGTGCTGCGCGCACTGCATCGCCCGATGCAACGTCGGAAAGTTGACTACGCCGAGCGTGCGCTGCGCCGGCAGCGGTGCGAGTTGCAACGTGAGCGCGCTGGTCCACGCCAACGTGCCTTCGCTGCCCACCAGCAAATGCGCGATGTTCACGCTGCCGTCAGCGGTGTACGGGCGCTCGCTCTGCGGCAGAAAGATGTCGATGTTGTAGCCGCCGACTCGGCGCAGCAACTTCGGCACGCGGCGCTCGATTTCGTCCCACTCGCGCAAGGCGATGCTGCGCAGCTCTTCGAGCAATTTGAGGATGCGCGGCGATTCATCGGCCATCTCGCTTTCCGGGCCGAACCAAGCTTCGGTGCCGTCAGCCAACAACGCATCGATCGCGAGCACGTTGTGAACCATGTTGCCGTACGCGATCGAGCGCGAGCCACACGAGTTGTTGCCGGCCATGCCGCCCAGCGTGCATTGCGCGGACGTGCTGACATCGACCGGAAACCACAGGCCGTGCGGACGCAGCCAAGCGTTTAGCGCATCGAGCACGATGCCGGGCTCTACCGTGACCGTCATTTCCTCACGGTTGAACGGCGACGATGCCGTTCAGATGTTTGGTGTGATCGATGACCAGCGCAGCACCGACGGTTTGCCCGCACTGCGAGCTGCCGGCGCCACGCGGCAGCATCGGCACACGCAGCTCGCGGCAGACTTCGACCGCAGTGCGCACATCGTCCTGCGTCTTCGGAATCAGCACGCCGACGGGTTCGACCTGATAGATCGAAGCGTCGGTCGAGTAGCGGCCGCGAGATGCGCGATCGAACAGCACGTCGCCTTGCACTGCGCCGCGCAGCCGGGTCGCGAGCTCAGCTTGTGCCGGCGGCGGATGGAAGACCAGCGGCTGGGCGAGGTCATTCATGCGAGAGTCCAATATAGCCTTCGCTTGCGGCAGGCGGGCGCGTTTCGCTACGATCGTTCGTTACAGTGCGGCTTCTCGAAAGGCTTTCCGATGCTCGAACTCGACAGTCATCCCTCCGGCCGCCACTTTCTGCAGATCCCCGGCCCGACCAACGTCCCGGATCGCGTGCTGCGCGCCATTGACCGCCCGACCATCGACCATCGCGGCCCCGAATTCGCGGTGCTCGGCAAGACGGTACTCGCCGGCATCAAGCGCGTGTTTCAGACCGAGCACGATGTCGTGATCTATCCGGCGTCGGGCACCGGTGCGTGGGAGGCGGCACTCGTCAATACCTTGTCGCCCGGCGATCGCGTGCTGATGGCCGAGACGGGCCACTTTGCGACGCTGTGGAAAAAGCTGGCCGAGCGGATGTCGCTATCAGTGGACTTCATTCCCGGCGATTGGCGGCAAGGCGCGAATGCCGCGGAGATCGAAAAGCGATTGCGCGCCGACACCGCACACGCGATCAAGGCGGTATGCGTCGTGCATAACGAGACATCGACCGGCGTGACGACGCCGATCCCGCCGATTCGCGCGGCGATCGATCGCGCCGGGCACCCTGCGCTGCTGATGGTCGACACGATCTCGTCGCTCGGCTCGATCGATTATCGGCACGACGAGTGGGGGGTCGATGTCACCGTCGGCGGCTCGCAAAAGGGATTGATGCTGCCGCCGGGACTTTCGTTTAACGCGATCAGCGCAAAGGCGCTGCGCGGCGTCGAAGCACGCAAAGCTGCCGCGCTCGTACTGGGAATGGAGCGAAATGCTGGCCAGCAACACTAGCGGCTACTTTCCGTACACGCCGGCAACGAATCTGTTGTATGGCCTGCACGAGGCGCTCGACATGCTGTTGGCTGAAGGATTGCCGAACGTGTTCGCACGGCATGACCGGCTGGCGGAAGCGACGCGGCGCGCAGTGCGCGCGTGGGGTTTGGAGATCCTGTGCGTCAACCCGGCCGAGTACAGCTCGTCTCTGACCGCGATCCTGATGCCCGACGGCCATAACGCCGACGAATTTCGCAAGATCGTGCTCGAGCGCTTCAACATGTCGCTCGGCCAGGGGCTCGGCAAACTGTCCGGAAAGATCTTTCGCATCGGACACCTCGGCTGGTTCAACGAACTGATGCTGTGCGGCACGCTGGCCGGCGTCGAAATGGGATTGAAGCTTGCCGGCGTTCCGCACCGTGCCGGCGGCGTCGATGCGGCGATGGCCTATCTGGCGCAAACACCAACTGCGGCGCTGGCAAAGGCTGCATAGACTTGCCTTTCGATAAAAACACAAGGAGACATCGATGAACGTCGGACAAACAGCGATGGCGCGTCGCCATCTGCTAAAGCCGTTGTTGACCGCGGCGTTCGCGCTGCTTGTTGGCCCCGTTGCCGCGCAGACCGAAATCAAGTTCGGCCACGTCGGCGAACCGGGGTCGCTGTTCGCGGCGTCGGCCGACGAGTTCGCGCGGCGCGCCAATGCCAAGCTCGGCAACAAGGCCAAGGTCGTGGTGTTCGGCTCGAGCCAGCTCGGCGGCGACAAGGAACTGCTGCAGAAGCTGAAGCTGGGCACGGTCGACATTGCGCTGCCGTCGACGGTGATGTCGTCGGAATCCGATCTGTTTGGCGTGTTCGAGATGCCCTACCTGGTCAAGGACCGGGCACACATGGGCCGCATCGAGAAGGAGGTGTTCTGGTCGAAGCTCGCTCCCGAGGCCGAGAAAAAGGGACTGAAGGTGATCGGCGTCTGGGAAAACGGATACCGGCACATCACGAACTCGAAGCGTCCGATCAACTCGCCGGCTGATCTGCAGGGCATCAAGCTGCGCGTACCCGAGGGCAAGTGGCGCGTGAAGATGTTCCAGACCTACGGCGCCAACCCGTCGCCGATGAAGTTTTCCGAGGTGTTCACCGCGCTGCAGACCGGCGTGATGGACGGTCAGGAAAATCCGTTCACTCAGATCTACAGCGCGAAGTTCCAGGAAGTGCAGAAGTTCATATCGCTGACCGGGCATGTGTACACGCCCGCTTACGTGACAGTCGGCGCGAAGAAATGGGAGTCGCTGCCGGCCGACGTGCGCAAGATCCTGGAAGACACCGCGAAGGAGACGCAGGCTTTTGTCTATGACAAAGCCGCGAAGGATGACGACGATCTGCTCGGCAAGATCAAGGCGGCCGGAGTGGCAGTGAACACACCGAACAAGGATGCGTTCATCGCCGCATCGAAGCCTGTTTACGAGGAATTCGCGAAGGAAGTTCCCGGCGCGAAGGAAGTGATCGATCGCGCAGTCGCACTCGGCAAGTAGGAGGTGACTTTCCGGTCGTTCCGCCGGGGATACGAGCGCTTCCTCGAGTGGATCTGCATCGCGCTCATGGCCGCGCTCGCCGCCGAGGTGACGGCGGGCGTGCTCTTCCGTTACTCCGGCCATTCCCTCGTCTGGTATGACGAGGTCGCCACCATCCTCCTCGCCTGGGTGACGTTCTACGGCTCGGCGCTGGCGGTCCTCAAGCACGCGCACATGGGCGTGCCCGAGATCGTGAGGATGCTGCCGCCCGGGCCGCGGGTCGCCGCCGCCGTCCTTGCGCAGCTGTTCACGATGGCCTTCTTCGTGCTGCTCGCCTGGGTGGGCTATTCAATCCTCGAGATCCTCGCGGCGCGACCAGCTCGTTTCGCTGCCGCAGGTCTCGGTGGCTTACGCGATGTCGGCGATCCCGATCGGCGCGGTCCTGTTCGTGGTGGGCCAGCTGCTGGTGTTTCCCGAGGTGCTGCGCGAGGCGCGCGGCGAAGCGAGGCCCGTGGAGGAGTCCGAATGATCGGCTTCCTCGTCTTTGTCTGCGTGGTCGTGCTGGTGCTGATCAACGTTCCGATCGCCGTGGCGCTTTGCATCGCGTCGGTCGCGGCGATGCTCGCGACCCAGGGTGTCGCGAGCCTGCCCAACGTGCCGCTCGCGCTCTACCAGGGCGCGACCAGCTTTCCGCTGATCGCGATCCCGCTCTTCATCCTCGCCGCCGCGATCATGAACACCTCGGGGATCTCGCACCGGCTGATCGACTTCTGCCAGGCGCTCGTCGGCTGGATGAGGGGCGCTCTCGCCCAGGTGAACGTGTTGAGCCACATGTTCTTCGCGGAAATCTCGGGCTCGGCTGTCGCGGGGGTGGCCGCCACCGCGTCCATCATCATGCCCGCCATGAAGAAGCGCGGCTACCCGGGCCCCTTCACGGCCGCGGTGACCTCCTCCACGGCCACGCTGGCGATCATCATCCCGCCGTCGATCCCGATGATCCTCTACGCGGTCATGGCGGGCACTTCGGTGGTGCAGATGTTCGTCGCGGGCATCGTGCCCGGCCTGCTCGCCGCATTCGGCTTCATGGGCCTGTGCTACTGGTACGCGGTCCGGTTCAACTGGCCGGTGGAGCAGATCTTCGAATGGGGCAAGCTCTGGAGCGCCTTCAAGTACGCGTTCTGGGCGCTCACGCTGCCCATCATCATCCTCGGCGGCATCTTCGGCGGCTTGGTCACGGCGACCGAAGGCGCGGCGCTCGCCGTCGTCGCCGCTCTCTTGGTGGGCGGGCTGGTCTATCGCGAGCTCAACTGGGCGCGGCTGCGCGAGGCGATCATCGACGGGACGGTGCAGACCGGCACCGTGATGCTGCTGGTCGCCGCCTCGGCCCTGCTCGGCCTCTACCTCACGGAGGTGCAGCTTCCGCAACGCATCGCGGCGGCGATGCTCTCCATCACGACCGAGAAGTGGGCCATTCTCGCGATCCTCAATGTCTTCTTCCTCATCATCGGGATGTTCCTGCACTCGGCAGCCGCGATCGTCCTGGTGGTGCCGATCGTGATGCCGGCGGTGATCGCGGCGGGAATCGATCCGATCCATTTCGGCGTGATCGTGACGCTCAACCTCGCCATCGGCCAGCAGACGCCGCCCGTGGCGAGCGTCCTCCTGCTCACCTGCTCGATCGCGAAGGAGAGCGTCTGGGACGTGACCAAGGCGAACATCCCGTTCATCGGCGTGCTCCTGGCCACACTTCTGCTGATCACCTACGTGCCGGTCGTCACGCTGGGTCTGGTGGACGTGTTCTACAAGTAGTCGATGGCCGAAACCATCCTCGTCGAACGCGACGGACCGATCGCGACCGTCGTCCTCAACCGGCCGGAGAAGCTGAACGCGCTGACGCGCGCCATGTGGCAGCAACTCGGCGACACGATCGAGCGATTGTCGGCGGACGACTCGCTGCGTTGCGTGATCATTCGCGGTGCCGGCGAAAAATCGTTTTCGCCGGGGAACGACATCGCCGAGTTCGCGACGCAACGATCGAACAAAGCACAGGCGATCGAGTACGGCAAGGTGATGCATCGCACTGCCGATGCGTTGGCCAATTGCCGGCATCCGCTGATCGCGCAGATTCACGGACTTTGCGTCGGTGGCGGCCTCGAGATCGCGGCGTTGTGCGATCTGCGCATCTGCGGTGAATCGAGCCGCTTCGGCGCGCCGATCAAGAATCTCGGCCTGGTGATGGCGTATGCAGAGATGGCGCCTTTGGTGCGACTGGTTGGGCCGTCGGTCGCGCTCGAAATTCTGCTCGAAGGGAGGATCTTCGACGCGGCCGAAGCGAAGGACAAAGGCGCTCGTGACGCGCGTCGTGCCCGATGATCAAGTCGCCGCCGAAGCGCGTGCGAGCGCAGAACGCATCGCCGACGGTGCGCCGCTGGTTGCGCGCTGGCACAAGAAGTTCGCGCGCCGTCTGATGTCCGGCAATCCGCTGACTGCGGCCGAGCTCGACGAATGTTTCGACTGCTTCGACACCGAAGACTTTCGCATCGGTTACGCGGCATTCCTCGCCAAACAAAAACCGAAGTTCGTCGGCGAAGTGAGAGAACGTCAGTGAGCGGCCCTTTGAATGGCATGCGCGTGCTCGAGCTCGCGCAGATCATGGCCGGCCCGACGGCGGGAATGATGCTGGCCGACATGGGTGCCGACGTGATCAAAGTCGAGAAGCTGCCCGGCGGCGATGATTCGCGCACCTACAGCGAACCGCAGGTCAACGGCGTCTCGGCGCCGTTCATGATCCTGAATCGCAACAAGCGCGGCATTGCGCTGAATCTGAAGCACGCGCAAGGCCGTGAGATTTTGCTGAAGATGGTGCGCAACGCCGACGTGCTGACCGAAAACTTTCGCAAAGGCACGCTGGAAAAACTCGGACTCGGCTACGACGTGCTCGCCGCCGAAAATCCCGGACTGATTTATTGCGCAGTGTCCGGCTACGGGCGCGACGGCCCGTTCGCCGACAAAGGCGGATTTGATTTGATTGCGCAAGGCTTCGCCGGACTGATGTCGATCACCGGCGAGCCAGGCGGCGCGCCCGCGAAGACCGGCAACTCGGTCGCAGACATCAACGCCGGCATCCTCGCGGTGGCCGGCATCCTTGCCGCGTACGCGCACAAGTTGAAAACCGGTGAAGGCCAGATCGTCGAGACGTCGTTGATGGAAGCGGCACTTCAGCAAACCTATTGGCACGCGGCAATTTATTTCGCGACCGGTCAATCTCCGGGCGCGACCGGATCGGCGCACATCCTGACCGCGCCGTATCAGGCGTTTCGCGCGAGCGACGGATGGATCAATATCGGCGGCGCCAATCAGGCGAACTGGGAGCGCATCGCCGATGTGCTGGGCCATCCCGAGTGGCGCTCTGATCCGCGATTTGCGACCAACACCGCGCGCATGACCAATCTCTCCGCATTGACCACTGCGATGAACGCAGTTATCGCAACGCGCACAAGAAGCCAGTGGATCGAAGCGTTCGACGCGGCCGGCGTTCCGGTCGGCCCCGTTCATACGATCGGCGAGGCGCTCGAGCATCCGCAGACACTCGCACGCGGCATGGTCGTCGATCTTGATCATCCGCGCGCGGGAAAGACCAGAGCTATTGGCTCACCGCTGCACTTTTCGCGCACGGCGACAGCAGCTTACGCGGCCGGCGCCGATGCTGGGCGAACATACGCGCGAAGTCTTGCGCGAAGCCGGATATCAAGACGCGGAGATCGATCGCTTCGCCGCCGAAGGCGTCATTGAAACGAGCCAATCGTAGTGAAAACGAGAAGGAGGCATCTCGCCCTGTGGGCACAGCAGTTGCGACTTCGATTGGACTGGGAAAGTCCCAGATTTCGACAAGGAGTTGATGATGAAGAAATCTGCACTGCTCGTTGCTTTATCCGCCGCTTCGCTGGCGGGTGGTATCGCGTTTGCGCAAACCCAACCAAGTCAAACGCGAAACCAAACCCATGGAGACCAAGCCGGAAGCTTCCAGGCCGGCTACGGGTGACCCGGGCATCAGCATGACGCAGCTAGACAAGAACAAGGATGGCGCAATCGACAAGGAAGAAGCCAAAGCGTCGCCAAGCCTGTCCGCGGTATTTGACAAGGCCGACACCAACAAGGACGGCAAGCTCGACGCCGGTGAATTGAGCGCTGCGTCAAGAATAAAACCGTAACTGATGGCGGCCTCAGGCCGCGCGATAACATGTCTTCACAGCGCAGAGCTTGCTCTGCGCTTTTTTTGTGCTCACGCTGACTGCGGCCGAACTCGACGAATGCTTCGACTGCTTCGACACGATCGCTTCGCCGACGACGGCGTCATTGAAACGAGTCAATCGTGGTGAAAAGAGAAGGAGGCATTTGGCGCTGTGGGCACAGCATTTGCGACTCGATGGGACTGGGAAAGTCCCCAGATTTCGACAAAGGAGTTGACGATGAAGAAATCTGCCCTGCTAGTTGCTTTATCCGCCGCTTCGCTGGCGGGTGGTATCGCGTTTGCGCAAACCCAACCACAAACCACCCAGCCGCAAGGCACCCAACCGGAAGCCACCAAACCGTACGGGGCGGACACCAAACCGGGAGGCACCACCAGCAGACCGGCCATGGATGACGCGAGCTTCAGCCTGGCGACGCTAGACACGAACAAGGATGGCGCAGTCGACAAGCAAGAAGCCAGAGCATCGGCAAATTTGTCTGCAATATTCGACAAGGCCGATACCAACAAGGACGGCAAGCTTGACGCCGCTGAATTGAGCGCTGCTGCTTCAATGGCAAAACGCCAGTAACCGTCAGGCCGCGCTAGGGCGCGCGGCTATATTATCTACACGGCGCGGAGCTTGGCTTCGCGCTTTTTTTCACCTCGGCGCTCGCGCAGCGAAAGAATTACACATCTAACGCTCCGTCGCCGACGGCGTCGTTGAAACATCCAGGGTATTTCGCAAGGGGCGCTGGTAGCGCTATCGCGGTGGAGTGGCTTTCACAAACTCAACAACATCCTCGAGCACCGGCGCCAGGAATCGCAAAGGGGCAGAAAACGCACCGATCAATGTGATGTGATTCGTCCGAGGATAAAACTGAACGGTGACCGGAACACCTGCCGATTGCAGCTGGGTCGCCATCTGTCGCGTATTGCGCTCGGGATTGATCAGATCATCGACCGGCGCTGCGCCGAGAAACGTGCGCGGTACCGACGCCGACACGTAACGGATCGGTTGTGATTCGGGCGGGCTGTCTGGATAGAAGAATACCGGCCTGACTTCCGGATTCTCGATCGGCAGGAACTCGTACGCACCGGCCAGCCCGATCCACCCGGCGAGTTGCCTTGGCTTGACGCCCTCGGCTGCTAACCAACGTGCATCAACCGCCAACATCGCGGCGTTGTAGCCACCCGCGCTATGACCCATCACGAACACGCGCTTTGGATCCGCACCCAGGCGCGCCGCTTCGCGCAGTGCCCACGCAGTCGCCGCTGCGTTGTCCTTCAGAAAATCCGGGTAGCGCACTTCCGGATACAACCGATAGTCCGGAATGACGGTCACGATGCCGCGCGCCGCCAACGCTTCGCCGACGAAGCGATACTCCGCGCGATCACCGCGGTTCCACGAGCCGCCGTAAAAGAACACCACCAGCGGCCATCCGTTGGCCGGGCGTACGCGCTCGGCTGCGGCGCGTGGCGTGTAGATATCAAGCTGACGTCGTTCGCCGGCGCCGTAAGCCAACCGTCGTCAGCTCGTAGGAGTCCGACGACGCGATCGCATTGAGCGCGCGAGTCGGCGAACACGCGACCATCGCAACGGCGGCGACTGCGATAGCGACAATGATTAGAAACGCGCGCGCCATGGGCAGATCCGAACTTCGTTATGAAATCGCGCCCGAAAGAATCACCGGGCCGGTGGGCGCGCCGGTAGGAGAACCCCCCGCTGGTTCAACCGAGATCGCCAGCAGCGCACCTTTGCGCAAACGTTCGACGTGTCCTTCGGGCACGCGCAGTGTTCCGTCGAGTTGCCCAAGTACTGCCAGCGAAATCGGCGCGCCGCCTTCGGGAATCACCCACAGCTCGTAGCTTTGCAAAGGCCCCGCGACGACAGGACGCACAGCGCGCAATTGCAGCGTGCGGCGATCCGCCGACAAGGCGGCAGTCACGCTGGGCGGCGCACCCTTCATCGCCAGCTGCGCAATTGGGGTCAGCGTCGTCTCGGTGCTCGTACGCAGTGTGAACAACGACAGACTTAGCAGCAATGCAGCCGTTACTCCGACCGCCCACACGCGCAAGAACGAAACACGCGAGTACCACGGCGTTCGGTACTGCGCCAGGTTGAGCTCGCGCTCGAGCCGTTGCCAACCGGAGGCGGGCGGGGTCTGTGCAATGCGTTCGCTGTAGTTCGGGGTGAACTCCTGCTGCAACGTGCGCAGCCGCAACGCCACGGCCGGCTCCTCGCGCAGCGCGCGCTCGAACCTGCGCCGTGCACCGCCGCGCAACGAACCGAGCATGTATTCGCCGATCAGTGCGTCGAGCTGGCGATGGCGCGCAAGTCTCATCGCGTACTCCCGGTGCACTGATCGATGCACGCCCGCAGATTCAGCATGCCGCGCCGAATCCACGTCTTGACCGTACCCAGCGGCTTGCCCAGGTGCGCGGCGAGGTCGCCGTGGCTTAGCCCGTGTTCGTACGCCAGCACGAGTGCTTGCCGCTCCGCCGCTACGAGCTCGCCGAGACAACGACGCATAAACGCGCGCAGTCGACTCGCATCGAGTGCGTCTTCTGCCGTGTCGGCGCTGCCCCAGTCGAACATCTGATCCAGTGAAGCCTCCGGTTTGTCGTCCAGCGCAGCGTGATACGAATCCACGCGCGCCATGTCATGCGTTTCCATCACATCGATGGCGCGATTGCGCACGATGGCCGTCATCCATCCCACCGGCGCGCCGAACGGGTCGAACGAATCGGCAGCGCGCCAGATGCGCGTGAAGCTGTCGTGCAAGACCTCTTCGGCCAGTTCCCTTCGACGCGTAATACGTTGCGCCACCCCGAGAAGCAGCGGTGCGCAGCGTTTGTACAAGCGCGCGAACGCATCGACGTCCCGCGCAGCCGTCGCAAGCAGCAACCGCCTGATTTCTTGTTCGTCCAACAAGTTACGCCTCGTTGAAGTTACGGTTCAGCGGCCCGCGTGGATGGCACGATTGTGCCCCGTTGGTCGCCGACCCCGTCGTGGATCGCTTGAAATGGCCACTGATTCCACGCCTCTTAGCGTAAGCGCAACTACTTCCGGCGTGGCGCCTCGAGCCTGTCATCCGGTTGGCTGAGATTGCCATCGCGCGACAGCTTTCCGGCGCCTGGCCCTTACGAACCCGGATGTTTTTCTTGTTCATCTGAACTCCCAACATCTTTTTCCTGCGGTTCCAATGATGGCGGTTCGACTGGCAAGTCATCGACGAGCTCGTTCGGTTCAGCGGTTTCTTCTTCGAGCAAGATATCGACGGTCGTAGTGACCGGTGGTGCGGGTGACATCGAAGTGATCACGTCGTCGGCGGCCGCCACCGCCCGCTGGCGGAACAGCCATTGGCGCATCAGCAGAGCACCGACAATTAACCCCAACACGACGGCAGCGCTGACTGCCAGCACGCCGCGGAAGACGCCGCGCCCGCCTTCCTCTTCTGCCACGGCCGATGCGCTCGGAAGTACAGGCGGCATTGCGGCCGCGTTCGCCTCGGCGGTCGCCATCGACGCCGCGCCCGAGCCAGCGGATACCTGCAATGACACGGAGTCACCAGGCAACAGCGTCGCCCCCGGTGCAGGCGTCTGCGCGACGATGCGGTCGCGCGGTTCGGCGCTCGCGATCGCGCTGCGGTTCACTTTAAATTCGGCCAGCGAACGCGCGGCGTCGGCATCGGCGCGTCCGACGACGTTCGGCATTTCGAATATCTCGACTGCAGCGCGCGGCGCGCCCGATACCGTCAGCACAATCACCGAGCCGGCTGTTGCGCGCGATGCTGCGCGCGGCGACTGTTCGACGACCTGCCCTTCGGGCGCGCTTGACCGTTCGGTGCGCGGACGCTCGGCGCGCTCGATCGAAAACCTGGTGAGCCGTGACCGCGCACGATCGAACGACAACCCCACTACATTTGGAACGTCGATCAATTCCGGCCCTTCCTGACCTGCCGACACCTGCAGCCGCACGACGCTGCCGCGCTTCACGAGCGTGCCTTCGCTAGGCTGCTGTTCGATTACGGTGCCTACGCGCAGCTCGCTGGTGACCACAACCGGCTGCGCTTTCAAGTCGACATCCTTTTGCAGCCTCTGCCGCGCATCGTTGATATTGATGCTCGTCACCCGCGGCACGCGCACGAGCGAGCCATCCGACAACACCAACGTTACCGGCGCGCCGGCAGGCAGCGTCGCGGGCGCCATCGGCGATTGCGCGAGCACGGTGCCGCCCGCTTCGGCGGCGGCGCGATACGAGCGCTGCACCGTAAAGCGCGTCAGCCGACGACGCGCATCGTCAAAGCTCTGGCCCACGACGTCGGGTACCGCAAGCGAACTCGCGGTTGAAGGGACTGCCGGTGGGAGCGTCGCGTCAGGCGGACGCGGCTCCACATCGATAATCGGCGCGGGATCGCGGCATAGTCCGGCCACACGCGCGCGATCGCGATCGGATACCGGAAGTTGGCTGCACAAGGGCCGTTGCGCGAACAGTGTGGGCGAGATGCTGAGCAGGGTCAGCACGACAACTGGCAATGTGGCCTGTTTTATCAATTGCATGCCAAGAGATGAGCAGCCGACCACCAGCCGATCTGAAGGGTGCGATTGTGACCGAACTTGTACCGCGCGCGCCGGCCACTACGGCGACATCGGGTGATCTAAATGTAGATGTCGACGCCGACGCTGGATGGCGAATCACGCGCAGCACGCTGATGCTTGAACGGATCTCTTAGCACGCCTTCGACGGTGGTGGTGTGTTCCTTCAGCAGCACGTCCTTGTATCCGAGCCGCGCGCTCACCGACACTTTGCCGAGTGCGACCAATTCGATACGCCCGGCGCGGGCGGCAAGCGTCGCGCTTTCGACGCCCGCAATGATCTCCAGCTTGAGTCTTAGCTCGGGCAGCGCATCTTGCGCCACGTGGATTTGAAGTACGGGATACGACGTCGAAGCAATGTTGTGCTCGTCGAGCCTGACAATGCCTGGCGGGCCGGGCTTCAGCACGCTCAGCTGCGCCGCATTGCGCACGGCGGGGACTCTGGCCCAACCTTGCGTGAGCAATTCAAATGCATTGATATCGAGCGCCTGGTTCAGCTCATGGGCCGCGCGTTCGGCGGCCTCGCCGCGCAGGTACTCGCATGCTCGCAAGACGGCCGGCTCGTCCTTCGCTTGTTCAAGCAATGCCTTTTCGACGTCATCGCTTGAGACACCGATCGGGGTGTGCAACCGGATTCCCTTATTCATGCAGTTCCCTGGAGCGTTCGAGCGTCGTTTCATCGGCCTCCAAGGCCGTAAATTCGATCGTTGTTTCGCCCGCTTCCAAGCGAGCGGCAACCCTGATCTCCGGAAGCGGTACGCCACCACGGTCAGGCTCAGGCAGCGCAACTTCGGCCGGTGCAATTTCGACCGGTGCAACTTCGGCGGCGCAATTTCGCGGCGCAACTTCGACCGGCGCAATTTCGACCGGCGCAATCTCGACCGGTCCAGCGTTCGACCGGTGAACTACGACGGCGCAGTGCCTTTCGGCGCGGCAGTGACCGCATCGACCGCCGGTACGCCGCCCAAAGCCCGGCGGCGCATCAACAATGCGCCGAGCACAAGGCCTGTCAGCACGACGCCGATTAGTATCAGCGCGTCGTTGCTCATGGACGTAATGGCGAATTGACGACTTGGTACCGACGGCTTAGACGCATCGGTCGGCGTCGGTGCCGGCGGCGTCGCTGGCGAAGGTGCTGAAGAAACCGCGGGTGTCGTCGCTGGTTTGGCGAGCGACCCGTCGGACATTTGCAATCTGATCGTGCTTCCGGGCGCGCACCGCAGTACCGGGCGCGGGATCCTGCGCGAGCACCTGGCCGCTGGGAGCGGCGTTGGCCACCACTTCGATGCGATCGACTTTGAAGTCAGCCAGCAGTCGGCTCGCATCGGCGCCGCTGCGGCCGACCACATTCGGAATTTCGACGGTTTCCGATTGCGCCGCGCTTCTGCGTTGAGCCGCCGTTACCTGGGCCGTCTGCGGAACGGTTATCTGTGCATTGCGCTGGGCCGGTGCGGTAGACGCCTGATTCGGCGCCAATACAGATCGCCTCGGTACCACCCGAGGCGGCGCAGGCGCTTCCAGCGGCCTTTTTACGCCATCAATCTCCGATTCGTCGACGAGCGGACGTTGCCTCAGCGAGCCATCAGACACCACGACCGTGATGGGAGCGCCAGTGGGCGCGCGCGCCGGCGGCGCAGGCTCCTGCGCCAATACCGTGCCGCCCGGCTCACCGCTGGCGCGATATGAACGCCGCACGTCAAAAGCGGCGAGGCGGGCGCGCGCGTTGTCGAAAGTCAAACCAACTACATTGGGCACCGGAATGAAGATCGGTGCGACGTTGATGATCGGTGCTGAATCGCGGCAAGCGCCGAATGCACGGGCGAGCTCACGCTCGATGGGCGGCATCTCGCTGCACAGACGCTCCTGTGCCCAGCCCGCTGTCACTGTGACGGCAAGCATCGCCATAACACACAGCCGCAGGTACTGCTTCGGTTGCATCGTCGTCCACCCGCTATCAACCAAAGGCAATTAGCGGACCGGCACCGCTAATCCCCCTGACATTTTAGGCCGGTCGTTTAGATTTGGATGTCGACGCCAGCCTGCCCGTCGGGCGCAGACGGCTGACGCTTGAACGGGTCGCGCGCTACACCCGAAATACCGGTGGCGTGTTCCTTCACCACCACGTTCCTGTACGTAAGCCGCGCGGTGATCGAAGCGTCGCCGAGCGCGACCAGCTCGATCCGCCCCTCGCGCGCGGCCAGCGTCGCGCCTTGAACACCTGCGACAATCTCAAGCGTCAGCTCCAGCGGCGGCAGCGCACTCTGCGCGACGCTGCTGTCGAGCACGACGCGGGACGTCGAAGCGATGTCGTGCTGGTCGAGGTTGACGAGCTCCGGTGGCCCCTGCGTCATCGCACTGAGTTGTACTGCATTGCGCACCGCGGGCACCTGGGCCCACCCTTGTGCGAGCACTTCGAAGATGTCGATGTCGAGCGCGTGGTTCAGCTCTTCGGCCGCGCGCTCCGCGGCAGCGCCGCGCAGTCGATCGAGCACTCGCGCAGCGGCCGGCTCGTCCATGCTCTGCACGAACAGCGCCCTCTCGACGTCATCGCCGGTGACTTCGATCGGCGCGCGCAGCTTGACGTCGTTACGCATGTTGGTCGCTCGACTGCTCGATCGCGACTGCCTCGCCGTCGGGACGGGGCACTAGCGTGATCGTTGTTTCGCCCGCATAGAGGCGCGCAGCGAATCTGAATTCAGGCGCCGCCTCTGTCTGCACGCCGCCGGTGTCGACGGGCTGCTGACGCTGATAGAACGTCGGCGGCGTGGCATCTTCGTCAGCTAGCCGCTTGCGACGTAGCAGCCACTGACGCATCAGGAGTGCACCGAGTAACAGACCGAGCAACACGCCAGCGCCGAGAATGAGCGCAGCGTTTGCCGAGAGCGCGATCGGGAATCGAGCGCCGTAGTGCAGGCGGAACGGTCGGCTCGGAGGCAGGCGCTGGGGCGGTTGCAGTTGCAGGCGCTGGGGCAGCTGCAGTTGCAGGCGCTGGGTCCGCTGCGGGCGCCGGCGCAGACGGGGGTGCGGGCGCGGTGGCGGGTGCCGTGACCGAGGTCTTATCCGCAACGCTGGCAAGCGAGCCATCCGACACCCGCAGGCTGATCGTGCTTCCCGGGAGCACAAGCGTGGCAGGTGCGGGTTCCTGCGCGAGCACTTCACCGGCTGGGGCAGCGCTGGCCGTTTCGATTCGATCGACCTTAAATTCGGCCAGCGCGTTGCCGGCGCCGACGTAGCTGCGGCCGATGACGTCCGGCACCTTGAGCTTCTGCGATGCGGGGCCAGCGGAAGCATCAGGCTTCGATTGCGCAGATGCTCGCGGAGCACCCTTCGGCTTTGCAGTCTCGTTGGTCGCCGCGCGCTTGCGCTCGTCGTTGATGGTTGAGCTGATCTCGCTCGGAATCCTCACCACTGTTCCGTCCGACAGCGTCATCGTGACAGCGGAGGACGGCGCGGGGGCGGCGCCCTTGGGTGCTACATCTTCGGGCGTGGCATCGCGGCAGGCACCGGCTTCGCGTACACGCTCGCGCACCTCGGGCGCAACCGAGGCGCATGGCAGTGGCTGTGCTGTGGCTGCGATCGCGCCGGTCAGCAAGGACACACTTAGCAGCAATGCAATCTTGGCTCGCATCGTCTATCCACCTGTCGATTGCTCGGGGCAATTAGCGCACCCCACCGGCGCGCTATTCAACGTTCGGCCCCACGATTGCGTCGACCCGGCTCAAAACGTCGGGCGTCAGCTTTGGCAAAACTTCGAGCGCTTTCATATTTTCCCTGACCTGCTCCACCCGCGTGGCACCGGTGATCACGGTGCTGACGTTGCGATTAACCAGACACCACGCGAGCGAAAGTTGCGCCAGTGTGCACGATAGATCGCGCGCCACCGATTCGAGTTGCGTAACGATGTTGTTCTTGGCCGGATCGGTCAAGCCCTCGCGCAAGAATGCATAACCTTCCAGCGCTCCGCGCGACCCGGGTGGAACTCCTTTTCGATACTTGCCCGACAACAGGCCAGATGCCAGCGGACTCCACGTGGTCAGCCCGAGCCCGATGTCTTCGTACAGCCGTTTGTATTCCTGCTCGACACGCTTGCGGTGCAATAGGTTGTACTGAGGCTGCTCCATCACCGGCCTGTGCAAATTGCGCCGATCGGCGACGTCCCACGCGGCGCGAATCTCGTCGGCAGTCCACTCGCTGGTGCCCCAGTACAGCGCCTGGCCGCGCTCGACCATGTCGTGCATCGCCCATACGGTTTCCTCGACCGGCGTATTCGGATCGGCGCGATGGCAGAAGACCAGATCGACATAGTCGAGCTGCAGCCGCTTTAACGAGCCGTCGATCGCCTGCCGCAAGTACTTCCGGTTAAGCGTGTTGCGCTCATTCGGAAATTCGCCTTTGCCGGTCGGCATGCCCCAGAAGAACTTGGTCGAGATCACATACTTCAGCCGTGGCCAGCCAAGCTCTTTCAACACCGCGCCCATGATTTCTTCACTCTGGCCGCGCGCGTAAATCTCGGCGTTATCAAAAAAATTGACGCCGGTGTCGTAGGCAGCGGCCATCAACTCCCGGGCGGCGCGTGTGTCGACTTGATTACCGTATGTCACCCAAGAGCCGAACGAGAGCTCTGAAATTCTTAAACCGGAGCGGCCGAGGCGGCGATAGTTCATGGTGGACCGAATCGTTGAGCGAATGCACAGTCTATCCAACGGATCGCTACCGTTCGCGCACGTCCGCTTCGCTGAAACGTTACCGCGTCAGCGGAACAAAGCGCACGGCGATCGTGCGGCGCGTAATGGCGCGGCCGTCGCGGCCTGCTTCGATCAGCAACAATTCCTGTGCGCCGCGCTGCGGCCCGACCGGTATCACCAGCCGGCCGCCGGGCCTCAGCTGTTCGATCAAGCGCGGCGGGACATGGTCCGGCGCAGCAGTGACCACGATGCCGTCAAACGGCGCCGCTTCCGGCCACCCTTGATAGCCGTCGCCGATCCTCGTTTCGACGTTGCGATAGCCGGCGGCGTCGAGTGCCGCCCGCGCGCGCTGCGCCAGCGGCGCAACGATCTCGATCGAATACACCTTCGCCACGCACTCGGCGAGCACCGCTGCCTGATAACCCGAGCCGGTGCCGACTTCGAGCACAACATGGTCGGGCTTCGGCTGCATCAATTCGGTCATCAACGCGACGATGAACGGCTGCGAAATCGTTTGCCCCTCGCCAATCGGCAGCGGACGGTTTTCGTAGGCGTGCGCCGCCAGGTGCGACGGCACAAAGCGTTCGCGCGCAACCGTCGCGAGAGCGCGCCGCACGGCCGGACTGAGCGCCGGGTGGCCCGTGTCACGCGCGGTGGCGCGCATGTCGCTTTCTATTTCACGCAGCAGGCTTTCACGTGCTGCTGCGTACCGATCTTGTGCGAGGCCGCGCGCACAGAAGGCGCCCGCCACGCTGAATGCGGCGGCACGCAGCAGTAAGCGGCGCGATAGCGTCATTCGGCACTCCGATCTGGTATCGAAGCGGGCTTACAACCAGCAGCTGAACATGATCGCGCCACGGAATAAGCACATACCGGATCGAGCGCCCGGCGACGTTGCCATTCAGGCATCATCATCGACCCTCGTTGGTTGCCCCATCGGAGCGTTCGTCCGTGATTCGCTGGTTATTTTCGTTGCTCGTTTCTCTGGCTTCGATGAGCGCCATCGCCGCGCAACCGCTGCTGACGCCTGCCGAATTGGCGGCAAAGCTCGGCGATTCGAGGTTGCGCATTGTCGATATCCGCGAAGACAAGATCGACGGTAAGTCCACATATGAGCTCGGACATATCGTCGGCGCACAGCACGCGCCGTACGCAAAATGGCGCGGGCCAGCCGAGAACCCCGGCAAGCTGCCGACGATAGATGCGCTAACGGCGTTGATACAGTCACTCAGCATCGATCGGACGACTCCGGTCGTTGTGGTGTACGAAGGCATAGATTCGACCGACTTCGGTGCGGCCGCTCGCGTTTACTGGACATTAAAAGCCGCAGGGGTTTCAACGCTATCGGTATTAAACGGCGGTATGACCGCGTGGCGCGCCGCAGGTTTGCCGATCTCGACCGAAACATCGGTGCGAACGCCATCCAGTTTTCAAGCCGCGCTGGACCCGCGCTTGATCGCCACTCGCGACGAAGTCGCGCAAGTGGTGATCAATCGTTCAGCGCGGCTGCTCGACACGCGGCCGGCCACATACTTCGCGGGTCAAACGCGACATACCGCCGCCAGGAAGCCGGGGACGATCGTCGGCGCAAGGAATGTCAGCCACGAAGTGTGGTTTGCGAAGGACGCCCAGCTGTTGCCGACGGACGACATCAAGCGCGTCGCCCAACAGGCCGGCGTACACGCCAATCAGCCGACGATTTCGTTTTGCAATACCGGTCAGTGGGCGGCGACTAGCTGGTTCGTCTTGTCGGAGCTGCTGGGACAAGACGACGTCAAGCTGTACCCCGAATCGGTCGTCGAATGGTCGAATGCCGGATTGGCGATGGACAACGTTCCTAACCGACTGCAGCAATTCTGGCTGCAGTTGAAAGTCGCCAGCGGCGTACTGTGACTCAGACGCGCGTAATGGCAGCGGTCTCGGGCGACGGCACTTCCTCGATTCGCGACCACGTCACGTCGCAGACGGCGCGCGCCGCCGGGTCACCGCTCGTGATCGGCGCGGTCGTCGCGTGGCTCGCGATCACGTGGCTGGTCGGCCTGCGGCAGGGATTTCTGTTCCTGGTCGGCATCGGCTTTGGCGCCGTGCTCGCCGGCGTGTCGTTTGGCTTTACCACCGGCTGGCGCGTCTGGATACGCGAGCGCGATCCGACCGGATTTTTGGCGCAGCTGCTGGCGATCGGCCTCGCAATGCTGGTGTCGATTCCGCTGATTGCCGCACACGACGAGTTGAGCGGAGCGATCGCGCCGCTGTCCGTCAGCCTGGTGATCGGTGCGTTCGTATTCGGCGCGGCGATGCAGATCGCCGACGGCTGCGGCTCGGGCACGCTGTACAAGGCGGGGCTGGGCAACGGCTTCAGCCTCGCTGTGCTGCCCGGCTTCATCGTCGGCAGTGTTCTTGGCGCGGCACATCTGGATCGCTGGCTCGCGCTCGGCAGCCTGCCGCCGGTATCGCTGCCGGAGCAGCTCGGTGTTGGCGTCGCGTTGATCGTGCAGCTGGCGTTGCTTGGCGCGCTCGCGACGTGGCTATGGCACAAGCGCAAACGCACCGATACACGTTGGCAGCCCCGCGCGATCTATATCGGCGCGGTGCTGCTTGCGCTGTTCGGTGTGCTGAATCTGATCATCGCCGGCCAGACGTGGGGCATTGTCTATGGACTCGGCCTATGGGGCGCGAAGAT
>CAWAYV010000044.1:0-46760 GCA_963786295.1 uncultured beta proteobacterium | reverse complement strand
GGTGCCCGCAAGAATCCAATCATGAACGGGATCGCGAAACCGCTGACGCGCGACGATATTCGCAACGTGTCGGCTTATCTTTCCGCACTGCCGGGACCTCTGAGCAACCAGACGCGTTAATTGTGTGCGCCCCCGGTCGCTGCGCGCCCGCCCCCGCGGGGGCACGCGATGAGCTTGGGGCGGCCCGGCGCTCATCGCTAGTTGTCGCTGGCGCGGCGCTTTAGGCAGTCTAAATAGCGCGCGCTCATCTCGTCGGCCGGCATAGCTTGCCCCGCGCGTTGCGCGCTCCATACCGCTTCACCAAGGCATTCCATCACATCGTGCATCGCTGCGTGTTCGTCACCGCGCTGCGCGACGAGTTGCCGAAATACAGCGCGGATGCCGGGGGGCTGATCTATCGAAAGCTGCTCGGCGATCGCGAGGTGCATCGACATGTGCAAAAACGGATTGGTGCGGCCGTCATCGACCGCGTACTCGCGCGCAAGCGCGGCGTCAAGATCGTCGAACTCCGGCGTGATACTCGGGATGCTTCAGCATCCAGTCGAGCGCAACCGCTTCCAATGGTGACAGCACGGACCCGTTCTGATGTTTGCGCCATGTGTCGCAGAAGAATCGGCGAACATCGTCTTTCGACGGATTAAACATCGACTCTCGCTGGCGCCGGCGTCTTGTGCCGATACTCGCACCATTGGGCGATCGGGCAACGCCAGCATTCAGGCATTCTCGCTTTGCAGATGTAGCGGCCGTGCAGTATCAGCCAGTGGTGAGCGTTGGTCTTGAACTCATCCGGCGTGAACTTCAGCAAACGGCGTTCCACTTCTTCGGGGTCACTGCCCGGCGCCAGATTCGTACGGTTGGCGACGCGAAACACATGCGTATCGACAGCGATCGTCGCCTCGCCGAACACCGTGTTCAGCACCACGTTCGCTGTCTTTCGTCCGACGCCCGGCAGTGCCTTCGAGCGCTTCGCGATTGCGCGGAACTTCGCCACCGTGTTGGTCGACGAGAGCCTGCGACAGCCGGATGACGTTGCGCGCCTTCGCTCGATAAAAGCCGGTCGAATGGATATAGCTGGAAAGCCGTTCTTCACCGAGTTTGAGCAGCGCTCGAGGCGTGTTTGCGACCTTGAACAGCACGCGGGTGGCGGCATTCACACCCTTGTCCGTTGCCTGCGCGGACAGCACGACTGCGACCAGCAACTCGAACGGAGTCGTGTACAAAAGCTCGGTGGTGGGATTCGGATTCAGCGCCCTGAGTGTTTCGTAGATCGCACGGCGCTTGGCCGGATTCATTGCCGGGTCGCACCGCGTCGCTGCTGCGCGCGCGCTACTGCGGCGGCCACTGCTGCGGCTCTCTGATCGTGTGTCTGCACCGACCGAGGTGCAGCCGCGCTGCGCAGCCGCTCGCGGCGCGCGTCATGTCGTGAGCGCGCGGCGTCCTGATCGGCCACAGTCCACGTGCGAGCGGGCGCCACCGGAACCATCGAAATGCAATCCATCGGGCAGGGCGGCAGGCACAAGTCGCATCCCGTGCAGTGCGAAGCGATCACGGAATGCATGCGCTTTGACGCACCGATGATCGCGTCCACAGGGCATGCGGGGATACACAGCGTGCAGCCGATGCACCGGCTCTCGTCGATGACCGCAACCGTCAATGAGCGCTCGATGCCGTTGGCAGGATTGAGCGGCAGTGGCGCTCGGTGCAACAACTGCGCCAGCGCTTCGATGCCGGCCGCGCCGCCCGGAGGGCACTGATTGATTTCGGCTTCGCCCGCGGCGATCGCGTCGGCATAAGGGCGGCAACCCTCGTAGCCGCATTTCGTGCACTGCGTCTGCGGCAACAGGGCGTCGATTTGATCCGCTACAGACACGTGTTCGCTCAACGCTAATCGTTGGCCCGAATGAACTTGGCGATCTCCGGCGCGATATTTGCGCGCCAGCGGCGGCCGCTGAAGATGCCGTAATGGCCGGTGCGTTCGGCCGTCAAGTGTCGTTTCTTCGATTTCGGAATGTTCTTGCATAGATCGTGAGCGGCTTGCGTTTGGCCACTGCCCGAAATGTCGTCGAGCTCGCCTTCGATCGTGAACAACGCGACCGACCGAATGTCTTCGGGCTTCACCAGCTTTCCCGCGCACGCGCCACTTGCCGTCCGGAAGCAGGTGCTGCTTGAACACGATCCTGATCGTGTCGAGGTAATACTCGGCCGGCAGGTCGATCACCGCGTTGTACTCGTCATAAAACGCGCGATGATCTTCGGCGTCCAGCTGGTCGCCTTTGACCAGGTCAAGGTAATAGTCCCAGTGCGACTTCAGATGGCGGTCCGGGTTCATCGCGACGAATCCGGCGTGCTGCAAGAAGCCCGGGTATACGCTGCGCAGATAGCCCGGATACGCCGCCGGCACTTTAAAGATGACGTGATTTTCGAACCAGTGCAGACCCTTTCGCATTGCCAGCGCGTTGACCTGCGTCGGATTGCGGCGCGGATCGATCGGTCCGCCCATCATCGTCATCGTCTTCGGCAGCTTCGGATCTTTATTGCTTGCCATCAGCGAAACCGCTGCCAGCACAGGCACCGTCGGCTGACACACGGAAATGACATGCACGTGCGGTCCCAGGTGCTGGATGAACTCGATCACATACTCGACGTAATCGTCCAGATGAAACGGCCCGGCAGCAATTGGCACCATACGGGCGTTGATCCAGTCGGTGATGTATACATCGTGACTGGGCAGCAGCGTACGCACCGTGTCACGCAACAATGTCGCGTGATGTCCCGACAATGGCGCCACGATCAATACCGTCGGATCGGCTGGACGTTTGCCGGACTTGTCAGCGGACCTTGATCCCAACTCGCGCTTGAAGTGCAGCAGCCTGCAAAACGGCTTTTCCAGCGCGATTTCTTCAACGACAGGCACGTCGACGCCGTCGATCTCGATCGAGCGCAATCCAAATTCCGGTTTTTCGTAGTGCTTTCCGAGCCGGTACAGCAGGTCGTACCCGGCGGCGAGCCGGCGCGACATCGGCGTGTACGCAAACGGGCTGTACGGATTCGAAAACATCTGCGACGTCGCCTGTGCCCACACCGACAGCGGGTTCCAGAAGCGGCGCTGCAATTCATGCAGGTGATAGAGCACTACGGGTCTTTCAAAAGGTGAAAATCAAACTCAGCGCTCAAGCAAATGGCGCTTTTCGCGAATGTCTTTCCAATCGTCGGCGTCGGGCGGATGAGGCTTCATGCGTGTGATAGATGGCCAGATTTTTGAAAGCTCGACGTTCAGCGGTATGAAGTCGCGCTGATCCTCCGGCACATCTTCCTCGGCATAGATGGCGTTAACCGGGCACTCAGGGATACACACAGCGCAATCGATACACTCATCCGGGTCAATCGACAGCATATTCGGCCCCTCGCGAAAGCAATCGACCGGACAGACATCGACGCAGTCGGTGTACTTGCACTTGATGCATGTTTCGACGACGACGTGCGTCATCCGTTGATCTCCGCTGCGCGTTGCAACGCACAAACCGCTATTCTAGCGTCGCAATTTCAATTTTTTACCTTGATGAGAACGTCGCCATGACGACCCGCCGCCAAGTTGTTGTCGCTTCTGCTGTTGCCGGTGTTGCAGCAGGGCTACCTCTCGCGGCGCAATCGCAGTCTGCGCCAATTCGGATCGGCGAAATCAACAGCTATTCGACCATTCCGCAATTCACGTTGCCGTACAGGATGGGTTGGCAGCTTGCGGTCGATGAGGCGAACGCCGCCGGTGGATTGCTCGGACGGCGTGTCGAAGTCATCTCTCGCGACGACGCCGGAAAGCCGGAAGACGCCACCCGGCTCGCGACCGAATTGATGACCAACGAAAACGTCGCGCTGATCACCGGAACCTTTTTGTCGAACGTCGGCCTCGCGGTGGCGGACTTCGCATTAAGAAATCGGATTGTCTTCGTCGCGGCCGAACCGCTGACCGACGCTCTGGTCTGGGAGAAGGGCAATCGCTACACCTTCCGGCTGCGGCCGAGCACCTACATGCAGTCTGCGATGCTGGTCGAAGAAGCCGCCAAGCTTCCGGCGAAGCGCTGGGCGATCATTGCGCCAAACTATGAATACGGCCAGTCTGCGGTCGCCAACTTCAAGCAATTGCTGAAAGCCAAACGGCCCGATATTGAGTTCGTCGCCGAACAATGGCCCGCGCTCGGCAAGCTGGAAGCGGCGAGTACCGTGCAGGCGATCATTGCGGCGCGGCCGGATGCGGTGTTCAACGTCACCTTCGGCGCCGACTTGCCGCGGCTGGTACGCGAAGGCAATCTGCGCGGACTCTTCCCGCGCGTGCCTGTCGTCAGTTTGCTCTCGGGCGAGCCCGAGTATCTCGACGTGTTGAAGGATGAGACGCCGAAGGGTTGGATTGTGACCGGCTATCCGTGGAATCAAATTTCGACGCCGGAGCACGCAAAGTTTTTCAACGCGTACCACAAGCGATACAACGACTACCCTCGTCTCGGTTCGGTCGTCGGGTATGCGACGTTTACCGCAATCTTCGAGGCGATCCGCAAGGCGAAGTCGGTCGACACCGAAAAACTGATCGCTGCACTGCGCGGGTTGCAATGGTCAACACCGTTCGGTCCGGCTCAATTCCGCGCGGTCGATCATCAGTCGACGATGGGCGCCTACGTAGGCAAGCTCGATCTGCGCGACGGCAAAGGAGTGATGGTCGATTGGCGTTACGCTGACGGCGGGAATTATTTACCAGCCGATCGGGAAGTGGTGAAAATGCGGCCACCTGAAGCGCAGAAGTAGCCGGCGCGAGCATTCGGTAACTTCGCGCTGCCGGTGGATCTTTTCCTCGGCCAGTTCATCGCGGGCCTGTCGTACGGCTCGACGCTGTTCCTAGTCAGTGCCGGGTTGACGCTGATTTTCGGCGTTACGCGCGTCGTTAACTTCGCACACGGCTCGCTGTACATGATCGGCGCGTATCTCGCGTACACGATCACTACACAGCTGCCCGCGACTCCGTTCGGATTCTTCGGCGGTGTGCTGCTGGCGGCACTTGGCGTCGCGATTGTCGGCGCTGCGATCGAAATCGTTTTGCTAAGACGCATTTATGCCGCGCCGGAGATATTTCAGTTAGTTGCCACCTTTGGCGTCGTGCTGATCGTGCAGGACCTTGTGCTGCAGATCTGGGGTCCGGAGGAATTGTTTGCGCCGCGCGCGCCGGGGTTAAAAGGCAGCGTTGAAATTGTTGGCGCACTGGTACCCCAGTACTCGCTGTTCGTGCTTGTAGTTGGGCCGGCAGTGTTTGCGCTGTTATGGTGGCTGCTGAAGCGTACCCGCTGGGGCATCTGGATTCGAGCGTCGTCGCAGGACCGCGAGATGGCGGGTGCGCTCGGACTAAACGAGCCGTGGCTTTTTACCTCGGTCTTCGCGCTCGGCGCGTTCCTCGCCGGCCTGGCCGGGGCGCTGCAGATTCCACGCGAAACGGTAAATCTGCAGATGGATCTGTCGATCCTGGTCGAAGCGTTTGTGGTGGTCGTCGTCGGTGGGCTCGGCTCGGTGACCGGAGCGCTGTGGGCGGCATTTCTGATCGGCCTGTTGCATGCATTCGGCACGTGGTGGTTGCCGCAGTCAACCCTGGTGCTGATCTTCGTTGTGATGGCTGCGGTGCTGATCGTGCGGCCGTACGGCTTGCTTGGTCGACCGCCTGCGCCGCACGGCGCGCGCGCTTTAGCGCACGCACCGTTTGTCCCGCTCGCGAAATATTGGCGTTCGTTTGCGGTGCTTGCGATCGCGGCTGCGGCGGCCCTACCGGCGTTGATCGGTGACTATGCGATCGTGATCGCTACGGAGATCGCGATCGCTGCGCTGCTCGCTGCCAGCTTGCATTTCGGAATGGGCTTGGGCGGCATCATTTCTTTTGGACATGCCGCATTTTTCGGACTTGGCGCCTACTCGGTCGCGTTGGCGGTCCAGCACACCGATGCGCCGTTTGCCGCCGCGCTGTTGCTGGCTCCGATCGCCGCCGGGCTGGTCGGCTTGCTGGTCGGCCGAGTCGTGCTGCGGTCGCATGGCGTGTACGCGGCGATGCTGACGCTGGCGTTCGCGCAGATTCTATGGTCGACCGCGGTGCAGTGGGTCGATGTCACCGGCGGCGACAACGGGCTGCTGGGGTTATGGTCGGTGTTGCCGCGCGCGTTGGCGTCGCCGACCGTTTATTACGGGCTGACGCTGGCGATCGTCGTTGCGTCGCTGGTCGTATTGCGCCGCGCAGCGCTGGCCCCATTCGGCTTCGCTCTGCGCGCGACGCGCGACAGCGAGCTGCGCGCTGAGGCGATCGGTATCGATGCGCAGCGAACGCGCTGGCTCGCGTTCAGTGCGGGTGGCTTCTTTGCCGGGCTGGCCGGTGCGCTGCACGCGTTTCATAAGGGGTCGGTGTTTCCGACGACGCTGTCGATTCCGGTATCGGTCGACGCGCTCGTGATGGTGTTGCTCGGAGGAGTGCAGACACTCTCGGGGCCGATTGTCGGCGCGCTGGCGTACCACGGACTCGCGACCGAGCTGACACGCGTGACCGATCACTGGCGACTGATTCTGGGCGTTGCGATCGTGATGCTGGCGGCGTTGTTTCCGGAAGGCATCGTCGGCTTTCTGCGGCGTCGAGTGCGATGAGCTTGTTAGTCGTCGATCGGCTGCAGAGAAGTTTCGGCGGAGTGCGCGCCGTCGACGGCGTGTCGTTCACGCTCGACGCGGATCACTTCGCGGCGTTGATTGGACCGAACGGTGCAGGTAAATCGACGCTGTTCAATCTAATCGATGGGCAGATCGCGCCGGAGAGCGGCAGCGTAAGGTACGACGGGCAGCCGCTTGCGGGCCTTTCAACGGCGCAACGTACGCGGCGCGGCATCGGCCGCACGTTTCAGGTTGCGCAGACGTTTGCCACGATGACGGTACTGCAGAACGCGCAGCTGGCGCTGACTGTTGCGCATGGCAACGCGGAGCGCACCGTTACTGCGTTGTGGAATCTGCACGTCGACGCGGCGCGGTCGCTGCTGTTGAAAGTCGGGCTTGAAGCGCGCTCCGATAGCGCTGCGTCGGAGCTTGCGTATGGCGATTTGAAGCGGCTCGAGCTTGCGTTGGCACTGGCTACGCGACCGCGGCTGCTGTTGATGGATGAACCGACCGCCGGTATGGCGCCTGCGGAGCGCACGGCGCTGATGCAATTGGTTGCGCAGCTGGCGCGCGAACTGTCGATAGCGGTACTGTTCACCGAGCACAGCATGGACGTCGTATTTGGTTTTGCGCGACGTGTACTCGTGATGTCGCAGGGACGTTTGATCGCTGATGGCGCGCCTGATGTCGTGCGCGACGATCCCGAAGTTCAGCGCGTTTATCTCGGAGCAGAAGTATGAATGCGGCGCTCGAACTGCGCGGCGTGTCGGCCTACTACGGGCGCGCGCAGGTGCTGTTTGACGTGAGCCTCGCGGTCGGCAGCGGCGAGGTCGTTGCGCTGATCGGGCGCAACGGCGCGGGCAAAACATCACTGTTGTGCGCGGCGATGGGCTTGATGCCTCGCACGTCGGGCAGCGTCGTCCTAAATGGCGTCGACATCAGCCGCGAGCCGGCATTCGCACGTGCGCGCCGCGGTCTGGGCTACGTGCCGGAAGACCGGCGCATCTTCACCGATCTGACGGTCGCGGAGAATCTGCGCATTGCATTGCGTCCAGCGAACGATGGATTCACGGAACAAGACTTGTTGACGCTTTTCCCCAATCTCGCCCAGATGCTGCATCGCCCGGCCAGCGCGATGAGCGGCGGCGAGCAACAGATGCTCGCTGTTGCGCGCACGCTTGCGGCGAACCCGCGCGTGGTGCTTTTGGACGAGCCCTCCGAGGGTATCGCTCCGCTCGTTGTGGCGAAGATGCGCGACGCCATTGTCGCGATGAGGGCGCGCGGCGTCGCGACCCTGGTGTCCGAGCAGAATCTGCGCTTTGCCGCGGCGATTGCCGATCGCGCGGTCCTGATCGAACAAGGACGCATCGTCGGCGCGGCTAAACGAGAGGAACTGCTCGCGCCGAGTGCAGACGTGCAACGTGTCTTGACCCTGAGTGCAGCTGTCTAAGTGCGGCTGTCTGACTGCGGCCGCTTGCACCGGGCTTGCGGTTCATACTAAAGATCGCGTCTTCCGCCTTGGCGCGCTCCGGGTTAGTCTTACTGGCCGCGACGTGGAGTGCGATCAAGAATAAGCGCGTGGGCTACGCAGTGAACCGACATACCGAGGAGACAATCATGAGACCCTGGCTTCGTTCCACCCTGATCGCGCTGGCAGCGCTGCTTATGTTGCCCGGCGCGCTCGCACAACCGGTGCGCGTCGGCATCGTCACGTTTTTGTCCGGCCCTGCCGCGGGTCCATTTGGCGTGCCGGCGCGCAACGCCGCCGAGCTGATGGCCGAGTTGCTGAACGCCGGCAGCGTTCCGGCACCGTACGCGACGAAGGGATTCGGCGGCAACCCGATCGAGTTGGTCATCATCGACGAAGCCGGCGGTACGCAAAAGCAGGTCGCCGAGTTTCGCAACCTCGCGCCGCGAGTCGACATGGTGATCGGCTATATCTCGAGCGGAGACTGCCTGGGGATCGCACCGGTGGCCGAAGAATTGAAGAAGCTCACCGTGTTGTTCGACTGCGGCACGCCGCGCATTTTTGAAGATGCGTCGTACAAGTACGTGTTCCGCACCGGTCCGCATGCCACGATGGACAACGTCTCCACCGCGCTGTATCTGCTGGAAAAACATCCGAAAGTCCAGTCGATCGCCGGCATTAACCAGAACTACGCGTGGGGCCAGGACTCGTGGACCGACTTTGAAGCGGCGATGAAGGCGCTGAAGCCAGGCATCGAAGTCAAAACCTCGCAGATGACCAAGCTCTTCGGCGGCCAGTTCGGTGCCGAGATTTCTACGTTGATGTCGAGCGGCGCCGATGTGATCCATTCGAGCTTCTGGGGCAATGATCTGGAGGGCCTGGTGCTGCAAGGCGCTCCGCGTGGCCTGTTTCAGAAACACATCGTGGTGCTGTCGGCCGGAGAGCCTGCCATCAACCGGCTGGGCACCAAGATTCCGGAAGGCACGATCATCGGTGCGCGCGGTCCATTCGGTCCGTTCGCACCCGACACTGCGTTCGCGCGTTGGTTTAAGAATGCGTATCAGGAGCGGTATCAGGTAGCGCCCAACTATGCGTCGTACAAAATGGCGCAGGCGATCCTCGGGCTGAAGGCGGCGTACGAAAAGGCGGGCGGGGCGCGGCCGACGCAGGAGCAGATCATCGCTGCGTTCGAGGGGCTGACGTTCGAAGGTCCGGGCGGTCCGGTCAGGATGACGCTGGGCAAAGGCCATCAGGCGGTGATGGATGTCGCGGTCGGCACCGCCAAGCATGTCGGCGGCGAACTGCAGATCGTCGATATCAAGCGCTATCCGGCCGACAAGGTCAATCCGCCCGAGGCGGTCAAGAGCGAGGCTTGGATCAAATCAGGGTTCAAATCGCGTTGATCCGGACGCGCAGCGCCGGATTAACTGCGCTCGTTCGAGCGGACAGCGCTTCGCGCTGCCGCTCAACTTGCGCGGTGCGCTCGATCAAACGATGAACCAACTGCTCTCTGTCGCCTTTGACGGCGTCGTCTACTCGTCGTGGCTATTCTTGATGGCCGCCGGGCTGACGTTGATCTACGGCGTGATGCGCATTCTGAACATCGCGCACGGTAGCTTCTACGCGATCGGCGCTTACGCGTCGGCCGCGCTGGTCGGCGCCTGGCTCGCTGCCGGCTACAGCGTCGCAGCCAGCTACTTGTTGCTCGCGCTGGCTGCCGTTCTGGTCGGCGTCATACTCGGTCCGCCGATCGAGCGCGGATTGCTCAAGCGCATGTACGGCAAGGACGAAGTCATTCTGCTGCTGGTCACGTATGCGGTGTTTCTGATTCTGGAAGATGTGATCAAGCTCATCTGGGGTGTCGAATCGAAAATGGTGCCCGAGCCGTATGCGGCGCTCGGCAACTTCCAGATCGGCGAGCTCATCTACCCGGTGTACAACTTGCTGTTGATTGCGGCGGCCATCGTCACCGGGCTCGGGTTGGCGTGGGCGCTGTATCGCACGCGGCAGGGAAAGCTTCTGCTGGCGGTGATTCACGATCGCGAAATCAGTGCGGCGATGGGTATCGATGTCGGACGCGTTTATCTGGCGACCTTCACGATCGGTACCGCGCTCGCTGCGCTCGGCGGTGCGTTGACCGCGCCAATGGTGGCGGTCAGTCCCGGCCTCGGGGTCGAAGTGATCGTGTTGTCGTTCGCGGTCGTCGTGATCGGCGGGCTCGGCAGCCTGGGCGGGGCCGCGCTCGGTGCGCTGCTGGTGGGTCTGGTGCGCGCTGCCGCTGTGCGCTATTGGCCCGAAGTGGAGCTGTTCACGATCTACGCAGTGATGGCACTGGTGCTGATCGTACGGCCGCGCGGGCTGTTCGCGGCGCCCGAGGCGCGCAAGATATGACAGTGGACCGCACCGTAATCGCGCTGGCGATCGTCAGCGCACTGTTGCTGGCTGCGGCGGCGTTCGCACCGCAAGGGCTGATGTTTTTGCTCGCGCTCGGCGTCGCCAAGGGTTTGGTCGTGCTCGGCCTGCTGTTGTTGATGCGTACCGGGCTGGTGTCGTTTGGACAAGGTTTGTACTACGGACTGGGCGCTTATGCGGCGGCGCTACTCGCCAACTTTGCCGGGTGGACCGACGCTGCGGTGTTGATGCTGGCTGGTGCGCTTGCCGGTGGGGTTGTGGCCGCAGTGCTCGGGCTGCTGCTTGCGCGCTATCGGCTGATTTTCTTTTCGATGTTGACGCTCGCTTTCTCGATGATTCTGTACGGACTGCTGGTCAAAAGCGCTGCACTCGGCAGCACCGATGGCTTTAACCTGCACGCGAAAACTTTTGCCGGCATCGCGCTGGCTTCCGGCGCCGAGCGCCGCGTGTTCTTTGCGGCCACTGTCGTTGCAGCGTTCGCGGTTGCGTGGGCCATTCACTGGTTGCTGCGCGGGCGCTGGGGCCGGCTGTCGACCGCGGTTGCAGACAACGAGCTGCGGGTCGAATACCTCGGAGCGTCGGCGTATCGCGTGGTGTACGTCAACTACGTGATCGCAGCAGTGGTGGCAGGTCTCGGCGGCGCGTGCGCTGCGCTCGCGGTCGGCCATGTCGACCCGGAGATGACGTACTGGACAACCTCGGGCGAGTTCGTTTTTGTTGCGATTCTTGGGGGCGTCGGCAATGTACTGGCGCCGTTCGCTTCCTCACTCGTGTTCGAAGGCCTGCGCACGATTGCCAATCAATACGCGCCGAACGTGTGGCAAATGATGCTTGGCCTGTCGATGCTGGCGATCATCATCTTCCTCCCGAGCGGTCTGTGGTCGCTGGTGCAACGCCTGCGACGCACCGCGTGAACCGCATGCCGCCGATCCTGATCGCCGAGCGTGTGAACAAGACTTTCGGCGCAGTCGTCGCTGCGGCGGACATCGACCTCGCGATCGAACGCGACAGCGTGGTCAGCCTGATCGGCGCCAACGGCGCCGGCAAGACGACGTTCTTGAACATGATCACCGGTTACCTGCACCCGAGCTCAGGGCACATCCGCTTTGAAGATCGCGAGCTGACCGGGTTGACGTCGCGCCAGATCACGCGGCTCGGCGTCTCGCGCTCGTTTCAGATTCCACAGTTGCTCGGCTCGCTGTCGGTGCATGACAACCTGCGTGTCGCTGAAGACATCGCAGGCGGCGCGCATGTCGAGCAGGCAGCGCAGCGGCTGCTCGATCAGTTCGGGTTGACGCCGTACGCCGAGCGCGCTGCCGCATTGCTGCCCGAGGGCGTGCGCAAGCTGCTCGATGTGGCAATGGCGCTCGTGGCGAAGCCGCGTGTGCTGCTGCTCGATGAACCCACCAGCGGCGTGGCGGCTGATGAGAAGTTCGGCATCATGGACCGCGTGATGAACGCTGTGCGCGGCGCGGGGGTGACGGTGCTGTTCGTCGAGCACGACATGGACATCGTGTCGCGTTACGCGCACCGTGTGATTGCGTTCTACGACGGCCGCGTGATCGCCGACGGGTCGCCAGAAAGCGTGCTGGCGAGCGAGAGCGTTCGGCGCTACGTGATCGGCGAGAAGATCGAACATGCTGCGGCTTGACGACATCTCGGTGTCGATCGGGCCGGTCGGCATTCTGCGCAATGTTGGCTTCGAGCTGCGTGATGGCGAATTCGCCGGACTGATCGGGCGCAATGGCGCCGGCAAGACCACGTTGTTGCGCACGGTAATGGGGCTGCTGCCCTGTCGCAGCGGCACGCTCACATTTGACGGCCAATCGCTTGCTCAATTGCCGACGCACGGCCGCGTGCGCTTGGGAATCGGCTATATGCCGGAGGACCGCCGACTGGTGCCGGGATTAACGGTCGAAGAGAATGTGCTGCTGCCGGTGTGGTCGGCGCGGCTGACCGATGGCGACGCACGGCTGCAACGAGTCTATGCCGCGATTCCGGAAGTGCGCGAGTTCGGGGCGCGCCGTGCGTTGCAACTATCGGGCGGCCAGCAAAAGCTGGTTGCGCTCGCGCGCGCCATGGTTGCCGGCAGCAAACTGCTCTTGCTCGACGAACCGTTCGAAGGCGTGGCGCCGGTGCTCGCGCGGCGGCTGGCCGACGTGATCGGTGGCCTGCGGACGAGTGGCGCCACGGTGATCCTGGCCGAGTCAAGCCTGACGCATGTGAGTCATCTGCTGGATCGAATGTTCGTAATCGACCGGGGCGCAGTGGTGGAGCGTGCGGCTCTGGCTGCGGGCTGATGGGCTCGTTCACGTGGCGCGCATCGATGCCGCCGACGCAGCTCGAAGCGCATTTCGGCGATCGCGTCGTGCGTTGTTTTGTCGACCGGCCGCGCAATGTAAATGCATTGTTTGCGGAGGCGCTTGCCCGCAATCGAGACGGTGAGGCGTTGGTGTGTGGCGATCAACGTTTGACCTGGCGCGCGCTGGACGACGCGGTAGCGCGCGTCGCCTGCGGACTCGCGCAGTGCGGCATCGCGCGCGGCGATCGAGTCGCTCTGCTGCTCGGCAACCGCGCTGAGTTCGTGATTACGCTGATTGCAGCAGCGCGAATCGGCGCGATCGCGGTGCCGCTATCGATCCGCGCGCAGGCGCCGGAACTGCAGTACATGCTGGCGCACAGCGGCGCCGCGCTAGTAGTGCACGAACCCGAGCTTGTCGAGCGGTTGCCGGCTGAAGCTGACGCGGCGCAGCTACGCGCGCGGATTGCAGTAGGTGACTGCGTCGGCTCTGAGCCGTTTTCTTCATTGCTGGCTGCGGATCGAATCGATCGCGTGATCGATAGCGAAGAAGAGGACATCGCCGCCATCTTGTACACATCTGGCACTACCGGCCGGCCGAAAGGCGCGCTGCTGACGCATCTCGGCGTCGTGCACTCGGCGTTGCACTACGCGTATGCGATGCAGCTCGGCCAGGGCGAGCGGTTGATCGCCGCCGTGCCGCTGTCGCACGTGACCGGCGTGGTCGCTTTGATTGCGACCTGGCTTCGCTGCGCCGGCACCCTGATCGTGATGCCCGAATTCAAAGCGGCGACGTTTCTGCAACTGGCGGCACGCGAGCGCATCACACACACGGTACTGGTGCCGGCGATGTACAACCTGTGCCTGCTTGTTCCGGAGCTCGATCAACTGGACTTGTCGGCATGGCGCATTGGCGGCTTTGGAGGCGCACCGATGCCATTAACAACGATCGAGCAGTGGGCGTCAAGGCTGCCGGCGTTGCAGCTGATGAATCTGTATGGTGCGACCGAGACCACATCGCCTGCAACGATAATGCCGGCGCAGTTCACTGCGTCGCATGCAGACAGTGTTGGCCTGGCAGTGGCATGCGGGGACATCATTGGGGTCAATGAGACGGGTCATGAAGTCGGACCGGGCGAGACCGGAGAACTGTGGATCGGCGGGCCGATGGTCGTTAACGGGTACTGGAACGATGAAGAGTCAACCGCGCGCGAGTTCACCGCCGGCTACTGGCACTCGGGCGACGTCGGTTCGATCGACGCCGAAGGATTCGTTCGTGTCTTCGACCGCAAGAAAGACATGATCAATCGCGGCGGCTACAAGGTGTACACGGCCGAAGTCGAAAGCGTGCTGACTGCTCACCCGGCGGTGCTCGAAGCCGCCGCCGTTGCCAGACCGTGTAACGTGCTTGGCGAACGCGTGCATGCTTTCGTTTGCCTGCGCGCGAGTGCGGGAGAAGAGGCGAGCGAGCAGGCGCTGCGTGCACACTGTGCAGCGCACCTCGCCGATTACAAGGTTCCGGAGACGTTCACGCTCAGCAAGCAGCCGCTGCCGCGCAACGCCTACGGCAAGCTGCTCAAGCGCGAGCTGCGCGAGCAAATGAGATCGGTCGCGGCCACCGCATGAGCGAGGCTGAACAGCCGCTGATCGTGCGCCGCGACGGCCCGATCGCCCAACTGCGCTTCAATCGCCCGGCGGTGCTCAATGCGCTCGACCGCGCCACAGCGCAAGCGTTTCTCGATGCGTGCCGTTCGTTCGCCGCCGACAACTCGGTGCGCGTGGTGGTGGTTAGCGGAGCAGGGCGCGCGTTCATGGCTGGCGGAGATCTCACCGAACTGCGCGCCGATCCGACCGGTACTGCGCAAGCGCTGATCGGCCCGATGCACGAAGCACTGCTGCTGCTCACCCAAATGCGCGCGCCGGTGATCGCGAGCCTGCACGGTGCCGTAGCGGGCGCGGGACTGAGCCTTGCCCTCGCATGCGACCTCGCTCTTGCAGCCGAGGGCACGCGTTTTACGCTGGCTTATGTAAACATAGGGGCCAGCTGCGATGTATCGGCATCGTGGTCATTACCGCGCGTCGTCGGCTTGCGCAAGGCGCTGGAGATAGCGCTGCTCGGCGATGTTTTCGATGCCGCCGAGGCGTTAAGACTTGGTATTGTCAACCGTGTAGTGCCAGCAGCCGAACTCGAGTCGCAGACGCAGGACTTGGCGCAACGGCTTGCACGAGGGCCGGGCGAAGCGTTGGCTCAAATGAAGCGCCTGCTGCGCACTTCGTTCGCGAACGATTTGCGCACGCAACTCGATGCCGAGCGCGAGGCGTTTCTCGCTTGCGCGAAGACCGCGGACTTCATCGAAGGCGTCGATGCATTCATCGGCAAACGGCCGCCGCTGTTTGGCGCAAATGAGGGCGAGAATCGAGGCGACTCGTCGATGATCATCACCTCGCTGCTCGACACCGATCTGTACAAGTTCACGATGATGCAGGTCGTGCTGCATCATTTTCCTGGCGCCAGCGTGGAGTATCGATTCAATTGTCGCAATACCGGCATCGATCTGGTGCCGCATATTGACGCCATCAATGATGAAATCGAATCGCTATGCACGCTGCGATTTCGCGAATCGGAGTTGCAGTATCTGCGCGGGCTGCGCTTCATCAAGAGCGACTTTGTCGACTTTCTCGGCCTGTTTCAGCTGAACACGAAGTACATCACCGTGAAACCTTCGCCGCTTTCGAACGGCGAAATCGACATCGTGATTCGTGGACCGTGGCTGCACACGATCCTGTTCGAAGTTCCCGTACTGGCGATCGTCAACGAGGTCTACTTCCGTGCTCTGCAAAAGGCCGCCGACTTCGACGAGGGACGGCATCGATTGCGCGACAAGATCGCACTGTTGAACGGCGATGGCGCGCTCGACGGCGTGCGCATCGCCGATTACGGCACGCGCCGCCGATTTTCGCGTCACTGGCACGAAGAGGTGCTGTTGCAGCTGAAGGCGAGTCTTGGCGACAAGCTCGCGGGCACCAGCAATGTGATGTACGCGGCGATGCACGGCATGACTCCGCTCGGCACGATGGCGCACGAGTATCTGCAGGCGTGTCAGGCGCTCGGTCCGCGTTTGCGTGATTCGCAAACGTTCGGCTTCGAGATGTGGGCGCGCGAATATCGCGGCGATCTGGGCATCGCGTTGTCGGACGTGTACGGCATGGATGCGTTCCTGCGCGACTTCGATATGTACTTCTGCAAGCTGTTCGATGGCGCGCGCCATGATTCGGGAGATCCGTTGGAGTGGGGCGAGCGCTTGATCGCACACTATCAACGCAACCGCGTCGATCCGCGAACCAAGACGCTGGTGTTCTCCGACTCGCTGACGATTCCGAAAGTGATCGAGCTCTATCAGCGCTTCCGTGACCGCGCGCGCAGCGCCTTCGGCGTCGGCACCAATTTGACCAACGACGTCGGCTACACGCCGCTGCAGATCGTGATCAAAATGGTCCGGTGCAATGGGCAGCCCGTCGCGAAGCTGTCGGACTCGCCCGACAAAAACTTGTGCGACGATCCGGCGTATTTGGCGTATCTGCGCCAAGTGTTCGATATTCCGCCCGCAACTTAGCACTGAGCCTCTGATGCTGCGACTGTCCCGCCGCGCCGATTCACTCGGCACCGAGAACGCATTCGTCGTGCTGGCCGATGTCAATCGGCTGGTGCGCGAGGGGCAAGACATCGTTTCGTTTTGCATCGGTCAGCCGGATTTTCCGACGCCGTCGCATATTCAGGATGCCGCGATCGGGGCCGTGCGCGGCGGTAAACACGGCTATACCCCATCGGCCGGCATCGACGAGTTGCGCGCGGCCGCAGCGAAGTCGATGGGCGCTTTGCGCGGACTCGACATCGCTGCGGATGAAGTCGTGGTCGGCGCCGGCGCCAAACCGTTTATCGGGTACACGATTGCCAGCGTGACCGACTACGGCCAGGCGACGAAGTCATTTTTCCGGTGCCCGGATTTCCGATTTACGAATCGCAAATCGTTGCCAACGGCGCGGTGCCGGTGTCGCTTCCGCTGTCCGAGTCGCGCGGGTTCGCGTTCGACCCCGCCGAGCTCGCGGCTCGCATCGGGCCCAAGACGAGGCTGCTGATTCTGAACACTCCGCACAACCCGACCGGGGGGTTGCTGTCGCGCGCCGATCTTGAGGCGATCGCCGAAGTGTTGCGCGCTCACCCGCAGGTTTGGATTTATGCCGACGAGATCTACAGCAAGCTGGTGTATGACGGCGAGTTCAGTTCGATTGCGTCGTTACCGGGCATGCGCGAGCGAACGATCATTTCCGATGGCGCGTCGAAGACGTACGCGATGACCGGGTGGCGCATCGGTTTTGCCGCTAACGAGGCCTTGGCGCCGGTGTTCACGCGCTGGATCACGAATACCGAATCGTGTGCATCACAGATTAGCCAGTGGGCCGCGTTGACTGCGTTGACCGGGCCGCAGCATGACGCTGAGCACATGAAACAGCGATTTCATCAGCGTCGCGACTTAATCGTTCGATTATTGAATCAGCTGCCAGGGTTTCGGTGTGCGCCGCCGGGAGGCGCGTTCTATGCGTGGCCCAATGTCACCGAAGCATGCGGCATCGTCGGTGCGAAAGACTCGGAAGAACTGCGCAGGCGGCTGCTGCACGATGCCGGCGTTGCGGTGCTGGCCGACACGCACTTCGGGCCGCGCGTTGAGGCCGATGGCCAGCACATCCGCTTCTCGTACGCCGCCAGCGAGGCGGCGATCGAAGAAGGCGTACGCAGGATCGATGCGTTCATGCGCAAGGCGCGCCGGTAGCAGCGCTGCTAGACGACGATGACGCTCGATACGACCAAAGCACGCGCTTCGATTCTGCAGCGAATCCGCGCGCGGCAAGGCCGTAACGCGGTGCCGGACAAGCACGAGCAAGCCGGGATCGATGCTTATCTAACGCAGCATCCGTCTGGTCCGCGCCCTACAGTGCCGCGCGACTTGAAGCAGCAATTTCGTGCGATGGCCGAGCGCATGTCGAGCACGGTCGATGAAGTCGCAACGATGGACGACGCACCCGCTGCCGTTGCACGCTACCTCGCGAGCCAACAGTTGCAGCCGAACGCCGTCGTTTGGCCAGCGCTTGCGCACCTCGATTGGAAAGGCGCAGGAATTGTGGCCGAAGCGCGCGCGCCGAAGCGCGACGAATCGAACGGCGCAGACCTGGTCGGCATCACCGGCTGCTACTGCGCGCTGGCGGAAACCGGCACATTGGTGCTGCTGTCCGGCGCGCAAACGATCGCGTCGACGCACCTGTTGCCGGAGACGCATATCGCGATCGTTCCCGCGTCGCGCATCGTCGCCGGCATGGAAGACGCGTTTGCGCTGCTGCGTACCGAGCGTGCGGGAGCCGAGTCATGATGCCGCGCGCCATCAACATGGTGTCCGGCCCGTCGCGCACCGGCGACATCGAGCAGACGATCGTGCTCGGGGCGCACGGGCCGTATCGCGTTCACATCATCGTCGCGACCTCGGCTAGGGATCACGATGAAACTCCGCGCTTCACGGTCTGGCTGCTGCCTTGCTGATTGCACCGGCGATCGCATTCGCGCGCAGTTCCTTCGCCGGACCGACGGTCGTCGGCATTCCGGTCGAGTTCATTTTGTTTGCGATCGTGCTGCTCGGCGTCGCACTCTTTCATCGCCATACGTTTCCGATCGCCGCCGGTGGCGCAGCTGGTGATTGCGCTGTACAAGATTTTCTTTTCGCCGTTCGCGAGCGGCGCCGGATGGAGCGGGTTCGGCGCTCATCTGCTGCACGAGTGGGTGATCCTGACCAATCTGCTGCTGTTGCTGCTGGGCTTCGCCTTGCTCGCAAAGCACTTCGAAGACAGCCACGTTCCGAATGCGCTGCCGCGTATCCTGCCCGACGACTGGAAGGGCTGCTTTGCGCTGCTCGCGATCGTGTTCGTGCTGTCGAGCTTTCTCGACAACATCGCGGCGGCGCTGATCGGCGGCGCGATGGCGCACACGGTGTTTCGCGCCAAGGTGCACATCGGCTATCTGGCCGCGATCGTCGCGGCTTCCAATGCGGGCGGCGCCGGCAGCGTGATCGGCGACACGACCACCACGATGATGTGGATCGCGGGCATCTCGCCGCTCGAAGTGGCGGAAGCGGCTATCGGTGCCACCGTTGCGCTCGTGATCTTCGGCATTCCGGCGTCGCTGCAGCAGCAGCGCTACGCGCCGATCCAGCGGGATTCGGATCGCGAGCGTTGCGATCGACTGGACTCGGGTCGGCGTCGTGGCGTTCATCCTGATCGCGGCGGTCGTGGTCAACATCACGATCAATACGCGTTATAACGAGATTTCTGATCTGTTTCCGTTCCTTGGCGCCGCGGTGTGGGTGGCGCTGCTGATAACAGCTGTGCTGGCGCCGGCCCGAGTGGTCGCTGCTGCCGGACGCGCTGAAAGGCTCGTTGTTTCTGCTGTCGCTGGTGCTTTCGGCATCGATGATGCCGGTCGAACAGCTGCCGCTGGCTTCGTGGCAGACCGCGCTTGGACTCGGCTTTTTGTCGTCGGTGTTCGATAACATTCCGCTGACCGCGCTCGCGATTCGGCAGGGCGGATACGACTGGGGATTTCTCGCGTACGCGGTCGGGCTTCGGCGGTTCGATGATCTGGTTCGGATCGTCAGCAGGTGTCGCGCTCGCGAGCATGTACCCGGAAGCGCGCTCGGTCGGGCGCTGGCTGCGCCACGGATGGTATGTCGCGATCGCCTACGTGATCGGATTCTTCGTGATGCTTGCAATCATCGGCTTCACCCCGGGCTCGACGCCGCGCGGTAGCGCTCCTGCCGGTGTCGAGCAATCGAAGTGAGCAGGCACAGATCTGATAAACAGCGCTAACCCAAGCGGAGCGACGCATGTCCGACATCAAGCTCGTCAGGCCCCATTCACTGCCGCTTACGAAGGCAAAGGCGCTGGCGCAGAAAACTGCCGACGCTCTCGCCGCAGAATATGACCTCGAGAGTGAGTGGCACGGCAACATTCTGCGTTTTCATCGTTCGGGTGTTGATGGGCAGATGCACGTGACGGATTCCGAAATTCGGCTCGACGTCAAGCTCGGGCTGCTGTTGAAGGCATTCAAGGGAAAGATCGCCGGGCACATCGAGCGCAACTTTGACGAACTGCTGGCGGGCAGCAAGAAGCCGGCCAAAAAAACCGCCCGCCGAAAGTGACGCTACGCGGTCTGATTGCGAACCGCGGACGATCGAAGAGGGATTGACGGATCCCATTGCGCACGATCGATGGGATCGGTTGCGTCGAGAAAGCGCTGCAAGAACGTCATATCGTCGTAGCCCCAGAAGAGCTCGTCGCCCGACAACCATCGTGGGCACGCCGAACACGCCATCGGCGATCGCTTGATCAGTCTGCTTTCGCAACTGCGCTTTGCATGCGGGCTGCTGTGCCTGAGTGATCAACCGCCTGCCGTCGAGCTCGACTTCGGTTGCAACTTTCTCAATGACCTCCGGCTCCGCGATATGCATGCCGCGCACCCAAACCGCGTCAAACAGCGCGTCAACCAACCTGAGTCGCTCGTTCGCGTGCAGCTCGAGCGAAGAAACGCGAAGCGACAGAAGAGGATTGAAGGGAAAAAACACCGGCGCGTTCAACGGCACACCGAGCACGGCCGCCTTGCGCAAAACGTTCTTCCACATCCAGCGCATCTTCGGAAGTACTTCGGCCGGCCCCAGTTGCCGGTGCGCTTCGAGCAAGCCCGCGAATAAAACCGGCACCGGTTCGATTACGCAGCCATTTCGTGCAGCGAGCGCCGGCAACTGCGTCCACGCGAGGTACGCGTTGGGCGAGATGTAGTCGAAATAGAAGCGGATGACAGCGCCGGACATTGCGCGTGCCGATCGCAGCCAATCCTGCGGGCAAGCCTTGCAGTCAGTCCTTCAAATCTTTGACCAGTGACACGTATTGTTTCATCGCATCGTCGGCCGAGGTTCCCTTCACCTCGTTCCAGGCATCCCACTTGGCGCGGCCCACCATGTCGGTGAATCCTGGGCGCGTGCCACTGGCGTCGCCGCTGGTCGCCTGCTTGTAAAGGCCGTACATCTTCAGCATCGTCTGATTATCCGGACGCTCGGGCAGGTTCTTTGAATCGGCCACTGCCGTTTCGAATTGAGTCTTCAAATCGCTCATGGGTCTCCTCATGGGTTGTTCGACGCGCGACTATTATGCAGCGGAGAAATGGGAGCTAAAGCCGATGCGTGAACGGATGTCTGCGGTCGACACCGCCTGGTTGCGGATGGATTCCGCTAAGAATCTGATGATGATCGTCGGCGTCTACGAGTTCGACGGCAAGGTCGACTTCGCGCGGCTGCGCGATCTGCTGGGCACGCGCCTGGTCACGCATCGGCGATTTCGCAGCCGTGTCGAGCGCGATGCGACCGGTTACTACTGGCAGGAGATCGACGATTTCGATCTGAACGACCATCTGGTTCGCAGCAAGCTGCCCGGACGCGGCACGGTCTCAGATCTGAAGAAGTTTGTCGGCGAGCTTGCATCCCAGCCGCTCGACGAATCCAAGCCGCTGTGGCAGATGCAGTTGGTCGACAACTACGCGGGCGGCCAGGCGCTGGTTGTGCGCATTCATCATTGCATTGCCGATGGCATCGCGCTGATCGGCGTGTTGCTGGCGCTGACTACGGATCACGGCGATGACTTATCCGATTCCGCCGCACGTCGTCACCGCGGCCGCGCCAACGGAGGCTGGGACGCGCGGTTGCGGCCGTTGACTTCGGTCGCCGTGAAGGCGATTGACACCACCGGGGACGTGGCGAGCAGGGTGTTGCGCGGCTATGGCGCGATGCTGAACGCGCAAGGCGCGATCGTCGACGCCGCGGTTGGGTACGCAGGCATCGCTAAGCGAGTTGCGAAAGATGCGGCGGCCATCGCATTGATGCCGAATGACAATTCCACCAGCCTCAAAGGCAAGCCCTCCGGCGTCAAAGTGGTCGCGTGGAATGAGCCGATCGCGCTGGGTGACGTCAAGGCCGTCGGCAAAGCGCTCGGCTGCTCGATCAACGACGTGCTGCTCGCCTGTGTCGCGGGCGCGATTCGTTCTTATCTGATGACGCGCGGTGAACAAGTCGACGGCTGCGAACTGCGCGCGATGGTTCCTGTAAATCTGCGCGACCCGCGCCAATGGAAAGAGCTCGGCAATAAGTTCGGCCTGGTGCCGCTGCTGCTGCCGATCGGTGTCGAAAATCCGATTGCGCGCGTGTTCGAGGTGCGGCGGCGCATGGAAGCGCTAAAAACCGGGTACACGGCGGTGGTCTCGATGGCTCTGCTGGGCGCCGCCGGTTTGGCGCCGCGCATCGTGCAGACTCAGGCGCTCGATTTTCTGGCGCGCAAAGCCAGTGCGGTCATGACCAACGTTCCGGGGCCGCAGCAGGCCCTTTATCTGGCCGGCGCGCACGTCACACGGATGATGTTCTGGGTGCCGCAATCGGGCGACATCGGCGTCGGCGTGTCTATCCTGTCGTACGACGGCGGCGTCCAGTTCGGCTTGATCGCCGATCGCGCGCTGTGCGCCCACCCGCAGCAGATCATCGATCGCTTCGAGCCTGAATTCGAAAAACTGGTGCTCGCGCTTTGTATGCTGCCGTGGGGCCAGGCGATCGATGCTGACGGCGCGCATGACTGGCTGTTTGCCGCAAACCCAGTGCGGGCGCGCTCTGATCGCTCGAAAAGCAGCGCGCGAATGCGGTAGTAAGAGATAGACGTACCCGACGCTCTACGGTCAAAATCAGAGGGTTTGAGGCTCTATTTCTTGGAGAATTACGCTATGCGCAACTCCATCTTGTTTGTAGCCGCTGTCGCGACAGCGACACCCTTGATCGCCCATGCGGCGCCGCCAGCCACGCCGACGATAACGCGCGTGATGGTCGTGGCTGACACATCGGACGAGAGTTCGGATCTATTGACAGTGGCGGTCGCGGGCACACCGCTGCAGCGCACGTTGGGCGGACGCGTGGCGGTGCTGCCGATGCGCGACATGCACGATGCGATGCGCGCCACGCGCACGGGCGAGTACGACGTTATTGTCGGCCCCGCACACGTTGCGGCATCTGCTCTCGTATATGGGTACGAGCTGATCGGCTCCACCGCAGGCTCGACGAAGTACGTGCTGGTCGGAGCGCCCGACATCAAGTCGTTGGGGGATTTGAAGGGCCGTCGCGCCTACTTTCCGGCACAGGATTCATTGCGCAGTTACGTCGCGCGCGGCTTGTTGCAGGAAGTTGGAATGACGCCGCGTACGTTAAAGCAGGTGACCTACGGCCAAACCAGCGGTGCGGGTTTGATCTCCGTCGCCGGCGGCGGTGCCGACGCGACCGTTGCACTCGAAAGCGAATGGAAGCAATGGTCACAGTCACATCCGAAAAGCGGCGTCGTGCTGGCGACGTCCCGCGACATGCCAAGCGGCGTTACGGTGGTTGTCAAGAAAGACACACCCGAGGCTGTCCGCCGCGCGGTCATGCAATGGCTGGCGTCACCCGACAATCTGGTGCCCAATGCGGGTCGTGTCGTGCCGGCATCCAACGCAGCACCGTACGAGTACGTAGCCGGCTTGGGACTTTTCACTCCGGCTGCGCCCAAAGGAGTGACGCGCGTGACCGCCCGCCAGGCGTTTGAGTTGAGTCAAAAGGGCGCGCGGCTGGTTGACGTTCGTACCGAGCGCGAATACAACACCAAGCATGCGAAGGGTGCGATCCTGATTCCGTACGGAGAAAAGAGCTTGAAGGCGCTCGACTTCGATCCGAAGGCCGATTCGTTCGGAGGGCTGTCCAAGCTCGACAAGTCGCAGCCGGTCGTTTTCTTCTGCAATGGTGCCGAATGCTGGAAGTCGTACAAAGCGTCGAAGGTGGCCGCGGAGTCCGGCTTCACATCGGTGTACTGGCTGCGCGGTGGCATGCCCGAGTGGACCACCGAGAATCTGCCGACCAATCCGTAGTAGCGAGTGACAACGCAGGCGCTGTTTCGCGAAGACGCCTATTTGCGCGAGTGCGACGCCGTCGTCACGCAAGTCGGTGATGACGGTGTCGAACTCGACCGCACGATTTTCTATCCGCTGGGTGGCGGACAGGCCAGCGATACGGGATTCATCACGACAGCCAGCGGCGTGCGTCTGCGCGTGGTTGACACGCGCAAGGTCAAGCGCGAAGGCGCCACGCCGGACGATGCGCTGCACATCTTCGATCCCGCCAGTGACTGGCGAAGTCACCTGGCTGCAGGGATGCCGGTGCGTGCGCAGATCGACTGGGATCGGCGCTACCGTCACATGCGCTTTCACACGGCGACGCACCTGCTATGCGCGGTCGTCAAGCAGATGGTCGATGGGTGCAGCATCACCCCCGATTACGCCCGCCTCGATTTCGCAATGACCGAGTTGCTCGACAAACAGCACGTCCAGGACGAACTCGACGCGTTGATTGCGACTGCGACACCGGTCGATTGTGAATGGATCAGCGACGATGAAATGCGCGCCAATCCGCAGTTGGTCAAGTCGATGAGCGTCAGTCCGCCGATCGGCTTCGGCCGCGTGCGTTTGATGCGGGTGCGCGATATTGATCTGCAACCGTGCGGCGGCACACACGTAGCAAACACTGCGGAAATCGGCGCCGTTCGCGTGGCCAAGATCGAGAAGAAAAGCGCGAAGACGCGCCGCGTGGTGCTGGAATTTGCTTGATCGCGGTGGCAGCACACTGGCCGATGGGCACGGTCGTTTGAGTGCCGGCGGCGTCTTGATGCTTGCCACTCGGAATGGCGAAGCCTGATTGCTTGCGCATGCAGACGATCGTCACACCGGAACTAACGCTTGAACCTCTGTGTACAAGCCATGCTGAAGCAATGTTCGAGTTGCTTCGTGACGAGGCCATCTACCGGTACCTCGACTATTCCGCACCGCCGTCTGTCCAATATCTGCGCGACGTCTATGCGCGGCTGGAAGCGCGCATGTCACCCGATGGAAGCGATGCGTGGTTGAACTGGGTGATTCGTCCGCGTGGCCAGCCGCTTGTGGGTTACGTGCAGGCGACCGTTTCGTCGAGTCGAAGTGCGCATGTCGCGTACATCCTTGCCAGCAAGTACTGGGGCCACGGCTATGCGCATAGCGCGATGCTCGCCATGCTTGAGTACCTCGCCTCGGCCTATGACGTTGAGCGATGCCGCGCTACTGTCGAAGTTGAGAATCAACGCTCCGTTCGGCTGCTAGAACGTCTTGGCTTTCAGCTCGCCACCGAGCGTGAGTTGAAGGGGGTTCAGCTTTCGACGACCGAGCGTATGTTCGTGCGGTGTTTGGCGCCCAAGGACAGAGACAATGCACACGACCGAATCGCTTCAGACTCAACTCGCGGCGCTATTCCCCGGGCTGATGGGGGTTCAACTAAAGCAGGCGGATAAAGACCGAGTCGTCGCCACGATGGTGGTTCGCGCAGATCTGTGTACGACCGGTGGCGCTCTGCATGGCGGGGCCATCATGGCGTTCGCCGACACGCTTGGCGCAGTCGGTACTTTTCAGAATCTTTCGGAGGGTGCGCACACCACGACCATTGATTCGACGACTAAATTCATTGGCAGTGCTCCGATGGGTTCGACGGTGATCGGCGAATGCGTTCCCTTTCATCGGGGCCGCACGACGATGGTGTGGCAAACGCTTGTCAAATCGGACGCCGGGAAGCTGTGCGCTGTAGTTACGCAGACGCAACTCGTTCTGGTCCCGAAAGGGGACGCCAGGTGATGCAAATCGGCGAGCTGGGCTCCGAACATGCTCGTGCATTTCAAGAGCTTCGTCTTGCAGCGCTGCGCGAGTGTCCGTCGGCCTTTGCCTCCAGTTACGAAGAGGAGCACGACACCCCGATCGCCGTGGTGGCAGAGCGGCTGGTCGGCCAAGCCAGATCGCTGCGTGCTAGGTGCGTGGCTCGAGTCCGATCTCGTCGGCATCGTCGGACTGCAGCGTGAACGAATACGAAAGCTGTCGCACAAGGCGTACATCTGGGGCATGTATGTCGCTCCTGCGGCGCGCAGACGCGGCATGGGCGGCCGACTGCTCGCTCACGCGCTGACGCGTGCGGCTTCAATGCCCGGAGTGCGCCAGATCAATCTGGGGGTCAACGCAGCCAATGCCGAGGCCGTCGCTCTCTACGAAGCGGCGGGATTTACTGCATTCGGTGTCGAGCGCGGATTCATGTTGCTCGACGGACGATTGCACGATGAGATCCATATGGTGCGGACCGTCGAAACTGCCGCAACAAAGTGAGCCGAACATCGCAACCAGGAGTACCCAGCATGGCCGATCCTCGCCCCAGCATCGCCGACAGGCGGCGCACTTTTAAGCAATTGCACGAAGGTGGATGCTTCGTCATTCCCAACCCATGGGACGTGGGAAGTGCGCGTTTTCTGCAGGGTCTCGGCTTCAAGGCGCTCGCCACCACCAGTTCCGGCTTCGCGTGGTCGCAGGGCCGCCCCGACAATGGCATTTCGCGCGACATGGCGCTCGCCCATCTGCGCGACATCGTCGCGGCAACCGACTTGCCGGTGAACGCCGACTTCGAAAGTGGCTTCGCGGTCGACGCGGCCGGTGTGGCAGAAAGCGTTCGCCTCGCAGTCGGGACCGGCGTGGCAGGACTTTCCATAGAGGACTCGACTGGCGATGCGGCGAGGCCGCTGTACGAACTCAGCGTCGCTGTCGAGAGGATCCGTGCGGCGCGGGCAGCAATCGATCAGACCGGCGGTGACACGCTGCTGGTCGGACGCGCCGAGTGTTTCTTTGTGGGTCGACCCGATCTCGGCGAAGCGATTGAGAGACTTAAAGCGTATGCGCACGCGGGCGCCGATTGTCTGTACGCGCCGGGTATCCGCACGCGCGAGCAAATCACCGCCGTCGTCGCCGCTGTCGCGCCGAAGCCGGTCAATCTGTTGGTGGGATCGACGACCGACCTGACGATGCAGGACATCTCCGCGCTCGGTGTGCGGCGAGTCAGCGTTGGCGGCGCGCTGGCGCGTTCAGCGTGGGGTGGATTCATCCGCGCTGCCAGGTTGATAGCAGAGCAGGGAAAGTTCGACGGCTTCGCCAACGCAGCGTCCGGCAATGAACTCAATGCGTTCTTTGCCGGTGATCGTAAATAACGATTACGCCGCGATTAGCGACTGTTCGCGCAGCGGCTGACGCCGGGAGACAAAGCCGACCGCCTGATCGACGACATGCAGGTCACGCAAGATGCGCCGGTGACCAAGGCCGTCGGTGGCCAGTACTCGGGCTCGCGAGCCCATCGTATAGGCGTAACCGTTCGAAATCGGGACTTCGCCATCGTCAACATCGTGCACGATCATCAAAGGTGTGCGGATACGGCGCACCGTCCACGGGTCTGCCACCAGCCGCTTTAATTCAACGCCGGCCATATGCCCGGCCGCCTCTTCTATCTGTGGCGTTAGCGCTTTAGGTGCACCCATCATGCGCGCGAGCATCGTCAAATAGGGGCGTGGATCGCTAGGGGGCGCAATCAGCACGGCACCCTGCAATTCGCGCCGGCTCGATGCCAACACAGACGCCGTGGCTGCCGCGCCAAGCGAGTGGGCAATGACGCCGACCAGATTTGGCACTTCGCTAAACACGTGCTCGAGCGTACGAATCATCACTGGCAGGGATGATCGGTTGCCGGCGCTGGCGCCGTGCGCGACATGATCAAAGGCAATAACGGCAAGGCCGCGTTCCTGTAGCGGAGCTACGAACCGCTCCATCTGCTGCGCCCATCCATTCCATCCGTGCGCTAGCACCACCGTTGGCTCGCGTTTGAAATCGCCCCAGTGATACGCGATCACTTCCCCATCAGGCGCTTGCAACCTAGCGCGCGCTGGCTCGCTGAGCGTGAAGTGCGTTCGCTGCAACGGCGGCTTCTCAGTCGCAAAAAAGCGACGCGCGATCAGCGCTGCCGTACGCGAGGGCGCCACTAGTGCACCGATACGGACGCCGGCGCGAATCGCCACAAGCTTTAGCGACCGTTCGGTCGCTTTCAGCGCATTGGTAAATGTCATCGCAACTCCTTTCGGTCAATCAATGGGAAGACTTGGCGGGAAACAGCAGTTCGAACGTACGTTCAGCTTCTCGCGCGGCATGTCGGTCGCCGAGCAAACGCACCGCGTTGTCGTAGGCCATGATTAGACCCATGATCAACATCACTACCTGCTTCGGTGACAGCTCGGTTTTTATTTCGCGCTGCTCGATCGCCTTAGCCGCTTGTTTTTCGAGATAAGTAAGCCAATCATGCCAAGCGGCCGCGACTGCGTCGCGCACTTCGCCCGGCTGATCGTCGAACTCGAGCCGGGCCGAGTTCAGCGGGCAGCCACCCTCAAGATCGGACTGCGCTGCAAATCGGATCCAATTGCCGAAGATCGCGCGTAACCGCGGACCACCCGATGGCGAAGACAGCGCAGGCAGCAGCACGCGCGTGCGAAAGCGCTCGGACACGCGATGCACGACGGCGAGCTGCAATGACTCCTTGGTTGGAAAATGTCGGAGCAGCCCACCCTTCGACCAGCCTGCACGCTTGGCAACGGGCGCCAGTGTGACCGCGGCCAAGCCAATTCGACTGGCTTCCTGCATCGCGGCGTCAATCAACGCCAACCGGGCTTCTTCTCCTCGTAACATGCGCGCACTCTAGCGACCGATCGGTCGCTTGTCAAGCGTCAGTTCACTTGGGTGATCTGGGCTCAGTTACTCACGAGAAAAAGCAAAGGGCTTCCGAGTGGAAGCCCTTGCCTTTTATGGTTGCGGGGACAGGATTTGAACCTGTGACCTTCGGGTTATGAGCCCGACGAGCTGCCAGACTGCTCCACCCCGCGCAATTCTTCGGCTACTTGAAGCGGAAAACCGAGGAGAGCGAGCTTACACGAACGGAAAGTGCCGTTCCCATGTGCCGGTTTCGTCGTGTAAAGAATTTGACAATCTGGATGAGCCGGAACGCGTCCACATGCGCTGACCCTCGCCGGTATGCTTGGACGTTTTGACGGGCCGTCAAATTGCTTTATCAAAATACGGCACGTACCGGCTATGGAGGACCCCACGTCTGCGACGCCTTAACGGCACTTCAAACTAAGGTTGTCCGCTCACGCCTCGTTCCTGACTGACTGCATCTTGAATACCTATTGGCTCGCCAGCCCCAGCGTTTGGTCGTACGCAATTGCGACCCTCGTCTTTGGCGGATTCTCGTTGCACGTCGCAGCGCATAGAGCGCAAAGCGGTCGGCCGGCATTCCTGCTGCCAACCATGGTCCTCAGCGCGGCTGCGGCAGCCGCGGCTGTCTTTTTCGCATGGAGCCCCTCGCCGGAAACGTGGATCGCGACACATGTGCTCGACTCCCTGCGCATTGGCGCCGCCCTTGGCTTCATGGTGGTCTTCCTCGGGCGCCGCGAGTTGTTCCGCACCGTGCGGTGGGCGCTGATGGCGGCCGCTACGATCGTCATCGTCGTTCTATTGATTGCCGTTGGTTTGCCTCCGCCGGGTGTCCCGGAACTTGGCCGATCGAATCATCTGCTTGGCTTTGGCACGTCTCTCGCGGTTGCGATTCTGGGGCTTGTGCTGACTGAGCAGTTCTATCGTCGGACGCCGTCGCGATCGCGCTGGCATGTAAGACCGCTTGCCCTCGCACTTGCTGCGACCTTCGCGTACGACCTCATTCTTTATTCCGATGCAACACTTTTCAGAGTGCTCGATGACAACCTGTGGGCGGCGCGCGGCGTCGCTCAAGCGATGACGGTCCCGTTGTTCGCGTTGACATTCGCCCGCACCAAGAGTTGGTCTTTTGACGTTGCGCTTTCGCGTGGTGTGCTAGCTGGATCAACGGCGTTGCTGGCGTCGGGTGCCTACCTGGTCATGGTGGCATTCGGTGGTTTCTTTCTTCGCTACTTCGGCGGATCGTGGGGAAAGGCGCTTGAGTTTGCGCTGCTTTTCGCCGCGCTGCTGCTGCTAGCGATGGTCAGCGTTTCAGCGACCTTCCGCGCAAAGTTGCGGGTAATCGTTGCGAAGAATTTCTTCGCATATCGCTACGACTATCGGGAAGAGTGGCTCCGATTTACGCAAACCCTCGCGGCCGGACCTGCTGCGCAGGCACGGATGTCCTGCATCCGAGCTCTTGCCGATCTGGTGGAAAGTCCAGGAGGAGGGTTGTGGTTGACAGAGGAGACGGCTGGGTTTCGCCAGGTCGAGCGGTCCTCGTTGCCGCGCACCGATGTGATCGAACCCGCGGACTCGTCGCTTCCCTCATTCCTGCGCCGCACGGGCTGGGTCGTGGAGATCAGCGATGTGCGTCGCCAGCCCGCCAAGTACCAAGAATTGGTGCTTCCACCGTCAATAGAATCGATGCGGGAGGCGTGGCTGATCGTTCCGCTCTTGACCGGAGAGGAACTGATCGGATTCGTCGTGCTCGTCAACCCCCGCATCCGCGTCGAGATCGACTGGGAAGTGCTTGATCTGCTGAAGACGGCAGGACGGCAGGCGTCGAGTTACCTGGCGTATGCGATGGCCGCCGAAGCACTGCTCGAAGCCAATAAGTTCGATGCGTTCAACCGCTTGTCTGCCTTCGTCGTTCATGATCTGAAAAACCTGATTGCTCAGTTGCAGTTGCTACTCAGCAATGCCGAACGCCACCGCAACAATCCGGAGTTCCAGCGTGACATGATGAGTACGGTCGAGCACGTCGTTGGCAAAATGCACCAACTAACGATGCAATTGCGCCCTGATGCATCGTCGATCGACAGAACGCGTCCGGTTGACATCAGCCAGGTTGCGCGCCGGGTTCAAATCGTCCGCTCAAAGGGTCATGCCAACCTAAAAATCGAGGCTCAGGAGGGCTTGCTGGTGCAGGGTCACGAGGATCGTCTCGAGCGTGTGATTGGGCACCTGGTGCAGAACGCTCTTGAGGCGTCGGGCGACGAGTCAGCAGTTTGGGTGCGAGTGATCCGCGACGGCGACGATGCCGTCATCGAAGTCAGCGATAAGGGCAAAGGCATGACCTCCGGATTTTGTCCGAGACCGGCTATTCAAGCCGTTCTACACAACCAAGGACGCCGGAACCGGAATCGGGGCCTACGAGAGCCAGCAGTACGTCAAGCAGATTGGAGGCCGACTCGAAGTTGACAGTGCACCGGATCAAGGAACCTGCGTCCGTGTCCGGCTGCGCGCTGTGCCGACGGAGCAGACGGCGGAGACGGGAACGTGAGCGAGGCACGCAGACCAGTGCTGATCGTCGAAGACGATCCCGCGCTGCAGGTCCAGATGAAATGGGCATTTGACGCCTACGAGGTCGCGGTGGCCTCGGATCGTGAGGAGGCGATTGCCCAGTTGCGGCACGTCGAGCCCGCCGTCGTCACTCTCGATCTCGGACTGCCACCTGACTCCGACGGGGTCAGCGAGGGATTCAAAGCGCTTGGACAGATACTCGAGCTAGCGCCTGACACGAAGGTCATTGTTCTGACCGGCCAGAACGACGTCGCGAATGCGCGGCGGGCCGTTTCGGAAGGCGCTTACGATTTCTTCGCCAAGCCTTTTCGAGCCCGACGTCCTCTCGCTGATCATCGACCGTGCGTTCCGCATCTACGAGCTCCAACTCGAGAATCGACGTTTGCTGGCGGCGCAGGCCGGTGCAATCGGAGGAATCATCACCGGCGCGCCCGAAATGCTCGAGATCTGCCGGATGGTCGAGAAGGTCTCTTCGACCGATGCAACCGTGCTGCTGCTGGGTGAATCGGGCACGGGCAAGGAACTCTTGGCGCGTGCGCTGCATGACTCTTCGCCACGGAGCAAGCAACGCTTTGTCGCGATCAACTGCGCCGCCATCCCCGACACACTGCTGGAGAGCGAACTCTTCGGCTACGAGCGAGGTGCGTTTACCGGCGCCTTCAAGCAAACAATCGGGCGCATCGAAACGGCCAACAAGGGCACGCTGTTTCTCGATGAGATCGGCGATCTGCCCGCTGCATTGCAGGCCAAGCTCCTGCGTTTTCTGCAAGAGCGATCGATCGAGCGACTGGGCGGAAGAGGGGAGATACCGGTTGACGTGCGCATTGTTTGCGCCACGCACCAGAACCTGCAAGAAAGAATCGCGGATGCAACCTTTCGCGAGGACCTGTTTTATCGTCTAGCCGAAATCGTTATTACGGTACCTCCGCTGCGCGATCGTTCAGGCGATGCGGTGCTTCTTGCCCACGCGTTGGCCCGACGTTTTGCTGACGATCTCAAGCGCGGTCACCTTACTATTGCGGCCGATGCACTCGATGCAATCGAGAATCACCGCTGGCCCGGTAACGTGCGTGAACTAGAGAACGTCATCAAGCGCGCTGTCATCATGGCAGACGGACCCGTCATTCAAGCGCGAGACCTCGGACTGGCCGGGAGTGACGAGGGGTCAGAGGGCGAGGCATTGAACTTGCGCGAGGCGCGTGATGGAGCGGAACGGCGTGAAGTTGCCCGGGCCCTGGCGCGCGCCAATGGTAACTTGTCGAAGGCGGCCGATCTGCTTGGGATTAGTCGGCCAACGCTCTACGATCTGTTAAACCGTTTCGGTCTGCGCAAGCACGACCAGCAGTGGGAGAAATAGCACGATGCGATCACTTTTTGCATGCGGAAGCCGGCTCTGGCCAGCGCTTGCGCTCGTAGCCGCATCGACGTTGCTGTTGTTGGCATGTCGCAAGAGAGTCCCGAAGCGCTGATCGCATCGGCGCGTGCGTACGAGGCCAAAGGCGATCACAAGGGCGGCGATCATTCAGCTTAGGAATGCGTTGCAACAGAATCCGGCCGACGGAGAAGTGAGATTGCTTTTGGGCCGCGCTTCGTTGCAGGCGGGCGATCCCGTCAGTGCGCAGAGGGAACTTCGAAAGGCCCTCGAATATGGGCAGTCCGCTGAGGTCGTCCTGCCGCCGCTGGCGCGCGCGATGCTCGAACAAGGTGAAGCCGCCAAGCTGGTCGCTGAGTTTGGCGACCGCAAGCTCACCGACATCGACGCCGAGGCGTCGTTGAGGTCGTCCGTTGGCCACGCCCAGCTTCAGCTTCAAAAGTTCGGCGACGCGGCGGCGTCCTTCAGCGCCGCCACTGCGCTGAAGCCTGACTACCTGCCCGCCCGACTCGGCGTTGCCAGGCTGATGGCGGCTGCCAACAGAATTGACGATGCCAGTCAATTAATCGACGCGATCGTCGCGGCGCACCCGAAAGCGGCCGAGGCTTACGCATTGCAATCTGATCTTCGATTGCTCCGTGGCGATCGGGCTGGCGCGAAAACCTCGCTAGAGCAAGCGATTGCGGCTGACGAGAGTTTCCTGCCGGCGCGATTCGCGTTGATCCAACTCCTGATCAGTGAAAAGCAATTCGACGCGGCCGCCGTCCAACTCGATACAGCACGTTCGCTGCGCAGCGGTGACCTGCGAGTGCAGTACTTTGACGCGGCCATAGCACTTGACAAGAACGACCTGTCCAAGGCGCGCGACATGATGCAGCAAGTGCTCAAGCGGGCGCCCGAGCATGTGCCCAGCCTGGTATTGGCCGGTGCCGTTGAGCTGCAGGCGGGACAGGCGGCAACGGCCGAGGGCTACTTGCGCAAAGCCGTTTCCATCGCGCCCGAGCATGCTGGAGCTCGTAAGTTGCTGGTGCGCACTTATCTGGGTTCCAACCAGCCGGCCAAGGCGCTCGAGTCGATCAAGCCGCTGCTCGCCTCCGACGCACGCACTGATCCGCAATTGCTGTTGCTGGCCGGCGAAACGTATCTGGCGAACGGAGACCTGAAGCAGGCGTCGCGTTACTACGCCGCGGCGACCGATTCCAAACCGCAGGAGTCCGTTGCGCGGACGCGGCTCGGTCAGATCGCGTTGGCGAGCGGCGACCCCGACGCCGGCATTCGGGAACTCGAGGCGGCCGTGGCTCTCGATGGCGCTCCGATGCAATCCGACGTCGCTTTGATCGTCGGCCACGTTAAGAAGAACGATCTGAATAGCGCGCTGCAGGCGGCTAATGCTTTGGCGAAGAAATACCCTGCCAATCCCTTGTCTCACCAGATGCTGGGAGTGGTTTACGCGGCGCGCAAGGACTTCGTCGCGGCGCGGGCGGCTTTTGCGAAGGCGCTCGAGCTGAATCCGACTTACCTGCCGGCGATCGCCAACCTTGCGCGGCTGGACATTGCCGAGAAAAAGCCTGCCGACGCGCGCAAGCGGTTCGAGGCGGTCATTGCCAAGGATCCAAAAAATGAACAGGCGCTGCTGGCTTTAGCGGACGTCATGGCGCGTACGGGTGCGCCGCCCGCCGAGATCGTGGCGACGCTGCAGAGGGCGGTCACCGCGAATCCTCAATCCGTCGCGTCGCGATTGGCATTGATCGGCTTCCACCTGCGTGTCCAGGACTCCAAGGCGGCACTGTCCGCTGCGCAGGACGCTGCCGCAACCCTCCGAACAGAGCCTCGCATCATCGGTGCGCTCGCGCAAGCTCAGGAAGCTGCTGGCGAAACCAATCAAGCGATCGAGACATGGAACCGATTGGCGGCGCTCGAGCCGCGGTCAACCGTTCCGCTGGTTCGCCTCGCAGCGTTGTTCGCCAGGCAGAAGGACTATGCCAAAGCCATCGACTCGTTGCGCCGCGCACAGAAGCTGGCGCCTGGTGACCCCGCCATCACTCGAGACCTCGTTCTCGCCCAGCTGCTTTCGGGCAAGCCTGATGACGCGCTCAAGGAGGCGAAAAGCCTGCAAACCACGATGCCGAAGCTTGCCGCTGGTTTCGCGCTCGAGGGTGACGTACACGCGGCGACGCAACAGTGGCCGCAAGCCGAGCGCGCGTATCGCGATGCGCTCAAAGTGGAGCCGGCTTCTGACGCGCTGGCAATTAAGCTTCACACGACGCTGAATCGGGCCGGCAAAGCCGCCGAGGCGGAAGCGATGGCCAAGAAGTGGTTGGCCGAACATCCAAAGGACGCGGGCTTCCGCATCTATTTGGCGGAGCGCGCGCTGGCCGACAAGAATCTTCGTTCGGCAGTGACGCATTACCAGGCCGTGGTTGCGCTTCAGCCCGACAACGTCGTCGCGCTGAATAATCTTGCTTGGTCGGCCGGTCAACTGGGCGATCCGAAAGCCATCGGCTATGCAGAGCGTGCGGTCCGGCTGGCACCCGACAATGCGGCCGCGCTCGATACGCTGGGCACCCTTCTAGTGTCAAAGGGAGACGCGAGCAAGGGGCTCGAATACCTGACCAAGGCCGCCGACCTTGCCCCCAAACGACACGACATCCGACTCAACTATGCCAAGGCGCTTGCCAAGGCGGGTCGACCGGACGATGCACGCAAGGAGCTGGTCGCGCTGCAAGCCGTGGCCGACGAATTCCCGGGAAAGTCGGAGATCCCCGCGTTGCTGAAGGGACTTTAGACGGCGCTGGCTCGCAGGGGGAGAGGGATGGAGAAGCGCGTCATCGCAGTGGTAGGGCTGGGCTATGTCGGCCTGCCGCTGGCCGTCGAGTTCGGAAAGAAATTTCGGACCATCGGCCTGGACTTATCGGCCGCCAAGGTTGAGGCATATCGACAACACGTTGACCCCACCGGTGAAGTAACGCCGGAGCAGTTGGCAGCGGCATCGTTGTTCGAGCCGACGACCGATGCGACGCAACTGCAGAGCGCAGACATCGTCATTGTCGCTGTGCCGACTCCGATCGACGACGCTCATCAACCGGACTTCGGTCCGCTGATCAGCGCCAGCATTGCCGTCGGCCGCAACTTGAAAAAGGGGGCGACCGTCGTTTATGAGTCGACCGTTTATCCCGGCGCCACGGAGGAGATCTGCATTCCCGTCCTCGAACGCGAGTCGAAGGGCAAGTGGAAGCGAGATTTTTTCGTCGGCTACTCGCCGGAGCGAATCAACCCTGGGGACCGCGAACACACGCTGACCCGGATCGTCAAGGTCGTTGCCGGCGACACGCCGGAAACCCTGGACCGCGTCGCTCGGGCCTATGAACAAGTGGTCACCGCCGGCGTCTATCGCGCATCGAGCATCAAGGTTGCCGAGGCCGCCAAGGTCATCGAGAACACGCAGCGAGATCTGAACATTGCGCTGATGAACGAGCTGTCACTGATTTTTCATCGGATGGACATCGACACGCTCGAGGTACTCCAGGCTGCCGGAACCAAGTGGAACTTTCTTCCCTTTCGACCCGGGCTGGTCGGTGGCCACTGCATCGGTGTCGATCCGTACTACCTGACGCACAAGGCCGACAAACTCGGCTATCACCCGCAGGTGATTCTTGCCGGGCGCCGAATCAATGACAACATGGGTAAGTACATCGCCGAACAGACGGTCAAGCACCTGATCCGCGAGGGCTCGCCGGTCAAGGATGCGCACGTCATTGTGCTCGGGCTTACGTTCAAGGAGAACTGCCCCGATTTGCGCAACTCGAGGGTCATCGATGTCATTCACGAGTTGCAGTCGTATGGAGTTGCCGTCAGCGTGCACGACCCGGTCGCGACGGCCGAAGACGCGCTGAGTGAGTACGGCGTGACACTTCGCTCGTGGAACGAGTTACCGCGCGCGCAAGCGGTGGTCGCAGCCGTGGCTCACGATGCGTTCAAGGAGCGCTCGCTGGACGAACTGCAGGAGAAGCTGCAGCCCGGCGGCCTGTACGTCGATGTGAAATGCCAGGCGGATGCAAAGGAGCTGCGCAGTCGCGGTTTGCAGGTATGGCGGCTCTAGAACTGCGACCCGAACGCGGCTGCCGTTCGTCTGAATCAACCGTATGCATGATTTATTGCCCGCGGCGCGTGGCCAGCAGCGCACCGCCAACCGCAGACGATCCGGTCGGCAATCCGCCAGACAGGTAATTAATACGACTGTCTACGACTGTCGTGGAAAAAATTGCCTAGGTGACGCGCACCAAGCCTAACGTTGCCGTTCATGGGCGCACTGATGGAAGCTTGGTCGGGCAATGTACGTAGAGGCCACATGCACTCCACGCGTCGCGTTGCGCAGACCGCCGGTGAAGATCTAACGCGGTAGTCCAAGCGTCACCAAAAGCCGGGAGGGCCGTAAGTCGGAAAGCGACCGCCGGCCATTGCTGATTATGACAATCCCGTACTACTCTTTTTATTCCTGTCAAGAGGGATAAACAAGGGCACATCAGGCGCCATTGCTGCATTGATGGGCAAGCAATTTGCCCACACTGCGCACGTGGAATCACGCGATCAAAAGAAGAATGAGTAATGCGGTCGCATGGTTGCAACGTTGCATCCCTACTGTATGAATCGGATCCGCTGAACATCAAGCGGACCATGCAGTAAACAAATCGGGTTGGGGTCGGAAGGAAATGCTGTGCTGAGCTTGTCTCGTCGTCAGTTTTCGGCCGGTGCCTTGACCGAAATGGTGGTGTTCGCCGCCTGCTGCATCTCTACCATGCTGCTGGCTGTGCTTTTGCACTTGGGACCCTATGGCGTCCCCTCGCAGTCGGTTTTCATCCCCGCCGTGGAGTTTGCAGCGATCATGACCAGCCTCGGGGTCATCTTCGCTTTGTTTCGAGTAGGTGAGCCGAAGTCTCTGACTGTCGTTTTCGTACGCACCGTCGTTGTGCTGGCAGTCGGGTTTCCGATCGCGTATGCGGCGTTCGGCTATGTACCGGGAGGATCCACTGCGCGCCAGGTTCTCGGGTCCGCCAGCTTGTACGCGTTAGCGAGCGTCGTGCTGATCAGAGCGGCCGCTTCCATGGTGCTCGAATCCGGTGTCGGGTTGCAGCGGATACTGATTGTCGGCAACGGTGCAGAGGCGCTCGCGGTCGAGAGAGTCATCAATGCGATGGGCCCGCGGCGATCCGTTGTCGTCGGGTTCTATCCGACTGGAATTGAAGACACGCCGGACGGTCGCCCCGCCGAAGGCGAGGCTCGGCTTTTTCCGCGCTCGATCGAGTTGCCTGCCATCATCGAGCGCTTCCAGATAGACGAGGTCATCATCGCTGTGCGCGAGCAGCGTGGCGGTGTGCTGCCGATTCGCGAGTTGCTCGAATGCCGCATTAGCGGCGTGCCGGTGCGCGATCTGTCCGCGTTCTACGAACGCGTTCGTGGCGAAGTTCCGATCGAATCGTTAAAGGCTAGCTGGCTCATTTACGGAGGCGGCTTTGCACAGGACGCAACTCGCACATGGGTCAAACGAGTCTTCGACGTCGTGCTGTCCAGCATTTTGCTGCTGCTCTCCTTGCCGGTCATGCTGCTCGCAGCGGTCGCCATCTTCATGGAGAGCGGCACGCCGATATTTATTTTTCAGGAGCGAGTCGGCCGTGGCGGTCGACCGTTCCTGTGTGTCAAGTTTCGCAGCATGAACGCGAATGCCGAGGGTGATGGGGTTGCCCGCTGGGCGAGCGCAAATGATGCACGCGTTACTCGCGTGGGACGGCTGCTGCGCAAGTTACGAGTCGACGAATTGCCTCAGTTGTTCAACGTGTTAAGCGGTGAGATGAGCCTGGTGGGACCACGTCCCGAGCGCCCCTCCTTTGTGGCGGGTCTGAAAAACCAAATTCGTTTTTACGATATTCGTCACAGCATCAAGCCCGGCGTGACCGGCTGGGCACAGATACGTTACCCATACGGCTCGTCGGTCGAAGACGCACAGCGCAAGCTGCAATACGACCTGTACTACGTCAAGAATCATTCGCTCTCTCTTGATGTTCTGATCATCATGGAGACAGTGAGGGTGGTCTTATTCGGCGAAGGTGCCCAGTAACGCGCAGGTTGCCGCAGTGGCCTGATGTTGGGCGATGTAATAGACTGATTTCTCTCGAAAAACGGATTTCGACGAAGGGCTCGTCGGATCCCTTGGTGCGACGGGCGATGGAGCAACCTCCACAAGGAAAGACGATGTTGCAGGCAAAATATGCGATTCGCGTTCTTGCGCTTATGGTGATGGTGTCGCTGCTGGCATCGTGTGCCACTAAGTATCCGCCGGCACCGGCCGCGGCGACGAGTCCCGATTATCGTTATGTGATCGGGCCGCTTGACACAGTCAATGTCATCGTCTGGCGCAACCCGGAGTTGTCGATGGCCGTACCGGTGCGCCCCGACGGACGTATCACAACACCGCTGGTCGAGGACATTCCCGCGTTGGGCCGCAATCCTGCCGAATTGGCGCGCGATCTCGAGCAGGCGTTGGCCAAGTACATTCGCGATCCGGTAGTCACGGTGATCGTCACGAGTTTTGTCGGATCGTCGAATGAACAAATTCGAATCGTCGGCGAGGCAGCGAAACCGCAAGCGGTGCCATATCGGCAGAACATGACGTTGCTCGACGTGATCATTGTGGTGGGTGGGCTCACCGACTTCGCCGACGGCAACAACGCCGTGTTGGTGCGAGGCTCGGAGCAGAACAAACAGTACAACGTGCGCCTCGGTGACCTGGTCCGTCGTGGCGACATTTCGGCCAACGTCGATGTGCGGCCGGGCGACGTGCTGATTATTCCGCAGAGTTGGTTCTGAGCATTATTGCGCTCATTTGCGTGCAAGGCGCTGATGACGCACGTCCACAACACGCCAGGTTTGATCGATGAATGAGATTCTTCGGCCAGTTTTCGACCATTGCGGGCGACATGTGGCGTCGCCGCTGGATTGGACTCGCAGTCGCATGGCTCGTTGCTGTCGCGGGAGCAGTGGTGCTGTGGCGAACGCCTGATCGCTACGAGACCACCGCTCGGGTATACGTCGACACACAAACCGTTTTGAAGCCGTTGATGGCCGGGCTTGCCGTACAGCCCAATATCGACGAGCAGATCGGCATGTTGGCGCGAACCATCATTGCGCGACCGAACATCGAGAAGATCATGCACAGCGCGAATCTGGACGTGTCGGTCACATCTCAAATTCAACGAGATCAGATGGTCGACGACCTGACCAAACGCATCCGGTTTAACCGCGGCGGGCGCGAGAACATCTACACGATCTCCTATCAAGACACGAACCCGGAGCGTTCCAAGCGGGTAGTTCAAGATCTGCTGTCGCTTTTTGTCGAATCCGGTCTCGGTAACAAACGGCGCGACAGCGAGGCTGCGCGCCGTTTTATCGACGAGCAGATCAAAGGGTATGAACAGAAGCTTGTCAGAAGCCGAGAATCGGTTAAAGGAATTCAAGCTCAAGAATCTTGGATTCGCGAGTGGCACTGGGGGAGACTACTTCACTCGCATGCGTCGTGTTGTCAGAAGAGGCCGCCAAGGTGCGTCTGGAACTGCGGGCAGCGGAACAAGCGCGCGACGCATATCGCCGTGAGCTGGCGGGCGAGGATCCGGTGATGTTGCCTGGCGTTGGCCCTGCCGGATCGGCCGGCGCCAGCACGTTCGGAGTATCGACGGGCGAATCGATGCACAACGCAAGCAGCTCGACGAGCTGCTCCGCCGTTTCACCGACCAGCACCCCGATGTTGTGGCAACCCGCAAACTGATCAGTCAGCTGGAAGAGCAAAGGAAGCAGGAAATCGACGCCCGTCGCAAAGTCGCGGCGCAGAGTCTCCGCGAAACTTTCCGCCTCGACCAATCCGGTCTTTCAGCGCCTCAAGATCGCGCTCGCGGAGGCCGAGGCAAATATCGCTTCATTGCGGGCGCGCGCCGCTGAAGCGGACGCACGCGTTGCCGAGTTGCGCGCCGTAGCGAATAAAGCGCCTGAGATCGAAGCAGAGTTGGTGCAGTTGAATCGTGACTACGACGTAATGAGAAAGAACTATGAGCAACTGGTGAGTCGCCGTGAATCGGCATCAATGTCGGGCGATGTCGACTCCGCCGGGCTGGCCGAATTCCGGATCATCGATCCGCCGCGAATTTCGCCGAACCCAGTGTTTCCCAACCGAATCGTGCTCATTCCGGCGGTTCTGCTGGCAGCGCTCGGTGCGGGTTTGGCGGCAAGTTTCGCCATGGCACAGGTCTTCCCCACGTTTCACGCAGTAGCAGCGTTGCGAGAACTTACACAGCGGCCCGTGCTCGGCGCCGTGTCGATGCTGGAAACCGCTCGCCTGGTTTGGCGCAGGCGGTTCGCCAATGCAACGTTTGCCAGCGGATTCGCAACGCTGATACTCGCCTATGGGGCCTGGGTTACGTGGGTATCGATGAGCGCACGGAGCTGAGGAACTCGAGTTGAACACCATCGAACAAGCCGCTCGCCGCCTGGCGCAACTACGAAGCGCGGGCGTCGACGCGCCTTCAGAAACTATCAAGCCCGCGATTCCGACCCTCGAGATCGATGGCGAGACGGTTTCTGATGCGCGCGGCTGCCGAGCATGAACCTGCCGCACGCGTGGGTAGAGGCGATGACGGTGCGGTTCGACGCGTTCAGCCGCTGACGTCGCCGCAGGTGGAGATCGACCTGGAGCGCCTGTCGAAGATGGGCTACGTCTCGCCGCAAGCTCCGTCGTCGCGACGCGCCGAAGAGTTCCGCATGGTTAAACGGCCGCTGCTGACGAATGCTCGCGGTAATTCGGCGACGCCGGTGTTGCACGCAAACCGCATCATGGTGACGAGTTCTCTGCCGCAGGAAGGCAAGACGTTCGTATCGATCAATCTGGCGTTGAGCATCGCAATGGAACGTGACACCACGGTGCTGTTGATCGATGCCGACGCAACGCAGCCGGCGGTACTCGAGCGGCTCGGGTTGCCGCCATTGAAGGGCTTGCTTGACGCTTTGACCGACGCAGACCTCGATGTTCAGACGCTGTTGCTCAGGACCAATGTCGAACGTCTTTCGATACTGCCGGCTGGCACATTGCATGCACAGGCGACAGAACTGCTGGCGAGCAAGAGGATGAGTGTTCTGGTCGACAAACTCGCGTCCCGGTTTCCAAACCGAATTCTGGTGTTTGACGCGCCGCCGTTGCTCGGCTCAACCGAGTCGCGCGTGCTCGCTGCGCTTATGGGTCAGGTCGTTGTGGTGATCGAGGCCGACCGTACGCCACAGCGCAGCGTGATCGACGCGCTGGCGACGCTCGAAAGCTGTCCGGTTGTCATGACGCTGCTGAACAAGGCGTCAACTTCAGAGGCTGGCTCCTATTACGGCTCGCGCAGCGGTTCTCGCGACAGCTAAGAACGCCGTGCGAGCGTCAACCAACGGCGACCAGAAAGCCGCAACCGTTAGGACGCTCAAGTGGATGAGCGGCATCCCATTGCGCTTAATTCTGGCGCTTTTGCTAGCGCTTGGGTGCGCCGGTCCGGCACTTGCCCAGCGCTGGAACATCGACTCTAGTGTCGAAGCGCAGGCCACGCTGACCAATAACGCGAACTATGACGTCGGGGCACAAAGCGAGGGCGACCTTATATTCAATGTTCTGCCGGCGGTGAGCTTCTCGCGCGAGGGCTCGCGCTTGCGCGTGGCCGGATCAGCGTCGCTGAATGCGATCTGGCTATGTCGACGGTGTGCAAACCAACCGCGTGTTGCCGCAGGCAAATATCCTCGCCAACCTCGAGGCGATCGATCAGTTGTTCTTTATCGAGGCTGCACTGCGTCGCCAACCAGTCAGTATTGAATCCGTTTTTGCCGACGTCAGCTGCCGACTCGACGTTCAACAAGTACACCTATGTGCAGGGCAGGGTCTCGCCGTATCTGCAAGGCAATGTCGGGAACAACTGGCGTTATCTGGTGCGCAGCGATAACTCGTACACCTACTCGACCCAAACTGACTCGCAACTAGACAACTCTTACTACGGTCAGCACGTAGCGCGAAGTAGTTCGCGTCGCAAGACCGCTCGGCGGGTCGTTACGGGTTCAAAGCAACGTGACCCGCTTTTACGATCAACGAGACGAGGCCGATCAGACGCTCGATACCGCCCTGGCAACGGTCAATTACGCGTTTACGCCGCAATTTACCGCCGGCTTGCGCGGCGGTTATGAACGCACGAATTACACGCGGATCGAGGAGTCTGGTCCGATTTACGGTGCTGAACTGGCGTGGAGCCCCGGCCCGCAAACGCGGATTGCCGGCTTCTGGGAAAGCCGATTTTTCGGTCCGAGTTACGAGTTTGACGCTTCCACTCGGCTGCGGCGCTTCGCGACCAATCTTTCGGCTGTCACGCTATGTGGCGACCAACCCACAACTCATACTGCAGCTGCCAGCGACCGGCAATGTTTCGGGCTTGCTGGATGCGATCCTGACCGCGCGTTTCCCGGATCCGGTCGAACGCGCACAACAGGTGCAGGATCTGATCAATCGCCAGGCGCTTCCATCGGAGCTTCCGGGCGGGGTCAATATCTATTCGCGAAACGCCAATGTATATACCTCGGGCTCTGGCACGTTTGCCTTGATCGGTGCGCGCAACACGTTGGCGCTGAATCTCTACTACCTGAAGACCGAATCGTTGCCTGATGCGGCAATTCCGCCAACCTTCATCACCTTTAACAATAACGTTCAGACAGGCGCGCAGCTGTCGCTGAGTCATCGACTGACTCCGGTGGTGTCGGTTAACGCAACCGCCGGCTGGTGGGAAACGCGCGGATTCGACCAGAGCGCCGGACTCGTCACCGATCAGAACCTTTTCCGAGTTCAGGTCAGTCGCCAGCTGACGCCGCGCACCAACGCTTTTATCGGCGCCCGCTATCAGCAACAGGACTCAACGTCCGGCGGTATCGGCGACCGCAACGAAGCTGCAATCTTCGTTGGATTGTTTCACCGGCTGTAGGCCCGCCATGTACGAAGACTTCTATCGACTGACCGGCAAGCCGTTCCAATTAAGCCCGGACCCGGCGTTCTACTTCGGCAGCAAGGGGCACAGCAGCGCGTTTTCCTATCTGAAGTATGGTGTCTACCAGGGCGAGGGATTTCTCGTGATCACGGGCGACATCGGCACCGGCAAGACCACGCTGGTGCGTGCACTGCTCGATGAGTTGGACACCGGAGAGGTGGTGGCGGCGCAGATCGTCAGCACGCAGCTTGATGCCGACGATCTGCTGCGCTCAGTCGCGGCTGCCTTCGGCATCAACGTCGGGCCCGACGGCAAGGCGCGGTTGCTGGCGACTATCGAAGCGTTCTTGCTGACGACTTTTCAGAGGGGAAAGCGTGCTCTGTTGATCGTCGATGAGGCGCAAAACCTCGGTGCGCGGTCGCTCGAAGAGTTGCGCATGCTTTCGAACTTCCAGTGCGGTGACAACGCTCTGCTGCAGAGCTTTCTTATCGGCCAACCCGAGTTGCGCATGCTGATGCGATCGCCGCTAATGGAGCAGTTCCGGCAGCGGGTTATCGCGTCATATCACCTCGGTCCGCTCGATCAGGCGGACACCCGCGCGTACGTCGAACACCGGCTTGGCCATGTCGGCTGGAAAGATGATCCTCAGTTCGAAGCCGATGCCTTCGTCGCCATCCATCGGGCCACCGGCGGTGTGCCGCGCAAGATCAATTCCTTGTGCAATCGGGTGTTCCTGGCAGCGTATCTGAGCGAAAAGCATGTGATTGGCCGTGCCGATATCGCCGCTGCGGTTGCCGAAATGGCAAGCGAGATGGGTGCAGACATCGCTGTCCAGCCGGCGCTCGGCGCGAAGCGCGAGTCCGCCGCGACCGGCGCAAAGCGCGAATCGGCGGCGACCGGCGCCGGTCGCGTCGGTGCGCGGCCGCTTGCCGCGATTACCGAGAGAATCGAACAACTGGAACGAAACGTCGACGGGCTGTTGAGCGTCGTGCGAGGCATCGTTGAGCCCGAGCGCGCACTGCCGGACGAAGAGACTCGAGGTCGAGCCCGATCGTCCAAGGGCAGGTGACATGCCATCGGGCGTCGGTCCGGTCTTATGCGTGGTCGGCGCGCGTCCGAATTACATGAAAATGGCGCCGTTGCTCAGGGCCATCAAGTCGCGTTCCGATCTGCCGTCTGCTGTTCTGGTTCATACAGGGCAGCACTACGACTTTGAGCTGAACGATCGTTTGTTCATCGATCTCGCTTTGCCGGCTCCCGATGTGAATCTGGAGGTAGGGTCCGGCTCGCATGCCGTTCAAACGGCTGAAGTAATGAAACGCTTCGAACCGGTGATAGACCAGTATCGGCCGTCGTGCGTGGTCGTAGTCGGTGATGTCAATTCAACGCTGGCGTGCAGCCTCGTTGCCTCAAAAAAGCACGTGCCCGTCGTGCACGTGGAGGCCGGCTTGCGCAGCTTTGATCGCTCGATGCCCGAAGAAATCAACCGAGTCCTTACCGATCAGATCGCCTCACTGCTGTACACGACGGAGCGCAGTGCGCACGCGAACCTTGCGCGCGAGGGGATTGTCGGCGACGACCGCGTGCATTTCGTCGGCAACCTGATGATCGATTCGTTGCTATCGGCGCTGCCCAAGGCCGTCTCCGCCATCGACCTGCTCGGTCGAGAAGGCTTAAATGTGGAGTGGGCCAGCGAGAAGCCAGGGTACGCCGCGATCACGTTGCACCGTCCATCGAATGTCGACGATGCCGAAACCTTGTCGAGTGTTGTCGCGATATTGGGTGAGGTGGCAGCGCGCATGCCGGTGATCTGGCCGATTCATCCACGCACACGAGCGAACATTGAGAAATTCGGCTTGGCGGGTCAGATGAATGGATCAGCGGATCGCTTGTCTGCCGCCGCAGGGTTATCTGCAGATGGTGGGTCTGATGCGCGACGCTGCGCTCGTTCTAACCGACTCGGGCGGGATTCAGGAAGAAACAACCGCGCTGGGTATCCCGTGCTTGACGATGCGCCGGAATACCGAGCGACCGATCACCGTCGACGAAGGCACCAACACATTGGTCGGCGCTGATCGCCATCACATCCTGGCGGTGGTCGATGACGTGATCCGCACCGGCGGCAAGCGCGGCCGAATTCCCGAATATTGGGATGGAAAAGCCGCCCCTCGCATCGCTGATCACATGGCGCATTGGCTGGCATCGCTGGACGGTGTAGGTGCGAACCAATGAGCGAACCGCTGAAGAACAATGTGCAGGAATCGGGTCGAATTGCGAATGCGCTGACGATTGACGTTGAAGACTATTTCCAAGTGTCAGCCTTTGCGCCGTTCATCGAGCGAAGCGCGTGGGAGACCACGCCATGCCGCATCGAACGCAATATCGATCGAGTGCTTGAGCTGTTGAACGAACGCGGTGCGAAGGCGACATTCTTCACGCTTGGATGGCTGGCCCAGCGCTATCCGCGCGTCGTGCGCGACATCGTTTCGCAAGGCCATGAAGTGGCCAGTCACGGTCATGCACATCTGCGAGCGTCCGAGCAGTCCCCCGCAGAGTTCGACAGTGACATCCGCGATGCGAAGAAGCTGCTCGAAGATACGGCGGGGGTCGCAGTGTGCGGCTATCGCGCGCCAAGTTTTTCCATCAGCCATAAAAATTTGTGGGCATTCGACCGTATCGCCGCAGCCGGCTATCGCTACAGCTCGAGCGTTTATCCAGTCCGTCATGATCATTACGGCATGCCGGATGCGCCGCGCTTTCCGTTTAGAGCGAGCCACGGACTGCTAGAGATCCCGGTCAGTACGGCGCGCGTCTTCGGTCGCAACCTTCCCGCTGGTGGTGGGGGATATTTTCGCCTTGCGCCATATGCGCTTGTCGCGCTGGGCGATCAATCGGGTCAATCGAGTCGATCGACGGCCGGCGATCTTCTATTTCCATCCGTGGGAGATCGACCCACAGCAGCCACGCGTCAACGGCGTCGGACTAAAAACTCGCTTCCGACACTACGTCAATCTCAACCGAACCGAACTCAGATTGCGACAACTGCTCAGCGACTTCCGATGGGACCGGATGGATCGCATTTTCGATCTCGATGCGACGTGAGACCGAAGGACGCGTCTGGTGCTATGCCGCTCACGGTCCGACCGTTTGCAGAGGACGACCGTGCGGCCTGGGCATCGTTCGTGCACGACTGTCCTGACGCGACC
>CAWAYV010000043.1:0-46111 GCA_963786295.1 uncultured beta proteobacterium | reverse complement strand
ACTGCCCACCCACCTCAAACAGCGCATTCGTAATCTGCCCGAGCGAGCAGACGCGCACGGCATCCATCAGCACTTCGAACACGTTCTTGTTATCGATCACCGCGCGCTGAAGTCTTTGCAGCATCTTCGGCGCTTGCTTCGCGTTGCGCTTCTGAAAATCCTCTAGCCGCTTCAGCTGGCTTTGCTTTTCTTCTTCGGTCGAGCGCTGCAGTTCTACGTGATCGGGCACGTGATCGCCGTTCGGGTTTCTGAACGTGTTGACGCCGATGATCGGGTACTCGCCGGTGTGCTTCAGGTGTTCGTAGTGCAGTGACTCTTCCTGGATCTTGCCGCGCTGGTAGCCGAGCTCCATCGCGCCGAGCACGCCGCCGCGCTCGCTGATCGATTCGAATTCCTTCAGCACCGCTTCTTCGACCAGCTCGGTCAGCTCGTCGACGATGAAGCTGCCCTGATTCGGATTCTCGTTCTTCGCCAGGCCCCATTCGCGGTTGATGATCATCTGGATCGCCACCGCGCGCCGCACCGATTCGCCGGTCGGCGTCGTGATCGCTTCGTCGAACGCGTTGGTGTGCAGGCTGTTGGCGTTGTCGTAGGTGGCGATCAGCGCCTGCAGCGTGGTGCGGATGTCGTTGAACTGGATTTCCTGCGCGTGCAGCGAGCGGCCGCTGGTCTGGCAGTGGTACTTCAGCTTCTGTGATCGTTCGTTGGCGCCGTACTTGTCGCGCATCGCCACCGCCCAGATGCGGCGCGCGACGCGGCCCATCACCGTGTACTCGGGGTCCATGCCGTTGCTGAAGAAGAAGCTCAGGTTCGGCGCAAAGTCGTCGATGTGCATGCCGCGCGCCAGATACGCCTCGACGAACGTGAAGCCGTTCGACAGCGTGAACGCGAGCTGGCTGATCGGGTTCGCGCCGGCTTCGGCGATGTGATAGCCGCTGATCGAAACCGAATAGAAGTTCTTGACGTTGTGGTGGACGAAGTACTCCTGAATGTCGCCCATCACCTTCAATGAAAACTCGGTCGAGAAGATCAGCGTGTTCTGGCCCTGGTCTTCTTTCAGGATGTCGGCCTGCACGGTGCCGCGCACGTTTTCGAGCACCCACGCACGAATCTTCTGCGCTTCGTCATCTGTTGGCTCGCGGCCGTTTTCCTGTCTGAACTTGTCGAAGTTCTGATCGATCGCGGTGTTCATGAACATCGCGAGGATCGTCGGCGCGGGGCCGTTGATCGTCATCGACACCGACGTGTTCGGCGCGGTCAGATCGAAGCCGGAATAGAGCACCTTCATGTCGTCGAGCGTGGCGATGCTGACGCCCGAGTTGCCGACCTTGCCGTAGATATCCGGCCGCGTCGCTGGATCGTTGCCGTACAAGGTCACGCTGTCGAATGCGGTCGACAGCCGCTTGGCCGGCATGCCTTCGCTCAGCAGCTTGAAGCGCGTGTTGGTCTTGAACGGATCACCTTCGCCGGCGAACATGCGCGTCGGATCTTCGTTCTCGCGCTTGAACGCGAAGACACCAGCGGTATACGGAAACGATCCCGGAACGTTCTCGAGCAGCAGCCACTTCAACAATTCGCCGTGGTCTTCGTACGTCGGCAATGCGACCTTGCGAATCTTGCTGCCCGATAGCGATGTTGTGGTCAGCGCGGTACGTAGCTCTCGATTGCGAATCTTGACCACGTATTCATCGCCCGCGTACGCCTTCTGCATCTGCGGCCACATCGCCAGCAGTTTCTTCGCGCGCGAGTCCTGCTTCGCTTCGCGCTCTTCGGCGACTCGTTCGACCGTTTTCTTGGCGCCCGAGCGTTCCGGATCGTCCTCATGCAGCATGCGGGCCGTCTCGCGCAGCTGCTGGATCTCGCGCGCCAGCTTCGCATGTTCGATCGCACGCTTCTTGTAGGCGTGCACTGTCTCCGAGATCTCAGCCAGATAGCGCACGCGCTGCGGCGGAACGATCGGCGTCTGGTTGGTCGAGTGCCGAGTGGCCGCGATCGGCAGCTTGCCTTCGCCCGCTTTCAATCCGAATTCTTTCAACTTCGGCAGGATCGCCTGATACAACGCGGTAACGCCGTCGTCGTTGAAGCGCGCGGCCATCGTGCCGAACACCGCCATCTGATCGGGCTTCTTGCTGAAATCGCCCTTGTTGCGCTGGACCTGCTTGCTGACGTCGCGCAGCGCATCGATCGCGCCTTTGCGATCGAACTTGTTGATCGCGACGAAATCGGCAAAGTCCAGCATGTCGATCTTTTCGAGCTGGCTCGCTGCGCCGTACTCGGGCGTCATCACGTATAGCGTCGTGTCGACGTGCTGCACGATCGCCGCATCGCCCTGCCCGATGCCGGACGTCTCGACGATGACCAGATCGAAGCCGGCAACCTTGCACGCAGCGATCGCGTCGGGCAGTGCCTGCGAAATTTCTTTTCCCGCTTCGCGCGTTGCCAGCGAGCGCATGTAAACCTTCGGTCCGTCACTCCAGGGGTTGATCGCATTCATGCGGATGCGATCACCCAGCAGCGCGCCGCCGCTCTTGCGGCGCGACGGATCGATCGAAATCACCGCGATCTGCAGCTTGTCACCCTGGTCGAGGCGAATGCGGCGCACCAGCTCATCGCACAAACTGGACTTGCCGGCGCCGCCGGTGCCGGTGATGCCGAGCGTCGGCACCTTGGCCGTGTCGGCCGCCTTGTGCAGCGACTCGCGAAACTTGGCGTCGGCTTCACCCAACTCCAGCGCAGTGATCGCACGCGCCAACGAGCGCCAGCGCTTCGTTTGATCTTTGTCCTTCAGTGCGTCGAGCGATGTCGGCGCAAACGTCGAGAGATCATGGTCGCACTCGGAGACCATCGAGCCGATCATTCCTGCCAAGCCCATCCTCTGACCGTCTTCGGGCGAGAAGATGCGTGTGACTCCGTAGTCGTGCAGCTCCTTGATTTCGGACGCGACGATCACTCCGCCACCGCCGCCGTACACGCGAATGTTTTCGCCGCCGCGCTCGCGCAGCAGATCGATCATGTACTTGAAGAACTCGACGTGCCCGCCCTGATACGAGCTGATCGCGATGCCCTGCACGTCTTCCTGCAAAGCCGCGGTGACGATCTGCTCGACCGAGCGGTCGTGACCCAGATGAATCACCTCGGCGCCCATGCTCTGCAGAATGCGCCGCATGATGTTGATCGACGCATCGTGCCCGTCGAACAACGCCGCCGCAGTGACGAAGCGCACCTTGTGCGCGGGTCGGTAGTTGGCGAGCTTCTTGATCTCCGACAGGTCGGTCATGCGTTTCTCGCCCAGGGCAGCCTAGGCGAAAATCATAGACTCACTTGAGCTGGTGCGGCGCTGCGGTCAGGGCGCTCGCTAGCCATCCAAGCATCAAGCCCTCCGCGCAGCGGACGAGCGCGCAAGTAACCATGCCTATGCAGCAGCTGCACTGCTTTCGCGGCCGACGCTTCATTTGGGCAGGAGCAGTACACGATGATCTGCCGATCGCGTGCCGCGACGAAGCGGCCGGCTTCGATCTCATCGAGATGCATCACCACGGCGCCCGGAATTTGACGCTGGTCGAGCTGATTCGCATTACGTCCGCGAACGTCGATCAACTCGATCGGTTCGCCCGCGTCAATCAACGCGCGCAGCTCTTGCACGTCGATGCGCGGTACGCCGATCGCCAATGCGATGCGCCTGCGCCACCAGCGCCATCCGATGTAAAGCGCGAGCAGGACCGTAAGAATTCCGACCGCTTCCCATCCGAAAATGACGAGTTGTTGAAGCACGAAATCGATTTGTTCATACAGCAACATGCCCGCGCCAACCACGACTAAACCGAAGAGCGCAGACCCTGCAACCGTCAGCGCGAGAAACGTGCTCCACTTCATTCCAAGCGCGCCCGCGAGTGGTGGAGCGACCAACGTCACACCGGGTAAAAAGCGTCCGATCACGAGCGCGGACCAACCCCAGCGTCCGAACGTCCCCTCGGTGCGAGCGACGCAAGTGTCGGGCGAGATCGAAACGCGACACAACAGCTTCAACACGGCGGAACCGTAACGGCGACCCGCAGCAAACCAGGCCGCATTTCCGATCACCATCCCGGCGACGATCATCACAATCAGCAACAACGGACTCAAGGTACCCGTAACGGCGCGCGCGCCGGCGACGAGCGCAGTCGGCGTCATCGGCACTGGCACGCCTAACTCGTGCAGCAGCGTGTTGAGCCAAAGAACCCAGTAAACGCTTTGATCGTCCAGAAAAGGTTCGGTCATTGCAGACGCTCTGTAGTGGCGATTCGCCGCGGCGGGTTCGCGCGCAAGCCGGCGATATACGTGTCGATCAATTGCGGCGCGGCCGCCTTCAAGTCAAAAGTGTCAGGCGCTTCAACCCAGTCACGCATTAGCCCGCTGACGAATGCGAACGCACCGTGCGCGGCCAGGTGGGTATCGGTATCTGCCGGCAACTGGCCCTTCGCAACTGCTTGATCAAGCACCGCCTTGCACTTGGCAAGACACTCGAAGCGATCCTGCACTTGCTGCATGGCGACGGGTGCCAGTTCGTCCGTGTATTCACAACGTAGATACAGAATCTCAAAGATGTTCTGAATCTGCCGGGAGCTGGTCAGGTGGTCGAGCGCCTGCAAACCCTGTTGACGAAACAGCGCGAGCGGATCGGCGATGTCTTGATTCTCGAAATCCTCGAACGCCGTATCGATCGGCATTTCGGCGCGCGCCATCAATGCCTGGAACAACTCCACCTTGCTCTCAAAATGGTGATAAACCGCGCCGCGCGTCACCCCCGCCGCATCGGCGACCTCGGCCAGCGACGCATGACCGACGCCTCGCTCGCGAAAGACCTGCTCTGCCGCGTCCAGCAATTGCTCGCGCGTAGCGAGCGCCTCTTCTTTAGTGCGTCTGGCCATCAGATGTCATTCGAAACAATGTTGAAATGTCAGTGACATACAAACATTCACGTATGTATGTATTATGCCGCGTTTCACAAGCGCCCGTGAACAAGGGCGAGTCGAGGAGACCCATGGACCGAAACGCCGCTACGCGGCTTGAGATTTCCGAGCGCAGATTTGGTTGGTTGCGAGCATTCACTCTCGCGGCAAGCCTTATCGCTACGGCATTCATATTGGTCGCATGCAACGCTAAAGGTGATGAAAAGGCAGGCAAGAGTATGTTCCCGCCGGCGCCTGTCAGCGTGCAGGAAGTCAAGACCGCGACTGTTCCGGTTCGGTTCGAGTATGTCGGTCAGACCGCTGGCTCGAAAGAGGCAGAGGTGCGAGCGCGGGTTCAGGGCGTTCTCGAGCGCCGCACGTATCAAGAGGGCGGCCTTGTGAAGGCCGGCCAATTGTTGTTCGTCATCGACCCGCGGCCGTACGCCGCGCAAGTACAAGCGGCCGAGGCCGATCTCGCGCGCGCGCAAGCGCAGTACGCACAAGCCAAGCGCAACTTCGATCGCGTCAAACCACTGGCCGACAGCAATGCATTGAGCCGTCGTGAATACGACGAAGCGGTTTCGAATGAAGAAACTGGAGCGGCCGCAATAAAGCAAGCGCAGGCGCGCTTGACGGAAGCGCGACTGAACCTCGGCTACACGACGGTGAATTCACCGGTGGCTGGGTTTGCAAGCCGCGCGCAAAAATCCGAAGGCTCGTTGGTGTCTCCTGGGCAAGACAGTCTGCTGGCAACGGTTTCGCAGGTCGACCCATTACATGTCAATTTCAGCGTGTCCGAGCAGGAGCAACTGCGGCTGAACCGGCTGCTCGCCGAAGGGAAGATCACGGCACCGAGCGCGGAAAAGGGCGCTAGAAACGGCTATGCGGTCTCTGTGAAGTTGTCCGACGGCAGCACTTATCCACGTGCCGGCAAGCTCGGTTTTGTCGACACGCGCATTAACCCGGGCACCGGGTCGTTTGATGCGCAGGCGCATATTCCGAATCCCGATCACGGATTGCTGCCAGGACAGTTCGTACGTGTCGTGCTCGAAGGCGCCACACGTCCGAACGCCATCGTGCTCCCGCAGCGCGCGGTGCTGGATGGGCCGCAAGGCAAGTTCGTATACGTCACGGGTAAATCGCAGGATGGTAAGGACGTTGCATTGCCGCGCCCGGTGACCGTTGGTGATTGGGTCGAATTTGAAGGGCAGCAGCAGTGGATTATCGAATCGGGTTTGAAGCCAGGCGACATGGTCATCGTCGAAGGTACCGCCAAGATATTCCCGATTCCCGGTGGAACACCCATCATGCTCGGGCCGCCGCCCGGAGCCGATGGCAAAGGTGCGCCGCCAGACGCTGGAAAAGGCGGCAAAGGCGCGGTGAAGAAAGCCGAGGCAAAGAAATAGCGACGGCGGCCGCTTGCGCGGCACGACTCCGCACCTGAGTACCGATCACCTGATCACGGAGAGGTCACATCATGTTCTCGCGTTTCTTTATTGACCGCCCGATCTTTGCGGTAGTGCTGTCGACCTTTATCGTGATCGCAGGATTGGCGGCGATGCGCGTGCTGCCGATCGCGCAGTATCCAGAGATCGCACCGCCGGTGGTCACCGTGCGCGCGGTTTATCCGGGCGCTTCCGCCACCGTCATCGAACAGACGGTGGCGTCGCCGATCGAAAACGCGATCACCGGTATCGAGCACATGCTGTACATGTACAGCAACTCGTCATCCAACGGCGTTGTGGAAATTCAGGTGACGTTCGAGATCGGCGCCGACGCCGATCAAGCGGCGCTGAACGTCAACAACCGGGTCAAGCAGGCCGAAGCGCGTCTGCCGGAGGAAGTGCGGCGCCAGGGCGTAACGGTCGAAAAAGGATCGTCGGCGTTCCTGCAGGTGCTGGCTTTCTATTCGCCCGACGATCGGTTCAACGATTTGTTTACGTCGAATTATGTGACGTTGAATGTGCTGGACGAGCTGAAGCGGCTGCCCGGCACGACCAACGTGCAGATCTTCGGCGCCAAAGACTATGCGATGCGCATCTGGATGCGGCCGGACCGGTTGGCTCAGTTGAAGTTGACGACCTCCGATGTGATCAGCGCGATCAACGAACAGAACGCACAGTTTGCCGCAGGCAAAGTCGGTCAGGCGCCCTATAGCGGCAATCAGGAGCTCGTCTTCACAGTGACTTCGCAAGGGGCGGCTGGCGGATCCGAAGGAGTTCGAAAACATCATCATCCGCTCCAATGGCGACGCAGCGGCAGTGCGTTTGAGAGACGTCGCACGGGTCGAGCTTGGCAGCAAGGACTACGACTTCATCGGCCGCGTAAACGGCAAGCAGGCGACGTTGGTCGGTATTTTTCTGCAACCGGGCGCCAACGCGCTGGAGGTCGCCGGCACCGTCAAGCGGACGGCTGATCAGCTCGCGAAGCGTTTTCCGGAAGGGCTTGCGTACTCGATCCCGTACGACACGACGCGATTCGTCGAGGTGTCGATTCACGAAGTCGTGTTGACGCTATCAATCGCAGTCGTGCTGGTGTTCCTGGTCGTCTATCTGTTCCTGCAGAACTGGCGCGCGACCTTGATCCCGGTGATTGCAGTGCCGGTGTCGCTGATCGGCACCTTCGCCGGCCTGCTGATGCTCGGCTACTCGATCAACACGCTGAGTTTATTCGGCATGGTGCTCGCGATCGGCATTGTGGTCGACGACGCAATCGTCGTGCTCGAAAACGTCGAGCGGATCATGCACGAGGAGAAGCTCAACGCGCGCGAAGCGGCCATCATCGCGATGGAAGAGGTGACGAGCCCGATCATCGCGATCGTGCTGGTGCTGATTTCGGTGTTTGTTCCGATCGCCTTCCTCGGCGGGTTGACCGGCGAGCTGTATCGTCAGTTTGCGATCACGATCTCGATCGCAGTAGGGATCTCGGGCATCGTCGCGTTGACGCTGACGCCGGCCTTGTGCGTGATGATTTTGAAGCGCGAGCACAAGAATCCAGGGCGCTTCTTCAACGCATTCAACAACTGGTTTGCGAACGTGACGCGGCGCTATACCAGCGGCGTGATCTGGATGATCCGGCGCGGTGCGCTCGCACTGGCGCTGTTCGGCATCATGGTCGCTGTCGCAGCCGCGCTTTGGCGCTTCACTCCCAGCTCTCTCGTGCCGGACGAAGACCAAGGTTACTTCATCGTGGCCGTGATCTTGCCCGACGGATCAAGTCTTCAGCGCACCGACAAGGTGGTCGATGAGGTCGCTCGCATCCTGAAAGACAACCCAGCCAATCAGGATGTGGTCGCATTCACCGGCCTCGATTTTCTCGGTGGCGGCTTTCGCAATAACGCGGCGACGCTGTTCGCCGCCCAGATACCGTGGAGCGAGCGCAAGGGTATTGAAACGCCACAGCTGGTCGGTGAGTTCTTCATGAAAACCGGCCACATCAAAGAGGCGCTGGTACTTGCGTTTGCGCCGCCTGCGATATTCGGCCTCGGCACCGCGGGCGGTTACGAGCTCTATCTGCAGAACCGCGGCGAAGGCGGCCCCGCCAAGACTCAGGAAGTGCTGCAGCAGTTTCTCGGCGCCTTGAATTCGGACCCGCAGTTGGGCGGCGCCCAGACACTGTGGCGCGCCAATGTGCCGCAGCTGTATGTCGACGTCGACCGCGACAAGGCCAAGTCGCTCGGCGTTCCGATCGACGATGTCTTTAACACGCTCAGCGCGACGCTTGGCAGTTTCTACGTCAACGACTTCAACAAGTACGGCCGCACCTGGCAAGTAATCATGAGCGCCGAGCCGCAATACCGCAATCGACCCGACACCGTTGGCGGCATGTGGGTGCGCTCGGCGAAGAACGAAATGATTCCGCTGTCGTCGTTGGCGACGATCAAGTTCGTATCTGGCCCTGATTCGCTCGATCGCTTCAACAATTTGCCCGCCGTGAAAATTCTCGGCCAGGGTGCGCCGGGCGTGAGCTCGGGCCAGGCGATCGCACGTGTTGAAAAGATCGCGCGCGAGGTGTTGCCGTCCGATTTCAGTTTCGACTGGGGCGGTGTGTCGTTCCAGGAGAAACGCTCCGCAGGAACCGCCGGGATAGCGCTTGGCTTAGCGGTGGCCATGGTGTTCTTGATTCTCGCGGCTCAGTACGAGAAGTGGTCGTTGCCATTCTCAGTACTGATGGCAATGCCGTTCGGGACCTTTGGTGCACTCGCGGGGATCTGGATTCACAATCTGCTGGTACCGATCTTCGGCGGCCATCCTCTGACCAACGACGTCTATTTCCAGATCGGTCTGGTGACGCTGCTGGGGCTTGCGGCAAAGAACGCGATCCTGATCGTCGAATTTGCATCGCTGAAACGCGCTGAAGGGTATTCGAGCTCGGCGGCGGCGATCGAGGCTGCGCGGTTGCGATTCCGTCCGATCATCATGACTTCGCTGGCGTTCATTCTCGGCGTCGTTCCGCTTGCGTTTTCCACCGGCGCCGGCGCGGGCGCGCGCGTGTCGGCCGGTACCGGCGTGATGGGTGGCATGTTGGCCGCAACCTTCCTCGCGATCTTCTTTGTGCCATTTTTCTTCAAGCTGATCACCGAGCGCAAAGTTCGCGAAGAGCGTTCAGAGCAGCAACTGCGCGACGAGGTCGCCGAAGGCGAACGGCGCAGCGCAGAGCGTCACCGACAGCTTGCTGCCGAAGCGGCAACGCACGTCCACGTGGGCAAGGGTAAGACGATTACGACGACTCCGGCACACGAGGGGGGCGAGTGATGAGAGGTCTCACGGTTCTTGTTGCCGCAACCATCGTGTCGCTTGCCGCGTGCAGGACGATCGAAACCAAACTGCCGCCGGTCGAGCTTCCGGAAACGACCGTGCAGAGTCTTCCGGACGTCGAACGTTGGTGGACTCAGTTCAACGATCCGCAACTGAACGCCTTGATTGAGGAAGCGTTCGCTGCCAATCTCGATCTGAGAGTCGCGATGGCGCGCATCGAGGAGGCGAGGGCCGGCCTCGGTGTAGCCCGATCGTTTCTCTACCCGACGGTCGATGCCTACGCCAATGCGGACCGCTCACGACGCAGCAATGCCACCGACTTCTCATTCCCGGGACCGCTGTACACCAACACCTACGGGGTGGGTCTGCAGGCCTCATACGAAGTCGATCTGTCAGGACGCGTAGCGGCCGGTGTCAGTGCCGCCGACTCGACTCTGCTGGCCACGCGTTACAACACCGAGGCCGTGCGCACGGTGCTGGCGGCGCAGGTTGCCACGACATATTTCACGCTGCTGGCACTCGATGCCGAGTTGCAGATCTCGCGCGACACGCTGGTGACGCGCGACGACGCCGTCGGGCTGCAGCGCCAGCGCTACGACGCCGGCCTGATCAGCGAGTACGACCTCAAACTGGCGCAGGCCGAACGCGCCAGCGTGGCAGCTTCGGTTCCGCCGCTGCAGCGCGCGCGGGGGGTAACCGAAGCCGCGCTCGCCACTCTCGCGGGCCGCAGCGCGCGCGCCGTGTTCACGCCGGTGATCGCGCGCGCGGACCTCGTGCAAGCAGCGATAGTGCCCGAGGTGCCGGTCGGGCTGCCGTCGGACGTGCTGGCGCGGCGGCCCGACATCAGGCAGTCCGAGGCGCAACTCGCGTCCGCGAGCGCCCGCGTGGCCGAAGCGCGCGCCCAGTACTTCCCATCGCTGCTGCTGACCGGCTTCTACGGCAGCGAGAGCTCGGACTTGTCGAACCTCTTCTCCGGCCCGGCTGTCATCTGGTCGATCGCTGGGCGTCTACTGCAGCCCATCTTTACCGGAGGGCGGATTTCGGCGCAGGTCGATGGCGCCACGGCGCGCCAGCAGCAGCTCGAGCTGCAGTACGTGCAGACCGTGCAATCGGCCTTTCGTGACGCGCACGACGCGCTGGTCGCGCATAGCAGCGCGCGAGATAGTTTCGTCGCGCAGAGTGAACGGCGCGCGCTGTTCGCACAGGCCTTCGCACTGGCCGAACTGCGCTACCGAGGCGGCTACGTCACCTACATCGACGTGCTGGATACCCAGCGCAACCTGCTGGAAGCCGAGCGGCAGCGCGTACTGGCGCTGCGCGAGCGCCAGGTGGCGTTGGTGGATCTGTACAAGGCGATCGGCGGCGGCTGGTCGCCGGAGGCATTCGCGCAGGCGTCGTCGCCGCCACCAGCGCGCTGAACGATCTACGCCGAAGCAGCTTCCATCGTTTCATCGATGGGCGCGTCGAGCTTCCACGTCTTGCGCACGATATCGAGCAGCGCGGCGATGATCGGCTCGTCCGCGCGATCGGCCGCGCAAACAAACCACAGTTCAGTGTCGATGGCGGCGCGTGTCCAGATCACCACGTCACCCGCGCGCTCGAGCTTGCGTGCGATGTCGTCTCGCACCAACGCAACTCCGAGACCGGACACGACCAGATTGGTGATCACCTTTTCGTCGTCGGCCTGGACCGATGCGCTTGGCGGCGGCAACGACCGCTGCGCAAACAGATCACCGACGAGCCGCGTGTGCGTGCTGATATTGGGCGTCCCGATCCACGGCAGCCGGCTGATCTCGTCCCATTGCGCACCATCGACGCGATCGGCCCACGCGGCCGGTGCGGCCACCCGATAAATCAGACGCCGCAACGGCAGCGCGAAAAACTCCGCACCTACCGCATCTCCGAAGAAAAAGCTTGCATCGAGCTCGCCACTTTGGACTTCCGCGAGCGCAGCACCCGACATCGCATGATGTAACTCGAGCTTCAAGCGCGGATGCGTATCGCGCGCGAGCGCAAGCAGGTCGCCTAGTCGATTCGATTCCGGATCGGCCACCGTGCCGACGCGCAGCATCCCGGCAATATCGCCCTGCATCTGTTGCGCGACTCGCTTCACGTCATCGGCCGCACTCAACACGCGGCGTGCGTGTTCCAGCAACTCGCCGCCGGCGGAGGTCAGCTGCATTCCGGTCGGTGCGCGATCAAAGAGCCGCACGCCGAGCTCGCCCTCCAGCGCCTTCAGGTGGCCGCTGACCGCAGGCTGGCTCAAATGAAGGCGCTCGGCGGCGCGCGTCAAATGGCGCTCTTCGGCAACGGTCGCAAATGTTCGTAGTTGATACAGCTCCATGTTCCCCATCCGATCATTCATACCGATTGCGCACTGCGGTAAATACGTAGCAGCCTAATCGGGGTTCTTGATCGTAAGCATCTGAAATTACGATTTTATTTACCCCTATTTCGGTCCGATTATCTCATTGTGCAAGGCAGCAATCTAGCTGCCCAGTCCGAAATCGGAGTTCAATCATGTTTACTTGGACATTCAACAACCTGACCGGCCTTTTCCCGCGCCGATCGTCGACGCCGAGCGGCCCCGTCAACGCCCAAGAACACCGCTGCTCGCAGACGCCCGACCAAGCGTCTGGATCCGTGCTTGCACCGAATCCGCATCTCGCCGCACGTCGTGCGCAAGCGCTTAGAAGCTTGTTTCCGAAACTTTCGAGTTGGTACGGAAGCCGTCGCGACGCGCTGTATATCGGCGAAATCAACGAGTACTTGTCACAGGCCAGCAACGTTACTGATCTCGAGCAACGCATTCGAGTCATCGAGCAGCAGCGGCATTTTTCGTAGGCATCTCGGCGTGACGATACGAAGATTCGCAAGCGCAAGGGCTAATTTCGCGACTTGACGCGCGTTAGCGAGAGGTCGTAGCGTGTGTCAGCCTTTGCTGACACATGCGCGACTCGCACCATCCGGTCACGATCAAGACGAGCGCGCCCTCGCTCGACGGCGTCATCGAGCGCGCACGGCTGGTCAATGCGCTAACGAAACTTCCGGCAGCGGCTAAATGGCTGCAGGCGCCGTCGGGAACCGGCAAGTCAACGCTGGCAGCTAGCTACGCACGTAGCCGCAAGAAACCGCTCGTTTGGTATCGACTAGACGAGCGCGACAACGACCCGGCGTTTTTCTACGCGGAGTTCGCGCAGGCGGTGCGCACGCAATTGCGATTGACGAAGCAACTACCGAAGTTTTCCAGCGACGATCACGATCGGCAACAGGATTTTGCGCGGCGGTTTGTTGCAGCGCTGTACGAGCAGTCAGCGAAGCCGGCGCTGCTCGTCTTGGATGACGTGCAGTGCATTGCGAACGAAGCAATGCAGCAGGCGCTTGCTGCACTGGTGCCCGCGACGGCGGAAGGCCATGAACTCCTGTTCGTTTCGCAATCGACTGCGCCCACAGCCTTTTTCGATCCAATTGCCGCCCGACAACTGGCCTTGTTGAACGACGCCGATCTGCGTTTCGATCTCGCCGAGTGCAAGGCAATGATCGCGGCGTTACGGATCGGGGACGCACACAGCGAAAACATTGCTGCCTTGACCGGCGGTCACGCAGGCGCATTGATTCTGGCCTGCGAGCTGTTGCGCGGCACCGATCCTAAAAGTGCGCTTGGCGTCGAAACAGTCGAGCGAATTCATTCGCATCTGCTGACGAAGTTGGTCGAGCGCATGCCGCACGCGCGGCGCGAGTTGCTTCTGCAGACGGCATTTGTGACGCAACTGACGCGGCCCATCGCCGAGAAGCTGGCAGGGGCGGAGGCTGCTGTCGAAATCGATGCGCTGGTCGACAGCGGTTTACTTCGCCGGGTTGGTAGTGCAGCGAATGAGACGTTCGAGGCACACGGCCTCGTGCAACAAGGCATGCGCGCACTGGTGCACGGCCGCTTCGGCGCTGCTCAAACGCAGGATCACGCCGAGAAGACTGCAACGACTCTTGTCGCAAATGGCCAGGCGGAAGCGGCGTTCACGCTTCTTACAGAGATCGGCTCGACGGCACGTGCATTAAATGTCATGCGGCAGCTGGCCGAGCGCTATGCGGCGCAGGGACAAGTCGATTTACTGCTGAGTTCGATCGCCAAGCTGCCGACGGCTGAAGTTCAGCGCGACGCATGGCTTTGTTTTTGGACGGGGCAAGCGTTGTTACGGATTGATGAAGAGCAGGCGCGGATCTGGTTCGGCCACGCCTATCCGGCGTTTGAAGCAGACGGCAATGCACCGGGTATGAGACTGGCGGCAGCCAGCAACGTCGTTGCGCTAACGCTTGAGTGGGCCGATCTGCAGCAACTCGACATCTGGATCGCGCGGCATTCGGATGCGGGCGGCGACGCGACCGTCGTCGACTCCGACCGATTCGAACCTTACCTGTTGATGGGCATCATCTGTGTCGCGTTAGTGCGCGGTTCTTATCCGCCGCAAATCGACGCTGATGCTTTGATTGCGCGGATGCGAATCCTGCTGGAATCGCCGGCGGTATGGTTGTCGGACGATCAAAGGGTGCAGGCGGCGACCATACTGATGAAGCATGGACACGCGTTTGTGCGGCACGAGCTCGCGCGCACCGTCATCATCGCAACATCGATCGTTGCAACAAAGATCAACCGGCGGTGCCTTACACCGCGGGCGCTGGCTGATCGCAGCCTCCCTCACGCAGCTCACCAGAGGCGACATAGCAGAAGCTGCCGCTGACCTGAACGAAGCACGGTCGTTGGCCGAGCAATCGCACTCCGACCGCTTGTTCTTTGAAGTGGCGTTCGCCGCGACTAATCACTTCATGAAGTCGCATGATCTGCAACTGGCCTCCGAGGAGCTCGATCGCCTGGAAGACATAGTCATCAATGGCACCGCCTGCTCAGCGTGCCGAATACTCTCGAATGAAGGCTCGCTTGCTGCTTCTGCAAGGGCGCTTCACGGACGGGCTGCAGTGGGCTCGGGAAGCCATGAAGATGGCTGTCCCCGCTGGCCTGACAGCCGCAACTCTTCGTATGTTCGAGATCGAACTGATCTACGCGTTGGCCGCCAACGAACGCATAGGCGAGGCACTCGAACTTGCGAGCAAACAGGATTACGAACCGCGCGAGATGCGGTTGGCGATCGAAAATTGCCTGCGGTTTCTGCTCGACGCGTCTGATCTTCAGGCGTTGCGCCTGGGTTTACAAAACGCAAGGCAAATCGGTTCGGCCAATCTCCTTGACCGGGCGCGTGCACCGCTGGCGCGAATTTGCGAAGCGGCTCTCGCGAATGACATCGAGACCGACTACGTCCTTGGGTTGATCGCGGCTAAGCAGTTGTCGCCGCCGCCGCTCGCCGGACCGCATTGGCCGTGGCACGTCCATGTACGCGCACTCGGCGGATTTCGCCTGGATGTTGGAGGCAAGCGATACCGACCGTCGCACAAAGCGCAGGACAAGCCGTTGGAGCTACTGAAACTGCTGCTGACATGCCAGGCTCTAGGGCGCGATTCAGCGGAAAAGGTTTGGATCGCCGAGCGTTTGTGGCCTGATGCAGAAATAGACAACGCACGCAAGTCGCTCGACATGACTCTCGCTCGGTTACGCCGGCTGCTCGGTCATGAAGACTCAGTCGTAACGCATGAAGGCAGATTGCAGTTGTCGCCGACTGACGGTTTGGACCGATATCCGAGCTTTACTTCACTCGATCTCGCACGCTCAGGTGAAGCGCGATCGACACGCGATGGGTATTGCAAGCTCCAGCAGAGAGGCTGCCGCGAGCATTACGACGTTGCTGGACACTTACACGGGTCCATTTCTGGCGGATGAAGAAGGGCCGGCTTGGCTGTTGGCGGGCAGGGAGGCGATTGCCGCAAGAGTGCGGCAGGCGCTGCTAGCAGCTGATGCGATGCTCGACGGCGCGGCTGACGCAGTGCTGATTCCCGCGCTGGAAAAAGCATTCGCGGCCGATGCGACATCCGAGGATCTGGCTCAGGCGCTGATGCGCGCCCATTTACGCATTGGTCAGAATAGCGAGGCGATCCGGGTTTACCGTCGACTGCGTGAAATGTTGTCTTTGCTGCTGAGCATTGCGCCTTCGGCTGAATCGGACGATATTCGCGACCGGGCGTATGCAGCGGAGTCGAAAAAGACTGCTAACGCATTGCCCTAAGTTGCAACCATATCAACCGTCTGAACTGAAAGGATTCGCCATGGCGCAAGGCAATACGCTGCTTACCAAATTAAAAGACGCACTGAAGGCAATCGACGAAGCGCCGGCGTCGATTAAGAGCCGAGACGAGATTAAAGACCTGAGCAAGCAGCTGAACCGGATTATTCAGGGTATGGGGACTACACCGGGGCCGTCGCCCAATGTTGATGACTGACCCGCTTCGGCGAGTTCTGGCAGCGCATCTGTCGCCGATCAATTAAATGAAGAAATCCAGGCAATGGGCACCTAACCCGTACGCGATCGCGCAGTTGCTGCTCGACATCCTCGACATCGAGTCGAGATACAAAGCAACCGGAGAGGGGGCCGATAACTTCTCGCGCCAAGCGTTTAACGCGAAGGGCGAGAAAACAACCTTGGCGGAGGCAGTTGAGCTGTTTCAAAGCCCCCGTAGCAGTTGGCCGCCCCATGTCCACAGCGCGAAGGCTACAGCTGGCCGAAGCGAAGCGCATAGCCACTGTTCGCGGTCGAACAGATCCGGGGGACCTTCTCGATCTGAACCGCTGTTAGATGTGGAAATCGCGCCCACGGTTCGAAGAACGCGGCCAGCTTAATGATCGACGAGGCCTCGTATCTCGATCCTATTCAGGGGCCGAGAAGCGACTGCTACCTGATCGGCAATGATCGTTTTTGCCTGGGGGTCGAAATGAGGATCTTGGGAGGACGGCTTGGCGCCAGCAGATTGTAGCCCCCGGAAGAGTCGTCTTTCGAGTGGTGAGGTTCGAGTATGGTTGCTGGGCGCGGTAGCGTAGTCCCGTCGACAATTTCCGGCCGCATTCCAGTCAACGCAAAGAAGAAGCCCCGCTACGACAAGATCAGCGTCAGGTGAATCCTGGCCGGCAATGCTGGAAAAAGGCATATGTGATGAAGAGGCGAAGTACAGACGAAAAGGTGAGTGAAACGTTAGCCGACGAACCAAGCCATCGAAAACAGGGGTCGATGCTGCGGTCGCGTGTCAGGCCTTGGCGGGCGGCCTTATAGAAGGAGAAATTCTGAATACTGGCTCGGAATGCGGAATTGTTCTTGTCAGGAGGCACCGGCTAAAAGAAATGTTCGGCGTCGTGTGTCGCCCTGTCATGGCAAGGACCAAGGACGACATCGGTGTCAAGGATCGAAAACTGGGTAAACCACGGACCGTGGCTGGAACCATGCGGCACGCTGTGTCAGGCGTGATGCTCCTCGAAGCACATCGTCCTTCGGAATCCGCATGGAGTCGTACTGTGTGCCGTGGTTATGCGACAGGTGAATGGCAACCGGACGGTGGAGATGGTGGAACTGAACAAGAACGGAAGTGCTCGCGATCTCGCCAGCCTTGTTCTTCAAGCATTTCGAAGACATGGGCCTGGTCCTCACAAACCTCAGCGCCAACGCCGCTCCGGATCCTGACAAGCGACTAGCCAGATGTGCTCTGCGCTCCACCAAGCGCCGGCGAACAACTGCCTGCGCCCGATTGCTTCACTCTTGCGCTGGATCTTGCGCTCCATTTGCGCGCGTTTGACGATCGCGAAGCGAATTTCGCCTTCGCACACAATTTCCTGCTCGTCACTCGCCCGAACCCAGAAACTGGCTTCGTGATCGCCGATACCGGTCACCCACCCATCGATCGTGACCAGCGCACCCGGCGGTATCGGTGCGCGATGCTGGCACTGCATCGACGACACCACTATCGTTTCCTCGTCGTGATCAAGATGAGCCTGCATTTCACGTGCACAGATCGACTCGACTGCTGCGAAGAGGTAACCGTTCGCCATCGCGTTCACCAGTCGGTCTGCGTAGCTCTTGCCATGCGGCAGCACACCGAACATTCGTTGTGCCGTCTGCTCTGCTGGAACGGTGTATGTCTCGCTGAACAGAATCTGGCTGACCGCGCAATGTTTCATTTCTTCTCGTCGCCTTTGCTTCAGCCCAGACTGGACTCGTGATTGTTAATACGGCATTGAAGGGTCGTAGCGCCGGGGGCGGCGCTACGATCCTTTCACTTCTTACGAACCCGTCCCACGATCGACCGGCAGGTAGGACTCTTGGCCCTCTGCAAGTCGCCCGACGGAACGGTCACACAGCCCGCCAAAAGCGCGACAACGGCGGCGGCGATCACTGACAGAACTTTGCTATTGCGTTTCATAACTATCTCCTAAGTTGGACTGCTGGTTGACTCCCATTTGGGAGGGTTGGTACTTCCAAGTGCACCGATACTTTGAGTGCTCAGTACTGCGCGGAGCCGGCGGACTCCAGCGCCTGGTGTTGCGCGATCTTGTTCAGCCGCCACCAAGTGACCAGCTTTTCAAAATCGCCACCAAATTTCGTCTGTTTCAATTCCTCGTAATTCGCGCCGCAGGCTTCCCCGTGCGGCCCTTCGATGCCTCGCGTGGTGCCGATGTAGTCGCAGACCCAAAATTGCTTTTCGAGCTCGGCGATCTTGGTTGCGCTGTGCCCTTTGGTCTCTGCCACAGCTTCGGCAGCGATGCCCACATCGAGCGGCGTCGAATGGGCAGGTGACTGGAAGAACACGGTCACTGCGAACAGCAGCGATCCGGCGATCAGTACCGCGGGTCCGGACCCGAGCTGCGCGGGCTGGCGGCGTTTGGCAACTGCGGGGTATCTGGACGTCGTTTTCATCTTTGGCTCCGGTTAATTCCGGCTCATGCCGGCATGGAAGGCACTTTGAAGGGGGGGCACCCACGGATTGCCCACAGGTTCGAAAATCCGTGGCCCGGCTTCCGGAAACCCCCGGCTGGCCGCCGAGTTATCGTTGCGGCCCGGCCCATACCGCTGCCTCGCAATGCGTGTTCTTGTCGTCGAAGACGATCCGATGATTGGCGAAGCAGTCGTTGCCGGCCTCGCCGCGGACGGCTATGCCGTCGATTGGGTGCGCGACGCAAGCTCTGCCGAGCTATCGATGGGCACGCATTCGTACTCCCTGGTGCTGCTCGATATTGGTTTGCCTGCGCGCGACGGCATCGAAGTGCTCAAGACCATGCGTGCACGCAAGGACGATGTTCCTGTGCTGATCATTACCGCGCGCGATACCGTCGCTGACCGCATCGCCGGCCTGGACGCCGGCGCCGACGACTATTTAGTAAAGCCGTTCGATCTCGATGAGTTATCTGCACGCGCGCGGGCGCTGCTACGGCGAGCGGCAGGGCGCGCCGAACCGCTGATCCAACGTGGAGCGTTGACATTGAATCCGGCGACGCACGAGGTGCGGCTGCACGGCGGATCAATCGAAGTGTCGGCGCGGGAGTTCGCGTTACTGCTGGCGCTGGCCGAGCGCCCGGGCAGCGTCGTCTCGCGCTCGCAACTGGAAGAGAAGGTGTACGGGTGGAATGAAGCGGTCGGCAGCAACGCGATCGAGGTCCATGTTCATAACCTGCGTCGAAAGCTCGGCGAGTCGATCATCCGCAACGTGCGCGGGCTTGGCTATACGCTCGACTGATGCGTACTTTCTCAATACGTCGCCGTCTGCTTGTCGCGCTGCTTGGAGCTTTGCTCGGCGCGGGATTGATCGCAGCGATTGCCACCTATGCGTCGGCGCGCGGCGAGATGGATTCTCTGCTTGATGAAGAACTGCGCCAGATTGCGCTTTCTTTGCGAGATCACACGCAACTGGATCTGGCGCGCTTGCAGCGTGCGAGTGATGACCCCGAGCTGCGCGTGCTGGTGCAGATATGGGACCCTGCGTTCGCGCGGCCGTACAGCTCGCGCGCAATCGATCCGCTACCGAGATTGAACGCAGAGGGATTTGCGACGCTGGATCACGAAGGCCGTTCGTGGCGCGTCTACGCAACGCCATCGGGAAAGCAAGCCATCCAGGTAGCGCAGCCGACCGCTCTGCGCGCTGAGCTCGCCGCACGCAGCGCCGGCCGGTTGCTGTTGCCGGTCGTCATCGTGCTGCCGTTTCTCGGTCTGCTGGGCTGGTGGATCGTCGGGCGCGGGCTTGCACCCCTTACCGAAGTGGCAAAGACATTGTCGCGGCGCGACCCGACTTCGCTGCAGCCGGTAACGGTTGCAGAGTTGCCGATCGAAGTGCGGCCGCTGGTCGAATCGCTGAATGCGCTGCTGCAACGGCTTGAAGGGTCGTTCGATACGCAGCGCCGCTTTGCTGCCGACGCCGCGCATGAATTGCGAACCCCGCTTACCGCACTGACTCTGCAAATCCAACTTGCCGCGCGCGCGCAATCGGAAGATGAGCGCGCAATCTCGCTGGAGCGAATGGAGCAAGGCGTCAAGAGAGCCACACGCCTGGTGCAGCAACTGTTGACGATGGCGCGGCTCGATCCGGAGTCCGCCCAGAAACCCGCCGTACCGACCGACCTCGCGATATTGGCGACCGCCGTGGTCGATGAACTGCGACCATTGGCTGAGCAGAAATCGATCGCGCTGGAGGTCGACGCCCCCACGCCCGCGTGGGTACTCGGGCAGGAGGACGCGCTGCGCATCCTGCTGACCAATCTGGTCGACAACGCAATTCGCTACACGGCACCGAGCGGACGCGTTCGCGTTTCCGTGCGGCCGGACGACACAACAGTGCAACTGATCGTGCAAGACAATGGCCCCGGCATTCCACCCGACGAGCGCGAGCGCGTATTTGATCGCTTCTATCGCGGCCGCGATGCGGCCGCTGGCGGCAGCGGCCTAGGCCTCGCGATCGTGCGGCAGGTCGCCGACATGCACGGCGGGAGCGTCACGCTGTCAGCGGGCAATCAGGCGAGCGGACTGCAGGCGCTGGCGACCTTTCCCGCAGTCCCGCCGCCGCAGGGGGTCGGGTCCCCGGAAGTCTTAAGTTGCGCTTAAGTATCGTGCAGTACGGTTCGTTTCGCTTGCTCCAGAAGTGAGCTCATTCGAGAATAAGCGCACCCAGCGCCGCACATCGCGGCGCTTTTTTTTGGGCAGCCAGCTCGCAATCCGTTCGCGCCCGGCGGCGCGACCGACATCATCGCGCGCCAGATGGCGCAAAAGCTGACCGAGATGTGGGGGCAGGCAGTCGTCGTCGAAAACCGCGCCGGCGCCAGCGGTGCGATCGGCGTCGAGATGGTCGCGAAGAGCCCGCCGGATGGCTACACGCTGCTGATCGCGACGCAAACAACGCACGCCGCAAATCCTGCGCTGTATCCAAAGCTCCCGTATGACGCGGCGAAGGATTTCGCTCCGCTGACGCTGGCCGGGCTCGACGCCGCTGGCGCTGATCGGTGCAGCCCGTCGCTGCCGGTCGTCGAGCGTCAAGGAATTGATCGACTTCGCGAAAAAGAATCCCGCCAAGCTCGTCTATGCATCGGGCGGCAACGGCACGTCGCAGCATCTGACGACCGAGCTGATGAAGAGCATGAGCGAGCACGTACATGCTGCACATTCCGTATCGCGGCGCCGGCCCCGCGATGACCGATCTGCTCGGCGGGCAGGTCGACCTGATGTTCGACAACCTGCCGACCGCGCTGCCCCACATCAAGGCCGGCAAGCTGCGCGGGCTCGCTGTGACTACGGCGACGCGCTCGCCGCTCGCACCGGACCTGCCGACGATGGCGGAATCGGGCCTGCCCGGCTTCGAGCTGGCCACGTGGTTTGCGTTCTTCGCACCCGCTGCGACGCCGAAGCCGGTCGTCGACAAGATCTCCGGCGACATGCGGCGCGTGCTGGCGCAGCCCGACATGCAGCGAGCGACTGGCCGCGATCGGCGTCGACATCCAAGCCAGCTCGCCCGAAGAGCTGGCGACGTTCCAGCGCGCCGAGCTCGCGAAGTGGGGAAAGATCGTCAAGGATTCGGGCGCGACGGTCGACTGAATCGAGCAACATACAACAGGAGGAGACATGCGGATACTGAGGATCGTTTTTTCGTTGCTGCTGCTCGCGTTCGCGTCCAGTGCGATCGCGCAGGTCAAGCTGACGATGTGGAGCCACTGGGCGGCCGAGAAGATCAAGCGCGACTTCGTCGAAGACGCGATCAAACGCTTCGAGGCGGCGAATCCCGACGTGAAGATCGAAGCGTCGTGGTACGAAAAGACCGCGCTGTATGCGGCGCTGAAAACAGCGTTGCGCGCCGGCACCGGCCCCGACATCTTCTACGCCGAGCCCGATCAGGTCGAGTACATGGAAAACGGCCTGCTGCTCGATCTATCGCCGCTGAACTGGTCGGCGATCGAGCCGTGGGCCAAAGAGATCTGGTCGTACAAGGGCAAGCCGTACGGGTTGCCGCTCGAAGCTTCGACCGTTGAGGTGTACTACAACAAGAAGCTGATGGCGGATCTCGGCATCAAGGTGCCTGCCAGTTTGCAGATTGATTCGGCCGCGATGGTCGATCTCTCCAAGAAATCACGCGCGAAGAACATGACGCCGATGTCGCTCGGTGTCGGCGATCGTCCGTTCCCCGGTGCATATCTGGTGCAGGAAGCGCTGCTGAAAAAGCTCGGCACGCAGGACTACGACAACCTGCTGAAGGGCAAACTGTCATGGAGCGACCCACGCGTCGTCGACACGCTGAAAATGATTCGCTCGTGGACCGAGGCGGGCCTGCTGCCGACAACGTTTACGACGCTGAAGCTTGGCGAAGCGCATACGTATTTCCATACGAACCCTGGCGCGGTGATGTTCTTGAACGGCAGCTGGTACACGTCGCGTGCGTTCAATCCGCCCGACAAAGGCGGGCAGCCGGCGAACTTCCCGCTCGGCATCATGAAGTTTCCGGCAGTTCCCGGTGCGGTATGCAATGAGTGCAGGACGCTGTCGGTCCAGGGAAGTTACGTGGCGAACGCCGCCACCAAACATCCGAAGGAAGCGATCGCATTTCTGAATTCGATGGCAACGCCCGATGTCGCCAATCGTTGGCTCGAGAATGTTCTGGTGCAAACCGGCATCAAGGCCGACTACGCCAAAGTCGGCGGACCGTACGCCGGATACTTCCGCGAGCTGCAGGCCACCAGCGACGGCAGCAAGTACTACTTCGGCGCGCCGTTTCAGATCATGCAGGGCAAGCCGAAGGAAGTGTTCACGCAAATCTTCAACAACGCGTTTCCGGCAGGAAGCATCAGCGTTGAAGACGCGGTCAAGCAAATGAACGCCGCGTATGGCAAATGAGCGGCAAGTAAAACGTTGAGCTACCGCCGGTGCGGAGAGCGCGGCGCACGCTCGCGCTCTCCCTTTGCTTTCTGCTGAACGGCAGCCGTGGGGCGCGATCGTCGCGTTCCTGCTGCCGGCGTTCACGATTTATACGGCGCTGACCGCGTACCCGGTTTTCCGAACGCTGTGGAACAGCTTCCACAAGGTTCTGCCCAGAAACGAAGAGTTCATCGGCCTCGCCAACTACTCCGCGCTCGCACAGGACGACATCTTCTGGCGCGCGGTTCAGAACACTTTCATCTGGGCGTGCGCTTCACCCCTGGCGGAGATCGCCATCGCGCTGTTGTTGGCATTGGCGCTCTACGCAAAGATTCCCGGCATGCGGTTCTTCCGCATCGCGTGGTTCACGCCGGTGCTGATGTCGTACATCGTCGTCGGCATCATCTGGGTCTGGATCTACAACTACGACTGGGGCGCTGCCAACGCGATCCTGCGCTCGATCGGACTCGAGCGTTTTGTGCAGGCGTGGATTGGAGATCCGAAGATTGCGCTGCCGTCGCTGATCCTGGTCACGACCTGGATGTGGACCGGCTTCAACATGGTCGTGCTGCTGGCCGCGCTGCACTCGTTGCCTTCCGAGGTCATCGAAGCGGCCGAGCTTGATAACTGCGGCTGGGGCGCGAAGCTCTGGCACATCATCATTCCGCTGGTCAAGCCGACGCTGCTCAATCTGTTGGTGCTGTCGTTCATCGGCAAAATGAAGATCTTCGACCTGGTGTGGATCACGACCAAGGGCGGACCGCTGTGGGCCACCGAAACCGCGTCGACCTACACGTACAAGCGCGCGTTCGAGTGGACCACGTTTGATCTTGGTTATCCGTCGACGATTGCGGCGGTGTGGTTCGTGATCGTGCTGGCGGCGGTGCTGGCTCTGACGTGGCTGTTCCGCCAGCGTGACCGGCTGGAGTACTAGCGTCGAATGATTTCGCGCGCGTTTCTGTTTGTTGTCGTCGCTGTATACACGGCGTTTGCTGCGGGCCCGTTTCTTTGGGTCGCGACGCTGTCGCTGCGCACGACGAGCGAAATCTCACTCGACCACTACGCATGGCCCGAGAAGCTGCATTGGGAGAAATTTCCGCAGGCTTGGTTCAACTCGAACTACAGCGTCTATTTCGAGAACAGTCTGCTGGTCGTCGTATCGGCCGTGGCCGTGCTGACGGTGGTAGGCGCGATGGCCGCGCACTGCTTCGCGCGATATCGCTTTCGCGCCAACCGGCTGCTGTACTTTGTCATTTTCTCGGCGATCATTTTTCCGCCGCAGATCACGATCATCGCGTTGTTCCAGATCCTGGTCGACTACGGCTTGTACAACAGCCTGATCGGGCTGACGCTGGTGTACATCGCGGTGCAGTTGCCGCTGACGGTCTACATCCTAGAGAGCTTCTTTGCGCGCATCCCGGCCGATCTGTTCGACGCCGCGCGCATCGACGGCTATCCCGAGTGGCACATTTTCTGGAAGGTGAGCCTGCCGATCGCGCTGCCGGCGATCGCCACCACAGTAATCCTGAACACCATCTTGCTGTGGAACGAGTTTCTGTATGCGGTCGTGCTGATCACCGACGAAGCCAAGCGCACGCTACCGCTCGGCATTCAGCGCTTCATGGGCGATCAGCTGGAAGACGTCGGAATGATCGCCACCGGCCTGATGATCGCGATCATTCCGGTCGTGGTGATTTACCTGTTCTTCTCCGAGAAGCTGATCCAGGGCATGACGGCCGGAGCGGTTAAGTAAATGGCGACCGTTTCACTGAAGAATCTGACCAAGCGCTATGCCGGCTCCGACCTGCTCGCGGTCGACGCCGTGAACCTCGACATCGAACACGGAGAGTTCATGGTGCTGCTCGGGCCGTCGGGGTGCGGCAAGTCAACCACGCTGCGCATGATCGCCGGGCTCGAATCGATCAGCTCCGGCAATCTGGCGATCGACGGCAAACGCGTCAACGATGTGCCCGCGAAGGATCGCGATATCGCGATGGTGTTCCAAAGCTACGCGCTGTACCCGCATATGTCGGTGTTCGACAACCTGGCCTTCGGACTGCGCCGTCGCGACGTGGCAGCCGGCGAAATCAACAAGCGCGTGCGCAACGTCGCTGCCACGCTTGGCCTCGGCGATCTGCTGAAGCGAAGACCGCACGCGCTGTCCGGCGGCCAGCGGCAGCGCGTGGCGCTCGGTCGCGCGATCGTGCGCGATCCGAAAGTTTTTCTGTTCGACGAGCCGCTTTCAAACCTCGACGCGGCCTTGCGCGTCGGGATGCGCGGTGAATTGATCAAGCTACACCACCGGCTCGGCGCGACGATGATCTATGTGACGCACGATCAGGTCGAAGCGATGACGATGGGCGATCGCATCTGCATCATGAACGGCGGCAAGGTCGTGCAGATCGGCAGCCCGCTGGATGTCTACCGAGATCCCGCCGACATATTCGTCGCCTCGTTTCTCGGCAGCCCTCCGACTAACCTGTTGCCCGGTCTATTCAACGGCGATGACCTCGTCGTGGGGCAGTCAAGACTGCCGGTGCGAAGAAATACCGACGCGGCGGAAGTGATCTTCGGTATTCGCCCGGAAGACATCCGCATCGACGGCACGGCACCGCATGCATACGGTGAAGTCCTCGCGGTTGAGCCGCTCGGTGCCGAAACGATCGTGCGATTTCGACTGCCCGACGTCGCACAGGATGTGCTCGTGCGCGGGCCACGCAGCGTCGTCGCCAAGGTTGGAGAGCGCGCACCGGTCGCATTCGACATTGCTTCAGCGCATTTGTTTGATCCGATCACCACTCAACGCATCGCCTAGGAAGCCACCGCCATGCCCAATCCCCCCGCCCTAATGGTTCGCCGCCATTTTCCGCGGCCCGCCGAACGTCTCGTCAATCGCTTGCGCGACGTGCCCACCGGATGGGTCGTCGACGCGAATGGACGGCGCGGCGCAGTCGATTACCGCGTGCGTCCGCTCACCAACGCCATGCGCTTTTGCGGCGTGGCGCTGACCGTGCAAAGCCGCCCGCGCGACAACCTCGCGCCGTATGCCGCAATTCAGTACGCAAAACCGGGCGATGTGATGCTGGTCGCGACCGATACGTACGAAGAAGCCAGCGTCGCCGGTGACCTGTTGCTCGGCATGGCGAAAAACCAGGGCGTGTGCGCGCTGGTCACCGACGGGCTGGTGCGCGATATCGACGGACTGAATGCAGTCGGCATTCCAGTGTTCGCGCGCGGCTTGTCGCCCAACTCGCCGCACAAGGACGGTCCCGGAAAAATTGGCGTGCCGATCTACGTCGGCGGCGTGATGGTCAATGCCGGTGATGTGGTGATCGGCGATCAGGACGGCGTCGTCGTCGTCGCGCGCGAGGCGCTCGAGAGCGTGCTGGGTGCACTTGACGACGTGAAGGCCAAGGAAGCCAGGATGGAGGCGTTGGTCGCAAAAGGCGCCAAGCTGCCGCCGGGATTCGAGCAGCTGTTGGCCGAGAAAGGCGTGCTGTACCTCGATTGATGAAGCGAGTCATGTACTTGTCGCACGCCACGCCGGAGGTTTATTCGATCATCCGTGAGGCAGTGCCGGCGGAGTTGGAGCTGGTCACGCTCGATCAGAACAATGACGACGAGCGGCGCGAAAAGATCGCCCGCTGCGAAGTCGTCATCGTCGCGGCCACTCCGCTGCGAAAACCAATGATCGACGCCGCCAAGCAACTCAAGCTCGTGCACCATCAAGGCGTCGGTTGGCAGGACACGACCGACCACGCCGAGCTGAAACGGCGCGAAATACCGTTGGCGTTAACACCGGAAGGAACGACCGTAGGTGTCGCCGAGCACACCGTGCTGCTGATCCTGGCGGCGCTGAAGCTGCTGCCGTTCGCGGACAGCGAGCTGCGCCAGGGACGGTTTCACGTCAATGCGTTAAGACCAGTCTCGCGCGAGCTCAGCGGACCCGCATGAACACCGACGATCTGAACACGCTCGATCCGCTGCAACAAGTCGTCGCGGTGCTTGCAGGAAGACATCGTGCTGGGGCGCCTGCCGCCGGGCGCGCGACTGATCGAGGAAGATCTCGCCGATCGGCTGCACACGAAGCGCCACGTGCTGCGGCAGGCGTTCGTCGAACTCGAGCGCTTCGGCTTGGTGGAGCGCAAGCGCAATCACGGCGCTGCGGTACGCCAGCTGACGCTGGAAGACGTAACGCAGATCTACGCGGTGCGCGCAATACTGGAGCGCGCTGCCGCTGCGCAGATTCCGTTGCCGATGCAAGAAGTAGAGTTGCGGGCCATAGAGGCACGCTCAGCGCGCGCATGACGCGGCAGTGAACGCCGGCGATGCAAAAGCCGTGTTCCGTGCCAACTTCGAATTCCACATGCGCCTGTTCGCTGCGTGCGGCAATCCTTACTTGGCGGCGGCGATCGATGACTTTCGCAAGAAAACGCACGTCGTCTGGTCGTACGCAATCGTCAGGCCCGCGTACTTTCGCGATGCACAGCGCGAACACAAGGCATGCTGAAGGCGATCCGCGACAGCGATCGCAAAAAACTGATCGACCTATGCGCGCAGCACCTGAACATCTCGCGCAACGCGTATGTCGAAACTCATCGGCTGCGCTTCGAGCGTTAGGCCGTCATGCCTGCGACATGCATCACCGGAACGCGGATCACTGATGCCCGCGCTTCTCGGTTGCATCGCCGATGACTTGACGGGCGGCACCGACCTGGCCGGGATCCTTGTCAATAATGGCATGCGGACCGTGCAGATGATCGGTGTGCCCGATGGTCCATGGCCCGAGGACGCCGATGCGGTCGTCGTCGCGCTGAAATCTCGCACTATTCCCGTCCACGAAGCTGTTGCGCAATCGCTCGACGCACTTCGATGGCTGCAAGCTGCCGGATGTGTTCAGTACTACTTCAAGTACTGCTCGACGTTCGACTCACGCCGAGGCAACATCGGTCCGGTCGCTGACGCTTTGATGGACGCGCTCGGAACTGACTTCACGATCGCGTGTCCGGCATTTCCGGCGACGCGCCGAACCATTTATCAAGGCTACCTTTTTGTCGGCGGCATCTTACTGAACGAAAGCGGCATGCAGCATCACCCGCTGACGCCGATGACAGACGCGAATCTGGTGCGCGTTCTGCAGCCGCAAACGAAGCGGAAGGTTGGGCTGGTGGATCACGCTGCGGTCAGCGCCGGTGCGCGACCTCGATCTCTGAGCGCATCGCGTTTCTTCGGCGCGAAGGTCACGGGGTCGCTATCGTCGACGCGATTTCCGACGCTGATCTCGTAGAGATCGCGGTCGCCGCTGCGGCACTTGTCTCTCGTCACTGGCGGATCAGGTCTCGCGCAGGGACTTCCGCAAAACTTCCGGCAGCGCGGGTTATTGAATGCCCCTCGTCCGAGCGGCCAGACGCCGACCGCCGACGGCGCCAAGGCCGTGATCGCTGGAAGCTGCTCGGCTGCTACGCGCGATCAGGTCGAAGTTGATGCGTGCGCGTCACCCCGCGTTCCGCATCGATCCTACTCGGATCTTGCAAACGGCGACGACGCCGTCGAAGCCTGCTTCTGAATGGGCGGCGGGTCGCGTTGGCAAGCGAGCCTGATGCTGATCTACGCCACCGCTGCCGCCGGACGAGGTCAAGCGCATACAGGCAACGCCTCGGTGTCGAAAAATCGTCTGCGCTCGTCGAAGATGCGCTTGCAGCGATCGCTGCGAGGCTGATCGATCTCGGCGTTGGGCAGCTGATCGTCGCCGGTGGAGAAACATCGGGCGCCGTGCTGCATGCGCTCGGCGTCGACGCGGACTGACGATCGGCCGCGACATCGATCCCGGCGTGCCGTGGACCACGACGATGCTCGAAAAGCCGAGAGCGCCGCCGCTCGCGCTCGCGCTGAAATCCGGTAACTTCGGCAGCCCTGACTTTTTTCTTGAAAGCGTGGGACGAATCTGGCGCCCGTCGTGATGAGCAGATTAGCGAAAACGACTTGCGAGAACGCATCGTCGATCCACGGACGCTCGCTGTTTGATCGCGGATTGGCGGCCGGCAGCAGCGGCAACATCAGCGCTCGCCTCGACGACGGCTGGTTGTTCACGCCAACCGATTCCTGCCTGGGCCAGCTCGACCCGGCGCGACTTGTCGAAGCTCGATTGGGCCGGGAAACATGCTGAGCGGCGACCCGCCTTCGAAGGAAGCGTTTCTGCATCGCGCGATTTACTCCGAGCGCGCAAACGCCAACGCGATCGTTCATCTGCACTCGACTTACTCGGCAGCGGTGTCATGCATGCAACGGCCTCGATCATCGACAACTGCCTGCCGCCGTTGACGGCGTACTTCGTGATGAAGATCGGTCGCCTGCCGTTGATTCCCTACCATCGTCCCGGCGATGCTTCGCTCTGCCGATGCGATACGCGAACTGGCGCGCACGCACGCTGCGCTGCTTCTTGCCAATCATGGCCCGATCGTTTCGGGAGCGTCGCTCGAAGCCGCGGTCTACGCGACCGAAGAGCTGGAAGAAACCGCCAAACTGTTCTTGTTGCTGCGCGGCGCACCAGTTCGCACGTTGACCGAAGCGCAGATCGCTGAGCTGCGATCCGTCTTCGGTTCCAACAATTAGTCGATGCCCAAGTTCGCAGCGAATCTTGGAGTGCTGTTCACCGAGCTGCCGTTCGAGCAACGCTTCGCCGCCGCCGCGCGCAACGGTTTCAAGGCAACGGAGCTCCTGTTTCCGTACGACCATAAGCCGCACGACATCGCGAAGTGGCTTGACGACAGCGGCTTGCAGAACCGCGGGCTCAATCTGTGGCCGGGCGATTTCGCTGCCGGCGAGCGCGGGTTGGCGTCGCTTCCCGGCCGAGAGAAGGAGTTTCGCGACGCTCTATCGCGCGCGCTGGAGTATGCCGAGGCAACACGAACTCCGACGCTGCACGCGATGTGCGGCATCGTTCCACCCGGAGGCGACCGCACCGCGCATCGCGCTGTGTACATCGATAACCTTCGATTCGCTGCGCGCGAGCTGGCGAAAACAAGCCGCACGCTGCTGATCGAACCGATCAATCCGCGCGACATTCCCGGCTACTTTCTGAACACGCAAGCCGACGCGCATGCGATCGTCGCCGAAGTCGCCGAGCCCAACCTGAAAGTGCAGATGGATTTTTATCACGCGCAGATCGTCGAAGGCGATCTCGCGATCAAGTTCAAGAAATACATCGGCAATATCGGCCACGTGCAGATTGCCGGCGTGCCCGATCGTCACGAGCCCGACGCGGGCGAGGTCAATTACTGCGTACTTGCTGCGCATGCTCGACGAGACCGGTTATGCGGGATGGGTCGGCTGCGAGTATCGCCCGCGTCGAAGCACCGAAGAAGGATTGGGCTGGATGCGGCGCCTGACTGAGACTGCGAACCCATGAAGGTCCTGATTACCGGCGGCGCGGGGTTCCTCGGCCGACGCCTTGCTGCGAAGCTGCTCGAGCGCGGCACGCTGAAAGACGCGAACGGCAACCAGCGCGCGATCGAGCAGATCGTTCTGGTCGATGTTGCGCAGGCCGCACCGCTCGCGGACAAGCGCGCGCGACAGATCGTCGGCGACATCAGCGACCCTGGATTTCCTCGCGAGCGTGATCGATGCGGATACCGACTCGATCTTTCATCTCGCTGCGATCGTCAGCGGTCAGGCGGAGGCGGATTTCGAGTTGGGGATGCGGATCAACGTCGATGCATCGCGACGGCTGCTCGACCTCTGCCGCACGCTCGGTCACCGTCCGAAGTTTGTGTTTGCGAGCTCGGTCGCGGTGTACGGAGGCGACTTGCCGCCGGTCGTGCTCGACGCGACCGCGCTGACGCCGCAGTCGTCGTACGGCACACAGAAAGCGGTGATCGAGCTCTTCGTCAACGACTACACGCGCAAAGGTTTCATCGACGGCCGCGTGCTGCGCTTGCCGACGATCAGCGTGCGGCCCGGACGTCCGAATGCTGCTGCGTCTTCATTCGCGAGCGGCATCATTCGCGAGCCGTTAAGTGGAGAAGCGCGCGATTTGCCCTGTTACCGCCGACGCGCGTCTGTGGCTGTTGTCGCCGCAGACGGTCATCGAGTCGCTGATCTTCGCTCACGACCTCGACGCCGCAGCGTACGGCGCTGATCGAAATGTCAACCTGCCGGGGCTATCGCTGACGGTCGGCGAGATGGTCGCAGCGCTCGAGAAAATCGCTGGGCCCGAAGTTGTCAAACGAATCAAGTGGGAAAGCGATCCGCGGATCGAACGCCTCGTGTCGACCTGGCCGGGGCAACTGGATACGCTCAAGGCTCACGCACTCGGCTTTCCGCGTGATGAAAATTTTGAGCTCGTGATTCGCCAGCACATTCGCGACGAACTCGGCGGGCGTGTGGCCTAGTCGTTGCGTTTCGAAGTTTTCAACGCCGCATCGATCAGCGCATCGGCCATCCAGCGCGCGGTGGCCTGGACTTCACGATCGCTGCAGCCCCAGATATCTTTCAGCACCACATACGGCTCGATTCCGAAGATCATTGACAAGCCGCACAGCAGCCGTCTGAACTCGCTTTCGCGCATCCTGGATTTCAAAGGCGCCGCAACGCGCTTCAGAATCGCGACGCGATGCCCTCTTCGATACGGCTCCTCGTCGATGCGTCCCGAGCGCTCGAGCGCCCAATGCTCGAGTGACAGCTGCAGGGCAGCGCGCATATGCGGCTCGAACTGCCGAAAGCGCGGAAACGTCTTGGTAAAAAGTTCCTGCAGGCGTTCGCGCCCGTCGGCCTTGCGCGATTCGAAGCGGCGCACCGGCCCCAGGCTCTCGCCGACAATCGCAGAGATCAACTGGCTGCGGCTGGGAAAGTAGCGATACGCGGTTGCGCGCGACACGCCGGCCGCCGCCGCAACCTCGGCTACCGTGACAAGCCGCCCGTCCTCGGCCAGTTTCATCGCCTGCGCCAGCAGCAGTCGGTAAGTGCGCCCGCGCACGCCCGCCTCCGGGCCGGGCGGCGGAACGGTAGCCTGGACTGGGGACCTGGCCGGCATTTCCTATTTCTTTGCTGGACGGCTGGCAAACGACTCGGTATCGTAGCCCCGCAGATGAGACATGTGTCTCATTTTTTTGTGCATCCACTGCAACAGATCCCATTCGAAGAGGGACGGCCAGGGAGACATGCGCATTGCCACCTATCAATGGGGCGGTCGCCGTCACGTCGGTGTGCTGTCGAATGACGCGCGCGAGATCACTCCGATCGATCTGAAGCGCCGCCAGGAGCAGGTGCAGTCGCGCGGTGCGCAGGCTTTGCTGGAACACCTGGCCGAAGGCAACGACTTTCCTGCCGTCAACGGCACTCGCTTGCCGCTCTCCGCGGTGACACTCGAAGCCCCGCTTCCGCGTCCGCGTCGCAATCTATGGTGCGTCGGCCGTAACTATCGAGCGCATGCGAAGGAACTGCAGGGCACGATATTCAAGAACGACACCGACGGCGCAGCGAAGATCGATCAATGGCCGATTGTCTTCACCAAGGTGCCCGAGTGCGTCGTCGCCCACGGCGATCCGATTCGGCTTCCGGGCGCGGCTGCGTCCGAACAGATCGATTACGAGGCGGAACTGGCGGTTGTGATCGGCCGCAAGGGCACGAATATTCCGGCCAGCCGCGCGATGGATTACGTGTGGGGATACACGATCGTCAACGACGTCACCGCGCGCGATGTACAGATACGGCACGTGCAGTGGGATATGGGCAAGTCGTTCGACACGTTCTGCCCGATGGGCCCGTGGCTGGTCGATGCGACCGAGCTCGACGGCCGCGACACGCGGGTGCGGCTGTGGGTCAATGGCGAGCTGCGGCAGGATGCACGGACAGTCGATCTGATCTTCGACATTCCGACGCTGATCGAAACGATCTCGCGCGGCATCACGCTTTATCCGGGAGACGTCATTGCAACCGGCACGCCCGCCGGCGTCGGCATGGGGATGAGCCCGCCGACGTGGCTGAAGTCAGGCGATACGGTGCGCATCGAGATCGACGGCATCGGCGTGCTGGAAAACCCCGTCGTTGCGCACTGACCATGCTGCATTGGATCGATCGCATGGCCGTCGAAGTCGACGGCGAAGGTGATCCCATCGTGATGGTCCACGGCCTCGGCGGCACCACCAATACCTGGACGCCGCTGCTGCCCGCGTGACGAACGCGAAGCGGATTCGCATCGAGCTGCCCGGCTCGGGACGCTCGCATCGTGCGCATGCGCTGCAAGACAACACGCCGAACAAGGGCCGACTGTCGATCGACGTACTCGTCGACGCGGTGTTGCGCGTGTGCGCACAACTCGGCGTGTCACGCGCGCACTTTGCCGGTCACTCGATGGGCACGATCGTGTGTCAACACCTGGCGGTGCGCGCGCCCGAGCGCGTGCGCAGCCTCGCGTTGTTCGGAGCGCTGCTTGCGCCGCCCGAAGCCGGCGCGTCAGGGATTGAGAGACACGCGCGGCGAAGGCTCGCGACGAAGGCATGTTCGGCATCGCCGATGCGATCGTGCAAGGCTCGCTTTCGAGCTCGACGCGCGCGCAGTTGCCGGTCGTCGTCGCCTTTGTGCGCGAGTCGCTGCTCGCCCAGGATCCGGAAGGCTATGCGCGCACGTGCGAAGCGCTGGCCGCGGCCGAGCCGGCGGCGATCGACAGCATCGACGTACCGACGTTGCTGGTCGCCGGCGACGAGGATGCGGTGGCGCCGGTGCAGGTCGCGCGCGACATGGCCAGGCGCATCGGCGACGCACAGGTCGAAGTCTTGCCGCGCTGCGGTCACTGGATGACTGCCGAGCGTGCTGCTGATTGCCAGTCGCATCTGCGCCGGTTTCTCGAGCGCTCGATGGCAAGGATGTAGAGGAGAGAGAATGGCTAACGTCTTGTTCACCAACGTGCGCATCTTCGACGGCAGCGGTGACCAGCCGTATAACGGCGAAGTGCTGGTGCAAGGCAACCGCATCGCGCGGGTGACACGCACAGGCAGCGGAGTGCGCTCGTTGCCGTCTTCTTCTGCCTCTGGATCGACCGTGATCGATGGCGCCGGCAGCACCCTGATGCCGGGCATGGTCGAGGCGCACACGCATTTTTCGTGGAACGACCAACCATCGCTTGACTCGATCCAGCGCATGCCGACCGAGGAACACATTCTCTGGTGTGCGCACGTGGCCGAGCGCTATCTGTCGATGGGCTGGACTTCGTGCGTCGGTGCCGCGACCGCCAAACCGCGGCTCGACGTCGTGATCCGCAACGCGATCAACGCCGGCGAGATTCCCGGACCACGCTACATCGCCGCGAGCCAGGAGCTGACGGTGCAAGGCGGTCTGGGCGACAACACGCTGCCGCATCTGCCGCAACCCGAGTTCAACTTCGGTGCGGTGGTCAGCGGGCCCGAAGAAGTCCGCCGCTGCGTGCGGCAGTTCGTCAAGTACGGCGTCGATCAGATCAAGATCAATTTGTCGGGCGAGTACATCACCGGGCTGCCGGCCGAGTACACGCCGTTTTCCGACGAGGAGATTGCGATGTGCGTGACCGAGGCCAAGCGCTTCGGCAAGCGCGTCGCCGCGCACGCGCGCTCGTGCGAGTCGGTCAAGCAGTGCATCCGTCACGGCATCGAAGTGATCTATCACGCGAGCTTTGCCGACGAAGAAGCGCTCGATCTGCTCGAAGCCAACAAAGACAAGCACTTCGTCGCTCCGGGTCTCGCGTGGCTGATCAATACGTCGTATCACGCGTCCGAATGGGGTCTGACCCCGGAAGTGACGAAGAAGATGGGCTATCACCGCGAACTCGAGATCGCGGTGGAGACGCTGAAAAAAATGATCAAGCGCGGCATCCACGTCCTGCCCGGCGGCGACTACGGATTCGCGTGGACACCGCACGGCACCAACGCGAAGGACCTCGAATACTTCATGAAGTATCTCGGCATGTCGTCGATGGAGGCGCTGCTGTCCGCCACCGCGTGGGGCGCTCCGATCATGAAGCTCGATGGCGAGGTCGGCCGCGAGCAGATTGGCAAAGTCCGAGACGGCGCATTGGCGGACTTGCTGCTGGTCGACGGCGATCCGTTGGCGGATATCCGCATCCTGCAGGACAAGAAACGCATCCTGGCGGTGATGAAGGATGGCGAGTTCTATCGCGCCCCTGTCCCGCGCGATGCACGCAGCTCGGCACCCACACGCTGGCAAGCCGTGGCTGCCTAGGAGAAACGAATGGCCGACTCCGAAGTTCTATTTACCAACGTAAAAATCATCGACGGCAGCGGTGCCGCGCCGTACAACGGAGAAGTGCTCATACGCGGCAAGCGCATCAGCCGCGTCGCGCGCAGCGCACGCTCGTTCGCGGGTGGCAACGGAACGGTGATCGATGGCGCCGGCGCCACCTTGATGCCCGGTATGGTCGAAGCACACACGCACTTCGCGTGGAACAACGCAGCAGGTCTTGCCGACATTCAGAAAATGCCGGTCGAGGAACACACGCTGTGGACCGCGCGCGTGGCGAAGGTGTACCTCGATCACGGCTGGACTTCGTGCGTCGGCGCAGCCACCGCAAAGCCTCGGCTCGACGTCGTCGTTCGCAACGCGATCAACTCGGGATTGATTCCGGGTCCGCGCTATCTGGCAGCGAGTCAGGAGATCACGGTGCCCGGCGGGCTCGGCGACGAGACGCTGCCGCACCTGCCGTTTCCGGAATTCAGCTTCGCAGTCAACGTCAGCGGGCCTGAGGACATGCGACGCGTGTGCCGAATGTTCCTGCAGTACGGCGTCGACTCGATCAAGCTCAATCTGTCGGGCGACAACCTGGTTCCGCACGCGAACGCAAAGACCACGTGGATGACGGATGCGGAAGTGAAAGTCGCCGTCGAAGAGACGAAGCTGCGCGGCAAGCGGGTCGCGGTGCACGCGCGCAGTGCGGACTCGGTCAAGCAGGCCGTGCGACTCGGCTGCGAAGTGATCTATCACGCGAGCTTCACCGACAACGAAGCGCTCGATCTGCTCGAAGCGAACAAGGACAAGATCTTCGTTGCACCCGGGCTGTCGGTGATCTTCAAGCTGCTGTATGAAGGCGCCGCCTATGGCATTCCGCCCGCGAAGGCGCGCGAGATGGGCTACGAGGAAGAGCTCGCCGCGGCGACCGAGTCGATGAAAGCGATGCACAAGCGCGGCGTGCGCGTGCTGCCCGGCGGCGACTATGGGTTCGCATGGGCGCCGCACGGCACGAATGCCACCGACCTGCAGTACTTCGTCAAGCACTGCGGCATGACCGCGATGGAAGCGTTGATGTCCGCGACGCGCTACGGCGGGCAGATCATGTTGATGGGCAACGAGCTCGGCGAGGTCAAGGAAGGCTATCTCGCCGATCTGCTGCTGGTCGACGGCGATCCGCTCGCGGATCTCTCGATCCTGCTCGACAAGACGCGCCTGCTCGCGATCATGAAGGACGGCGTGTTTCACAAGGCGCCCGAGATCGCTGCCAGCCGCAGCACGCGGTCGCCGTACTTTTCTCCCTCAGTTTCTCCCGTCGCGGCCTGATGCGGACATCGCACATCGTCGGCTGGAGCGCGCTCGCGCTGCTCCTGCTTGCCTTTTCGATCTGGGGCTTGATCGACAACACGCGATTGTTTCTGGTGACGGTGCTGAACGGGCTGACGCTGGCATCGCTGTACTTCATCGTCGCGAGCGGCTTCACGCTCGTTTTCGGATTGATGCGCAATGTGAACCTTGCGCATGGTTCTCTGTATTTGCTCGGTGGCTATGTCGGTTATCTGGTGGCGGAGAACACGGGCTTGTGGATTCTGGCGTTGGCGGCCGGATTCTTGACCGCTGCCATCTTGGGCCTGCTGATCCAGACGGTGATCCTGCGTCACATGCAGGGTCAGGACTTGCGGCAGACGATGGTCACGATCGGGTTATCGATCCTGATCGCCGATCTACTGCTTTGGGGATTCACCGCCGAAGTGCATCAGATGGAAGCGCCCGCGTGGCTGAAGGGTCCGATTCGCGGCATTCCGATCATCAACGCGTATTCGGCGTATCGGATGAGCCTGCTGGTGCTCGGCGTTGCGATCGGCGTTGCGCTGTGGCTGTTTCTGAATCGCACGCGAGTCGGCATGATGATTCGCGCCGGTGTCGACGACCGCGCGATGCTCGCTGCGTCGGGCGTCAACGTGAACCTGGTGTTCGCGATCACGTTCGCGATCGGTGCCGGTCTGGCCGGGCTTGGTGGTGTCATCGGCGCGGTCGAACTGTCGATGGTGCCCGGTGAAGACACGCGCTTTCTTCTCGCGTCGCTGATCGTCGTCATCGTCGGCGGCATGGGCAGCGTGGTCGGTGCCGCGATCGGTGCTGTGATGCTGGGGCTTGCCGAGACCTTCGGCCTCGCGTACGCGCCGACGTATAGCGTCGTGTTCACCTTCGTCATCCTGGTGATCGTGCTGGCGTTTCGCCCGCGCGGGTTGTTGGGACGGCCCGCATGAATCGCGCGGGCAAAACGATGGGGAGGACCGGCATGAGCGCGGCAAAGTGGCGCCGTGCGATGGCGGCGGGTGCCGCGGCTCCGGCCGTTGCGCTGCCGGCGCATCTGCAACTGGTCGCAACGACGCCGCAGGAAGCTCGCGTACGCGGCAACTGGTTGCTCGCGTTGCAAGACGGGTTCCGCGGCATCTCGGCCTGGCAGGTCGTCGTCGTGGCCGGCCTGATTGTCTTTCCCTTCGTCGTGTCTCCGTTCATCACGTTCCAGATCGGAGCGCAGGCACTCGCGCTCGGAGTGATCGCGTTGTCGCTGACGTTTCTCGGCGGCTACGGCGGCATGATTTCACTGGCGCAGATGACGGTGGCGGGCATTGCCGGTTACGCCGTTGCGATTCTCGGCGCAAGCAGCGCCACCGAAATCAGCCTGAACTGGCCGTGGTGGCTGGTCGTGCCGTGTGCGGTGCTGATAGCCACCGTGTGTGCCGCGGGCATCGCGTGGCTCTCGGTACGAACCGAAGGCATCTACACGATCATGATCACGCTCGCGATCGGCGTCGCCTTTTTCTATCTAGTGCTGCAGAACTACAGCCTGTTCAACGGGTGGCAGGGTTTGCAAAAGGTGCATCCGCCGATCGTATTCGGCGTGAACTGGCGCGATCCGCTTCCGATCTATTTCCTTACGTTTGTTTGTGCGTTGGCAAGTTATGTCTTCATTTCATACATCGTGCGCTCGCCATTCGGTATCGCGCTGCAGGGCATTCGCGAGAACCCGCGCCGCATGGAGTCGCTCGGCTTCAACGTCGTCGCACATCGAGTTGCGGCCTACGTCGTTGCAGGCGTCATTGCGGCTATCGGTGGCGTGCTGTTCGTTTGGTACAACGGGCTGATTACCCCCGGTTCGGTCGGAACGTCATGGCTGATCAACATTCTGGTGATCGCCGTGCTAGGCGGCATGCGCCATCCGATCGGCCCGTTTCTCGGCGCGCTGATCTTTGTGTTGCTTGCAGACCTTCGCGATCGACGTCATCGACCGTGAACGATTCAATCTTGTAATCGGTGGAGTGTTTCTCGCCATCGTGCTGTTTTCACCTGACGGGCTGCTCGGCCTGTGGTCGTTCGTGCGTGCGCGTTTCGCATCGTCACGCGCGGGCGCAGGTCGAGTGAGTTCCGTTTCTACCCAACCGCGGCCGGCGAGCCGTCATTAGCAACAGAAGGAGACAGTAATGAAGAAGAGATTTTTGATGCGAACGCTGATGGCCACTGCGGTGATCGGCGCATTTGCAACGACGGCGTGGTCGCAGTCGGGCCAGCCGGTCAAGATCGGCGTGCTGGCAACGCTCGAAGGACCGTTTGCCGCAGGTGGAGCCGATGGCATGCGCGGCGCCGAGCTTGCGATTCGCGAGCGCAACGGCGTGGTGGCCGGACGCAAGATCGAAATGATCAAGGCGTCGTCCGATGCCAAGCCCGACGTCGCGGTGAACTCGGCGCGCAAGCTGGTCGAGCAGGACAAGGTCGACATCCTCGTCGGGCCGCTGTCCGGCGGCGAAGGCATTGCCGTCAAGGACTATTCGAAGACGCAGCCGCAAGTGACGTTCATCAACGGCTCTTCGGGCGCGCAAGCGACGACATTGACCAGCCCGTCGCCCAACTTCTTCCGCTTCAACACCGACGGCGGGCAGTGGATGGTGGGTCTCGGCAAGGAAGCGATGAAGCGCGGCTACAAGCGCGTGATGGTGATCGCCGAGGACTACTCGTTCCCGTACTCGCAGGTGCAGGGCTTCATGACCGAGTATTGCGGCGCCGGTGGCAAGGTTCCGGTCAAGGCGTGGGTGCCGCTCGGTGGCAAGGATTACGCATCGGTCATCGCACGCATTCCGAAAGATATCGACGCGCTGGTCGTTGTGCTCGGCGGCGCCGACGCGGTGAACTTTCTCAATCAGTACGAGGCTGCGGGCGGCGACAAGCCGATGATCGGTGGTTCGATCACGGTCGCGCAGGACGTTCTGAACTATCGCGGCAAGCGGCGCGAGTCGCTGGTCGGCACGTTGTCGGCCGGGCCATTGGCCGATTCGATCGATACGCCGGAATACAAGGCGTTCGTCGCCAGCTACAAGAAGAACTTCCCGGATGGTTATCCGAGTCCAGGTCTGTTTGCCTTGATGTACTACATCAACATGAAGGCGGCGCTCGATGCACTCGACACCGTCAAGGGTGACTTGGGCGACGGGCAGAAGAAGTACCGTGAGACGCTGGCGAAGATGACGTTGAAGACCCCGGTCGGTGACGTCAAGCTCGACGAGAACCGGCAGGCAATCGGTACCACGTTCATCACTGAAGTCGTCAAGGACGAAAAGGGCGGGCTATACAACAAAGTGGTCGGCAAGACCGACAACGTCACGCAGACCTTCGGCCAGAAACCGGCTGACTTCAAGATGGGCTCGCGCGACGTGCCCGACTGCCCGTAAGCGATAACGAGCAGGCTAGGAGCCGGGCGCAACGCCCGGCTCCGCCCTCTAATACCTATGGCCGCCGTCATCGAACTGCCTGCCGCAGCGCGCGCGCGATCCGCCGCGTTATCCGGCGACGCGCTGGTGCTCGAGCACGTCACGCGCCAGTTCGGTGCGCTGCGTGCGATTGAAGACATCACTTTTGCAGTCGCCGGCCGGTGAACGGCGCGCGATCCTCGGCGCCAACGGCGCCGGCAAGACGACGCTGTTCAACGCGATCACCGGCGACTTTCCGCCGACTCGCGGCCGCGTGCAGTTCTTCGGTGAAGACGTGACACATTTACCGCCGCACGAGCGCATTCGACGCGGCTTGCGGCGTACGTATCAATCGTCATTGCTGTTTCGCGAGCTGTCGGTGCGCGACAACCTCTTTCTCGCGGTGCGCGGCACGACGCGTGGTCGCTTCAACATGCGTCGCCCGCCACACTCAGACCCGAGCGTGGTCGCGGCCGAAGCATTGCTGCACCAGGTGCGTCTCGATGTAGTGGGTGACACACCGGTCGCTTCGCTATCGCATGGGCAGCAGCGGCAGCTCGAAGTCGGGATGGCATTGGCCGGCGCGCCGCGATTGATTCTGTTCGACGAGCCGGCGGCTGGGCTTTCTCCTGCCGAACGCCGCGAACTCGTGGCGCTGCTGAGGGCCCTTCCTCGGCACCTCGGCTTCGTACTGATCGAGCACGATCTCGATATCGCGCTCGGCGTGGCCGAGCGCGTCACGGTGATGCACAACGGCCGCGTGCTGAAGCACGGGTCGCCGCAGGAGATTCAGGACGACGCGGAAGTGCACGCGATCTACATGGGCGCGAAGGGCCATGGAGGCGCTCATGTCCACTGAGGCGATCAACTCCACCACGTCGGCGCCAGCGCTCGAAGTGCGCAACCTCGACGTCTATTACGGCCGAGCGCATGCGCTGCAGGATGTCTCGCTGACTCTGCCTTCCGGCGTGCTCGGCGTGGTCGGACGCAATGGAATGGGCAAGACAACGCTGTGCAACGCGATCACCGGCCTGGTGCCGGCGCGAGGCAGCGTGAAACTTGCAGGGCGAGAGATTCTGGGCATGTCGCCCAACATGATCACCGAGCTTGGCATCGGCTATGTGCCGCAAGGCCGGCGCGTGTGGCCTTCGCTCACGGTCGACGAGCATCTGCGACTGGCGGCCAAGAGCGCACGGCAGGGTGCGTGGACGGTCGAGCGCATCTACTCGCTGTTTCCGCGCCTCGCCGATCGACGTCGCAACGGCGGAGCCGAGCTGTCGGGCGGTGAGCAACAGATGCTGGCGATCGGCCGTGCGCTGCTGTTCAACCCGCGCGTGCTGGTGATGGACGAGCCCACCGAAGGCCTGGCGCCGGTGATCGTCGAGCAAGTCACAGCAACGCTGAAGCAGCTGGCGCACACCACGTCCGAGGCGACCGGGATCGCGGTGTTGCTGATCGAACAGAACATCGGCGTCGCAGTCGATGCGGCCGACCGAGTGGCCGTAATGGTCAACGGGCGAATCGCACGCGAAATGTCGGCCCGCGAGCTCGCCGCCGACACTGAACTGCAGCAGCGATTGCTGGGTGTGCATGCTGCAGCGGAAGAAGCGAAAGCCGCAGCGCCGGTCGTCATCGAAGACGAGGCACCGTCGCGCGTGCTGACCGTTCGGCGCGCCCACGGAGATGCAATACCGCGCATCTCCTCCGACGCAAACGGTAAGAAGCTTTACACGCTGGAATGCGATGCAGCCGGAAGTGCCGCTGCATGACCGCGCCGTGCGCAACTCGCTCGCCGAAGCGAAAGCGCCGGAGTCAGCGAGTGCCACCGATCCATCCGCAAACGCACGCAGCGCGCGAGTGTTCGAATTTCCGGTGGCGAGCAACCTGCAGCGCGCTGCCTACATCGCAGGCACGTTCGACACGAAGGGCCGCGAGCTGTTCTTCCTCAAGCAGTGCATCGACAAGCTGGGCTTGCGCACGGTGACCGTCGATCTTTCCACGTCAGGCGCCACCTCGACCGCGAACGTTCATCCGCGCGAGGTCGCGCGTCACCATCCGAACGGCGAAAGTGCCGTATTCACCGGGGATCGCGGATCGTCGGTCAGCAACATGGCGATCGCGTTCGAGCGATTCCTGCTCGGGCGGCGCGACCTCGGCGGCATCGTGTCGGCCGGCGGCTCGGGAGGAACCGCGCTGGCGACACAAGCAATGCGCGCGTTGCCGGTTGGCATGCCGAAGGTGATGGTGTCATCGGTCGCTTCAGCCGACGTGCGTCCGTATGTCGGGCCGAGCGATATCTGCATGATGTACTCGGTGACCGACGTGTCGGGCATCAATCGCATCAGCGAGCGAGTGCTCGCGAACGCCGCCCATGCGCTGGCCGGCATGATCGCGTACACGCGCACCGCCGCGTCCGACGCCAAGCCCGCGATCGGGCTCACGATGTTCGGCGTCACGACGCCTTGCGTGCAGGCGGTGACCAAGCAGCTGCAGAACGAGTTCGATTGCCTGGTGTTCCACGCGACCGGCACCGGCGGCCAATCGATGGAGAAGCTGGTCGACTCGGGACTGCTCGCCGGCGTGCTCGATATCTCGACCACCGAAGTGTGCGACGAGATCGTCGGCGGCGTGCTGAGCGCGGGGCCGGAGCGATTCGATGCATTCGCGCGGCGGCCGATTCCCTACGTCGGTTCGTGCGGTGCGCTCGACATGGCGAACTTCTGGGCGTTCGACACGGTGCCGCCGAAGTTCAAGGACCGCAATCTGGTCAAGCACAACGCGAATGTCACGTTGATGCGCACCACGCCTGATGAATGCAAGGCGATCGGCGAGTTCATCGCTGCCAAGCTCAATCGCATGGAAGGCCCGGTGCGCTTCATCATTCCGGAAGGCGGCGTGTCGGTGCTCGATGCGCCGGGCAAGGCGTTCTGGGACCCGGCGGCGGACAAGGCGTTGTTCACCGCGATCGAATCGAACTTCCGTCGCGGTCCGCGGCGCATTCTGATCCGCAGTCCGTTGCATCTGAACGACCCGGCCTTTGCCGATCTTCTGGTCAAGCAATTCCACGAGGTATGCGCCGACGGCGCTGCCGTCACGCGCAGTGCGGTGCACTGACCTACAACGAAGAACAACACCATGCCTCGTATCGCCCGCAAAGAAATCCTCAAACGCCTGTGCGACAAGATCGCGCGCGGCGAGCCGATCGTCGGTGGCGGCGCAGGCACAGGTCTCTCGGCGAAGTGCGAGGAGGCTGGCGGCATCGACCTGATCGTGATCTACAACTCGGGCCGTTATCGAATGGCGGGCCGCGGCTCGCTTGCCGGCTTGCTCGCGTACGGCAACGCGAACGACATCGTCGTCGAGATGGCGCGCGAAGTATTGCCCGTCGTGCGCCACACGCCAGTGCTCGCCGGTGTCAACGGCACCGACCCGTTCATGTTGCTGCCGCAGTTTCTGCGGCAGCTCGCCGATCTCGGCTTCTCGGGCGTGCAGAACTTTCCCAGTGTCGGGCTGATCGACGGGACGTTTCGTGCCAACCTCGAAGAGACCGGAATGGGCTACGCGCTCGAAGTCGACATGATCCGCGCCGCGCGCGCGCTCGATCTGCTGACCACGCCGTATGTGTTTTCCGAAAGCGATGCACGCGAGATGGCGCGCGCCGGCGCCGACATCGTCGTGTGCCATCTCGGACTGACGACCGGCGGCGCGATCGGCGCCGCGACCGCATTGACGCTTGACGATTGCGTGCCGCGCATCGATGCATGGTCGGCCGCCGCGCGCGAAGTCAACCCGGACATCATCGTGCTGTGTCACGGCGGGCCCATCGCCACGCCCGAAGATGCGCAGACGATTCTTCAATGGTGCCCGCAATGCCACGGCTTCTACGGCGCATCGAGCATGGAGCGCCTGCCGACAGAAGTCGCGCTGACGCAGCAGACGAAACGATTTGTCGCCATTCGAAGGAATGGCAAGAAAGCTCTGGAAAGCGTAGCGAGCAGCCCCGAGGTTGCGCTGAGGAGCGGAGCGTACGTAAGGTACGTTGAGCACCGCAAGCGCAAGATCGGGGCGCCGTAGCTTTACAGAGCTTCATTGAGGGAGTACGTCATGAGCGGATCAGATTTCGGCATCTTCATCCTCAGCCTGATCACCGTCGCGATCGTCGTCGCGGTGATCGTGTGGTTGTTCCACTGGCTGTACCTGCGATCGTCGAAGGAGCGCAGCTTCGTGCGCACGGGACTCGGCGGGCAGAAAGTCGTGCTCGGTGGTGGCGCATTCGTGCTGCCGATCGTGCACGACGTGATACCGGTCAACATGAACACACTGCGCCTCGAAGTCGCACGTGGGCGCGACAAGGCGCTGATCACCAAGGACCGGATGCGCGTCGACGTGATCTCCGAGTTCTACGTGCGCGTGAAAGCCGATGCGAATGCCGTGGCCGACGCCGCGCAGACATTAGGCACGCGCACGCTGGAGCCCGAAAAGCTGAAAGAGCTGCTCGAAGGCAAGTTCGTCGACGCTTTGCGCACGGCCGCCGCCGAAATGACGATGGAAGAATTGCACGAGCGTCGCGGCGATTACGTCAAGCGCGTACGCCAGGTCGTCGCCGAAGACCTGCGCAAGAACGGGCTCGAGCTCGAAGCCGCTTCGCTGACACAGCTCGACCAGACCGCGATGGAGTTCTTCAACCCGAGCAATGCGTTCGACGCCGAAGGTCTGACGCGTCTGACCGAGCAGATCGAGCGGCGCAAGAAGCAGCGCAACGACGTCGAGCAGGACACGATGATCTCGATCCGCAGCAAGAATCTCGAAGCGGAAAAACTGTCGCTCGATATCGACCGCGAAGCCGAATACGCACGCCTGCAGCAGGAGCGCGAAGTCGAAGATCGCGCGCGCGCAGCAGCGCACCGAGCTCGCGCGCGAGCGCTCGACCAGCGAACGCGAAGTCGAGACATCGCAGATCTCGGCGCGCGAGGCGATCGAGATGGCGCGCATCGCCACCGACCGCGTGCTGGAAGAAGAGCGCATCTCGAAAGAAGGCGGACTGCAGGCACGCGAGATCGAGCGCCGCAAGACCGTCGAGCTCGCCGAACAACAGCGATCGATTGCGATCTCGCAACAAAGCAAGGCCGAAAGCGAAGCGCGCGCCGCCGCCGATCAGGCGCGTGCGAAAGCGGTCACGGAAGAAGAACGCGTGTTCACCGCGCGCGAGACCGAGATGGCGGAGCGCCGCAAGCAGATCGACCTGATCGAAGCGTCGAAGGAAGCACAGCGCGAAGGCATCCGGCTGACGATGGCGGCCGAAGCAGAGAAGTCGGCCTCAGCCGATCGCGGCGACGCACTGCGCTCGCAGGCCCAAGCCGAGGCCGATTCCGACAAGATCCGCACGATGGCACTCAGGATTCGCCACGAAATCGAAGCCGAAGGCGCGCGTCTGATGAATGAAACGCACAACATGCTGACGCCGGACGCGCGCATGTCGCTGCTGCGCATGCGGCTCGTCGACAAGATGGAAGGCATCATCCGCGAGAGCGTCAAGCCGATGGAGCGCATCGAAGGCATCAAGATCCTGCACGTCGACGGACTCGGCGGCGGAGGCAGTCCAGGCCAACGGCGACATGGGCGCCGGCCTGGCCGACAGCGTCGTCAACAGCGCATTGCGCTTCCGCGCGCAGGCACCGCTGGTCGATCAACTGCTGAAAGAAATCGGCGTGCACGGCGGCGAACTCGGCCAGATCGCGCAGAGCATGGGCAAGACTGCGCTACCGAGCGGAAGCAAGAGCGGTGGCGAGTAGAACCAATGATTCGCGTCTACACGTCGAGTGTGATCGACGCGCCGGCCGACGCGGTCTGGCAACATGTGCGCGACTTCAACGGCTTGCCGAATTGGCATCCGGCTGATCGCAGAGTCGCGCATCGAAGCCGGCGCGCCGTCAGATCGCATCGGCTGCGTGCGCAACTTTCGCACGCGCGACGGCGGCGTGATTCGCGAACAGTTGCTGACGCTGTCCGACTTCGAATACGAATGCACGTACTCGATTCTCGAATCGCCGATGGGAGTCGACAACTACATCGCCACGTTGAAGCTGACGCCGATCACCGACGGCAACCGCACCTTCGCCGAATGGAGCGCCGAGTTCGATTGCGCGCCGGAC
>CAWAYV010000042.1:0-61136 GCA_963786295.1 uncultured beta proteobacterium | reverse complement strand
TTCTGCGCCTCTTCGAGAATCTGACGCAGATGTTCCTCGCCGCGAAAGCTCTCCGCGTAGATCTTGTAGATATCCTCGGTGCCGGAAGGGCGTGCGGCGAACCAGCCGCTGGCGGCGATCACCTTGATGCCGCCGATCGGCGCGTCGTTGCCCGGTGCGCGGTCGAGCACGCGGTCGATCTTTTCACCGCCTAATGTGCTGATGCGCAACTGCTGCGGCGAGAGCTTGAGCTAGCTTCTGCTTCTGTGCAGCGGTGGCCGGTGCTTCGACGACGATCGGTCGCCGGTTCGCCAAGGTCACGCGTGAGATCGCGATACAGCTCTCCGGGATCGCGGCCGGTGCGCGCAGTCATCTCAGCGGCGAGCAGCGATGGCGCGATGCCGTCCTTGTCTGTCGTCCACACCGATCCATCGATGCGGCTGAACGACGCACCGGCACTTTCCTCGCCGGCAAACGCCAGCGAGCCGTCGAGCAGGCCGTCGACAAACCATTTGAAACCGACCGGCACTTCGACCAGTTTCCGATTCCACCTGGCAGTGACGCGGTCGATCAGCGCGCTGCTGACTACGGTTTTGCCAACGGCTGCATGCTTGCTCCAGCGCGGGCGAGTCTGAAGTAGATAGTCGATCATCACCGCCAGATAATGATTTGACGGCAGCAGCCCGGTGCCGGGGGTGACAATGCCATGGCGATCGTGGTCGGTGTCGCACGCAAATGCGACGTCGTAACGATCCTTCAGTGCGATCAGCCGCTGCATGGCATACGCCGATGAAGGATCCATGCGGATGCGGCCGTCCCAGTCGAGGCTCATGAAGGCAAAGGTCGAATCGACTTCGTCGCTGACAATCGTCAGATTGAGCTTGTATTGCTCCGCGATGCGCGCCCAGTAGTGCACGCCGGCGCCGCCGAGCGGATCGACGCCGATGCGGATACCGGAATCGCGGATCGCATCGAGATCGATCACGTTGCTGAGATCGCCGACGTACGTATTCAGAAAATCGTGCTCGCGCGTGGTGCTGGCGCGCCGAGCCTGATCGAAGGGGACGCGCCGCACATCCTGCAAGCCAGATTCGAGCAGCGCATTGGCCTTGGCTTCGATCCAATCGGTGACGTCTGTTTCGGCCGGTCCGCCATTCGGCGGGTTGTATTTGAAGCCGCCGCTGTCGGGCGGATTGTGTGAAGGAGTCACCACGATGCCGTCGGCCAGTCCGGTCTTGCGGCCGCGGTTGTAGACCAGGATCGCATGCGACACGGCCGGGGTCGGCGTGTATTCGCCGTCGCGCGCAATCAGCACCTCGACACGATTAGCGGCCAACACCTCGAGCGCGCTCTCGAACGCCGGCACCGATAGCGCATGCGTGTCGATACCAAGAAACAGCGGGCCATCAATCGAATGTTGCTTTCGATACAGGCAGATCGCCTGGCTGATCGCCAGCACGTGCGATTCATTGAAAGATTTTTCGAGCGCAGAACCTCGATGGCCCGAGGTGCCGAACGCAACCCGTTGTTCGAGTATCGAGGGGTCAGGAACGTTGGCGTAATAGGCGGCAACGAGTTTGGCAACATCGATCAGCATGGCCGGCGACGCCGGCGTACCTGCCAAAGCGCTGTCGTTCATGCTCGCTCCTTGCTCACACCTTGCTTCGCGTGCGTGCCCCGGGACTTGTCGGTGCAGCGAAGTAATCCGATCGCTCGACATCGAGCAGATCGGCGATCCGCCCGATACTGATGTCGGGCGCTGGGTCGATAACCTTGCTTGTCGACTCGACAGCGTAATGGCCCTGGCGCACGAATACCGTGGTCAGCTTTTCGCCGAGCACGCGTTTCATTGCCGCGAGCAGTTGCGGCTTGTCGTCGACCATCACGTAGTGCGACGCCGGAAAACGGCGCTGCATCGCGTCGAGCATGCGCTCCTTGTGCAGGTAGATCAGCACGCGACCTTCGACCGCATCCCAGATGCCGGAGCGCTGGACCTTGCGCGGCTGGAAAACCACATCGCCGTCGGACAGAACGGCCGTCAAGCCCAGCGTACGCAGGTGCTTGATCGCGTCAAGCGCGCGCGGATACAGGCGACTGGCGAACGGATACTCCAGCATGAACGCCGACATCTGCAACAGATCCGGACTGTCATCGAGCCCGGCACGAAACTTCTGCAGCGCTCCCAGGTAATCGGCATAGCCGAGTTCGTCGCGCAGCGCGTCGTAGATCGTCCAGTAGCGCTCACGCTCAGCCACTCCGAACGCCTGCTCGAGGCGTGCGCCGACATCGGCACCGAAACGGTCGTTGTCGAGCAGCGTGTTGTCGACATCGAGCAGGAACACCAGCTCGCTCGGCTCTAGCACGGGAGCTCCTTGCGATGTTAGTTGTACATTGGTCGCGCGATGGCGGGCAAGCAACGTGCTCGCCGCGATAGATATCCGCACGTGCCGAGCTAATACGAAATCAAATGCCCGAGGACAATCTCCGGAACCGCGCGGTTGCATGCACGCCGACCGATGAAGCGCTGCTGGACGATCTACAGCATGCCGCGTTCGACTACTTCTTGCAGGCGGTTAATCCGGCGAACGGGCTGGTCGCCGACACTTCGCGCGCGAATTCGCCGTGCAGCATCGCCGTGGTCGGATTCGCTTTATCGGTGTATCCGATCGCAGTGGAGCGCGGCTGGATGGCGCGTGCCGATGCGGTGGCCTGCAGCCTCGCCGCGCTGCGCTTTTTTCACGACAGCGTTCAAAGCGACAGTGTGGACGCCACCGGTTACAAGGGGTTCTATTACCACTTCCTCGATATGCAAACCGGCGCGCGCGCGTGGCGCTCGGAGCTGTCGATGATCGACACCGCGCTGTTAATGGCCGGCGTACTGACCGCAGCGATGTACTTCACCGCCAACACACCGGAAGAAACCGAGCTTCGCAAACTCGCCGATGCGCTGTATCGCCGTATCGACTGGCAGTGGGCACAAGGCGGCCGTCCGACGATCAGCCACGGCTGGAAGCCTGAAAGTGGATATCTGAACTACTGCTGGGATGGTTACAGCGAGGCCATCGTGCTGTATGCGCTAGCGCTCGGTTCGCCGACGCATCCGCTCGACGAGAACTGCTATCACTCCTGGACCGCGACGTACCAGTGGGAACATCTGTACGGTCACGACTATCTCTATGCGGGGCCGCTGTTCGTGCATCAGTTCTCGCATGCATGGATCGATTTCCGCGGTATTCAGGATCGCTTCATGCGTGAGAAGCGCTGTGACTACTTTGAAAACAGCCGCCGCGCGACCGAGGTGCAACGCGAGTACGCGCGACGCAATCCGCGCAGTTTCGCCGGTTATGACGAAAACTGCTGGGGATTCACGGCGTGCGATGGCCCGAGCGACGATGACCCGCAAGTTACGAACGAGCAGCGGCGCCTGTTCGGATATGCGGCGCGCGGCGTGCCTTACGGTCCCGACGACGGAACGCTTGCCGGATGGGCAGCACTGGCCTCGTTGCCGTTCGCACCCGAGATTGCGTTAAGCGCCGTGCGCAGCATGGCTCGGCGCTATCCAGAAATGCGAATCGGCATGCGATATGCCAGCAGCTTCAACCCCACTGTTGCGACTGCCGACGGGCGCGTGTGGGTCTCACCGGGCCACTTCGGCCTCGACCAGGGGATCGTCACGATGATGATCGAAAACTATCGCTCGCAACTGATCTGGCGATTGATGCGGAGTTGTTCGTACATCATCACCGGCTTGCGGCGCGCCGGGTTTCGCGGCGGTTGGCTGTAATGCCGCGCGATGTTTACGAGCAGGAGCGGCTCGCCAACGTGCGCCCATCCGAGTGGCGCAATCCGCAGCCTGCTGACCGGTACGACTTCGTCATCATTGGCGCTGGGACAGCCGGGCTGGTTGCAGCTCATGGCGCAGCAGCGCTGGGTGCGAAGGTGGCGTTGGTCGAGCGCGAGCTGCTCGGCGGCGATTGTCTGAACATCGGCTGCGTGCCGTCGAAGACGATCCTTCGTACTGCGCGCCTGTATGCCGAGATGCGCGACGCCGAGCGCTATGGCGCACAGACCCCAAGCGATATTCGCGTCGATTTCCCGGCATTGATGCAGCGCATGCGCGGCATCCGCGCTCGCATCAGTCGCGCCGATTCGGCGCAACGGCTGGTCGCGGCCGGCGTCGATGTGTTCTTCGGCGAGGCGCACTTTACCGGCGCCGATACGCTCGCGGTGGACGGCGCGAAGCTTCGTTTTAAGAAGGCGATGATCGCCACCGGCGCGCGGCCGGATACGCCTGCGATTCCCGGTCTGATCGAAGCGGGCTTTTTGACCAACGAGAACGTGTTCGATCTTGTCGAACTGCCACGCCGTTTGCTGGTGATCGGCGGCGGTCCGCTCGGCTGTGAGCTCGCACAGGCTTTTTGCCGGTTCGGAGCGCAGACCACCATCGTCCAGGAAATTCCGATGTTCCTGCCGAAGGAAGAACGCGACGCTGCACAGATTCTGTCGGATGCATTTGCGCGCGATGGCATCGAAGTGCGGCTGAACACCAAAGCCGTCAACGTACGCGTCGAAAATGGGCTGAAGCTCGTCGATCTCGTCAGCGAGGACTACCACAGCACGGTGTTGGTCGACGCCATTCTTACCGGCACTGGCCGGCTGCCGAACGTCGAAGGTCTCAATCTGGAAACCGCGGGAGTCGATTGCGAAGCTGCAACAGGCGTTCGGGTCAATGATTTCCTTCAGACCAGCAACCCACGCATCTACGCCGCCGGTGACGCGTGCCTCGAACACAAGTTCACCCATACCGCCGACGCTTCGGCGCGCATCGTCGTGCGCAACGCTCTGTTCCCCGGGCGCGAGAGATTGAGCGCGTTAACGATCCCGTGGTGCACTTACACCGATCCGGAAATCGCACACGTCGGCCTGTATGTGCGTCAGGCGCACGAGCGCGATATTCCGGTCAAGACTTTCACCATTCCGATGCACGATGTGGATCGCGCGATCACCGACAGCGAGGAAACCGGATTCGTGAAAGTCCACGTCAAGGAGCGTACCGACCGCATTGTCGGCGCGACGATCGTCGCGCGTCACGCCGGCGAAATGATCAACGAGATCACGCTGGCAATGGTCGCGGGCATCGGTCTGCGCACGCTGGCGCGCGTCATTCACGCGTATCCGACGCAAGCCGACGCGATCAGAATGGCAGCGGATGCCTACAACCGTACGCGCCTGACGCCGACGATTCGATCGCTGCTGCAGCGCTGGCTCGCGTGGTGAATGCACTCGGTCTGACGGAGAAGCAAGCATCAATTGGACAATGTCGTGATCTTTGACGGTGTGTGTAACCTTTGTGCGCGCTCCGTGAGGTTCATCCTTGATCACGAAGCTGACCAGACCCTTCGATTCACGCCTCTGCAATCGCCAGCGGGCACCCGGCTCATGCACGACCTCGGGCTGGATCCCGAGGACGCCAGCACTTTCGTTCTTATTGCCGACGGCAAGGCGTACGTGAAATCTGATGCAGCGATCCGGTTGTCGCGCTATTTTCGTCGGGCGTGGAAGCCGCTTGGCATCATCAAGATCATTCCGCGGCAACTACGAGACTGGGCCTACGACGTGGTCGCGCGAAAGAGATATCGTTGGTTCGGGCGCCTCGATTCGTGCATGGTGCCAACTGCAGAGCTCAAGGCAAGGTTCATCGAAGAATAGCGACTGCGGCTTAACGTTTTCGTTAGACGTCTCGCAAAGGAGATCGACTGTGCTGGAACTTCGCCCCTCTTGCGAACATTGCAACAAGCCTCTGCCACCTGCGTCACTCGAGGCGCGCATCTGCAGCTTCGAGTGCACGTTCTGCGCAACGTGCGTTGAAGAACTGCTGGGCAATGTCTGTCCCAACTGCGGCGGTGGTTTCGTGCCGCGGCCGATCCGCCCCTCGACGAACTGGAGGGGTGACAACTTCCTTGGCAAGTACCCGTCCAGCACCCAGGTCAAACACCGGCCGGTCGATGCTGCGGCCCATGCCACCTTCTCTGCCACGCTGAGAAACCTGCCGCCGGAGCAAAGGTAAGTGCTTCAGCTCGGACGCGCGCGAAGGCGCCGCGCCGCGTTTAGCGCCGCGGCGAGCCGTGCATTTGCGTTCGGATCGAAGGGCCACCAGTGCAGTAAGGCGCGTCGAGGTACCCGCGCCCTACCGCACACCCAAAAAACTTAAGCCCCTTTAGTCAAGTGACTTGGGACGACGCCTCGCCAATCCAACGGCGACCAGACCCATCATCAACAGGGCGAACGTCTCTGGCTCGGGTATTACACCTATGTTGGCGGAGAAAGTGCCGCTAACACTAGACGAGAAGCAATCGATCGTGTTGTTCGTGACGCTCAGAAGCGGGGTCACGTTCGCGAATGAGAAGCCGGCGCCACGGTCAAGGTCAAGGGTTGTAATAACGTCGGAGGTGAAAAGGACGTTGCCCGCGGGTGGCGTAGAGGCGGCGAGAGCGAAGGACGCACTCTGGCCGAAGGCGATATCAATCAGCTCTCCACTTAAGTAGTTGACGCCGCCACAGTTAGCTAAAGAGGTGATGCAAAAGTCGCCGCTAAAAGTCTGCGTAATAACGGGTCCAACCATTACCACGGGGTTCGTGCTGTCGAAGTCGAACGTCAGGAACGCGTTGAACGGCGTTGCATTTGGAGCGTTGATCTGAGAGACCGTGATCACCGCGTTCGTTGCGTTGAGCGAAGTGTCAGAACCGATCCTGGTCCCGGTTACCACGTTCGCCTGGCCCACTTGCCCAAAAGTGAGAATCGGGACGGCCTGTGCGCTGCTAATCGCGCCGAAGACGACGCCTAGCGTCATGGCCACGTTGCGGGACAGCTTTAGGATGTTCATCTTATTAATCTCCTCGAAAACGACTGGGTCCTTGGTCAGATGATCAAACGACCCGAACTACACAGCTCTGCGGCCAATACCTAGAATCAACTTCGTAGGAATCCTCCTCAGCACCTGCACCTGTATGCCTACGAAATCACTGCTCGCGCTGATATATATGCAGGGACCGTTCCAGGGTAAAAATCTTCAAACAAAACAAGGCAATATCGCTTTTCAGCAGGCCTTGGGGCGGTTGACGTGTAAGGTTTCTCGACAGCTCCTTCTCTGCGTAGCCTAGAAGGAGGCGGAATCGGCGACCAAACGCCACCGATGCCGCTAACCGGCGCACAACCCGCGAAGGCTTGAATCACCGTGGCGAAGATAGTTCGCACCGACCGCGAGCTCGAAGTACCGCATGTGGATGCGGCGCTGCGCAACGCCGGGCACGAGCTTGTGCTGCTACCCGACGGCGTGAGCGCACGAAGAGCTTGCGAGCGCGCTCCGCGAGGCCGAGCTCCTTCTGATGTGCTACACGCCGGTCACCGCACGTCTCATCGAATCTGCGCCGCGGCTCAAGGGGATCGTCAAGTACGGTGTGGGCATCGACGCGATCGATATCGAGGCGGCAAAGGCGCGCGGCATCCCCGTGGTCAACGTGCCCGACTACGCCGAGGAGACGGTAGCCGAAGGCGCCATGACGTTGATGCTCGCGCTCGCGAAGAAGCTCAAGCCAATCCAGCGCGCAATGGACGAACAGGGCTGGGTCTGGCCGGCGTCGCAATGGATGGGGCTTGACCTCGCGGGAAAGACACTCGGCCTCGTGGGCCTCGGACGCATCGGCGCCAAGGTGGCGCGCATGGCGGGCCGGGGCTTCCGGATGCGCGTGCTCGGTTTCGATCCGCGCGCGGATGCGGCGCGCTTCGAGCAAGCGGGCGTGCAGCGTTGCGCCGAGTTGCGCGAGCTTCTTGCGCACAGCGATTTTGTCTCCGTGCATTGCGTGCTGAATGACGCAACGCGCGGCCTCATCGGCTCAAGCGAGCTCGCAGCGATGAAGCCGTCGGCGTTCCTTATCAACGTCTCGCGCGGTGCCATCGTCGACGAGGCCGCACTGCTGCACGCGTTGCAGGAGCAGCGCATCGCGGGTGCAGCGCTCGACGTCTATTCGCAGGAACCGCTGACGAAGGCCGGGCATCCGCTGAGCGCGCTCTACGCGATGGACAACGCGATCGTCTTTCCCCATCTCACGTTCTTCACGCGCGAGGCGATGCAGCGGCTGCAGGAAGAGACGCTCGAACGGTGCTTCGAGATAATCGACGGGCGCCCGGCGCAGGTAAAGTCGCGCGATCCCCGTCTGCGCGCGCAGCGGCAGGGCGTGCGTTTCGTTGATTGAAGCCTGTAAGGAATTGCCATGCAGAGTACGGCCTTGGAAAATCAAAATGTGGCCATGTCAGAAGTGCGTAAGGACAATTGGGCCGCCGGCAAGCTTTACGAGCCCTATGTAGGTCGTTGGAGCCGGCTCGTCGCCAAGGAATTTCTGCAGTGGCTTCAGTTGCCGGCGCAACTCGATTGGCTGGACGTCGGATGTGGAACCGGCGCGCTGACTCAAGCGATCTTGCAACAGACGCAGCCACGAAGCGTCACCGGGATTGATCCGTCGGCCGGCTTTATCGACTACGCAAAGGCGCAGATCACCGACCCTCGAGTCACGTTTGAAGTGGCTGATGCTCAGTCGCTGCCGGTGCAATCGGCACGCTTCGACGTTGCAGTTTCAGGCCTGGTGCTTAACTTCGTTCCTAAGCCGTTGCTTGCTGCGCAGGAAATGGCGCGCGCTGTGCGACCGGCAGGCGTGGTTGCCGCATACGTCTGGGATTACGCCGGAAAGATGGAGTTGATGCGCTATTTCTGGGACGCCGCGGTCGCATTGGACCCGAGTGTTTCAAAGCTCGCCGAAGGGCTTCGCTTTCCGATTTGCCAGCCGCCTGCCTTGGTTGCGCTGTTCAGCGAAGCGGGACTGCGCGATGTTCAAACGCATACGATCGATGCCCCCACGACCTTTCGGGACTTCGACGACTACTGGAACCCGTTTCTCGGCGGCCAGGGACCCGCGCCCGGGTACGCAATGTCGCTTAGCGAAGAACACCGAGGCGCCCTGCGGGATCGGATTCGCGCGACGCTTCCAATCGCCAGCGACGGCTCGATTTCGCTGATCGCCCGAGCGTGGGCCGTACGCGGGCGTAACAGGCAGTAGGCACACTTGCCTTGATACGAGACTGGAGACATCGATGAACGAAGAAACACTGAATCTGAGTATTCGCAAGTTTCTGAAGATGGTGGGCGTTAATTCTCAGCGTGAAATTGAACAAGCGGTGGGAAAGGCCATTGCTGATCGCACCGTCTCGGGTAAAGAGTCGCTTCCTGCCAGAATGACGCTCGAGGTCGCCGGCCTGAAGCTGAAGGTCAGTTTCGACGGCGAAATCAACCTCGAATAAGCGCCAACTGCAACCATGCCGACTCGAACTGCATCGTGTAGCTGCGGTCAACTCACCGTGACTGTGACCGAAGATCCCGTTCGAGTCTCGGTGTGCCACTGTCTTGCGTGCCAGCGTCGCACCGGTAGCGCGTTTGGTGCGCAGGCACGGTTTCGCAAGGAGTGCGTATCGATCAATGGGCAGTCGACGCAGTACGTGCGCGTCGCTGATTCGGGCAACAAGATCGCGTTCAACTTCTGCCCGGCCTGCGGCGCAATCGTCCACTACACGCTCGAAGGACTCGAAGAACTCGTCGCGGTGCCGGTGGGTGCTTTCGCAGATCCGCAGTTTCCCGCGCCCGCGTTCTCGGTCTACGAACAACGCAAACATTCGTGGGTGGCGCTGCCCACGAACATCGAGCATTCGGCGTAACGATGGAACTCGCCATGATCGGGCTCGGGCGCATGGGCGCCAACATGACACTGCGGCTGCTGCGCGGCGGCCATCGCGTGGTCGGGTTCGATTCCAATGCGGAAGCGCGCCAGCGCGTTGAACAGCACGGCGCGCAGTCGGCCACATCTCTCGACGCGCTCGTTCGGAAACTGAAGCCGCCTCGCACCCTGTGGATGATGGTGCCGGCCGGCACGGCGACCGACGAAACGGTCACTGCGCTGCTCGATTTGCTGCAGACAGGCGACACCATCGTCGACGGCGGTAATTCGAACTACAAGAGCACGCAGCTGCGTTCTCAACGCTGCGCCGAAAAGCAGTTGAACTATCTGGACTGCGGCACCAGCGGCGGCATATGGGGCCTGACCGAGGGCTACAGCATGATGATCGGCGGCGAAGCGTCGGTCGTTGCCCGACTGCGCCCCATCTTCGAAACACTGGCGCCCGCACCGGATCGAGGCTGGGGGCACGTCGGCCCCAGCGGTGCGGGGCACTTCACCAAGATGATTCACAACGGCATCGAATACGGTCTGATGCAGGCGTACGCCGAGGGCTTTTCGATCATGCAGCACAAGTCCGAATTCGCGCTCGACCTGCATCAGGTGGCCGAGATCTGGCGCCACGGCAGCGTGGTGCGATCGTGGCTGCTGGACCTGACGGCGAACGCCTTGCAGAGCAACCCGCATCTCGAGGGCATCGCGCCGCATGTCGCGGATTCTGGCGAAGGGCGATGGGCGGTCGCGGAAGCGATCGATTTGAACGTGCCGGCGCCGGCGATCACTCTCGCGCTGCTGGCACGCATCGCATCGCGCGATCCGGATTCGTTCGCGGCAAAAATGCTGGCGGCGATGCGCAATCAGTTCGGCGGGCACGAGATCAAGAAACAATGAGCACGTCGGACGGCCCGTCCGACGCTCGTCGCGATACACGCTGGGTCGGCTTCGCAACCCTTGCGGAGCTGCAGCAGGCCGCGTGTCGCCGAATCATCGACGCCGCCCGGCGCGCCATCGCACAGCGCGGCGAGTTCCTGATCGTGCTCGCCGGCGGCAACACGCCGCGCCGCGTCTATCGACTGCTCCGCGACGAGAACGCCGACTGGTCGCACTGGAACGTGTACTTCGGCGACGAGCGCTGCCTGCCGCCCGACGACGTGGAACGCAACAGCAAGATGGCGGCTATCGAATGGCTCGATCATGTCCCGATCCCGAAGGATCGCGTGCACCCAATTCCCGCCGAGCTCGGTGCGCGCGCCGCCGCCCTCGCCTACGCTGACACGCTGCGCGGCGTTGGTGAGTTCGACCTGGTACTGCTCGGGCTCGGAGAAGACGGCCATACTGCAAGCCTGTTTCCGAATCACGACTGGGGCACCGCACCGGACGCACCCGACGTGCTCGCTGTGCTCGATGCACCAAAGCCGCCGCCGCAGCGCGTATCGCTCAGTGCAGCGCGCCTGAGCCGCGCGCGCGAGGTGCTGTTTCTTGTCGCGGGCGATTCCAAGCGCGAACCAATTGCGCGCTGGCGCGCAGGAGAACAACTGCCGGCCGCAGCGATTCGTCCCGCCGCCGGGGTGGACGTGCTGATATCAACGTAGCTCGGCGTTGCGCACAGCGGTTCCCATGTGCAGACGCTCGGAGACGTAACGCGTCACTGCGGCAGCATCCAGGCGAGTTCCCGCAACCCCCACATGGCCGTCGGGACGCAGCAAGTAGAACGATGGCTGAGGGATCTTTGCGCGTGCGAGTTCCGCGTCGTTGGCGGGGTCGCTCGGCACTGCAAGCATGCGCAACAGGTCACCGAGTCCCGGCACGTCAATCACGGCCGACGGTTGCCCGATCACGATCAAATTGAATCGCGTGTCGTCGAGTTTTGCGAACAGGTCCTCGATAGGTCCGTTCGGCTGCAGCTTGAGTCGCAGCCACGGAAAACGATCGCCGGCGCGCGGCGCGGTTTCAGGCAATTCTGGCAGCGTTTCCGACAGCGAGCTGTCCGGGTATCGAATGCCGATCTGCGAAATGGTGCGAAATGCAAGCGTTCGTATCCTGTCGCGGGTCATCGCAAAGGCGGCGAGCTTTGCCAGCACGCGCGTGCGAAATAGTCCGGCCCACCAACTGTCGGAGACGACCAGCGCAAAAGCACGGTCGGTCGTGATCAACAGCCGCCTGGCGACCGGCATGCGCTCGGCTTCGTAGGAGTCGAGCAAAGTCGTATTCGCACGTCCCGATGTGACAAGCGCGAGCTTCCACGCCAGGTTGTATGCATCCTGCAGCCCGGTGTTCATTCCCTGTGCACCGACCGGGCTGTGTATGTGGGCCGCGTCGCCGAGCAGGAAGCAGCGGCGATCGCGAAAACGCACCGCACATCGATGATGGATGCGATAGGTCGAGTACCAACTGCATGCCTTGAACGACAGCTCAGCGCCCGCTTCCTGGCGTACCGACGGAATCACTTCCTCGAAAGTCAGATCGTCTCTTCCCCGCAAGTGCAGCGGCAGGATGCCGACGACCCGCCAGTGATCGGTCCCGCGCATCGGGAAGAACAAGTGAAATCCCTCGCGCCACAGATAGACGTTGAGCTCGTCCGGCACCATCGCTCCTGTCACTTCTGTATCGGCCACAAAGAACACGTGCTCGTACGGCGCGCCTGCGAACTCGATCGCGTTCAGTTCACGCACTGCGCTGCGTGCGCCGTCGCATCCTGCGACCCACGCGGCCGTTACTTCGCCGATCGTGCCGTCCGCATTTTTGAGCGTTGCCTTGACGCGGCTCGTGTCCTGCGCGAGCCCGACAAGTTCGGTGTTCCAGCGCACGGTCTGCCCGCGCGCACGAAGAGCGTCACCCATCAGCCGCTCGTTATCGTCCTGGCCAAGGATTAACAGGAACGGATACGGACTCAGATCGCGTCCGATGTCGCCGATCGGAATTCGCGCAGTGCGTCGCCCTTCTGCCCAGAAGTTGGCGCCGGTGGCGCGTTTGCCGAGCTCAAGTGCACGCTCGACGATGCCGAGGTGCGAATAGATCTCCAATGTGCGCGCCTGCACACCCAAGGCTCTCGTCTGCAGAGACGGACCCGCGTGCCGGTCGATGATCAGCGTGCGCACGCCGTGCCGAGCGAGCTGATTCGCGAGCATCAAGCCGGTCGGGCCGGCTCCGACGATCAGAACTTCGGTGTCCATGCTCTCTATCGTCGGAAGAGCGGCAGCAACAACGCGAAAATCCTAAATGCTCGCCGCGACACCGCTAATGCCCCGAAGTGTTGCCACAGCAAACAGCAGGACCGTGACGCCGTCGATGACAAGATCGACGCCATACATCACCGTCGGCGAGAACACTCCTTCAACGTCGTGCGTTTTCTCGTAGCGAGCAACCGCCTGCATCACGACCCACCGAACAGCCTGAACGCCCAAGCCAATGAGGATCAGATTCAATGGGCTTTCGCCGAACGAAACGGTGTCACGCTGAGAGCCAGTGCCGAGATTGCGCGAGATCAGTGCGTACGCACCGATGCCATACGCAATGATCAAGCCGCGAACCGTGCCCGCCACCGAGAGCTTCTCCGCTGAGCGTGAACTGAGCATGTCTATAGAGCGTCGTGACTGTCATTCAACTGCTGCTCTGGGCGCGACTGACGCGCCCTCGATGCGATGCCGCTCGAGCGCCTGCGCGACGAAGCCCGAGGCCTTCATCTCCTCGACGAACTCGCGCAGGTATTTGGCGCCCGCTTCGCGCCCCTTGGGTGTTCCCATCGCCTGATTGATCACCATGAACCGACCTTCGAGCAGGCGCAGTCCGGGGATGCGCCGCGCATCGGCCTCGAGCTGCTGCTTTACGCCAGCGGCGACGTCGAGCTTCTGCGCCACGAACATGTCGGTGACAGCCGGAGACGTGGGTGCCCGAACAATCGTCGCTTGCTTCAGGTTGCGCGAGAGGAACAGGTCGTAAGCGCTGCCCGCGCCGACGACAACACGCACGCCTTGACGATCGACCTCCGCGTTGCTGCGAATCGGAGAGTTCTGCGTCACGAGGTAGGCACCTTCGATCTGGACATACGCCGCGGTGTAGCTGATGTCGACCGCACGCGCCGGATCGATTGCGACATAGGCGACGTCCCACGCGCCGGCCTTCAGCCCCTCCACTACCTTGCCGGCCGCGTCGTAGGTGACGAACTGGACCGGAACACCGAGGCGTCGCGCGAGCTCTCGGGAGAGGTCGACCGAAACGCCCCGCGGCTCGCCGGTGGACGGATCCTTCGTCGCGAGGATTGGGTTTCCAAAGTTGATTGCGGCGCGCAGCGTGCCGGTGGGTGCGAGGTCAGAGCGTGCAGCAGCGGGAACATCAGACATAGTGGCGCACGAGACGAACAAGGCTAGACCGACAATGCCGATCGCAATTCTGAACATGGTTTGCTCTCCTAACGCAGCGAGTGTGCTTTTTCGTATCCAGCGTCAACACCCTCCGGCAACGCGGGCGCTACTTGATAGCGATCGGATTGATGATCGCCTGCACTGCGCCTGTGATACGCGAGGGCCCGAGCGTGAACAGAAACTCCCATGCCTGATCCTTCACCATCTCCTCGGTATTCATGTTCTCAAGGATGTAGATGCCGTTGAGCGGAAGAAGAATCTGGTGCACTTCGAATATGCCGGCATCCTTCTCGAACGGAATCACCTCGAGTCCCCAGGTGTCGGCGCCGATCATCGCCACCTCCAGTGACGCGAGATACTTCGCGCCTTCCATGCCCAGCCCGGGCTCAACGGAGCCGTAGCGCTTGTTGTCCTTGCCGATCAGCTTGGTCCAGCCGGTGTAGAAGAGCACCACGTCGCCCTTCTCGATCGACTTGATGCCCTGGCGCTTCATCGCGCCTTCAATCTCCGCGCGGTTGAACGCCGTGCCCTCCTTGACGATATCGGTCTTGAAGTAGCCGGCCATATCGAGCAGTACGCCGCGCGTGGCGATCGCGGGCACTTTCTCGATGCCGAGTTTCGTCAGGCCGTCGGTCTTTGCGAAGTCGGCGGCCTTGTTGCAGTTGTAGTAGAGACTGTCGATGCCGATGTGGCCCAGGCCGTCGAGTTGAGACCCGATGCCGACCCAGCCGGCGATGATGTCGTCGTTGTAGGTGGTCTTGGTCGGGCCGAGGCTGCCGCCGGCGACTTGGCCCGGCTGAAGGATCGTGATCGAGAAGGTGCGCGGCGGAAAGGCGGGCGTGTCCTTGTTCGTCTCGATGCCGAGGCGATAGGCCTTGCCTCGCGTCACGAGCTTCGAGGCGGCGAGCGTCTTCGCCGGCGTCACGTGGTTGAGGTTGCCAACCTCGTCGTTCGGTCCGAACTTGGAAGCGGTCAGGCACGCTTGCTGTTGAGCATGGGCAGCGCCGGCGGCGAGTACTGCGGCAACGGCGCAGGCGGCGAGCGATCTCGCCGGGCGATGGGCTGAGATTTTCATGGTCCTCCCGTTGGTTGGCCTGCGGGAAACTCTCGCAAGCTGGATTCCCTTTACCTCAATTCAGCGAGGGTGGGGTGGGGCTTCTTGGGTTGCTTAGGTTTTTTCGGTTCCCTGCGTTGTCGGTCGCGGTTGCCCATGGCGTACTCCTCTTCAAGTGAGAACTCCCCTGCGCTCGATACGCAGGTTAACGAAAAGTAATCGTCATCGCTGCTCGGGGCAGGATAGCCCGCGGAGGGCGCGTTCATAGACCTCAAGGTCAGCGAGTGAGAAGCAACAAAACAACACCTCCCTGACACTGCTCGGCTCGTGCAATGTGGACTGAACGGTTGAAACGGCTACGGCCGCCGCTTGTTCGATCGGGTAGCCGTAGAGTCCGGTACTGATGCTCGGAAACGCAATCGTGAGGATGTTGTTTGCAGCGGCGATCTCCAGACAGCGCCGGTAGCATGAAGCCAGAAGCTCGGGCTCGCCGTGTTCGCCATCTCGCCAAACCGGACCGACGGTGTGTATGACGTACTTTGCGGGCAGACGGTAGCCGCGTGTGAGCTTGGCATCACCCGTCTCGCACCCGCTGAGGGTGCGGCACTCGCGTAGCAGCTCCGGTCCGGCGGCACGATGGATCGCACCGTCTACGCCTCCGCCACCGAGAAGTGTCGAGTTCGCGGCGTTGACTATCGCGTCAACCGCGAGGGTCGTGATGTCGGCTCGCAGCGCGCGAAGGTGGTCCGCCATTTTCAGCGCGCAGCTTCCGTCATAGCAGAGGCTTGATGGGCATCAGCTGAAACAACCGCGCCTTACTCCGCTTCGCCAACGAAACGTATTGATCGGGATCGTCCTTGGCGGCGTCCCAGCTATTGCCCGGCGCCATGTCGGTTTCGATCGAGGCCTCCACCGCGCGCGCCAGCGCCGGGTCGTGGATGATCGCGCCGACCTCGGTATTCAGGTTCTCGGAGCGCGGGTCGAAGTTGAACGTCCCGATATAGACAGTCTTCGAATCGATCACCAGGGTCTTGGCGTGCAGTGAAAAGATGGGCGACTTCCCGGTCGCCGTCGGAGAGCGCTGCATCAGCTTGAGCTGGACCTCCGGCGCAGGTTTGTACTCGTAAATCTGCAGTCCCATCTTGAGCAACCGGTCGCGCTGGTTTCGATACCCGCTGAAGGCCGCAAGATTATCGGTCGACGCGAGCGAGTTGGTATTGATCCGTACGGTGATACCGCGAGCGGTGACCTGGCGAAACAATTCCATCGCTTTGTCCGACAGCACGAGATACGGCGACTGAATGACGATGCGCACGCGCGCGTTCTGGACTAGCTGACCGAGCGCCGAGGCCGTTTGTCCGCCGCCTTCGAGACGGAATTGGTTCTCGTTCTTGCCAGGCCGATCGCTGATGAACTCCACCTTGCCCCAGACCATCTGCTGCGCCAGACGGGCGAACGACGCGGGCGTTGCGACTATGGCGGCGCGTACCTCAGGGGCGAAATTCTCCGGCGATTTCGCGTACTCGTGCAGCTCGCGATAGACGCGCTGGATCTCCTCGTCGTTCACGCGCACGTTGCTCTGCATCAGACCCCAGCCGTCATAGAGGTCTTCCACCTTGACGCTCGAGCTCGCTGTTCCAGAACCTGTCGAAGCTCGCCCGCATGGCCTTGACCGCTTCGCCGAGCAGCAGCGCGTCGCGGTCGCGGAAGTTGTACTCGTGGTTGTAGTCGAAATACTCGGCCGCCATGTTCCGCCCGCCCGTAATGCCGATCTTGCCGTCGACGACGAGCGTCTTGTCGTGCATGCGCTGGTTAACACCGCGAAAATCGGTCAGCACGTTCAACAAACGCTTGTGAAGCGGAACGCCCACCGAGGACTGCGGGTTATAGATGCGGATGTCGATGTTCGGATGCAGGGCAAGCGCGAGCAGTGATTTGTCCGGCGCGTCGATCAGCAGGTCGTCCACGATCACCCGCACGCGCACCCCGCGCTCGGCCGCGCGCAACAGCGCTTCCGCTGCCAGGATGCCGATGTTGTCCGTGCTCCAGATGAAGTACTGGACCTCGATCGACTCTTTGGCGTGGTCTGCCAGCCATGCTCGCGCCAGAAGCGCCTGCGTGCCCGTGTCCAGCACGTAGACCCCGGTCTTGCCAGCATTCGCCGCGATCTGCGCGTCGATGAACGCCATCGGCGCATCGTTTGCGGCAAGTGCGGTCGACGCCCATCCCGCACACAACGCAAAAATTGCGGCGCCAAGCAATTTTCTTATTCTCATCGCCATATCAGGGCGAAATTGTCAGGCATTTCGCGTTCGATTAGACAACACTAAGCAGTGTGGCACCGCCGTTGCATACTTAATAACTACACAGCAAGGAATCCCGATGCCCGAAGCCTTCATCATCGATGCCGTGCGCACCGCCGGCGCTCGCAAGGGCGGCCGCTTGAGCGGATGGCACCCGGCCGACCTTGCCGCTTCTGTGCTCGATGCGCTGGTTGCGCGTACCGGCATCGACCCGGCGGCGATCGACGATGTGGTCATGGGCTGCGTCGGGCAGGCGGGCGAGCAGTCGAACAACATTGCGCGCAACGCTGTGCTTGCATCTCGACTGCCGGAGTCGGTGCCGGCGACGTCGATCGACCGGCAGTGCGGATCGTCGCAGCAGGCGCTGCACTTTGCGGCGCAGGCGGTAATGGCGGGCAGCATGGATGTCGTGATCGCTGCCGGGGTCGAGAGCATGACGCGGGTGCCGATGGGCCTGCCGGCAACGCTGCCGTTCAAGCACGGCTTCGGCAGTTACATGAGCCCGGCGATGCAGGCGCGCTATCCAAACGTCCAGTTCAGCCAGTTCGCCGGCGCCGAGATGCTTGCCGTCAAATACGAACTCACTAAGGACGAGCTCGATGACTACGCGCTGCGCAGCCACCAGCGTGCAAGCGAAGCGACGCGAGGTGCGTATTTCGGTGCAGAGATCTTGCCGCTGCCCGTGCGCACGACTGAAGGCGCTGCGACCGCACGAGACGCACGCTACCGACGAAGGCATCCGCTTCGACGCCACTCGCGAGGGCATCGGCGCGGTCAAGCTGCTGCAGGAAGGCGGCCGGCATACCGCGGCCACCGCGAGTCAGATCTGCGACGGCGCTGCAGCGCTTCTAGTCGTCAATGAACGCGGACTGAAATTGCTGGGCGCCTCCACAAAGCCGCTGGCGCGCGTGCACCAGATGACGGTGCTTGGCCATGACCCGGTGATCATGCTCGAGGCGCCGATACCGGCCACGCCGATCGCGTTGCGCAAGGCCGGCTTGCGGCTCGATGACATCGACCTCTTCGAGATCAACGAAGCGTTCGCCTCGGTGCCGCTCGCCTGGCTGAAAGCAACCGGCGCCGATCCGGCGCGGCTTAACGCGTCGGGCGGTGCGATTGCGCTCGGTCATCCGCTCGGCGCCTCTGGCGCCAAGCTGATGACGACGCTGGTGCACGCACTGCGCCGCACCGGCAAGCGCTACGGAATGCAGGCGATGTGCGAAGGCGGCGGATTGGCGAACGTGACGATCGTCGAGCGGTTGTAGCCGTCACTTGTACATCTTCGTCGCTCCGCCAATGGCCTTCCAGGCCGAGTGACCGCCTTTCATGTACCTCGCGTCGAAACCGGCAGCGCGCAGTGCGGTGGCGGTTTGGCATCCGACGTGAAATCCATAGACGCAGAAGGTGACGACCGGATCGGTCTTCGACAGTTCGCCGGCCCACTCCTGCACGCGATCGGGATCGCGCCACAGTGCCCCTTCCATGATGTCCTGCGTACGAGAAACGGAATGTCGTGGCCGCGTATCGATGATCTGAACCGGCTTGCCGGCGTCAAGCATCGCCTTGACCTCTTCCGGTGAAACGCCCGGGACATCCGCAAACTCTTCTTGTACCAGCGGACGCGGCGGTTCGACCTTAGAGGCATCTTCGTAACGACCCTGCACCGCCTTCCAGTCGACGTTCCTCATGAATGCATCGATGTACGCCTTTGCGTTAGCGCCGAAGTCGATGTGATACGCATGCTCGTACATGTCCAGCGCAAAGATCGGAATGCCGCCCGCCAGCGCCTGGCTGTGATCGGCTGCGTACTGGTTGATTAGCCGACCGTCGCGCGGCACGTAGACCAGCAACACCCACCCAGAGCCGCCCGCCAGGCCGTTCGCCATCGCAACAAACTCGTTCCGCCAACGATCGACCGATCCAAAATCCCGAGCCAGCACTTGCGCCAGCGTTTCTGTCGGCTTGCCATCTCCGCCCAGGCTCGCAAAGTACAGTTCGTGCAGCAACGTAGAGTTGAGGGCAATCGAGTTCTTCGCGCTTCAAACTGTTGACGATGTACGGCGGAGTGGTGGCGTAATCGAGCGACTCGAGTTTTTCCGTGATGGCGTTCAGTCGCCGCAACGCGCCGCCATAGTTGTTCTCATAATGGCTCTCGATCAGGCGCAGAGACAGAGTGTTTAAAAGCCACGGACGGCAAAAAATAGGTGCCAGCTGGTATCTCATTTGAGGCTCCTTTCTTGTAGACATCGCGACGATACAGTAATAATATCTACAAATGCAATGGCTGATATTGGTGATGTCGCTGCCGACCGAGAACGCCACGGTCCGCATGCGCGCGTGGCGGGCGTTGCGCGCGGCCGGCGCTGCCGTGTTGCGAGACGGCGTCTATCTACTGCCGGAACGTGACGACTGTCGCTCGACGCTGGAAGCGATCGCCGAAGATGTGCAAGCGGGCGGTGGCAGCACTCATCTGATGCGCGCAGAACCAGAGGATGCGGACTTCGCCGCCCTGTTCGATCGCAGCGATGACTACGCGGCGCTGCTTGACGAGATCCGCCAGGCGAGCGATGAACTTGATGCCGGCAGCGGTCTTGAAACGCAGAAACAGGCGCGCAAGCTGCGCAAGACATTCGCCGGCATTGCCGCCACCGACTTTTTTGCGGGTGAAGCGCAAAAACAGGCCGATGCTGCACTGCAGGAGCTTGAACTGGCGGCGGCCCGCATGCTGGCACCCGATGAACCGCATGCCGTTCGCAGTGCGATCACCCCATTGAGCATCGCCGACTACAAAGGACGTGTATGGGCGACGCGGCGACGACCGTGGGTCGATCGGCTCGCGTGCGCTTGGCTGATCCGGCGGTACATCGACCGCAAGGCTCGCATTGTCTGGCTCGCGAAGCCGAAAGACTGTCCTGCAAAAGCAATTGGCTTTGATTTCGATGGCGCCACGTTCAGCCACGTGGGTGCACGGGTGACGTTTGAAGTGATGCTGGCCAGCTTCGGCCTAGAGCAGCCGGCGCTGAAGCGCATCGGCGCGATTGTTCACTACCTGGATGCCGGCGGCGTGCAACCTCCGGAGGCGAGTGGCATCGAAAGCGTGCTGGCCGGGCTGCGCGATGCCATCGACGACGATGATCAATTGGTCAAAGCCGCCGGCACTGTGTTCGACGCGCTGTTGGCGTCGTTTGAAACAAAAGCCGACTAAAGCGGCGTGATCTGCACCTTGCGGAACTTGACCACACCCGCCGCGTATTGCAACGCGATCGGGCCGCTCGTAAGTTTGCTGTCCTGAATATCGGCGGTGACGACGCCGTTCAGGCGAACTGTCACACGCGAGCCTTTCACCGTGACGTCGTAGGTGTTCCACTTGCCGCCCGCCTTCGGCATCGGCGACACCGGCGACAGATGCACGATGGATCCCGTGCCAAACGTCGGGTCCGGACGCTGATCGAAGATGTTCGCTTCGTAGCATGTCCGATCGGTCAGATTCTTGATGTCGGCGCAACGCATATAGATACCGGAATTGGCGTCGTCGCTGACCCAGAACTCGGCGCGGATTCGAAAGTCGGTGTACGAGTTTTTCGTAACCAGAAAACTGTTCGCCTTGTCGGTCTTTTGGTCGGCCTGGATCGTGCCGTCCACCGCACGCCAGTTGGCGTCGCCGACGCGAATCCAGTTATCGAGGCCGGTCGTTCCGTCGAGTAACGTGACCCAGTTCGCGCCGGTGTCGCCATACGGTTGGCTCGAGCAACCAAGTGCCACCAGGACGATACCGAGCAAGGCCGTGGCGATGGTGAGTCGTCGATTCATAGGACCCCCGGCGCAACAAGAACGCCGTCGCAGCAGCAATTACCTTGCCCATCAGCGCCTCGCGCTCAAAAAAACTTCCAGTTCACGAACACCGCTACGACGGCGGGCAGCAGGAATATCAACAGGAAGATCGGCAGTTCCTCCTGGAACGAATAGCCGGCGTGCGAGATGCCTATCCACATATTCAATGCAGCCGCTACGAACCAGATGGCGACGAATATGGCCGTGGCGGCGGTCATGGATGAACCGCTCTTGCCGACAAGATTCGCGACCCAAAGACACGCAGCCCATAGCGCGAAGCCTATGAGAACAATAAGCAAAGTGCGCATTTGATCTTCTTCGTGTCACTGCTGACGCAGCGCACGGTAGCGGCGGATCAACGCGTTGGTCGAGCTGTCGTGCATGAGCTCGGGCTCCGAGCCACTGACGAGCTCAGCGGCGGTGCGCTTGGCGAGCGCCTTGCCTAGCTCTACGCCCCATTGATCGAACGAATCGATGTTCCAGATGGCACCCTGCACAAACACGCTGTGCTCGTACAGCGCCACCAGCGACCCCAGTGTGTGCGGAGTCAAACGTTCGGCAAGAAGCGTGTTACTCGGCTGGTTACCCGCAAAGGAGCGGTGCGGCACCAGCGCGGCAGGTATGCCTTCGGCGCTGACCTCGTCGGCTGTTTTGCCGAATGCCAGCGCTTCGGTTTGCGCGAAGAGATTGGCCATCAGCAGATCGTGCTGGTCGCCGAGCGGATTGTCCGTGCGGCAAAAACCGATGAAGTCACTGGCGACAAAACGCGTTCCCTGGTGCAGCAGTTGGTAGAACGAATGCTGCCCGTTGGTGCCGGGTTCGCCCCAGATAATCGGCGCGGTCTGGCAGTCGACCGGGGTGCCGTCGACGGTCACGCATTTGCCGTTGCTCTCCATGATCAGTTGCTGCAGATACGCCGGAAAACGCTTCAGATATTGCTCGTACGGCAACACGGCGATCGTCGACGCGCCAAGGAAATTGGTGTTCCAGATCGTGAGCAGCCCGTGCAGCCACGGCAGGTTGCGCGCGGCCGGCGCGGTGCGAAAGTGCTCGTCCATCGCGCGGAACCCGGCGAGCATTGCGCGAAATTGGTCAGCGCCGATCGCCAGCATGATCGATAACCCAACCGCAGAGCCCATCGAATACCGTCCGCCGACCCAATCCCAGAACTCGAACATGTTGCCGGCATCGATGCCGAACTTGACGACCTGTTCTTTGTTGGTCGAGACCGCTACGAAGTGCTTCGATATCGCGGCTTCGTCACCGATTGCATTGACGCACCACTGGCGCGCGGCGCGCGCATTGGTCAATGTCTCCAACGTAGTAAAAGTCTTCGAGCAAACGATGAACAGCGTTTCATCCGGCTCGAGATCGCGCACTGCTTCGATGAAATCCGTGCCGTCGATGTTGGAAACGAAGCGAAACGTCATGTCGCGCCGGCTGTAATGCCGTAGCGCTTCGTAGGCCATCACCGGGCCAAGGTCGGAGCCGCCGATTCCGATGTTGACTACGTTGCGGATGCGTTTACCGCGGTGACCTTTCCAATCACCGTTGCGCACGCGATCCGTGAAAGTGGCCATACGGTCCAGCACCGCATGCACGTCCGGCACCACATCGTGTCCATCAACCAGAATGCGTTCGCTGCGCGGCGCTCGCAGCGCGACGTGCAGTACCGCGCGCTGCTCGGTCACATTGATTTTCTTGCCAGTAAACATCGCTTCGGTATGCGCGCGCACTCCGCATGCTTCGCCGAGGTCCAGTAACAGCCGCAGCGTTTCGTCATTGATGCGGTTCTTCGAGTAATCCAGATACAAGCCAGCCGCTTCGGCGGTCAAGCGCTCGCCGCGCTCGCGATCGTTCGCGAACAGTTCGCGCAAGTGCCGCGATTCGATTTTCCGGTAATGCCGTTGCAGCGAGCGCCACTGTGGGCGCTCGGTCAACGACGGCGCAGGTTTGGCGCGAACGGAGGTGGGCACGTCAATATTTAACCTGAGCGCCGGCCTCGGCGAGTGCTTCACTTTTTTCGGCGATGCGCTTGAGCAGCGCGTTCCACGACTTGACGAACGCCTGCGCGCCCTCTTGCTGCAGCTGGTTGGCAAGGGCGTCAACGTCGATGCCTGCTTCAGCAAAGCGTGCGAGCACCGCTTCGGCGTCGCCGCCGTCCTCGGGCATCACCCCACGCAACTGGCCGTGCTCGGCAAAGGCAAGCAATGTTTTTTCGGGCACCGTGTTGATCGTGTCGGGAGCGGCAAGCGCCTCGATGTACAACGTGGCCGATGCCTGCGGATCCTTGGTCCCGGTGCTGCCCCATAACAGCCGCTGCGGCTGCGCCCCGGTGTCGGCGAGCTTGCGCCAGCGCGGGGATGCCAGCAGCTCGCGATACGCACGGTAAGTGCGCCGAGCTATTGCGATGCCGAGCCGGTTGCGCAATGGTGCCGGCACCTTGTCGCTGATTGCCCGATCCCAGCGGCTGACGAATACCGACGCCACCGAGCTGACCCGCGCGTCGAGTCCCGCAGCCACCCGCCGCTCGATCCCGCGCAGGTAAGCCTCGGCTGACGCCAGATATTGCTCGCGCGAAAACAGCAACGTGACGTTGATCGGTACACCGGCGAAGATCGATTCCTCGATCGCCGGCACGCCCGCGGGCGTGCCGGGAATCTTGACGAACAAATTGGCACGGCCTCCCTGCTGGTAAACCTGCGCCGCTGCTTCGATGCTGCGTGCGGTGTCGTCGGCCAGCAACGGAGATAATTCCATCGAAACCCATCCATCGACACGATTGGTGGCATCGAAGATGGGCCTGAACAGATCGGCAGCGCGGCGCAGATCTTCCAGCGCCAACTCAACGAACAGCGCTTCACCTGACTTCCCGGCCGCCGCTTTGGCGCGGATACCGTCGTCGTAAGTGTCGCCCGCGCCGATCGCCTCGTCGAAGATCGTCGGATTCGATGTCAGCCCGGTAACCGAGAACTCGTCGATGTAGCGGCGCAATGTGCCGTCGTCGAGAATCCGGCGCGAGATGTTGTCCAGCCAGATGCTCTGGCCAAGATCATGCAGGCGTTGCGTGTTGTTCATGCGGCCTCCGTTTCTAACGCAGTTGTCGTCTCGGGCTGCGGGTCGTGCCAGCCTTCATCACCGGCGATGACTTTCGCCGCCGACGGCGGCCCCCAGGTGCCGGGCTCGTATTCGACGACCGGTGCAGGATTGTGAAGGATCGGATCGACCACGCACCACGCCGCTTCGACGCTGTCGTCGCGCGTGAACAGCGATGTATCGCCCTGGATCGCGTCCCCCAGCAGTCGTTCGTACGGCAAATCTTCGCTGGCGGGCGAACGACGCGCCACCAGTTCCACCGGCTCGCCCCGCATTTCATCGCCTGGACGCTTGACTCGCGCGCCAATTGAGATCACGACTTCGGGGCTGAGCCGGAAGCGAAAGTAGTTCGACTGCTTCGGATCGGTCCGATCGAAGATTGCCAGCGGCGGAAGCTTCAGATCGACCTTGACTTCGGTGGCGGTGATCGGCAAGCGCTTGCCTGTGCGAATGTAGAACGGAACGCCGGCCCAGCGCCACGTATCGATGCGCAACTTCAGCGCCGCAAACGTCTCGACTTGTGAATCGGGCGCAACGCCCGCTTCGTCGCGGTAGCCGCGAAATTGTCCGCGCACGACTTGCTTCGGGTCGAGCGGCCGCATCGCGCGAAACAAACGCACCTTTTCTGCGCGCATCGACTCCGGGTCGCGCCCGACCGGCGCGTCCATCGCCAGCAATGCAATCACCTGCAGCAAATGGTTTTGCACGACATCGCGCACTGCGCCGACTTCTTCGTAAAAGCTGCCGCGCCCCTCCACGCCGAAACTTTCGGCCATGGTGAGCTGCACGTTATCGATGTAGTTGCGATTCCAGATCGGTTCCAAAAATGTGTTGGCAAAACGAAAGTACAACAGGTTCTGCACCGCCTCTTTGCCGAGGTAATGATCGATGCGGAACACCGATGATTCCGGAAACACTTCGTGCAACGTGCGATTCAGCGCCTTCGCCGATGCGAGGTCGCGCCCGAACGGCTTCTCGACGATGACGCGCGCACCTGTTGCGCAGCCGGCGTGCGCCAACCCCTGCACGACGGTGCCGAACATGCTGGGTGGAATCGCCAGATAATGCAGCGGCCGCTGGGCGCCTCCGAGCACCTGCCGCAGACGCTGGTAGGTGGCAGGCTCCGAGTAGTCGCCATCGACGAAGTGCAGTTGTGCGGCAAGCTTGGCGAACGCGGCCGGATCAACGCCGCCATTGTTCTGCAGCGACTCGCGTGCACGCGCGCGCAGCTTGTCAAGCGACCACCCGGCGCGCGCGATGCCGATAATTGGCATGTCGAGCTCACCGTGCCGGATCATCGCCTGCAATGCCGGGAATATCTTCTTGTACGCCAGATCGCCGGTGGCGCCGAAGAAAACAAAGGCATCCGATTCGGACGGTGGCATCTCGATCCGGGCTCGTTAATTGCAACAGGATAGTTCAACGCTGGCTACGCCCAATACATCGAAGCAGACACCAGCACGAAGCAGACACCAGCAACTTGCTATCCTGCTTCATCACACACCACCGTGTTGGACGTCTTAATTGAGGGCGAACAGCAGTTCCATCCTCGGGCACCTGACCCAATTCAAGACGCGTTTTTCCACGAGCGGCTTATCGCTTGCGTCTTTCGTCGAAGAAGCGCCTCTGCGATCGGAGCTTTTAAGCGCCGATCAGATGGAGCAGTACGGCAAGACGCTCGCGGCGGCTCACAAGATAACGTCGCGGCGCACTCGCGAGCCCTTGCTGGCGCGCCTGGCCGACAACGAAAGCACGCTGGTCCAAGTGTGCAACGTGCTGACGGAGTCTGTATCGGCCCATCAGCGCATCACGCCGGCCGCCGAATGGTTGATCGATAACTTTCATCTGATTGACGAGCAGATCGCCACGGCAAAACGCCACCTGCCGCGCGGTTACAGCCGCGAGCTGCCGCGTCTGGCCAGCGGGCCGTCGGCCGGACTGCCGCGTGTTTACGACATCGCACTGGAAACGATTTCGCACGGCGATGGCCTGGTCGACGCGCAGCGGCTCAGTCGATTCGTCGCCGCGTATCAGACGGTGACTGTGCTGAAGCTCGGCGAGCTGTGGGCGATTCCGATCATGTTGCGGCTGGCGTTGATCGAGAACCTGCGCCGGGTCGGTGTACGCATGGCGACCGGGCGCGCCGATCGCGATCTGGCGAACGTCTGGGCCGACCAGATGATGGAAACCGCGGAGAGCGATCCGAAGAGCCTGATCCTGGTAATCGCCGACATGGCGCGCTCATCGCCGTCGCTCGGCAGTGCGTTCGTGGCGGAACTGACGCGCCGCCTGCAGGGCCAGAGTCCGGCGTTGGCGCTGGCGCTGACGTGGATCGAGCAGCAGCTTGCCGAATCGCATCTGACGATCGACCAGTTAGTGCAGCTGGAAGCCCAGGCGCAGGCTTCGCATCAGGTGTCGATCAGCAACAGCATCGGCAGCCTGCGCTTGTTGAGCGCGATCGACTGGCGCGAGTTCGTCGAGCAGATGAGCGTAGTCGAGAGGATATTGCGGGAAGATCCTGCCGGCGTTCACGCGTTGATGGAATTCGCGACGCGCGATAGCTACCGGCACGCCACCGAACAGATCGCAAGGCGCAGCGCGCTGTCCGAATCCGAGGTCGCCGCCAAGGCGGTCGAACTGGCGGCAGCGCGCGCCGCTGACGTCGGTGACGCAGCTGCCGCCGATCCGCGTGCCGCGCACGTCGGTTTTTACCTGATCGACGAGGGATTGCCTGTGCTGGAGAGCGCGGTGGGAGTCAGGCGCTCCGCGCTCGACTCACTGTGCTCATTCGGCCGCCGCTACCCGCTTCAAATCTATCTTGGAACGATTGCTGTCATTACCGGCACGCTGACCGCTGGCCTGGTGGGACGAACCTACTCGGGCCTGGCCGAACCGCACAGCGCTGCATCGATCGCCCTACTGACAATGGTCACGCTGGTTTCGATGCTGGCGACCAGTCAACTCGCGGTCTCTATCGTCAATTGGCTCGTGACGCTGCTGGTGGCGCCGCGTTCGCTGCCGCGGATGGATTACTCCAGTGGCATCGCGCCTGAAGCGCGCACCTTGGTGGCGGTCCCCACGTTGCTGACCGATCGCCAGAGCGTGCAGAGTCTGATTGAAGCCCTCGAGGTGCGCTTTCTCGCCAATCGCGACCCGCTCTTGCACTTTGCGCTACTCAGCGATTTTCCAGATGCCGCCGAAGAAACGCTACCGACCGATGCGCCGCTGCTGCAACTCGCGCAGGATGGAATCAACGCACTCAATCGCGCGTACTGTCCAAACGAGCAATCACGCAGCGGCGACATTTTCTACCTGCTGCACCGTCCGCGCCGCTGGAATCCGCAGCAAGGCGCGTGGATGGGCTACGAACGCAAGCGCGGCAAGCTGGGTGATTTGAATTCGCTGCTGCGGGGAAATCCAGGCGACCGTTTTTCGTTGATCGTCGGCGATATCGAGGTCTTGTCGCAGGTGAAGTACGTCATCACGCTCGACACCGATACGCAGTTGCCGCGCGACAGCGCACGAGAACTGATCGGCGTGATGGCGCATCTACTGAACTGGCCGCAGTTCGATCGGCCGCGTTTCGATTGGCCGCCTTCGAATCGTCCCGCGCGCGTCGAGCGCCGACGCGTCGTTACAACGGGCTACGGCATCTTGCAGCCGCGTGTGGCGGTCAGCCTGCCGGGCACACGCCGCTCGCCGTATGCGCGGCTGTACAGCGGCGAGCCCGGGCTGGATCCTTACACGCGCACCGTGTCGGATGTGTATCAGGATGCGTTCGGCGAAGGCTCGTTTATCGGCAAAGGCATTTACGACGTCGACGCGTTCGAGAACGCCCTTGCCGACCGGTTCCCGAACAACCGCATCCTGAGCCACGACCTACTTGAAGGGTGCTATGCGCGTTCGGGGCTGCTGAGCGACGTTGAGCTGTACGAACAATTTCCGGCGCGCTACAGCGCCGATGTCGCGCGCCGCCATCGTTGGATTCGCGGCGATTGGCAGCTGGTCGGATGGCTGCGCCGGACCGTGCGGATGTCTGACGGGCGCCGGGAGCCCAATCCGCTGTCGTGGTTGTCGCAGTGGAAAGTGTTCGACAACCTGAGGCGCAGCCTGGTGCCCGCTACGTTGATGTTGATACTGCTGGTTGGCTGGGCTGCACTGCGCGATCCGTTGCTGTGGACCGCGGTTGTGATCGCCGTGCTGCTGTTGCCTGCGGTGGCCACTGCGTTGACCGATCTTCTGCGCAAACCCGAAGAGGCGTCCGTCGAACAGCACATCGTGGCCGTTGCGCGCACCGCGCGCGTGCAATTTGCGCAGGTTCTGCTGGCGCTGGCGTGGCTCCCATACGAAGCGTTCTACTCTCTCGACGCGATCCTGCGCACACTATGGCGCAAGCTGATTTCGCGTCGGCGGTTGCTCGAGTGGAAGCCTTCGAGCATTGTCGAGCGCCAACTCGAGGAGAGTCACAGCACCGACTTGGCTGCGGTTTATCGAACGATGTGGATCGCGCCAGCGATCGCGGTGTTGACGTGGACGGTGATGCCCGCGATGAACGTCTCGGCGTTGCGGATTGCCGCGCCGATTCTGTTGCTGTGGCTGGTATCGCCCGCATTGGCGTGGTGGATCAGCCGGCCGCTCGCGCCGCGCAGCGAAGATCTCTCGCTCGGTCATGTACGGTTTCTGCGCAAGCTCGCTCGCAAGACCTGGGGATATTTCGAGACCTACGTCAATGCAGAGGAAAACTGGTTGCCGCCGGACAACGTGCAACAGAAAAGCGGCGTCGTCATCGCGCATCGCACGTCACCGACCAACATGGGGCTTGCACTGCTCGCGGATTTGGGGGCGCACGATTTGGGATATCAATCGGCCGGGCAACTGCTTACGCGTACATCCCATGCGCTGCGCACGATGCAGTCCCTGGAGCGGTACCGCGGTCATTTTTTCAACTGGTACGACACGCGCACGCTAACGCCGCTGGCGCCCAGGTATGTTTCAACGGTCGACAGCGGCAATCTTGCGGGTCATGTGCTGACCCTGTGCGCAGGGCTGGCTTCTCTTGCCGATGCGCCGATCGTTCACCCGCGCTGGGTCGATGGCGTCAGCGACACGTTCGAGGTTCTGCGCGCAGCGATCGGCCCGCAGGCGCCGCGCGTAGTCGTCCGCTTCGCAGCTGCGCTCGAGCGCGCCGCTGCCGAGCGCGATTCCAAGCTCGGTTCGGTGTTTCATCACGTCGACCTGCTTGCGACAGCCTCAGCTGAAATTGCTGAACACTATCGGGCGCAGCCGGTGGCACTGCCGGCAGCGCCGGTGTTCGCCGGACCCGAAGTGCAGAACGCTGCCGATGAGCACATGTTGGAGATTGACGGATGGGCCGAGGCGCTTGCCCGGCAGTGCGCTGCATTGCGTGATGAGTTGATCCTGCTTGCTCCGTGGCTGGCCGCGCCGAAGAGCGAAACCAGCGGCGTTGCGCACGTTGCTGAAGTCTCAAGCGTTACCACGCTGCGTGCATTGGCAGCACTGGACGAAACCGGCGAAAAAGAGCCGCGCGACTCCGCCACGCTGCGTGCACAAGCCGCAACCCGCGCCCGCGAAAGAGTCGCTGCAATCGATGATCTCGTGCAGCAGGCAAGCGCGTTCGCCGACGTGGACTACGGCTTCCTGTTCGACAGGGTGCGCCGCCAGTTCGTGATCGGCTACAACGTCGGCGACGCACGCGCCGATGCGAGCTACTACGACCTGCTGGCATCCGAAGCGCGCCTGGTCAACTTCGTTGCGATCGCGCAGGGCAAGCTGCCGCAGGAGAGCTGGTTCGCGCTCGGGCGGCTGCTGACGTCTGCCGGCGGCGAGCCGGTCCTGCTGTCGTGGAGCGGCTCGATGTTCGAATACCTGATGCCGCTGCTGATCATGCCGACGTACGAACATACCTTGCTCGATCAAACGTACATCGCAGCGGTGGACCGGCAGATTGAATACGGACGCCAGCGCGGTGTCCCGTGGGGCGTTTCGGAGTGCGGTTACAACGCCGTCGACGCGCACGACAACTATCAGTACCGTGCATTTGGCGTCCCGGGACTCGGGCTGAAGCGCGGGTTGGCCGACGATCTGGTGATTGCGCCCTATGCGTCCGCACTGGCATTGATGGTGTCGCCCGAGGCTGCGTGCGTGAACCTGCAGCGCCTCGCCGAAGTGGGGATGTACGGACGGTTCGGCATGTTCGAAGCGATCGACTACACGCCATCGCGCCAGCGGCGCGGCGAGTCGAGCAGCATCGTGCGATCGTTCATGGCGCATCACCACGGTATGAGTCTGGTCGCGTTTTCGCACGCGCTGCTCGCCAAGCCGATGCAAAGGCGCTTCGAGTCCGATCCGCTGTTCAAAGCTACTTTGCTGCTGCTGCAGGAACGCATACCGCGCGCGACGCTGTTCTACGACACGGCGACGATCGCACCTGACCTTGCCGTCACCAGCACCAGCGCCGAGCTGCCGATACGCGTGCTGGCCACTCCGAACACACCGGTACCGGAAGTGAATCTGCTGTCCAATGGCCGCTATCACGTGATGGTGACGAACGCGGGCGGCGGCAGCAGCCGCTGGAAAGACTTCGCGATCACGCGCTGGCGCGAAGACACGACGTGCGACAACTGGGGAATGTTCTGTTATTTGCGCGACGTTGCGAGCGGAGAGTTCTGGTCGGTCGCGTACCAGCCCACCCTGCGGGTTACCGGGCACTACGAGGCCATCTTCACCGAAGGACGCGCCGAGTTTCGTCGGCGCGACCTCGATATCGAAACGCACACGGAAATCGTCGTTTCGCCTGAGGACGACATTGAGCTGCGGCGTGTGCGCATCACAAACCGCGGCCGCTCGCGCCGCACCATAGAAATCACGAGCTACGCCGAAATGGTGTTGGCGCCCCCCGCGGCCGACGCGCTGCACTCCGCGTTCAGCAATCTGTTTGTGCAGACCGAGATCATCGAGGGTCGCGCCGCGATCTTGTGCACACGACGGCCGCGCTCGCGCGACGAGCACACGCCGATATCGTTTCAATTGATGACGGTGCACGGTGAAGCCGGCACACCGTCGTTTGAGACCGACCGCGTGCGGTTTATCGGACGGGGTGGCACCATCGCCGCGCCACACGCGTTGCTGGGCCGAAGTGCTCTTTCTGGCTCGGCCGGATCGGTACTTGACCCGATCGCGGCGATTCGGCAGCAAGTCACGATCGATGCGGGAGATTCGGCGACGGTCGATATCGTCTGCGGGGTGGGTGACACGCGCGACGTGGTGCTGGGCCTGATCGAAAAGTATCAGGACCGTCGGTTGGCCGATCGCGTCTTCGACTTGACCTGGACGCACAGCCAGGTGGTGTTGCGACAGTTGAACGCGACCGAAGCCGATGCGCAGCTTTACAGCCGGCTTGCGAGTTCGGTGCTGTATGCGAATGAATCGCTACGTGGCCCGCCGAGCGTGCTAATGCGTAATCGGCGCAGCCAATCGGGGCTGTGGAGTTATGCGATCTCAGGCGACCTGCCAATCGTGCTACTGCAGATTTCAAAGGCGGCAAGCATCGATCTCGTGCGCCAAATGGTGCAGGCGCACGCGTACTGGCGGCTGAAGGGACTCGCGGTCGATCTGGTGATCTGGAACGAAGACCACGATGTCTATCGTCAGCAGTTGCAAGAGCAGATTCTCGGTTTGATCGCGGCCGGTGTCGAAGCGCATTTCGTCGAGCGTCCCGGTGGTGGAATATTTGTGCGTCACGCAGAACAGATATCGAACGAGGATCGTTTGCTGTTCGAATCGGTTGCGCGCGTAATCATCTCCGATTCGCGCGGAACGCTGGCCGAACAAGTCAGCCGTCGTGCTCCGCTAGAGGTTCGCGTGCCGCGCTTGACGCCGACGCGTACCTATCGACCCGAGCCGCCACTGGAGCCTATTGTCGATGACCTGATTCTCTTCAACGGCCTTGGCGGTTTCACGCCGGACGGGCGTGAGTACGTGATCGCGCCGCCCAGGGGCAAAGCGACGCCGGCGCCGTGGGTCAACGTGCTGGCCAATCCGAACTTCGGGACCGTCGTCGCCGAAAGCGGCCAGGCATATACGTGGAACATGAACGCGCACTTGTATCGCCTTACGCCGTGGCAAAGCGATACGGTGGGCGAGGCAAACGGCGAAGCGCTTTACATCCGCGACGAGGAAACCGCGAAATTCTGGTCGCCCAGCTCATCGGAGATTTCGCCCTCGGACGATGTTGCGCCGACCGTTACGCGTCACGGGTTCGGCTACAGCGTGTTTGAACGCATCGAGGATGACATCCACTCGGAACTCACCATATTCGTTGCGCTCGACGCGTCAATCAAGTTCTCGATTCTGAAGCTCACCAATCGATCCGAGCGGCCGCGCCGATTGTCCGTCACCGGTTACGCCGAATGGGTATTGGGTGATTTGCGCACGAAGTCCGCGATGCACGTGATGACCGAGGTCGAGCCCAAGTTTGGCGCCATTTACGCCCGCAATCCGTTTAACACCGAGTTCGCCGAATCGATCGGGTTCTTCGACGTCGACGATACCGCGCGCACGGTCACCGCCGATCGCACTGAATTCATCGGCCGCAACCGCACCTGGCGCAATCCGGCAGCGCTGCGCCGCACGCGCTTGTCGGGCCGAGTTGGCGCGGCGCTGGATCCGTGCGCTGCGATGCAGGTGACGTTCGATCTCGCGCCCGAGCAGGAACGAGAAATTGTGTTCCGCCTGGGAGCCGCGAATAGCGTCGCGGCAGCCAATGCACTGGTGCAGCGTTTCCGAGGCGTTGCAATTGCACATCAGGCGCTCGAGGCTGTGCTGCAGCACTGGCAGCGCACGCTTGGCGCGGTGCAGGTGGACACGCCCGATACGGCGCTCAACGTTTTAACCAACGGCTGGCTTGTGTATCAAACGATGGCGTGCCGCCTGTGGGCGAGAAGCGGCTATTACCAGTCGGGCGGTGCCTACGGCTTTCGCGATCAGTTGCAGGATGTAATGGCGCTGCTGCATACCGAGCCAGGTGCGGCGCGCGCTCAAATCGTGCTGTGCGCCAGCCGTCAATTCGTCGAAGGTGACGTGCAGCATTGGTGGCATCCGCCATCCGGCCGCGGCGTGCGTACGCATTGTTCCGATGACTATTTGTGGCTGCCGCTGACAACCAGCCGCTATGTGCTCGCCACCGGCGATGTCTCGATACTCGACGAAACATCGCGCTTTCTCGAAGGCCGGCCGGTCAATGCGGAAGACGATTCGTACTACGACATGCCGGTGCGATCGGACGAGAGCGCCGACGTTTATCAGCATTGCGTACGCGCGATCTTGCACGGCCTGAAGTTCGGCGAACACGGATTGCCACTGATCGGCTCCGGCGACTGGAACGACGGCATGAACTTGGTCGGCATGCGAGGCAAGGGCGAAAGCGTATGGCTTGCATTTTTTCTGTTTTATGTGCTCAGGCAGTTCGCACCGATCGCCCGGATGCGCGGCGAAACATCGTTTGCCGCGCGCTGCGAGCACGAAGCGACACAGCTTGCGATGCGAATCGAAGAAACCGCGTGGGATGGCGATTGGTATCGACGCGCGTACTTCGACGACGGCACGCCGCTCGGTTCGAAGAGCAACCCCGAATGCCAGATCGATTCGATATCGCAAAGCTGGTCGGTGCTATCGGGCGCGGGTGATCTCGCACGCTCGCGCCGCGCGATGGACGCTGTGTATGCGCGCCTGGTGCGGCGCGAGCACGCTCTGATCCAGCTGCTCGATCCGCCGTTCGATAAGTCGGATCTCGATCCTGGTTATATCCGCGGCTACGTACCCGGCGTTCGCGAAAACGGCGGCCAATACACGCACGCCGCAATCTGGACCGCGATGGCGTTCGCTGCGCTCGGCGACAGCCGCCGTGCATGGGAATTGACGTCGATGATCAACCCGGTGAACCACGGGAGGACGGCCGAAACCGAAGCGATCTACAAGGTTGAACCGTATGTCGTCGCGGCCGACGTGTACGCGGTCGCACCGCACACCGGGCGCGGCGGATGGACTTGGTACACCGGCTCGGCCGGGTGGATGTACCGGCTGATCGTCGAATCTTTGCTCGGGCTGAAGCTCGAAGGCGATCGATTGCACGTCACTCCCTGCCTGCCAGCCGAGTGGAGCGAATTCAAGCTGACGCTACCGCTACCGCGAAACCGAATATCGCATCACCGTGCTTCGTTCGAGTGTGGAAGATGAGGAACAAGTACGTGTGACCGTAGACAGCACCGCGCAAGCCGACGACTACATTCAGTTGGTCGACGACCGCAAAACGCACGAGGTCGAAGTGCGAGTGAATGCCAGATCGCTGGCGAACGCCTCGTTACTTGCTATTTGAACTGCTAGGCGGAGGAGCGGCGCACTCGCGGCACGTGGCATCCTTCGCCCTGGCTGCCCAAGTCCGCATTTCACCGTTTCACGCCTCACCCCTCGATCAACTGGACGTCCAGACATTGAACGCGACTGCTGCATGGCCACAAGCGTCGCCGCGACTCGCGCTGCTGGCCGTGCTGGCGGCCTGCGCTGGAGCGGTCGGTGCAGGATGGGCGTTGCCCGTGGAGATGGTCCGGGAACTCATGCGGGAATCCGGGCCGGTCGAGAATGCGACCGTCGTGTTTTACGGCATCGCGATCGGATCCCTATGGTCGATACGCAATCCGTTGTTCGGCAACGCCGCGGCGCTGGCGGGCACGGTGGTGATGACCGCGTGCATAGCACGCGAAGTAAGCCTGCGCAGACTGCTGCTGGAGGCTGGCCTGGTCAGCGACCACGCGTTCTTTGTGGCTCTGGCCGGCCTGCTGGTTCTGCTGGTGGTGTTCGCCACGGGCTGGCTGCTGGTGCGTTACGGAATAGTCGTCGCGAAAGGCCTGTGGCGCGGACGCCCGGCCGCGGTAACGCTGGCGGTGCTTGGATGTACTCTGGTGTTTTCCCAGATCCTGGACCGCGGGTCCAGCCATGCGCTGTCCGTGAGAGAGCGTCTGGTCGCGCTGTGTCTGGAAGAAGTGCTCGAACTGATGTTGCCGGTGCTGGTGATACTCGCGGCCGTGCAGGGCGCACGACGCTCGCCGTGAAAGGTGCCGCGAGCGCACGTGGAACCAACGCTACTCAGGCCCAGCGGTGAGCGTTGAGTGCCGCACCGCCGCGAGGCTGCCCCAGCGATCGTAGAGCAATCCCGGATCGTAGTGTGCGTCGGCGAGCGACGAGTCAAGCGCGAGCGCGCGTCGCACAGCTCGACCGCTGCGCGGCGAGCTGCGACTGATCTTCGCGCAGCACGTCGGTCAACAATGACGCACGCGATTGCATAGCAACAGCGCGGCTACCTGCGTTCAAGCCAATACAACGCACTCATTGCCGTCGCCAGCACCACCAGACTCGGCAGTGCGGCGACGATGATCGGCGGCCAGGTGTTCAGCAGTCCCAGGTGTGCAAATAACTTGTTCAATCCGTAGAACAGGACACCGATCATCACTCCGGCAAAAATCTTGAAGCTGACGCCGCCGGAGCGTACGTGCAAGAAGGCAAACGGCAACGCCAGCACCATCATCACCAGCGCGGCCCACGGGTAAAAAAGCTTGCTCCAAAACGCAATTTCATAGCGTTCGGTTTGTTGGCGGTTGTCCGCCAAGTGCTGGATGTATTGCGCGAGATCCCAGCCGGCCATGCGCTCGGGCTGCACGATCATCACGCCGAAAATATCCGGCTTCAATTCCGACGGCCATGCCACGTTGCTCGGATTCCAGCACTGCGGTGCGGGCGGCCTTCATCTGAGGCACCGTCGCCGCAGCGATCGGCCCGGGCAATCGCGTTTCGACGACGTTGAACAGCGTCCAACCGGCGCCGGGTTGGTAACGTCCGGTCTCGGCAGTCATGATCGAGTGCAGTTTGTAATCGCGATCGAATTCGAACACCCTCCAGTCGCGCGTATTTCCGTCGGGTGCGACTTGCCGCACGTTGATGAAGCGAAACGCCGCGACTCCACCGCCCGGCTCCTTGACGACGTCGCGCACCCAGACACCCGAGCGAAACTCACGCACGCTGATCGGCGAGCCGGTCGCTTGCAGGCGTGCTTTTTGTGCCAGCTGCTCCGCGGGCGGCGAAATGAACTCGCCCAGCACATAGGTCAACGCAACGATGATCAGTCCGATGCCGATCAAGCTATACACCAGCCGACGCGTGCTCATGCCGGAAACGCGCATGATCGTGAACTCTGAATTGGCCGCGAGTTTCGATAGCGCGTATATCGTTCCGATCAGCGCCGCGATCGGCATCAACTCGTAAGTGCGCGACGGCAAAGTCAGCGCAACGTAAAGAAGCGCGTCGCGGAAGCGAAAACCGCGCTGCCCGATCTCGTCGAGCTGCGCCACCATGTCGAAAAACAGAAACAGCGACAGCAGCGAAAACAGCACGAACAAAGTCGCGCTTGCAATCTCACAGCCACAGGTAGCGGCGGATGGTTTTCATGCGGCGTCCGCCGAGCTTCGGTTTCGATGACCGCAACCAGCGCGGCAGCCAACGCTGCAGGTACACGCGTCGCGCAAACAGCACGACAACGAGCGACAGAAACAGCGCGTGCACCACCCACACGCCGACGTTGAAGTTGAGCCTGCCTTGCTGCACGTAAGCCTGCACGGTATTCAGCACGTTTAGATAGAACGCGAACAGCAGCACGGCAACGATCAGGTTGAATGACCGTCCCACGCGCGGATTCACATACGCCAGCGGAATCGCGAGCAGGCTCACCAGCAGCGCCACGACCGGCAAGCCGATGCGCCACATGATCTCGCCGAGGTTAAGCTGGTTGGGATCCGACAAGAGCTGCAGCAAACCCAGCGATTTCGCGCGCTGCTCGCCCATCTGCTGATCAGCGCGGCTTTCAAGACGGATCGCATACCGATCAAACTCCATCGTTCGATACTCGAGTTTGCCCGGCGTTCCCTCGTAACGTCGCCCCTGTTCGAGTACCAGAAAGCGATCGCCGTTTTTGGCGACTTCGATCACGCCTTTGGCGGCGACGATCAAACCTTCGCGGCCTTGGTTACGCATGCTGACGAACACGTTGTGCACCTGCCCGTCGAGGATATCGACCGATTCGACGAAGAACACGCGATCGGCGCCGCCGGACTCGATAAAACGACCCGGCGCCAAGCGACTGACGTCATCGCGCTTCGCGAACCGCTCGCGCATCTCTTCGATCTGCGAGTTCGACCACGGCGTCACGAACAATGCAAGCAACGCAATCGACACGACAATCGGCCACGCAAAGCGCAGCACCGGCCCGATCCAGGCCGTCAGGCTGCGGCCGGAGGTAAACCACACGACCATCTCGGAATCGCGGTAAGCGCGCGTTAGCGTCATCAGCACCGACACGAACAACGTCAGCGTCAAAATGATCGGCAGCCACACGAGCGCCGTCAGCGCGACCAGCTCGAACACCGCCTGATTGTCGACCCGGCCACCGGCCGCCTGCCCGAGGATGCGCACCAAGCCGACCGAGAAAAGGATCGAAAAAAGCACCGTAAACACCGCGCTCGCGGTGCTGGTCAACTCCGAAACGATCGAGCGGCGGAAAATCATCGTGCCGGCCCTACGTCGGCGATCGGGATGAGCGCCTCGGGGCTATATACTGCCTCGCCCGCCGCGAGCGGCATTGCGCTGCACATGATCGCGAAACGCCTGGTAGGCAAAGCAGCTAGGCAATTGCAAACTAAAAACGAGGAAGGCGAAGGAGAAACGCCGATGGAATTTATCACAGCGGTCGGCCGGCCCGAGGCAATCAAGACCGATGCCATCGTGGTTGGCGTACACGCCGATGGCGAGCTAACGCCGACCGCGAAAGTGCTTGACGGCGCCAGCAAGGGCGCGATCAAAGCCGCGGTAAAGAACGGCGACATGACCGGCAAGCGCGGCACCTTGTTGCCGCTGCTCGGACTCGGCGGTGTAGCTGCCCGACGCGTTTTGCTAACCGGGCTCGGTGCCAAGGATGACTTTAACGAGCGCCACTTTACCGATGCGGTGCGCAGCAGCGTGAAAGCTTTCAACGGTGCGGCAAAGAGCGTCACGGTGGCCGCGCTCGATTGGCACGTCAATAAGCGCGATGCCGAGTGGCAGGCGTACAGCCTCGCGATCGCCGCGCGTGAAACCGCTTTTCGCACCGACGAATTGAAGAGCAAGCGCGACCCGGACACCAACGGCGCCGACACCGTCGGTTTGTTGTTGAAGACGCGCAACGCGGCAGCCGAGCGTGGGCTGCGATACGGCGGCGCGATTGCGAACGGGATGGAATTGACGAAGCGGCTGGGTAACCTGCCGCCCAATATCTGCACACCAAGCTTTCTTGCCGACGAAGCGCGCAAGATGGCAAAGAAGTGGAAGCTCGAGATCGAAGTGCTCGAAGCGAAGCAGCTCGAAGCGCTGAAGATGGGTTCGTTTCTGTCGGTCGCCAAGGGCTCAGCGCAGCCACCGCGGCTGATCGTGTTGAAGTACAAGGGCACGGCCAAAGGCGCTCCAATAGTCTTGGTGGGAAAAGGCATCACTTTCGACTCGGGCGGCATTTCAATCAAGCCCGGCGCCGCGATGGACGAAATGAAGTTCGACATGTGCGGGGCCGCCACCGTGATCGGCACGATGCGCGCGCTGGCCGAGTTGAAGCTCAAGATCAACGTGGTCGGCGTGGTCGCGGCATGCGAGAACATGCCGTCGGGCACGGCGGTGAAGCCTGGTGACATCGTTACATCGATGTCAGGCCAAACGATCGAGATCCTGAACACCGACGCCGAAGGCCGCCTGATTCTGTGCGACGCGCTGACCTACAGCGAGCGCTTTAATCCCGCGGCGGTGATCGACATCGCGACGCTGACCGGCGCGTGCGTCGTTGCACTCGGAAGCGTCAACTCGGGTTTGTTTTCGAACAACGATCAACTGGCCGACCAGCTGATCCGGGCAAGTCGCGAATCCGGCGATCCAGCATGGCATATGCCGATCGACGAGGACTACCAGGAGCAACTCAAATCCAATTTTGCGGACATGGCCAACATTGGTACGCCGGGCGCCGGCGCGGTGATCGCCGCGTGTTTCCTGGCGCGGTTTACGAAGGCGTACCCATGGGCGCATCTCGATATCGCGGGTACCGCGTGGAAAGGCGGCGCTGTTAAGGGCGCCACCGGCCGGCCGGTGCCTCTGCTATCGCAGTTTCTGATCGACCGAGCGAAGTAGCTAATGGCCACTCGTGACAAGGATTGATTTTCACATCGGAGTAAATCACCGCGTGCACTATGCATGCCGCGTGATACGCAAGGCGCGCGCGACGCAGAAGCGTGCTGTCGTCTACACCACGCAGGCTGATCGGCTCGCTCAGTTCGACAGCGCACTGTGGACATTCTCCGCTCTGGATTTTGTGCCACACGTGTACGCCGGGTCGCCGTTCGCGGCGACTACGCCGGTGATTCTCGCGCCTGACGCCAGCTCTGCTCCGGACAGCGACGTTCTGCTGACGCTGGATGACGAGGCCCCGCCAGACTTCGAAAATTTCTTCGCGCGCTACGAACGAGTGATCGAAGTCGTGTCGTGCGATGACGACGATCGACAGCGTGCGCGCGTGCGCTTCAAAACATATCGCGATCGCGGGTTTCAGCCGACCGCAATTGAAGTAAAAAATGGCGACTAGCTCGCGCAAAACCACCGACCTCGAGCGGCTCACGCAGCCAGGCGGCAAAGTGATGCCCGACGACGCCACGATTCCCGTCTTGACCGAGCGGCTAACGCTGCCTTCGCTCGATCTGGATATTTCGCTGCCGCGACCTCCACCGCCGGTAGTTGCGCCGGTAACACCGCCGCCGCCGCCACCCGCCGCAGCTGAACCTGCGCCGCCGCCGGCGGTGCGTCCCGCGCCGCCGCCCTCGACCTTGTTCGCTTCGGTGGCGTCGGTGGCGCCGGTGTTCTCGCAGCCCTCATATCCACCGCGCCGCCCGCAATCGAGGCCGTCAAACCAGCGATTGACTGGCAGAAAATCGAAACGCAGTTGCGCGATAGCCTGCTGCGTGAACTGCAACCGCAACTTTCCGCGGAGCTCGAGCGCCAGGTGCGCGAACGGCTGCAACCCGCACTCGTGCGCGCGCTCACCGCCTTGATCTCTGACCTTCGCCCGGCGCTCGATACGACGGTGCGCGAAACCATCTCCCGCGCGATTTCTGCGGAGCTCGAGCGTCAACGTTCGGCTTTGAAGTGACTACCGAAGTTTTGACCACCGCGGCCAACATCGAGCTGGCGAAAAGTTTTGACCCCGCAGCGATCGAGGCGCGCTGGGCGCCGATATGGGAGTCGCGCGGCTATTTCGCTGCCAGCACAGATCCGGGCAAGCCATCGTTTTCGATCCAGTTGCCGCCGCCGAATCGCACCGGCATTCTGCACATGGGCCATGCGTTCAACCAGACCATCATGGATGCGCTGACGCGCTACCACCGCATGAAGGGCTTTAACACGCTGTGGCTGCCCGGCACCGATCACGCCGGCATTGCGACGCAGATCGTCGTCGAACGCCAGCTCGCCGCCAAGGGAATCGATCGGCGCGCGATCGGCCGCGAAAAGTTTGTCGAGGAAGTCTGGAAGTGGCAGCACGTATCAGGCGATGCCATCTTGCAGCAGATGCGCCGACTCGGCGCTTCGGTCGATTGGAGCCGCGAGTACTTCACGATGGACGAAGATCTCTCGCAGGTCGTCGTCGAAACGTTCGTGCGCTTGTACGAGCAAGGCCTGATCTACCGCGGCAAGCGGCTCGTCAACTGGGACCCGAAATTGCAAACCGCGGTGGCGGATCTCGAAGTCGAAACCGAAGAGGAAGACGGCCGCATCTGGGAGATTCGTTATCCCGCCGCTGGCGTTGCAAATGCAGGCGGTGAGTCGATCGTCGTTGCGACGACGCGGCCCGAAACGATGCTGGGCGACGTTGCAGTTGCGGTGAATCCGGGTGACGAACGCTATCGTCATCTAATCGGCAAATCACTGACATTGCCGCTTACAAATCGGACGATTCCGGTGATTGCCGACGACTATGTCGATATGGAGTTCGGCACCGGTGCGGTAAAGATCACGCCCGCGCACGACTTCAACGATTTCGCGGTCGGCCAGCGTCATGGGCTCGAACCGATATCGATCTTCACGTTGACCGCGACGATTAACGACAACGCGCCGGAGAAATATCGCGGCATGGACCGTTATGTCGCGCGCAAGGCCGTACTTGCCGATTTGCGTGCCGCCGGGCTGGTCGTTTCGGAGAAGCCGCACAAGATGACAGTGCCACGCTGCGAGCGCACCGGCGAAGTGGTCGAGCCGATGCTGTCGGAGCAGTGGTACATGGCGATGAGCAAGCCAGCGCCAGCGGGAACGCTTCATCCGGGTAAATCGATCGCGCAGGTCGCGCTCGAAGTCGTCGCGCGCGGCGAAGTCAACATCTTTCCCGAGCAGTGGAAAACCATTTACAACCAATGGCTCGAGAATATCCAGGACTGGTGCATCTCGCGTCAACTGTGGTGGGGCCATCAGATTCCGGCGTGGTACGACGAGCGCGGCAATGTGTTCGTGGCGCGCAGCGAAGAAGAAGCACGCGCGAAAGCCGGGCCGAACGCCCGACTGACTCGCGAATCGGATGTGCTCGACACGTGGGTGTCATCGGCGATGCTGCCGTTTTCGACGCTCGGCTGGCCCGACGTCAAGGACAAGGTCGCTTACGACCTGTATCTGCCATCGACCGTGCTGGTCACCGGGCACGACATCATCTTCTTCTGGGTAGCGCGCATGGTCATGATGACGACGCACTTCACCGGCCGCGTGCCGTTTCGCAACGTCTACATCCACGGCATGATCCGCGATGCCGAAGGCGCGCAAGATGTCGAAGAGCGAAGGCAACACGCTCGACCCGCTCGACATCATCGACGGCATCGACCTCGAATCGCTGGTAGCCAAGAGCATCACCGGTCTGCGCCGGCCCGAAGATGCGCCGAAGGTCGCAGCGAAGGTGCGCAAGCACTTTCCGAACGGAATCGCGCCGTACGGTGCAGATGCGCTGCGTTTCACGATGGCCGCTTCGGCGACGCTCGGCCGCACCGTGAACTTCGACATCAAGCGCTGCGAGGGGTATCGAAACTTCGGCAACAAGCTGTGGAACGCCACGCGATTCGTGCTGATGAATACCGAGGGCCACGATTGCGGATTGGACGAAAGCCTTCCGGTGCAATTGTCGTTCGTCGACCGCTGGATCATCGGCGAATTGCAGCGCACCGAGGCCGAGGTGGCGCAAGGGCTTCGCCGACTACCGGCTCGACAACGTCGCCAACGCGATCTACTCGTTCGTGTGGAACGAATACTGCGATTGGTACGTCGAGCTCGCCAAGGTGCAGTTGGGAGCGGGCGACGAGGCTTCGCAGCGCGCCACGCGCCGAACGCTGGTGCGCGTGCTCGAAGCCGCATTGCGTCTGGCGCATCCGATCATTCCGTTCGTCACGGAAGAGCTGTGGCAAAAAGTTTCGTTGCTGGCCGGCAAGCGAACGGCCGAGCAGCAAACGTCGATCATGATTCAGCCGTATCCGAAGAGCCAACCGGAGAAAATCGATGCGCAGTCCGACGCCGACGTTGCGCTTTTGAAGCGAATGATCGACGCACTGCGAAATCTGCGCAGCGAGATGAATCTGTCGCCCGCGCAGAAGGTGCCGCTGGTGGCTGCCGGCGACGAATCGACACTGGCACGCTATGCGCCGTATATGCAGGCGCTTGCGAAACTGTCGGCCGTCGATACAGCGGCCGACGTCCACGCTGCAGCCAACGGCGCTGCCGCCCGATCAAGCTCGTCGACGACTATCGGCTGTTGTTGAGCATCGAAGTCGACGTCGGCGCCGAGCGCGATCGGCTCGAAAAGGAAATCGCGCGTCTCGAAGACTGAAATTCGCAAAGCCGAAAGCAAGCTCGGTAACGCGAGCTTCGTCGAGCGCGCTCCGCCGGCAGTCGTCGCACAGGAGAAGGAACGGTTGGCCGGCTTTCGCACGACCTTGCAAAAAGTCAGAGAGCAGCGGGCGCGACTAGCCACCACGTGAGCGCAGCTAGCAGCAGCCGTCTACGCAGCCAGCGCCGCGCGCCGCTCGGCGCGCGTCCCGGCGAATGCGCTGCGACCCAGCCAATGCCACAGGCGTTTTGCATCGCTTGCCGGTCCGACGACGCGCAGCTCGCCGCTGGCGAGTACATCCGCAGGCTCGCGCTCGCCGGTCCACACATCGGTCAACGCCAACACGCTCGATTCGACGATCAGTGTCACTTCGTGCCCGGGATCGTCACGGCACAGGTCCGCGCTGCCATCTTCGACGACGAGCCACCACATACGCTCGCGTGGCCGCGCATCGGAAAAACTGAACTGAATCACGACACGCCGCCCGCGCGGAAATTCGCTGAGTTGCACAAAACGCCGCACGTCCCACATCAAAAAGCCGGCATCGAGCTGACCGGGCTGCAAGCGGCTGCCGATCCAGCGCGCACCCCAGTGACCGAGCGCCATCACGATCGGGCGCAGCTCCTCGCCGGCTGCCGTCAACCGGTATTCATTGGCGCTCGCGCCATGGACGCGCTCGACGACGCCGATCTGCTCGAGCTTGCGCAGCCGCTGCGCGAGTAGCGTCGCCGACATGCGAGGCACGCCACGGCGGATGTCGTTGAACCGTATGCTGCCGCACAACAGCTCACGCACGACTAGCGGTGTCCAGCGTTCGCCGAAGACCTCGGCACCGCGCGCGACGGTGCAGAACTGTCCGTAGTTGATCATGCGATGGAGCCTAGAGCCGCCACCATGGTGCGACAAGTCCAGATTCTTGACTAGACGTTAGACCTTACACGATCGACGCTTCGTTCCTCACTTAGAGGAGGCTCAAATGGACGACCGACCCGTTTTCGATGCAGCAAAATTCAAGACCACCACGCGCGCACAATGGCAGGCCGCCGCCGAGGCATGGCACCGATGGGGGCCATTCCTGGGCGAATGGCTCGGCCCTGCCACTGAGCAGATGCTCGATCTTGCGCGCATCAAGGCAGGCAGCCGCGTGCTCGACATTGCCGCCGGCGCCGGCGAGCAATCGATCTCCGCCGCACGACGGGTCGGGCCGACCGGCCATGTGCTGGCCACCGACATCGCGCCCGCGCTGCTCGACTACGCGCTTGCAGATGCGCGTGCTGCGGGACTATCGAACATCGAAACGCGCGAGCTCGACGGCGAAGCACTTGGAGACTTGCCCGCCGCTAGCTTCGACGCGGTCATCTCACGCGTCGGACTGATCTACTTTCCGGACCAGCAGCGCGCGTTGGCCGGGCATCCGGCGTGCACTGAAGCCCGGCGGCCGCTTCGCAGCGGTTGTCTACTCGACGCCCGAGAAAAATGCGTTCTTCTCGATTCCGGTCGGCATTATTCGCCGAACGCGCCAAACTGCCACCGCCATTGCCAGGCCAGCCTGGCCCTTTCTCACTCGGCGGCGACGGTGTGCTCGCCGCGGCGTACGCGCGCGCCGGCCTCAACGAGATCGAGGTGCGCAAGGTGGACTCGCCCGTACGCCTGCCCAGCGCCGCTGAATGCGTGCGTTTCGAGCGCGAATCGTTCGGCGCCCTGCATCAGATGATGAGCACGCTGAGCGACGCCGAGCGTGACGAAACCTGGCAGCGAAATTGAACGCGAGCTGCGGAAGTTTGAAACCGCAAGCGGCTTTGTCGGGCCGTGCGAAATGCTGGTGGGCGTCGGTCAGGCCTAGGAATTACTTGACCTAGTTTTTCGCGGGAGGTGTTTGCGGCGCGGGCGAAGGCAACTCCGGAGTCGATGATGGTGGCGCCGGCTGCACCGGGGGTGCGGCCGGCGTGCCGGTCGATCGGCGTAGTCGGCGACACTGCAGGCTTGGTCGGAACGACGACGCCCGGCGCTAACGGAATCTCTTCGACCTGCAACACGTTATTCACGAAGTGTCGGGTCTCGCCGAAGCAACTGGTCGGCAGCCCGACCTTTTCCTCGTAATGCAACGTGACGCGCTTGCCCATCACCTTGTTGATGCTCTCGGCCACCGCGTCATCGCGCACCGTAAACAGAAATTTTTCGGGAATCGCGCCGGGCATCGACACCATCGCCATTTCGCCTTCCCATGTCTTGCACAGCCACCCTTTGCGGCTCAGCTTCTGCACCCAGCCTGCGCGCTCTCCGGTCGAGTAGTTCCAGTTGAGCACGACCGCGAAGTAACCCGCGACCAGCGCTACCGGCACGATGAGCAGCCAGAACATCATCTTCAGCCACGATGTTCGACGGCGCGGCGCAACGGTAACCGGTGGTGGCGTAGGACTGCTCATCGACGCTTCAGGAAGTGAACGAATTCTTTGTTGATCGTTTGCTGGCCCAGCAGCTCATTGCCCGTCTGCTTACAAAACGCCTGGAAATCACGCATCGACCCGGGATCGGTCGCGACGATTTTCAAGACCTGACCGGTCGTCATATCCGACAGCGCTTTCTTGGCGCGCAATATCGGCAGCGGGCAGTTGAGCCCTCGGGTGTCGATCTCTTTGTCGGGGGTGATGGCTTGTAGCATGGGCGTTGGCCGAACCTTGAGCGGGCGATAGTAACCGCTCGAATGTCATCATTTTCTCAGCGCCGCGATCCCAGGTGGCAACGGCCGCCGTGGACCATCGAGCGCCGCACCATTTTCGGCGGCCCATTGCTTGATCGCGGTGATTCGATTCGCGGTCAACGGATGCGTACGCAAGAACTCGACCGCCGGTACGTTCGGATCGCGCTGCTCATTTGGCAGGCGCGCGAACAGATCGAATAGATCGATCGCGCCGCCGACGTGACCGTACTCGGCGTGCAGCGCACGCAGCGCTGCCTCGTCGGCTTCGCGTTCCTGATCGCGATTGAACGAAAGCAAGGTTGCCATGCCAGCCTGGCCCAACACACCGGCCGCCGCATTACGACCCAGCTCGGCCGAGACAACCGAAAGGATCACCCCGACCGCCACGCCTCGACCGAGTGCCGCCGATGCGTGGCGATATTTCAGATGCGCAAGCTCGTGCGCCATCACCATCGCCAGCGCGTTCTCATTGTCGAGCTTGCCCAAGAGCCCGCGAAAGAACACCGCCTGGCCCCCAATCGTTGCGAACGCGTTCACCGTGCGATCGTCGCGATAGCCGACACGGACGACCATGCCATCGGGCATGACGAGCCGCGCGGCCAGCCGGTCGGCCAAGGCCTGCAGCTCCGATTGCACCTGCCGGCCCGATTCGTTATCGGGCGCGGTGGCGAACGACGGCAGCGTGGCGGCGAGCTTCGCTTCGTATCGGTAGGGAATGCGCGGAGCGATCCACTGCGCCGCCAGCGACACGACAATTACCAGGGCAACGATAACGCCGAGACTGCCCGCCAGCAGCCACGCGAGCTCTATCAGCGGACTTTCATTCGACGAATTGATGCCCTCGGCGGGCGCACGATTCTCGAACTTCACGCGGCGCAGACTATGCCGGCAAGGCGGATCGCGCTCCGAACGCAAGCGCAGTGTCGCGCTCCGGGATCAGCGCGGTGCCGAATGCGAACACTTCGATCGACGCCGCATAGCCGGTCGATATCGTCGTCGTTTCAAAGCGCACGCAGATCACCAGCTTCGCGCCCTGCCGGCGTGCGTCGTGTTTCAAACGCAGCAACGCTTCGCGGCGCGCGCGTTCCATTAAGGTTTCATACGTGCGCAAGCGACCTCCGAACAGATTGCGCAAACCTGCGACGAACGTCTTGAAGTAGTCAGAGCTGATCACGACCGTGCCGTGCACCAGGAATGCGCGCTGCGGTGTGACGCGATCCGGCGGAAACCGCACCGTAAACGCGAGCACGTCTGCATACTCACGCTCGCGTTTGCGAATCGAGGCGTAGTGGCGCTTCTCGACGATCGTTCCGGCAAAGAAGCCGACGATCAGCAGCGTGACGAATAGACCAAACTCGATCAGGTCCAGCACGGATCAGTTCCCGTCGAGCTGGACTGCGCTTCCATACGCAAGTATTTCCGCGGCGCCAGCGGCGATCGACGTCGTCGCAAACCGTACGTTCAAGATCGCGTTCGCACCCATCGATTGCGCCTCGGCGATCATGCGCTCTACGGCTTCCTGCCGCGCTTCCTGCATCAGCTCGGTGTATCCCTTCAGCTCGCCGCCGACGATGTTCTTCAGTCCGGCAAAGATGTCCTTGCCGACGTGCTTGGCGCGCACGGTGCTCCCTTGCACGATGCCGTAGTGCGCGACGATGCGGCGGCCAGGGACGAGTTCCAGGTTGCTGACGAGCATCGTGACTCCTATTTGCCCGCGGGCTTGTCGTCGCCCGGCGTGACGGCGCTGCCGATCACCTTGGCGGTGCCGACGACGGCGTCTGTTGTTACACCTACTACGGTGCTTCCGACCGACACGGCCGCCGATCCCACCGCGACAGCGGCTGAGCCGACCGCAGTGCCGACGGCCACGACTGCGCAGCCGGAGATCGAGAGCACCAGAAACAGCACCAAGAGTATTCGCATTGACGTTCCGTTCTCGATTGTCAGAGCTACCGCGGCACCTGCGGCGGATTCGGATGGAAGCGTGCCATCGCATGCGTGTCGACGTATACGCCGTTGCGTAGCGCGTGCGCGCGATGCGTGCCCTCCATTTCGAAACCGAAGCGGCGATACAGCGCGATCGCGCGTTGATTGTCCGCGTATACGGTCAGTTCGATGCGCAGATATCCGGCCCAGTTGTCGGCCCAATCCAGCAGCCGCTTCATCATCTCGGAGCCGATGCCCTGCCCTTGGCGCTCTCTGGCGATGCAGATGCCGAGACCCGCGACGTGGCGGCGGCGCATCCTTGAACCGACGCTGTGAATCCCGCCACTCGCAATCACTTCGCCGTTGTCAATCGCCAGCAAATGCAGACCGTCGTGCTGCTCGACTTGCTGCTCGAGGTTCTTGCGCCATGCTTCGACACTTGGATACGGCATCTGCAATAAGCCGGCGAAGACCTCCGGATCGCTCATCAACCGAAATAGCTCCGCCGCGTCATTCGGCGATGCGCGCCGGTATTCAGGGCCTGTTATCACAGACGCTGCTGTGCCCACGATTGCACGCTCGCGAGGGCGCTCATCAGCTTGCTCGGGTCGCTGCCGCCAGCCATCGCCATATCCGCGCGTCCGCCGCCCTTGCCGCCGACCTGCTGCGCCACATAGTTGACGAGGTCGCCTGCCTTGACCTTGGCGGTCGTGTCGGCAGTGACGCCGGCAGCCAGCTGCACGCGATCACCCTCGACCGCTCCCAAGACGATCACTGCGCTTTTCAACTTGGCTTTCAATTGATCCATCGTCTCGCGCAACGATCTCGCGTCAGCGCCATCGAGCGATACTGCGAGCACCTTCACGCCATTGACGTCGACCGCCTGCGACGCAAGGTCGTCTCCTTTCGAAGCCGCGAGCTTGCTTTTCAGTCGCGCCAGCTCTCGTTCGAGCGACTTTACGTTCTCCTGAATCTGCGTGATCTTCTGCGCAACGTCTGACGGCGGTGCCTTCAGCAAGAACGCCGCGTGCTGCAGATCGCGGTCGAGCGCCTGCACGTATTCGACTGCGCCGCGCCCGGTCACCGCTTCCACCCTGCGCACCCCGGCCGCAACGCCGCCTTCAGAGACGATCTTGAAAAATCCGATATCGCCGGTACGCGCAACGTGCGTGCCGCCGCACAGTTCGGTCGAGTGCTCTCCCATTTGCAGCACCCGCACCTCGTCGCCGTACTTGTCGCCGAAAAACGCCAATGCGCCGGCCTTGATCGCGTCGTCGTACTTCATCACGCTGGCAGACACCTGGGCATTCGAGCGGATCGCCGTGTTGACGATGTCCTCGACTTTGCGGATCTCTTCGGGCGTCATCGCTTTGTCGTGCGAAAAATCGAAACGCGTCCGCTCGGCGTCGACCAGCGAGCCGCGCTGCTGGACGTGCTTGCCCAGCACTCCGCGCAGCGCCGCGTGCATCAGATGTGTGGCCGAATGATTGTTGCGCGTGCGTTCGCGTGCGAGCGCGTCAACTTTCGCTTGCACGATGTCGCCAACGTTCAGAGTTCCAGACTCGAGTGTCCCGTGATGTCCAAACACATCGGCCTGAATCTTTTGCGTATCGGCGACCGCGAATCGAACGACATGCCGATCGTTAATCGACTCAAGCACGCCCTTGTCGCCGACCTGCCCGCCCGATTCCGAATAAAACGGCGTCGTGTTCAGCACGACGATGCCGTCGGCGCCCGCCTGCAACTGTTGCACCGGTGCGCCTTCGTGATACAGCGCGATCACCTTCGCGTCTTCGGCCAGCGATGAGTAGCCAGTGAAGCGCGTCTTGTCGCCAACATATTCGAAGCCGCTCGCCAGCTTGAACCGCGCGGCGGCGCGCCCCTGGCCACGCTGCCGCTCCATCGCTTCGCCAAAACCGGCATGATCGATCGCGACCCCGCGCTCGCGGCAGATGTCACCCGTCAGATCGACCGGAAAACCGTACGTGTCGTACAGCAGAAAGACTGTTTCGCCGTCGAGCATCGGCGCGTCACCCGACTTCATCTGGCCGAGCGCGGCGTCGAGAATTTTCATCCCGTTTGCCAGCGTTTCGCCGAATCGCTCTTCCTCCTGCTTCAGCACCGATTCGATACGCGATTGCTGCTCGATCAGCTCCGGGTACGCAGCACCCATCTCGGCGGCCACGTCCTTGACGATCCTGAAAAAGAACGGCTCAGTCTGCCCGAGTTTGTAGCCGTGCCGCAGCGCGCGCCGAATGATCCGACGCAGCACGTAGCCGCGGCCCTCGTTGCCCGGAATGACGCCGTCGGCAATCAGAAACGAGCACGCGCGGATGTGATCGGCGATCACTTTCAGCGAGTTGTTGTTCAAGTCTTTACTACGCGTCTCGCGCGCCGCCGCCTTGATCAGATTCTGAAAAAGATCGATGTCGTAGTTGGAGTGCACGTGCTGCAGCACCGCTGCCAGCCGCTCGAGTCCCAAGCCGGTATCGACGCACGGGCGCGGCAGCGGCGTCAAGGTACCGGCGGCATCGCGATCGAACTGCATGAATACAAGATTCCAGATCTCGATGTAGCGATCGCCGTCGGCGTCTGGTGAGCCCGGCGGGCCGCCTTCGACTTCGGGACCGTGATCGTAAAAAATTTCGCTGCATGGTCCGCACGGCCCTGTATCGGCCATCTGCCAGAAGTTGTCCGACACGTACTTCGGCTGCCCGGGTTTGTCGCCGATGCGCACGCAGCGCTCCGCCGGCACGCCGATTTCCTTCGTCCAGATGTCGTACGCCTCGTCGTCGTCGACGTACACCGTAGCCCACAGTTTTTCTTTCGGCAGCTTGTAAACCTCGGTCAACAACTGCCAGGCAAAGCGAATTGCGTCGCGCTTGAAGTAGTCGCCGAAGCTGAAGTTGCCCAGCATCTCGAAGAACGTGTGATGCCGCGCGGTGTAGCCGACGTTTTCCAGATCGTTGTGCTTGCCGCCGGCGCGCAGCGACTTTTGCGCCGTGGTTGCGCGTGTGTACGGCCGCTTCTCACGCCCGGTGAACACGTCCTTGAACTGCACCATGCCGGAGTTGACGAACAGCAACGTCGGATCGTCCGACGGCGCGAGCAAACTCGACGCACGCACGATCGTGTGGCCATTCGATTCGAAGTACCGCAGGAATTTTTCGCGGATATCGGCGCTTTTCATTACAGGCAGTTGATGCGCGCTTGCTCAATTGCAAGCGCTCCTTGGACTGATTAATCGCGGATGATACTTGCGGGAGTGCAGCGATCTGGTTCTTCCTGATGACTCCATTGACCAACTCGATCGTTCGCACGGCGGAGGAAGAGGCCGACCTGTTCGGTCTGAACGCGGCTCGCGAGCCGCACGGCTTTGCGTCAGTCGCGATGCGGTTGTCGACTTATCGGAAGCTGGATCCCTCGCCGCTGGAGGAAATGTTGTTCTTCGATCACCCAAGCGGGAGGTCGAGGGTGACGATGGCGATGCGATGGTTCAAGGAACATCCGGACGCGGGTGTGGCTGGCACGAGCGCGCCGCCGCGATGAGAAGCTGATCAGCTGGCGCTGGGTACTGCAAAGGAGCGATCTCGCGCTCGCTTCGATCCGCCGGCGCGGACATCGCTGGAGTGAAGCAGCCTGCCGGCATTGCTCAACACCAGCAGCGCACTGCCCGCCGTGCCCGCCAATGCTACCGCGGGCGACGTGATTCCCAGCGCGGCAAGCGCGATGAAACTTACGTTGCAACCGAGGGCCAGGCCCAGATTCTGATGCGCCAGGCGCATCGCTCGGCGCGCGACCGTAAACGCATACTCAATATCCACCAGTCGCGAAGACTGAACGATCAAATCCGCGCGCGCCTGTGCGGTTGCCGAGCCGTCGGCCAACGCGATCGAAACGTCGGCGCGCGCCAGCGCGGGCGCATCGTTAATGCCGTCGCCCAACATCGCTACCTTGTGACCGGCCCTCTGCTGGCCGACCACCCATTCGCATTTGCTGTGAGGTGTTTGATGTGCGAGCGCTCGTTCGATGCCGAGCGAGGCTGCAACGGCGTGCACCGGTGCTCGCCGGTCACCCGATATCAATATCGGTTCGACGCCGCGCTCGGCAACCGCGTCGATCAACGACGCCGCGTCGTCGCGCAGGCGCTCGCCAAAAACAAAGAGCGCCACTGCTCCATCGGCATCTGCGAGCACGATCGTACTGGCCGCGTGCAGCCCTTCACGCGCTGCGATCGCCGCGACGTCGCCGCGCTGCGCCGCCTGCTTGTCGACCAGCGCGAACTCCAGTTTGCCGAGCCGATAGCGGCGGCCACCGACGGTCGCCTCGATTCCAGCGGATGCCTCAACGCGTCCATCGGTCAACGGCGGCAGTGACTTGCCGAGCGACTGCACCGCGCCGATCAGCGCGCGTGCGTAGGGATGCGTCGACAGCGTTTCCATCGCAGCAGCGATCGCCAGCGTGTATTCCGGATCCGCCGTACGGAGCAGCAGTTGCCGCAACAAGCGCGGCTCGCCTGTCGTCAGCGTGCCGGTCTTGTCGCATGCAAGCAAGTCCACGCTCGCGAGCGCTTCGATCGCGCAAGTGCGGGCGACCAGTACACCGCGCCGCGCCAACGCCGACTGCGCCGCCGCAGTGGCCGCCGGCGACGCCAATAGCAGTGCGCACGGGCATGCAGCAATCAGCACTGCAATGACGCTCGACACGGCATACGAGGGATCGACCAGCAACCAGCCGACCAACGTCGTCAACACCGCTGTTCCCATCAGCCACAGATACGGCGCAGCGAAACGCGCGGCAAGCTCGTCGGTACGCGGGCGATCGCGGCCCGCTTCCTCGGCCATCCGCTGCAATGCGAGCGAGCTCGATTCGGTGGCACTGCGGCCGACCTCGATCACCAACGGCTGGTCCAGATTGATCGCTCCTGCGAGCACCGGCGCACCGGCAGATTTCTCAACCGGCAACGACTCGCCGGTCAACGATGCCTGCGAGGAGCTCGAACGGCCATGTACGACTACGCCATCCGACGGCACCGCCTCGCCGGGCGGCACCAAGACTCTCGCGCCTGGCTTCAACTGCTGTGCGGTGACGGATTCGGTCGCGAGCGACGAGGGAAACGCGACCAATCGCAGCGCACTGGTCGATTGGCGGCGGGCGGCGTCGACGTGCGCGCGTGCGGCGCATACGCTGCCCGCGAGCACCCAGCGCGAGCTGACCGCCAGCGCGATGACCAGCGCCACCGCGTCAAAGTAAATCGCCCCACGCGACGTAATCGCGGCGAATGCACTCGCGGCTACCGCGATGCTGATAGCCATCACCGTCGGCAGCTCGAGCCCGATAGCAACCATGCGCCACATTCGAAGTTGACTCCACGCCGCGCGATAAAGCGGCTGCGCCGAAAAGAGCAATGCCGGCAAGATGAGCACGAAGCTCGCGCCGTACAGCAGTCGCTCGATTTCCGAGCTGATGGCGCCGGGCGCTGCGACATACATTGGCAGCGAAAGCATCAACACTTGCGTCGTCGCCAGCCACGCGATCACCACTCGCAGCAGATCGATGCGGCGAACCTGCGCGTCGATTCTTGCGTCGTCGCGCGGCACTCTGCCGGCATCGTATCCGGCACGCTCTATCGCGCGCTGCAACTCACCGCGCGTGACCTGCTTCGGATCGAATGCGATGTACGCCGTGTGGGTTGCGAAATCGACGCTCGCCTTGGCCACACCCGGCACGCGGCGCACGCTCTGTTCGATCATCAGCGCGCACGCACTGCACACCATGCCGCGAATCGAAAGCTGCAGATGCGAACCGGCGGCGGTGGCGGCTTCGAAGGCCGCTGAACTCGCTTCGGCCTCGGCGGCGATCGACGCGTTCAACAATGCGCGATCGCGGCTACCCGCCTGCGCCAGGAACAATTGTTCCGCGATAAACGCGCAGCCGTTGCAGCAAAAGGCGCGCATCGATGCGCCGACGGGCCGCCGCACCACGCGCAAACCCGCCAACGAATCACCGCACTGATCGCACGCGGCGCTGATGGTTGCCGCGTCGGCGCCCGCCAGCGTCGGCACTTTGGCTTTGCGGATCAGTTCAGACGCCATTGCAAGCAGTCGGATGCAATCGCCATGCACATCGGTAACGGCTCCAGCGTAACTCACGCAGGGTCAAAATGAACACCCGCGATTGACCGCTCACGCCACGGAATTCACTAGTTTTCCGGATGATCGTTTGCGTGTAAGTATCCCGTGAGACAGCTAATCGCCTCGGTCGATCCGCTCGCGCTGTCAGAATGCACTTCTGCTAAACGATGCTTGGAAGCATATCGATGACAGAGCCGATATCTGCGCGCCGCCGCTGCCTTTGGGTCGCCGTTCTCAGCGCGACCCTAGCCGGCTGCGGCGGCGGTTCTGATTCAGCGGCGCCGCCCGCGCCGCCGATTCCTCCGGCTCCTGCGCCGCCTGCGGCTACGCTGCCGCCGCTGATCGCCGACACTGCGATCCGTGTCTCCGGCGACACGCCGTTTGCGGCTAATTGCACCGGGGGAACGCTCGGCGGCACCGAATATCGCAATGCAGAAGTCGAGCCTTACGCGGCGGTTAATCCGATCAATTCGGCCAACATCGTTGCCGTATGGCAACAAGATCGTTGGTCCAGCGGCCTTAGCCAACGGATCGGTGACTGCGACGCACGCTCGATGGCGGAGCGACGTGGTCACGCACTACCGTGCCGTTCACGCGCTGCGCGGGAGGCAACGCGGGCAATGGCGGCGATTACGAGCGCGCGACAGATCCCTGGGTGACGTTTGCACCCAACGGAAACGCATTTCAAATGGCTCTGGCGACGCAAGGTGCCTCGCTCACGCCAGGTTCAGTCAGTGCGATGCTCGTGAGTCGCTCGACCGACTCGGGTCGAACGTGGAGCAATCCGTCCACATTGATTCGCGACGGGTCACTGTTTTTCAACGACAAGAACACGATCACTGCCGACCCGACCGATGCCAACTATGTCTACGCAGTATGGGATCGTCTCGCCGCCAGCGGTGGCGGCCCTGCATTTTTTGCGCGCACGACCGATGGCGGCAATACGTGGGAAGGTGCGCGCTCAATCTTCGATCCCGGCCCGCTTAGCCAGACGATCGGCAACCTGATCGCCGTCCTGCCGAACGGAACGCTGATCAACTTGTTCACTCAACTGGACGAAGGCGCGGGCGGACAGGTCACCGCGACGCTCAACGTGTTGCGATCGAACGACAAGGGAGGTAGCTGGAGCGCTCCGGTTCGAGTCTCGGATCTGCTCTCGATAGGCGCGCGCGATCCTGAGACGGGCACCCTAATTCGTGATGGCGCCGGCCTGGCGCAGATCGCGGTCGCACCGAACGGGCATCTGTTCGTGGTCTGGCAAGACGCGCGGTTTTCAGCCGGGGCGCGCGACGGCATCGCGCTCTCGCGCTCGATTGACGGCGGCTTGACCTGGAGCGCGCCGCTGCAGATCAATTCGGCTCCTGCTGTCCAGGCATTTACGCCAAGCGTGCACGTGCGCGCCAACGGAACGATCGGCGTCACGTATTACGACTTCCGTTCGAACACGTCCGACCCGGCCACGTTGCCAACCGAGCTCATATTCGCGCGCTCTACAGATGGCGTGACATGGCAGGAGAATCGTTTGACTGCCGCATTCGACATGGCGACCGCGCCTTTTTCACGCGGGTTGTTCATCGGCGATTACCACGCGCTGACGAGCGCTAACAACGTCTTCATGCCGGTCTACGTCCGCACCAATAGCGGCGACACCGCCAACCGCACCGATGTGTTCGCGATCGCCATGCGCTCGCTGCCGCTGGCCGCAGGCCTTGGCGAGACGCGAACCTTTCGTGCAACAGCAGCGCCTGTGGCCCAACCCGATCAGGCGTTGCGCCAACGCGTGCACGAAAATCTTGTACGCATGATGGAGCGGCGAATTCCAGGGTGGTCACAGCGTTTGCACGCTCGTTGAAGCAGTGTCCGCAGGCGGCAGCCGCTTTACACTTCGATTTTGCTTCTGCAGAGTTTGCAATGGACACCATCGACGCCCGCCGCGGCACCGTTCGTTCCCGCATTGAAAAACTTGCGCCGCGCAATGCAAAGTCACAGCATCGCGGCTGTCATCGTGCCGTCCAGCGATCCACATCTGTCCGAATATTTGCCGGAGCGCTGGCAGGGCCGCGAATGGCTTTCGGGTTTCACCGGCTCGGTTGGAACTTTGGTGGTCACCGAAGATTTCGCGGGCGTGTGGGCCGATAGCCGCTACTGGACGCAGGCCGAGGGGCAGCTGTCCGGCACCGGTATCGAGCTAATGAAAATCGGCGGTGCCGGCAGCTCAGCGCATCTCGACTGGCTCGCTAAACACGTCGTGCGCGGCGCCCAAGTCGCAGTCGATGGCGCGGTGCTCGGATTGGAGGGCGCGCGGGCGCTGCAATCGGCGCTGAGCGAGCGCAGCATCGAATTGCGCACCGATCTCGATCTGCTCGAGGATGTGTGGGACGACCGGGCAGCGCTGCCGGCGCAGCCGGTGTACGAACATCTCGCGCCGTTCGCCGCGACTCCGCGCGCCGACAAGCTGGCTGCCGTTCGCCAGCAGATGAAGCAATACGGGGCCAGCCATCACTGGATTTCGACGCTCGACGACATCGCGTGGCTCACCAACCTGCGTGGCGCCGATGTCAGTTACAACCCGGTGTTCATTGCGCACCTGCTGCTCGACGCAAAAAGCGCCACGCTGTTCGTCGCCGAAGGCAAGGTCAGCGCAAAGCTTGCATCGCGGCTGGCGGCCGACGGTATCGCGCTTGCCCCGTACGACCAGGCAGCCGCAGCGCTGAAGGCGTTGCCGGTGACCGCGAAACTGCTGGTCGATCCGCGCCGTATCACGCTCGGTCTGCGCGAAGCAGTGCCCGACGGCATACAGATCATCGAAGCGATCAATCCGTCGACGCTTGCGAAGAGCCGCAAGACCGACGCCGAAGCCCATCACATTCGCCACGCGATGGAACAGGATGGTGCGGCGCTCGCAGAATTTTTCTCGTGGTTCGAAGCCGCGCTCGGTCACGAGACCATTACCGAGATGACCGTTGGCCAGAAGATCGTCGAAGCACGCGAGCACCGGCCCGGTTATGTGTGTCCCAGCTTTCACCCGATCGCCGGCTTCAATGCCAACGGCGCGCTGCCGCACTACCGCGCCACCGAGGATTCGCACGCAACGATTTGCATGCGCGGCACGGTCGGCAACGGATTGCTGTTGATCGATTCCGGCGGCCAGTACGAATACGGCACGACCGACATCACGCGCGTCGTGCCCGTCGGCGAAACAACGGCCGCGCAGCGGCGTGATTACACGCTGGTGCTGAAAGGCATGATCGCGCTATCGATGGCGAAATTTCCGCGCGGCACGCGTAGCCCGATGCTGGACACACATCGCACGCGCGCCGATCTGGGCGGCCGGTGTCGACTTCGGCCATGGCACGGGTCATGGCGTCGGCTATTTCCTGAACGTGCACGAAGGGCCGCACGGCATCACGCCGCATCTGCCGCCGGAGCCGCAAACCGCGATGGAACCCGGCATGGTCACGTCGAACGAGCCGGGTATCTACCGGCCTGGTCGCTGGGGCGTACGAATCGAAAACCTCGTACTCAATGTGCCGGCGACTCTGAACGAGCCGAGCGAGTTCGGTGAATTCTCTGCAGTTCGAGACGCTGACGTTATCGCCGATCGACACGCGCGTGATCGAGCGCTCGCTGTTGCGCGACGATGAAGTCAAATGGCTGAACGCGTATCACGCCGAAGTGCGGCGCAGAGTCGGTCCGCACGTCAGCGGCGCGGCAGCCGCCTGGCTGCAGCTGCGCACGGAGCCGATCTAGCGCCGATCTCATCGCTACAATCGCGCGGTTTCCCGACGGCGCGGTAGCAACATTGAATGGATAAGCGGGCCGCCGGCGGCGGCAAAAGCGGCGGCAAGAGCAAGGCGGCGGACGACAAGTCGAGCGGCCATGCAACCAACTTTATCCGCAACATCATCACCGAGGATCTGGTGCGCGGCACCTACGAGCCGCGCAATTGGGCCGGCCATCCGGGTCCGTACGACGTGCATGAGCACGCTCCGCATGATCCGGCAAAAATCCGCACGCGTTTTCCGCCCGAGCCCAACGGCTACCTGCACATTGGCCACGCCAAGTCGATCTGCCTGAACTTTGGCCTCGCGCGCGACTTCGGCGGGCGCTGCCACATGCGGTTCGACGACACCAATCCGGTCAAGGAGGATCAGGAGTTCGTCGATTCGATCCTCGAATCGGTGCGCTGGATCGGTTTCGACTGGGAGCACGGCAAGAGAATCGAATCTGTATCACGCGAGCGATTACTTCGAGGACATGTATCGCTTCGCCGAATACTTGATCGAAACCGGATACGCCTACGTCGACCAGCAAAGCGCCGACGACATTCGCGCCAATCGCGGCACGTTGACGCAGGTCGGCAGCAACTCGCCGTACCGCGACCGGCCGATTGCCGAATCGCTGCGGCTGTTTCGCGAAATGCGCGCTGGCAAACACGCAGAGGGGAGCATGGTGCTGCGCGCGAAGATCGACATGGCGTCGCCCAACATCAACATGCGCGACCCGGTGATCTATCGCATCCGCTTTGCCGAACACCACATGACGGGTACGAAGTGGGTCGTGTACCCGCTGTATGCGTACGCGCATCCGATCGAAGACGCGCTGGAAAACATCACGCATTCGATTTGTACATTGGAGTTCGAAGACCAGCGTCCCTGGTACGACTGGGTGCTCGAGCGCATCGTGCCGTTGCTGCGCCGGCCGCAGTACGAAGCAGCGCAGCGCATGCTCGGCAAGATTTACGACGCCGGAACCGAATCGCGCCGCGAGTTCGCTCTGCTGTGCAGCCGGTATCGCGACAAGCTCGGTTCCAGCCGTTACGAGCGGCGCGCCGACGCGATGTTCGCGTCGTGGATCAAGTCCGATCTGGCCGCGCATGACGCCGACGAATTTTTCAAACTGCTGCGCGAGCAGACACAGTGCTTTACGCCTTTGCTGCAAGCCGCGCTTGACGAGCGCAAAGCCAACCCGTTTCTGTTGCCGCATCAGCACGAGTTCAATCGCCTCGCGGTGACCTACGTCGTCACCAGCAAGCGCAAGCTGTTTCAGATGGTCGATGAAGGACTGGTTGACGGCTGGGACGACCCGCGCATGCCCACCATCGTCGGACTACGCCGGCGCGGCTATACCCCGCAAAGCCTGCAACTTTTCATGGAGCGCACCGGCGTCAGCAAGTCGCCGCAGTGGATCGACTACTCGCTGCTCGAACAAGCGCTGCGCGACGACCTCGAACCGACCGTGCCGCGCGCCACCGCGGTGCTGCGGCCTATCAAGCTGGTGCTCGACAACTTCCCGGTCGATCTGACCGAAGAAACGCAAGCGCCGGTCCATCCTCATAAACCGGAGCTCGGCACGCGCACGTTACGCATCGGCCGAGAAATGTGGATCGAGGCCGACGATTTCATGGAGAACGCGCCGCCCGACTATTACCGGCTCGCGCTTGGGCCCGGCGGTACGGCCGGACAACCCGTGCGCCTGCGCTACGGCTACGTGATCCGGGCGCACAGCGTGGTGAAAGACAACGCGGGAACCATCGTCGAAGTGCACGCCGAATATTTGCCGGAAACCAAAAGCGGGTCTCCCGGCGCCAGCAGCGTCAAGACTCGAGCCGCGATCCACTGGCTGGCAGTAGCCGACAGCATCCCCGCCGAAATCCGAATATTCGATCGCCTGTTCACCGACCCGTACCCCGATGCCGGCGACAAAGACTTCCAGGCACTGATCAACCCGGCGAGCAAGCAGGTCCTGCGCGCCTATGTCGAACCGTCACTGGCGCACGCAAAGCCAGACGATAAATTTCAGTTCGAACGAAACGGGTACTTTGTAGCCGATCGAAAAGATCACACGAGCGAGAAGCCGGTGTTCAACCTGGCGGTGACGCTGAGAGAGGCGTCCGGCAAGTAGCCGAGCCTATCGGATGACCTTCTCCGTCTTGCTCACCGTCGGCCAACGCTCATCGGCCTGGCGGATGAACTTGCCGCTGTCTGCCGTCCATTCACGCTGAACCTGCGTGTTGTAGTTCAGATAGAGCCGACCGTCGATGACCGTGAAAGTCGCGGGATCGATGTCGGCCTTGTAGCCTCGCGCAGTGCCGAACGCGCAGTAGCCGCCGTACTGCGGGGCGTATTTCTCGGGATCGGCAGCGAAGGCCGCACGATTCTCTGCGTTGGCGAAGACGAACGTCGAGCCTTTGTATTCGAACCGCAAGTCATCCTTGCCACGGACCGGCTTGCTGTCCTTGAAGAACGCCACCGGGTCGTAGCCCTTGATCGCAACACCGTTGCTCTCATTGAACTCGCCGGCACCTGACGCGAGCGCAATCACGCTCAATGCGACGCCAGCGACAACGGACTTCATCTTGATCATCATTTCTGCTCCTTGCACGGTCGCGGCAGCTTGCCTCACCGTTGGTCGCACCGCAGCCTCAAATCTTTCACGCGGGCACTATCCCAGCACTACCCAGGCGGGCGCGTGGTCGCTTGGTTTTTCCCGGCCGCGCATCGCTTTATCGACCCCCGCCTCTTTCAGCCGTGCTGCGGCTTTCGCATTCAGCAACAAATGGTCGATCCGAAGCCCCGCATCGCGCGGCCACCGGTTTCTGAAGTAGTCCCAATACGTGTACATCGCCGCGTCCGGATGCAACGTATGAATCGAATCGGTCCAGCCCTGCTCGAGCAGCCGCCGCCACGCCGCGCGGGTTTCCGGTTGCAGCAACGCGTCGTCCAGATACGACCGCGGCGAATAGATGTCATGCACATTGTCGGTCGGCACCACGTTGTAGTCGCCCACCAGCACGACGTCCTCCCCGCAGTCATACAACTGCGCGGCGTGGTCAATCAGCCGCTGGAACCAAGCCAGCTTGTAATCGAACTTCGGCCCGGGCTGCGGATTGCCGTTCGGCAGATAGATCGACCCAACGATGAGCCCATTGACCGACGCCTCCAGATACCGGCTGTGAGTGTCGTCGGGATCGTTCGGCAACCCACG
>CAWAYV010000041.1:0-49628 GCA_963786295.1 uncultured beta proteobacterium | reverse complement strand
GTCACGGTAGCCCGGCAGCTCGCGATCCAGCACCCGCATCATCGCTTCGAAAAACAGCCGCTCGCGCTCGGCACGAGAGTGGCGATCGTCGACGCCAGGTGTCTGCACCTGCCTAATGATTTCGTCCGAAAGCAGTGCGAGCGGCCGCCCGGTGCTCAAAGCCAGCATCTGGTTGCGGCACACGCGCTCGATGCGGTACAGCCGGCGGTAGGCCTGCGCGACGGTATCACCGACGACCAGCACGCCGTGATTCTTCATGAAGACGATCGGCTTTTTGCCCATCAACGCCGCCAGCCTCTCACCCTCCTGCAGCGTGTCGGCCGTGCCTGCGTAGTGATCGTCATAGGCGATCTGGCCGTGGAAAAACGCCGCGGTCTGGCTTGCCGGCAGTAAACGGTTGTCCTGCAGCATGTTCAGCGCCGTAGCCCACGTCTGATGCGTATGCAGCACGACGCGCGCACCCGTGATGCGGTGAATCGGCGCATGGATGCACTGCGCAGTTAGCTCGACCACCCCGGTGCCCGCAAGCGTGCGCCCTTGCTCGTCGAAGACAATCAGGTCACTGGCGCGCGCCTCCGACCAATGAAATCCGAACGGCAGTATCAGGTACTGGTCATCGTGCCCTGGCACCGTCACCGTGAAGTGATTGTCGATACTTTCTTCGAGCTCGTGCAGCGTTGCAAGGCGATACGCGGCGGCCAGATGAATACGCGCTTCGGCGATGGCGTCAGCGCGCGGCGATGTGTTCAGTGAATGAACGACCACGATTTTCTCCTTAAAGTCACAATCACTGCGCAGCTGCTGCGCACTCTTCGCGCAGTTTGATGTACGCCCAATTCGTCGCCTGTCTAAGGTCTTCCGAGTCAACGCGAGTAAGCGGGCCTACTGCGCCATAATCACCCAGTTCATCGACCGCCTGTTCCAACAAACGCGGCATCTGCCTCGTAACTTCTTTCAGACGCAAGATAGCGAAGACAGACATTGCCAGTCGGCAGATCGTGTAGAAGCACGGCGGCGAACGCCTCGTGCAGTCCTCGAAGATCATTCGAATCAAATTCTCGGTCATAGTAGCTGGGGAAATCTCCCTGGATTCCAGCGTTCGCCTTTTCAATGAGAGTTCGCGCCTGTTCCGCGAGCGCAAATAAAACGTTCAACTTGCTGACATTCGCGTCGCGACGCTGCGTCTTAAGGACTTTGAGCGTGGACCTGTACTGCAGATAGGAAATCAGGAAGGCTGCAACGATGGCGAGGATTGATCCGACAGCTTGCACCCAAGCCGCCAACGTTTGACCGTCCATTTGCCGATGGTAAACGGCCGGCAATCTAAAGCCATCGCTGGCGTTTGCCGCGACGTAGCGTCAGCGTGACAAACTAGGACGAATCCTACTGAGACGCGCGGCGATCACGTGAAAGGCGATCAGCATCCGAAGCTTCGCTTCGCCAAACGCATTGTTGTCGCCGTCGTTGGTGGAACTGTAACTCTCATCGGGATTGCTCTGATCGTCTTGCCGGGGCCAGCGTTCGTAATCATTCCGATTGGCCTTTCCATACTTGCGACGGAATTCGTATGGGCCAGACGCTTCTTGCAACGGGCTCGTCAGATGGTGGCTCGTTTGAAATCGAATTCCGACAAATAACCGGCAACCTTAGCGCCGCGCAAAGAGAAAGCCCATTCGTACAGAGCGGGCACTGTTCACTCGACAGGCACTTCAAGATCCGCTTGCGGAACACCCGTCCGACCCGATGTCAGCGCAGCGTCCGATGTCACCGCCGAAGAATTCGTCGACCCACGTCTTTAGAAACGTATGCGCCACTGCCAGCACCACAGGGCCGACGAATATTCCCAGCACGCCAAAGGCAACGAAACCGCCGATGACACCGACGAAAATCAGCAGAAGCGGCAGATCTGCGCTGCGGCTGACTAACAGCGGACGGAGCCAGGTGTCGAGCATGCTGGCCGCTATCGACCAGACCAGTAAAAACGTTCCCCATGCCGCGTCGCCGCTCCAGAAAACCCAGATGGCCGCAGGGATCAAGACGACGAGCATGCCAATTTGCGCGAGGCACAGAACCAAAAGAACGACTGTAAGGAGCCCGGTGAACGGCACACCGGCGAGCGCCAGGCCGGCGCCGCCCAGAGCAGCTTGGACGACCGCCGTCAGACCCACGCCGAGTGCAACGCCGCGGATGGCTTGCCCCGCCAGGATGATCAGGGCCTCACCTTGCTTTCCGCCGAGCCGGGATGCGAAGCGCAACAGAGTTGACGCGTATCGCTCGCCGTACTGGTACATGAAAGCTGCGAAAACCGGGATAAGGAGGAGCTGAATGATCAAGTAGCCAGCGCTGCCGATTTCAGCGAAGAGCCACGCGGTGAAGCCGCCCGCATACGGAACGAGATGCGTCGCCAATCCGTCGAAGCCCGTGGCGCTGGCATCCGCCCACGCGGCGGTGAGCGCCGCACCTATGAATGGAAGTTGCACCGCCCACGGCGGTGGCGGCGGTATCGGCATACTGGTGAGCGAACGTATTTGATCAGCGATAGCGCCGGCATTCGCGACGATCGCGCCGATCGCCAGTGTCAACGGAATAACGAACAGCAGTATGAGCACGGTGATCATGAAAGCGACCGCCAGGGCCCGGTAGTTCCATAACCGCGCCTGTACGCGCAGCATCAGGGGCCACGTAACAACAACGATTGTCGTTGCCCAGATGGCTGCAGCGACAAATGGTTGGACTATCCACAGTGCGGCAACAATGAGCAGACCGATGCACAGCACACCAAGCAGTGTTCGGGTGAGGTCACGTTGCGGCTTGGCCATAGCTTGACCTTGTTGTTGCAAAGAAACTCAGAAAGCAGGCAACCGCGGGGCCGAACAGTCACTCAAGCCTCTAGGGTCGTCGTTCGTCGCACGCAAACAGCGGCAACTCCCGAACACCGCAACCTCTGGACTATTGTCGCCCAATGGTCCTCGCTGCTGTTAACGCAAAGCCGCATGGCCTGGCGCTGATGCTGGGCTGGCGACGTGTGCTGCTCACTCTAGGCGTTTCGGTGCTGCTCGGGTTGTTGAACACCGTGCCCTCTTCATCGCCGACAAGCATTGTCGTCGGTCGCGCTTTGCTGGTCGGCCTGTTCGCCATGCTGGTATTCGGGCTGTTCGAGCAGTGGCCCGCGCGCCTGCCCGCTTGGATGGCGCGCTGGGCTTTGCAACTGCTGGGCGTGGTGGTCGCGATACCGCTCGGCGCACTTCTGGCGTATTGGTTGACGACGGGCGGTCACCCACAGTTCGCTGCGAACCCGGCGCGGCTCACTGGCTTCGGGATCCTGACTTTCACGGGCGTGCTGGTCGCACCGTGGATCGCGCTTGGGGCGATGGTGCGACAGCGCGAAGCCTTTGCACGCAGCCAAGCGCTGGCTTTCGACTTCGAGCGCAGCGAATTGGAGCGCCAGGCGCTAGACGCCCGCATGCGCCTATTGCAAGCGCAGGTGCAGCCGCACTTCCTGTTCAACACCTTGGCCAACGTGCAAGCACTGGTGGATGCCGGCTCGCCACAAGCGGCCAAGGTGCTCGCGAGCCTGGTCGCCTACTTGCGCGCTGCCGTGCCACGCCTGCACGAGCCGGTCACTACGCTCGGGCACGAGCTGCAGTTGGTGCGTGCCTATCTGGAGCTGATGCACCTGCGCATGCCCGACCGTCTCCAGTTCACGTGGAATGTCGATGCGGCAGCTCTGGATTTGCGTTGCCCGCCGATGACGCTGTTGACTTTGGTGGAGAACGCGGTGCGCCATGGCATCGACCCCAGCGAGGACGGCGGGCGCATTGAGATCGAGGTGCAGCTGCGAGATGGCCGCTGCCACGTGCGTGTCAGTGACACCGGCATGGGCTTGCAGCAGGCGGGCAATGGCCCGGGCACCGGCCTGTCGACGCTGCGCGAGCGTTTGCAGCTAACCTTCGGCGGCGATGCGCAGCTGCGCCTAAGCTCGCTCGAGCCGCGCGGCGTGCGCGCCGAACTCGACTTCCCAGCGCAGCCGAGCCCCAAGTGAAGCAACGACCCACCGCCCTGATTGCCGACGACGAACCGCTGCTGCGCGAAGTGATGGTGCGCCTGCTGGCGAACGCCTGGCCCGAGCTGGAAGTGGTGGCGCTGGCGCGCAACGGTCGCGAAGCGGTCGAACACTACGAGGCGCAGCAACCCGACATCTGCTTTCTCGATGTGCACATGCCCGGTCTGTCGGGTGTCGAAGCAGCACGTCACATCGGCCGCCGGGCGCACCTGGTGTTCGTCACCGCGTACGACCAGTACGCCGTGCAGGCTTTCGCGCACGGCGCGCTCGACTACCTTGTGAAGCCGGTCGAGCCGGAGCGGCTGGCCGACACCGTGGCGCGCCTGCAGGAGCGGCTGCGAACCGCGCAGCCGGCGCTGAACACCGAGGCGCTGCTGCAGCAGCTCGCCGCCAAGCTGCAGCAAGATGCCGCGCCCGTGCCGCTGCGCTGGATCCGCGCGACGGTGGGGCAGTCACTGCGACTGATCGCGGTCGACGAAATCGACTTCCTGCGCTCGGATGAAAAGTACACGCTGATTGCCTGGCGCGGCGACGAGGGCAAGCCGGGCGAGGCGCTGATCCGCACGCCGCTGAAGGAGCTGATGACGCAGCTCGACACCTCGCAGTTCGCGCAGGTGCACCGCTCGGTAGTGGTGAACCTGCGCGCGATCAGCCATGTCAAGCGCGGCCTGAACGAGACCGCTGACATCCACTTGAAGGGCCGCGCCGAGGTGCTGCCGGTGAGTCGCAGCTACCTGCATCTGTTTCGTCAGATGTGATCGGCGCGCAGCTATTGTTCGGCGCGGTTGTGCAAAACGCGTAAGGTCACGGGCAAATGGCTACGACTCTTCTGATGCTGCCGCCGCAGACGCCCATCACGCGCGAGTGGGCGAAGCGCCTGGCCGCCGCGCAACCGAACGTGTCTGTCATCGTCGCCGAGAATGAGACCGACGCGGCGGCCGCGATCGCACGGGCGGACGCGGCGTTCGGCACGGTGTCGCCTGCTCTGTTGCGTGCGGCTTCAACGCTTCGCTGGATTCAGGCACCGCAGGCGGCCCCGCCGGCCGGCTGGTACTACCCGGAGTTGATCGCGCACCCCGCCGTGGTGACAAATTTCCGCGAGATCTTCAATGACCATATCGGCGCGCACATCATGGCGTTCGTCCTCGCCTTCGCGCGCGGGCTGCATCAGTATCTGCCGCAGCAACTGAATCGACGAGTGGCGCCCGGCCCCGCTCGACACCGGCGTCATCCACCTGCCCGAGGCCACAGCACTGATCGTCGGAGTCGGTGGCATCGGCGCGGAGACCGCGCGGCTCGCTGCCGCCTTCGGAATGAAAGTGCTCGGAGTCGATTCGCGTCGCCGCGAGGCCACGCCCGGTGTGGCGGAGCTGCATCAAGAGGCCGCACTCGACTCACTGCTGCCGCGCGCAGATTTCGTCGTCCTGACCGTTCCGCATACTCCCGCCACAGAGGGCTTCATGAATCGCGCGCGATTCAAGCTGATGAAGCGCAGCGCCTTTTTCATCAACATCGGCCGTGGCATGACCACGCGGCTCGACGATCTCGTCGCCGCGCTCAACGCCGGCGAGATTGCCGGCGCCGCGCTCGATGTCTTCGAACAGGAACCGCTACCTGCGGATCACCCGCTGTGGACGATGCCGGGCGTGCTGATCACGCCGCACACTGCCGGCTTTGGTCCGTATCTCGACGACCGGCGCTACGACATCCTTTCAGATAATTGCCGTCGCTTCCTGGCCGGGCAGCCGCTGCGAAACGTGGTCGACAAGTCCAAGTGGTTCTGAGGGACTGGACGCTGCCTCAGGCAGTATCAGCAGGCGAAGCAGACGGCCGTTGACACGTTGACGTTGTAGGTGGCGATCCTCAAAGGTGTCTGTCAAGTCAGCAGTATCACGTCATTCTTCCACTTCAATCTTCGCAACGCGGTCGCATCGCCTCGCATGTCTCTAATAGCAATAACGTTTGGCTGTTGTTTATCGTCGTGTCCGCGTCGACACAAAAAGTCGCGCATTTCGGCGTCACGCTCGCCCGCGAGCGCCTTTGCATGATTGAATCATCACAACTGTCTAGTGTCTCGCAATGTAAGTCCGGGATTCGCTCGGCCATTGAGGAGAGCAACTATGAAGAGTACGAAGCCGATCGTCGCCATTTTATTTTCATTCGCCGCTGCGGTCCTCGTTGCACAGCCCAACAGTTCGGTTTCGAAACGAAGCTTGCGGCAGGCAGCCAGCCGTCCGCAGCTGCAGATGCACCATCTACCGCGCCCCGAGCGCTTCGTGCCTCGCGGTGCGCTAGCGGGCGAAGATCGTGCAAGCGTCGAAGAGGAGCAGGCCAGATCGGACAGCGTGCTGGGTGAAGCGCGACCTTCTCGCGATGCGTCTGTCACCGAAGCGCCTACCGGCTTCGACAATCTGACCAACGGCTTTCTTCAGCAGGGGCCGCCTTTTGAAACGCTGAATGAAGACAACGTCGTCGCTCTGCGCTCGTTCAACGACAACCGTTTCATCTTCGAAGAGGTCGAAACCGCGGCTGACGGTCTTGGCCCGACCTACAACGCGCAAAGCTGCCGCGAGTGCCATCAGAACGTCGTCACTGGCGGCGCCAGCCAGGTCGCTGAGTTTCGCTCCGGGCGTACCGAAAAAGGTCAGTTCTTCGAGTCGCTCGGCGGCACACTGATCCAGTCACGCGCGACACATACGGAAATCGTCGAGCACGTTGTTCAATCCGACGCCGTGCGCACGCTGCGCATTTCAACCAACACATTGGGCAACGGTTTCGTCGAATCGATCGCCAATGCAACCCTGATCGCGATCCGCGATCGGCAGCCAGCCGCGATGCGAGGTACTGCCGTACACGTACCTGTGCTCGAAGCCAACAGTGCACCGCGTCTCGGCCGCTTTGGTTGGAAGAATCAGCACGCGAGCCTGGTGTCTTTCGCCGCCGATGCCTACCTGAATGAGATGGGAATTACGACGCCGCTGTTTCCTGAGGAAAACACATCGTCGAATCGCTTTGTCGGATTCGGCTCCGGCTTCGATCTGTTACCGGAGCCCGAAGATGACGGCGTCGATGTCACGGCCTTTGCTGACTTCATGCGTTCGACCAAAGCTCCATCGCGCGGGCCGATTACCGCCGATGTAAAAGCCGGTGATGCGCTGTTCACACAGGTCGGGTGTTCTGTGTGCCACACGCCGTCTATCCGTACCGCGGCTCCGGGCACCAGGATCAATGGCGGCGCGTTCACGGTACCGGCCGCACTCGGCAACAAAATCATTCATCCATACAGCGATTTCCTGTTGCACGACATTGGTACCGGTGACGGAATTCCGATTCAACCCACACCGGAGTTCGCAGGCACCGCCAATCAGATGCGAACTGCACCGCTATGGGCGCTGCGAACGCGCAACCGGCTGATGCATGACGGTCTGTCGAATACAAAGGGGGAGGCGATTGCGAGGCATGCCGGGCAAGCGGCGGGCGTCCGTGCGCGCTACAACGCATTGTCGGATGCCGACAAGCGGCAATTGCTGATTTTTCTGGAATCGTTGTAGACCGTTGCTACACACTGAGTGGGCGGCCCGCGCCGCCCACTCGTCTGTGTGTCCAGATCGACACAAATCGGCTCAACGCACGACAACATTGATTGCTCCAATACCGGATCACGGTAGTACTCAGGAGTAATCGATGGACTTGCACGACCAAGGTCTGGAATTTGACTTACGAGTTATCCATGCAAGGCAGCGGCGCCGCTTGCTGTTCGGGCTCGCGGGATTCGGTTCGCTGGGGCTTCTGGCGTGCGGTGGCAGCGACGACGCGGCTTCAACCACGATCGGCACGACGCCGGCTCCGACGCCCGCGACTCCGACGGCCGCCTGTACTGTCATTCCGGAGGAAACGGCAGGACCGTATCCTGCTGATGGCTCTAACAGCGCGAGCGGATCCATTGCGAACGCGTTGGCGCTTACCGGCATCGTCCGCAGCGACATTCGCTCGAGCTTCGCGGGCGCATCCGGTGTGGCTGCCGGCGTGCCGCTGACCGTCACGCTGCGGCTTGTCAATACAAGCGCCAGTTGCGCAACTCTTGCAGGGTGGGCCGTCTATCTGTGGCACTGCGATCGCGAAGGACGATATTCAATGTACTCGGCCGGTGTGACCAATCAGAACTATCTGCGCGGCGTGCAAGAATCGGGCACGGACGGCACTGTTACCTTCACTACGATCTTCCCCGGCTGTTACCAAGGTCGAATGCCTCACATTCATTTCGAGGTTTATCGCAGTGCGAACACCGCCGCGTCGTACTCGAACAGGCTGAGAACGTCGCAGCTTGCGCTACCGGCAGACGTTTCCGCGGCTGTGTACAACTCGGCGGCCGGCTATAACGCAAGCATTGCAAACCTCAACCAGATCAGCTTCGCAACCGACAACGTTTTCAGCGACGGGGTCACCACGCAGCTGGCGACCATGTCGGGCAGCGTTGCTTCCGGGTATGCCGCTTCGCTCACGGTGGGCATATCGGCTTAATCAGGCGGTGGATTCGCGACGTAGTTCGTCGCGCTGCACTCGCGTACCCATGGTTCCGCTATCAGAAGAAGTGATGGTGCGTTGCCTGATCGTCGATGACGACGACGAGATTCGCTCGTCGCTGCAGGAGTTCCTGCAACGATTTCACATGGATGTTTCGACCGCAGCGAACGGCAACGAGTTGCGACGTCTGATGGCATCGAACTCGTATGACGTGGTCGTGCTCGATCTGATGCTGCCCGACGCCAACGGATTGACTCTGTGCAAGTGGATCCACGAGACGTCGGACGTGCCGGTGATCATCTTGACCGCGCAGGGTGATCCGATCAGCCGGGTGCTGGGCCTTGAAATCGGAGCCGACGATTACTTGGGTAAGCCCTTTGAGCCGCGCGAGCTGGTGGCACGTATCCACGCCGTCTTGCGGCGGGCGCAGAAGCGCGACCGCCCTGCCGATGTTTCACAGCAGCGCATCGTCAAGTTCGAAGGGTGGTCATTCGACCGCGCGTTGCACCAGCTGATTTCTCCTGCCGACGTCGTCGTTGCACTGTCGAACGCGGAGTCGCGTCTACTCTCTGCGTTTGTTGATCATCCGGAGCGCGTGCTGACGCGCAATCAGCTGATCGATTTGACGCGTGCACCAGGCGTCGACGTGAACGACCGCAGCATCGACTTGTGCGTCTCGCGCCTGCGGCAAAAATTAGGCGATTCGCCGAAGAGTCCGCATTTGATCCGCACGTTGCGTAGTCAGGGTTATCTCTTTAACGCGAAGGTGCAACCATGATCCGCTGGCTTACAGGCACCCTATCGGGCCGATTGTTTCTGTTGATGTGGGCGGCCCTGGTAACTAGTCACGTCTTGGCATTTGCGGTTGTGCATACCGTTCACTTTCCACCATCCTCGGTCGATCGCGGGCCTCCCGAGGGTTTGCCGACGTTTCCGTCGTTGCCGCCGACGCCGGGAATGCCCGATTCGCCGGCAGATCGTCCGTCAACGAGCGTGAACGCTGCCGCTCGGAATTTTTCTGACTCGTCACCGCCACGCCGCCCACCACCGCTGCCGCCCGCGACACTTGCACTCGACTACGGCATCCGGCTACTTGTGATCGCAGCGGCTGCTTGGTTCGGTTCGCTCTGGCTCGCCGGGCCGATGCGCAAGCTCGTGTCCGCGTCGCAATCGATGGGTCAGGCTGTCGCGGGTGACGCGCCACTGCCGCAACTGAACGAACGCAGTGGGACCGTCGAGGTGCGCGAGACCGCAAAGGTCTTTAACGCGATGGCGAAGCAGCTGCGCGAGCAGTTCAAGGGACGAGAGTTGATGATGGCCGCGATCTCGCATGATCTGCGCACGCCGTTGACACGGCTGCGCATACGCTTGGAGAACATGGCCGCTGAACCCGAGTTAATGCAACGCTGTGTCGATGACATCAGCGAAATGAATTCGCTGATTGACACCGTACTGGAAGTCTTTCGCAGCGGCGCTCTCGATTCAGACGAGCCCTTGCAACTGACGGACGTCGAAGCGCTCGTGCAGTCCGTCTGTGACGACTTAGCCGAGCAACAGCAGCCAGTTACGTTCACGGGAACGAAAGCTGTCACACGCGCTCATCCCACGGCGCTGCGTCGGGTAATCGGGAATCTGATCAGCAACGCCATCCGTTACGGCGAACGCGCCGATGTTTCAGTGACGAACGATCACGACGGCGTGCACATCTTGATCGATGACCGAGGGCCCGGCATTCCAGCAGCCCATCTCGATGCCGTTTTCCAACCATTCTTTCGTGTCGACAGCTCGCGAGCGCGCGACAGCGGTGGCACTGGGCTGGGCTTGTACATCGCGCGCGACCTGACGCAGAGGCAAGGCGGACGACTGACGCTGAGCGCACGACCTCAAGGTGGTTTGCGAGCAGAGGTTGTGTTGCCGTTCTAGCGCGGACAGCCGCATGTGCCAAGGAAGCGCAAAGTCGGCCTAGGGAATGTCTAGCACCACGCGATTTCTTTCAACCGGATGAGGCGAATCCGAAGGTGAGCGCCGCCGGCATCTGGCCCGTGCAATCCGCGCAATAAACGTTGTCTGTTTTCGCCAGAGCGAGGCCCAACGAGCCCGGTTCCGCTGTCGTCGTTCGTCCGGCACTATTGCAGCCGGATCCTGACCATTCACCGCTCGTCGCAATCAAGTGGCTGTGCGGCCTCGCGCCGCATAGTGTCACTGGTTCAACGCGCTGGGGGAAAACATGTTGAAGATATCGAAGTATTGCTTGCTGTTCTTGATCGCAAGCTGCGTGCTCTTTGCATCACCCTCGAGGCAGCCGATCCAGTCAAAGGCAATCTTGTCAGCGTCGACTGGCTCGAGAAGAACCTCAAGGATGCTGACCTTCTGATCCTCGACGCGTCAGCCGCGCAGATCTACAAGGCGCAACACATTCCCGGCGCGCTCAATGTCGATCTGTTCAGCTACGGCGCCCAGGAACCTTCGGTCCCCGAGATGGAGCAGCGCCTGCAGTCGGTTGGGGTCAGTCGCGGAAAGAAGATTCTGATTTACGACCAGGGCGGCTCGTTCATGGCCACGCGGCTCTTTTATGACCTGTACTACTACGGCTATCCGGCGAAGGATCTTCTGATCCTCGACGGCGGGCTCGCGAAATGGAAGGCGGCTGGAGGATCGATAACGAAGGATCCGACGCCGGCTCCGCAGAAAGGATCGTTCCGCATCACGACGATCAATGAATATGCGCGAGTCAAGCTGCCCGAAATTTCTGACCGCGAGCGGCGACACGAAGAACAATGCATTGGTCGAGGCACTGGACGCCAACTGGCACTTCGGAGGGCTGGCTTTTTTTGACCGGCCTGGACATATCCCGAACGGCATCATGCTGCCCAGCGAAGACTTCTTTAACGCCGACAAGACGTTCAAGTCCGCCGAAGAAATCAAGCGGATGGCGACCTATCTGGGAATCAAGCCCGAGCAGCAGATCTATAGCTATTGCGGCGGTGGCATCGCCGCGAGCGTGCCGTTCTTCGCGCTCAAGTTCATTGCCGACTACCCCAAGGTCAAGCTCTACCAGGAGTCCGAGCTGGGATGGCTGCAGGATGAGCGCGTCCTTCCATTCTGGACCTACGACGCCCCGCTGCTGATGCGAGAGACGAACTGGCTGAAGACGTGGAGCGGCAAGATGATGCGGACGTATGACGTCTCACGAGTCAGCGTGATCGACGTGCGTCCTGCCGACGTGTTCAAGCAGGGACACATGCCGTATGCACTGAACATTCCGGCCGATGTCTTCAAGAGCCATCTGAAGAGTCCCGAGAAGCTCGCTGAGATTCTGGGTCAGGCAGGTGTCAATGCATCGCACGAAGCGGTCGTGATCTCGGACGCCGGCTTGAACGCAAACTCGGCAATCGCGTTCTTCATGCTGGAGAGCCTGGGACAGAAGCGCGTGTCCGTCTTCATGGACTCGATCGACAAGTGGCTGGAGTCGGGTCAAGAAGTGACCAAGGATGCAACTGCAGTCGGCCCGAAGAAGGGACCGGGCGACTTGTCGATACCGCCGACGACTTATCCGACCAGATGCACGCAAGAACACGCTGATCGCGGACCCAAAGAGCACGCAGGGGCTGTATCCGAAGATATTCATTGCCTCGGGCAAGACCGTTCCCGCCAAAGCTCCGGAAGGCAAAGTGGTTCACGTGCCGTACACCAGATCTGCTGAATGCCGACGGCAAGCCCAAGGCCGCGAAGGACATCTGGAACATTCTCGTGAAGGCGGGAGTTCCGAGATATGCCGAGCTGGTGAGCTTCTCCGATGATCCCGGCGAAGCGGCGGCCAACTATTTCATCCTGAAGCTGATGGGCTATCCGGATGTGAAGGTGTTGGTGATGTAATGCGCTGCTCCAGCGGTCAAGCGACCTCGAATCGGCCGCTACGTCCGATCGGCTGCCGCGTTTGGCGGCGTCGAACCGGGCTCAACGCATGTAATCGACACATTCCTCGCCGCTTTTCGGGCCGTGCGTCCTTGGCCGGTGACGGTAGAAAGCGGAATGTCGAGCCCTGCACCGCGTCCATCAAAGCCCCGCGCAGCTGCGGCGGATTTGCGCGCGGCGAACGCTCCCGTCCGCGGAAGCCCGCCCGCGCGCGCGGCTGATCGATCTGCCGCGGCTGCGTCACGCCGAGCCGTCGCAGCGACTGCAGCTGATCGCCGTCGGCGCTGTCATGGTGCTGTGGTTCGCGTTCACCGTGTGGGCGTCGTCGTTCTGGTTTGAAGCGCTGGCCGATGCGGTCGGGCTGATCGCCGCGATCTTCTTCATCGGCGGCCTGGCGCTGGTGCCGAGCGCGATGAACATGTTCGTCGTCGCCAGCCTGCTGACGGACCGGCGTCCGCCGCGCCGCGCGCTCGCTAAATATCCGGCGTTGTCGGTGCTGATGTACGTGCGCGACCAGGCGCAGTCGATTGCCGAAACGATTGAAAGCATCCGTCGCCAGGAGTACCCGGGACCGTTCGAGGTGATCCTGATCGATGACGCCTCGAGCGATCGCACCGCGCAGATCGTGCGCGGCATGGGTTACCGGTGGATCAAAGTCCTGCGTCAGACCAAGGGCCGCGGCAAGGCAGCGGCGCTTAACCGTGCGCTCGAGTCGGCACAGCACGACCTGATCGTCACGCTCGACGCCGATGCGATTCTGTTCGGCGACGCGCTGTGGAGCATGGTGGAGCGCTACGTCGCCGCCGAACCCGACGTGCGAGCGATCGCCGGCTGCGTGCTGGTCCGCAACTCGCGCGAAAACTGGCTAACCCGCGCCCAGGAGTGGGATTACTTTCACGGACTGGCGTCGATGAAGCGATTGCAGTCGCAGTACCAGGGAACGGTCGTCGCCGAAGCGGCGTTCACGATCTACGACCGCGCGGTGCTGAAGGAAGTCGGTGGCTGGCGTTCTGACGTTGCGGAAGAGGTTCTGCTGACATGGGACATGTTGCAGCGAGGTTGGCGCGTCGGCTTCGCCGAGGACGCCTGCTGCTTCGTCATCGTGCCCGTGGACGTGAAATCGTTCGTGCGGCAGCGCGTGCGCCACGCCCGCACGACGCTGCGCGCGCTGCGCGAGCTGCCGCCCGAACTAGCCAAGCGGACGTCCATGGCCTTCGTCGTCTGGCATCTGCTGTTTCCGTGGACCGACCTCGCATTTACGCTGGGCTTCGTCCCGGGTGTCATTCTGTCCGTGGCGTACAGCAGCCACCTGCTGATGGGACCGATGGCGGTAACACTGCTGCCAGCCGTACTGCTGCTGAATATCGCGATTTTCTTCGTGATGCGATCGATGTTCCACGCTCACGGGCTGAAGATCCGGCGCAATGTTGGCGGCCTCGTCGTCTACATCTTCGGATACAGCCTGCTACTGCAGCCCGCGCGCGCTGCCGGATACTTGGCGGGCTTGATGCGGTCCGCGCTCAAAGAAGACCTGAAGGTCATCCTGCCCTAGGGTCCGCTTGCGGGGAGGAAGTGCGATTGACCGGTCTGGCCGAGAGCTGACATCTGCGAGGGCCGCATTCGACCCGTTGCCGACATTGAGCGCGCCCGAAAGCGGACTCATTACAACTTGAGAGAGCAGACATTCAACGGGTCTGAGGTGAGTTGACCCCCAGAGCGCTGCGGCACGCGATCTGCTCGGCCGTCGGCGATGGGGCGGCCGCCGCGCAAGCCGGCGGTACGCCTGAGCGCACGCACCTAGCGGCGCCACGCGCGCCAAGGAGGCTCCGATGAAGTTCATCCCGGCATTCGCATTCCCCGGCATCACCTCGTTCGTCGTCGCCCGACAGGCCGGACGAGCGGGAAACGCTACCCGAGTTTCTCCTGTCGCTGTGGTGCCCGGGGCGAAGCGGCTCGTCGCTGCGGCGGTGCTCGCCGCAGCGGTTGCGACCGGCGCGTGGGCTCAAGGCTTCCCGCGCGGACATCCCGACGCGCTCGGGCCGCAGTTCGAGGTCGCGCCGCAGCAGCGCGACAGCGTCCGCCACCGGCCGCCGCCGCGCGGCGCCGACTCGCTCGAGCGTCTCCTCCGCTGGAACCAGATCGCGATCGACGCGAGCGGCCTCGATCACACGCCGTTGCAGCCCGGCGAGCGCCGCGTATTCGGCGAGCAGCTCGGGCCGGGCCGTTCGAGTCGCGCGATGGCGATCGTTCACATCGCGATGTTCGACGCGCTGAACGCGATGGGCGGCGGCTACCGCAGCTACACGGGTTTGCGGGCCGCGCCCGACGGCTCTTCGATAGACGCCGCGATCGCGCAAGCGGCGCACGATACGCTGGTCGCGCAGTTTCCGTCGCAGGCCGCCAATTTCGATCAGCGGCTCGCCGAGGACCTGCACGAGATCCGTGCCGGCGGACGCGCGATGGCGAGCGGTATCGAGGTCGGCCGGCGCGCCGCGGCGGCGATTCTCGCCCGGCGGGCGAACGACGGCTCGCAGCACGCCGAGCCGCGGATCGACATCGACTTCGTTCCGAGTAACGCACCGGGCCAATGGCGTCAGGACCCGGTGAGCAAGATTCCGCTCGCGCTGGGCGCGTACTGGGGTGGCGTAGCGCCGTTCGTGCTCCGGTCTGCGCAGCAGTTCCGGGTTCCCGCGCCGCCCGCGATGACGAGCCCCGAGTACGCGGCCGCGTTCGAGGAGGTGAAGAGCCTCGGCGGCGACGGCGTGACGACGCCCACCGTTCGCACCGAGCAGCAGCGGCTGATCGGGATCTACTGGGCATACGACGGCACCCCGAGCCTGTGCGCGCCACCGCGGCTCTACAACCAGATCGCGGTGCAGATCGCGCGCGAGCGCGGCACTAGTGTGCGCGAGCTCGCGCGCCTGCTCGCGCTCGTCAACGTCGCGATGGCCGATGCGGGCCTGGCGATCTGGGAGTCGAAGTACTTCTACGGCTTTTGGCGCCCGGTCACGGGCATCCGCGAAGCCGATCCGGAAAGCGGGCCGACGGGCGCCGGTGACGGCAACCCGGCGACCATCGGTGATCCGAAGTTCGTGCCGCTCGGCGCGCCGGCGAGCAATCTCACCGGCCCGAACTTCACGCCGCCCTTCCCCGCCTATCCGTCGGGACATGCAGGCTTTGGCGGCGCACTCTTCCAGGTGCTGCGCGAATTCTACGGGACCGACCGCATCGCCTTTACCTTCGTCTCGGACGAGCTGAACGGCACGACGCTCGCGAACGACGGCACGATCCGCCCCCGCGTCCCGCGCCACTTCTCATCGCTCTCCGACGCCGAAGAGGAGAACGGCCAGAGCCGCATCTATCTCGGCATCCACTGGGCGTTCGACAAGACCGAGGGGATCGCGCAGGGGCGGCGAGTGGCGAGCTACGTCTTCAGGAACGCGTTCGAGCCCGTGCGGCACGGGCGTTAGGAGCGGAGGACCGCCGTCAGAAAGTCTCCGTCCACGGAAGCGCGTTCGTTTTGAAGCGAACGGGCCCGCAGTGCATGACGGCCGGTATTGGCCGACAAGTGCCAGTCACCGACGACCAACTATCGGGCCAACCAGTCAATCGAATTGAGATGCAGGTTCTGCACGTACACTCGGTCGACTGGCCCCCTTCGCTGCCTACAGTCGGGCGATGTCGGGCGCCGCGCCGCCGAGCCAAGCCCGAGCGTAAGCCTGGCGCGCCGATGCCTCTGCCTTCGCGTCGCCCTTGCGCTTGTAGACCTCCGCCAGGCCCGCCAGCGCCCAGCCGTTGCTGCGCACGCGGCCCAGCGAATCGCGAAAGGCCTTCTCGGCTGCATCGAGCTTGCCCTGCCGCAGGTAGACCGAGCCCAGCGACTGGCGGATCGGGTAGTACCAGTAGGGTGGCTCCATGTAGGCGAGTGCGTCTTCGACCGCGATCGCCTCCTCGTAGGCCTTCGCCGCCCCCGGGAGGTCGCCTTGCGCGTCGGCGAGGCGCGCGCTCGCGACCAAGCGCGCGGTCTGCACGATCTCCTTGCCCGGCACTGCCCAGTCGGTGTAGGGCTTGAAGTCGGCCTTCTGCTCGATCGCGGCGATGGCGTCGATCTCGCGCTGTGCGCCCGTCGCGTCCTTCTTCGCCGCGAAGGCGAGCGCGCGTGCGTAGTGCGCCAGCGCAGACACCAGCACCTGCTCCTTCGGTGGCACCTTCAAGGCGAGGATCGCCTCGGGCGCGCTGAAGAGCGCGTGGGCCAGGTAAGGTGCGGCCTTGATCGGTTCCAGCACCGCGAACTGCGCGATCACCGTGTCCGACAGCGATGCGTCGAGCTTGCCCGCGGCATCGAGCGCGGTCGGGCCGTCGCCACCCATCTGCGCCGAGACCAGCACGAAGTGGATGTTGTGTGGGTAGTACGCCGACTTGTACATCGGGTCCGAGGGCGAGGTGCTGAAGTACTGCTCGTCGACGGCCATCGCGCGCTTGTTGACTTCCAGCGACTCCTTGTACAGGCCGACGCGGTAGTAGATGTGGGCCGGCATGTGCACGATGTGGCCCGCACCCGGCATCAACGCGGCCAGCCGTCGCGCGTGCGGCAGCGCGCGATCGGGCTTCGTCGACGCCTCGACCGCGTGGATGTAGAGGTGGATCGCTCCCGGGTGATTTGGATTGCGTGCGAGCACCTTCTCCAGCGCCGCGAGCAGCTCGGCGGCGCGGCCCTTGGGTTTCGCGCCCCCCGCCTCCCAGTAATCCCAGGCCTGCGTGTCCATCACGGACTCGGCGTAGAGCGTGAGGACCGTGTCGTCGCCCGGATACTTCTCGGCCACGGACTTCATCGCGTCGGCGAAGGCCGCGTCGAGCGCGGCGCGCTCGGCCTTCGGGTCCGCCGAGTAGCGCTTCTGGAGAGCCGCGATCAACGCACGATCCTTCGCCGGCGCGCCGGGCGCCAATTCGACTGCCTTGGCAAGCGCGGCCAGCGCCGGTGCGACCGCCTCGGGCATCATCGGCGCGTTGATGTTCGGCCCGAGCACTAGCGCCTCGCCCCACCAGGCCATCGCGAGCTTCGGGTCTGCCTTCTGCGCGGCCTGGAAAGCGCGCTGCGCCTCGGCGTGGTTGAACGCGAAGGCCCAGCGGATGCCCTGGTCGAAGTAGGCCTGCGCCTTCGCGTTGCGCGTTCCCACCTTGAAGGACAGCGTCCCCAGGTTGTCGTACAGCGGCACTTCGCCGCCGGCGGCCTGCATCGGCTGCGGCTTGAAGGGCTTGGTCTCGCCTTGCGCGAGGATCAGCTTCTGAAGCAAGGGCGGACGTCCGGCGACAGCTGGGGCGCACACATTGCCCGGTTCGGAGAGCAGCGGGTCGTAGGCCTCACGGCCGGAGGGCTCGACGCCGCGGCTCGCCATCAGATCGGCAGAGCTGAACAGGCCAGCCAGCGCCAGCGCGAAGGCCAATGCCGCGATGGTGGACAGCCGGGGGGCACGCGTTCTCGTGCGTGGGAAGTCTGCTGGGTTGGGTCGCCGACCTACTCCAATACACGTGGAGAGTGTATCCATGTCCTTCTCCTTTTGGCCGTTGGGCGCTTGCCGAGTGACGGCGAGCCTGTTGAGCAGACACCGAAGGCGTGGGCTGCGGTGGCGGTGCTCGCCGCCGCTGCAAGAGCGATCTTGCGCGTCCTGGTGACCGCAGTCCAGTCGGGTGTCTTGAAAACCACCTGAAGTCGGAGGGTTTCTAGTCGGGCTAGCGAAGCTATTGGTCCACGCTTGAACGGCCGCTTCGCTTACGTCTCTTGATTTGCGCCTGCCTCAGGCTGGCGAGGAATCGAGATGCCGGAAAGCTGCCGTTGGGCGACGGTCGGCCCTGCAGCTTTACCGACGATTGTTCTGCCTGCTGCCGATAACCGCTGTGGCGATATCCGTGAACATCTTGGCTGCGGCCGCTTGCTCTGCGGCGATCCGGTTTTTCTCGGCTTGCGCCAGTGCGATTTTCCTCGCCTCCTCGTCTCGTTTGCGCTGTTCTTCGGCCAGCTGCGTTGAGCGTTCGGCCTCCTCACGCCTGCGTTTTTCATCCGCATCTTTACTTGCCGCTGCGGCCCTTGCGGCGGCCGCCTCGGCGGCGGCCTTTGCAGCGACGGCCTTTGCAGCGGCGGCTTTTGCAGCGGCGGCTTTTGCGGCGGCGGCCTTTGCGGCCTCTGCCTCAGCTGCCGTCGGATCGAGCTTGCTGGGTTCGTCTGCGGCCTTCAGCTGTGGGCTTGGCGGCGACAAGCTGCGCTGCAGGCGTGTTGTCGGGCCTGCGTTGTGCCTCGGTGGCCGGTGGAGCTTGCACCGCTGCCACGGTACTGGCTTGCGCAGCGGGAGGATCCTGCCAAAGGTGGTAGCCGAATATCGAGACGCCGCTGACGACCACCACGACTCCTCCCACCGCCCACAGTGAACGGCTGGTCGGACGCCGGTCATGACCCGGCGGCGTCGAGGGTACGGTAGCGGCTGACGATTGGTCGCGCGTCGGCTGCGTTGCAACTGCGGCCGTCGCGGGCGTTTCAAGGTACGGCCGGAGGTCTTCGACCAGCAACTTCACGTCCGAATCCCAGCGAGCGTGCGTGAGTTCAGTGCCGTTGCGAAACGCGAGTTCCTTCAGTACGTCGGGCAACTCTTGCTCGGTCGGCATGACAGCATCATGAACGAGCACCGGCACGACCGGAATGTCACGCGAAAGTGCTGCCGCGGTCTCGAGCCGTACGAAATCGTTGGCGTCGTCCAGCCGCCGCTTGCCTTTGTTGTCCGTCACGCTGAGCCACCGTTTGCCGATGATCACCAGCAATACACCGCACGATGTGACGTGCTCGTCGATGATGCGTCGAAAATCCAGCCCCTTTTTGATGCCCGCCACATCCATGAAGACGGCGTCGCGGCCAAAGTGCGCGCTCAGATCGTCAAACAGGCGTCCCGCCTGTCCTTCGGCATCCTCCCGGCGATAGCTGATGAAAATCCCGCGCATGATGGCACTCCCAAACTGAAGACTTGGGGTATCAGACGCCGGCCGATCAACTGCCGCAATGGGCAAATGTTCCAAATTGCCTGTCGAATATTCGCGCCCTGTCCGCCGAACGTCGACTCGCTTCGAATTGATCAGGGCTGCTGACAGTCGCGCGCTTCTCGGCGCCCCTATCATCCCGGCATGGCTTCGCTTCTTTCGTCACAGGGTCCGCTCCCGGACGCGGGCCGCGCCACTCTGACGTGGTTCGCGGGTTGGTGGCGGATCGTCCATTTCGGTGCGCTGATCCTCGTGCTGGCACTTTCGCCGTCGAGCTATACCGGGTCGAATCGATCGGCGCTGGCGCGGCACGTTTACCAGGACACCGCGCCGATGCTGCTTTGGTTCGTCGTGCTGTCTTCGCTGATCAGCCTCGTGATCATCCGCATCGTGGTCGTGACTGCCGTGAGCTACGGCCTGTCGCAATACGCGCTGGAGATGGTCGTGCGCGTGCTGGTACTCGAGCTGATTCCGCTGACCGCGGCCGTGTTCGCCGCGCTGCGTTGCGCGCTGCCCAATGCTGCGGAGATCTTGGAGATGCGCACGCGCGGCGAATTCGATGCGCTTGCGCAGCAGGGTATCGACCCGCTGCAACGGGAAGTGCTACCGCGCGTGGTGTCGGCCATGTTTTCCACACTGATGCTCGCTGCCGTCAGCTGTGTGGTGACGGCGGTGCTGGCTTACGTGTCGGTCTACGGCTTTACGACCGGCGCGTTTGCAGGCTACACGCGCACGTTTGGACACGTGTTCAATCCGGCGGTGTCGATGATCTTCGCGCTGAAATCGTTCCTCTTCGGCCTTACGGTCGCGTTGATTCCGATCGCTTCGGTTCTTTACGATCGCTCCCGCGCGCGACTGCGAACGAGCGTGGAATTGCAAAGCCTGGTTCGTATTTTTGTGATGATCCTGCTGATCGAAGTGGCGTCGCTGATCGGTAACTACTACTGAGATCGGTGCAGCCTGCGATGAAAGAGCAACCCTCAGCCGCTTCACCGTCAGCCAGGAACCTGGAGTTCAAAGCGGCGCTGCTGTTAGCGCTGCTGTTGCTGCTTATCGCCGGCACGGTTGTGTACCTGTTGTACGCGCGTGGCGCGTTCGAGGAGTCGCAGCGTCTGGTGCTGATAGCGGAAGATTCCGAAGGCGTGACGGTCGGCATGGACCTTACGTTTGCAGGCTTTCCGATAGGGCGCGTGCGACGCATCGAACTGGCCGAAGATGGAGTCACGCGCATCATCATCGACGTACCGCGCAAGGACGCACGTTGGCTGCGGGTATCCAGCGTGTTCACCCTCACCCGCGGCCTGCTGGGCAACACCGCGCTGAAGGCGTTCAGCGGGATTCTGTCCGATCCACCGCTTCCGGACGGCGCGGAGCGCAAGGTGTTGCTAGGCGATGCGACGGCCGAGATTCCGCGTCTGGTGGCCGACATGCGTGAGCTTGTCAGCAACCTGAGGGCGCTCACCGCTCAGGACTCCTCGCTCGCCGCAAGCCTCGGCAATGTGCGGGACGTCACCGAAAAACTGAAAGGCCCAGCGTGGCGCGCTCGGCATATTGCTCGGCAACGAGGCCGATGCAAAGAAGTTGATCACGGCGCTGGACCGCACCAACGCATTGCTCGTCAGGGTCGACGGCCTGGTCGCCAAGGTTGACGCGCAGGTGCTAGGCCCGGATGGCTTGGTGCCCGAAGCGCGCGCCGCGATCGTGCAACTGAATGCGGCGCTCGCCGATGCGCGCGCGAGCTTGAAGAAGGTCGACGCGATACTCGCGGACGCGCAGGTCGCTGCCGGCAACGCGCGTGAGGCGACCGCGGATCTCGCCGCCTTGCGCGCCGAGGTCGATACGAGTCTGCGCAAAGTGAGCCGCATGATCGACGAGGTCAATCGGCGCTGGCCATTCGCGCGCGACCCGAAGGTGAAGCTGCCATGAAACACGCACGGCGCGGGACGCGGTCATTGACGTTCTTCTTCGTCGCGCTATTGATCGGAGCATGCGCCAGCGGTCCGCCGGTTCCCGATTGGGAATCGAATGCCAAGACCTCGATGGACCACGCTGTTGCGGCTTATCTGGCCGGCGATACACGCCTGGCCGATAGCGACTTCGAACGAGCGCGCAGCGAGATCGCACGCACCGGTCGCATCGACCTGCTCGGCCGCGCCGAACTCGTGCGCTGCGCCGCGCGCGTGGCGAGCCTCGTGTTCGAACCTTGCGAAGGCTTCGAGAAGCTCAGAGCCGATGCGCCCGCTGCCGAGCGTGCGTACGCGGACTACCTTGCCGCACGCGTGCAGCCGCAGGACATCGCGCTGCTCCCGCCGCAACAGCGCGCGGTCGCCGCGACCAACCTCAGTGCGGAGGCCGCCAATGCAGAGCTGCGCGGCATTGAGGATCCACTGTCGAGGCTGGTGGCGATCGGCGTGTTGTTTCAAGCGGGGCGTGCGCACCCGACGGCTATCGCAGATGCCGTGGAGACTGCGTCCGCACAGGGATGGCGGCGTCCTCTGTTGGCGTGGCTGAACGTGCAGCTCGCGCTTGCAGACAAGGCAGCGGATGCGAACGAAAGCGCGCGGCTACGCAGGCGGATCGGCGTGGTACAAGGCGACAAGTAGAGCAGCTAAGCGGCAAGTGCATTGACGTGGAGTTCAAAGACCGAACAGCGCTGATCACCGGCGCGGCTGGCAGTCTGGGTCGCTTCGTTGCGAATGTATTCGCCGAACGCGGAGCCAATCTGGTGCTGGTCGGTCGCGATGAGCACACGCTTGAAAAAGTATTCGAGCCGTACAAGCAACGGCATCTGCTCGCGCCGACCGATCTGCTCGATCAGGCCCAGGTGGATGCAACCGTGCGCAAGGCGCTCGACCGCTTTAAGCGGATCGATGTGCTTGTGAATCTAGCGGGCGGCTTCCGGATGGGCGAGCCGGTGCATGCAACTTCGGATGCGAACTGGGACTTTTTGTTCGACATCAATGCGCGCACGTTGATGCGCGCGGTCCACAGTGTTGTGCCGCACATGCTTGAACAAGGAGGCGGCAAGATCGTCAACGTAGGGGCTTATTCGGCGCAGAAAGGCGTTGCGCAGATGGGTGCTTACGTTGCTGCGAAGAGCGCGGTCATTCGGCTAACCGAAAGCATGGCTGCCGAGCTGCGTGACAAGAACATCAACGTGAATTGTGTCTTGCCGACCATCATCGATACGCCTGAAAATCGCGCCGCAATGCCCAAGGCTGATCCCAGCCGCTGGGTCGCACCCAGAGATCTTGCCAACGTCATCGCTTTTCTGGCATCGGATGCGGCGCGCGCAATTCACGGTGCCGCGGTGCCGGTCACCGGTCTGAGTTGAAATCCTGATCGTCGATCCCGCGAGCATCAAGAGCTTGCGACTTGGGAGCGCGTAACACCGCGCATCGCTCGCAGGGCGCCCTAGGAAATATCGAGCACCACGTTGCCGACGACCTGGCCGCTTTCGACCAGTTGATGCGCTTCCGCCGCCTTGGCCAGAGGCACGCGCGCAGCGATCTGGTGTTTGAGTTTGTTTTCCTTCAGCAGACTCGACACGCCAGCGAGAGCGCGTGCCCGGTCCGCCGCATTCAGGTTGTAGACGATGAAAAAGTGATAGCGCGCGTTCTTTAGGATCGAAGCAAAGAACGGCACCGCGATCTCCGGCGCGCCGCTTCCGTAGACAACGATTTCGCCGTCGGTCCGCAGCGCCGCGAGATCCGATTGAATGTTCGCCGCCAGATCCACCTCGACGATGCGATCGACGCCGTGCCCGTCGGTCAGCGCCAGGCAGCGCTGCGCGACGTCTTCGGTCTTGTAGTTGACGAAGGCGTCGGCGCCGGCTTCGATCGCGATCGCACCCTTGGCATCACTGCTCACCGTTGCGATGACGCGCTTAGCGCCGCCGAGCTTTGCAAACTGAATCGCGTAGTGGCCAACGGCACCGGCGCCTCCGGTCACCAGTACGGATTTGCCGGTGACGCCACCGTCCAGCGCGACTGCGTGATACGCGGTCAGCGCCGGAATGCCGAGGCAGGCACCCACGGAAAAGTCGATCGCGTCGGGCAGCGTTACCGCCTGCTGCGCAGGAAGCGCGACATACTGAGCTGCGGTGCCCATCGGCCGTGCCCAGGCCGCGTTCCACACCCAGACTCGCTCACCGATGCGCGCCGGGTCAACGCCGCTGCCGACCTGATCGATCACGCCCGCGCCATCGCTATGGGGGACGATCAACGGGAAGGGCAGTGTCTTGTTGCGCACACCGGCGCGGGATTTCACATCCGAAGGATTGACGCCGGAACTCGCGAGCTTGACGCGAACCTCGCCCGCTGCGGCCGATGGTGTTTCGATCTCGGTGAAGGAAAGGACCTCATTGGCGGGCCCCACGCGATGGTAAGTGACAGCGAGCATCAGACCTTTCTGTTTGGCGCGGGCGGTAGACGGTAATGTCGGTGTCTCGATGCGACTCGGACCTAAGCAGCAGCAGCAGCAGCAGGTAGCTCAGATAACAACGTCTTCAGCGACTCGAGCTCGACCGGCTTCGCAAGATGCTCATTGAATCCGGCTGCGAGCGCGGAGCGTCGATCTTCCTGCGTACCGTAGCCGGTGACCGCGATCAGCCGCAAGTGCGACGTAACGGGGTTGTTTCTCAGGCGGCGTGCCACTTCATAGCCATCGATGTCCGGTAAGCCGATGTCGACCAGCACAAACTCCGGCGCCAGAGAACATGCCAACGCAATTCCTTCTGCGCCGTTGCGGGCGATGGACACTTGATGGTCGCTGAGGCGAAGAAGCTCAGCCAGCGTGTCAGCCGCATCGTCGTCATCTTCGATGATGAGAACGCGGCGCGGCATTGCCGTCGTAGTCGCGCGGAGTCTTAACAACGGTCAGTGCTGCCGGGCGTTCGATAGCCGGCAACTCGACAGTGAACGTCGCGCCGTGATTCGGCCCGTCGCTCGTCGCCTGCACTGTTCCGCCGTGCAGCTCCACCAGTCGCTTGACCATCGTCAGACCGATGCCTAATCCGCCCAGCTCGCGGGCGAGACTGCGCTCGCCCTGCACAAACAAATCGAATACACGGCCGATCAGCTCGGGCGGCATGCCGAGACCGGTATCGCTGATTTCGAGGATCGCACTTGCACCCTCGGCGCGAAGTGAGATGCGAATCTCTCCACCTGACGGCGTGTACTTGAGAGCGTTATCGAGCAGATTTGAGAATACTTGTTCGACGCGTGCCCGGTCTGCGGAGACCCATACCGACTGCAGCCCCGTGCTGATCTCGTGATGCAGGAATCGACCGTCGTTCCTCCACGTGTCGAGCAACTGCATCACGGTGACAGCCAAATCGAGTGGTTCGCGTTGCAGTTGCACTTTGCCGCCAGTCACTCGCCCGACTTCGAGCAGATCGTCCACCAGGCGCGTCATATGTTCGACCTGCCGGCCAAGAATGGCACTGACGTTGTCGAGTACCTGCGGGTGCTGGCGTGCCATCTTCAGTAACTGGGCCGCGTTCGAGACGGATGCGAGCGGATTGCGCAGCTCGTGCCCCAGCATGGCGAGGAACTCGTCCTTCGCGCGGTCCGCCGCACGCAGTGCGTGTTCTGCCTGGCGCTGTCGTTCTTCGCGATCTCGGATCGCGACCGCCGATTCACCGAGCGCGCGTGCGAGCTCACGCACTTCGTCGACATCTCCAGCCGGTGGCAGAGCTGAGGTTTCGCCTCGCCCCAACGCAGGTGCAGCCGTGGCAAGTGCTGCGATCGGCTTCGAAATGCGTAAAGCCAGCCACGACGCTATCCATAATCCGAGCATTGCGGCGCCGATGAACCCGACCACAAGCACATAAACTCCGTTGAGGCTTCGCTCGACAACACTGCTAGGTATCGCGATCGACGCGGACCAGCGGCTGAGTGATGAGCGCTGAAACGCGCGATAGATCTCACTTCCGTCGAGCAGTTGTCCACGCTGAAATCCTTGGGGTGCGCTGTCTAATGCCCTCCTTAGCGATTCGCTTGGCGCGGTAGCACCTTTCTCGGGTACGGGTTGGCGTACGACGAAGCCGTAGCTGCTATCTATTACAGCAATAGCCCAAGTGCTGGGAAACGCCTGTCGCTCAACGAGCTTGCTGATCACTGGAGTTTCCACCACTGCAGAGAGCACATATTTGGCCTTGCCATCGCGCAGTACGGGTACCCGCACAGTGAACAGCTGCCGATTGAGCACGCCGCCCGTTACGACACTGCCTATCGTCGGGCGTCCCGACTTGGCCGTCTCGAGGACGCTTGCCGGATCAGGCGTCGTGAAAGGCGGCGCGCCCGGTGGCACCAGAAGATTCAGCAGTATGTGAGCCGTGTCCGGGTCAGACAGCACGATGTTGAACCAGTCGCCACGCCGGCCGTCGAGCGCTCGCTCGGCCTCAGCACGAAATTCCGTGAGGTCGTCGCGATCAAGAGTCGGCGAGCGCGCCAGCATTTCCAGCGGAGTTATCGACGCACGCAATTCCGCGTCGATAGCCGTCATAAGCGCGCGCACGCGATCGAGCGCACCTCGCTCGAATGAGTCGCGCTCCCTTTGCACGAGCATGTAGGCGCCAACGGCGCCGAAGATCGCCATCGGCAGCAACGTCGCGAAGGTGAGCGCCCCGAGGCGCGAACGGATATTCAAAGTCTGCGCATCCCCAAGCCAGACAAACGTAGCTTAATGAACGAAGTGGCAGCCGGCGCAATCCATACCAGGAATGAGTCCGACCACGGCGTTCGGCGAGCTGGTTGCCGGGTAAGCGCTACACGCTACACAGAGTCTCTAAGAATAGAGCGCAGCGAGTCGAAATCGACCGGCTTGACGAGGTAGTGATCAAATCCTGCTTCGATGGCGCGGCGACGATCCTCGACTTGACCGTATCCGCTGACCGCAATCAACAGGGTTCCATCCACTTCCGGCAACGCGCGAATCCTGCGAGCAAGCTCGTAGCCGTCGATGCCCGGAAGACCGATGTCTAGCATCATTGCGTCAAGGTGCTGATTTCTTGCGCACGCCATCGCACCCTTGGCGTCGTGGGCCTTCACGACGTTATGACCGTCGAGCGCCAACACAGTCGCAAGCGATTCTGCGGCATCGAGATTGTCGTCAACCACCAATAGCTGCATCCGGCGCGCAGATGCACTCGGCGGCCTTACAGCCGCGCCCACGTTTGCTGTTGTATCGCTGGTTGGCGGTTGCGCAACAGGCAAGCGAACACTGAAGCGACTGCCCCGATCGCGTCCCGCACTTGCTGCCTCCACCGTTCCACCGTGTAAGTGCACCAGGGTTTTCACAAGCGACAGCCCGATCCCGAGACCGCCTTGTGCCCGGTCCGGCGTTCGTCGCCCTTGCGCAAACAGATCGAAGATCTGAGGCAACAACTCGGTCTCGATTCCCTCGCCAGTGTCGGCTACCTCGACTTCCACCGTAGCGGGCCCGTCCACAAAATTCACCTGGATGACTCCGCCCGGCGGAGTGTATTTGGCCGCATTGTTGAGCAGATTGCTGAAGACCTGAGTAAGTCGCACGCGGTCGCCGCTGACCCATGCAGGCCTTTCCTGCAGATCCAATTGCAAGCGGTGTTGCCGCTCATCGATCAAAGGCAGCGATTGCTCGACTGCGGCCATGACAATCGTGCGCAGGTCGAACACCTCCTTCTCTAACGAGACCAATCCTCTAGTAACGCGCGATACATCGAGCAGATCATCCACGATCTCGGTCATGTGCCGGGCTTGTCGGACGATGATTTCGCTCGTTTCGCGGACCCGTGCCGGCTCTTCGCTGATCAGCGACAAAATTTCGGCGGCATTGCGAATCGGAGCCAACGGATTGCGCAACTCATGCGCCAGCATCGCAAGAAACTCATCCTTGCGCCGGTCATTGACGCGCAATTCTGCCTCGGCGCGCTCGCGCTCAACGATGTGCTCACGGGCCTGGTACTGCCGTCGCCGCGCCCGCAGCGAGGTTTGAACCGCACTGACAAGCGCCGCCACACGCATCGGTCGCTCCAGCACCGTTACGTTACCGAGAAGGTCCATCGCCTGCGCTACCGACGCAGAGTCGGCACCGACACGCGCAAGGATTAGCACCGGCAAGTCAGACCACGGCGGCTGGCCGGCCACCCACTTGACGAGAGAGCTTTTTGTGTCAGGCGAGACCGCTTCTTCAGCGAGCAACACGGCACCTGCGCCGCCTTCTAACTCGTCAGTGACTTGATCCAGTGTTGAACAGCAAGCGCATATCACGCCCGCCCGTTCGAGCACGGAGCGCGTCAGGTGTGCGTCCTTGCTTGTAGGGGCCAGCACAAGAACGCGCTGGTCCAACTGCTCCCGGCCGCCTTCCGTCACGCAGTCTTCGCTCCATGTAGCGTACCTGACGCTCCTTCGAATATCGGTACCCCGGTAAGAATCCCGCGAAATTCTCTCAACGGCTCGCCAACCCTGATGCGCCCGTTGGCCATTTGAAACTCCCGGATCGTTCGTTCGTGTGCGCCGCCGCGCTTCTTGATGACGGAAATAGCCTGGCGCACTTCTCCCCTCGCTTCGAAATAGCGCATCAAAATGACCGCATCGGCCAAATAGCTTGCGTCGACGGGCGTGATCATCTGCGCCCCTATGAGTCCCTGATGGGCACCGATGACAAGAGTAGCGACGCCCGCATTTCCTAGGTATGTCAGGATCTCATGCAACTGAATGATCAAAAATTTCTCGCCCGGCATGGCGTTGAGGTAACCATTCAAGCTATCGATCACCACCACCGAGGCAGAATCGCGTTCGACGGCGCGCCGGATCGCATGCGCGAACTCGCCCGGCGAGAGGTTGGCGGGATCCACCTGGTGCACAACCACACGCCCGCTGTCTAAATGCTTACGCAGGTCGATACCCAGGCCGGCGCAACGGCTCAGCAGCGTGTTCATGCTCTCGTCGAAAATAAACAATGTCGCACTCTGACCGCGTGCCGCAGCCGCTGACACGAATTGCGCAGCCAGCGACGATTTCCCGGTGCCTGCGGCGCCGACGATCAGAGTGCTCGTACCGCGTTCGATGCCACCCCCAAGCAAGGTGTCAAGCTCCGCCAGGCCGCTCGCCAGCTTGTCTGTGGGAGGGACTGAGCGGTGCTCGCTCGCCACAAGACGTGGATAGGCTTCAAGGCCTCCGCGCTTGATCACATAGTCGTGATATCCGCCCCGAAACTTGACGCCTCGATACTTCAGCACGCTAAGCCGCCGCCGCTCTCCGCCATACTCGGGATATAACTGCTCCAGTCGCACTACTCCATGCGCGATGCTCTGAACTTGAAGGTCGTGACTGGTGCTGGTCATGTCATCCAAAAGCAGCACAGTCGACTTACGACCGCTGAAGAATTGCTTAAGAGCCAATATTTGACGCCGATACCGCAACGGGTTACCCGCCAGCAGTCGCAATTCCGAGAGTGAATCGAAGACCACGCGCGATGGCTTGATTCGTTCGACGTCCAGGAGGATCGCCTTGGTGGTTTCGCTCAGCTCCACTTCGGATGGGTGGAACATGGTGTATTGATCGTCTGGGCGAAGGCTGTCTTCGCTCGGGACTAATTCGCGGACAGCTATGTCCTTGATCGACCAGCCGTGGGAGGCGGCCACAGCAATAAGCTCTTCCTCAGTTTCCGAGAGCGTTACATACAACACCCGCTCACCGCGGCGGACTCCCTCAAGCAAGAATTGAAGCGCAAGCGTGGTTTTGCCCGAGCCGGGCACGCCTTCGACTAGGTAAAGCCGATGCGGGGTCAATCCTCCGCTCAGAATGTCGTCCAGACCGCCGACGCCTGTCATGGCGAGAGCCAAGGAATTCGAATCGAGCGGGCCGGAATCGCGAGCCATCAACCATCCTGCGTAGTGGTGTGTACGGGAGCAGCCCAACCCATAGCTAGTTACGTGCCATGGGCAGCGTCAGGCTGGCGGACACTTTACAGCCGATAGCGACGTCGGGCGCCGACAGCCGGCGTAATCCGTACCAGAAATCAGTCCGGCCGCGGCGTTCCGCGCGCCGGGTCATGCCGAGTTGCATTAACGACAGAAAGGCGGCCGCCGTGTTTCCACGCTGAGCTACAGCGCAGACAGCGGCCGCACCCTTCTCTCGCGTATTACTGGTTGAAGTTGGCCTTGAGACTGTCGAGGCCGGCGCGATACACCCCGGCGATCGTTTTCTTCATCTCCTCGTCCGAAGCGCCAGCATTTACGTTGAAACTGGAACTCCAGATGACTCGTGAGCCAGATTTGCTCTCCTTGACTTCAATCTTCGAGACATAGCCGCTGAGCGGCAGTGGCGACTCGATGATCCGGTACTCGTACGAATGCGCTGCGGCGTCGTGGGACAACAACTCTTCGGTGAACTTCGCCCCATCCTTGGTCGCCAATACCCGCACTGTGCCCTTGGAATTGCCTGTGCCCTTGGTGATCTCGGTGGTGGCGAACGCCGGATGCCAGGCCTGCCAGCGTTGAAAGTCGCTGATGACAGCCCATGTTCGCGCCGGTGACGTCCTAAGTTCGACCTCCTCAGTGACCGACAACGTGCCGGCGACCGCACCGGCGGCACTGCCGGCCATCAGGAGACCGACGCCAAACGCCCGTATGGACGCGGCGCCCGACTTTGGGGAGACGTCATTCTTTGATTCCGGCGACTCGAGGCGCTGATTCGGCCGTTTATTTTTCTGAGACATTGTTTAACTCCATTTGATTGTTTTGTCGGTTCCGGCAGGCTGCCGTGCGACCGATGACACTAAAAGGCCGCGGCGGCCGGATGGCCACAGCGCCTTCTGACACTCACTTACGAGACAGGCGGGACTCTGGATGCAGGTCGATCCGCAAAAGTTCGCAGCGAGCTCGCCTCGACTTGTGCTTGTTGCGGAATGGCCGTTGCGTTACCGCGGGGGCGTCGAAGCGCGCGAGAATGCTCAGAACCGATAGACAAACTCGACCATGTGGAAATCGGCGCCAATGGTGTGCTTCCCGTGGATTCCTGCGTCGGAGTAATGCAGAAATCGGTAACCCACCCCGAGTCGTCCGTAGAGCGGAACACTGACACCGACAGTCAACGCAAACTGGAAATGGCCGCCATAGTCTTGCTTCTCAAAGGTATGCCTGCTGAGTAGGGCCCCTCCGGCCCCTAGATCGAGCACAAAGCGCCCATCTTGACTACCAACGGCAAGAACAGGGATCAGAGAGAAAACGAACGCGTTGTTCTGCGCTCCTTGAAGAACTCCAGCGCTTGCCAACAGTCTCGTTCCGACGCCCCAGCCTGACGGGTGATAGCGTTCCCAAGGCAACCGAATACTCGCCACGACGTCGTACTCGCGAAACGCTTCCGGCTGCTCGTCGCCAAGTACTCGTCCGTCCCCAACGCTTGCCCGAACGCCAATGCTGTGTAAAGACAAGTCCTCCGCTTGGCTGGGCCAAGGTGCGAGGCCGCAAAGGACGAGACTCGTTAGCGCAAGCCCGGCCTTGGTCCTTGCGAAAGTTGGCGACTGAGCCTCCATGCCGAGCGACTCTTTCGGGAGTATTCGCGTGTCTTACGTTATTCGTCGTCCCCAAAGGCTCACAGTTCCCTTGCATACAGTCCGTATCCACCCCAGGCGATGAGATATAGGGCCTTAAGAGTGTTCCGGACGCGAAGCTTCGTCTAGAAGTCGCCGCCTGGGTTTGTGTCAGCAGAATGACCTGTACGTCACGAATGCCGAAATGCATCACGCTCTTGTGGGAGATCAATGCGGTGGCCGGAGGATCACAAGTCCGACGATCCACAAGCGCGGTCGTTACACTCGAGCGGCGGTCGAAGGGCCACTCGGCAGATGAGCGGCGAACAAACGATTAACAGCCGCCGCTGGGCAGGGCTGTGTGGCGGACAGAGAGGAAGAACAGATGAAGTGCATGCAAGTCACGCTGCTGTCGGCAATGATGTTGTGCGTTTCTGCAGCCGCGTTCGCGCAGGGAGGGCAATTCAGTAACGCACCCAACAAGCTGCCGGCCGGCGTTACGCCCGCTGGCTCGATCGATTACGACGGTGTCATCGACGACCTGCTGACGGCAGGGCTCGGCACCACCGGAATCGGTGGCGCTCGGCCCGCACCGATCGATCCGACCAAAGCCGCGGACCTGCGAAAGCTGGCCATCTACATCAATTACCGAGCGTTGATTGATCCGACAGTATTGGGGGGCTACAGCCGCTTCTACGGGCCCAACATCGACCTCAACGGCAATGACACGCTTGGCGAGGGAAAGATCGCGGGCACCGAGTACATCGCCGTTTTCGACACGGGCGCAAGCGGACGCAACGTCACGCTGATGGTGCAAGTGCCAAATTCGTTCAATCCGGAGCGTCCCTGCATCGTCACTGCCACCTCGAGTGGCTCGCGCGGCATCTATGGCGCGATCGGCACGGCTGGAGATTGGGGATTGAAGCGCGGCTGCGCGGTGGCGTACGCCGACAAGGGCAGTGGCAACGGCGTGCACGATTTGCAAGACAACACGGTAAACCGCATCAATGGCGTACGCGCCGATGCGACAGTGGCCGGTGACGACACCGTGTTCACTGCGCCGATCACCGCGCTGCAGCGCCAGCAGTTCAACAACAGCTGGCCGAATCGCTATTCGGCAAAGCATGCGCATTCACAGTTCAATCCGGAGAAGGACTGGGGGCAGAACACGCTGTCTGCCGTCGAGTACGCGTTCTACGTGCTGAATGAAAAGTACGGCACGGACCGCAAAGGCGGCGGCAAGAACCGCACGATCACGCCGGAAAATACAATCGTCATCGCTTCCAGCGTCTCCAACGGCGCGGGCGCCGCACTGCAGGCGGCCGAGCAGGACCGCGCGGGCCTGATCGACGGCGTTGCCGTATCGGAGCCGAACATCCAGGTGATGCATCCGCAAAACCCGCCGATCCGCCGCGGCGCGACCACTTACACCGGCGGCAGCAAACCGCTGTACGACTACTTCACCTTCGCCAACCTGTACCAGCCGTGTGCGTCGCTGGTGCCGGGCGCACACTTCAACATCGTCAATCCGACTCGCGCTAACGAGCGCTGCCAGTCACTGGCCAACGCGGGCCTGCTAAGCGGACCCGCTGCGCAGTGGCCGCAGGAAGCGATGAACAAGCTGGTCGCCTACGGTTGGCAGCCCGAGTCCTCGCCGTTGCAGGCTTCGCACTATGCGCTCGCCACGCCAGCAATTGCCGCCACCTACAGCAACACTTACGGCCGCTTCTCTGTCCTCGACAATCTGTGCGGCTTGAGCTTCGCCGCTACCGACCTCAGCAATCTGGTCACCTCCGCCAAGCCGCCGCTATTGCCGACCTCATTCGGTGACGGCAACGGTGTACCGCCGACGGTCGGTATCAACATCGTTAACAATCTCGATCCGCGCGGCCAGCCGGTACTCGACAGCGCCTCGCAATCGCCGTCGACAAACCGCGAAGATTTCAACTTCGACGGCGCGTTGTGCCAGCGAAACCTCTGGACCGGTAACGGCGGCAACGCGCAGCGAGTGAAGAACGGCGTGGCCGAAGTGCAGCAGTCGGGCAAGCTGCGTGGCAAGCCCGCCCTCATCGTGCATGGCCGAGCCGATGCGTTGATACCGGTGAACTTCAATTCGCGCTCATACATCGCGTACAACCACCTGCGCGAGCCGAAGGCCAACAATATCCGGTATATCGAAGTGACCAACGCGCAGCACTTCGAGTCGTTCCTGCCGCTCGCCGGCTACAGCACGAGTTTTATTCCGCTGCACGTCTACTTCATCGGCGCGATGAATGCGATGTGGAATCACCTGAACTCGAACGCACCGTTGCCGCCGTCACAGGTCGTGCGGACCAGCACTCGCCCGACCGCCGCGACGCAGCTGGAAGCGGCGAACATCCCGCCGATTTCGGCCAACCCGGCCGTAAGTGACAGGATTACGTTCGACGGCAATACCCTAGTGATTCCCGACTGAAGCGCTGATATCTGCTTTGCGAGCGGGCCCACGGGCCCGCTTTTGTCTTGCGCTACCAGAGGTCGCGAACGACACTCAGGCGATCTCTCCGACCGGGCTTGATGCTCAGGCCAGCGGCCCCTTCGGAAAGTAATGCGCGTAGGCGTCTATCTGGCTCACCTGTACGTTGTTGTGCCAGTACATCACGCGCTTCGCCCATGCCTTCTGCGAGGCGATCACCTTGGCGAACAGTGGGTTCGCGCTCGAGTGCCGCTCAATCACCGTATCCCAAGCCTTAAGTTGCGCACTCAGAATCGATTTGGGCGTCCGGTAGACCTTTACCTTGTCCTTCGTCTGCACGTCGATGTAATCCTGCGACATGCGATGCATCGACTTCCACGCCATGTCTGCGTGTGCTGCGTGGGGAACGTATTTCAGGATTGCCCTGACGTCCTCCGGCAAGGCGTCGTGTTTACTCTTATTAAACATGACTTCGCAAAAATTGTTGGCCATGTGATAGCTCTGCTGCAGATAAAACTTAGCGACGTCGGGGAATCCCATGATGCGGTCGTCGGTGGCGCTCGCGAACTCTGCGCCGTCGAGCAGCCCGCGGTCGAGGGCAGGCACAATATCCGCGGGCGCCATCTGCACAGCAGACATCCCCAATGCGGTGAACATCTCCACCGCTAGGCCCGACGTGCGGAACTTGAGTCCTTTCAGATCTGCAGGTCCTTTGATCTCCTTCTTGAACCAGCCCATGGGCTCGCATGGAACCGGTCCGCCGAGATAGCTCACAATGTTGAGCTGCGCTGCCCGTTGAATCTCGGCAAAAAGTTCCTTGCCGCCGCCGTATTCCACCCAGCCGATCAGCTGATTGGCGTCCATGCCGAAATCCGGCCCCGCGCCGTAGAGGCCGAAGGCAATGTTCTTGCCGAACCAGAACGCGGGAATGCCGTGACCGCCGTCGAGCACGCCTTTGCTTACTGCATCGACTACCTGCAACCCTGGCACAACGGCGCCTGCTGGGAGCATCTCGATTTTCAGTCGCCCGCCAGTGAGGTCGGATGCTTTCTTGCACCAATCCACGGCGAACTCGTGATAGATAAACTTAAGCGGCCACGTGCTCTGGAAGCGCAAGGTGATGGGAGCTTGCGAGCGCGCGATCATCGGGAACCCGAGTGCGGTCGCGCCCGTTGCGGCGCTGGTGGCGAGAAAGCGACGCCGCATCTGCTTTTTCGGAATGCTGTCAGCGATCCCGTCACGTTTCATCTTCACCTCCCGGTTTGCTCCGCGTTGTGTTCACGACCTCGGCGGCATCCGCCGCGTCGTGGCGTTATGCCTTTTGGTCTTCGGCCTTGCCGCCGGTTACGAAACCGGCGCTCTTCGCGAAGATGTTCGGCTTGCGATAGATCGCCAGAATCGTGCAGCCTTCTTCGCTGTAGGTTTCGTGCATTGACCCCGGGTGACGCCACACGTATTCGCCTGTGCGACATATTCCGTCGTGGTCCGAAAACGAGCCTTCAAGTACCCATGACTGCTCGATCTCAGGATGCATATGGAACGGTAGGCGTGCGCCAGGCTGCCATTTGAGGAGGCAAGTCAACTCGCCCGCTTCGTCGTTCTTGTAAAGCACCTTGATCTGGATTCCGGGAAACTGCGACGGCGCCCATTCCATGTCCTGGGGCTTCACGTAGATCGAACCGTTTTGCGTGGGAGTGAGCTTGAGCGTCTTCTCTCGCCATTGCTCAATCTGCTCGGGGGTGAGTTGCGCAGCCATTGTTGACCTCCGTCATGCCATCAAGCGAGAATGTCTGTCAACAAGTATGACCAGTGGGAAACACGCAGTCAACATGCGCTTCGCTATTTTCATCTATGACGGGGTGGAACCCGTCGACCTGGCCACTTACGGCGTGTTGTCGATGGCTCGCCGCATCGCGCCAGAAATCTCGATGTTCACCGTCGCGCCCAACGCCGGAGAAGTCAAGATGGCAAATAATTTGCGTGTAATCGCCGACCATGGTTTCGCCGACTGCCCGCCTTCGGACGCGCTGATTGTGACGGGAGGCCCCGGCTGGATGGCGCAATGCGAAAGCGCGGAAACGTTGGGCTTCATGCGCCGCTACGCGGCGGGGCGCGTGATGGCTGGTGTATGCACGGGCGGAATGATTCTCGCCGCTTCGGGCCTGCTCGACGGTTACAAGGCGACCACCAAGCGCGAGATCGCCGGTGCCGAGGTGCCGCCTGTGAACGTCATGCGTGAGCGATATCCGCTGATCGACGTGCAGGATTCAGCGAGTCTCGTTGACTGCGGTCCGGTTATCACCGGCGGCGGAGTAACCCTCGGGATCGATGCGACGCTGCACTTACTTGCGCGGCTGCTCGGCGAGAATGTCGCCAACGAGACCGCGCGCATCATGGAATACTCGCGCGCATGGCGAGCAAACCGAGACGCCCTGCCGGTCATCGTGCAGTGACGCAACCGGTCCGCGCGCGAAAGAAGGATGGACTGATCGGCGACCACCTCAAGGCGCTGCGCGCGGCGCGCGGCCTGACGCTCGACCAACTGGCTGCCGCAACCGGCCTCACGAAGAGCTACCTCTCGAAAATCCAGAATTCGCACAAGCTTCCACCGATCGCGACGCTTTCGCGCATTGCGCAAGCTCTGGGAACCGGCATCGGCAGCTTCTTCGGAGACATTCTCAGGCAAGGCGAAGGTGCCAGCGTCGTCCGCAGGAGCGAACGCCTGCCCGTCGTGCGCGGCGGTACGGCCTTCGGCTATGACTACGTCAGCCTCGCGCATGATCGGCTCGTCAAACGGATGGAGCCTTTCGTCTTTACATTCCCTTCGAAGATAGACCGGCACGTGTTCTTCGATCACGGAGGCGAAGAGTTCGTGTTCATCTTGAGCGGCCGCGTCATCTTCCAGGTTGGCGATGAGCGTTGGACACTGGCAAAGGGAGACAGCATTTACTTCGACGCTGCCATCCCGCACCGCGGCTGGAGCGTCGGTCGCGATGCGACGGCCCTGGTAGTGATTCACGCTGCGCAGAGTGCCCAGGAAACGCAGCTGGCTCGATCGCCGCGTAAGCGTCGTTAGCCAACCGCGAAAATTGACCCATAGGGGGCGACGAGCAATACTCGCAACTGCGCGCAAAATCGACGAATCAACAGGGAGAGAGAACATGCCCAGCCACGATCGCGTCATTCAGCGCACCGCCTCCGTTGAGCAAAGGGTTGAAGCGATTCAAGCCGCGCTCGACGCGCGTGGAATGAACGCGACGGAGGGAGTCGAGGAGTTGGACCACCTCGCTCAGGAAGAGTGGATTCCACAGAATGGGGCACGTGTCGTGGCGAGAGCCTGGGTCGATCCAGCGTTCCGCGATCGCCTGCTCGCCAATGGCCGCGAGGCCGTCGCCGAGCTTGGCTTCACATTGCCGAAGCATCACCGACACCTCGTCGTGTTGGAAAACACCGCGACCGTCCAAAACGTCATTTGCTGCACACTTTGCTCGTGCACGGCCTTTACGATCATCGGGCTGCCGCCGGACTGGTACAAGGACTTGGAGTACCGGTCGCGAGTTGTACGTGAGTCACGTACGGTGTTAAGGGAAATGGGACTCGACCTGTCACCGGAGGTCGAGATCCGTGTGTGGGACACGACCGCGGATACGCGTTACATGGTGCTGCCCACCCAGCCGCCGGAAACCATCGGCTGGCCGGAGGACAAGCTCGCCGAAATCGTGACGCGCGATTCGATGATTGGTGTCGCGCGTCTCTAGTCGAGGCGGATGATGGACGGCGTGCATGACATGGGTGGCAGGCAGGGCTTCGGCGCGGTTCGCTACACGCAGAACGCGCAGGCATTTCACGCCGACTGGGAAGTGCGCGCAAATTCGCTTTATGGCTTCGCAGTGCGACGCGGCATCTTCAACATGGACGAATACCGTCACGCGATCGAGCGCATGGAGCCGCGGCATTATCTAGCGGCCAGCTACTACGAACGCTCCCTGACGGGCTTGGCGACGCTGTTGGTCGAGAAAGGGGTCGTGACTCGCGAGGAACTAGAGCAGCGGACCCAAGGACACTTTCCGCTCGCAGCACCGAGCGCGCCGGGACGCTCCAACGCGGCCGCGCGCGAGCGCTTCCAACCCGGCGATCGCGTTCGCGTGCGGGCTGACTACGTGCCGGGTCATATACGAATGCCGGGCTACATCCGCGGAAAGACCGGTGTGGTCGTGAGCGAGTCGCCTGCATATCCATTTCCCGACGCCCATGCACACGCTGTCGAGGCGGAGAACGAGCCCACGTACGACGTGCGTTTCCGCAGCGAGGACCTTTGGCCCAACTCGGCTGAGTCCGCACTCGTTCATGTCGGAGTGTTCCAGAGCTACCTCGAGCGGGCGTTGTAGCGAGAGTCACGGGCGGCTGCCAGCCTCACCAAGCTGGCAGCCCGCACCCAAAGCTCTGCCTACGCCGCCACCCGCAATTGCGGTCGCGCGCTCAAGCTCTGCGCAAGCGCCCTCAGCAATGCCGCTCCGTCGCCGCGGAAGGCGCTGCCGTGCATGCACGCGAGCGTCGTAGGCTGCTCGCGTGCGAGGCGCTCGAGGATTGCGGCGGTATCCGGCGCGTGCGAGTAGTAGTCCATCGGTGCGCGGAACGCCTCGCTCGGGCCGAGGATGTCGGATTCGGTCAGTGGTGATCTCGCCAGCGCCACCTTGCGTGAAGAGGTCACCGCAGAGAAACGTGCGGGTCGACGTTTCCATCATTAGCCCTGAGTCCCACCCGTGTGGCAGGTGCGGCGTGTCAAACCAGCGCACGGCATGCTTGCCGAGCGACAGAAGCTCGCCATCGGCGAGCGCGCGTGCCGGTCGATCCCCGAAATCGTTCGCCGACACCATTGCGGCGATCTGCCCGCGAGACTGTTTCCGCGCGCGGCGCAACCGCGAGCCACTCGTTCAGCGACCCACACTCGTCGGCTTCGAAGTGCGAGAAAGCCACGTAGCGCAGTCGCTCGACCGGCATGACCTGCGCCATGGCCTCCCGCACCAGCGGAAACAATCTCCGCGGACCGGTGTGGAACAAGAGCGGCGCGTCGTCGACGATCAGATACTGGTTGAAATTGAACTCATCCGGGCCGCCAGGAATGGCGACCGGCGTGTTGATGCGGTAGATGCCATCGGCGATCTCATGAACGTTGGTGCCGGACTGCGGATTGGTAACCATTGGAGTCTCCGTACGTTGTGTTAACGAGAATGTGTTGCGGCTAGAGGATGTGTAACGGGAAGGCCCGTCGTTACACTTCCTTGCCGGCGGGCCCCGGCGCTATGCTACGGCGATGGAAAACCTGCCGGTTGCCAGCGACTTCCGGACGAGGCCGAGCTCGCGCGCCGAATCGTGGCGTCCGCGCCCGGCGGCGCCGCGCGCGGCCGAGGCCGAGCTCTACCGGCGCCTCGCGCCCCGGGTGCGCCTCTACGGGCTCAGCACCTGCGCGACGAGCAGGCTGCCGCCGACCTCATGCAACAGGTGATGATGATGACGATCGAGAAACTGCGCGCAGGCGAGCTCCGGGAACCCGAGCGCGTGGGCTCGTTCGTGTTCGGCGTGTGCCGGATGGTCGTGCTCGACTCGGCGTCGCAGTCACGCGCGGCGCGAGGAGCTCTGCAGCAGTACGGCGAGGATCTGGCGATCGCCGACGCTTCGACCGCACCCCGGCTCGACCACGACCGGGTCCGGCGGAGTGCCTGGATCGCCTCTCGGAGCGCGAGCGTACGGTGCTGCTGCTCACGTTTTACGAAGACAAGCAGGCCGCCGAAGTAGCTGCGCGCGCTCGACTCAACGGCGGGCAACGTGCGCATAATCCGGCATCGCGGCCTGAAGCGCCTGCGCGATTGCGTGACAGGGCAATCGACGCCATGACCGCGTCGGCTGCACCTCTCCGATCGAATTCGCGGCGCTCATCGAGTACTGGCTGGGCGAGCTCGACGACGCGGCGAAGCGCGTATCGACGAGCACTTCCTCGGCTGCGGCGAGTGCAGCGAGAGCCTGCGCGAGCTGGTCGAGCTGGCCGGCGGGATCCGCACTGTCCGGCAAGGTGCCGCGCACGCCGTGCGACCGGTGGTTTCGTGCACGACTGGCCGCGCAGGGGCTTCAGCTGCGTGAGCATGAGGTAGTCCATCGGAAGCGTCCCACTGCACCGTGGCGCCCGAAGACGACCTGCTCATCATGCGCCTCGAGGCGCCGCTCGGGCGTCGAGCCGGTTGACGCCATCTCCTTCCGCCGGGCGCCGGCGCACCTCTTTCACGACGTTCCGTTCGACGCTCGAGCGGCGAGGTCGTGACGACACAGGGTACCGCCAACATCCGCACCGCCGATGCACACACTGCGCGTGCACCTTCTCGCCGTCGACGCCAATCAGAGCGCGTGATCGGCGACTACACCTTCAATCACACGCCGTGGCCCGGAGGCTGATGATCTGCCGGGCTGCACACGGTAGCGGCCATGGGACATTCGAGAAGTCGACGGTCCGCTTCGCGTTGAACTGAACGGAAGGTATGGCCGGGACAGGCCGTCGCGCTATGCGCCGGAATTGATAACGATCAGTACCCGCGCGCCCGATCGACGTAACCGGGCAGCGACGACGCTGCTTCTCGATCACTGATTGGGCTAAGAGAGTGTGATCGAGACTCACAAGAAACTTTGGCATTTCTTTTCGCGCCCGCGCCATGACTGAACTTGATACAGGCAACTCGTGGCGGGACCGGGAAAGCTCGAAGCAGCGCGCGGCGCTGCTGCTGGCTTGTGCGCTGATTCTGGTGTGGGGCATCAACTTCAGCGTGCTGAAGGCTGTGCTCAATGTGCTGACGCCCAGTGGCTTCCTGTTTATTCGGTACCTGATCATGCCGCTCTGCGCAGCGGCGCTACTCTGGCAGCGCTACGGTAGACGTTGGCCGCGTCTGCCTCGCGCCGATCTTTGGGCACTGCTGCGGCTCGGCCTGCTCGGGCACCTGTTGCACGTCGGGCTGGTGACTTTCGGGATTCACTGGTCCACGGCTTTCTCGAGCTCGCTGATACTCGCCTGCGGGCCCGTGTTCACACTGCTGCTGTTGCGCGGTCTCGGTGTCGAACGGCTGACGCGCGCGCAGATCGTCGGCGTGGCGATCGCCTGCATCGGCGTATTGATCTTTCTCTCGGACAAGCTGCTTGGCGCGCAGTGGCGCGCCAGCGGCGGCGACCTCATATTGCTGTTGGCTGCGTTCTTCTTTTCCGCCTACACGGTCAAAGCGAAGCCGCTGATCGAGCGCCACGGCGCGGTGCTGGTCATGGCCTACGCGACGCTGTTGGGCAGTGTTCCGCTGGTGCTGCTCAACTTGCCTGCTGGCCTTGATGTGGAGTGGCGCGCGGTGCCGCTGGCGATCTGGGCTGGACTGCTGTGGGCGGTTGTTCTCTCCTCATTCGTTGGCTGGATCGTATGGGGATGGGTCAATGCCGCGTGGGGCGTCGCACGCTCAGCCCCATTGATGTACCTGATGCCTCCGACGGCCGGACTGGTGGCCTGGTGGGTGACTGGGGAGGGTTACGGCGCAATCAAGCTCGTCGGCGCGGCGGTGACACTGATCGGAGTGGCCGTAGCGCAGTTCGCTCGACGCGGTGATCCTGCGCGCAGCGTTGAAAGCGTTGGCGTCGTTGACTGATCTGACACCAAGTCGTAGACGGCCACAAGTCGAAGCGCGCAGATCCACTCGCGCTTCGACTTCTGCAGCGTCAACAGTTTGTAAGGATGTGTCAATGAACGTTTAGCTCCGCCCCAAAAACTTCTTGGCGTTGATCGTTTCCGGGCGGGGGCTGTCCGCATTCGCAGTCAACTCCAGCACCTTTGCATAGTGCAACCGGGCCTTTTGCTTATCGCCGCTGCGTTCTGCTGCGAGTCCCGCGCCGCCGGTCGCCCGTAACCGGTTTGGTTCCTTGGTCAGCACGGTCTCATATTCACGCAACGCGTCGGCCGGTTTGCCGGCATCGAGCAGTGCGTTTGCCAGCACTTCGCGCGCCGGCAGAAGAGGTCCCGGCGTCACCACATGCTTCTCGGTCGCGTCCTCGCGTGTCGCCGCTTGGCGCAGAATTTCGATCCCTTCGTCGGCTTTTCCCTCGGCAATGGTTGCCAGTCCGCGTACGACCTCGGACTGAATTTCAATCTGCCCCGCCCAGTAGCCAGTCGCAGCGTCGCGTAGTTTCAGCAATCGCGCCACTTCCGCTCGTGCTTGCGCCGCATCCTTGGTCGCCGCGGCGCCAACTCCACGCGCAAACGCGTTCACTGCTTCGGCCTGCGGGTGCTTGTTCCATGGAAAGGCGCTCGGCGCAGGTGTCAGCTCGAGCTTGGCGGCTTCGGCCCACGCACCGCGTTCGAGCGCGAACCTTGCCGGCATCGCACTGTAGGCGTACGCGATCGGGAAGATTGTCGACCTTGGTGGGAATAGTCTGCGCGTCGTAGATAACTTTGCGTGCCGCCGCTTCCTGTCCGAGCTGCAGATGTGCATAGACCATGTAGTCGTATGCGTGCCATTTGTCGAACGTCTTGTCGGTGCCCGCTTTCGCTGAGGCCGTGTTGGATTCGATTGACTCTTTCCAGGCACCGACGCGGGTGAAGATGTGCGACGGCATGTGCAGCGCATGTGGCGCATCGGCGGCGAGCTTGCCGTAGCGACGAGCCGCGTCCAGCCCCTTGGGCGCGAGCGCAGGGTAGTCGTAGGTGTGGATCAAGTAGTGCGCCACGCCCGGATGATCGGGCTGCGCTTTGGAAATTGGCTCGAGAATTTCGGCCGCCTTGAACTGGTTCGTGTACTTCTTGTCCGTCGGATCAAAGTTGGACGAGAGGATCAGCGCGTAGAGGATCGACGCTTCCTTGTCCTCCGGATATCGCTGCGCGACCTGTCCCATTGCGTCCTCGAGCGCTTTCGCGCGAGCGCGATGGTTGAGCTTGTCCTGATCCTTGAAGAAAACCGCCAGTGCGTCGACGTAGTCGCGCTCGCGCTGTGACTTCAGCCCTGTGTGGTGCGCGCCGCCTCGAGAGCAACGGGTCCGTCGGCCAGTGCCTTGGCGGGGATGATGCCGGGCCAGACAAAGGGGTTGTCCAGCATGCCCAGCGCGCGCGCCCAATGCGCCATGCCGCAGGTCGGATCGGCTTTCAACGCGCGCTCGAGAGGCTCATTCAGCTGGTCCCACGCGAACGAGTGGTAGTAAGCCATCGCAAGGTTGAACTCGCGCTGTGCCGCTTCGTTGCATTCGACCTTGAATTGGACCTTGCCGAGTGTCGGCGCATGGCCGTGATGCTGAGACCTAACGGGAGAGGTCGACAGCAGAGCGAACGTGGTCGCGGCGATTGCCACAGAAAGGTATGTCTTCCGTGCTTTCATACGTGCTCCTCAAGTCGTTTTATTGATAAATAGCGCTAGCGCCCGTTGCTTGTCAAAAAATACTCCGCGTCGCGCGGACCGGCTACCGCGTTATCTAGTCTGCGTCCAGCTGTCGAGCTCAGCCGCGCAGGTGGCACGAGACCCAACGTCCGCTTTCAAGGTAATCGGAATCCCTCCGCGAATCACGACAGGCTGAATTGGAAAGCGACCCTTGGTTGACGGGGAGGGTTACGGCGCAGTTAAGCTCGTCGGCGCGGCGGTGACATTGATCGGAGTTGCCGTGGCCCAGTTCGCTCGACGCGGTGATCCTGCGCGCAGCGTTGAAAGCATTGGCGTCGTTGACTGATCTTGAAGTCATATCGGTTGGGCCCGGTAGCGGAGTGCGTCGACCAACACGTTGAACGCTGCAGAAGACTGGCGGCGGCTTGGATAGTAGAGGTGGTATCCCGGAAAAGGCGGGCACCAATCTTCGAGCACTCGCTTGAGCCGTCTTTGGACAAGATAAGGTTGAGCGACATCCTCGGGGAAGATATGCCAACCCGAGGCCGGCTAATGCTGCCTCGAGACGCTGCCCGATGTTGTTAAAGACGAGCTGTCCGTCCACTCGAACCTTCAACTCACGGTTGCCTTTCTCGAATTCCCGAGCGTAGAGCCCGCCATAGGTCGGCAAGCGTTCACGGTGAGCAAGGCACACGTCTTGCTCGGATTTGCTTGCGACCCGCGACGCGCGCACGATGGAGGCAGAAGAATGAAACGTGAATCGAGCGACGACCTGCTAAAGCCAGACCTGATGTTCCGTGTTGTGTCCGGCCATCCACCCGCCGATATCGAAACCGTCGCCGAGTTTCAAGAGTGGAGGCGCGCGGAAGATGAAAAAATAGTGGTGGAGTGCATGCGGCTTTTTCGCGAACAACTCGATGCCGCCTTCGCCCAATTTCAGCGCGACATGGACGATGATCATCAGATCGCTCACGAGGATGATCGCGAGCACGGCGGTGCGGTCATTTCGTACTGAGCTCTCCATACGCCGTCAGTGCGCGCACCAACCGACATCGATCGACATAGCGGGTCTCCGGATCTCACCCGCCGCATCGTTGGGGGTCTCACGTCGGTGGCCGCGACAGGCCGTCGCGCTATGCGCCGGAATTGGTAACGATCAATACCCGCGCGCCCGGTCGACGTAACCCGGCAGCGACCTGACTGGCACACCGCGCTCGAGTTGCACGATCGCATCGGCGATCTGCGTTGCGGCTGGAGCAACTGGGGTCGGCCCGGACAAATGCGGTGTCACGATTACCTTCGGGTGCGACCAGTACGGGTCGTCGTCGGGAAGCGGCTCGACGCGGAACACATCGAGCGTGGCGCCGCCAAGATGGCCTTCGTCGAGCAGAGCGAGCAGATCGGCGTCCACGATCGTCGCGCCGCGCCCGACGTTAATCAAGTGGGCTCCCTGCGGCAGCTTCGACAAACGCGCGCGGTCGAGCAGGTTCTCGGTGTCGCTTGTGAGCGGCAACGCGTTGACGAGAAAGTTCGAGCCCGCTAGAAAAACATCGAGCTGTTCGAGTCCGGCGAAAGACTCCATGCTTCCGAACGTGCGGGACGTGCGCGACCACACACGCACCGGATAGTCGAACAGCGCGGCCGCTGCGGCGATCTTGCTGCCGATGGCGCCGGCACCGAGCACACCGACGGTCGGCGGTTTGCCGCGGGGACGCGATGCATTCCAATCGCGCAGTCCGCCGAATCCAAAGCGCTCGAGCCCGCGTCTCGCGCGCGCGATGGCGAAGCACACGTATTCGGCCATGCGTGCCGCCATGCCAGCATCGACCAGGCGCACGATCGGCAACCGTTCAGGCACGACCGCGTTCGCAAGCAGCCGGTCCACGCCGGCACCGAGATTGAATACGACTTCAAGATCGTGCTCGACCTCGAACAGCTCCGCCGGCGGTAGCCACACGAGCGCATAGCGCGCACCGATGGCGGAACGAGGGTGACTGCCCTCCCACGCAACCACGTCGGCGGCGAGGCCAGCTTCGGCGAACGCGCGTGTGATTCCGTTCTGCCACGGTGCTAGCGGCATCGACGACGTGACGAGAGCGACCTTCATCGGTGGTAGGAAACGGGATGCTGAGCTGACCGGATGTCAGCAACTACGCGTCGACCGCGCATTTCTTCAGGCAGCTTTGGTTAGGTCTCCGCATCGCAAGGCCGAATTGTCGAACGTTGAGCGCGCGTCGGATCTCGAACGCTGGTGTAGGCGTGGTTCCGCCTGGGCACGTCGATTGCGGCGCGGCCCATTGCATTCACGGGAAATGGAGTGTCTCTCGATGAAGGTCATGACCTGCCGCGAACTTGGTGGACCTTGCGACCAAGAGCTATCAGCATCGACTTGGGAAGAAATGGTCAAGACCATGACGAAGCACGTAATGGAGAGCATCCCGATACCGCGAAGGCGATGGAGAAAATGCATAACGAGGACCCAAAAAAGTGGGGCCGAGAGACCAAGCCCAAGTGGGACGCGAAGCTGGAGATTTAGTCTGAGCAGTGGGCGATGTGGTCTCACAACTCCGCGAGCAGCCGCGGCAGATCCGCGGCGTCTTCGACCTCTAGGCGAGGCTTCGGGCCTTCTGCGTCGAGATTGTGACCTGGTCGCGCAGCCGCACAGTGGTGATGCCAGTGCTTTCGATCGCGCCGCGGACGTCGCGAGCTGATGCGGCTATGTGCACTAGCTTCTCAGGGGCAACCGCCGCGACTGCGGCTTGATAGATCTCTGGGTTAGGTTTGAATGCTCCGAGCCGCTGCGATGTCAGCGCTAGCTCGGGTTCCATGAGGCGAAAAGCTCGGGTCCTTCGAGCCAGGCGATCGTCAACGTTCGAAAGCAGTCCGACCCGGGTGCGCTCGGCGATTTCGCGAACTGCATCAGCAATGTCGGGCCACAACGGCCACTCGCTAACCGAGTTTTCGAGAGCGACCATGTCCTCGTTGGCTTTGGAGATATCGAGTCTGAAGTCAACATACGTCTGTCGCAAGGCGTGCAATGACAGGTCGTGAAACGTAGTGGGAGCCGTCGCGGTGCGCTGTCCCGCCTTGTTGTGTGCGTCCCATCGGTCGTACAACACCTGCCCCGTGTACTCCCAACCGCGGCTCCGTGCGAGCTTGGCAAACGTTTGGGAGCCTCCGGCACGACTGTTGGTCATGGCGCTGAAGAGGTCAAACGTGACAATCATCGTCGCTCGATCCTTGCATGAACAAGGCGACGTTTGTCCGCGAAGCTTCAGTGCGTTGCAGAACAGGCGCTCAGCTCAGCGGGCTCCGTGGAGATGTAGGACAGCTTAAGCCCGTGCCGGGTGACTTCTCACTCGTATATGCGGCAAGCTCCCACTCACCACTCGGCTCGTCGTGGCGGACAATGTAGGTGTCACCGCCTTCGGCCTCGACCTTGAACCATCGCTGTGATGGCGAGTACCACCTGTCCACTACCGCGCATACGGCGACGCGCCGTTCGCCGAACCGGATGACCAGGGGTTCCTGTTCGCCGCGATAGCCGGCGTAGCACTCGACGTGGATAGGCACGTGTTTACGATACTCCGGCTCTGCGCATTGGAATTTTAGGTAGAGGTGTCGCTTCTTTGTTCTTCAGGTGGCCGTACATCGCGAAACAGCGCGAACAGCAACAAGTCATAAACGATCTTCGTTGTGCCCGCCGCAATGAACAGCCACCCGAAGGTCGATACGCTGAGAAGATATCCGGCCAGCACAGGGCTCGCAGCCGCTGCGAGACTTCTCGGCACGGATGTAATGCTGGCGGCGGCCGGCCGCTCCGCTGGCGAAACAATTGCCATCACATAAGAGCTTCGCGTTGGCACGTCCATTTGCGACAGTGCACTGCGCACAAACAGCAACGCAATGACGCTGCTCAACTCGGGCATGAACGGAATCGCGATCAGGCACAGGCTGGATGGCAGATGCGTGAATACCATCGTATTGATCAAACCGATGCGCTGCGCGATGCGCACAGCAACCAAATAAGAGAGCGCCGTCAGCACCCCCGTCCAGAAGAATACGGATCCGGTCATCGCGGCCGACAGACCGAAGCGCTGATACAACCAGAGCGCGATCAGAGACTGCACCACGAATCCGCCGCCGAAGGCATCAAGACTGAACAAGCTCGCGAGCAAGTACACCGCGCGCTTCGACTTGCCAAGTGGTGCGCTCGGCTGGCGCGCCTCGGCCTCTAGCGCGGCAGGTAATCCGCGATAGGCAAAGGCCGCAAGCAAACCCAGTGCGCCATACAGGATGAACATAAGCTGCAGCGCGGTTTTCAGCGAGACGCCAAGCGGCGCCGCGATCATCGCAGGCAACGCCGCCGCCAGTGCTCCCACCGCGGCCAGCAAGGAGCCCACCAGGCTATAGCGTGCGAACACTGCGGTCCGGTTGCGGTCGGTGACGAAGCGCGATAGCACCGCATGCTCCAGCGGCAAGAACACGCTCACATCGCCGCTCGACGGATTCAGCGTGCCGACGACGGCGATCAGCAGCAAGGGCCAGAACTGCGTGAAGAGCGCGAACCCGACGCCGGTGGCCGCCATCAGCATTGCGGCGGCTAGCAACACGCTGCGATAGTGATAACGGTTGGCGCGCAGTCCCACCAGCAGCGTAAGCAGGCCTGATCCCATCAACGTCGCAGTGGCGATCACACCGACGTCGAAAGCGCCAAAGCCCAGCTCCAGCAGGTAGAGCGGCAACAACAAACTTACATAACCGTCACCGAACGCACGCAGCCCCCGGGCTATGAGAATGCGGTTGTACGGCGTGTTCGAACCGAGACTGCGCACTTTTCGCTACGGCCTTGAATTGGTAACTGCCATTGCATTCTGTAGATATTATGACTATATTGTCTGTGATGTCTACAGAGGAGAGATATAGAATGCGATATCAGTTAGCGCCTGATCTACGTTTTGGGCCGACTACTTACGTCGCGCCGAAGTTGAAGAGGCAAGTGGAGATGCGATGCAACGTTTGTTTGGATTGCTAGGTACCTTGATGGCACTGTCTGTACACGCGGAAACAGTGAATTTCGATGGTTTTAAGGCGGGCGAGTTGCCTGCCGAATGGCTGGCCGGGGCCACCGGTAGAGGGTCGGCGCGATGGGCGATCGAACCCGATGCATCAGCGCCTTCGAAGCCCAACGTTCTCAGGCAGAGCGGCGTGGCGGATTTTCCGTGGTGCGTGCTGAAGAGCACTGCCATCACCGACGGATTCGTCGAGGTCAAGTTCAAGGCGCTGGGCGGAAAATCCGATCAGGCCGGGGGCTTGGTGTGGCGATGGAAAGACGGCGACAACTACTACGTCGCTCGCGCCAACGCGCTTGAGAACAACGTGTCGCTTTATTACACCGAAAGCGGTCGACGCCGCACGATCAAGTATGTCAATGCTCCGGTCGCAAAGAATGTCTGGCATACGCTGAGGGTGGAGTTCAGCGGTCGCCGCATCCGCGTTGCACTCGACGGAACAAGCTACATCGAACTCGATGACGACCACATTGCCGGTTCCGGCGCGGTTGGCGTTTGGACCAAGGCCGACAGCGTCACTGCGTTCGATAACTTCGTCTACGGCAGCGCGCCAACCCGATGATCACAAACTCAGAGCGGCGACGACCTTGGACACGCTTGTCCTGACCCGTACCGATGTAGAGACGCTGCTCAGTCCGGATGCGTGCCGAGCAGCGGTCGAGGAAGCATTCCGTGCGCATGGAAGTCGCGACGCTGCCCCACCGTCCGTTCTTGGTGTGCGTGGGGAAGGGGGCGGCTTTCACATCAAGGCGGGATTTCTCCGTCGAGATCGGCAGTTCTTCGCAGCGAAGGTAAACGGCAACTTTTCGGGTAACGCCACCCTGGGCCTGCCACGGATTCAAGGCGTTGTGATTCTCGCGGACGGCGACACCGGCGCGCCGCTGGCAGTGCTTGACTCGGCCTCGATCACCACTTTGCGAACGGCCGCAGCGACAGCAGTCGCCGCGCAATATCTGGCAACCCATGATGCTGCAACGGTAACCATCTGTGGCTGTGGCGTGCAAGGCCGTGCCCAACTCATTGCGCTGACGCGAGTGCGGCCAATTCGCAAAGTCTTCGCGTTCGACAGCGAGCAGGATCGAGCTCAAAGCTTCGCCAGCAAGATCGCGCGCGAGCTAGGTGTCGATGCAACGGCCGTCGACGATCTACGAGCAGCGACGCGTGCGAGCGCGATCGTTGTGACCTGCACGCCGTCGCATTCACTACTTGTGTTCGCCCAGTTTCGCTCAACAAACCGCACACATTCATCCACACAAGAAATAAATACCACCACAAAGAAAGACACAGAGCTGAATCTCACGAGCACTATTACTCACTCGGCAACACCTCGTCACTTGATTTGACTCTGGACATCCAGGTGAATAGGAAGCCTGCATCACACAAATCAACAAGGCCACGCCGGCTGTTCTTGGAGGCCTGGACGACAAGGAGGCTGGGAGAGGTCGCACGACACACCAGGAGTTGCGGCACCCAGGACACCAACCGAAGAGATCATCGTCGCTCGGCCACGGCAAGTGGCCGATACAAGCATGGCAACATGGCTGCTGTCTGGCCGGCGCCATCCCCGATCCAGGCTAAGCTTCTGCGCGCTCGTCTCCACTATGGAAGCAACAGAAATGAAGCACACATATAACAACAATTCAGCAGAACACCCTCGACGCCGAGGGTGTTGA
>CAWAYV010000040.1:0-23555 GCA_963786295.1 uncultured beta proteobacterium | reverse complement strand
CACCAATCTAGCCGTGCATTTCAAGCATGGGCGCGAATCGTCGCTCGCCTGGGTAACGCGGCTCGATGACGGCAAGCCGGTAGCTGGCGCGCAGGTACGAGTCACCGACTGCGTCGGCAAGCGGTGGTGGGACGGTGCGACCGATGCGAACGGCATCGCGCGCATCGAGCGCGAGCTGCCGCCGCAACAACGCTGGCAGGATTGTCCTCACGCGCCGAACGCGTATCTGGTTAGCGCGCGCATCGACGGCGACATGTCGTTGATGTGAACCAACTGGGAATGAAGGTATCCGGCCGTGGCAATTCAATCTCGCCGGAGGCTCTAGCCGCCGAGCCGGTAATCGCGCACACCATCTTCGATCGCGCACTGTTTCGCGCCGGCGAAACGGTATCGATGAAGCACGTGATCCAGCGTCGGGTCGGAACCGGATTCGCGTCCGTCGAAACGCGCAACCTGCCGCGCCAATTGCTGCTGATTCATTCCGGCAGCGGGCAGCGATTCGACATGCCCATTACGTGGAGCAACGGCACTGCGCTGAGTACGTGGACCATTCCCCAGGACGCCAAGCTGGGCGAATACTCGGTGTTGTTCACCGACTTCGATCAAGCGCGTGATCGCGGCCGCGGTGCGCGAATGCACGGCGGCTCGTTCCGGGTCGAGCAGTTTCGCGTGCCGCTGATGAAGGCGGTGCTGAAGCCGCCGTCGAAGTCGGTCGTCAATCCAAGCACCGTCACGATCGACGCCAGCTGAGCTACCTGTCGGGCGGCCCTGCCGCCGGCGCGCCGGTCAAGTTTCGCAGCCGCATCGTGCCGAGCTGGCAGTCGTTCCCGGATTACGACGAGTTCAGCTTCGGCGGTGTGGTACCGAAGGTCGGGCATCGAAGCCGAAGCGCCGTACGACGAATCTGTGCAGGACGAGCCCGAAGCGACCGGCGGTGCCGCGCGTGTGCAGGACGTTTCGCTCGACGTCAACGGTGGCGCGCGTGTCCTGTTCGACAAACTCGCGCCTTCCGACAAGACTCAGGTGCAGCAGACGCGCGCGCTCGAAGTCGAGATGGAATACGCCGATCCGAACGGGCAGATCCTGACGGCGTTTACGCGCGCGCTGCTGACACCTTCGGCGCTGGTCGTCGGCCTTGCACCCGACGGCAGCTTTTTCAAGCGCGACTCGCTGCGTTTCAAGGCCGTCGTCCTTGACCACGCAGGTAAGCCGCAAGCGGCAAGGATGTCAGTGTCGATGCGTATAGCCGCACGCGCTTTGCGTATCGCAAGCGGCTGCTCGGCGGGTTCTACGCGTACGAACAGACGGTCGAGGTCAAGCGGTTGAAACAGATCTGTCGTGGCAACACCGACGTGCGCGGCTTGGTGTTGTGTTCGGGCTCGGCACCGGCCAGCGGTGATTTGATTCTGGTTGCTCGCGTCGACGACGCGCAGGGCAACGCGGCGATCGCGACGCGCGATGTGTACGTCGCCGGCAGCGATGACAGCTGGTTCGAAGCAGGGCAAGGCGATCGCATCGATCTGATCGCCGACAAGCGCTCGTACGAGCCGGGCGAAACGGCGCGCTACGAAGTGCGCATGCCGTACCGCACCGCCACGGCGCTGATCAGCGTCGAGCGTGAAGGCGTACTTGAGACGAAGGTCGTCACGATCGATTTCGAAGTCACCGTATATCGAAGTGCCGATGCTCGGCCACTACGGTCCGAAAGCGTACGTGTCCGCGCTGGTCGTGCGCGGCCGAGTCGAACCCGAAATGCCGGGCCGCTTCGCGTGGTTGCGACGATTCTGCACCCATCGCGACGCGAAGTTCATCGGCCTCGTCGATGAAGTACCGGTCGAGCGCGATACACGACCGACGGCGCTGGTCGATCTGACCAAGCCGTCGTTCCGGCTGGGCATGACGCAGGTGAAGTCGGCTGGAAGGCGTACGAGCTACGCGTCAAAGTCGAGCCCGAGAAGCCGGTGTACAAAGTGCGCGACAAGGCCGCGGTGCTCGTCACCGTCACTGACCCTGACGGCAAGCCGATGGCCAATGCGGAGCTTGCTGTCGCGGCGGTCGACGAAGGATTGCTCGCGCTGGCGTCGAACCGGTCGTGGGATCTGTTGGGTGCGATGATGCAGCGGCGGCCGATCGAGGTCGAAACATCGACCGCGCAGTCGCAGGTGATCGGCAAGCGGCACTTCGGCAAAAAGGCCGTCGCGGCGGGTGGTGGCGGCGGCGGAGAGAACGCGCGCGAGCTGTTCGACACGTTGCTGATGTGGAACCCGCGTGTCACGCTCGATGCGAACGGTCGCGCGCGAGTCGAAGTGCCGCTGAACGATTCGCTGACGTCGTTTCGCATCGAGGCGATCGCGAACACGACCAGTGGCCCGAATGGTGAACAAGCGCGGTTCGGTTCCGGCGGTGCCGCGATCCGCACGACGCAGGATGTGATGATCTTCGCCGGGCTGCCGCCGTTCGTGCGCGAAGGCGATCGCTTCGATGCGCAAGTGACGGTGCGCAACGGCGCCGATCGTCCACTCGAGCTGGCGATCAGCGCGACGATGAACGGTGACGGCGCGCCAGCCACCAAGTTACCGCCAAGCATGGTCTCTCTCGCAGCGGGCGGTGCACAGACGATCTCGCTGCCGGCGCAGGTTCCGTTCGGCGTCAAGCAACTGCAGTGGCAGATCACCGCGCGTGAACCTAATGCAACTGCTTCGGACACGATCAAGATTGCGCAGACCGTCGGTGTTGCTGTGCCGGTGCGCGTGTATCAACAAACGCTGTTGCAGCTCGAACCCGCGAAGGCCACGAGCTTTCCGGTCGAGCTGCCGAAGGGCGCGATCGCCGGCCGTGGCGGCGTCGAAGTGCGACTGGCGCGCTCGCTCGGCGGCAGCGCCGACACGATCAAGCAGTGGATGGCCGCCTACCCATTCACTTGCCTTGAACAACGTGCGTCGGTTGCCGTTGCGCTGGAAGATCCGATGCGCTGGCAGCGTGTGATGGATAGCTTGCCCGCGCTGCTCGATCGCGACGGCCTGGCGAAGTTTTTTCCGAGCCCGTGGAATGACGGCGACGACACGCTGACTGCGTATTTGCTGGTGATCGCCAGCGAAGCCGGTTACGAAATACCGGAGGCCGCACGCGAGCGCATGTTGCGCGGACTGACGGATTTCGTCGCCGGCAGAGTCGTGCGCTATACCGCGCTGCCAACGGCAGATCTTGCGATCCGCAAGATCGCAGCGATCGACGCGCTTGCTCGGTATCAGAAGGCCGAGCCAAGGATGCTCGAATCGATCGAGATTGCGCCAAACCTGTGGCCGACGTCGGCGGTGCTCGACTGGATGTCGCTGCTGAAGAAGCTGCAGACGATCCCGAAGCGCAATGAGCGGCTGGCCGAAGCACAGCAGATTCTTCGCTCGCGCATGACGTTCTCCGGTACCACCTTGGTGTTCTCGACCGAGAAGTCGGACTACCTGTGGTGGCTGATGGTCTCGCCCGATCGCAATGCCGTGCGCGCGCTGGCGTTGCTCAGCGACGATCCGACGTTCAAGGACGAGATGCCACGCATGGCGCGCGGCGCGCTGTCGCGGCAGCAGGCAGGAAAATGGAATACGACGCTGGCCAATGCGTGGGGCGTGATTGCGCTGCGGCGATTCCAGTCACGCTTCGAAAACGAAGCGGTTACAGGTCGCAGCGTTGTGAGCGTCGGCAGCGATCCGCACGCGCTTGACTGGAAAACTTCTCAGTCGCGTGCAACGAATGATCCAACCAAGGGCACACCGATCGGCGCCGGTGTCGATACGCAATTCGCATGGCCGGCGAGCGTCGAGCCGCTAACGATCGTGCACGAAGGTGCGGGTCGGCCATGGGCATTCGTTACGTCGCGCGCCGCGCTGCCGCTCGACAAGCCGCTTTTCGCCGGCTATCAGATCAAGCGCAGCGTCACGCCGATTGAGCAGAAGGCCGCCAATGTGTGGGCGCGCGGCGATGTGTATCGCGTCACGCTGGAAGTCGATGCGCAGGCGGATATGACGTGGGTCGTGATCAGCGATCCGATTCCGGCGGGCGCTGCGGTGCTGGGCAGCGGGCTCGGCGGCGATTCACGTCAATTGAGCTCGAACGAGAGACGCGATGGATATGCATGGCCCGCGTACGAAGAGCGCGCGTTTGATGGCTTTCGGGCGTACTACCGCTATGTGCCGAAGGGCAAGCTGAAGGTCGAGTACACGGTGCGGCTGAATAACGCCGGCGCATTTTCGATGCCACCGACCCGGGTCGAGGCGATGTACGCGCCCGAATCGTTCGCCGAATTGCCGGTTGCGTCGATCGAGGTGCGGCCATGAGGACGACGACTTCCATGCGCTTCGTAAGGCGTTCTGCCCGTGTCCTCGCGGCGGCGCTCGCCGTTGCGCTGTTAGTCGTGTCGCTTTCGACCGCGATCATCGCTGCGCTGACACCGACGCCGACGTTCGACGAAGTACGCACGAGCACGCTCGGCTCTGAATCGACGCTGCTCTCGCGCGACGGCGAACCGTTGCAGCGATTGCGCGTCGACATGACGCGCCGTCAGCTCGAGTGGACCGCGCTCGATGCGATTTCACCATCGCTGGTCCGTGCTGTCGTTGCCGCGGAGGATCACCGTTTCTGGTGGCATTTCGGGGTCGATCCAGCAAGCGGCGTATCGGCGCTCATGGATCATTTCGCTCATGGAATAAATGCGGGTCGCGGGCGCGGCGCGAGCACGATCACGATGCAACTGGCCGGCTTGATGACCGAAGGCGATCGCTTCGGCCGCCGCTCTTTCGACGAGAAACTGGCGCAGTTTCGCTATGCGATCGCACTCGAGCATCGCTGGTCAAAACTGCAAATCATCGAGGCGTACTTGAATCTGGTGCCGTTGCGCGGCGAGCTGGTCGGCATCCGCGCTGCGTCGCTCGGCATGTTCGGTCACGCACCCGATGCGCTCGACGAAGCCGAAGGCGCGGTAATCGCCGCGCTGGTGCGCAGTCCGTCGGCATCGCGCTCGGTGGTTGCACGCCGTGCCTGCTCGGTCATGAAGAAAATCGACAAAGCGGACGAGTGTTCGCGCGCCGAGAGGGTGGCGGCCACGTTGCCGTCGTATCCATTAGCGATGGGCGGGCTCGACGAGGCACCCCATTTGGCGCGGCGATTGCTGACGCGTGCTGGCACGTCGGTACGTTCGACGCTCGACGCACCGTTACAGCGCTTCGCCGCCGAAACACTGCGTAACCGGTTGGCGTCACTCGCCGAGCGGAACGTCGAAGACGGCGCGGTCATCGTGCTCGACAACGCTAGCGGTGACGTCCTGGCGTATGTCGGGTCGAGTGGCGACTTGTCGGGTGCAGCGGCCGTCGATGGCGCGGCGGCATTGCGGCAACCGGGCTCAACGTTGAAGCCGTTCCTATACGGCGTCGCCATCGAACAGCGCTGGCTGACCGCCGCATCGCTACTCGACGATTCTCCGCTTGCGTTGACGACGCCGAACGGTCTGTATGTTCCGCAAAACTACGACCGTGATTTCAAGGGAGCAATCTCGGTTCGTTCTGCGCTCGCCGCATCGCTGAACGTCCCGGCAGTGCGAACGTTGCAACTGGTCGGCGTCGAGCGCTTCCGGCGAACGCTGCAGTCGTTCGGATTGTCGAGTGTCAAGCACGACGGCGAGTATTACGGCTACGGCCTGGCGCTCGGCGGTGGTGATACGAGCTTGCTCGCGCTGACCAATGCGTACCGCGCGCTCGCCCACGGCGGTGTGTGGTCGCCCACGCATTTTCGTATCGACTACGTTGCGGGTGATGGCGGCGAACCAGCACGCGTGCTTTCGGCCGAAGCGAGTTTCATCGTGTCCGACATGCTTGCTGACTCCACCGCGCGCGCGCCGACATTCGGCTTGGCGAGTCCGCTATCGACGCGCTCATGGGCCGCAGTCAAAACAGGCACGAGCAAGGGCATGCGCGATAACTGGGCGATCGGCTACACCGATCGCTACACCGTCGGTGTATGGGTCGGCAATTTTTCGGGCGCGCCGATGTGGGACGTATCGGGTGTCACCGGTGCCGCGCCGATCTGGCGTGAAATCGTCGACCACTTGCACGCGCATCAACCGAGCCGCGCGCCAAGGGTGCCGGCAGGCGTCGTGCAGCGCGAAGTCGTCTTCGCACCGGCCGTTGAACCGTCGCGCCGCGAATGGTTCGTGGTGGGAACCGAGTCGAGTACGAAAGTCACAACGATCAGCATGCCGACCACCGAGGCGGCGCCGCGTGTGCTTGCACCGGTCGACGGCACTGTAATCGCGCCCGATCCCGATATTCCGGCAGCGCGCCAATCGATGTTGGTGCGGGCCGACGCTCCGCAGGCAACGCGCGTGTGCCTGAAGCTCGGCGCTCGACCGCTGGCGCCATGTGGTGTGCGAGAAGCAATGATCAGGCTGCCTGAGCCCGGACGTCATCAGATCCGGCTGGAAACTGTTGACGGCGCGCTGCTCGCGCAAGCCACCGTTGAAGTTCGCGGAGTGCCGCGCTAGCGCGTTGCGGTAATCGGCGCACGCGATTCTGCGGTGCGCCTCAACCCAATCAGATAGAGCGCAGCCGCCGTTCCAATTCGCGCGCCTTGATTTCGGCGATAAGGTCTCCCCGTGCCGCCGCCTGCGCGTACCAGCCCTGTGCGCGCTCCAAGTCCTGAGGAACGCCGGTACCCTGCTCGTACAAACTGGCGATCACGTAGCACGAGCCCGCATCGCCTTGCGCCGCGGCGAGCTCATACCAGTTGGCCGCCTGCTTATAGTCCTGCGAAACGCCACGGCCAAGGAAATACTGGGTCGCCAGACTTACCTGTGCGTCGCGAAATCCTCGCTCGGCCGCCTTGCGGTACCACATCGTGGCTTCGGTCATCGACTTGTTAACGTGCTCGCCGCGTTCATGCAAACTGGCCAGGACGTACTGCGCGCGCGGCAGATTATTGTTGGCCGCCTTGCGCAACCAAGCGACACCCTCCTTCGGACTCGATTCTGCACCCAGGCCCTGGATCAGCATCACGCCGAGATTGAATTGCGCCAGCGCGTGATTGCGCGCGGCAGCCTTGCGATAGCTTGTCAACGCGGCGCTGTAGTTGTTGGCACTAAATGCTGACCACGCGCGCACCGAATCTGGATCACTACCGGGCTCGTTCTGAGGTGATTGCGCACCCACCGCCGTCACCACGATTGACAGGAGTAGAGCGAAAAGCGTTTTCATACGGATTACTCCGGGCTTACGAACCCAGGCAGGATCCCTAATTTGCTCCCGATAGTCTTGAACGAATCACGAAAATAAGGCCTTCAACGAATCACGAAAATAAGACGAAAGAAGTACGCTATTGATCCGCGATATTGGGTGCAGCGCATCATCGATTCGAGTAGACGAGATGGGATGCCTTGAGCTCGGTGCGGCTGCCGCAATCCGAAAGCCCTACACGAGCGTACCGGCCGTGTAAGTTCCCTCCTCCAGCCGCGACAACTGTGTCCCGTCGATCCAGAATCCGTCTATGGCCGCTGTCTCGATAACGTCTTCCGCGCCGAGCTATCTGTATTTCCGCCATACGCTGCCGGTGCGCATCATGCATTGGACCAATTTCATCGCGCTCACCGTCCTATTCATGAGCGGGCTACACATCTTCAATGCCCACTCAGCTTTGTACTGGGGCGATTCTTCGTATTCAGAGCGTCCGCCGCTGCTGCAGATCACTGCGCGCGACGGCGCCAATGGCGAACCGATCGGCGTCACGAACGTGTTCGGGCGCGAGTTCGAGACCACCGGCGTGCTTGGGCTTTCGAAGTATCCGGACGGCCGACTCAATCAGCACGCATTTCCATCATGGGCGACGATTCCGGGTGGGTATTCGCTCGCACTAGCGCGCGACTGGCACTTCTTCTTCGCGTGGATCTTCGTGCTGAACGGCGTCGCGTACGTGCTTTATTCGTTGTTCAGCCGTCACTTGATGCGCGATCTGGTGCCGACTGGTGAGGAGCTGCGTGGCACCGGAACGTCGATCGTCGATCATCTGAAATTCAAGCACCCGACCGGCGAGGCTGCTAAGCGCTACAACGTGCTGCAGAAGCTCGCGTATCTGAGTGTGATCTTCGTGTTACTGCCGCTGGTGATCCTCGCTGGCTGGGCAATGTCGCCGTGGCTCAATTCGATCATTCCCGGCTGGGTCGATCTGCTCGGAGGCCGGCAATCAGCGCGCACAATTCACTTTATCGTTGCGTGGCTGCTCTTCGTGTTTCTTGCGGTGCACGTATTCGAAGTGATCATCAGCGGATTCTGGAATCACATACGGTCGATGATCACCGGCCGTTATCGAGTCAAGACGGGAGGCGTGACATGACGCCTGGCGATCAATCAAAGCGTCGTTTTCTTCTCGGAGCCGGCAGCCTCGGCGCGCTGTTGCTAACCGGCTGCGATCGGTTGTCCGAGACCGAATGGTTTCCGAAAGTGCTGCGCACGCACGAAACGTTGAGTCGCGGCGTGCATAAGCTGCTCGGCTCGCGGCCATCGATGGCGCAGGAATTTACCGAGGCCGATTTGTCGCCGTTCTTTCGCAGCAACGGCACATCGATGCCCGAGGGCGAGGAGTATCAGGCGCTGGCAAAGAACGGATTTGCCGACTGGCAGCTTGAAGTCGGCGGCCTGGTCGAGAAGCCGGCCAAGCTGTCGCTTGCGGAGCTGCGCGCAATGCCGCGTCGGACGCAGATCACGCGTCATGATTGCGTCGAGGGCTGGAGCGCGATCGGAAAATGGACTGGAGTACCGCTATCAAACGTGATGGCACTCGTGCGGCCGCAAGCCAGCGCGCGCTATGTCGTTTTCTACTGTGCCGATGCGATGTCGGGCGGCCTCACGCCCGAGTACTACTACGAGAGCATCGACATGGACGACGCGATGCATCCGCAGACGTTGCTTGCGTACGGGCTGAACGGCAAGGATTTGCCGATTGCCAACGGTGCACCGATTCGCTTGCGCGTCGAGCGGCAGCTCGGCTACAAGCATGCCAAGTATGTGATGCGGATCGAGCTGGTCGAAAGCTTTGCGAACATCGCCGGTGGCAAAGGTGGCTATTGGGAAGACAACGGCTATCAGTGGTACGCCGGCATTTGAAATGGTGGGCGCTGCTCGCGATCGCAGCGTCGGCATCGTTTGCGCAGCAACCCGCGTCCGATGACCGCAACCAGGCGGCAGCCAAGGACTGCGGCTCGGTCGTCATCATCAAGTGCGATCGGCCCGCATCCGAAGCAAGCGCGAGCACTTCGGACCCAGCCCGGCAGCAGGCGCGCCGTGCTGAGGTGCTTAGACAGAATCCGTTCGCCCAGCAGCTCGAAGGTGTAGTCATCGAAGGCGAATTGATTCGACGCCGCAGCATCGAGGAAACGATGGCCAGCGCATTTCCGACAGTGCGCGCGCGCGATGGCAGCTACACGTTCGATAGCGGCGAAGGTTCGAAGTGCACATGCATGAACGTGTGTCCTCCGTGGCCGCTGCCGTGTTGCACATGCTCCGGCCAGCTGGGTCGCTACCGAGCAATGCCGGGCTCGTCACCGCTCAATTGAAAGCAGCCACTTTTTCGTCCGCCCAAGGCACGTCAAGGCATCCTTTCTCACGAGTTTCAAGTCGCCAGAGCCGCGCTAGCGTTATCGCATGCATTGGCAAGCAGTAGAAACGACGGCGATTCGAATCGGCGCACGGGTGCCGCCCGCACGCGCCGACGCGATCCGCGATGCGTTACTGAAGCGCGCGGTGCCGCTGTCGCGCTGGCATCAAGGCCGGTTGGAGCCGTTGGCCACCGCGGGACTGGTGCACGAGCATGGTCGCGTAGGGCTAGTGACCGCCGCGCACATATTCGAGCGAGCGCACTGGGGTGACCTCGCGGTTCCACTGCCACGCGATGGCCGCGTTGCACGGTTGCATTCGGCACGCGTTCGCCTTGTCATACATCCAGAGAACGACGTCGCGATTCTATGGATTGGTCATCCATCGCTGGCGCAGCGGTTATGCGCAAATTGGGAGGCCAGCTCGATGGTGGGCCTGACGGTGGCCGACACGACACCCTCCACCTATGTTCTAGTGGGTTATCCGGCGTGCAATGCGATTCGGGTCGACGGCTGCGTCTTTATCAAACCGCTGGTTCTGTTTACAGAATCGATCGACGCGCAGCGTTATGTCTACGCGCGGACGGCCGAGCGCACGGACGGCATGACGATCTGGACGCCAGAAATGGACGGCGTATCGGGTGCAATGCTGTGGGGGATCAGCGACGAAGAAGACGACGATGTCGCGTGCGTGCTGCGGCCGGCCGCTATTCAGGTGGCATTCACGCACAGCGCGCATCTGCGCACTGAGTCGATAACGTGTGTTCTTGAATTGCTGAATAGCTCGCGACCCCAATAGCCACGGGTATCCTGCCGGATATTGCATAGGCTATAGCGGGGCTTGATCATGCGACTGCTACACACGATGGTGCGCGTCGGCGACATGCAGCGTTCGATCGATTTTTATACGAACGTGATGGGAATGCAGCTGCTGCGAACCACCGATCGTCCGGAGCAAAAGTATTCACTTGCGTTCGTTGGCTATGCCGATGAGTCACAACAGGCTGTCATCGAGCTGACCTACAACTACGGCGTGACGAGTTACGAGCTGGGCACCGGCTTCGGACACATCGCGGTTGGCGTTGACGATATTTACGGTGTTTGCGAACGAGTGAAGGCCTCAGGCGGCCAAGTGTCGCGCGAGCCGGGGCCTGTCAAAGGTGGCACGACGGTCATCGCGTTCGTCCAGGATCCGGATGGCTACAAGATCGAATTGATCGAACGTGCGTAGTGGCTGGTGTCCATTAACGACCCGTTGCTGCCATTCGACGCGCAGAAAGCAGTCCTTCAACAGCTGCTCGAATGCGGCTGTTCAACGGCCTGTCATTAGGGCCTTGATTATCGAGGTGAAGGTCGCGGCGCACTGGGAAACCTTGCGCGCCAAAAGCGCGGAATCTTGCCCTTACGAGGCATCAAGCGTGGCGCATCAGTCTTGTCGTGCCAAGGATAGGGCTGTCCTGTCGCAATAGGCGGAACGCCTGGACGGCGCTCTGCAGTGTGAGCCCGTGAGGGTCAAGGCGAACGGTCACACGCGAACGACTCGTCGCGCCCGACAGTGCGGCGCCAGTCAGCAGAAAGGCGAGCGAATTGCATGGAAGCTCGGCGTCAGCCGCGGCGGAATCTTGCGTAATGCTGACGCGCGGCTCAGTACTAGCCGGGGCAGCGATCAGTCCAGTGCGCAGGACGAAATAGTTGACGCCGCTTGCGGCTATCGCCTCATCGGCCGCACGCTTAAGTTCGCGCCACCGAGTCTCCGCCCAGGTAGCGCCAGTGCGCTGATCCGATCCGCTGTAGCCCACCGAAATCCATCGACCCGGCAGATCGGCGCGCCTGGCGAGTTCGAGGCAGTCTGACAGGCCATCAACCTCAACTTGCCATGCGCCGGGCGACAAGCCTCTTCGATTCCCGCCGGCGAGGTAGATCACATGTGCCGCGCGCTCAATCAAGGGAGCAAGCGTGTGTGGCTGCTCCACGTTGGCGAAAACAACTTCGGCAGATGCCAACGACGGTTCGGACGCAAGGCGATCCGCGCTTCGCACGCAGGCGATGACCGGCACCGACGCGGCACACAGGTAGCGCAGAACATAACGGCCCGTCCGCCCGCTTGCACCGACGAGAAGAATCGAATCCCTGACGCTTGTTGTTCCCATACTGCGAATCAACGGTCGTCGTTACCTCGGGGCAACAAGCATTCCCAGCAATCGACTGCGTAATGATCGAACGTCTGCGGCGCGTCCGCGACCCCCTGCGTCCGCGACCCATGCGTCCGCGACCCATTGATGTGGGATTCGCTCGAGATGCACCGCTGAAGACTGCGATGCGGGGATGTCGGCTATCGGGCAAATCAACCGTCACCCGCGAGTTCCATGCCTTCCCGTAACGGATCTCCTCGACGTATAAGGCACGCGCCTGCGCGCTCGCGGTTTCGTCGAGTGTCCGCATTCTGGAGGTCCGCTACTGGCCGAACCCGTCTTGTCCGCCTTCACGACCGTTCAGAAGCCGTCCGATACTGGCTCAGAGTTGCTGCCTCGCGCTACGTCACGAGGCAGCGCGAATGCAGTTGAAGCGGTGCTCAGCATTCTCCGTGACCGCCAGTGAGCATGCCTGTTTGCCCCGCACGAAGACCAACAAGGAGAAAACACATGTCCCAATCGAAATTTGCATTGCTGCCGCTGCGACCGGTGGCTGTCCTGATCGTCTGCAGCTTCTTCGCAGCTGCACATGCCGACGAAGGAGACGAGACACTTGGTGTGCAGTCATCCGTGACCCTGCCTGCGCACGCCCAGGGAAATCCCCCGTCATGGGCGGGCAAGGCGTTTCGGCAGGGTGTGGTGACGGCAGCCAATCCTTATGGCGCGGAAGTCGGTGCGCAGATCCTCGAGCAAGGTGGCAATGCGATCGACGCGGCGGTGGCGATCGCCTATGCGCTGAACGTCGTCGAACCACAGTCGGCGGGTGTCGGCGGCGGCGGCTTCATGATGATTCACCTGGCCAAGACCGGCCAGACCTTCGTGATCGACACGCGCGAAAAGGCGCCGGCCGGTGCAACGACCGACATGTTCGTCGGCGTGCCGATGGCTTCGTTGCAGGGAGTCGCGGTCGGCGTGCCCGGCATGGTCAGAGGCACCGCGATGGCACTCCAACTGCACGGCAACCTCTCGCTCGCACAGGTGCTGCAGCCCGCCATCAAACTCGCCGACGAGGGCTTCGCAGCAACGCCGCGCTATGCCGCCGTCAGCTGCAACGCTCGCTCACGCAATTCGCCCGAGTCCGAGGCCTTCTTCTGCCCCGGAGGCGCGGCACCGGTCGTGGGCTCTCTGGTGCAGAACAAGCCGCTCGCCGAGACATTTCGCCTGATCGCCGCCCACGGTCCCGACTGCTTCTACCTGCTGATCCCCGCCAAGGGCTGCGACATCGCCAAAGGCATCGTCGAAGGGCAGAAGTTCAACCGCCCGCAGGAGCCGAATGGCAAGGGCGGCAGCATGACCTTCAACGACCTGATCAACTATCAGCCGGCGGTGCGGATGCCCATCGTGGGCACGTATCGCGGCTACCGGATCGTGTCGATGTCGCCGCCGTCGTCCGGGGCGCTGACGATGATCCAGATGCTGAAGATGATCGAGCGCTTCCCGATCGGTGATGCGAGCCAGGGGTTCGGCTTCGGTGCATTGAATACGGTGAATGTGATGGCCGACGCGATGCGCCTCGCCTTCGCCGACCGGTCGATCTGGATGGCCGATAAAGACTTCGTACCGGTGCCCACCATCGGTCTGATCGCCCCCGGCTACACGCAGGCGCGCGGTGCGGCCATCGTCCCCGGAATGCGACTCCAACCCAATCCGATGCCCGGTGATCCGCGTCCGTTCGAGATGGCAAACGTGCAGACGGGCACGATGCTGGCCGTGGCCGAGCCGGTGACCGGGCCCGGCGAGACCACGACACACTTCTCGGTGGTCGACAAGTCGGGCAACCTGGTCTCGTACACGAACACCATCGAGTCCTCGCATGGGATCGGCGTCTTTGCCGGCTACAAGAATCCCGATGGCTCGTTCCGCAACTTCGGCTTCCTGCTCAACAACGAGCTGACCGACTTCAACACCACACCGACGACCAATCCATTCACGGGCACCGTCGGATTCAACGATGTGCAGCCCAACAAGCGGCCGCGCAGCAGCATGAACCCGACGATGATCTTCTGGCCCGACGGCCGGCCGCTTGCGGCGTACGGTTCCCCTGGCGGCGCCTCGATCATCAACTCGGTGTTCAACGTCACGTTGAACCTGATCGACCACAAGATGACGCTGCAGGATGCGATCGACGCGCCGCGCGTATCGGTCACGAACACCGGCTCCGCGATCTCGCTCGAGCCCGGGTTCCCGCAAGCGACAAGGGATGGGATGCTTGCGCTCGGCTACACGCTTCCGGTCACGGCGTTCGACGTCGGATCCGTGCAGGCCGTCATTGTCGATCGTCAGACCGGCAAGCAATACGGCGGCGCCGACCCGCGCCGCGAGGGCACCGTGATCGGTCTGCCGCGGCCGCGCGGACACTGACATACAGTTCTCGGCGTTGCGGGCCGCCACCCTAACGCCGAGACGGCGGTATGTATGCGTGCCGACCAATTGGCGGAGTCGAAGCCCAACTCCTCCGACCACGGTTCGCTATCTAGACTGGTTACTGTCCTCGCGGCCAGTTGTCGATCTTCACCTTCGGCACGGCATCGGCGGGCTTGATTCCGAGTGCTTCGCCGGTAAACGACAGCTGCGACTCGAGTGACTGCGTGAGCGCCTGCTGGCTGCGAAAGCCATGGCCTTCGCCCGCGAAGAGCAGATAGGCCACGGGTCGACCGCTGCGTCGTAACGCCTCGGCAATCGCTTCAGACTGCGAAGGTGGAACGATCTTGTCCTCGGCGCCCTGCAGAATGAGTAGCGGAGCGCGAATGCGATCGATCGCATTGATCGGCGATCGCGCCGCGTAGATGTCTGCCGCCTGCGGTAGTGGCCCGACCAGGGTATCCATATACCGGCTCTCGAACTTATGCGTGTCAAGCGCTAACGCCGATAGATCGCTGACCCCGAATGAGTTCAATCCCGCCGCGAACACGTCCGGATAAAACGCGAGGCTGGCCAGGACGACGAAACCGCCCGCGCTTCCGCCGCTGACGATCAGCCTGCGGGGATCTCCGAGTCCGCGGTTCGCAATTGCTTTGGCTGCCGCTACCACATCGCGAATGTCGAGCTCACCCCAGCGCCCATTCAATCGCTTGCGATAGGCTGTTCCAAACCCGCTGGAGCCAGAGTAGTTGACGTCAAGCACGCCAAAGCCGCGTGACGTCCAGAAGCTGCGTCTTGCGGAATACCGGGGACTGCTATGCGCCGTTGGTCCCCCGTGCGCCTCGATGATGACGGGGGGCGCCGTTCCCGCTGGGCCTCGAAACTGCGGGTTGGTGGGCGGATAAAACCAGGCGAAAGTCGGCAGGCCATCGGCGCCCGCAAACTCGACCAATTGAGGCATCGATGCGTATTCAGGATCCAGGCGCTTTCCAGGTGGACGATATAACTCGCGCACTCGACCGCTGATCGGATCCAGTTCCACTAGCGCACCGACCGACGCGCGTCCGGATCCAAGGAAGACCAAGCGGTTCTTCCGTACGTGTAAGGCGTCGGCGGCGGCATAGTTGCTGGTGAGCGTTCGCCAAACTGCCCTGCCGGCCGGATCGACGATCTCGATAGCGTCGGCCGCGGTTCGGGTGACCACAGCTGCGATAGCACCGGTCGGCATGACAGCGTAGGACCGCGCGCCGAAATACCAGGCCGGTTTGCCGATCTCCGCCGAAAGCGGTGCAATCGCCCTAACCTCGCGAGCGAACGGATCGACCTGGTACAGATTCCACCATCCCGAGCGGTCGCTGATGAACACGAGCCGGCCGTCACGAGTCCAACTGGGCTGCATCACGGCCCCACCGCCGCTGGCATCCACGACGGATTTGACGCGCTTCACGGAGCCGTCGTTACCGAGGTCGGCCACCTTGAGGCTTGTTGCGTCCCAGGGCATGTTGGGATGGTCCCAGGCGATGAAGGCGAGCTTCCTGCCGTCGGGCGACAGGCGCGGGGCGGCAACGAAGTCCGATCCGCCCCAGAGCACTTGGGATGGCGCTTCTTTGGCGAGTGAAATGTCGACGAGAGCGTTAACGATCTTTTTCGGGTCTGGCCCGGCCGAGTGATCTTCGCGGACGCAAATGAGGCGGGCTCGCCGTCGGTCGACGACGCAGTCTGCGTAGCGGAAAGCTCCAGGCGGAGTGATCGCCTTGGGCACGCTCCCCGGACGCTGTGCATACATCCGGCCATCGCTGAAGTTGGAGAAGTAGATAACTCCGTCGGCAACCGTAAACGCTCCCCCGCCGTACTCATGAACACGGGTGCGGACGTTGAAGCCCTCCGGTGTGACCTCTTGGACGCTTCCGTCATCCTTGACCAGCAAGACGACCGCGCGTCCGCGCTCCTCAGGGCGGTTGTCCAAGACGTAGAGATCGTTGCCATCGACCTGAAGACTGGAGAGATACCGCGCCGACGCCACGGCGTCGGAAATGCTGATCGGGGAGTCCCAGGTTCCGTACTCTCGGACGACGGGTTGGCCGCGCAGCGGAAGCGCCACCAAGAGCGCTCCGATTAGCGCGACGTGAGAAACGGCACGGAGCAGTGCGGAGCTGCGATGTCGGTTCACGCGAGTGAATCCACGGCTGCCTCGAGCCAATGAGGAATACGAAGTCTGTCCAGATCAAGGCGAGCGGTCAACGTCTGCACAGCAAGCCGCTAAGTCACGTGAAGCGTCTGCTTCAGGCCGGCACTACCCATGGCTCACTTGGACTTCTTGGCCACCCATATTTCCTCGCTGGGCCACTTGCGCGCCCATTCGACTGACGCCGTGACGTAGTAGGAATGCTCCACCGCGCCATCGGGCGGGTAAAGCTCGACCAGATCGACGATGTCGAAGCCCGTGCGGCGCAGCAGCCGAACCAATTCACCATGTGGCAGCTGCCACTCCACACCCCCTTCGCCCGGCCATTCGATGCGTCCTAACCCGCGTTGCGGCCGCTGCAGTGTTTCGGATGCCGGTCCTTCATCGGTTGAACACAGAACCGAGAGCGTGCTGTTTCGGAGAAACCATAGCCGTCCGTGCGGGCGTAGAGAGCCGATGAGCTTCCGGTATCCAGACCTGCGGGTCGCACCAAATGCTGGCACCGAACTCGGAGATCGCCAGGTCAAAGCTCTCAGAGGAGAGAGGCACGTTCTCAGCACTCGCTTCGATGAGTGGGAATGCGATACCGAACTCAACTTGGCAACGGCGCGCCGTGGCAAGCTGCGCGGGAGTGACATCGATTCCGACTGGATGTGCACCGCGTCGCGCGAGCCAGGCGGAGACGTAGCGCTGCCACAGCCGAGCTCGACGACGTCCAGCCCATTGACATCGTAGCACCGAAGCCCCGCGTCTGCGGGGCTTCATTCCTACGTGATCGGGCGAGTGTGTCTGCTTCCCTGAACGTCGGCCGCGTCTTGCGAAGGTCTCGATTTTTCATTGCGTATGCTTCGACGCGACTGCTCGGTTGACTGGTTCAGACCGATCGTGCAGCCGAAGGGGTCGACGAGTAGGGCGACGGTGGCGCCGAAGTCCGTAGTGCCCGGGCCTCGAAAAAGCTTGGCCCCCCGATCGGTCAGGGACTTGATGGCCGCGTCCAAGCGGTCGACCTCCCAATAGGCAGACGTCCCGCCAACGCCTCCTGGGCACTTTCTATCGGCGGGATGAAATCCGACGAGAACTCCGGGCGCCTGGATGAAGGCGTACTTCGGATTTTCGTGTTGCACAGTCGCGCCAAAGATCTCGGCATACCAGCTCGCAGCCGCGTCAATGTCGGGAACGAACAAAACCACCGATTCAAGGTGTTTCAGCATCGGTGGCAAAGCAAAGGGAGTGACGCTTGGCACCGAAGTTGGAGCAACGATGCTATCGACTGTCATTTCTGTCATTTTGAATACCCCGTTTTGGTAACCAAGTAACCGATCTTCCGTCGAGCCGCAAACCTCGTCTAGTGTGAGTTACAGATAACCATATTTGGAAGCCCGCTCACGCCCGACCCGCCGCCGCATTCACCGCGGCGGGATCGAGGCCGAGTTTGCCGGCCGCGTCGAGAATTTCACTCCACGTGATCGCATCGACCGGAACCCCGTGCGCCGTGCGTTGCACACGCGTCTCGCGCTCGGGTTCGCCCGCAATGCGCACCGAGTCGAACCCTTCGCGCACCGGCGAAGCCTTCACCCAATCGACAAACGCAATCGTTTCGCGCTCGAACGCGGCGCGGTCTGCAAGCGCCGCGGGGTCGATCAGCACAGTCAACATGCCGTTCAGAATGCGCCGCTGCGTGACGTCTTCCGAGTGCTGCGTCATACCTGCCGCCAGCGCGCCGCCGAGCAGTTCGCACAGCAAAGCCAGCCCATAGCCTTTGTGCTCGCCGAAAGCGAGCAGTGCGCCAAACGGCGGATTGACCGCATATCGCGGCTCGCGTGTCGGGCGCCCTTGATCATCGAGCAGGCAACCGGGCGGCACGAGCTCGCCTTTATTGAATGCGACGCGCGTCTTGCCCTGCGCCATCATGCTCGTCGCAAAGTCGAGAATCACAGGCTCACGTCCCGCTAACGGAATGCCGGCGGCAAATGGGTTGGTGCCAAAGCGTGCGTCGGCGCCTCCATAGGGCGCGACGATGCTGCGCGCGATGACGTTGACGAAGTGCAGCGAGACCAGGCCTGCCTGCGTAGCTTGTTCGGCCCACGCGCCAATGCGACCCAGATGGTGTGAGTTTCCCAGCGCGACGATGCAGCTGCCCTCCTGCAGCGCGCGCGCGATCCCAAGCTCCATCGCTTCGCGGCCGATGACCTGGCCGAAGCCGGCGCCGCCGTCGAGTCGCAGCAACGCCCCCGCATCGAGTACGGTCCGCACGTGCTGATTCGGCACCAGGCCGCGTTGTTGATACGCCTCGACGTAGCGCGGCAGCATGCCGATACCATGCGAGTCGTGTCCGGTGAGGTTGGCCTCGATCAGATTCGCGGCGACCGCTTCGACTTCTGCTTCGTGGCTGCCGAAGCCGCGCACGACGAGGCGAATCGCTGTTTGCAGCTGCGTGACGTCGATCAGGTGAGAGGCCATCAACTTTTGTCGTTCTGATTTTTAGATTGAGCCGAGCGCGGCGCGATCGTAGACTGGGATCAGCCCATAAGGAGGAGACATGATCAACTATCGACGCACCTTGATCCACGGCATGGCCGCGGCGGCCGTCGCGCTGATGGCCGCACCTGGCATCGCGCAGGCGCCGGCATCCAATTGGCCGAACAAGCCGATCCGCTACATCGTTAACTTCGCTCCGGGTGGTACGACAGACATCCTGGCGCGCACGATCGGAGAAAAACTGGGTGCCGCACTCGGTCAGCCGATCGTGGTGGAGAACAAACCGGGGCAAGGTGGCTCGATTGGAGCGGCCGAGCTGGCGCGCGCCGCGCCCGACGGCTACACGATCGGCGCCGGCACGATCAGCTCGCACGCAATCAACGCGACGCTATACGACAAGCTTTCTTACGATCCGATCACGAGCTTTGCGCCGATCACGCTCTATGCGACGCAACCGAACGTGCTGCTGGTCCATCCCAGTGTGCCGGCGAAAAACGTGCGCGAGCTCATCGCGCTGCTGAAGGCCAGCCCCAACAAGTATTCGTTCGGTTCGGCCGGCAACGGTACCTCGCAGCACATCTCCGGCGAGCTGTTCAAGGCGATGGCCGGCGTCGACATGCAGCACATTCCCTATCGCGGCAGCGGCCAGATGATGCCGGAGCTACTGGGAGGTACGTTGCTGGTGGCATTCGACAACATCGCGACTGCAGTCCAGCACGTCAACGCAGGCAAGCTGCGCGCGCTGGCGGTGACGAGCGCGACGCGCTCCGTCGTGTCGCCCGACGTGCCGACGATGGCCGAATCGGGGCTTCCTGGCTACGACATCAGCTCGTGGCAGGCGGTGTTCGCTCCCGCAGGCACGCCTGCGCCGATCGTCGAGCGCCTGTACACCGAGATCGCCGCGCATCCTGAAGACTCCGGATATTCAGAAACGACTCAGCGACCTGGGTCTCAACGTCAGCGAGATGACGCCGGCTCAGTTGACGGCGCTGATCAAGGCCGACGTTCCGAGGCTCGGCAAGATCGTCAAGGAAACCGGCGCCAGAGCCGATTGAAGCGTTGCGGCTAGTCGCGATCAGACCGATATCTATTTCGACTTGGATTCTGACCAACTGCGTAACGCTCCGAGCGCGCGTTCGACATGCCGGTTCGGGTTTAGATTGATGTAGTGGTAGACGATCTTGCCACCCGGCGCGATCACATAAGTGATGCGGTTCGCGTACTCGGGGCGCGTCTTCATCGCGGCGTCGTAAGACTTGATCACGGTCAGCGCCGGATCGGCCGCGACCGGGAATCGGCTTTGACAGGCCTGGGTCGAAAATTTCGCCAGCACTTCGATGTCATCGCCGGAGACGCCAACGACCGACGCGCCGAATGCTGCAAAGCGTGGCATGGCTTCGGCGAACTCGTGCGCTTCGACTGAGCAGCCGTCGGAAAAGGCCGCGGGAAAGAAATACAGCACGACCGGACCTTTCCGTAGTGATTCGGCAAGCGAAAACTTGTAGATTGCTCCGCCGAGCGCCGCAGAAGCGGTGAAGTCGGGCGCATCTTCACCGATGTCGAGCGCAGCGTGCGCGGGTAGGCAAAGCGCCACCGCGAGTGACGCGCAGGCCAGGAAGCGAACCATGGCAAAGTCCTTTGCGAAGCAGGCGCAGCAGCCTGATTCTGGCCGGTGCCGCAGTCGCGCGCAAGGGCTTCGCGTTGGTTGCGCAGCCGACGCTTCTGATACTGATCGCGACGTTCATGCTCACTGGCTGCGGGACGCTTCCGGTACGGCCGGAACTTCCCGATTCGGCAGCACGTGCACCTTCCACAGACAGTCCGCTGGCACGGATAGCTGCCGCGTCGATTCCGTCTCCCGAACTATCGGGCTTTCGTCTGATGCCGCTCGGCGTCTTCTCGCTCGACGCGCGCATCGAGCTTGCAGACCGCGCGCAGCACACGCTCGACGTGCAGTACTACCACATCCATAACGACTCGACCGGCCGCCTGTTCCTGCGCCATCTGCGCGACGCGGCGTTGCGCGGCGTGCGTGTGCGCCTGCTGGTTGACGATCTCTACACAGTCGGCGGCGATGAGCTGTTCTCAGGCCTCGCCGCATTCCCGAACGTGGAGGTCCGGCTGTTCAATCCGTTTTGTTGCGGACGGACCAGCATCGCTAACAAGTACGCCGCGTCGTTGTTCGACTTCGGCCGGCTCAATCACCGGATGCACAACAAGCTGTTCATCGCCGACGGTGCAATCGTCGTTGCGGGCGGACGCAACGTCGCCGACGAATATTTCCAGCGCAGCATGGGTGCGAACTTCGTCGACATGGATGCGTTCATCGTCGGTGCGATCGTGCCTCAGTTCGCAACCATCTTTGACGCGTACTGGAACAGCCCGTACGTCTATCCGGTGCAGACGATCATCGACGCCGGCGTTGATCGCACGCGGTTGCGCGAACGTTTCGACCAGCTGGTCGACGAGGGCGACCAGATGATGTCGCTCGTGTTGCCGCCGATCGACGTCCTCGGCTACGGCGCGATCAGCGAGGATCTCGACGCCGGACGTCTTGGCCTGATCTGGGCGCTGGCCGTCGCATTCGCGGATCCGCCCGCCAAGGTCACTGCGAGGACCGATGAGGCGGCGCGCGACATGAGCGTTGCGATGAACGTGATGGATCGCGTGATTGCGGCCAGCCAGGAGGTAGTGATCTCGTCGCCTTACCTGATTCCCGGGCTCGACCGGTGTCGCAGGCGTTCGCTGATCTTGGCAAACGCAACGTCAAGGTCACGATCCTGACCAATTCGCTCGCGGCTACCGACGAGCCGCTGGTGCACACGGGCTATGCGCGCTACCGCGTGGCGATGCTCAATGCCGGCGTCGACCTGTACGAGTTGAGCCCCGTACGCATCCAGCGCAACCGGCGGCTCGGATTTCTCGGATCATCGACGGGCCGATTGCACGCCAAGACCGCGGTGATCGATCGCTCGCTGGTGTTCATCGGCTCGATGAACCTCGACCCGCGCTCAGCCACCAAGAATACCGAGCTCGGCATGATCGTCGACAGCTCCGAGCTCGCCAAGGAAGTGCTGCGCGTCATCCACATCAGCAAACTACAGAGCGCTTATCGCGTGCGCCTGCGCTCCGACCAGCGAACCCTCGAATGGCTGACGATGGACGACGAAAAAGAGATCGTGCTGACCGACCGAACCCGACTCCACGTTCTTTCTGCGGCTGCAGAATGTCTTGTTCGCCCCGTTTATTCCGGAAGATCAGCTGTAAGCAGTACACCGTCGCATCACTCGAGCTTGCCGATCCGTTTGACGGCCTCGTTCATCGTCTGCGCGTCGGCCTTCCAGTACGCCGCGAACTGCGGCGCGTCCATGTATTCGATCGGGCTGCCGGCGTTCAATATCGTTTGCTGCAGCGCTGGATCGCTCATCAACTTGCGCATGCGTCGTGCGCAGCTTTTCGATAATCGGATCCGGCGTCGAGGCGGGCGCGAACAACGCGGACCATTGAGCGAACTGCACGTTGTATCCGCGCTCTTTGAGGCTCGGCACGCCCGGTAAGGTCACTAACGGTGCATCGCCCCAGTGCGCGAGCGCGCGCAGCCGCCCGGCGCGAATGTGCTGCACGACGCTCGCAGGGCCGCTGGAGATCGCGTCGACATGGCCGCCGAGCAACGCGATGACGGCAGGACCTGCGCCGGCGTACGGAATATGAATCATTCGAAATCCGGCCGCGGATTTCAACATCTCCATCGGAACGTGCATCGTCCCGTAGTTGCCCGAGCTGCCGTAGTTGTACGCCGCAGGCTTGCGCCGCGCATCGGCGATGAAATCCTCGAGCGTCTTCCACGGCGAGTCCGCGCGCACGACAAGAACCGTCGGATCGGCGGTGATGCGCGCGATCGGCTTGAACTGATCGAGCTGGAACAGCGGCTTGCGGTCCAGGATCTTGTCGGCCTCGGGCAGGATCGAGATCGACGACAAGCTCAACAGCAACGTGTAGCCGTCGGCCGCCGCGCGCGCGGCGTGGCCGATCCCGACCGCGCCACCGGCGCCGCTCTTGTTATCGATCACGACCGGCTGCTTCAGCTCGCGCGACATCGCCTCGGCCACCGGCCGCGCCACCGTGTCCGCGACGCCGCCCGGCGGAAACGGAACGACGAGCGTGATAGTTTTGTCCGGGTACTGCGCGTGCACCGCGACCGTGGTCAGCAAGCACGCTAGAAAGGCAAGGCATAGTTGCAACGCAGCGACGCATACAGTCCTCCTTGATGCTAAGCAGACCTTCTTTCCATCAGGCTCCAATGCTAGCTCCGGTTTCTCAACCGCTGACGATTCGAGTCTCCGAAGCCGAAACGGTCTCTGCGCTGTTTAGCCGGCCGGAGCCGTCTCGCGCTTGCTATGTGCTGGCGCATGGCGCGGGCGCAGGGATGAATCATCCCTTCATGGCCTCCGTGTCCGCCGGACTCGCGGACCGCGGCATCGCAACGCTGCGCTATCAATTCCCATTCATGGAGCGCGGCTCCAAGCGTCCGGACTCTCCGCGTGTCGCACGGACAGCTGTTCGCGCGGCCATCGCGATGGCGGCCAGCTTGATGCCTGACACTCCGCTGTTCGCTGGCGGAAAATCTTTCGGCGGCCGCATGACGTCGCAGGCCCAAGCCGAATCGGCGCTGCCGCAGGTTCGCGGGCTCATATTCTTGGGGTTTCCACTTCAT
>CAWAYV010000039.1:0-17888 GCA_963786295.1 uncultured beta proteobacterium | reverse complement strand
TTCAACAACCCGAGCAGCACCGAAACGCCTACAGTGAGCAGCACACGTCGCCAGCCCAGCATCAGCGCCAGGCCATGCGGCTTTGCGTTAACAGCAGCGAGGACCATTGGGCGACAATAGTCCAGAGGTTGCGGTGTTCGGGAGTGCCGCTGTTTGCGTGCGACGAACGACGACCCTAGAGGGTTGAGTGACTGTTCGGGGCTGCGGTTGCCTGCCTTCCGAGTTTCTTTGCAACAACAAGGTCAAGCTATGGCCAAGCCGCAACGTGACCTCACCCGAACACTGCTTGGTGTGCTGTGCATCGGTCTGCTCATTGTTGCCGCACTGTGGATCGTCCAACCATTTGTCGCTGCAGCCATTTGGGCAACGACAATCGTTGTTGTTACGTGGCCCCTGATGCTGCGCGTACAGGCGCGGTTATGGAACTACCGGGCCCTGGCGGTCGCTTTCATGATCACCGTGCTCATACTGCTGTTCGTTATTCCGTTGACGCTGGCGATCGGCGCGATCGTCGCGAATGCCGGCGCTATCGGTGATCAAATACGTTCACTCACCAGTATGCCGATACCGCCGCCACCGCCGTGGGCGGTGCAACTTCCATTTATAGGTGCGGCGCTCACGGCCGCGTGGGCCGATGCCAGCGCCACGGGCTTCGACGGATTGGTGACGCATCTCGTTCCGTATGCTGGCGGCTTCACCGCGTGGCTCTTCGCTGAAATCGGCAGCGCTGGCTACTTGATCATTCAGCTCCTCCTTATCCCGGTTTTCGCAGCTTTCATGTACCAGTACGGCGAGCGATACGCGTCGACTTTGTTGCGCTTCGCATCCCGGCTCGGCGGAAAGCAAGGTGAAGCCCTGATCATCCTGGCGGGGCAAGCCATCCGCGGCGTTGCACTCGGCGTGGGTCTGACGGCGGTCGTCCAAGCTGCGCTGGGCGGCGCCGGCCTGGCGCTCGCCGGTGTGCCGTTCACCGGGCTCCTTACAGTCGTTCTTTTGGTTCTGTGCCTCGCGCAAATTGGCATGCTCGTCGTCTTGATCCCTGCGGCCATCTGGGTTTTCTGGAGCGGCGACCCGGCATGGGGAACGTTTTTACTGGTCTGGTCGATAGCGGCCAGCATGCTCGACACCTGGCTCCGTCCGCTGTTAGTCAGCCGCAGCGCAGATCTGCCGCTTCTGCTGATTTTCGTCGGTGTCATCGGCGGTTTCGTTGCCTTTGGCGTGCTGGGAATATTCGTCGGCCCTGTGGTGCTGGCAGTGGCGCATACGTTTCTAAAGACGTGGGTCGACGAATCTTCGGCGGTGACATCGGACGCTGCGCTGACATCGGGTCGGACGGGCGTTCCGCAAGCGGATCTTGAAGTGCCCGTCGAGTGAACAGTGCCCGCTCTGTACGAATGGGCTTCCTCTTTGCGCGGCGCTAAGGTCGCCGGTTATTTGTGGGAATTCGATTTCAAACGAGCCACCATCTGACGAGCCCGTTGCAAGAAGCGTCTGGCCCACACGAATTCCGTCGCAAGTATGGAAAGGCCAATCGGAATGATTACGAACGCTGGCCCCGGCAAGACGATCAGAGCAATCCCGATGAGAGTTACAGTTCCACCAACGACGGCGACAACAATGCGTTTGGCGAAGCGAAGCTTCGGATGCTGATCGCCTTTCACTTGATCGCCGCGCGTCTCAGTAGGATTCGTCCTAGTTTGTCACGCTGACGCTACGTCGCGGCAAACGCCAGCGATGGCTTTAGATTACCGGCCGTTTACCATCGGCAAATGGACGGTCAAACGTTGGCGGCTTGGGTGCAAGCTGTCGGATCAATCCTCGCCATCGTTGCAGCCTTCCTGATTTCCTATCTGCAGTACAGGTCCACGCTCAAAGTCCTTAAGACGCAGCGTCGCGACGCGAATATCAGCAAGTTAAACGTTCTATTTGCGCTCGCGGAACAGGCGCGAACTCTCATCGAAAAGGCGAACGCTGGAATCCAGGGAGATTTCCCCAGCTACTATGACCGAGAATTTGATTCGAATGATCTTCGAGGACTGCACGAGGCGTTCGCCGCCGTGCTTCTACACGATCTGCCGACTGGCAATGCTGTCTTCGCTATCTTGCGTCTGAAAGAGGTTACGAGGCAGATGCCCCGTTTGTTGGAACAGGCGGTCGATGAACTGGGTGGTTATGGCGCAGTAGGCCCGCTTACTCGCGTTGACTCGGAAGACCTTAGACAGGCGACGAATTGGGCGTACATCAAACTGCGCGAAGAGTGCGCAGCAGCTGCGCAGTGATTGTGACTTTAAGGAGAAGATCGTGGTCGTTCATTCACTGAACACATCGCCGCGCGCTGACGCTATCGCCGAAGCGCGTATTCATCTGGCCGCCGCGTATCGCCTTGCAACGCTGCACGAGCTCGAAGAAAGTATCGACAATCACTTCACGGTGACGGTGCCAGGGCACGATGACCAGTACCTGATACTGCCGTTCGGATTTCATTGGTCGGAGGCGCGCGCCAGTGACCTGATTGTCTTCGACGAGCAAGGGCGCACGCTTGCGGGCACCGGGGTGGTCGAGCTAACTGCGCAGTGCATCCATGCGCCGATTCACCGCATCACGGGTGCGCGCGTCGTGCTGCATACGCATCAGACGTGGGCTACGGCGCTGAACATGCTGCAGGACAACCGTTTACTGCCGGCAAGCCAGACCGCGGCGTTTTTCCACGGCCAGATCGCCTATGACGATCACTACGCAGGCACGGCCGACACGCTGCAGGAGGGTGAGAGGCTGGCGACGTTGATGAGCAAAAAGCCGATCGTCTTCATGAAGAATCACGGCGTGCTGGTCGTCGGTGATACCGTCGCGCAGGCCTACCGCCGGCTGTACCGCATCGAGCGCGTGTGCCGCAACCAGATGCTGGCTTTGAGCACCGGGCGGCCGCTCGCACTGCTTTCGGACGAAATCATTAGGCAGGTGCAGACACCTGGCGTCGACGATCGCCACTCTCGTGCCGAGCGCGAGCGGCTGTTTTTCGAAGCGATGATGCGGGTGCTGGATCGCGAGCTGCCGGGCTACCGTGACTAAGGGCGATGATCACACCCCGCGGGTCTGTAAAACGCGTACACGCACTCGATGACTCGCAGATCGACGAACTTGCCGATGTGCTGATCGACTGCGTCGAAGGCGGTGCGTCGGTGAGCTTCATGCACCCGCTGGCGCGCGACCGCGCCGTTGCGTTCTGGCGCGGCGTGGCCCAAAGCGTGGCCGCTGGTGAACGCGCGCTGCTGGTTGCTGACGATGCGCAAGGCGTGTGCGGCACCGTGCAGTTGGTGCTCGACCAGCCCGAGAATCAACCGCACCGCGCCGATCTGTCGAAGATGCTGGTGCATCGCCGCGCACGTCGCCAAGGGCTGGGGGCAGCGCTGTTGCGAGCCGCCGAAGCTACCGCGCGCGAATGCGGCAAGACGCTGCTGGTGCTCGATACCGCCAGTGACGATGCCGAACGCCTGTACGAGCGCGTGGGTTGGCAACGCGTCGGTGTGATTCCCGGCTATGCGTTGCTGCCACAGGGCGGACTGTGCGGCACGACGGTGTACTACCGCAACCTCGGCGCTTAGTTCACGTTCGGAGCACTTTTTCAACGGCATCGAATAGGCTCGAGATGCCGAAAGAAACGTCGTGCAGCTTGCCGTTGATGAAGAATGTCGGCGTGGAGCGCACTCCGCTCTTCTCCCCGCTTTGTTTGTGCTCCCGAATTCGTTGCAGATAAACCGTATCGTTCATTTCTGACGTGAAGCGAGGCATGTCGAGCTCCAACCGTTGCGCGTACTCACTCCAATGGTGGAATTTCAGCGCGCTCTGGTTCTCGAACAGAACGTCGTGCATCGGCCAGAACTTGCCTTGTCCGCCCGCGCATTCGGCCGCTTTCGCCGCAGAAAGTGCGTGAGGATGAACCTCCTCGAGCGGGAAGTGGCGATACACGACGCGAAGGCGCCCGATGAAGTGAGACAGCAGCAACTTCACCACCGGTGCGGCCTGTTTGCAGTTGGGGCACTCGAAATCGCCGTACTCAACCAGAGTCACCGCGGCATCCGACGGGCCCAGCGAATGATCAGTTGCGAGTACAGGAGCAGCCAGCTCGAACGTGTGAAGGATCGTCACTCGACGTCTCAAGCGCGCGGCGCCGGCGATGGCCTCGGGATGAAAAGATCGCACGCCTTGATACCGAAGTAGACAAAGATAGGAGCACGACGCCCTGCGCAACGACGAATGGCAAGTCCTTCTGCGTGGGCGCTAAGGCATTGAGAAACGGCACTTTGCGAACGCCTGCACGACGCCGACGAAGACATTCAGGTAAGAGCGAAACTGCGGTAGCCACATAGAGCCAACGCCATGCTCCCGCGAGCCGATAGATGTACAGCCCCGCGAGCGTCACCGCCAGCACTACCAGCGAAAGAACGCCCACGATGTGCGACGGCAGTATCCGATCGACCGGGAAAAAGAATCCCGTCACGCTCGTCAGCACCGTCGTGAAAAGAAAAACTGCGGTCCACCCTTCAAGCCGCTTGGAACTAAACATGCCAATAAAACGATGAGGCCGGCGAAGATCCCGACGAGACTCAAGGCGGTATGAACGAAGGTAAACGTGGACGTGGACATACCGAGAATCATGTGAGGTCCCCAAGTGATCATCTGTGCTGGCGCAAGTGACCAGCAGTTGAGCTGCGACTTCTGGCAATTCTATGTCCAGTTATAGAACGCTTGCCCGACGAGGCAGCGCGAGCGGCGGCGCTAAGCTTGCCGCATGCTCGCGGTTCGCGCAGTCTCTCATCGCTACGCCAACATGCTTGTGTTGGCGGTGCCCGATTTTGAACTCGCACGCGACGAACACTGCGCTCTGATTGGACCGAGCGGTGTCGGCAAGACCACATTGCTTCATGTCTTGGCCGGCATCCTGCGTCCGACCTCAGGCAGCGTGACACTTGACGGTGAAGTTCTTTATCCGGCGGCGGACCGCGACGACCGCTGGCGCGCAAGCCGCATTGGTGTAATTCCGCAGCTGCTACATCTGCTACCGAGCCTGAGTGCGCTCGACAACGTGCGCCTGGCGCAGTATTTCGTTGGCAACGCCGAAAGCGGTACCGCTCGTGCCTTGTTGAAGGATTTAGGTCTGCAGGCGCGACTGAACGCGCGGCCTGAAAAGTTAAGTGTTGGCGAACAGCAGCGCGTGGCGATTGCCCGTGCGATCGTCAATAAGCCGCGTTTGTTGCTGGCGGACGAACCCACGTCCAGCCTGGACGATTCAAATTCCGAGCGAGCGGTCGAGCTGTTGTTCGAAGCGGCCCGTATGACAGGTGCATTGCTCGTCGTCGCGACGCACGACGCGAGAATTCGCGAACGTTTCGCACGCCAAGTGCATTTGACCAGAGCGCAGGGATGAACGCTTGGCGACTCATCATCGCGCAGCTTTTGCGCAAACCGCTGCAAACGGTACTGGCGGTGGTGCTGCTTGCGCTTGGCATCGCCACCCTGGTTTTTGTCGTCCTTGTTCAGGGGCAACTGTCACGCCAGTTGGCGCGCGACGCGCAAGGTATCGACCTCGTTGTCGGCGCCAAGGGCTCGCCCTTGCAGTTGATTCTTTCGGCCGTTTATCACATCGATATTCCAACCGGCAACGTACCGCTCGGCGCGCTGGAACAATTGCGCGCCAATCGGCTGATTGCGCAGGTGATCCCGGTATCGCTGGGCGACAACTTTCAAGGGTTTCGCATCGTCGGTACAGAGCCTGCGTTGATAGAGCACTATGGCGGTCGTCTTGCTGCCGGCGCGATCTGGACTGCGCCTATGCAAGCTGTGCTCGGCGCCGACGTCGCGCGCGCCACCGGACTCTCGCTCGCGTCGACGTTTGCCGGAGCGCATGGCCTCGACCGCTGGCGGAGCAGTGCACGAGGAGTCGATCTACCGCGTGGTTGGCGTCTTGATGCCGACAGGCACTGTTCTCGATCGGCTTGTAATTACCGACAAAGCAAGCGTATGGCGAGTGCACGAAGGCGAACCCGCGGACGCCGACGAGCGCGCGATCTTGGAAGCCGAGCGCGAAGTAACGGCGCTGCTGGTGCGCTATGCGTCGCCGTTGGCGGCGGCGATCGTGCCGCGGCAGGTCAATGCCGAAAGCCGATTGATGGCAGCGTCGCCGGCCAGCGAATTGGCGCGACTTTTCGCGGTTGTCGGCGTTGGCATAGACACAATGCGTGTGTTCGCCGCCGTTCTGATTGCATCGTCCCTGCTCGCTCTGTTTGTCACGCTGTATAACGCGCTCGAAGAGCGACGCTACGATATCGCCATCATGCGATTGCTCGGCGCCAGCCGCAGTCGCATCGTTGGGCTTATGCTGTTTGAAGCGTGGCTACTTGCGTTTGTTGCAATCATCTTGGGTTTGCTGATTGGGCTCGTCGCGGTGGCCGTCGTCGCGCACTGGCTGACCCAGGCCCGAGCGTTTACGGTGACTGCGCATGTCACGCCTGAATTGCTGTGGATTGGTATTGTTGCGTTCCTGATTGCGACCATTGCTGCGCTGCTACCCGCCTGGCGCGCCGGTCGGATGGATGTGGCGCAAACTCTTGCCAAAGGGTGAATCGATGAAAGCGATATGGATACTTCCATTACTCGTGTCAGTGGCTGCATTTGCGCAGTCCAGCGCTCCGGCAAGCAAGAACCCTGCGGCGGCTAAGTCGTCGAAGGAAGATGTACATCGCAATGAAGATATTGCGCGCCACCGGCAAATGGCCAAGGCCCACGAGGAAGCCGCGCGTTGTCTGGAAGCGGGTACGGCCGAGAAGCAATGCCACGAGCGGCTGCGCGAGGCATGCAAGGGTATCGCGGTGGGCCAGTATTGCGGCATGCGGCATGCTCATTGAGTGATCGGAGGCGAGTCCAATGAATCGATTGCATACAGTGGCACTAGCAGCAGCGATGCTGCTGATGGTCGCAGGTCCAGCGGCCGCGCAATCTCCGAGCACCGGCAACCGTGGGATGGCGTTGCCGATCGATCCGCAGCTGCTAAACGATCTGCCGGAAGTAAAAGGCGTCGTTTCGTGGAAATTGCTGGGTCAGGTCAAGACAGCGCAGGTCGGCCAGCGCTTCGTTCCTGAGTTCGCTGCCGAAATTCGCAAGCTCGATCAGCAGGACGTCAAATTGCAGGGCTACATGATGCCGATCGCCGCCGGCGAGAAGCATGATCACTTTTTATTGACCATGCGGCCAGCGGATTGTCCGTTCTGTTTGTCGGTCGGTCCCGAATACATCGTCGAGGTCAAAGCGAAGACGTCGATCAAGCACACCTATGAGCCGGTGGTCCTTGCCGGCCGGTTAAATGTGCTCCGTGATGATCCGTATGGTTTGTATTACCGGCTGACCGAGGCGCAGTTGGCGACCGGAGTCAAATAGCTGACCGCGCCTTCGCGGCAACCAGCCGCATCTGACCGTCTAGCTTGAATGTCTGCTGACTCAGGTGTGCGGAGATGTCCAGCACGCAAACAATTAAAAACAAGCTTGACCAACGACGGAGACAATCATGGAAGAGAACAAGATCACCGACTCCCGGCGTGATTTCCTAAAGGCATCTGCAGGCACTGGCCTGGCAGCCCTTGGCAGTGTCGTCAGCGCGCAATCGTTCGACTTCAAACCGAATCAGCGCTACCCCGATCCGTCGGTACAAATCCTCGATCCGAGTTTCGGCAAATACCGCATCTACAGCAGCAGCGTCGAGCAGGTCGGCAGCGGCATGCGCTGGGCCGAAGGGCCGGTGTGGTTCGGTGACGGCCGCTATCTGCTGGTCAGCGACATTCCGAACAATCGCATCATGCGTTACGACGAAGCCACCGGCACCTTCGGTGTGTTTCGCCACCCGGCAAACTTTTCCAACGGCTTGGCGCGCGACCGCCAGGGACGGCTGCTTGCCTGCGAACACCTGACGCGCAGCGTGACGCGCACCGACTACGACGGCAAGATCACCGTGCTGGCCGACAAGTTCAACGGCAAGCGGCTGAACTCGCCGAACGACATCGTGTGCAAGTCCGACGGCTCGATCTGGTTCACCGACCCACCGTTCGGTATCGGCGGCAACTGGGAAGGCGACAAGGCGACGCCCGAATTGCCTCACTCCGTGTATCGCATTGCGCCCGACGGCAAGCTCGGACTCGTCACTGCAGAGCTTGGCCGGCCCCAATGGGCTTGCGTTCTCGCCCGACGAGAAGAAGCTCTATGTCGTCGAAGGCCGTGCGCAGCCGAACCGCCTGATCTGGAGCTACGACGTCGCTGCCAACGGCGCGGTGTCGAACAAGACCAAGGTGGTGGATGCCAACGGCCCGGGCGCGATCGATGGCATCAAGGTCGATATGGATGGCAACCTGTGGTGCGGCTGGGGCTGGAGCGGCGCGCCCGGCGCGACGTCGTCAGACCTGGATGGCGTGATGGTGTTCAACCCGCAGGGAAAAGCTATCGGCCACATCCGCCTGCCCGAGCGCTGCGCAAACCTGGCCTTCGGCGGCGCCAAGAGAAATCGCCTGTACATGGCGAGCTGCCATTCGCTGTATGCGCTGTACGTTGAAGCGCACGGCGCCGCATGACTATCTGCTAACAGGAGGAAATTGACATGGCTAAAGCGATCTCCATCCATCCAGACGTCGATCAGGGCCTTAAACCCGCAGCAGCAAATTTCGCCGGCGGCACTTTGCAATGCCATTGCTCCGAAAAAAAGGTAACGGTATCGATTGGCGGCACAGGTTGCGCATAACCACGTTTGCGGCTGTACGAAGTGTTGGAAGCCGAGCGGCGCGGTGTTTTCGCAAGTCGCCGTCGTGCCGCGCGACAAGGTAAGCGTGACTGCGAATCAGGACAAGCTGAAAGTCGTGGATGAAAGTGCGACCATCAAGCGGCACGCGTGCAAGGTCTGTGGCGTGCACATGTACGGACGCATCGAGAACAAGAACCATCCATTCTTTGGCCTGGACTTCATTCACACCGAGCTGTCACGCGATCGCGGCTGGGCTCCGCCCGAGTTTGCCGCATTCGTTTCGTCGATCATCGAGTCGGGGTTCGATCCGGCCAACATGGGCGCGGTCAGGTCGCGCCTGAAAGAACTTCGCCTGGAGCCTTATGACTGTTTGTCGCCGACGTTGATGGACGCGATTGCCACGCACACGGCGAAAGCATCGGGAAAGCTTAGTAGCACAGCGACCGCATAAACGCATCGCTGGTGTATTCCCAGGCGCCATATGGAGTCTTTATGAGCAGTCCCAGCGGTTACACGTACGCCACCCACCTGGACGTCAAGTTTCCGGGGCTCAGTCTGGTGGACGTTCCGTCACTTGTCAGGGCATGCACCGACGAGTGGTACAACCAAACGCTCTGCAAGGTGAATGAATCAGTTGTGCGCCTGGGCGTCTTGCAGGGCGAATATCACTGGCACAAACACGACAATGACGATGAATTCTTCTTCGTCCTCGAAGGCCATTTCATCATCGATCTTGAAGACCGCTCAATTGATCTACAGCCGCAAGAGGGCTTCGTCGTGCCGAAGGGTGTGGTTCACCGGACGCGCGCCCCCGATCGCGCAGTCATCTTGATGGTGGAGACTGCGTCAATCGTCCCCACCGGCGACGCCTAACACACTATCTCGCGGTGAAAAGTGCCCTGCCTCTGATTTTGTATCTGATACGACTGCGGACATCTTGCGGCCAGCGACGCTTTCCTTGGGCACCGGGTCGGTACCTGCCATCAGCGCGGGGTTTGGTGAGATTTCGCCCGCCTGAATCGCGCATCCGCACAAAAGGATCGCGCTCAACGCAAGTACCGCCATCCGGCCCTTTTCTTTCATGCGGCTGTCCTTCTGACTTGGATAACTAGCGATTCACGCCGCCCGTTTGATGGCCCTGACGTTCGTATTCATGGCGGCGCGTGGCCGGTACGTCCGTCCATCCAAGCGCCGCACGCGATTCTTTTCGTGGCACAAATAACGCGGCCCCATGGCTTCTTGCAGCTCCTTGGCGCGCTGCTGAATACGCTCAAGCTGTTCCGCATGGGTCTCGACTTTTACGACCTCCACCTGACGCGGGGTTATCCAATCCTGAATTTCAGCACTCATACTCGGTTTGAACATCATGGTTAACTCTCCTTGGTTTGTTATGGATCAAGCTCACCACACGACACTCACAGTGACAATCAGGAACAATGCCAACACGGTGCGACAACACCCGCCGTTTGTCGGGTCGGGCGAAATCTGTCACTTTGCTGTGGCAGCGCAGAAAAACTCAAACGCCGCTGCCTTGAGTCTCTGACTACTAACGGATCGAAAGATTCGAAGACGACCGACAAAGTTAGCGCTAACAACTCGTCGCAGCACCGATGAAGATTGCCACCTTCAATATCAATAACGTCAACCGCCGGCTCTCCAACCTGTTGGCTTGGCTCGACGCTGCGAAACCGGACGTCGTTTGCCTGCAGGAACTGAAGGCGGCGGATCGCGAGTTTCCGATTGCGGCAATTGAGTCTGCCGGCTACGGCGCCACATGGCGCGGCCAGCGGACCTGGAATGGAGTGGCGATCCTCGCGCGCGATGCGGAGCCCGTGGTCACGCACCGGACGTTGCCCGGCGATTCAACCGACGCACAAAGCCGTTATCTCGAGGCGGCCATCAACGGGGTGTTGATTGCGTGCATCTACGCGCCGAACGGCAACCCGCAGCCGGGACCGAAGTTCGACTACAAGTTGGCTTGGCTCGAGCGGCTGATCGAACACGCTCGCGGCTTGATCGACGCCGATGTGCCGGTCGTACTCGCCGGTGACTACAACGTCGTGCCGACGCCGGCGGACATTTACCCCACGCGCTCGTGGGATCACGATGCGCTGGTACAGCCTGCGAGTCGCGAACGTTTCAAACGACTTGTCGAGCAGGGGTGGATCGATGCGATTCGTTCGCTGCATCCCAATGAGCCGATGTATACGTTTTGGGACTACAAGCGCGGGCGGTGGGGCCGCGACGCAGGACTGCGCATCGATCACCTGCTGATCAGCCCCGCGCTGTCGAGCCGCATATCGGACGCCGGTGTCGATAAGGCGATTCGCGGCGAGGCTGGCGCAAGCGATCACGCACCCGCGTGGGTACTTTTGAAATCACCGCGCAAGAAAATTTAACGCGTGGTGATCCATGCGACGATCGCATCCAGCATTGAATCGAGCACTTGCTTATCCGTGCGCCCGCTGCGCGCGCGCACGTGGAACGAGTGATCGGCGTCGTCGAACAACTGTAGCGTGGCCAGCGCTCCAAGCTGCTCGGTCACCGTACGCATCAGCGCAACGTCTGCAAGCTCGTCACGAGTGCCCTGCAGAAAGAGCATCGAACAACTGATTTGCTGCAAGTGCTCGGCGCGCTCCCGTGACGGCTCTTTGGCGGGATGAAGTGGAAACCCCAAGAATATGAGCCCGCGAACCTGCGGCAGCGCCGATTCGGCTTGGGCCTGCGACGTCATGCGGCCGCCGAAAGATTTTCCGCCAGCGAACAGCGGAGTGTCAGGCATCAAGCTGGCCGCCATCGCGATGGCCGCGCGAACAGCTGTCCGTGCGACACGCGGAGAGTCCGGACGCTTGGAGCCGCGCTCCATGAATGGGAATTGATAGCGCAGCGTTGCGATGCCGCGGTCCGCGAGTCCGGCAGACACGGAGGCCATGAAGGGATGATTCATCCCTGCGCCCGCGCCATGCGCCAGCACATAGCAAGCGCGAGACGGCTCCGGCCGGCTAAACAGTGCAGAGACCGTTTCGGCCTCGGAAACTCGAATCGTCAGCGGTTGAGAAACCGGAGCTAGCATTGGAGCGTGATGGAAAGAAGGTCTGCTTAGCATCAAGGAGGACGTATGCGTCGCGCGTTGCAACTATGCCTTGCCTTTCTAGCGTGCTTGCTGACCACGGTCGCGGTGTACGCGCAGTATCCGGACAAAACTATCACGCTGGTCGTTCCGTTTCCGCCGGGCGGCGTGGCGGACACGGTGGCGCGCCCGGTCGCCGAAGCGATGTCGCGCGAGCTGAAGCAGCCGGTCGTTATCGATAACAAGAGTGGCGCAGGCGGTGCGGTCGGCATTGGCCACGCCGCCCGGTCGGCGGCTGACGGCTATACGTTGCTATTGAGCCTGTCGTCGATCTCGATCCTGCCCGAGGCCGACAAGATCCTGGACCGCAAGCCGCTGTTCCAACTCGACCAGTTCAAGCCGATCGCGCGCATCACCGCCGATCCCACGGTTCTCGTCGTGCGCGCGGACTCGCCATGGAAGACGCTCGAGGATTTCATCGCCGATGCGCAACGCAAACCTGCGGCGTACAACTACGGCAGCTCAGGAAATTACGGGACGATGCACGTTCCGATGGAGATGTTGAAATCCGCAGCCGGCTTTCGAATGATCCATATTCCGTACGCCGGCGCAGGTCCTGCCGTGATCGCTTTGCTCGGCGGCCATGTCGACGCGATCTCCAGCGGCCCTGCGAGCGTCGTACAGCACATTCGCGCCGGGCGGCTGCGGGCGCTCGCGCACTGGGGCGATGCACCTTTAGTGACCTTACCGGGCGTGCCGAGTCTCAAAGAGCGGGGATACAACGTGCAGTTCGCTCAATGGTCCGCGTTGTTCGCGCCCGCCGCGACGCCGGATCCGATTATCGAAAAGCTGCGCACGACGCATGCGCAAGTTGATGAGCGATCCAGCGCTGCAACAAACGATACTGAACGCCGGCAGCCCGATCGAATACATGGATGCGCCGCAGTTCGCCGCGTACTGGAAGGCCGATGCGCAGATGATGAACGAGGCCGTCAAACGGATCGGCAAGCTCGAGTGATGCGAGATGTGAATTTTCGGCTGCAACGCGTGCGGATCTACCTTACAGCTGATCCTCCGGAATAAACGGGGCGAACAGGACATTCTGCAGCCGCAGAAAGAACGTGGAATCAGGTTCGGTGGTCAGCACGATCTCTTTTTCGTCGTCCATCGTCAGCCATTCGAGGGTTCGCTGGTCGGAGCGCAAGCGCACGCGATAGGCGCTCTGCAGTTTGCTGATGTGGATCACGCGCAGCACTTCCTTTGCGAGCTCCGGACTGTCGACGATCATGCCGAGCTCGGTGTTCTTGGTCGCTGAGCGCGGGTCTAGATTCATCGAGCCGATGAACACCAGCGAGCGATCGATCACCGCGGTCTTGGCGTGCAGTCGGCCGTCGATGATCCGAGAAATCCGAGTCGCCGGTTGCGCTGAATGCGTACGGGGCTCAACTCGTACAGGTCGACGCCTGCATTGAGCATCGCCACGCGGTAGCGCGCATAGCCCGTGTGCACCAGCGGCTCGTCGGTAGCCGCGAGCGAATTGGTCAGGATCGTGACCTTGACGTTGCGTTTGCCAAGATCACCGAACGCCTCGACGCCGGTCGAGCCGGGAATCAGGTAAGGCGACGAGATCACTACCTCCTGGCTGGCCGCAATCACGCGATCCATCACGTTCATCGCAACGCTCATGTCGCGCGCCGCCTCATCGGTCCTCGCAGTGACCTTGGCCGGCGGATCCGCGAACGCGACGGCCAGCGCCCAGATCAGGCCCAGACGTCCGGCGTCGAGATCCTCGCTGATCGCGCCATAGCCGAGCACGTCGATCGGCGGTAACACGAGCGACATCATCTGGTCACCGTCGTCGACGAGATGGTCGAAGCGCTCGCGCAACCGCGTGCGATCAACGCCGGCGTCGATGATCGTCTGCACCGGATAGACGTACGGGCTGTTCCAGTACGCGTCAAAGATGGTTGCGAACTGAGGCACGATCGCACCGACGATGAACGCATCCATGTCGACGAAGTTCGCACCCATGCTGCGCTGGAAGTATTCGTCGGCGACGTTGCGTCCGCCCGCAACGACGATTGCACCGTCGGCGATGAACAGCTTGTTGTGCATCCGGTGATTGAGCCGGCCGAAGTCGAACAACGACGCGGCGTACTTGTTCGCGATGCTGGTCCGTCCGCAACAAAACGGATTGAACAGCCGGACCTCCACGTTCGGGAATGCGGCGAGGCCTGAGAACAGCTCATCGCCGCCTACTGTGTAGAGATCGTCCACCAGCAGGCGCACACGCACGCCGCGCAACGCCGCGTCGCGCAGGTGGCGCAGGAACAGGCGACCGGTCGCGTCGTTATGGATGTGGTAGTACTGCACGTCGAGCGTGTGGCTGCGCACGGTCTGCAAGCTCGATGCGCGCGTCGAGCGAGAACACGCCGAGCGGCATCAGACGAAAGCCCGAAAGTTCGGGAGACGGAATCGACGCGGCAGCTATCCGTGCCAGCGGACTGTCTGCAGAAGGTGCACGTGCTGCCGAATCGCGGAAGCTTCCGGCCGTACTGGAAGCGTTCCGCAGCCAGTGAGCATTGAGCGTCGCGATCAGTATCAGAAGCGTCGGCTGCCCAGCCAACGCGAAGCCCTTGCGCGCGACTGCGGCACCGGCCAGAATCAGCTGCTGCGCCTGCTTCGCAAAGGACTTTGCCATGGTTCGCTTCCTGGCCTGCGCATCACTCGCGGTGGCGCTTTGCCTACCCGCGCACGCTGCGCTCGACATCGGTGAAGATGCGCCCGACTTCACCGCTTCTGCGGCGCTCGGCGGAGCAATCTACAAGTTTTCGCTTGCCGAATCACTACGGAAAGGTCCGGTCGTGCTGTATTTCTTTCCCGCGGCCTTTTCCGACGGCTGCTCGGTCGAAGCGCACGAGTTCGCCGAAGCGATCCCGCGCTTTGCAGCATTCGGCGCGTCGGTCGTTGGCGTCTCCGGAGATGACATCGAAGTGCTGGCGAAATTTTCGACCCAGGCCTGTCAAAGCCGATTCCCGTCGCGGCCGATCCGACGCTGACCGTGATCAAGTCTTACGATGCCGCGATGAAGACGCGCCCCGAGTACGCGAACCGCATCACGTATGTGATCGCGCCGGACGGCAAGATCGTCTACCACTACATCAATCTAAACCCGACGCGGCACGTCGAACGCGCGCTCGGAGCGTTACGCAGTTGGTCAGAATCCAAGTCGAAATAGGTATCAGTCTGATCGCGACTAGCCGCAACGCTTCAATCGGCTCTGGCGCCGGTGTCCTTGACGATCTTGCCGAGCCTCGGCACGTCGGCCTTGATCAGCGCCGTCAACTGAGCCGGCGTCATCTCGCTGACGTTGAGACCCAGGTCGCTGAGTCGTTTCTGAATATCCGGAGTCTTCAGGATGCGCGCGATCTCGGTGTACAGGCGCTCGACGATCGGCGCAGGCGTGCCTGCCGGCGCGAACACCGCCTGCCACGAGCTGATGTCGTAGCCGGCAAGTCCTGCTTCGGCCATCGTCGGCACGTCGGGCGACACGACGGAGCGCGTGGCGCTCGTCACCGCCAGCGCGCGCAGCTTGCCCGCGTTGACGTGCTGGACTGCAGTCGCGATGTTGTCGAATGCCACCAGCAACGTACCTCCCAGTAGCTCCGGCATCATCTGACCGCTGCCGCGATAGGGAATGTGCTGCATGTCGACGCCGGCCATCGCCTTGAACAGCTCGCCGGAGATGTGCTGCGAGGTACCGTTGCCGGCCGAACCGAACGAATACTTGTTGGGGCTGGCCTTCAGCAGCGCGATGAACTCGCGCACGTTTTTCGCCGGCACGCTGGGATGGACCAGCAACACGTTCGGCTGCGTCGCATACAGCGTGATCGGCGCAAAGCTCGTGATCGGATCGTAAGAAAGCTTGTCGTACAGCGTCGCGTTGATCGCGTGCGAGCTGATCGTGCCGGCGCCGATCGTGTAGCCGTCGGGCGCGGCGCGCGCCAGCTCGGCCGCTCCAATCGAGCCACCTTGCCCCGGTTTGTTCTCCACCACGATCGGCTGACCGAGCGCGGCGCCCAGTTTTTCTCCGATCGTGCGCGCCAGAATGTCTGTCGTACCACCCGGAGCGAAGTTAACGATGTAGCGGATCGGCTTGTTCGGCCAATTGGATGCCGGCGCCTGCGCGATGCCAGGTGCGGCCATCAGCGCGACGGCCGCCGCGGCCATGCCGTGGATCAAGGTGCGTCGATAGTTGATCATGTCTCCTCCCTATGGGCTGATCCCAGTCTACGATCGCGCCGCGCTCGGCTCAATCTAAAAATCAGAACGACAAAATTGATGGCCTCTCACCTGATCGACGTCACGCAGCTGCAAACAGCGATTCGCCTCGTCGTGCGCGGCTTCGGCAGCCACGAAGCAGAAGTCGAAGCGGTCGCCGCGCAATCTGATCGAGGCCAACCTCACCGGACACGACTCGCATGGTATCGGCATGCTGCCGCGCTACGTCGAGGCGTATCAACAACGCGGCCTGGTGCCGAACCAGCACGTGCGGACCGTACTCGATGCGGGGACGTTGCTGCGACTCGACGGCGGCGCCGGCTTCGGCCAGGTCATCGGCCGCGAAGCGATGGAGCTTGGAATCGCGCGCGCGCTGCAGCACGGCAGCTGCATCGTCGCGCTGGGCAACTCGCACCATCTGGGTCGCATCGGCGCGTGGGCCGAACAGGCTACGCAGGCCGGCCTGGTCTCGCTGCACTTCGTCAACGTCATCGCGCGCAGCATCGTCGCGCCCTATGGAGGCGCCGACGCACGCTTTGGCACCAACCCATTTGCCGCCGGCATTCCGTTAGCGGGACGTGAGCCGGTGATTCTCGACTTTGCGACGAGCATGATGGCGCAGGGCAAGACGCGCGTCGCGTTCAACAAGGGCGAGCTCGTGCCGCCCGGTTGCCTGCTCGACGATCAAGGGCGCCCGACACGCGAGCCGCGATATGCGGTCAACCCGCCGTTTGGCGCACTGCTCGCTTTCGGCGAGCACAAAGGCTACGGGCTGGCTTTGCTGTGCGAACTGCTCGGCGGCGCGCTGGCGGCAGGCATGACGCAGCACTCGGAAGACGTCACGCAGCGGCGCATTCTGAACGGCATGCTGACCGTGCTGATCGACCCCGCGGCGCTCGCAGACCGCGCCGCGTTCGAGCGCGAAACGATTGCGTTTGTCGATTGGGTGAAGGCTTCGCCGGCGCGCGAAGGGTTCGACTCGGTGCGCATTGCGGGCGAACCCGAGCGCGAGACGCGTGTGCAACGCACGGCGCACGGGGTTCCGGTCGATGCGATCACGTGGAGTGAAATTCTCGACGCGGCCGGCAAACTCGGCCTCGATCCCGCCGCGGTGAATGCGGCGGCGGGTCGGGCGTGAGCGGGCTTCCAAATACAGTTTTATTCAACCTATATCTGTAACTCGCACTAGACGAGGTTTGCGGCTCGACGGAAGATTGGTTACTTGGTTGCCCAAAAGGGGTATTCAAAATGACAGAAATGACAGTCGATAGCATCGTTGCTCCAACTTCGGTGCCAAGCGTCACTCCCTTTGCTTTGCCACCGATGCTGAAACACCTTGAATCGGTGGTTTTGTTCGTTCCCGACATTGACGCGGCTGCGAGCTGGTATGCCGAGATCTTTGGCACGACTGTGCAACACGAAAATCCAAAGTACGCCTTCATCCAGGCGCCCGGAGTTCTCGTCGGATTTCATCCCGCCGATAGAAAGTGCCCAGGAGGCGTTGGCGGGACCTCTGCCTATTGGGAGGTCGACCGCTTGGACGCGGCCATCAAGTCCCTGACCGATCGGGGGGCCAAGCTTTTTCGAGGCCCGGGCACTACGGACTTCGGCGCCACCGTCGCCCTACTCGTCGACCCCTTCGGCTGCACGATCGGTCTGAACCAGTCAACCGAGCAGTCGCGTCGAAGCATACGCAATGAAAAATCGAGACCTTCGCAAGACGCGGCCGACGTTCCGGGAAGCAGACACACTCGCCCG
>CAWAYV010000038.1:0-45490 GCA_963786295.1 uncultured beta proteobacterium | reverse complement strand
GATCGTAGAGGCGCGCGAGCAGCTTGACCAACGTGGTCTTGCCGGCGCCGTTTTCGCCCACCAGCGCGAGGATTTCCCCGGCACGCAGCTCGAAGTTGAGGTTGCGCACGGCCCAGCGCTCGGCGCCGGGATAACGGAAGCCGACGTTCTCGAACACGAAGCCGTGCTGGATCGGCACGGGAAACGGAATCGGGTTTTCTGGAGGAACGATCTCGGGCTGGATCTCGAAGAACGAAAACAGATCGTCGAGGTACAGCGCCTGGCCCGCGACCTGCGAGAAGCCGATCAGCAGATTCTCCAGCAGATTGCGCAGGCGCATGAAGGAGCCGGCGAGAAACGTCAGGTCGCCGATGGAGAAATCGCCGCGCAGCGTGCGCCACACGATGTAGGCGTATGCGATGTAGTAGGCGAGCGTGCCGATTGCGGCCAGCGCCCCGCCCCAACCAGCGCGCCGAATCGCGAGCACTCGGTTGGCGGCGAAGAAGCGCTCGGAGAGCGTGCGGTAGCGCTCGATCAGGAACGCATTCAGGCCGAAGATCTTCACTTCCTTGGCGGTGTCGACGCTGGCGCCGGTTTGCCGCACGTAGTCGAGCTCGCGCCGCTCGGGCGTCCACGCGAAGTTGAGCGAATAGCTTTGCGCGTTGAAGTGTGTTTCGCCGATGAACGCGGGGATCAGCGCAACGGCGAGCATCACGATCAGCCACGGCGCGAACACGAGCAGCCCGGCCGCGAAGCTGACGATGGTGATCACGTCCTGCGCCTGGCCGAACAGCTGCGCGATCAGGCTCGAGCGCCCGGCCGCCTGCTGGCGCGCACGCTGCAGGCGATCCTGCAGCTCGCTATCTTCGAAGTCTTCGAGGTCGAGCGTCGCGGCGTGTGCCATCAAGCGCAGGCTGGTCTCGTTGCTGAAGCGCTCGGACAGCAGCCCGTTCAGCAGCGAGATCGCGCGGCCGAGCACGTCGGAGCCGACCGCGAGCGCGAACTCGAGTGCGAGCAGCCAGCCGATGCGATCGAGCGCGCCACTGTCGAGCCAATCGCGCAACGTGTCGTTGGGATGCGGCGTGCCGGCGAGCAGCACGACTTCGTCGATGATCAGCTTGCCGATGTAGAGCGTGATGACGGGCAGCAGCGCACGCAGGATGCGCAGCACGCCCTGGCCGAGCGTCAGCGCCGGGCTGGTTTGCCAGACGAGCTTGAGAAACGGTGGGAGGTTGCGCAGCGCGCCGAGGCGGGCGCGCAGAGGTTGCGGTGGTAAGTCGCGCAACCGCCCGCGGCCGCGCATTGGATTCGGGGTGGACATCGGAGGATTGTGCCGAAGGCTGTTTTGCGGCTAAGCGGGCCGACCAGCGGCCGCCAGGGTCAGTTGACTGAGCGTACGTTATTGCGTACGCTCCATCCTCATAGCTGGAGCTACTCATGGACACACTTACCGCGAGCGAAGCCCGCGCAAACCTCTATCGCCTGATCGACGAGACCTCAGAATCACATAAGCCTGTCGTCATTACTGGCAAACGCGGCAGCGCTGTACTAGTGTCCGCTGAAGACTGGGATGCGATGCAGGAGACTTTGTATCTCCTCTCCGTTCCCGGAATGCGCGAATCCATCAAGGCCGGGATGGCCGAGCCGCTGTCAAAGAGCGCGAAGAAACTTAAGTGGTGACTTGGCAGGTCGTTTACGCCAAGCAGGCGCTCAAGGACGCCAAGAAACTGTCTGCCAGCGGGTTACGACCGAAAGCCGAGCAGATACTGGACTTGCTGGCCCGTGATCCATTTCAAAATCCGCCGCCTTACGAGAAGTTAGTCGGAGATTTGGTCGGCGCGTATTCGCGGCGCATCAACATCCAACACCGGGTCGTCTACGAAGTGTTCATTAAACAAAAGACGGTCCGCGTCCTTCGCATGTGGACACACTATGAATAGGTTTGCGGGGTAGCGATGTATCAAAGTCGCTGGGACAGATTTCCTGAAGACAAACAAAAACCCCGCCGAAGCGGGGTCTTGTCTATTCGGTTGCTCGCTGTTCAGGCAGTGCGACGCCAAGTCTTTTAATTCAGTGCCTTAGCTTTCTGACGCGGCCGGTGTTGTAAAAAATATCGACAATGTGCGGGCGCTCACTCTCGCGAAATGACGCGAACGACGACTTCGCGATACTTGCGAAATCCCATCCGCTCGTAGAGCTGCCATGCCCCGACGTTGTCGCGCATCACATGCAGGAACGGCGTTTCGTTGCGCAGCATCTCTCGGCGGATCAGCTTGAGCATCAGCCGCTTCGCCAGGCCACGGCCCTGAAAGTCAGGATGCGTGCAGACGCCGCTGATCTCGCGCAGTGTGCCGGCGTACGAGCGCTCGCCCGCCATCGCAATCAGTCGCGGGCCATCGAAGACACCGAAGTATTCGCCAAGCTCGATGGTGCGCAGGCCGAACGGACCGGGATTCGTCAGCTCGGCGAGCTCGAGTGTCTGCGGCGCGTGCTTCGCGTTTAGCGGCACGGCGTCCGACGCTTCGTCCGCTGCGGGCAGGTCGGCTTCCAGATCATCTTGAACATCGGCGACTCGACTTCGATTTGCCAGCCGGCGAGAGCTGCACCGGTCCAGCCCTCCGTGTAGAAGTGTTCGCCCGGCTCGCAGAACGCGGCGAGTGCGGACAAGTCGGGCCGGAGTTGATCGACGAAGGCGACGATCGCCGAAACCGTGCGCGTAACGGCGCGCCGCGTGATCCCCTTCGGCGAACTTCGCCTGCGGGCCGGACAGTGCGTGCCAGAAGATGTTATCGAGAAGATGCGTCATCGTGACGCGCGCAAGGAGCGAAGCGAGCGGTCAGATGCGTCTCGCCGACGCTTACAGCAAAACCCTGTTCGGAAGTGTAAGAACAAAGGCGATCCACAGGCCCACCAGCAACGCAAAACCTATTGCGAACACCGCCAAGCGATGCATCACTCTGTTGTACGTGCAATGGATGATGCTGTGCACGACGCGCAAGCCAAAGTAACACCACGCGCCGATCACGAGCCAGGGCGGCGCATACGCCGCGGCGACTGCGCAGGCCACCAGCGCATAGAACAAAACCGGTGTCTCAAACAGATTGCGGTAGTTATCCGCCGCCCGAACGTTCTCCAGGTTGGCAGCCATCGTCTTTGAAGTGGCCGCCTTTTGCGGATGCAGACGCTTCAGCCGCATCTCCTGCACACGGCTGTACAGCATACGAAGACCGACGGCGAACGTGAGCACCACCATCGCGAGCGCAGCGAGGAGCAAGTTGTACGCGTTGGGTGTCATGACTGGCTCGCCCTCGCTTTGATCAGGCGCTGCGCTTCTCGGAAATGCTGCGTGACTTGCGCGCTGGCGCACTCGTTCGCCGTCCGCTGCGCGCGCTGACCGGTGCTGGCGCAAGCTCGCCATCCCTTCGCACCTCGCTCCACAGCCAGTCGACGAACGCCTCGACCGCATCGCGTCCAGCACCACCGGGCCGGCGCACGATGAAAAAAGTGCCGCGCAGCGCCACCGCTTCCATACCGAACGGAGCGCACAGAACTTTGTGACGAAGGTGTTCCGCTGTATGCGGCAGCACGCCGAGTCCGATGCCGCTGCCCTCGATCGCTGCTGAGACGAGCTGATCGTATTGAGGAAACCGCAGCGTGCTTGCCGGTTTAGCGCGCGGAATCTTCATCGCATCGAACCAGAAGTCCCATTCGGACGTACGGCGTCCGTCACGCACGCTTTCGTAGTCGAGCCTGACGTGATGCGTCATATCCGCAGGCGTCCTGATCGGGTTCGACTTGTTGTTCGCAAGCGCCGGCGAACAGGCCGGAAAGATCTGGACCTGGAACAGCGGTTCGCTATCGGGCAGGTCGTCGCCGGCTTGCACAAACCGAATAGCGATATCGAGCTGGTCGCGCTCGAGGTTGGGCTTGTCGTTGCTTGCGACCACGCGTACGTCGATACCAGGATGCACGCGATTGAAGCGCGGTAACCGAGGTGCCAGCCACAGCGATGCGAGCGCAGGTGTGGTCGTGACCGCCAGAAGCTTGCCGGCTCCCGCAATGCGCTCAACCGCAACGTCGAGCTGCGATAAGCGTCTCGTCTGCAATGCGATACAACTCTTCGCCGGCGGGAGTCAGCTGCAGCGTGCGGTTCACTCGCCGAAAGAGCGGCTGACCGAGCTGTTCTTCGAGGGTCTTGATCTCGCGGCTGATCGCTGATTGCGTGACGAACAGGTCCTGTGCCGCGCGAGTAAAGCTCAGATGGCGAGCCGCCGAGCGAAATCCGCGCAGCAAGTCGAGCGACAGGCGGGGTGCCCGTTTTCGATTCATTCGTTCAGCTCATGCCTGCGATGAAAAAGCATCGTTTGAGTTGTATGGCCAGCGTCGCGAACAATGCGCTCACATTAGATCATCGTTGCGTCCACATGGTGTGGTGCGGATGGTCGAGGGAGAACGACATGAAAAACGACTCGAGTCTTCGCCGGACGATCCAGCTAGCGGCCGCAGCAACAGCGGTGTGGTTAGCCACCACAGGGGCCGTGGGAGCGCAGGTGCCGGTTGTGAACGTCGCGATCTTTGCCGACCACTACGTTCTGGCAGGTCGGTACATCGATGATCTAGATACTCTCGAGGATGCCATTGCAGTGATGCATCCACGGGGAGTGCGGCTTGAAGCCTGCGGCGAAGGCACCTCTCGCGCGCTTCGCGCGGCCACCCACCGCTTTCGCAACCTGTACCTGGACCTGCGCGTCAGCTTGATCGATGACACGACGTGCCAGTCGGCATCCGTCGCTCGCGCCGTGCCGGTCAGTCAACGCTTTGGGCAACGGCCGTTCGGCATCTATGACGAAGCCGTCGACCGCTGGTGGAGCACCTTGAGCATGCCCTGATCGATGTCGCAACGCAGCCGTGTGAGTCGCCCGCGGCTGCGTTATGTCTCTATACAGAAGCATCTCGAAATGCACGCAGAACTATATTTATTCGCGTTTGGTAGCCAGGACCTTGCGCCTTAAACCACTCCAGGACATCCTGGTCCACGCGCAGCGAGATGGCCGCCTTCGGTGGAAGCGGCTGTAGTCCGCGACGTACCAAGCCTCGTACGATGTGCCGAACGTCAGCCTCAGGGTGCATCGCACCTAATTTCGCCGGGCCGGCCTTGTTTCGCAGGCGGGCCCAGTCAGTCTTGGATTGAACGGAAGTAGATTTCGGTTTCACGTTTGGTCGCTTTGCGGAACGAGATGATGCGGATTTCATGTTCGCTCGGCGCCGCACCGTATATACATATCGTAGTGGCGTCAACGAGTTTTTAGCGAGCTTTCTGAGCGGCTCAGCGCGCGACGATCGGTCCGGCCACTCGGTAGCGTATCTCGCGCAGTTTCGCTTTCAACACCGCCGCGTTGTCGGGCCCGACGCGAATCATCGCCTTCTGCCCGGCTGACAGCGCCTCGAGCTCCGGGTCAGCGTATTGATATAGAACCTTCGGCTGCACGAGTGCGATCGGCGGCTTGACGTCCGGGGTCGCGATCAGGTGGTCGATCACCGCGACCAGGCGATCGTTGAAGTAGCCGTCGGGATATCCGAGCTCGCGATACGCCTGCTGGAACAACGGATAGAAGCGAACGTAAGTCGCGACCAGCTGCTTGGTATCGATGGCGTGCACCAGCGCGACGACGGGCGCGTAACGCGCCGAGTTGTCGGGAGCGATGACCAGACTGTCGCCGGCAGTGGTCATCGCCAAGCGCACCGGGTGTCGGCTGCACCGGCCACAAGCGCGGCGCGGCCTTGCTGCGCGGAAGGTTGTCGATCGTCGCCACGGTATTGCGAATCAGGTTCATCGGCTGCACGAAGGCGGGCAGCTTGTTGCCCTTGAACAGATTCGCCAGCGCTTCGCGCATCGCGGTATCGCTCGCATCGAGCGTGGCCTGCGGCGCCGGACCGGCTCGGCCTCCGCGCGCTCGATCGGGTACTCGATCTTCGGCGCAACAGGCGCAGGCGGCGCAGCTTCAGGTGTCTGCGCTACGGGCGGAGGGGCGACAGTGGGTGTGGTCTGTCATGTCACCACCGCGCACTGAAGATGAGAGCCGCGGCGAGTGCGATGGATCCGACGACCCATGCGATTGTCGCTTTCGTCATTGCCATCCCTCCAATGACTGGTTCGAATGAGGTCTGACCGCAAGTTCGCGGTCAATGTTCCGAGGAAATCAGAGCACGGTGTGCGTTACGCGGGATAGCGGAACACGCGCATCTTTTCCTGCGTCATCTCGCGCATGCTGAACGGGATGCCGCCGACTCCGTAACCGGACTCGCGGCGGCCCGCGAACGGCATCCAGTCGGTGCGAAACGCGGTGTGGTCATTGATCATCACCGCCGAGGCGTCAAGGCGATCGGCGGCATACAGCGCAACGCCGATATCGTTGGCAAAGACACTCGCCTGGAACGCCACCGGCAGCGAATTTGCGCGGTCGATCGCGTCGTCCAGTTGATCGAAGCCGTACACGCAGGTCACGGGGCCGAATACTTCTTCGCGCGACACTCGTGCGTCCGGCGCAGGCTCGAGCAGAACCGTCGGCTCCAGCGATCGTCGCCGATGCGCGCTTTGCTCCCGCAAGAACCTTCGCGCCGGCGGTGGCCGCTTCGGTCACCCACGACTCGACGCGATCGGCTTCGCGCGCGGTTGATCAGCGGGCCGACTTCGGTTTCCGGCAACAGCGGATCTCCTACACGCAGCGCTCGCACGCGCGTCACGAAGCGATCGAGGAACGCGGACATCAGCGTCGAGTGCACGTAGATGCGCTGCGTTGAAACGCACACCTGCCCGGCGTGGTAGTAGCCGCCCTTGACCATCGGCTCGATCAGCGCATCGAGATTGGCGCTGCGGTCGACGATCGCCGGCGCGACGCCGCCGTGCTCCAACGCGGAGCGCGTCCCGGGCGCGAGCTTGCTGTGCAGATGCCAGCCAACGCGCGCCGAGCCGATGAAGCTCAGGAACGCGACGCGCCGATCGGTTGCGAGCCGCTCGGCCAGCGCATTGTCCGGGGTGATGAATGTCTGGCACCACGGCTCGGCGAGGCCGGCCTCGCGCACCAGCGAGACGAACTCGATGCAGCACAGCGGTGTCGCCGTCGCCGGCTTGACGATCACCGGACAGCCGACGGCAATCGCCGGTGCCACCTGATGCACGATCAGGTTCAGCGGGTGGTTGAAGGCGGAGATCGCCACCACCACGCCGATCGGCTCGCGAGTCGTGAACGCCAGCCGTCCCGTGCTCGCGGGTGTCAGGCCCATCGGAATTTCGCGGCCGGCGAAGTTGCGCAACTCGTCGGCGGCGTTGCGCACGCCGTCGATCGCGCGCGTGGTTTCGACGATGGCGTCGGTCAGCGGCTTGCCGCCTTCCTGCGCGATCAGCCGGCTGAAGTGGTCGCGGCGCGTCTCGATCAGGGCCGCCAACCGCCGCAGCACATCGACGCGTTGGTGCACCGGCAGCCAGCCCTTGCGATCGCGGAAAACCTGCGTCGCGGTTGCGAGCTTCAGCTCCAGCGCGGCAGCGTCATCGGTGTCGATCTCGGCGATCGGCGCTCGATCGTAGGCCTGCACCACTTGCAGTTTGGCTGGAGTCGGCATTCTTCTTACGCGAGCTCGATCTCGTTGACCCGTTGCTTGAGCTCCTCGCCCAGCACGCGCACGTTCTCGCTGTAGTCGATCGGCACGTCGATCAGATGCACGCCGCCGCCCTTGAACGCGGCGTCGATGGTCGACACGAGATCCTTGCAGGCGGTCACGCGCGATCCCTTGGCGCCGTACGCCTCTGCGTACTTCACGAAATCGGGATTGCCGAACGTCAGGCCGAAGTCCGCGAACTTGTCGACCGCCTGCTTCCAACGAATCATCCCGTAGGCGGAATCGTTGAGCACGATCACCACGAGATTCAGCTTCAGGCGCACGGCGGTTTCCATTTCCTGCGAATTCATCATGAAGCCGCCGTCACCGCACACCGCGAGCACCCGGCGTTTGGGATACAGCATCGCCGCCATCATCGCGGACGGCAGCCCGGCGCCCATGGTGGCGAGCGCGTTGTCGAGCAACAGCGTGTTCGCCACATGCGTGCGGTAGTTGCGCGCGAACCAGATCTTGTACATCCCGTTGTCGAGGCAGACGATGCCATCCTCCGGCATCGCCTTGCGCACGTCGGCGACCAGGCGCTGCGGAATCACCGGAAAGCGGTCGTCGTCGGAGCCTTCGGTGACGCGGCCGAGGATCTCCTCGCGCAGCGCGAGAAATGCGGGATCGAGCTTGAGCTTGCCTTCGAGCTGGTCGGCCAATAGCGTGAGCGACGGCCCGATATCGCCGATGACCTCGCCGTGCGGGAAGAACACTTCCTCCACGTTCGCCGACGTGTATCCGATATGAATCACCTGCATGCCGTCGGAGCTCATCAGAAACGGCGGCTTCTCGACCGTGTCATGACCGATCGAGACGATCAGATCGGCATGGTCCACTGCGCGGTGCACGTAGTCGCCAGCCGAAAGCGCGGCGGTTCCCATGTAATGCTCGGAGCAGCCGGTGACAGCGCCCTTGCCCATCTGCGTATTGAAGAACGGGATGCCGGTGCGCTGCACGAAGCTCGATAACTCGGCGACGAGGCGGGGACGATTGCCGGCCGCCCCGATCATGATCAGCGGCCGCTTCGCCTTCTGAATCATCTTCGCCGCGCGCGTGATGGCTTCCGGATGCGCGACCGGCCACGCGACCGGATGTGGAGGCACGAGCGGCACGTCGCCCACCTGAGAGCCGGCGACGTCTTCCGGCAACTCCAGCAACACGGGCCCTGGCCGCTCTTCTTGCGCCACGCGAAACGCATCGCGCACGATCGTCGCGATGCTGCGCGGGCTCACGATCTGCCGGGCCATCTTGGTCAGCGGCTTCATCGACGCGACCACGTCGACGATCTGGAATTTGGCCTGCTTGCCGGACATGATCGCCTTTTGCCCCGTCAGCAGAATCATCGGCATCGCGCCGAGCTGCGCGTAGGCGGCGCCGGTCGAGAAATTGAGAGCACCCGGTCCCAGCGTGGAGATGCACACACCCGCGCGCCCGGTGAGCCGGCCATGAGTGGCCGCCATGAAGGCCGCGGCCTGCTCGTGTCGCGTCAATACCAGCTCAATGCGCGATTGCCGCAGCGACTCGACGACGTCGAGATTCTCTTCGCCGGGCACTCCGAAAACGCGGTCGACGCCTTCGTTCGCGAGCGCTGATACCAGCAGATCCGAGCCTTTGCTCATGGCGCTGTTGTTGTTGCGTCAGGCGGTCTGCTCCTCCTCAGCCGCCGCCTTCAGCGCGGCGATGTCGATCTTGACCATCTTCAGCATCGCGTCGGATCGCGCGCTTGGCTTTCTCCCTGTCGGGGTCGGCCATCAGCTTGTCGAGCAGCGTCGGGACGATCTGCCACGAGAGGCCGAAGCGGTCCTTCAGCCAGCCGCACTGCTCCGGCGGCCGCCTTCAGCGAGCAGCGCGTTCCAGTAGCGTCGATCTCGGCCTGGTCGTCGCAGTTCACGACGAACGACACCGCGTGGTTGAACGGGTCGAGCGGTCCGGCGGTCATAGCCGTGAATTCCTGTCCGAAGAGAACGAACTCGACGATCTTGACCGACCCCGGCGGGCCGCTCGGTGATTCGCTCGGCAGCGCCGTGACGCGGACGACGCGCGAGTTGGGAAAGATCGATGCGTAGAACGCGGCGGCCTCTTCGGCTTCCTTGGCGTACCAGAGAAATGGCGTGATTTTTTGCATTGGCTCTGCTCCTTCCGTTGGGATGAGATTGGATACTGTCACTCTATGAGCTGCCGTGTATCTGCTGTTTGAGTTCTTAGATACGTGCCACAGTTAAGCTGCCGCGCAAGACGACTAGGAAAGCTCGCTTCATGTCACGTCATCAATCCGCTCTGACGACAGTCGTGCTGGCGTATCGGGACGCCTATTGTGCGTCCTGGGCGGAAGCATTTCGCTGCATCATTTCATTTGTCACGGGCGTTCTGCTGACGACAGCCGTCTGCGCGCAGCAAGTTCAAGGCCCATCGCCAGCGGACCCGAAGCCGCAAGAGTTAAGCCGAGACGCGAGCCGCATCTATGCGGGTGCCAAGGGCTCGCTGTTCCAGGTCCGCATCCTGACGGCGACCGGCCGCTCGCAAGCCGCCGCCGGCTCGGGTTTCGTAGTGAGCAGCGACGGGCTTGCCATCACTAACTATCACGTCGTGTCCAAGCTGGTGGTCGATCCGAGCCGCTACGTGGCCGAAGCGGTGAGCACGGCGGGCGAGCGCGACGACATCACAGTCCTCAAGATTGATGTGCTGCATGACCTTGCGCTGATTCGCATCAACAAGCGCCGCGACTGGCCGCCGCTGCGGATCAGCTCCAAGTCTCTGAAGCAGGGAGAGCGTCTGTATTCGCTCGGCAACCCGCTCGATCTCGGCTTTGCGATTTCCGAAGGTTCTTTCAACGGGCTGATCACGCGCCCCTACTACCCGCAGATCCTGTTCTCGGGTGCAATCAATTCCGGCATGAGCGGCGGGCCCGCGGTCGACGAATCGGGTGAAGTGGTTGGCGTCAATGTCTCCAAGCGGCTGGATGGAGAACAGATCAGCTTTTTGGTGCCCGCGCAGTTCGTTTCGCTTTTGATCGATCAAGGTGCAGCGATCACGGTTCAGCCGACGCAACAGGAGTTCCGCAGCGAGATCGGACGGCAGCTGACACTGCACCAGAGCACGATGGCGGATCAGCTGCTGAAGGCTCCGCTGGCAACGCGCGCGATGGGGCCGTACGCGGCACCGATCAACGAGAGGCAGGGGATTCGCTGCTGGGGAGACGATCCCAACCAGCCGCAGCTCAAGTATTACTACTCGCGCCTGCATTGCCGTACCGAGTCCGTGGTCGGAGTCGAGGACTCCGTGCGGACCGGCTTTATCAACGTGCGCCACGAGTACTTCGCGACCAAGCAGCTCGATTCATTTCGTTTCCTGCAGATCTACAGCAAGGCGTACAAGAACGAAACCTTCGGTAACTACCGCGATCGACATTGGACGGGGCCTGAGTGCAATGACGCGTTTGTAAAGGGCGATGGTGCCGCCAGCGTCCCGGTGCGCGCTGTGGTGTGCGTGCGCGCGCTGCGCAAGTTTGAGGGACTGTACGAATTCGCGCTGATGGCCGCCACGGTGGACGAAAGTCGAAGCGGGCTGCATACGCGAGTGGACGCATCGGGCGTGACGCTCGAAAACGGCCAGCGCATCGTCAAGGCGTTCCTGGATGCGATCGGACGCCAGCCATGAGCGGAGCTCCGATCGTCGTCGAGCTGCTTGATCGCGCCGGATCGGTCGTAGCGCGCCACCGGTGCAATGAACTGCCGGTGCGCCTCGGCCGCGCTTACGACAACGAGGTCATCGTCGACGATCCGTTTGTGGCTCCGAACCATTTGCGGATAGAGCGGCGCGCAGACGGCGAGCTGGTCGCGCAGGACCTGGGCACGCGCAACGGAATGTATGCGGTCACCGCACAGCGATGGTCGCCATGGCAAGGCGCTGTCAAGCGCTCGAACGAAATCGTTCTGACTTCCGACACCCTGGTGCGCGCGGGCCACAGCACGTTTCGCGTTCGGCCAATCGATCAGGCGGTCGCGCCGGAGCGCTTGGACACGACAGCGCATGCGTGGGAAGGTCTGGGTCCAGCGATCGTGGCGTTCGCGATGCTGACCCTGCTCGCGATGTTTAACGCCTGGAGCGCGGACACCACCACTCAGGAAAGTTTCGTGTACGAGACCAGCGTCGCGCTCGTATTGGGGGTCATGCTGATATGGGCCGGTGCGTGGGCTTTGCTCAACCGCCTTTTCGCCGGACGCGCTCGCTTTGGCCGCCATTTTCTGATCGGCGCTGCGTTCATGGTCGCCGCGTTCGTGACATCGTTAGCGGCGCAGCTACTCGCTTACGCTTTCTCGCTTGACTGGGCCACGCGGTTCGATTCGTATCTCAGTCTTGTCCTGCTTTCGGTCGCGGTTTACTTTCACGTGGCAACGATCAAGCCACTGTCGATGTCATTCGCGCGACGATTTGCGGTTGCCTTTGCGCTGCTGGCGATCGGGCTGTTCGGACTGTATCGCTACGCGACCCAGAATCAGTTCGGCGATTCGCTTTACATGACTTCAATTCAGTGGCCCGCGATACGTATGGTGACCCCTGTCAGCACCGACGCGTTCGTGAAGGAAATTGCCGATCTGAAGTCCCGTGCTGACCTTCACCGCAACGACATTGCCGGCGGCGAGGAGAATTGATCAAGACCGTTGGCGCAATCTGACACGCACGCTGCTCGGCATCATCGTGAAGGAAAACACTTCCTCGGTGGACGGCGAATCCGGCGCGCGTGAAATGTCGAAGTTTCGACAGAGCATCGAGGCCACCATCTTGATCTCCAGCATCGCGAGATGACGCCCCGGACAGAAGCGCGGACCCGCGCCGAACGGCAGGAACGCCTGCGTGTTGTGCCCCTCAGTGCTATGCCCCGCTGCCTCGATCCAGCGTTCCGGGCGAAATGACTTGGAGTCAGCGAAGTTGTCAGCGGACATTGCAACATATGTCAACAGTGCATTGATCGGCGTGCCCTTCGGAACGTGTACGTCGCCGATCACGACGGCTTCGGTGGGCTCAACCCAAAGAAGGGGCGCAACCGGCTTGAGCCGCATCGTTTCGTGCGCCACGGCCTCGATGTAAAGAAGCTCGGCTGTGCTGGCGTAATCAGGCGGTCGATTGGCAGGCCCGAGGATGCGATCCGCCTCGTCCTGCATCTTGGCCTGAACAGCAGGATGCTCGGTCATCAAGTGCATCATCCAGGCCAGCGTGTTCGAGGTCGTGTCCTCGCCCGCCAGCAGCATGGTCAGGGCGTTGCCGACGACTTCGGAATCGGTGAACGCGGCAGTCTCGTCACCTTGTGTGGCGACCATCGCATCGAGGAAATTACTCGGCCTCGACTCCGCGCTTGTGTCACTTGCCGCGCGCCGGCGCGCATCGGCGACCAGTCCGTTGACCAATTCGTGCACCTGCGTCACCGCCGCGTCGAGTTCGCGATCAGCGCGCAGCTTGAACCAGCGCCAGTACGGAACGAGAGAGAACAGGCGGCGCGCTATTGCCGGGAAAATCTTGTCCAGATGCCGCTGGATCACGTCACCCTCGCTCTCCAGCGTATTCAGATCGGTGGCAAACGCGAGGCTGCTTGTCACGTCCACGGTGAAGCGCCTCAAATCGGCGGAGGCGTCTACCGTTTCGCCGGCTGCGGCCGCGCGTTCCCAGCGCCGCTGCAGCCGCGCTGTCACCACTTCCAGCCGCGCAAAGAATTCACGCAGATGGTTCGTATTCAACGCCAGCATGGCGAGCTTGCGCTGGCGCCGCCACTTCGCGCCCTCGGCGTTGAACACTCCATCAATCCCAAGCTCCCGGACGATCGCTTGCATTCGCTTGCCGCGCTGAAAGCCATCGGGCCGATTCCGCAGCACTTCATTGATCAAACCCGTGTCTGCGAGCACCACCGCATCGTGATTGGCGATGCGATACCGATACATCGGTCCGAACTCGTCGGCCCATTTACTGAGGATCGTGTGCATGCGGCCGGTGTTGAGTTGCAGCAGGTTGCCCAACAGCGGCAATCCGCGTGGGCCAGGCAGCTCTCTGATAGCGCGGACGCGCCGCGGCCCACTCGCCGTGGCGGCGAGAGGCTCCACGCGCTTGGCATCTTCCATCACACGCCCGATCTAATGCACAGTTCGTGACCGCTGGTTTGACCATACGCGACGGGCGACCTGGGGGCAATCGCCATGCCGAAATCCGCCAAGCACGCGAATTGCACAGCAAGTAACGGATATGCCGCACGCATTGACCAGCGTTGAGCATCACGCGTTGTGTCAAGCTGCAATGGCGCTCCTCGCGCACCTGAGTAGGTTTGCGCTATACCGACGGAGGTTTTAATGAAGAAGGACAAGCCACTCGTTCAAAGATGGGAAGACACAGCGCACACCATTACCGAATGGAGTGGCAAACCTTGGGTGTTCGGCGCCGCAGTGCTGATCGTTGTCGTGTGGGCAGCGACCGGCCCGCTGTTCGGCTTTTCCGATACGTGGCAACTCGTCATCAACACCGGAACGACGATCATCACGTTCCTGATGGTCTTCATCATCCAGCAGACGCAGAACAAAGATACGCGGGCGCTGGAGCTCAAGCTCAACGAAATCGTCGCTGCGATCTCCGGCGCGAGTAATCGTTTGATCGACGTTGAAAGTTTGACGTCGGCGGAGCTAGAGCTCCTCCACAAACACTATTGCGAGCTGGCCGAACTGGCGAAAAAGGAAACTTCGCTGACTAAATCTCACTCGATCGAGGAGGCGCTAGCCCGGCACAAGGCGAAGAAAGCGCCGTGAGCGCTCCGCAGTTAGCTGCCGCATTCTTGCCGAGATATTCCGGGCCCGGGGATAGCACCGCAAGAAACGGATATGCCGGCGTAACCGGGCGCGGCACTATCAATCCGGGCCAGCGCATACAGATCGGATGCGCCCATGACGGTTATTTCGGATTGCTTATGGCAGGAGTGGCGAGCGGCTTCATCGCCGGCTTGTTGGGAATCGGCGGCTGTTTCGTGATGGTGCCCGATTACGCCCAGCAGCTGCTGTAGCAAAGGTTGACGACAACGAGGGAAGCTCGCGGATTGCGCCGTGTTACGCGACCGCGGTCAACGCCATGTCAAGCGCGCAACGGTTCGGCGTATTGCAAGTGCCAGTCCGGCCAGTTCGTAACGAATCGCGCTCGGCCCCCTGCAATCGCAGTTGCCCGCGGAGTTGATTCAGGGTTTCCAAGAATGACTTCGCAAGTTTTCCGTTTATCGCATAAGCGCGGCTTGCCTCCTCCAATGCTGCGCGGGCCTCATCGCGCCGGCCCAAGCTCACCAAACACAGTCCTCGAGCCGCCTCGGCTTGGGCACGCCATGGGCTGTCAGGATGAAGGACCTGGCGCAGCCCGGCCACACCCGCATCGAAGTACTCGATCGCCTTCTGACAGTCACCCCCTTCGCTTTCGGCGCGACCCAGTGCAACCAGCAGCGCAGCCGTCGGTTCGAGATAGAATTTTTCCGGTAGGGTCCGTGTCTCGGCGAGAGTCTCGCGTGCGACTCGACGCGCCTCGTCGTTCCGACGACCTTCGACGAGTGCCACTGTTAGTGTGGCCGTCAATCGAATTCGTGCACGCGGCGTGAGGCCCCGTTCGCCGGGTTTACGTTGACGCAATCTCTCCAAGCGGTCGGCGGCCTCACTTGGCTGGCCCGCCGCGTATCGTTGCAACGCGTCTGCCACGGCCCAGCCCAATTGGTACGGCGTGCCGGCCTCCAGACCCAGGCGCGTTGCCATCGCCGCTGCGGTTTCCAGAGTCTGCCGCGCTGCCTCGGCGTCTCCACTGGCAGACTCGACCAACGATCTCTCGAGCAGCAAGTCAGCGTGCTCGTATTTGTCGGGCGCAGACGGACCGAGGTCCCGAAATGCTTGCTGCAGTAGTGCCCGCGCGGCTATCAAGTCACCATGCGACCAATAGATTTCAAAAGCTCTCCGTTGTGTACCTGACAGATCTGACGGTTCATCCTTGCCTTCCGGCATACGCGCATGGGCAAGCGCAGTCTCCACGATTGAGCGCGCCTCTGCCGCCCGCGATGTGCTGGCAAGGTGTCGAGCTAAAGCCACTCGAGCACTAGTCGTCGAGGGATGCCGCTCTCCGTTAGCGCGTTCGGAAAGCGCAAGCGCCTCGCGCGCCAGCACGTCTGCGAGCTCCACGTGCCCCAGGAAGGAGCGTACCTGCGCGCCACTGGCTGCGAGTCGCGCTAGCCGGGCGTCAGGAGTGCGCTGTTTGCGAGCGACATCCAAAGCTTCGTCGATGCGTTCCGCTGCAGCATCCCACTCGTTTTGGCGCAGCATGATCCTCGCCAGCGTATCGAGCGCATCGGCAAATGACAACGAATCTGAGTGATAACGGCGATGGATCGAAACGCTCGCCTCCGCGTGTCTGCGCGCGTCAGCGACAGAGATGCTGATAAGGCGGCCGGCGGCTACGTTATGCATCTGCGCACGGAACAGACTCTTGTAGTCGCCGGAGGCATTTAGCAGACGCTCCGCCTCGGCAAGCGGTTCCACCGCTTGATGCGCCCTGCCTTCGCGCTTGCCTGCCGCGTACGCTTTCGTAACCAACGCCCGCGCAAGTTCGATCCCCTGATCGCCATGCAGTTGCCGCGCCAACGACTCTTGTCGGGCCGCCAATTGCTCAGCTTGCGCGTATAGGCCAAGCTCGTTGTACAAGCCCGACAATGTCCCCAGCAGCGTTAGCTCGACCTCGGGTTGGTTTGCTAGCGCCAGCGAAACGCGGGCAGCGCCAATGTCCAGCAATTGGCGCGCAGTTGTCTGCCGTGCACGCAGGGGGTCCGGCTGCTCAAGCGAGTTGACCCGAAAGAGATCCACAACAAATTCCTGAACAGCATGGGCGCGTGCAGCTTCCCGCCGCGCTTCACTGGCCTGCCAGAGTGCGGCGCCGGCGCCGGCGATGATCGCGGTTAGGATGGCCGCAGAGGCTCCGACCACGACGGTATTGCGCTCGACAAACTTTCGTAAGCGATACCCGGTGGTATCCCGCCGAGCGACGACGGGCTCGTGGCGCAGCCACCGTTGCCCATCGTCTGCGAAAGAAGATGCGGTCGCATAGCGTTCGTTGGGATTCTTTTTCAGTGCCTTATTCAGAATCGCGTCGAGATCACCTTTCAGTTCAAGCCTGACCGCTGCAGCAGTGGCTGTTGCGCTGGCGAGCGGCGCCTCGATCATTTCAATCGCGTCTTCCAGCTGCGCCGCAGTTTGGCGCTTCAGCTTGTACGGCTTGGCTCCGGCCAGCAGCTCGTAGCTGACTACACCGAGCGAGTAGACATCACTCGCGGTGCCCAGGGATTCGCCGCGAATCTGCTCCGGGCTGGCGTATTCGAGCGTCAGTGCCTGGCCTGCCGTTTGAGTCAACTTTGTCTCTTCGGTGCGATCGCCTTCCATTAACTTGGCGATGCCGAAGTCGAGCAGCCGCACTTGGCCGTCCCCAGTTACCAGAATGTTGGAAGGCTTCAGATCGCGGTGGATTACAAGCCGGCTGTGCGCGAATGCCACGGCACGCGCCACCAGCAGCAGCAACGTGACCCGCTCTCGTACACCCAGCGCACGTTCGCGGCAGTAGACATCGATCGGCTGACCCTCGACATATTCGAGGGCGAGAAATGGCCGGCCCTGCGCATCGGTGCCAGCGTCGTACAGCCGCGCAATGTTCGGGTGCTCGAGCGAAGCCAGGATATCGCGCTCTCGCGCCATGCGTTGCGCCAGCCAGGCTGACCACACTGCCCGCGGCAGCTTTAACGCAACCTGACGCTTGAGCGTGCCGTCGGCGCGTTCGGCCAGCCACACCGCACCCATCCCGCCCACACCGAGTTCGCGCAGCAGCCGATACGGACCGACGCGCGCGTCGGGTTGCAGTTCGGGTTCTTCGAGCGGCGGCGCGGGACCGTCACCCCGCGGCAACGTGTCGAGCCACCGCAAGGTCTCGACGTCGGCACCACGTTCGAGCACCGCGCGTAGGGCGGGCTTGAGCGCCGCATGCTCGGCGCCCAGCGTATCCAGCCAGGCGATCCGCTCAGGCGGTGGCAACTCCAACGCGCGGTCCAGCAGCGTGCTGAACGCCCTCCAACTTGCTGCCGTGAGATCCGTCGCCGCAGTCATGGGTTGCAGATTCTAGTTCCGCCAAACACGACGATCTAGTCCCGGCGTGACGCCACCCGATGCGAGCCGCTGTTGATTTCACCGCATTCGACGTGCCGATGTCCGGTTTGTCGCCCGAATGGCGTGTTCCGGATGAGGCGGCTCCATTTCCATTGCAGGCGCCTTGGGAGGCAGCAGTTACCGATGCCACCGTTGTCGATAAATCACTCCTGGAGGTCGCGTGAATCGCTTTAACTACTCGTATTCGTCTGACGCATCCATGATGGCGGCGCGCCGAACCGCCGCGATAGCACGCGGTGTCGCTGGTGGCTTCGTCATCGGTTGCATCGTTGTCGTTGCGGCACTCACCGGCTGTCAGCCGCAGCCCGTATCAGGCAACCGCATACTCGACACCGGTGTGGGCCAACCCGTTAAGCCACAGGCAACTGACGCAAGCCTTGATACGCAGTTGCGCCTGGATCCCAGTGAAATTCTGTTCTACACCCAGAACGTGCATGGCTGATTTGCTTGAGCGCCCGCGACGCGTTCACGACAGCGAAAGAAAGCTTGCGCGATGAGCAGCCTGTTGATTCTTCTATTGTGTCTTGCGGCAGGCATGGCCCTACGTTGGAGCGGCCGCCTGCCCGAGAATGCTCCCGCCGCGTTCAACGCCTATGTGATCAATGTCGCGCTGCCCGCGTTGGCTCTGGTTCATCTGCACCGCGCCGACCTGACGTTCGATCTGCTGGCGAGCGCGGCCGGCGCCTGGCTGATGCTCGGCACGGCTGCACTCTTCTTCGCGTTCTTCGCGCGGCGGGCACAGCTCGACGCGGCGACCACCGGTGCTCTGATCCTGACCGGAGGGCTGGCCAATACTTCGTTTGTCGGCTTGCCGATGATCGAAGCATGGATCGGCCGCGACGGACTTCCATACGGAATCGTGATCGACCAGTTGGGCTCGTATCTGGCGCTATCGACGTTCGGCCTGATGGTGGCAGCGCGTTACAGCGGCCAGCCACTTCACTGGAGCGAAATGGCACGCCGCATCGTGACGTTTCCGCCACTGGTGGCACTGGTGATTGCGCTTGTTCTACGGCCGGTCGCCTTTCCGCCGCTGCTGGATGACGCACTCGCCCGACTAGGCGCCACCGTCGCGCCGATCGCGCTGCTGTCGGTCGGCTGTCAGCTGCGCCTGGGCGCATTGCGCGCGCACGTAAACGCAGTTGCTCTCGGACTCGGGTACAAGCTGGTGCTCGGTCCGTTGGTGATCGTGCTCGCGCTGGTGCTGCTGTTTCAACTGGATGCCCCGACCACGAGCCTTGCGCGCGCAGTCATTGTGTTTGAGGCTGCTATGGGCCCGATGATCGGTGCGGCTGTCGTGGCCAACCACTTCAAACTGAATAGCGAGATCACTTCACTAATGGTTGGTCTTGGGGTCCCGCTATCGCTGGTCGCTGCGCCCTTGTGGCTCGTCGCTGCGCAAGCGATCGCATGATCTGTTGACGTGTCAGTGTCACGCGCCAGTTATTGGCCTGAGGCTCAAAGGATGGTCATGTGGAATGAGCGGCGTTTGCTGGAGCACATCTAACGTTCGTCACGCTTGTCGGGCGCAACCGGAGCAAACCGGCTTTGCACAGAGATGAGTTGGTCTTCAGTGATCGCCACTAGCCACAAGCGTGCTGCCTCAACCATGTGGCGGTTGTGATCCTTGAATGGGCCCATCGTGGCAACAGGCTTCCACAGCACCGGTCCGGCGCGAGCCTTCTTACCCGACGGCGTGCCTACCAGCAGACAGTAGGGTCCAAGCGGCAGCGACACGAACAGCTGCGGCGGTTGTGCGCGCACGCGCCAGTCGATGAAGGGCGCTTCGTTGATCAGCAAGGGCGTGGGCAAACCGTGAAACACGGTGAAGTCATACAGCGCGAGTTGCTCGCGCAGGCCCATGTACATGCGCCGGATGTCCTTGATGACCTCGGCGCGGATCTCGTCGTCGAACATCGGTTCCAGCGCGTAGCGCGCAAGGGCGCTCTGCGCTTCTTGTTGGTAGGCGCAGACCAGACCCAGCTCCACGCAGTCTTGCACTGCACGTTGCACGTCCGCCACCGAGCCGGCCTCTTCTGGCTTGCCGTATTGGGCGGCGTGCAGGAACCGCGCGAGTCCTCCCTCGTGAGTCGCTGGGCCGGCGGCATGCGCAGCGTCGTCGGCATCCTTCGTGAGTGAGACATAGAAGATCTTTTCGGCTGCGAAGCGCGCCTTCTTGCCGTCGTCGAATTTGACCTCGCCGTCGATGCAATCGAGGTAGCGCGTACCGACGTGCCCATGCTCCCAAACCCAGTTTTTCAGGAACGGGCGCAACGGATGCAGTGCCTCAGAGTCAGCCATTTCGTCTACTGTGCCTCAATGAACATGTTTTCGCTGCAGGGCCGAGTGGCCCTGGTTACAGGTAGCGCACGTGGCCTGGGGTTGGAAATAGCACGTGGCCTGGCTGCACAGGGGGCGCACGTGCTGGTCAACGGCCGTGACGACCAAGCCGTCACGCGCGCGGTAGCGTCACTGCGTGAAGGCGGCGGCTCTGTTGACGGGCTCGTATTCGATGTCGCGCAGCCCGAGAAGGTCCAGGCTGCTCTCACGGAACTCGATGCAAAGGCAGGCCGCCTCGACATCCTGGTCAACAACGTCGGCATTCGAGACCGTCGCAGCATGTTCGAGTTCACGCTCGACGATGTGCGGCGCATGCTCGAAGTGAATCTGGTCGCACCGTTTGCGCTGTGTCGCGAAGCGGCTCAGCGCATGATCGCCGCCGGCAAAGGCGGGCGGATTATCAACGTGACGTCGATCGCCGGCCCGATTGCGAACGTGAACGACGCCGCCTACACCAGCGCCAAGGGCGGCCTGGCCGCTCTGACTCGCGCGCTCGCGGCCGAGCTTGGCTCACACGGCATCACGGTGAACGGCGTCGCACCTGGCTTCTTCGCTACCGAGACCAACGCGACTGTGGCCGCAGACCCTGACGTGACACGCATGCTGCAGCGACGAACTTCGCTCGGCCGCTGGGGACAGCCGAGCGAAATCGCCGGTGCGGTTGCTTTCCTTGCTTCCGATGCAGCGTCATACGTCACCGGCGAGATCATCGCCGTCGACGGGGGTTACCTGGCTCATTACTAGGGCCGCCGCATCGCAGCCGGCAACACACTTACCGGCGCTGTCAAACGACATCGTCTTGCCACTGAGCGGAAGATGGACCGGTACCTTGACGGCTTTGATGAACGTCTCGGTCTTGGTCCCCGGCAACACCTTGCCGCCCTTGGTTGCCACTTCGTTCACGTGCGATACGATCACCGCATTGGGTTTGACCAGTTCGTTGATCACGTAGGCCGCTTCCTTCGGCCCAGTGGTGAAGCTGTCACCGATATTCATCACGGTGAGCTTGGCGTTGTAGTGCCCGCGCACGACTTTGTCCTGATCGGCCGTGATGCCGGTATCGCCGGACAGATAAACGACAAGCCCATTGCTGAATCCCAGTACATAGCCGGTCGCCTGACCGACATCACCAGCGATTCCCGCGGCTTTCATGCTCTTGCCGAGTTCACCGCCGATGTAGTCCGGATCGAGGCCGTTGCTGTGCAAGGCATGCACTGTTGCAATCGTCACACCGCCGACCCTGACGCTGCCACCGAAGCGCGTAAGGATCGAATCCTTCGGGTCACCGCCATTCGCGGCCAGCTTGGCGGCAAAGAACGCGGGCATTTCGCTGCCCGTCACGATCTTCGCCTTCTTCGCCAGCGCGATGTTGACCGAGTTCGAATTCGGCATCGCCGACACCGAAGTGTCGGGACTTTCGCAACTACCCGAGTTGGGTGCCTTGTTGTGCGCGTTGCCCACGTGGTCGCCATGCATGTGGCTGACGAGAATGATGTCGATCTTTCCCAACCGAGGATCGGTCGGACCGGCGACCGTTCGGCCGACGTCGTAAAGAATGCGCGTGCCATTGGGATCTTCGAAGACAAGCGCGCGGTCCTGCGGGCACAGCTCGCCATCCTGACCGCCAAGCGGCGTCACTTTCACCTCGGCCGCCGCGGCTGGCTGCACAATCATTGCGATCAAGCATCCGAAGATTGCCGACAAGAGCACTGATTTCTTTGTCATATTGGCCTCCTGGACTTACCTCATGTCCTTTAAACAGGAATAGTGTTTCTGCGCAGCCTGCGCACCGCAATCTGGGCAAACCAGATGCGAACGGTGACCTTTACACGCGCAAGGCGTCGGCCAGCAATAAACGCGCCTTTTCCCAGTCACGCCGCACCGTGCGGTCCGTGACATCGAGCGCAGCGGCAATTTCCTCTTCGTTCATGCCGCCGAAATAGCGCATCTCGACCACCTGTGCCAGGCGCGGCTCGCGAACGGCCAACGCCTGCAGACTTTCATGGATCGACAAGATCTGCTCATCGCCAGCAGGCAGTCCTTGAGCCACTTCCGTATTAAGTGTGACGTGCGGCGCGTCGCCGCCGCGGCGCTCACGCAAGCGCCCGCGCGCGAAGTCGACGATGATCGAACGCATCGCACGCGAGGCATAGGCAAGAAAATGTGCGCGGTCGTTGATCGCGAGCCGCCCCGCCCCCGCAAGCTTCAGATAGCACTCGTTGATGAGCACAGATGTCTCGAGCAACGTATGACGGCCGCCGCGCGCCAGCCGCGCGTGCGCAAGTCGGCGCAACTCCGGGTGGAGTTCCGTGAACAGGGCATCCAGGGCGGATTGGTCGCCGGTACGTGCCTGATGGAGTAGCTCTGTGATGTCGCCCATCGTTCGCTCGCAGCGATGCTAAAGCCGGTGCCGGCAACCGGAAAGCCGTCGTTCTCGTCCTGTAGCGGCTATGCGTCGACCGGCGCATGTCCGGTTCGAGCCCTCCGCGGCGTGTTCCATGGTGCGCGCGGTCAATTCGGCCGCGCCGTCAGATCAGGTGCTCCCACAATGCTCTATTTAGCTTTGCTTCTGGCAGGAATCGCGAGCGGCTTCATGGCCGGCTTGCTGGGAATCGGCGGAGGGTTAGTGATGGTCCCCGTACTGATCCTGCTCCTGCCGATGCTTGGCATCGATCCTGGATTGGTACCGAAGGTAGCGGTCGCCACTTCGCTGGCCGCGATGGTTCCCACCGCCTGCTCTGCGGTTCTCGCGCAGTATCGGCGCGGCGTCCTAGACATCTCATGGGTACGTCGCTTGGCTCCAGCCGCAGCTGTCGGTGCAGCGATCGGCTCACAGTTGGCCGCAGCGATCAGCGGCCGGTGGGTAACTATCGCTTTCGCGATCTACGCGGGCTGCATTGCACTGAAGATGCTGTGCGGTTCGGCGGTTAAGCCGCACGCCGCTGTTCGAGTTGCCCGAGCTATTGGTGCGCTTCCAGTACCACTGGTCGGTGGGCTGATCGGCGCGTTCTCCTCCATTGCCGGCGTTGGCGGCGCCAGCCTCACCATCCCGTTTTTGTTGTCAGCCCGAGCCGAGATGAAGCGCGCTCTTGCAGTGTCGAGCGCTGTCGGGCTTGCGATTGCACTTGCCGGAGGCGCAGGTTTCGCCACCGCATCGGCCGGTTCTTTATCGGCAGGCTCATTCGCAATGGCGGGACTCATTCATTGGCCAGCGGCGTTGATGATTGCAGTAAGCGCGACGTTGTTCGCACCGCGCGGTGTGTCAGTCGCCCACATGCTGCCGGTTGTTCAGCTGAAGAGAGTCTTCGCTGCGGTGCTGATCGGTGCGTGCGCAGTGACACTTTCGAAAGCGCTTAACACGACTGGTCTGGTCGATTACCTCGCAGCATCCGCTGTGGCGAAGGTTGTCAAACGATAGTCATCGTGGGACCTCGGTAGACCTGGCAAGTAGCGCGATATCCGAGTCCAGCTTGAGAACCGCAGCCCCGAGTCTGGCGCGTCGAACCGTTTCTGCCGCCGCTTGGCTTTCGCCTGCTTGCTGCTGCGCTTGCGCCTGGATCAAGAGCGCACGCACGGCCGCTGCGGCGGCCGGGGCAAAGCTTTGCCAGAAAGCAACGCTCTTCGCTGCAGCGTCGACGGCCTGACGCGCGTTTCCCAACGCCATCTCGACTCTTGCCAATATCTCCCACGCCTCGGCCTGCGCGGGAGAAGAATTGGGTTGGGTGGCAACGTAGGTCTTCAGTGCCGAATCGAGGAGGGATTTGGCTTCCTCAACGCGACCCAGGTCGGTCAAGGCGGACGCGAGCCACACCTGCTGGGCGGCAAGTTCGAAACGTTCTCCACCGAGCGTCTGCAACTTGGCAAGCGCAGTACGGAGATGCCCTGCGGCCTCTTCGGACCGTCTCTGCAGGTGTCGAATCAACCCGAAGCGCGCAGTCACAGCCACGTCTTCGAAGGTGTCGAGCTTCGTGGGCAGCGCGCCGAAGGCTTTCTCTGCTCCGGCGAAGTCTCCATTTTGTGCGAGGGCGATTGCCTGTCCGGCGCGGGCGATCGCGGCGACGCGACTGCCCGACCCTTGGATTTGGGCGAACAGGCTGGCAGCCTCGCCCAGCAATGGCGCCGCTTCGTCGAAGCGCTGCAGGGCAGAAAGCATGCTGCCTTCGTACATCCGTCCGTAGGCCAGGTCGGAATGCGGCTTGTCGCGGTGGACCGAATCCCAGGTCTTTCGTGCGAATCGAGCGCTGTCGAGCGCGCCGCTGACATCACCGATTCTTAGCTGGCCCCCCATCAATCGGCCTGCGAAGTATCCGAGCATCCGGTCGTTCGGACCGAAGAGTTCCTTCGCGTCTTCGAGCGCTGAATTGAGCAGCCTGACACCTTCAACCGCGTCACCTTCGGCAAGAAGCGCTGTTCCGTAGCCCTCGCGCGCTGTCAGCTTGGGTCGGACGACTTTGTCCGGATACAGCGCCTCCGTCAGTTCGTGCGCTCGCCTGGCGGGTTCGAGTTGTCCGCGCCGCCGTGCGATTTGCAGTGCCGTCAAGTATTCAATCTCCGCGTTCAGCGCCGACTGCAACTGATTGGGCGGCAGTCGCGTGCGTGCGAGGTGAACTGCCTCTTCGGCCGCGGTGATCGCCGCATCAGCCTCTCTCCGCCGGGAATGGAGACGGCTGGTCCAGCGAAGCGCGTCTATGACACCTCGAACGTCGTCTATCGCCCGGAGACCGACAAGGGCCTGCATCAGCAGTGCTTGCGCTTCGTCGAGTCGATCGACGGCAAGAAGCGCCTCTCCGAGGCGAGTGCGTGCACGGAGCGCTTCGCTGTGGTCGGCGATCAAGCTTCGATCTGCCGTCCCGATCGCTGCCTGCAGAACGGGAATCGATGCGTTCGTCTCACCGAGTCCGAGCAGGCTGTACCCGACTGCGGAGAGCAACCTGACTTCCACCTCTGGCTGCCGACTGAATTGCTGCTGGATTCTCGCGGGTGCGCGAAGGAGCATTTCCACCGTCGTCGTCCCGCGCCTGCTGCCCTGATCAGGATCGGTGCTGCCGACGAGATCCAGCACGAAGCGCGTCACCTGCTCAGACTGTTCCGCCTGTTGGCGGGCCTCTCGCGCCTGCCAGAAAGCGATAGCGGCACCGAACACTATTGCGACTAGGACCGCCGTCGCCGCACCGACCGGCAGGCGATTGCGCCCGACGAACTTGCGTAGCCGATAGCCAGCGCTGTCCGGTTGCGCCAGTACAGGCTCATCTCGCAGGTGCCGCTCGATGTCCTGCGCGAACGCCTCGACGCTGGCGTAGCGCTGCGCCGCATCCTTGCGAAGCGCATGGTTGAGGATCGCATCGAGGTCGCCACGCAGTGCGCGCTGCGCCACCGGATCTCGTACCACCTGGCTGGCCAGTGGCACGTCGGCGGCGACGATCGCCTCTTCGGTTTCGGCAGCACTGCCTCGCTTGAGCCGATACGGACGCTCGCCGGTGAGAAGTTCGAATGCCACGACCGCCAGCGAGTACACATCGCTCGCGGTACCGATCGGCTCACCGCGAATCTGCTCCGGGCTGGCGTAGTCGAGCGTCAGCGCCTGGCCCGCTAACCTTGTGAGCTGCGTTTCCTGCGTGCGGTCGCCCACAATCAACTTTGCGATGCCGAAGTCGAGCAGCCGCACCTGGCCCTCAGCAGTCACGAGAATATTGGAAGGCTTCAGATCTCGGTGCACCACCAGCCGGCTGTGCGCAAAGGTCACCGCGCTTGCCACCTCGAGCAGCAGCTGCAGCCGTTGCCTGATGCTCAATGCACGCTCGCGGCAATACACATCGATCGGCTTGCCCTCAACGTACTCGAGCGCGAGAAACGGCCGACCTTGGGCATCGGTGCCTGCGTCGTACAGCCGCGCGATATTCGGGTGCTCGAGCGAGGCCAGGATGTCGCGTTCGCGCGCCATGCGCTCGGCTAGACCACGAGCCCAGGAAGCCCGCGGCAGCTTCAGCGCCACCTGACGCTTCAGCGTTCCGTCGGCGCGCTCGGCCAGCCACACCGAACCCATGCCACCGACACCGAGTTCGCGCAGCAACCGATAAGGTCCGACCAGCGCACCGGCCTTTAGATCGCTCTCGTCAAGCGCCGGCACCGGACCGGCGCTGCGCGGCAGCGTGTCAAGCCAGTGCGCGGTTTCAACGCCCTCCGAGCGCTGCAGCAGCGAACGCAGCGCAGGCTTCAGATGTTCATGCTCGGCATCCAGCGTGTCGAGCCAGGCCAGCCGATCCGACGGCGCGAGCTCTAACGCGCGGTCCAGCAACGCGCTAAAGACCTTCCAACTCGATTCGGTGAGATCGGCTGCGGCCGGCATGGGTTGCAGATTCTAGTTTCAGCGCAGCGCGATCACTTTTTCTTCGTATTCGATCGTTGCCATGTCCGGTTCCGGGTGCCGAGTGTCGTGTTCCCAGATGAGGTGCCTTATTCCGTCGCGGCGCCTTGGCAACAGCAACTTCAATGCCAGCGTTACAGATGGGCAACCGCTGGGCTAAGACAAGCGCCAACACAGCGCGCGAGCCCGAACAAAAACTTGAGAGAGGTCGTATGAACCGCCTGAACTACTTGGACTCGTCCGATGCATCAGTGGTTAAAGCGTACCGGGTTGCCGCGATGGCGCGCTACGTAGCTGGTTGCGTGGTTGTCGGTTGCATCCTGTTGGCTTCGGTGCTGACGGGCTGTCAGCCTGCATCAGGCAACAAGGCAATCAACGCAGGCGTCGATCAATCCGCGCCACAGACAACCAATACAAGCCTTGACGATCAGCTGCGTCTCGATCCCAGCGAAATCCTGTTCTACAGCTCTAACGTGCATGGCTGAACTGCGGGTAGCGGTACTCCTGTGCCTTGGCAGTGCGCAGCGTTAGCTGGTTGAAAGACCGGCGCGCGCTGCGCGCAGCCTTCGCACCGCAATCGGTGCAAACCAGACGAGAACGGTGACCGCGGCAAGCGACGCTGCAATCGGACGAGAGACGAACTCCAGCAGGTTGCCCTCGGCCTTGATCATCGACGATACGAAGTTCTCCTCCAGCATGCCGCCCAGCACCACGCCCAGAATGGCCGGGGCGATCGGGAATCCGTTTTCCTCCAGTAGATAGGCGATCACGCCGGCGGCGAGCATCGCGCCGATATCGAACACGCGAGTTGTTGATCGCAAACGTGCCGACGATGCAGAACAGGAGAATCAATGGCATCAACACGCGGCGCGGCACCTTGAGGATCTGCTTGGCAGCCTTGATGCACAGGATGCCGAGCGGCACCATGATGATGTTGGCGATGATGAACAGGATGAACACCGCATAGATGTTCTGCGGGTTGACGGTGAACAGCGTCGGCCCCGGATTCATGTTCTTCATGTACAGCACCCCGATCACGATGGCGGTGATCGAATCGCCCGGAATACCGAACACGAGCGCGGGAATCCATGCGCCCGCCAGCGCGCTGTTGTTGGCGGCGCCCGATTCGACGATGCCTTCGACGTGACCGGTGCCGAACTTCTGAGGCTCCTTCGAAAATTTCTTGCTGACGGCGTACGACATCCAAGCCGCGATATCCGCGCCGGCGCCCGGCAACGCGCCGACCAATGTGCCGAGTGAGCTGCCGCGCAGCACCTGACGCCAGTACTTCTTCGCGAGTGCCCACTGGCCGGCGAAGATGTTGCCGACCTTCTCGACGACGAGCTCGCGCGGGCGGGCGCGTGTCGACTGCAAACCGGATGATCTCGGAGACAGCGAACATGCCGATCATCATCGGAATGAAGCCGATGCCGCCCATCATTTCGCTGTTGCCGAAGGTGAAGCGCGGGTGCCCGGCCGGATTGCCCAGGCCCACACACGCGACGAGCAAGCCGAGGAAGAGCGTGATCAGTCCCTTCAGCGGACGGTCCGACGTGATGAACACCGCGCATGTCAGGCCGAGCAGCACGAGCCAGAAGTATTCGAACGAGCTGAAACGCAATGCGATATCCGCGAGCGCGGGTGCAGCAACAATCAGCACCGCGGTGCCGAACAGTCCGCCGATCGCGGAGAACACGAGTCCCGCACCGAGTGCGAGCTCGGCCCGACCTTTCTTGGTCATCGCAAACGCTTCGTCGGTGTAGGCGGCCGAAGCCGGCGTACCGGGAATGCGCAACAGCGCGCCTGGTATGTCGCCGGAAAAGATCGCCATCGCCGTCGCGGTAACGATCGCGGCGATCGCAGGAATCGGCGGCATGAAGAACGTCACCGGCACCAGCAGCGCGGTCGCCATCGTCGCGGTCAGTCCCGGCACCGCGCCGACGAACAGTCCGAACAGCGACGCCAGCACCATCACCAGGATGGTGTACGGCTCGAACACCATCGAGAAGGCCTGCGCGAGGTGGGCCAGCATCGCGCTACCAGGCGTAGTTAGTCAGCACGCCCCACGGCAGCGGCACGCGCAGCAGCTTGTAGAAGGCGAAATGGATGACGAATGTTGCGATCGCCGCGATCACGATCGAGCGGCCAAGCGCAACTCCGAACAAGCGAAACAGCACCGTGAGGATGATCAGCGACGTCAGCAGGAAGCCGAGCCAGTTTGCCGCGACGATGTAGAAGATGACCGAGCCGATCACGCCCAGGGCACCGGCAACATGCCGCGGCGACTGCACCCACGGTTCGAATCGGATCCACGGCACCATCGCGCGATCGCGCCAGCCGCGGACGATGAGGATTGCACCGCCGATCATCAGCCCGATCGCAATCAGCGCTGGAAATAGCGCGGGGCCGACGCGCTGCGCCGCAATCGTCGGATACGACGATACGACCGCGATGACGACTGCGCCCAGCGCAAGCAGCAGCAGACCGAAAATGGCGTCGCTGAGCTTCACGAAGAGCGCGGCAACGCGGTCTTGAACTCTGAACTACAGGGCGAGCGTTACTTGACGATGCCCACCGCCTTCATCGTGGCGCCCGAGGTCGGCACTGGACTTCGCCATCCACTTTGCGAATTCATCAGGGCCGGCATAGATCACACCGAAGCCGCGGCTCGCCATGAAGTCGTTGTATTCCTTGCTAGCGACAATCTTCTGCAGCGCGGCCGCGAGCTTGTCGCGAGCGTCGTTGGGAATTCCCTTCGGTGCGACCATGCCGCGCCATGCCGCCGTCGTCCAGTCGCTGCCGATCGCGGACTTCAACGTCGGCACCGCGGGATAAAGCGCTGAAGGTTTGTCGTTCATGATGACCAGGCTCTTCACCTTGCCCGCGTCGATCAGAGCGCGCGCTTCGGGCAGCGACACCGGCGCGATGTCGACGCCACCGGCGACCATGTCCTGCAGTCCCGGCGCGGCACCGTTGCTCGGCACCCAGGGAACCGCGGCAGGATCGATCTTCTGATCGCGCAGCAAGCCCGCCAGCGCGAGATGCCAGATGCCGCCCTGACCGGTGCCCGATGCTTTGAGCTTGCCGGGGTTGGCCTTGATCGCAGCCAGCAGATCCTGAACGGTCTTGTACGGCGCGTCGGCGCGCACCTGAATGCCGGCGGGGTCAGCGTTGACGAGCGCGAGCGGCGTGTACGACGCACCGGTCAGCTCGGTCAACCCTTGCCAATGCATCATGCTGATCTCAACGGTGGCCAGGCCAATCGTGTAGCCGTCGGGCGGCGCCGAAGCGATCGCCGCGTGACCGACGACACCGTTACCGCCGACACGATTGACGACATTGACCGGCTGCCCAAGATCTTTCTCGAGCAGGCTGCCGATGATGCGCGCGGTGGCATCCGTTCCGCCGCCGGCGCCCCACGGCACGATCAATGTGATCGGGCGTGACGGATACGCTTGTGCATAAACGGGAGCAGCGAACGCGAACGCGGTGAAGCCAGCGATTGCGCTCGCGATACCAACGAGCAATGAGCGACGGATCGGAACGATCATGGTTGTCTCCTGATTGAGGTTGTCGTTTTTATTCTTGATTCAGGTCGCAATTTAGATCAATTCCGCCGTCACGACACCGGTGCTCCTCAGGGCAGCGGCTTGAATGAGTTGTTCACCAGGTAGACGGCGATCTTTTTGCCCATGTCGTGGCCGACGTCCAGTGAATTTCGGAAATGGATGCCGCCCCATACGCGCACATTCTTTTGCTCGTCGTCCATCTCCACGATGTTGTTGAAAGGCCGCTTCAGATTCGGGTCAAAAAGATCCACCATAGTGAAAGGAATAGCCGGCTTGGGTCCGAACACAGACTCCAGAACACCGACTGATAGACCGCTGATGATGGCGGCCTGCGATGGGTATTCCGGATGCATCGGCGTGTCATTAAGCGGAATCCAACCCGGGTCACGCTCGGTGGCGTCGTTGCTATCCATGTCGGCGTTGCGAATTGCGGTGACGGGGCGCCAGAAGTTGTACGTGAATTTGGCGTCCCAATCGGTGATGAAGGTATTAGCGATGCCTACATTGAGTAGTGCGAACAGGCGCGCGTTCTCGGCAAGGCCTAGACCCTTCGCCGCCGACATTTGGCGCGCCGCGACTTCCCAACTCAGGGGGAGATTCGATTGGGTCCAGTACTTCACCGCTTCCGTCTGCGCGGCCGTGCGCGTCGTGCTCTTGGCGCCGCCGACAGTCTTCGTCTCGTTGTAGTCGCGGGCGTAAAGCGCGCTGGACAATTGCGGTGGCGGGCCGGGCCGGAACTGATCGGCGCTGGTCAGGACCCAGGGCTTCGCGCGGGCATATTGCGCGAAGATCGGCGGAGTCGTCGGCACCCACACACCCGGGCTGGTCATCGGCCGGTAGGTGTCAGGCGCGTTGGTGCCGTCGGACGCGCGATCCGCCTGCACCGCGGCGGCGACCTGCTCGCCGAGTGCGATGCCTCGAGTCTTCGCTGGACCATCAGGAATGGCCTTCAGCGAATTCGCGTAGGCGTCCTCGATCATCGTCTTCTGAGTGGGGAAGAGTTGAAGCAGAATTTGCCGCGCCGCCGCTGCGGCAGCGGCCTCAGCCGACGCTCCTGGCGCGGCAGGAACTGTCGTCACGTAGCGTGTGTAGCGGTTTTGGACCGAATTAATCGCGTCGGACATGGCGACATGCATCATCGCCAATGCGCGTGACCACGGGTTGCCGCCGACCTTGGCGACCTTCATTACCTCGATCGCGGTTTGGTTCCAATCGGTGACGACATCGGCACGCGCGGTGCCGGTAGCGACGGCTAAGAAAATAGCGATCGCAATAACAGCTGAGCGTTTCATGATCCTCCCTTGGACGAGACTATTCGACCGGCTTACGAGCTGTAACAAGTACCGTTCGACCTCGAGGCCTGTCAAGTGAATATTCAGTAGTGGGCGATCACGAGTACGAACTAAAATCGCACTCGAGGCCGCCACACCTTGCTTCGTTACGCAATGCGAATCTGACGCGTGACTTGGCCGTTGCTTTCCCAATAGGTTTTCTTTTTTGCGATGCGAGCGTCGTCCATCGCCGGCTGCACGTTCCCCTGGGTATCGACAGCGCGCGAAGTGATCGTATGTTCACCTGGCTTCACGTTCGGCCAATCCACCGACCAAAGACTCCATGCGAATTTGGCCTCACTCCGTTCGATCGTCGCTGGCCTCCAGGGTCCACCGTCGACCTGCACTTCCACGCGCGCAATCGGCGCGCCCCACGCGGCGCCGACGATGCGATATTGGCCGTCTTTGCGCGTGACCTTGGCGGGCGCAGACTTGAGCAAAGTGCGGCCCACTGATGTTTCGACGGATTCGGTTTCACCGCCGCGCTGCTCTTCGCGGATCGTCACGTAGTCACGCGCCATGAAGCGGCCCATGTAGCGGGTGTCGCGCACCTCGATGCGCGTGAGCCATTTCACGTTCGCAATGCCATACCAGCCCGGAGCAATCAGCCGCACCGGAAATCCATGCGGCTGCGGAAGCGCCGCGTTGTTCATCTCGTAGCACAGCAGGTTGTTCGGACTCATCGCATCGGCGAGCGACATGCTGCGCGCGAAGTGCTGCGGGATTTTCATCTCGCGAATGACCTCCGTGCCCGAGTCGGCTCCCCAGAAGACGACCTCGATTCCTCGATCCATCACGCCGGCCTGCTTCAGCAGCGGTGCGAGCGGTGTACCACCCCATTTGGCGGTGCCGATCCCGCTGGTGAACCACGGGAAGCCATGATTGCCGCCGCATTCGATCGTGTACACGACCTCCTGCTTGGGCTGCGCCTTGATCGCGGGAAGCGTAAACGTCATCGGTTTCTTCACCAGCCCGGCGATCTCGAGATTCCATTTCTTGTCGTCGAGAACCGGCTTGTCGTAGTGCGACACGCGGAAGAATTTGTCGTTCGGCGTAATGGAAGAAGAAGCGAGGTTCTCCCACGGCTGCAAGTTCTCGACGACGCCGCCGCTCGGATTTGGTCCCGGCTGATCCAGCCACGGCACGACCTCCTCTCCCGGGCGGCTCGGAAACGCCTGCACGAACCACGGGGCATGCAGCAGCGCGAGTCCGACGCTACTTTGGATCAACAGCTCTCGGCGGGAAGTATCTGGTGTGTCCATTGAAGTCTCCTCGTTATTTCTCTTTGAGTTACTTCCTCGCCACATATTCCATCCCCGTAGCCAAGCTTTGTCTAGTACCACGCTACAGGTAGGGCGCGCTACAGCCGGTGTGCGCCGCGCGCATGACGCTTGCTCGCGCCGAATCGTCGAGCGGGTGCTGGTTGTAAGCTGACCGAAGGAGGTCTCCTGAAGCGCACCGCATCTACCTCGACACCCTCGCTCGTCGAGCAGCTTGACGCAGTCGTGAAGTGGCTCGAGGCCAACGCCAGCAAACGCAATCGCGATGGCATGGCGCGTTACGCGATTCCTTCGGACAAGGCGTATGGAGTATCGGTGGGTGCTTTGCGGCAGCAGGCCAAGCGCCTCGGACCCAATCACGAGCTGGCGGCGGCGCTGTGGGACACCGATCGGTACGAGGCGCGCATGCTCGCGACATTCATCGATGAGCCGGAGCGCGTCACTGCGCTGCAGATGGACCGCTGGTGCCGCGACTTCGACAACTGGGCGATTGTCGACACCGCGTGCTTCGCGTTATTCGATCGCACGCCACACGCATGGGCGAAAGTGGCCCAATGGGCGCGCAGCCGCGACGAGTGGGTCAAGCGTGCGGCGTTCGCTCTGCTGTGGTCACTGACGGTGCACGATCGAGTGTCCGGTGATCAACCGTTCCTGCGGGCATTAGCACTGATCGAGCGTGGTGCGGCCGATGATCGCCATTTCGTCAGTAAGGCGGTGAACATGGCATTGCGCGCGACAGGAAAGCGCAGCACCGCGCTCAATGCGGCCGCGATCGCGACCGCTCAGCGACTGGCGACATCGATCGATGCTGCGCCACGGTGGGTCGGGCAACACGCGTTACGCGAGCTCAGCAGCGCGTCGGTCAAGCGCCGGCTTGCGGCGAAGCGGGAGCGGTAGCCCTCAATCGGCACTGGACTGCGTGTACATCGCTCGCAGTTCGGTCAGATTTTGGCGAGGCAAAGCTGCCTTAGTCGACGCGCGCAATGCCAGCGTTTGTTCTGTCGCCACCGCACTCACGATCTCACGGACCGTCGCGCCAAATCCGGCGAACTCCCGTCGATACGCTTGCGGCAAATGCATCGCTTGAGCTTGTGTCATGACATTCTCCCGAGTGTTTTCGCGCTGCGTTGCAGCGATCAGCCGTGCATGTCCACGCCGCTGGTTACCGGGTCGTCGATACTTGAACCGCGACCGAGACTCGATTCGTTGCTTGACGACTCGTGAGCGGGCTGGACGACCGCGGGCGTCGTCGAAATATCAGAGCTCGAATTGGCAGGCGTGACTGCCATCACGGCCAACCAGAGCACCAGCATCAAAGCAGTGACCGCCGTGAAAGCCCACGCGCGCTTGGATGCTTCGATCGTGTCTGGAGTCGGTGTTGATCATCAACATGTCAGTACTCATACATTCTCCCGATTGGTTGGTCCATCGCGTCCTGCTCTGGATGACTGAACTGTGGTCCAACCGGCGTCGCTAGTCGTTGCGCTACGGCACTCTGCGAAAGTGGAATGGGTCACTTTCAGTCGGTAGGCATGCGTACCGTAAAGCGAACTTCGGCATCAGCGTGCGCGGCGAGCGAAGAAGCACGATTTTTCTCGCGGGGCTTTTGAGCCGCCCGATCGACCCGGGCACCGTCCGCATTCTAGGACCGGGCTGAGCGCGCGAATGTCTAGCGCTTTACCAGTGCGCAGGCAGCGGTCGCAACAGCGTTATTCGTCTACGTGCAACCTCGACGAAGCCTCCGTTGATTAGCTCCTTGAAAATGCGATTGACAGTGTCACGCGACGCGCCGATGCGATCCGCGAGGTCTTGCTGTGTGAGCCCTTCGATCACAGCCGGCCGCTGCGAACCGCCGACCTCCGACAACAATGCGGCTAAGCGCTGGTAGACGTCCCCCAATGCGAGCTGCTTCAGCGATTGAGATCGCCTACGCAACCGCCCCATCAGCTCTGCAATCAACACCAAAGCAAGGTCCGGGTCGTTGCGTAACTGCTCGCGTAAGGTGGATACGGTCATGACCACCATGCTGCATGGCTCGACCGTCATGATCGAGGCCGAGCGAGGCGAGCCGTCGAGCACCATCTCCCCTATTAGCTCTCCGGGGCCAAGCACATCGAGCACGACCTCGCGTCCGTCTTCGGTCGCGTGATACACGCGTACGCGACCCGCCAGCGTTAGGTAGACCGTGTCGGCGACGTCTCCTTCGCTGATGATCACCGCGTTCTTGGAAAAGCTGCGAACCTGGCCGATGGCGGCTAAGCGGCGCAAGCCCGGTTGCGGGAGGGCGGCTATCAAAGCTGAGGTATCAGGCATGAGCAGCGGCATCGCGCATCACAAGAAGCGTGCCTACGAATTATCACTTGCCGCTGCCCGCTTCGAGAAGAGTCGCCACGCCCTCTGCACCGCACGCCTGAAATAAACACGGCGTATAAAAGGCGTACCGTCACAAGCGGACTTAGGACCACTAGGAAGGAGACTGCTAATGCCTGTTAAAGCTATTCCCGAGGGCTACCACAGCGTGACCCCTTACCTGATCATCAACGGCGCGGCTGCGGCGCTCGATTTCTACAAGAAGGCCTTCGGCGCCACTGAAATATTCGGATGCCGATGGGCGACAAGATCGGCCATGCCGAGATCAAAATCGGCGATTCGCACGTGATGCTGTCCGACGAGTGGCCCGAGATGGAACACTTTTCGCCGTTGAAGCGCGGCGGGACCAGCGTAAGCCTGATGTTCTATACGGAGAATCCCGACGCGGTGTTCGATCGGGCGATCAAGGCCGGAGCCACCGTCGAGAAGCCGGTCGAAAATCAGTTCTACGGCGACCGTACCGGCACGCTAAAGGACCCGTTCGGGCACGTGTGGTCGATCGGCGCGCACGTCGAGGACGTTCCGATGGACGAAATGAAGCGGCGCATGGAGTCGTTTACGAAAGAGCACGAGAAGACCACTGCCTGACCTCACAGCGCATGGATGCGGCCTTCGCAAGCGAAGGCCGCACATTGCGCCTTCTATTTCACTCCACTCAGTCCTGCGTTGGCGGATTGTGCTTGTCGGATGCGAGCGAGGTCGCCGCCGGACTTTGGTCCGACTTCTAAAGCACAGGCATTGGGACAATCGCGCGAAGCGCGATTAGGCGAATGGCTCGACCGCCATGAAGGCGCCAAGCGCCGTCAGATTGCAGCGCGCCCCCAGCTGACTCAGGCAGCGAATCGCCTGGTCCGCGGTGACCGCGCCGTTCGAATGCAGCGACGACCACCGGTCCCGTTCGGCTTGAGCCGAAGCGATATAGCGTTGCGGTTTGCCGTTGGCCGGCAATTGCAGAGCGGACACCGTCACCATATCGAGCGTTGGCAGTGCCGCAAACAATTCGCCCAACAGACGTACGACGAGCCCGAGCGCGTGCTGGTTGTGCAGCTTGGTGTGCGAGATGTCTGACATGCGGCGGATCTCGACCCGGTTGCCACTCGCCATCGCGGCTTCGCGGTCGGGTATCGCATCTAGGCCCGGGACGATGAATTCGAGTTTGATTTCTTCCTTCCCGTTAAACTCGTAGCTGATCGTAGTCGGCAACGGCCACAGTACGTCGTGCAGGACTCTCATCAGATACTCGCGCATTCCGTCGAGATCGCCGCTCCCGGCCTTGTCTTTCAGCTGATGAATCGACCGCTGCGCTGCGTCCCACGCAAGGCGGCGCGCTAACCAAGCCGCGCGCGTATCGAGATAGTCATTGAATGCCTGCGGGTCCGCTGCGGCCTTGACGCGCGGATCGCTGGATATCGAAGCCTTCGGCGGCTTCGGCTGTGGCTCGGTAAACGCGCGAGCCGCCACCGGCAGCAACACCTGGTCGGGCGAAGGTGTCCAGCGATGCGGAAACGCGAGCGATTCGACGTGCTCGTTCAAGTGGGCGCACACGGTGAGCGCGGCTTCGCGCTCCATGTCGGCTGCGCCGTCGACGACGTTGGAGACGGGATCGAGTGTCTGGCTCGAGCGCATCGGGCGCACGATGCGTGCGTAGCCATGGGCGTCGATGCGCACGCGCATGTCGCTGCCGCCGAGCGCGAACGACGTGGCTTGCGCGGCTTGGGTTTCGCCGCTTTCACCGACCAGCACGACTTGCGAACGGCGACGATAAATAATGCTCTGGCCGTCGGCGCTGGCAAACGACGGCGCCAGCCGGTACGGCGGCAGCCATTTCACTTTTTCACCGAATAAACCGGTATGGCTAAAGCGCAACGCGACCGGCTCCGGCGGCGCTTGCGTCTTCCGCATCGGAGCTTGGACGGTTTCGAAGTTGTGGAAATTCAATTCGGGGCCCTGCTCATTGCTACCAGCGTCCCATGTTGCCAAAGGTTGCCGCGCCGCAACGGCAAAATTTGGCAGGTGGAAGCGGCGCTGTTCTCGCCGCTGCTCGCCCCGCGCCGTTTGATGACACAAATTGGGGCAAACTGTCGCCATGCGGCAGGGCAAGAACACGGAAACGCTGGCAGTCGGCTGCGGAGCCGGCTTTTCGGGTGACCGCGTCGATGCGCCGGGACCCGTGCTGCGCACCCTGATCGAACGAGGCGGGCCGGCTGCAATCATCTTCGAGATGCTGGCCGAGCGCACGCTGGCGTTGGCGCAATTGGCGCGCAAGGCGAATCCGGAACTCGGCTACGAAGCACTGCTCGAGTTGGTGCTGCGGCCGATTCTGGCTGACTGCCTTAAACACAGCATCACGATCGTGGGCAACTTCGGTGCGGCCAATCCACGCGGCGCGGCGGCAATGATTCATCGGCTGGCGCGCGAGCTTGGTTTGCGTACGCCGCGCGTGGCGGTCGCGGAAGGCGATGATCTTTCGAGCATTTCTTGCCGGCTAATCGTGCGCGATGTGTTGGACGGCGAGTTCGACGAACACCGCTTCGTATGCGCGAATGCCTATCAGGGTGCATTTGCGATTGCGGAGGCGATCACGGCGGGCGCGCAGATCGTCGTCACCGGCCGCGTGGCCGATCCCTCGCTCACGCTGGCGCCGGCGATCGCACACTTCGGATGGGGCGAGAACGATTGGGATCAGCTTGCGGGCGCGACGATGGCCGGGCATCTGCTTGAATGCGGCGCGCAGGTCAGCGGTGGGTATTTTGCAGACCCGGGGTACAAGGACGTACCGAATCTCGACGACGTCGGTTTTCCGATCGCGGAGATTGCGCCCGATGGCAGCTGCATCGTGACCAAGGCGTCTAATACCGGCGGCCTGGTCGATGCGCGCACGGTGAAGGAACAGTTGCTGTACGAGATTCATGACCCGGCCGAGTATTTGACGCCCGACGTGGTGGCAGACGTCAGCGACGCGGAAGTCGCCGAAGTCGGGCCCGATCGTGTGCGGCTGACGGGTGTGCGCGGCCATCCACGCCCGCCGACGTTGAAGGCGAACGTTTTCTTTGATGGCGGCTGGTTGGGCGAGGGAGAAATCTCTTATGCCGGTGCAGGCGCCGAAGCGCGCGCAAGATTGGCGATGGAGGTGATGCAAAGTCGAGTCGGGCGCGATCTGCCGTTGCGCTTCGACCTGATTGGCGTGATGAGCGTGCTCGGTGATGACACCGACCGGCTGCTGAATGCCACCCGTGTCGGCGCGGCGACTGACGTGCGGCTGAGAGTCGCCGCAAAGCATGAAGATGCCGCGCACATCGATCGCATGCTGCGAGAGCTGACCGCGCTATGGACCGGCGGCCCGGCCGGCGGCGGCGGCGTGCGGGTCGCGAAGCGGCAGCGCTTGTCGCTGAAATCATGTCTGGTGCCGCGCGAGCGCGTGCCGGCGACTTACGCCTTCGTATAGGACGATCATGAACACGGCGGAGTTTGTCGAAGTACCACTACGCGAAATCGCGCATGCGCGCACCGGTGACAAGGGCAATCGCACCAATATCAGCCTGATCGCGTACGACGCGCGTCACTACGACCTGCTGGTTGAGCAGGTAACACCCGAGAGAGTCGCGCAGCAGTTTGCGTATCGCAAGCCGAGTCATGTCGTGCGCTATTTGTTGCCAAAGCTCGCCGCGATGAACTTCGTGCTCGATGACGTACTCGACGGCGGCGTCAACGACTCGCTGAATCTGGATATGCATGGCAAGGCGCTTTCGTTTCATCTGCTCGCCATCACCGTGCAAGTGCCTATCGCAATGCAGACGCAAACAACCAAGGAGACTGCATGACACTGAAGAAACTGCTCGCGTTCGGCGCGCTGGCGCTGGTCTCTGTTGCCGCCCAACCCGCGTTTGCGCAGGCGCAGGACTATCCGAAAGGCCCGGTCAAGATGATCGTGCCGTTCCCGCCTGGCAGCGCGACCGATCTCGCCGCCAGGGTGATCGGCCAACAACTGCAGAGCGCGCTCGGCAAGCCGTTCGTAGTCGAAAACAAGCCAGGCGCGCAGGGAACGATCGCCGGCAATGAAGTCGTGCGCGCCGCGCCCGATGGTCAGACGCTGCTGTTCACTTCGAACACGGCGATTGCGTCGAACGTGCCGCTGATGAAGAAGATGCCGTACGACCCGACCAAGGATTTCGCCCCGGTAGCCGGCATCGGCACGACCGCGTTGGTGTTGATGGTGAAGCCTGATTTTCCGGCGAAGAATCTGAATGAGTTCATAGCGCATGCGAAGCAGCGGCCGGGCAAGCTTGCTGCGGGCTACGGCTCGACCAGCTCGCAGATCAGCATCTCGCGACTTTCCAAGATGAGCGGGCTCGATGTGCTGTCGGTGCCGTACAAAGGCATACCGCTCGCGGTCAACGATGTGTTGTCGGGCCAGGTGCAATTCACATTTGTCGATCTCGGCAACGCGATGGCGCAGGCCAAAGGCGGAACGCTGCGGCCAATCGCGATCACCGCGCCGCAGCGCAATCCGCTGGTGCCCGACTTGCCGACGCTGGCCGAAGTGCTACCGGGTTACGACATCACTGCGTGGTTTGCGATCGCGGCGCCGGCTGGCACGCCGAAGCCGATCGTCGACAAGCTTTACGCCGCAACGACCAAGGCGCTGGCATCGCAAGAGGTGAAGGAGAAGCTCGCGACGATCGGCATCGCGCCGATGCCGATGACGCCCGATGAGCTTCAGAAATTCATCGTCTCCGAAGTGGCCAAGTGGACACGGCTGACGAAGGAAGCCGGCATCGAACCCGAATGAAGCAACCGATCATGCTCGTCACCGGCGCCAGCCGCGGCATCGGTGCCGAGATCGCGAAGATGGCCGGCCGATCGGGATACAAGGTCGGCGTTAACTTTCATCGCAGCGAGAAGGATGCGCGCGAGGTCGTTGCTGAAATCAAGGACAACGGCAGCAGTGCTGTTGCGCTGCAAGCCGATGTGGGTGACTCGGCGCAGGTCGCCAAAATGTTCGAGCGGATGGACGCCGAGTTCGGGACGCTCGATGCGCTGGTCAACAACGCCGGCATGTTGAGCAAGTTCGAAGTGACCGAGTCCGATTTTGCGCGATTAAGTGAAGCATTTCTCGCCAACGTATTCAGCCAGTTTTACTGCGCGCGCGAAGCGGTCAAGCGCATGTCGACCAAGAACGGCGGGCGGGGCGGCGCGATCGTCAATATGTCATCGGTCGCTGCGCGCACCGGCGGCCTCGGTGGTGGCGCGGCCTATGCGGCCACCAAAGGCGCGATCGACGCGTTCACGTTGGCATTGGCGAAGGAAGTCGGCACCCAAGGCATTCGGGTGAACGCGATGCGACCTGGGTTGATCGCGACCGAGATTCACAACGTGCACGGGGGGCTCGAGCAGATGGAGCGGCTCGCGAAGGCCGCCGTGCCACTCGCGCGTTCGGGCTCGGTCGCTGAAGTCGCCGAAGTTGCGCTCTGGCTCGCTTCCGGTGCGTCCTCGTACGTGCACGGCGCGATCATCGACGTCTCCGGCGGGCGGTAACGAAAGTAAACGCGCGACGAACGTCGCGTTCTAGATCCCGCTCGAAGCGAGGTCGCGTGCTTGCTGCGCTGCCTGCTCAGTTGTTAACGGTTGCAACGGCGGCACGACGCGCGCCCACTCGGGTCGTTGATACTTCACTGCCAGTGCCTGTTTGACTGCGGCGATCACCGGTGAGCGCGCGAGAATCGCGCGCTGCGCGGAAGCCGAGGCAACCGCTCGCTCGCCCTCCATGGTGCCACGCGCTTTCCAGCCTGCGGCGGCGGCGTGCACGGTGACGTTGACCGTGGCCGAGATGCAGCCGGCCCAGCCGTAGCGGTCGGCGTCGTTCAATGTGCCTTCAGCGCTCGGAAAGACATCGAAGTCAGCAACACCCGCCGCCATCGCGATCGAGTAGGACGTGTCACCGGAGCTGTCCTTCAAGCCGAGCAGTTGACGCGGATACTTCTCCTTCAACGCCTGTACGAATTCCAGCGCGTACGGCACCCCCGACAGTTGCGGAAAGTTATATAGATACAAACGCAAATCGGCGCCGACGCGGTTGATCAGCGCATCGAAATACGCGAGCAGGCCGATATTGTCGATCGGCTTGTAATAAAAAGGCGGCAGCACGAGCGCGCCGCTGAATTCGAGATCGCGCGCCTCGCGCGTCAGCCGCACGGCATCGATCAGCGATGCGGCGCCGGTACCGACCATGAACTGCGACATCGGCAGACCCGAGCGCGCCACGGCCTGCATTGCGGCGATCCGCTGTTCGACCGAGAACGACGTCGCTTCGCCGGTCGTTCCGAGCAGGTTGATACCGTCGCAGCCTTCGGCGAGCAGCGCACGGCAATGCTCGATCAAGCGGTCGGTGTCGATGCTGAAGTCCGCGTTCAGCGGCGTAGCAGCGGCGGCGACCACGCCGCGCAGTCGTGCGGTCATACTCAGTTGCTCATGCCAGGCGGGACGAGGAAATCGAAGTCGCAACCCTGGTCGGCCTGCAACACGCTGCGCATGAACAGTGCTGCGTAACCGCGCGCGAATTTTGGCTCGCTGATCGTCGGCTCGACCACAGCGCCGGCTTGCGCTCGACGCTTCGCGAGCTCGGCCTCGCCGACCAGCAGCTCGATGCGGCGGGCGGCCACATCGAGTTGAATGCTGTCGCCGTTGCGCACGAGTGCGAGCGGCCCGCCGACCGCGCTTTCCGGCGTGATGTGCAGCACGATTGTGCCGAACGCGGTGCCGCTCATGCGCGCATCCGAAATGCGCACCATGTCCTTGGTGCCGGCGCGCGCGAGCTTTTTCGGAATCGGCAGGTAGCCGGCCTCGGGCATTCCGGGCGCACCCTTCGGTCCGGCGTTGCGCAGTACCAATACGTCATCGGCAGTGACATCGAGCGCGTCGTCGTCGATACGTGCCGCGAGATCTTCGAGCGAATCGAACACCACCGCGCGGCCGGTGTGCTGCATCAGCTTCGGCGATGCGGCCGATTGTTTGATGACCGCGCCACGTGGCGCGAGGTTGCCACGCAACACTGCCATGCTGCCGCTCGCATTGATCGGGTCACTGCGCGGCCGGATCACGGTCTGCGCATGCGTGTCGGTCGCTGTCTGCAGCGTGTCGCGCAGCGATCCGGTGACGGTGCGCGCGCCGGTATCGAGCAGACCCTCGAGCTCGCGCAGCAGACGCGGCACGCCACCCGCCCAGTGAAAGTGCTCCATATAGTGCTGGCCCGAAGGCTTCAGGTCGATCAGCACCGGGACTTCGCGCCCGAGCGCATCGAATTCATCGAGATCGATGCGGATGCCGAGCCGGCCGGCAACCGCGGTCAGATGGATCAGCGCGTTGGTCGAGCCGCCGATGCTCTGCGTAACGATGAGTGCGTTGCGAAAAGCCGCCGCGGTCATGATCTCGCTTGGCCGCGGCCCGTTCTCTGCGAGCTTAACTGCCGCACGGCCGCTCGCTTCGGCGCTCCGAATGCGATCGGCATGCGTCGCGGGAATCGTCGCCGCCAACGGCAGGCACATTCCGAGCGCTTCGACCGCACACGCGATCGTGCTCGCAGTGCCCATCACCATGCAGGTGCCTGCGGTGGGCGCGAGCCGCTCGTTAACGACCTCGATTTCTGCGGCGCCGAGGCGATCGGCTCGGTAGTCGCTCCAAAGCCGACGGCAATCTGTGCACGCACCGAGCGCTTCACCCTGATAGTGACCGACCAGCATCGGTCCGACCGGCAGCACGATTGCGGGAACATCGGCCGACGCCGCGGCCATCAGCTGCGCCGGAATCGTCTTATCGCAGCCTCCGATCAGCACGACCGAGTCCATCGGCTGCGCGCGAATCATCTCTTCGGTATCCATCGCCATCAGATTGCGCAGGAACATGCTGGTCGGATGCGCAAACGATTCGTGGATCGACACCGTCGGGAATTCCATAGGCAGGCCACCGGCGAGCAACACGCCGCGCTTGACCGCTTCGATCAGCCTGGGCACGTTGCCGTGGCACGCGTTGTAATCGCTATACGTATTGGTGATGCCGACGATCGGACGCTGCAGGGCATCGTCCGAATAGCCCATTGCCTTGATAAACGCCTTGCGCAAGAACATCGAGAACTCGGCGTCGCCGTAGTTTGTCAAGCCACGTTTCATGCCCTTGTCAAGAGTCATCGGCGTATTTCGTCACTGCTGTCCACTCACGCAGATTACCGCGCATGCGTAGTGACCCGCCTGCTTTTGCGCGGCGGGGTCTCTAGACTTGGGCGGTATGAGAACTCTCGACACCGACCAGGCGTTACCGCCGCATCCGCCGTCTCCCCGCAAGCAGCTGAAGAACGCCGAGCGATTTCGCGCCAGGCATATGGCCCAGCGCAGCCGGCGCGTCGGCTACGTGCGGCAGCACTGGCGCGGCGATCTGCCGCTGGCGGTCGCGGTGATCTGCAGCGCCGGACTGCTGTGGGGTCTGGTGCAGGCGATTGGTTTTGCGTCACGCCAGGTTCCGATCACCGAGTATCCAATCGCATCGTCTCTGCTGTGGCTGCTCGAGGTCGCAGTGCTGATTGTCGGCGCCTTATGGTGGGGAACCGGCGTGCAACGCTCGGCTATCGATAGCGTGGACGGCGGCGGCTCGATGCCGGTGGCTGTTGTGACCGGGATCGCCGGGCTGGGTGCGTTCGTCTGGGTCTGCGCATTCTGGTTTCAGTCGGCGCGCTACGTGATGCCCGAAGTGTGGTCGACGCTGATCGGTTCGTCGCCGGCGGCATCGGTGCAACTCGACCCACGCGCAGATCAAATTGTGCTGCAGGGTGCGCTGGAATTCGGCAGCACGCGTGCGATGCGCGAGCTACTCGACGCCAATCCCAACGTGCGCATCGTGCGTCTCGACAGCCGCGGCGGCCGCGTTGCCGAAGGGCTGGCGCTGGGAACATTGCTGCGCGATCGAAACGTCGATACCTTCGTCCACGACGAGTGCAGCAGCGCATGTGTTACCGCATTCGCCGGCGGTGCGCGCCGCATCATTGGCCCTTACGCAAGAATCGGCCTGCACAGCGCCGGCGGTGCGGGCTTCAGCGCGGATGTCATCGCCTCTGCGAATAAGCGCACCGACGAGTTCATCGCTGCGCGTGGCGTCGATCAACGCGTTTTGCAACAGGGCGCAGCGGTCGCCAACGATCAAATCTGGTTTCCGTCGCCGCAGGTGTTATTGAGCTCAGGACTCGCAACTGAAGTCGGGCGTTAGCTGACAGCGCTACGCTCCCCCTTAAATTTTGGGGATTGCGATGGCATTGCTGATCGTCGGTTTGGTCATCTTTCTCGGCGTGCATTCGGTGCGGATCGTCGCCGACGATTGGCGTACCGCACAGATAGCAAAGCGTGGACCGAAAGCGTGGAAAGGTATCTACGCGGTGCTCTCGCTGATCGGCTTCGTGTTGATCGTTTACGGCTATGGATTGGCGCGGCAGGTACCGGCAGTCGTGTACGCACCACCTGCATGGCTGCGGCACCTGGGCACTGTGTTGACGATTCCCGCGTTCATCCTGATCGCCGCGGCGTATGTGCCGGGAACACGCATCAAGCGCACGATCGGGCATCCAATGGTGCTCGGCGTCAAGGTATGGGCCGTCGGGCATCTGCTGGCGAACGGCGCCGTGGCGGATCTTGTGCTATTCGGATCGATTTTGGTATGGGCGATGGTCGACTACGCCGCCGCGCGCCGGCGCGATCGTGCGGCGGGAACGGTGTATGCAGTCGGCCCTGTTTCGCGCGACGTGCGTGCAGTGGTCATCGGCCTAGTCGTGTGGGCAGTATTTGCGTTCTGGCTGCACGGCGTGCTGATCGGACCGCAGCCGTTTGGTTAATTCTCGGTTGACTTCGCCAGCGCCCGCGCCAGAACCCTGACTGCGTGCGTCGCGTGGCGCGCCCCGGTGTCCCGCGTGCCATCGGCGATTTGATGCCGGCAGCTGGTGCCGTCGGCAACGATCAGCGTGTCTTGATCGACGGCGCGCACGGCGGGCAGTAGCGATAGCTCGGCCATTCTCATCGAAATATCGTAGTGCGCGGCTTCGTAGCCGAACGCGCCTGCCATGCCGCAGCAGCTCGAGTCGATGACGTCGACTTGCAAGCCGGGGATCAACTTCAGCACGTCGACTGTGGGCGCCAACGCGTCGAACGCCTTTTGATGGCAGTGGCCGTGAATCAGCGCGCGCTTCTCACGCAGTGGCGCGAGAGGCAGGTTCAACTTTCCGGCGCGATGTTCGCGCGCGAGGAACTCTTCGATCAGCAGCGCGCTGGATGCCAGGCGTTGCGCGGCTTCGCCGAACCCCATTACCAGGAACTCGTCGCGCATCGACAGCAGACAAGACGGCTCTAAGCCAACGACAGTT
>CAWAYV010000037.1:0-25993 GCA_963786295.1 uncultured beta proteobacterium | reverse complement strand
CTCCTTTCCACTGGCTGAGCGTCCTTCACAAGGATCGCGACGCCGTTGAATCCCTTCTGGCCGTGCCAAATTGCGCCATAACCTGCGCTCTTGATGGCGAGCTCGGGGAATGTTGCGTCGGAAGTCTTTAGTTCCTGCAGACAGACAATGTCTGGACTCGATTCTTCGAGCCATTCGAGAAGTCGGGGAAGACGGCTGGTAATGCCGTTGACGTTGAAGGTGGCGATTTTCATCAAGCACCGCAAATCAGCGCGTGTGGACCTACGTCCCTTGAAGCCAGGATTACGACGACTTCGCATTACTATATCCAAGCGAAGCGCTCGCGTACGTACACAGATTCGAATTCGTGCGCGTCTTCAGCACCAACGAAACAACTACTCAGGTGCAACTAAGAATCGCGGTCAGACTTCGGATCGATCGACGCCGCTCGCCTGTAGCGCAAACGGCCCATTAATGCACCGCGAACAGTCTGGTCAACCTCGTAAAGACTTGTACGGCCGATGACGATTGTCCCTGCTCTGCCAAGTATGGGTTTAAATCGCCGACTTCACGCTGAAGGCGCCGGATCATCTGCACAAATAGTCCGGCGAGCTGCGGGTCAAACTGGCTTCCGGCACAACGTTCGATTTCTTGAAGAGCTATCTCCACCGACCGGCTGGGTCGGTAAGTACGAGATTGGAGCATCGCATCGAAGCTTTCCGAAAGAGCAACAATGCGCGCCAGCAGCGGAATGTCATCGCCGCGTAGATTGTTCGGATAACCGCCGCCGCTAAATCGCTCATGGTGATGACGCACGGCGGCGACTACCTGCACCAAGCGCGCCTCTCCGACGTCTGCCACTAGCAGTGCACCATAACTGCAGTGGCCGCGGACTATCGTCCATTCTGCGTCAGTTAGAGGTTGCGCCTTCAGTGCAATGATGTCCGAAATGGAGCTCTTTCCAATGTCGTGCAGCCGTCCAGCGATTTCAGCGAGCCAGCACAAGTCCCTTTCACAACCCGCCTCAGCCGCGAGTAGCGAACAGAGTGCTCCCACTCGATAAATGTGTTCAACGTCATCTCGTCCGTTACCCTCGCGAATCTCCGCCGACACGGCAAGCTCGGTCAAGTAATTCAACTTCCGAGAAAGCCGAGTGCCAATGCCTTCAATGGCGACGCGGTAATCCGCAATCCGGCGCCGAGTTGATTGATCGAACTCGTCGTCTTCTGTTGGGTCGATACCATCGATGCGACGCAATTCCTCGAGTCCTACCTCGCGACGTGCCGCCTCGATACTCATTTGTAGCTCCTGCAGCACGCGAAGAGCCGCTGCTGGCAACCCGCTAGACTCATAACATTGAGCGAGAGCGAGCATTGCTTCACTGCGGCTAGTAGCTACAGCCGGACTGGCGACGACCTGTTCCAACTCTGCTATGGCGTCGGCGTGGTTTCCCTGCGCCGCAGTATATTCAGCAAGCACCAACCGAGCGTTCCACGTCGTTCGCACGGATAGCTCGCCGCGACGTAGCGACTCGGCGACTTCCGCTGCCAGATTGCATGCTTCGTCGTGCAAGCCGAGTCTTAGAAGCGCTCTTAGCTCGATGAGTCTACTGAGTGACATGAGATCGAGCGCTTGCGCCTTCTCGGCAGCAGGTAAACCGAGCAATGCGCCTTTGCCGATTTCTCGCGACAATTGGGCTGCCGTCACGGCAGCGCTGCAATTTCCCAGTTGTACTTGGAGGTCCGCAGTCCAGCACAGAGTGACACAGCGAAGGTAACTGAACCGCTCGTTGCTCAACTCCACTTGCCTTCGTTCGAGAATTCCACACGCTTTCTCGCAACACTTCAAACCAATTGCGTTCAGCGCAATGCGCCCGCAAGCTGCCCCTAAGTTCATGAAGGTAACTACTAAGGTACGAACATCGTTCAGCTTCTCCGCAACGGTCAGCGACTCCATCAAGCATCCAATAGAAGTCCCGTTATCCATCGCTCCATCCGCGACTCTTGCTCGAGCGTTGAGCGCTTTGTGCAAGAGCATTGGATCGTTAAGCTCCCTAGCCCGACGAAGCGCCTTGGTGGCTATCGGAAGCGCTTCGCGATATCTACCCCCTAACTCCCAAGCCGTTATTGCGTCAAGCATCTGTGCGACGTCATCAAGTGTCGCTTCGCTGTCAGGCAGGTTCCTAAGAAAACGATCAATCTCCCGTAATCGCTCCAAATCGAAGTCAGTATTCACGGCCTCGATTGCGTCGGAGATCATCTGTCGATCGAACGCGCGTAGCGACGGCGCGAATTTCGCATCAACCGATGAATCTGGAGGGGCAATGGGGTTCGGGGTGATAGTTGATCGCATGTCCATCAGATGCACCGATCTATGGGGCGATGTCCGTCGCTTCGCGGCGGAGGCCAGCTCTTCATCCCCTACACATTTTGCTGAACCATGACCATCCACGTTTCTGACAGCAACGCCGCCCTACTCTCGCCAGCAGTGATCGAGCAACTTAACTTACGGGCGACCTGGAAGCAAGAGAGAAACACCGATGGCGGTACGCGCGATCAAAACCGCGCCGCACAGCCTTGAAGCGAGCGCTTTTCAAAACGAACGGTTATTCGCGCGCCATAGGCACTTTCGGATCTGCCGTCGGTACACATTTGAGGGTTTACTTCGATGCTCACAGTTTTTCCGTCGGCGGACTGTATGTCATACGCTCGTGGCAACGTCTCTTTGACCGTTTGGTCTGTACCAGCTGCCTTAAAGGCGGCAGTGGGCAGCTTCATTGATACCTTGTCGGGCAACTCAAGCACCGCAGCTGCATTGCTGACAACGAGGCGCCAGTTGGGCGCCTGGCCGCTTGCAAGTAAGCGGACATTAGATGGAATATCGCGTGGAAGCGCCTTGCATGACTCCACGGTGCCCAACGCTCGCTGAAACTGATACACCGTTGCATTCGTCTTGCCACGCTCACCGCGTGCTTCGACGTACAGCGGTTGGTACCGGCGCAGCATGATCTGACGAACTGCGCCGACACCTTGCCTTAGAGCGCCATTTGGCGTTTTATCTTCGATCGGAAACAGTTCCCTGCCCAACGCTGGGCCATTGCAGAACTGAAACTGCAGGACGCCGGCCGCACCTTCGCTGACGAAGCCGCGCAGGTCCGCTGCGACGCCAGCCGTCGCGGTGAGCGTAAAGGCGCAGAAAAGAAAAGCGCGCCGAACCGCCTTTCGGCGGTCACGGCGCGGTTGAGCTGTGAAGTTGATCAGGAGGTGAGTAACGGGTACCCCGTCCTCATATTGGGGTCGAACAGGCTGATCCTATCCGACGCCGGTATCCCCAGCGCTAGCTGCGTGTTGGTGGGTCCCGCTCCAAGAAATTCTTGGAGTGCCGTGTGCACGTGGCCCGGATTGAGCATCACGCCGGCCGGATCCACCGCTCCGGTCTTAGGATTGATCGCCACGGCGGAATGCATCGGGCCTGTCGCGCCAACGGTGCGATTGCCCAGGCCCCAGCCCGCAGGACCCATGATCATGCAGCCCGCGCCAACGTTTTTGTGATCATTCCCATTTCCACCATTCAGCTCAGTGCGGCTGAATTCGCCCGCCGCCACTACATACAGCCGGTCGGCAATGCCACGTCGAGCTGCCTCATCCCAGAGGTAGGTGATCGCATTGGTCGCTTGTGCAAACGATCCGTTGGCCCCGTCGTTAGCGGCAGCATTGCCGTGGGTATCAAACCCTCCCCTTGCTACCTGAATCGCCGCCGTGATGCCGGACTGAGCAGCGATCAGCGCAACCTCGATATCCGGAAACTGACCAAACTGCACCGGAATATTCGCGGCGACGGCGAGCAGACGCTGACGCGCTTCCGCTCCGGCCATGACTTGCTCGCTGATCGATTTCTCTTTTGGCAACATCGCTCCGCTTGCCCTGAGCGCCTCGATGCGGGCGGTGCGTGTCTGCACGGCCATGTTGAAATGAGCCCGGTTGACATAGTCGGTTGTGCCGTTCTGAGCGATCGGGTCGATCATCGCGCGCAGCTGGTTCTGATCCGGTATCGCGGTGGCCGGGTAGACGCCGGTGGTCGTCGTATCGTTATCCCTCAGCATCCATCCCGCCGCGAAGCCAGACCCGTACTTTGCCGCATGCAATTCGCCTAGCGCCGGAAAGCCCATCTCCAGCTTGCCGGTCGCCATGCTACGAGCACCGTCGTTGTGGCTATTCGACAACGTGTTGACTCCGTTCACCATCAGGATCTGATCACGGAATCTGTTGAAAAAGATCGTGTTGTTGCCGATCGGCGCCCAGCGCAGATTCCCACTGCCGGGAATCGCCAGGCCCGCCTGCGAATACAGGTTGTAGCGCGGCTCAACGGACGGATCACCGAAAAAGTCCCAGGTCGGTCCGCCATCAAAGTGCACGTAGACAAGTATCTTCGGGGCCGCCGTCTGCTGGCCATAGGCGGCGAGCGGTAGCAGCCCCCACGATGGGATGACAACACCGGAAGCCTTTGCCACTTTCAAGAAGAAGTCTCTGCGATCCATTTAAGTCACTCCTTTAATTCTGGCTCGTCAACCGGTTAGAAAGTCAGGAACTTGTGGTCGCTGACTATGTAGATCAGCCCAATCGCCCATGCCCGCCCCATGCCAGTCGGGTCATTGGCCGTGTTCAACTGGCACGCCAGCGGCGTTGCAGGCTCGTTGTTGCGATCGTTGTAAACAGCGACCAGCAGGTTGTACATGCGCTGCACTTCCGCATCTGTCGACGTGACACGCTGATTCCACAGCTTGTCAAACAACTCCACGATAGTTGCCTGGATCTTGTCGCTACCCGTCTTGTTAGCCGGCGTGTCAGCCAGCGTTACGCTGGGGAACAACAAGCGAGTTGCTACAGGCTTCGCGAAGTCAGCCGCCACCCATCTGCAGGCATTCTGCACGGCAAACCCGTCGCTGGCGGTAACCTGGCTGGACGTGAAGTTCTGCGCGACCTTGAGGCGAGCCACGCCGCCATCGAACTCGGAGTATGACAGTGCCGCTCCGGCAAACGGATTGTTGAAGCCAGCGTGCGGCGATCCCAGCACACCGGTAGCCTTCCGGTTCAGCCGCCCCGCTGAGAGCAACGCACCGGTGCCAATATTGGCGAGTGCGGTTGCCTTCTGAGCGGATACCGTACCGGAAACTCCGTTGGCGCGGGCCTCCTTGCTCAGCATGAGGTCAACTAACAGGGACTTGACCTTGTAACCGCCAGCAGCGAAGCGTGCAGCAAGCTCGTTGAACTCTTCCTGCTGTGCGTTGTAGGCAGCGAGGCGGGCAGCACCATCAGGTGCGTTCGTATCGAGTACCGGCTGCAGCACCTCGCGTTGGAACAGCACCTTGTAAAAGAAGCCCACCGCACCTTTAGCGAAGCGGGAATCGGCCGCGAACTGCGCGCCCAGCCACTCCGCTGCCTTCGGATTGTCGTAGGCATTCGGCATCGTCGTGTTGCCATAGCCGGGCGTTTTACGATCCCTGAACCACTTGTCGCCCATCTGGTAGTACTCGCCGCCCTTCGGCGCGTCCATGAAGTCGGTCGACTTGTAGTAGTTCGGCAGAATATCCGCGGCCGCACCCTGGCCATTCGGACGGTAGCGATTGTTAGGCGCCCAGTTGTGTAACGCTCCCGCCATCGGATCCATGACGTCGTGGCAGACGGCACATCCTGGATTGTCCGTGACCGCGTTTCTGAAGACACCGTCTTCCAGCGGGCGCGATGCCAGCAACGGGATATACAGCCCGATGAATCGCTTCGACATCTCGCTGACCGTATGACGATGAGCGTTCGTATCCGTGCTGGGGAAACGATCGAGGAACGACTGAGTCACTAACACCCCGGCTGCCTCTCGGATACCGTCGGGCGACCGCAGGTTCGGCATGATTGCCGGCAGAAGCTCGTTGTCGTTCGCCGGATCCATGTAGGTGCCTTGAACCTGCGCACCGAGCGTCATGGCAGTGATGCTGTTTAGCACCGTGTACTTGCCTGTGACGATTTCCCTGTAGTCCCGATCGTTCTTGACGATGTACTTCATGATGTTGACCGGCTCGAAACGGACACCGGCTTCAACGCGCGCCCGAACCCCAGCGGGCGGATTCTGGTTGTTGATGACTGCCGTAGCAGACGCCGGGTAGTCATTTGCGTTCAACCCTCGATTGTTTCCAAAGACAACGACGCCGCTCACCAAAAACTGAACGTGGCCGGCCTCGGTCAGGAAGGCATCGAACGTCGGCCCGTTGTCCATGTAGCCCAGGATCGTTTGGCGAAGCACTGTCTCGCCACCACCGTTGACTGCTGCCGACTCGGTAGGCGTGGGATTGCGTCCCTGGAAGAGGACGGATGCCTTCTGCAACACCGTCACGTTATCCGCAAACTGAACGCCTTCCCAGAACTGTCCGGTCGCGAGCACCTCGGTGCTGCAGCTTTCCTTCAGCTTCGGTAGCAGCGATGCAAGATCCTTGTATTGCTGTGAGTTCGCGTCGACGAACGGCTTGCCGCCGCTATGTGTCGGCAGGCCGATTGATTTCGACATCAGCAGGTCGCTGTTGGCTGCCGCGAACGTGCGCAACACGCCGTAGTTAGCTTCAGTCGAAGCGCCAGCCGCGAACACGAGTCGCGTACCGCTGGCGACTGCACCTGCCCGGTGACAGACGACGCACGTGCTGCTCATACTCGGCCACACGGTCGCCGTGAAAAGTTGCGGCGGGGTCGCGCACGTTGAGGCGGCTGTTGTCGCTGCCGGCGTTGGCGTGGTGCTTCCCGTATCACCGCCACCGCAGCCCGAAAGCGCGCCCACGACTGCGAGCAGCGAGATCGCGATGCGTGCGTTAAGTCTGTCCGTCATTGTTCTCTCCCAAAGGGATTTGCAAGGCTTACCGGAGGCAAACTGTGCCTGCGTTCGAGCAAAAAATAACTCGTGGGTAAGGATGATTTGTCACTACCCTTTGGTCTTGGCGCGCGCCGCCAAAGCCGCGTATTTGCTCAGTTTTTCCCCAATGGCTAGTCCGATCGGATTAGCCAAAATTCAGCTCGGACGCTCGCTCGAAATCGAGCGCCTTTCCGGCCAATTCAGGCACCGTTCTTCGAAGTTGAAAGACAACCGGCGGTGATAGATTTGCCGGCATGACGATTTCACCCGCCTTGCGTCGCTTCGCCTTGGCTCACCCAAGCATCGTGGTCGTTCCAGCGGAAATGCTCGACGAGCACGGACTCGAGCCTGAATTTGCGGAGCTGCTGATCGCCGAGGGCCGCTTGTCAGCCGCGCAAATCGATTGTCTCGAGCGCGGCACCGCGCTGTACTGGCAACGTTGTCGTGATCTGTATGCGCGCGCGCCGACGTCATGGTTTCCGCCGCGCCAGACGAATCTCCTGATCGTTTCCGAGCCGCGCGGAGTCCTTCCCTACATGGAGCCGTTCACCGGCACGTCTTCGCTGTTGTACGCATCCGACCTGGATACCCATCCAGAGTATGTCGCGTATGCGTTGGTACACGTGGATCGATTGGCGCTGCTCGGTTCAGTGCGATCTGCGCTCGTTTGTAACCTGAGCTACTGGTTCGATCGCGACGATGCGAGTCGGAGCGCCTTTGCCAGCGCCGCAGCACGCGCGACGCGGCCGGACGCGCCGTGTTTCACTGCGCTGGCCGACGCGTTTGAGTGGATCGATCAGCTACTGCACATTCCTCTGCGCGAACCACAGCGGGACGTTAGCGAGCCGTATCTGGAGATCGTCGAGGGCGCCGAACTGTACGCGCCGAAGCGCTTGCAGCCGCAGATAACCGCGCTCTGCGAGAAAGCCGAGAGCGCCATTAGCGACGCCATGCAAACCACCGCGCCGGCAGCGGTGCCCGCGCGGTCACGCACCGTCGATGCCCTGTGTGACTGGCTGCAGCAGACGCGCGCCCATGTGATCGTCGTCGCGCCCGACGACACCACGGTGTGGTCGCCAGAGATGAATGATCCTCGGTGGATGCGGCGTGCGTTGGTCAACGCCAGCGACGCAGCGGTCGCGAGCTTGCACGAAGACTTGCGCACGATCGATGAGCGTTCGCGTCAATTTCTAGACCGCGTTACCGATGTTGACACGCTGCCGAAGAGCTGCGCCGTGTTGGAGTTCCAGGGTGGCACCTACATCGACCCGGCCCGGCGGGCCGTCGTACACAAATTGAAGCAGGAGGTATTCGACTCTTTGACGCTCCCTGCTCCACCGTACTTTCGGCTGTTTCTCGGCGCGCGCGTGATGCATGAGTGGGGGCATCTCGCGCACGCTGCGAAATTCCTGCGCGTGCCCGACGAGAACAAGCTTGCCTACAAGGAAGCTCGCGCTGAACTCGGCGACTGTTTTCGTGAAGGCAATCGCAGCGATACCTGAAATAGCGCGCTCAACGGATGCGGAGACAGCCGGTCTGTCGCTATGCTCGAACGAACTTCCTGCAATCCTCGCGCGTAAGACACTGGCGCGAGTCGGTGACTATCTGTCCAATCTGATGTGCTCGAAGATGTTACCCGGCGAGGAGATGCAGATCTATGTCCGAACCAATGTGCGCCATCACTTCGACGAGAATCTGGGGCTGGTCAGCGAGCTCGCGCGCTATGCGTACGAGGTGCACTACCTAGCGCTGGCCGACCTGCCCAGGTCGTACTTCTTCAACACGTCGCGCTTCGTCGACTACTTTATCCATAGCGGAATCATCACCGAAGACAATACGAACGCCCTGTTCGACGCCGTCGGACGAGTGCTCGCCTGCTATGAAATTGACGAGACAAAGCTCGCGCTTCCTGCCCATGTGTAACGAGTGTGCGACTACTGCAGCAATTTGTAGTTGAATGTGTGGCACTCGCCGAGGCCGCATTGCAGTATCACCGAGACGAAGTTGATCACACAGATCGCAATCACGTAGAGACTCAGTATGTCGGCGATCTTCTTGATTGCCGGGAATTCCGAAGGCTCGGCCCCACGCAAATATTCGTCGCCGCCCAGGATCGCAAGCTTGATCGCGTAGGCCGTGAGCAAGCACAGCGCAATGATGATCGACCACACCGGCATGTGAATGCCGAAGATCGCACTTCCGATGTATTCATGACCCGGGCGCGGATAGATGTCGAGCAGGGTTTGCCGCACAGCGATGACCAGCAGAACGATTGTGAACAGCAGACTGAAGCCGGTGTTCTGATACGAAAAGCCGCGGCGGAAGTTCAGCATGATCCCGAAGCACACACCGAGCATCGCAACACGCTCCAGCAGACATAGCGGGCAAGGCAACTCGCCCTTGACATACTGCAGCGTCATTGCCGCCGTCAGAATCCCGGCGATCACGAACATCACGAGCAACAGATAGATGTAATTCAGCGAAGCGAGAAATCGCTGTGTCGTCATCGGTCGGTGGCTATCGATCATGAGCGCACCTGCGGCGTGCCGTCGATTTCGGTCTGGATCCAGGGCATCCGGAATCCGGACTCGGGACTGTAGATTTCAAACAGAAAAAGCCCGATCGACAAGACTAGGCAGCCGAAGAACAGCGCCACAGCTAACGTTCGGCTGCCGAACCAGCCGCAAATGAGCGCCAAGGTCATTGCTGCAAACACTGCGACCATCATGAGTGCATTTCCAACTACCTTCTTTCCGCAATGAACGCTTCCATCCGCGTCCGGGCGCGTACATATTCGAGTTCATCAGCGCCTTCGGCCAGAAACGCATCGAAGTCGTCGTGCTCCCAGAACTCGCGCCGAATGAGTGCGACGAAAGCATTCGCCAATTGTGGATCGAATTGGCTCCCTAGCCCGCGCTTGAGCTCGTTCAAGGCTGCTTGAACCGACATTGGATCGCGTCGCCACGGTCGCCGGTGCGTCATCGCGTCGAAAGCATCGCAGACAGAAACGACGCGGGCTTCTTCTGAAATCGCCTCGCCGCTGAGACCGTGAGGATAGCCACTACCGTCGTATCGCTCGTGATGTTGTTCGGCGATGACGGCTGCGATATCCAGGATCTGCAGCTTCGACTTGCGCAGCAATTCAGCTCCATACAGCGTATGCGCCCGCATGACATGACGCTCACTGTCGGACAATCCGCGCCTCTTTTGCAGTATGCGGGTGGGAATAGCCATCATCCCAATATTGCATAACCGCCCTCCCCACGTCAGGAGAGCAATTCGCTCCTCTTCCCACCCGATTGCAGTGGCGAGGCAGCGCGAGAGCTTGGCCACACGAAATGTTCGGTGTAGATCGTGCCCACTGGCGAGTTCGGCGTTGATAGCGGTCTCAACGAGGTGTTGAACGCGTTGATGGACGCCAGCATGCAGGCGCTGTGACCTAACCAGTAGAGCGTCGTCAAAGACGGACGTGCTTGTTTGGAACTGCAAGGAATCTGCGAGACGTTCGTCCTGCGGCATGCCCTCTGCATCGATCGATTTTCTTTTCCACTCAACAAGTTCCTTCAGATACTCCAATGCCCTATCCGATTGACCCGCGGCCTCGTGCGCATCGGCGCACATTCCGAGGTAGTCCGCGACGTCGATATGATCAACGCGCTTGGCGAACGCCAGAGCATCTTCAACTGCGGCCAACCCTTCCTCCACCGCGCCGGACCTCACATCGATCAGCCCAAGCAACGCCTCGTGGCGTTGCATTGTTCTTTTCACTGCTGCGAGTTTGGCCAAACGACCCGATTCCTGCGCGTGAACCCTGGCCTCGCGTAAGTCGCCAGCCAACAGATACAAATGACCTAGCGTGTCATGAGCATTCGCTTGTCTGAGCACACCCAGCCTCGTCCCGGGCGCATCGCTTCTTAACGGCAAAAGCGCGCGTAATCCAGCTTCGGGATCTCTCAGTTGGACGGCGCAATTCGCTATGTTGTTGCGTGATGCAAGCTCGAGGTCGAGCAACGCGTGTTCAGCTGCCAGATCGCGCGATCGGCTTAGGTAGGTCATCGCCGCATCAACCTGAGCCATTGCCTCCCACAGGTCCCCGACTCTCTTAATGGCCCAACCCTCGCGCTCAATATTTCCAAGCATGCGCGCGAGGCTCCAAGATTCAGCATGCGCTACCGCCGCTTCAGTGAACCTACCGAGGTCAGATAGAGCAAGCCCCTCGACTCCACGCGCTTCACACAGCAATAGCTGTTGATCCAACCGAGTAGCAAGCCGCGACGCAAGGGACACCGCCTGTAATGCCTCCACAGGCTGCGCAGCGAAGAACAAATTTCTCCCGAGCTGAATCAGCGCATCGACACTGTCCGGCGTGTGTTCGGCGTCCGGCAGCGTAGTCAGATAGCGCAGCGCCTCCGTCAGATCAATGTTGTCGGCGTGATCAAGCTCCTCTGTGCGTGCCTTCAGGCGATCGCGCAGGTCGGCGAAGGGCAGGCTGACAACAGCGGTTTGTGTCATTAGGCCGCCATTCTCCATGAACGACTGAACACAAACTGCGCTCCGGCGCATTCCGGTCACCGCGCCCCCCAAGCACTACGATCTCATCAAGACGCCGAAGAACGCCTGCGCACCTATCACATCAGCGGTCTGCAATGAGCGCTTGCATTCGAGCCCGGGCACGAACGTACTCGAATTCGTCTGCACCCTCGGCCAGAAGCGCATCGAGGTCATTGCATGCTGAGAATTCGTGCTCAAACAAGTCTGTGAATGTGTTCACGAATAGTGGATCGAATTGAGCCCCCGCCTGTTGCTTCAGTTCGCCTAAAGCGGCCTGGATTGATAGCGGGGGCCTACGCCACGGACGCCTGTGCGTCATTGCGTCGAACGCGTCGCAAACGGCTACCAGACGAGCTTCCTGCGCAATTGATTCGCCACTGAGGCCGCAAGGATAACCACCGCCGTCATAGCGCTCATGATGCTGCTCAGCGATCACGCTTGCGATATCGAGAATTCGCATCTTCGATTTGCGCAGCAACTCGGCCCCGTATTGTGCGTGCGCCTGTACAACAAGACGTTCACCGTCGGACAAATTGCCTAGCTTAAGCAGTATGCGAGTAGGCACAGCAATCATCCCAATGTTGCACAGCTGAGCTCCTAACGCCAGAGAATCGATTCGCTCTCGGTCCCAGGCGAGCGATGCAGCAAGATGCCACGCTAGTTTGGCCACACGAAATGTTCGGTGTAAGTCGTGTCCGCTGGTGATCTCGGCATTGATTGCTGTCTCGATATAGTGTTGAATGCGTTGCCGCGCGCCCGTTTGTATACGGTGCTCCTTGAACAGCAAGTAGTTGTTCGCGACCGAACGCTCATTTTGAAACAGCGGCTCTTTTAACTCTGCGTACGGCGTCGATAGGAGTTCGGCATCGACCGATTTTTTCTTCCAGTCCACGAGTTCCTGCAGAAACATCAGCGCCGTATCCGATCGACCGGCAGCCTCATAAGCATCGATGCACATTCCTAGGTAGTCGGGCACGTCGAACGCAGTGGCGCACTTTGCGAAGTCCAAACCACGTTGGATCGCAGCAAGTCCACGTTCAACCTCGCCGGATTTGACATCGATCAAACCCATCAAGGCGTCATGTAGGTGCGTTATTCTCGGAATGCCGGCGAGCTTTCCGAATCTGCGTGATTCCTCAGCATGGGTTTTTGCCTTGTCCATGTCGCCAGTCGCTAGATACAAGTGCGCCAGCGTATCGTGAGCGTTTGCGTGGGTCGACATCTCCAATCGAGTTGTCGGCGCATCGGTCCCAAGCGGTAAAAGGGCACGCAATCCTGCCATCGGGTCGCCCATCCTGTGTGCACAAACGGCGAAATCGTTGCGCGACTGGAACTCCAAATTAGCCAAGCCATGCTCGGCCGCTATCGCTCGCGCTCGCTCGTTGTAGGCTGCTGCCACTTCCCACTGCGCCATTCCAAAAAAAAGTGCAGCAATGTTTCTTATCGCCATTACCGCTCGCTCTACATCGCCGATGGCGCGCGCCAACATCCACGTTTCTGCTAGTGCTACGGCCGCTTCGGTGAACCGGCCAAGATCGCGTAACGTAACGCCCTGCATGCTGCGCGCTCGACAGAGCAACAGCTTGTTTTCGAGTGCTGTTGCGATCCGCGCCGCGACAGTTCCTGCGAGTAAAGCTTGCTCCTGTTGCCCGGCGAAAAAGTAATTTCTCCCAAGTTCAATGAGGGCATTGCCGCTGTCTTCCGTATGTTGATCGTCCGGCAGTGACGTCAGATAGCGCAGTGCTTCCGACCAGTCGATGTCGTCGACATAACCGACCTGATCTATGCGCGCTTTCAAGCGATCGCGCAATTCAGCGAACGACAGACTGGCAAGCTCGTCCTGTGTCATTTAATCGTCCCTCAAGCGCGGCAGCGAACCGCAGCCGCGCGGTGCGCGAGGCGATCACATCGATGCCGCGAGCATAGCCATTCGTGTCCACGAATGAGCAAACCCAAACGCAAAACCCGGCCGAAGCCGGGTTTTGGTTTATGCCACCGCGCCTGGCGGCGCAGCAGGACCGGGCGCTGCGCGCCGGCGCAGCTGCTTAACTGGCTGCCGGTGCTGTGATGACAACGCGCTCCATCGCGATGGTTGGCATCTCAGCCGATTTAGAGGCAGATTGCATTCCGGTCACGGTGCCGCCCAGCACTACGGTGCTCATCACGACGGCGAAGAACGCTGCGACGATGCGGGCTTGGGTAGAGATCGTTTTCATGGTTCGGTCCTTTGTTTGGTTCGTTGCGATGGACCGAACTGTAGGCAGCGGGACTGCTGCATGCGAGCGACTTGCGATGAACTGCGTAAAGCGCGCCGTGAACTGCAAGCGCGGTTTCGTCGCGAAATCGGCGCTTTCTGCAGTTCATTCCGGCTTTTTGTCGTTTCGTCGCGCTGGATAGCGTTTGAGCACCGATTTGGCAGCCAACAAGTGAAGCGCGTTCATCGCGCGTCAAACGGCCGGGTGTGCGGGACGAAATGCGGGGTTTGTGTACTTACGCAGGAACAAAACGCGCACCGGGCCGCCGCAGCAGCCAAATCGCGATCGAGACATTGAGCAGGTTCCAAAGCAAACCGTTGATAAAGGCGGCGCGATACGAGCCGGTAAGGTCGAACACCGCGCCCGACATCCAGCCGCCGAGCGCCATACCGAACACCGTGGCCATCACAACCAACCCAACCCGCGCGCCGGCTTCGATTCGGCGCGAAGTACTCACGCACGATGATCGCGTAGCTCGGCACGATCCCGCCCTGGAACAAACCGAACAGTGCCGACACGACGAACAATGAGGTCACCCCGTCGAATGGGATATAGAGCAGCAACGCCACACCTTGCAGCACTGAGCCGAGCAGCAGCGTGCGCAAGCCGCCGATGTGATCGGCAATCCACCCCGATGCGAGCCGGCTGACGATGCCGGAAGCAAGCATGATCGACAGCATCTGCGCTCCGACGGCCGGCCCGTAACCAAGATCCGCGCAATACGCGACGATATGCACTTGCGGCATCGACATCGCCACGCAACACGCCACGCCCGCGATCATCAGCAACGTCTGCAGCGCAAACGGCGAAATGCCCAGCGACCGCGGCGCGCGCGAAGCAGCTGGCGCGTTGCTGGTCTCCCCCACATGCGGCGGCGCACGCCGCATTGCATAGGTCAATGGCAGCATCGTCAGCAAGCAAATCGCGCCGATATAAAGATGCGCCGAGCGCCAGCCGACCGTTTCGATCAGATACTGCACGATCGGCGGCCACACGGCGCCCGCCAGATAGTTACCCGACGCGACGATCGAAACCGCAAGGCCGCGCCGCCGCACGAACCAATGCGAAATGTCCGCCAGTAACGGACCGAAGGTTGCGGAACTGCCGAGCATGCCGATCAGCAGACCCTGCACGATTGCGTACATCAGCACGCTCGACGACAGGCTCGCCGCGACGTAACCGATTGCCAATGCACACGTCGCACCGACCATCGGCAATCGAACGCCATAGCGGTCGGACAACCGCCCCATCATGATGCCGCCGACGCCGAAGCCGAGCATCGTCAGCGTGTAAGGAAATGACGCCGCCGCCCGCGTGACGCCGAACTCGGCCTGTATCGCCGGCAACGCGACGACGACCGACCACATGCCGACTCCGCCCAGCGTGCTCAGGGCCAGGGCAGCAACGAGCCGCAGCCATGCCGTGCGCGAGTCGATAAGATCAGAAGTCGTTGCCATCTATGCGATCAGTGGTCAAGACACAAAGGGTATGAGCAATCACTGGACTCTGCCGAATTTTGCCTGCTGGCTCTTTCGCTAAGGGCCGCGCGTTACGTCTGTAATAGCGAAAGAAGTCACCGAGTGCTTGGCAGCGTAGCGGCAAATGCCGATGGTATCGGCGAGACCTACATCGGGCAGTAATAGCCCCGCCTTGCGCGAAGGAGGGAGTCGTCACTAGTATCGTTGCGGGCAGAAGGGTTGTCAGGTGTTGCTGTTCCGAGGAGGAAAGCATGAAAACAAGTTATGCCTTGAAGTGGATCGCGTTCGCGTTTGCCGCGGTCGTGGCGGTATCCGGAGCGAAGGCAGCGGACTGGAAGCCGACGAGTGATGTCGAGTTCGTGATTCCGTACGGCCTGGGCGGCGGCGCCGATCTGCTTGCGCGCGTCATCATCAAGATCATGACCGAGGAAAAGTTGGTCCCGGTCAACGTCACCGCCGTCAACAAGCCCGGCGGCGGCGCCTCGGTCGGCGTCGCGTACGTGCTGACCACGAAGAATGCCAATCCGAACACGCTGGTGCTGTTCAATCCGCAGACGCAGATCACCCCGCTGACGGTGAAGGACGCGCGCGGCTGGCGCGACTTGACGCCGGTGGCGAACCTGATGCTCGACGACTACCTGCTTTTCGTCGGCAAGGATTCGCCGTACAAGACCGCGGCCGATCTGGTGAAGGATGCCAAGGCCAAACCTCCGAAGACGATCTCGGTCGGCTCCGCCGGCACGGCCGACGACATGTCGATCGCGGTCTTCGAATCGGCGGCGGGTATCAAGCTCAACGTCGTGCGCTTCAATTCCGGCGGCGAGGCGCTGACCGCGCTGCTCGGCGGCCACGTCAACCTGGCATCAGGCAACCCGCTTGAATTCATGGGCCAGATGAACGCCGGTCAGGTTCGCGCGATCGGCGTTTTCCGTCCGACCCGCTTCGCTGATCTGCCCAACGTGCCGACGATGAAGGAGCAGGGCATCGATGTGGTGCCGTTCCAGATGTGGCGCGGCGTGGCCCTGCCGAAGAATGTCCCGCCCGACGCGGTGGCCTACTGGCAGGGCGTGATGCAGAAGGTCGCCTCGTCCAAAGCGTTCACCGACTACATCAAGCAGAACTCGGCGACGCTGCACGTGGTCGGCGGCCCGGACTACAACAAGTTCCTGGAGACACAGGAGGCGCTGTACAAGGACATGCTCAAGCGCCTCGGGGTGATCTGACGTTGGTGGCTTCGCCGACGATCCGCGCCGTCGAGGCAGTGCCGGTGCGGGTCGAAGGGGCGCGCGAGTTCCGCATTTCCGAGGGCGCCACGCGCGTCCACGTTTCGGTGGTGTTGCGCCTGCTCACCGACGTCGACGGTCTGGAAGGCAACGCAGAAGTCGTTTCGGCGCCGCCGGGCAAGCCCGAGGAGTTCCTGGAAGAGATCGTCGGCGCGATCGAGCGCTACGTCGCGCCGGCGCTCGTTGGCATGCCCGTGCGCGAGCGCGGACGCGCGGTGCAAGCCGTCGCGATGGCGCTGAAGGGACGCGTCTGGACCAAGGCCGCCGTCACCAATGCGCTCTACGATCTGCACGCCAAGGCGATCGGCGTTCCGTCGCCGATCTCCTCGGCGGCCAGCTGCTGCAACGCGTTCCGGTGATCGGTCCGGTCGTCGGCATCATGACGCCGGACGCGATGGCGAAGGAAGCCGCGGCGCAGTCGGCCGCGGGCTTTCTCGCGATCAAGATCAAGGTCGGCGAAACCGTCGAAGCCGACATCGACCGCGTCGCTGCGGTGCGCGCCGCGATCGGCGAGTCGATGTCGCTGCGCGTCGATGCCAACGATCACTACTGTCCGGCCGATGCGATCCGGTTCACGCGTGCGATCGAGCGCTATCGGCCGGAACACATCGAGCAACCGGTGGCGCGCCACGACATGCTCGGGCTGGCCGAGGTACGCCGCAACGTCGGCGTTCCGATCATGACCGACGACATGGTGGCGACGCCGGAGGACGCGATGAACGTGATCCGCCTCGGCGCCGCCGACCGCGTGAAGGTCAAGGTGACCAAGCACGGCTTCGACGGCGCGCGGGCGATCTGCGCGATGCTGTCGTCGGCTGGACTGACGCCGGTCCTCGGCCACGTGTTCGAAATGGGCCTCGCGGCCATTGCGGAAGCCCAGTTCGCGGCATGTACGCCGGGACTTGCGATGCCGTGCGAGATCGGCTCGATGGCGCCGATGGGAACGCACGCCGACATCGTCACCAACGATCTGCGTTCAGTGCCGGGGTACATGACCGTTCCGACCGGCCTCGGCCTGGGCGCCGACGTGGATTGGCGGCGCGTTCGACGCGGCGCTTCGGAATCGGCCGCATGACGTGGCGCGGCGAAATCGTCGCCGGGCTGTTGTGCGGGCTGTTCGCTGCGCTGTGGATCGCGACCGCGCTCGGTCTTCCGTACCTGGGTGATTACGCGCCGGGCTCGGGCTTCCTGCCGCTCTGGCTCGGCGTGTGCCTGTTGGTGCTGTCCGCCATCCATGTCGTGACGAGCGTGCGCGCACCCGCTGCCGCTGCGCCCGCCGGTCATTGGCGCAAGGTCGTGGCGGTAACGCTCGGTCTGATCGTGTGCGTTGCGGTGATCGAAAAGCTCGGATTCGTGGTCGCGGTGGCAGCCTATCTTCTGTTCCTGCTGCGGGCAGTGGAGAAGGAATCCTGGCGAACGTCGCTCGGCGTGAGCGTCGGCACCGTCGCGGTTCTCTTCGGACTGTTTCGCGTCTGGCTGCAGGTGCCGCTGCCCAAGGGCCCGTGGGGATTCTGATTGATGGACGCGCTCGAGCATCTCGCCCAAGGCTTTCAGGTACTGCTGCAGCTCAAGTACCTCGGCTTCTGCCTGGCCGGTGTGCTGGTCGGTCAGGTCATCGGTGCGTTGCCCGGCATCGGGCCGACCGCGGCGATCGCGATCCTGCTGCCGCTGACGTTTGGTGGCGATGCGACCGGCTCGATCATCATGTTCGCCGGCATCTACTACGGCGCGCAGTACGGCGGCACGCTCACTTCCGTGCTGGTCAGCATCCCGGGCGAGTCATCGACGGTGATGACCAGCCTGGACGGCTATCAGATGGCGCGCAATGGACGTGCGGGTGCGGCGCTGGGCATGGCCGCGATCGCTTCGTTCATTGCCGGCACGGTTGGCACGCTCGGGCTGATGCTGATGGCGCCGCCGCTCGCCGCTGTCGCCCTGTACTTCGGGCCGCCCGAATATTTCGCGCTGGTGCTGGTCGGCCTCACGTCGCTGTCGTTGGTCGGCGGCGGTCTCGTGAAGGGCCTGATGATGGGGCTCGTCGGCTTGATGATCGCCACGATCGGCGTCGATCCGCAGGTCGGGAACACGCGGTTCATGTTCGGTCAGCTGTGGCTAATGGACGGCATCGATTTCCTGGTGCTCGCAGTCGCGCTGTTCGGCGTCGGCGAAGTGCTCGCGAGTGTCGAGCAGGCATTGAAGCCGCCGAAGGTCGAACTCAACATCCGCAATCTGATGCCGACGTATCTCGATTGGATCGCGAGCCGCTGGGCCATCGTGCGCGGCACCCTGATCGGATTCTTGATCGGCGTGCTTCCCGGCGCCGGCGCGACGATCGCCTCGTTCATGGCTTACGCCATCGAGAAGAAAATCTCGAAGCACCCGGAGAAATTCGGCACCGGCGTGATCGAGGGTGTCGCAGCGCCCGAAGCGGCCAACAACGCCGCTGCCACCGGCGCGATGGTGCCGATGTTCGCGCTCGGTATTCCGGGCTCGGGCACCACTGCCGTCATGCTCGGCGCGCTGATCATGTTCGGCCTGCAGCCGGGGCCGCAACTGTTCGAGAAGAACGCGGACCTGGTGTGGGGCGTCATTGCCAGCATGTACGTCGGTAACGTCATTCTGCTTGTGCTGAACCTGCCGCTGGCGGGCATGTTCGCCACGCTGCTGCGCGTCCGCTATACGCTGCTCTACCCGGTGATCCTGGCGTTGTGCATCGCCGGCGTCTACAGCCAGGCCAACAGCGCCGACGATCTGTGGGTCATGAGCGCGTTCGGTGTCGTCGGCTATCTGATGAAGAAGTACGACTTCCCGATCGCACCGCTCGTGCTCGGCCTGGTGCTCGAACCCATGCTGGAAACCGCGTTGCGCCAGTCGATGACGCTGTCGCACGGCAGTCTCGCGATCTTCGTCACGCGGCCGATATCCGCAGCGCTGATCGTGCTGACCGTGCTGATCGTGACGGCGCCGTTCCTGACGCGTGTTTTCCGCCGTATCGTCGCAGCCCAATGATCTGCTTCTGATTGGCACGGATCGGCGTTTCCAAAAGTAGTACGCGTTCTGACGTATTCAAGTAACCGCTTATGCTTGCGTACCTCTATCAACTGGACTAAACCGAATGTCGATCTCGATGCATGCCGCCTCCGTGCCCGTCTTCACGCAGATGCTCGGAAGCCTGAGCGCACTGCTGCACAAAGCCGAATCTCATGCGGAGCAACGCAAGATAGACGCCGACGCATTGCTGCAGGCTCGCCTGTTTCCCGACATGTTTCCGCTGCGGCGCCAAGTGCAAATTGCATGCGATTTCGCGCGCGGAGTTTCGGCGCGGTTGGCCGGCGTCGAAGTGCCGTCGTTTCCGGACACCGAGAAAACGTTCGCGGAGCTGCAGGCATTGATCGAGAAGACGCTGAGCTTCATCGGAGGCTTGTCGCCGACGCAATTCGACAAAAGCGAATCGCGCGAAATCGTCACGCGGCCGGGCACGCCTAAGGAAAGACGCTTCAACGGCCAGGCGTATTTATTGAGCTACGGCCTGCCGCAATTTTTCTTTCACGTCACGACCGCGTACGCGCTGCTGCGGCATAACGGCGTGGAGCTCGGCAAGGGTGATTACATGGGCAAGTACTAGCCCGGAGCCTCCTGTCTGATTTACTTCGCAAGCCCCATCCGCTTCGCGCCCTCGGTGTAGATCTTCACGCGTTCTTTCATGAAGCCGTCCATCTGATCGACACCGATGTTGACCAGTTCGAAGCCGCTCTTCGCAGCCAGCTCTTTCATCTCCGGATCATTGTTCAGCGCCGCCCATAAATCGGACATGCGCTTGCGCTGCTCGGGAGTGGACGACTTGGGCATGCCGATGCCGCGATAGGCGCCGTCGATCCAGTCGACGCCGAGTTCCTTGAAGGTCGGGACGTCCGGCAGCAGTGGATGCCGGGCTGTCCATCGCCACTGCAAGCGCGCGCAGCTTGCCCTTGTTGTTGACGGCGAACGCGGTATACGACATCGCGCCGTCGACATGCCCGGCAAACACGGAGGTGGTCATGTCGCCGGTTCCCTTGTATGGAATGTAGGTCGTCTTGATCCCGAATGCGGCGTTCAAACGCTCGTGCGCCGCATGGTTTGCCGAGTTGAGCCCTGAGCCGCCGAGGCTAAGCTTGCCCGGGTTTTCCTTCGCGAACTTAACGAAGTCCGCAAACGACTTGATCGGGCTTGCATCGCGCACGATCAGCGCATCCGGCGTGTAGTGAAACCAGTACACGGGCGTCACATCATCGGTCTTGTATTGCACCTGACCCTCAAGCGGCTGAAACACGATGTGCGGCAGATTGACGCCGACGATATTCAGGCCATCGGCCGGCAACGTATTCATCTGCGCCCACATCAAACCGCCCCCCGCACCGGCCTTGTATTGAATGATCGTGTCGATCGCGGGGCATTTCTTTTTCAGCACGACCTGCTGATGCCGCGCCGAAATATCGGATTCGCCGCCAGGCGGAAATGCCTGCCAATAAAGAACATTCTTTTCGGGACACGGTTGCGCGAAAACGACGGGCGCCGCGAGCAAACATAGAATTGCGACCAGACGCTTCATGGCGAGTCTCCTTGATGTTTTTTGACTGCGGCGAGCTTAGGCTGCCGCGCGTGGCCTGTCACCCTCGTACGCCCTTTCGCACGGCTCTCTTTCGCCCAAAAAAACGGCACGCCGTGGCGTGCCGCACTTTGCTCACAAAGGAGCCGACGTCGACTTACTGGCCGTATTTGGCCTTAGCGTCAGCAACGCACTTGTCCTTGGCGGCACCGGTCAGCGGATCGCATTTTTCACGTGCGACTTTGTAGTCGGCCATTTCTCATGCCAGTACGCGGGAAAACCCGACGCGCTTGTCGCTGGGTACGAAGTACTCACGCCGAATGGCAGCCTCAGGAAAGTAAGCGTTCCCTTCGACAACCACAATGTCATCCGATTCGGCAAGCACGGCGCCAGCCCAATCGGCGCGTTCATTCAAGCTCCCTGATTGCACGTATTAAACCGCACCGGGGTAAGCTTCGCCCGCCATTCCAGTTTGAGGAGACTTTCCTGGCCAAGCCCAACTACTCATTTGAGAAACGCCAGCGCGAGATCGCGCGCAAAAAAAAGCAAGACGAAAAACGTCAGCGCAAGGTTCAGCGTGCCCCCGACGAACCAGCGCCCGTTGATCAGCAGACGCAACCCATACCGCCCGAGACCGACACTGCCGTCTGACGCCGCGCTTCGCACGCGGCTCGTTTCTTAACCCGCGAATTGCGGGTGATTTGCACGGCGCTTTGGGTCCCCTAGTTTCGAGTGCTTTTCGCTGACTGAAAGGTCACGTGAACCCGTTATGTTCGCCCTATGTATCACGGCGAACGATTCAACAGCCTGACGCACCTAGCGGGCACTGCGCTCGCCATTGCCGGAGCCTCCGAGCTAATCGGCCATGCAAGTGCACAAGGCGATGTCTGGAAGATCATCGCCTTCAGCGCGTTCGGCGCGGGACTCGTTCTGCTCTACGGAGCATCGACTCTGTATCACTCGTTTCGCGGCCGCGCAAAGATCATCCTGCGCAAAATCGACCATGCTGCAATCTACGTACTGATCGCAGCGAGCTATGCGCCCTTCATGCTCGTGAGTCTGCGCGGGCCGCTCGGCTGGACGCTGTTTGCAGCGATCTGGGCGATGGCGCTGTATGGAATGTATCGAACGTGGCTGCGCAACGATGGGGGCGACCCATCACCGATTCCGTACTTGATCATGGGCTGGATCGGAGTCACCGCGGTCGTGCCGCTGATCGACAAGCTCGGCATGGAAGGGCTGAGCTGGCTCGCATCCGGTGGCGCGTTGTACACCGCCGGTATCGTGTTTTATCTGAACGACCGTCGTTGGCGACACGCGCACGGCATCTGGCATCTGTTCGTAATGGGCGGCAGCGCCAGCCACTTCGTGACCGTGCTGTACTTCGTCAACTGACTCTCATTTACCCTAATCGTCGATTCGCCGCCGCAGGGCCTTAACCTGGCCGCGGCGCACTTTCGTTTCAACGCGTTTTTTCTGAGACGACGCGGTCGGCCTCGTCGGACGGCGCTTGAGCGGAATAGCGGCGGCCGTCGCAACGAGCGCATCCAGTCTCGCTAGCGCGTCCTCGCGATTTTTTTCCAGGCTGCGATACGTCTGAGCCTTGATAACAACGACGCCGTCGTCGTTAATGCGCTGGTCGCGCTTTGCCAGCAATCGCTGCTTGATCTGGTCAGGCAGCGATGACGCACGAATATCGAAACGCAGGTGAATCGCGTTCGATACCTTGTTGACGTTCTGTCCGCCCGCGCCCTGCGCGCGAATCGCGAGAAGCTCGATCTCGTTTTCGCGCAGTTCGAATGGAGTTGAAGTTGCCGTCACGTTTGAAGTATCTATCGGCACGCGCCAAAAAGAAAGGGCCGCCCTTTCGGGCGGCCCTGCGTACCGCTACGCCGCGAGCGCCAGATGCTCAGCGGTCAGGGGCGGCCGCGTGCGGCGCAGCTCGAGATCGCTCCGTGCTGTGCGCCGGACAGTAGGCCACGTGCTTTCGCGTCATTGATGACCTTGTTCATGCAGCTGACGAACTGGCCGTGGTTCTTGGCTCCGGCAGCGCAGGCGTCGACGTTCGCATGCAGCATCTGGCCGGTGCGCAACACGCTTGGCACGCCCGTGTCGCAAACGCCGATCTTCAACGTCTCCAAGCCCCAGCCAATATCCACCATCAGCGACGGCGTGAGGTCGAGGTTGCGGCTGGACTGCAAGCCATCCGTGATGAACGGCTCCATCAGCAGGTTGGGCGTCGCAACCGTGTCGAAGTGGGAAATCGACGAGCCGAGCGCCACCATCGTCGGTGCATACAGACGAACGAAGCCTTGAGCGGTGCCTGCCAGTTCCGAAGGATCGACGAAATACTCGACGTTGACCGGTGTCGCGGCTGCCTTGATCGCCGCCCGTCGGCGGTCGAGATACCGATCGACGGGATCGTGATCGTCGGATCGAATCCCCCCATCCGATCGCCCCGCCGCCGGCCACGTGTTGCCGATGATCACGCCGGTTGCCCCTGCGTTCTGTGCGTTCTTCGCCTTGACGGCAAAGCCGCAGGTTCCGCGGTCGACGTACGCGACCTTGCCCGCGACGGCTGGACGTAATAGCCGCACCCGTCCAAGCGCCGCCTGGGGCCGTTACGCCGTCGGTGCCGACCACGACCTGGTGCCGTTGAAGTTGGTCGCATTGGGCAAGGGGCCGAACGAAGCCGTGCCGAACTCGATCTCCTTGTTGACCCCGCCCGTCAAGCGGACGCCCTCACGGGGGCCGAGCACGAGCGGTGCGTTCGCGGTCACCTGCGCGCCGGCCCAGACCACTTGACCGTTGCGCACGGCCGAGGCCACGATCTCCGCCGGCGAGAACGTGTTCCAAAGACGGCCGTTCGTGAGGTCCAGCGTGTTGGCCATGTAAACGTCGGGCAACCCGAGAGGCGTGCGCCGGTCGTTTCGGTCGCGAAGTTCTGGAATCCCAGACCGTGCGAGACCTCGTGCATGAAAGTATCGAGGAAGTCGATCTGACCCGGACCCGCGTTGTTGTCGAGCCCGTAGTACCAGCCGGGGCCGGCAATGCAGTTAGGCTGGCCCACGTTGCCGTTGAAGTTGGCGACGATGTCGTCGTTGAAGGGCGGCGCAAACGGGCCAGGATCGGGCGGTCCCGGCGTCAGGTCTTGCCCGGCGAGGGCATTTGCCAGCGCAACTCCGTACCAGTGGTTCTGCAGCGGCGCGCCAGGGAAGTCGGCGAAGATCTGCAGCGCACCCGCTTGTGCGAGCACGCCGCCGCCGGCGTCACAAGGCAGGCCCGCGAACGAACCCTGGACAACGATCGTCGCACTGCTGCGCAGCGTCTTGCCCCAAAGTTCGAGCGCACGCTGATAGGCCACAAGGCGTTGCTGACCGACCGTCGTCCCCGGGTTACCGCCAACAGGCGTGGCCGGCGTCGGGTCGTTGAAGCCGACGCCGGGAGCGTCGACGTTGTTGACAATCATGTTGGCGCCGAACGCAGGCATGGCCAGAGCCACGCCGAGCAGTCCAGCGGCGAAGTACACCTTCTTATTGGTCTTCATGGTGACCTTACTCCGTCGGATGCTGCGATTTGGCGGTTGGATGGTCGTGGGCGGGATCGGTGTGCGAGATTTCCACCTTGCCGTCCGTGCGACGCTGCGCTTGGATCGTTACCAGGAAGTCCCGTCCGAGAACGGCGCTGCGCATGCCGCTGGGGGTGCTGGCGCACGACGATCGGGGTGGGCGCGGCCGACGGCTCGGGCTGTCCCCGGGCCCTGCGGGCGGCTCGCTCGTCTTCCAGCATCACCTTGAGTTCCTCTTGGGTCGGCGCGCGCAGCTTGCCCGTTTCCTTGTCACGCACGGCGCGACGCGCCTGCGCCTGTGCCGGTGCCGCGGCGTCGGGCTGCGCCTGAGTGCTCGCAGCCGTGTCGTCCGCTGCGCTGACCGCGCCCGCCGACGCTGTCAAGGCGAGCGCTGCAATCAGCGTTGAAATCTTCTTGCACTTCATGGAATTCCTCCTTGGGTTTTTACTTCTTGAGGGCGGGAAATCTATGCGCCCCGTTACAGCTTTGTAAAGAAATTTTGACGTCCATCGCGTTTTTGCGACGGGCAAATTACGTTTTCTGTAATGTTGCGCCGCGATGTTCGACGCGCTCAGCGCACCGGCGGCGGAGGAGGCAATGGATCGCTTTCGAGGTGCTTCACGGCTGTCACCCCGCGCACGCCCGAAATGCGCTTCGCTTCGGGTAATTTTGACGAATCGATAGTGACTGCCAATGCGTTCTTGGCAAGGGTTACGCGCGCAAGCTCTGTTGCGCCCAATGCCTTTAGTTCGGCCATCACCCGGTCTTGCTGCTGCTTGACTCGCTCCAGCTGTCCTGCCGGTGACCCCGCAACAGGCGGCTCGGTCAATACAACCCAGACATCCACCTTATCGCCGCCGAATGCGGCAGTAGCTAGTAGGAACACCAGGGTTCCGGTCACAAGCGTACGAATCATTTGAACCATGGAGCATGTAGCGTGCGAGAAACGGGGCTCGTTGACTTAACCCTTCTATTTATTGACTCGCCCGCCGTTCTGGGCGAAGCTCGCGACCCTCGCTCGCCCGAGCGCGCTTCAATCAGGAGGCGCCATGCATAGAACTGATCTCGCTCTCTAGTCGGCCGCATACGCGCTGACTCGGTTTTTCCGATTCCTGCGCCGCATTAAAGCGGCCGCGACACTTCTCTAGTTGCTCGTTTGCATTCGACGCTGCGTGCTTGCGCGCGGTCTCTGAAAACGTCTCGAGGATTCGGAACCAATGGATAGAACTTTGATGGATCGGCTGCGGCCGATCGGGTTTACGCCGGCAGTGGCGCAAGCGATGGGCGCATTCAACGCGCTCGGCGATATGCCCGGCTCGCCGGTGCGATTGATTGAAGCACATCGCGAAACGGTGCGTGTCACGGACGGCGTCGACGAGCATTCGGCTCGGCCGCTGCCCGGA
>CAWAYV010000036.1:0-22096 GCA_963786295.1 uncultured beta proteobacterium | reverse complement strand
ATGCAGCAGGCCTGGTAGCGGCCGCGCGGAATGCTCGTCGGCGCCGTCCGTGACACGCACCGTTTCGCGATGCGCTTCAATCAATCGCATCGGTGTGCCAGGCACATCGCCAAGCGCGTCCATCGCCTGCATCACTGCCGGTGTAAAGCCGATCGGCCGCAGCCGATCGATCAAAGTCATATCCATTGGTTCCGAATCCTCGAGACAATGCGCGTCGTCGCGCGATGCGCATGCAGGAACACGCGCTTCGTATCAACGTGGAGTGGCGCGGCCGCTTTCGCGGCGCAGGGATCGGAAAATCCGAGTCAGCGCGGGTGCGGCCGACTAGCGAACAAGATCAGTTTTTCTCATGGCGCCTCCTGACTGAAGCGCGCTCGAGCGAGCGAGGGTCGCGAGCTTCGCGCAAAGCGTGTTGCCGGTCAACCGGAATTTTCGGCACGAGTTGTAGTCATACGCTGTTTGCTACACAGCCTCTCGTCGACGAACACGACAGGTGGTACAAGTGATCAGGACTTTCGTCGTTTTTGCAGCGATGCCGGCAGTCGCGTCCATTTGCGGCTCCAATGTGGCCGCTGCATCGGACACGGTGTATCAGGCGCGGGAAACGAGAGCGATGAGTACGTCTGCTGCCGAAAAAGTTGAGATTTGGGTGATGCTGACGGAAGCGCCGGTTGCGGTTGCACCCAAGGGTCAACTAGACGTCGTCAAGCGCCAGCAAGATGCTGTGATGGCTCAATTAAAGGCGCTTGGTGCCACCGAGTTGGCACGCGTGACGACTTCGAACAACGCGCTTGCGGTTGTCATCGACCCGGCCAGGCTGCCGGACGTCAGGCGCATTGTCGGCGTGCGGTCGGTGTCAGCCATACAGCACATTGAACGCGAGCCCTTACCAACTCCGCGACCGGTTCGCTGATCCACGTCGAAAATCGCAGCGCAGCATTACACCGCGGAGTCTTGGCCGTCGCAAAAGCGCGATCTGTTGAGAAAATTCTTTACAAAGCCTCCGCCGGGCGAATAAATTTCCCGCCCTCAAGAAGTAAAAAACCCAAGGAGAAAGTCCCCATGAAGCGCATCGCGATACTGGTCGCGTGCGCCGCATTGCTAAACGCGTGCGGCGGCGGATCGGATACGGCCGAGCCACAAGCATCGGCGAGTAATGAACTAGCTACATCTTTTGAAACTACCTCGACCGATGCCGTCGCGCTTGACGACGTCGCGACGACCAAGATCGCGGCCGGCTTAAGGTCGGCTTCCGGTCCGGTAGATGTTTGGGTGGAGCTGGCACAGCCGGCACCAGCAGTGCGCCAAAGCGCCAAGTTGGATGTCGCCGGCGAGAAACTCACCGTTACCGAAGCGCGTGCCGCACGATCTGAAGTGAGAACACAACAGTCCGCCGCGATAGGTAGCTTCAATAGCCTCGGGGCCGAAGTGTTGGGCCGTGTTGAGCTCGCACATAACTTGGTGGCAGTGCGCATTGACGCCAAGCAATTGAAAGCCATTGCGTCATTGCCTGGCGTCGTCAAGGTCGATCAGGTTCTACACTATGAACGCATGCTCCCGGAAACCGTGCCGTATGTCGGCGCTTCCGCCGCACATGCAGTCGGTAGAGATGGCCGCGGCGTCCGCATCGCGGTGCTCGATTCCGGTATCGATTACACACACGCTGCGATGGGTGGTCCCGGCACGATCGAGGCATATGACGCGGCGTATGCCGATCCTGCCGATCCGGCTGGGCTGTTTCCGACCGCGAAGGTGATCGGTGGTTTTGACTTCGTTGGCGAGCAGTGGCCCAATGGGCCCATCGCGCCAGATCCTGACCCGATCGATAACCGTGCGCCGGGTGGCGGACACGGCACCCACGTCGCGCACATCGCGGCTGGTATCGGCGGTGTCGCGCCGGCCGCGTCTCTTTATGCCGTAAAGGTTTGCAGCGCCGTCAGCACCTCGTGTAATGGCGTCGCAATTGGGCAGGGATTTGACTTCGCGCTTGACCCCAATGGCGATGGCGATATCGGTGACGCGGTTGACGTCATCAATCTATCGCTTGGTGCTCCGTTCGGCCAGCAGGACAGTTCGCTGACACAGGCTGCAAGCAATGCAGTGCAAGCGGGCGTCATCGTCGTCACTTCGGCCGGCAATTCTGCCGATATCCCTTATATCGTCGGTTCTCCGTCCGTAGCGCCGGGCGCGATCAGTGTGGCGAATACCCACGTGCCAAGCTCGATCGCACCTGCGTTGACCTTATCACCGGCACCTCCCGGACAGCCGAACCCCAACCTCAACACGGCAGCCCAGCCGTGGGCGCCACCTTCAACGACGCCCACCGCCGGTCAGTTGGTTTACGTCGGTCGCGGCTGTCCTGCTGGGTCCGGCGATCCGCCACTGCCTGCCGATGATCCGTACCTGGCCGATCCCTCTGGCCGTATCGCGTTGATTGACCGCGGCCTTTGTGCTGCGAGCCTGAAGACGGACCGTGCTGCAGATGCAGGCGCAATCGGTGTCATCATCGTGGACAACGTTGCCGCGGCGACTCCGCCACAGTTTGCTTTCGGCGGCGGAGATAACTTGGTGCCGACCATCTCGGTGACGCTGGCTTATGGCAACGCTGTCAAGGCGCTATTGGCCTCGACCCAAGCTGTCAAAGCGAGCTTCCAGTTGGCCACGCCGCTGGTGGGCAGCATCGTGGGCTCTTCGTCGCGTGGTCCGTCAATCGGCCTGGTGGCGATCAAGCCTGAAATCGGTGCTCCGGGTTCTTCGGTTTCAGCCGAAGCGGGCACGGGAACTGGCACGACGCCGTTTAGTGGTACGTCAGGCGCGGCGCCGATGGTGACGGGTGCAGCTGCGATCATGCGGCAAGAGCATCCGACCCGTTCGCCGATGGTGATCAAAGCACTGTTAATGAACAGCGCAGAGACCAACATTCGAACCAATCCAACGCTGAGTCCTGACTTGGCGCCGATTACTCGTATCGGTGCTGGCGAGCTGCGCGTCAATCGGGCCCTCGCTCTTGAAGCCGCCGCCTGGGTGCCAGCCGACAAGTCGGCAGCCCTGTCGTTCGGCTTCCAGGCGGTGACTGCGCCGGAAAGCTTTACGCGGGAGGTTCGCGTACAGAACCTGGTACGGAGAGATTTGACGTTCAATATTTCGTCCGACTTCCGTTATGCGAATGACGCAGCAACCGGCGCAGTCACGTTGTCGATGCCATCATCGATTACAGTGCCCGCACGCGGTTCGGCGACATTCACCGTAACGATGACGATCGATCCGAGCCGGTTACCCACGTGGACGTTGACCAACGGCAACACGCCGGCACTCGCCGGGCCGCTCACGATGCAGGAGTTCGATGGCTTCGTCACATTGAGTTCCGACGAGAACACAATGACGTTGCCATGGCATGTCCTGCCGCGACGCGCGGCGGCGTTGGTTGCTACGCCGGGGTCACTCGTCGCCGGTAACAACATCACGATCGCCAATCCGAGCGCTACAACTGGGCGCGCCGACATCTTCGCGCTGACTGGCACCAGCCCGCGTGATGAGCGACCGACTGAACCCGAAACGCCGTACATTGATTTGCGCGCGGTAGGCGTTCGGTTTGGCGGAGTGCACCCAACGTTGGGCAATCTGGTTGAGTTCGCAGTCACGACCTTTGGTGCGCGCTCAACCCCGGTAACACCCGCGCTGTTCTCGATCCTGATCGATGTAGATCGAGACGGCACTCCGGACTATGAAGTCTTCAACAATGATCTTGCAGCGGGATTCAACGGTCAGGACATCGTGTTTGTCGCCAACTTGCGGACTGGCACCGCGCGCGGTGCGTTCTTCAGCTTGGGCGGTCTAAACACGGGAAATATGATCCTGACGGTTCCGATGAGTTTCCTGCAGGATCCGGCGCCATCGCCGCAGTTGACGTTGAATACGCAGTTCAACTTCGATGTTACGGCTTTTGATAACTACTTCGGCAGTGGGGCCGCGGACTCCATCGACGTGATGACACATACGCTGTCGACGCCGCACTTTACGGTTGCGGGCGGCGCGATTGCTGTCAATGTGCCCTCGGGTGTCGCGGGCTTCCTGTCTACCGCTGCGGTACCGGGCGGTGCAGCGGCGTCACCGTCGCAACTCGGAGCGCTGCTTATCTACAGCCCAGCCGATCCGCGAAGAAACAGTGAAGCGGAGATCATCCGACTGCGCGAACGACGGTAAGCTGCAAGGACCTGAAGCTGAACGGCCGCCTTCGGGCGGCCGTTTCTTTGCCCCATCCATGCGCGCGTTATCAGTTCCATATGACCTGCGTCACGATGAGGTCGAGCTACTCGCGATTCGGGCGCAGGGCGCGGGCGGACAGAACGTCAACAAGGTATCGAACGCGATTCACCTGCGTTTCGATATTCGTGCGTCATCGCTGCCTGACCAGATCAAGCAGCGATTGCTGGCAAAGCGCGACCAGCGCATTAACGACGACGGCGTCGTTGTTATCAAGGCTCAGACGTATCGCAGCCTGGAAAAAAATCGCGAGGACGCGCTAGCGAGGCTGGATGCGCTCGTTGCGACGGCCGCCGCTATTCCGCTCAAGCGCCGTCCGACGAGGCCGACCGCGTCGTCTCAGAAAAAACGCGTTGAAACGAAAGTGCGCCGCGGCCAGGTCAAGGCCCTGCGGCGGCGAATCGACGATTAGGGTAAGTGAGAGTCAGTTGACGAAGTACAGCACGGTCACGAAGTGGCTGGCGCTGCCGCCCATTACGAACAGATGCCAGATGCCGTGCGCGTGTCGCCAGCGACGGTCGTTCAGATAGAACACGATACCGGCCGTGTACAACGCGCCACCGGATGCGAGCCAGCTCAGCCCTTCCATGCCGAGCTTGTCGATCAGCGGTACGACCGCGGTGACTCCGATCCATCCCATGATCAAGTACGGAATCGGTGACGGGTCGCCCCCATCGTTGCGCCGCCACGTTCGATACATTCCATACAGCGCCATCGCCCAGATCGCCGCAAACAGCGTCCAGCCGAGCGGCCCGCGCAGACTCACGAGCATGAAGGGCGCATAGCTCGCTGCGATCAGCACGTAGATAGCGGCATGGTCGATTTTGCGCAGCACGATCTTTGCGCGGCCGCGAAACGAGTGATACAGAGTTGATGCCCCGTAGAGCAGAACGAGTCCCGCGCCGAACGCGCTGAAGGCGATGATCTTCCAGACGTCGCCTTGTGCACTTGCATGGCCGATCAACTCGGACGCTCCGGCAATCGCGAGCGCAGTGCCAGCAAGGTGCGTCAGACTGTTGAATCGTTCGCCGTGATACATACGGGCGAACATAACGGGTTCACGTGACCTTTCAGTCAGCGAAAAGCACTCGAAAGTAGGGGACCCAAGCGCCGTGCAAATCACCCGCAATTCGCGGGTTAAGCAACGAGCCGCGTGCGAAGCGCGGCGTCAGACGGCAGTGTCGGTCTCGGGCGGTATGGGCTGAGTCTGCTGATCAACGGGCGCTGGTTCGTCGGGGGCACGCTGAACCTTGCGCTGACGTTTTTCGTCTTGCTTTTTCTTGCGCGCGATCTCGCGCTGGCGTTTCTCAAATGAGTAGTTGGGCTTGGCCAGGAAAGTCTCCTCAAACTGGAATGGCGGGCGAAGCTTACCCCGCTGCGGTTTAATAGGTGCAATCAAGGATCCTGAATGAAACGCGCAGAGTGGGCCAGCGCCGTGCTTGCCGAATCGGATGACATTGTGATGGTCGAAGGGAACGCTTACTTTCCTGAGGCTGCCATTCGGCGTAAGCACCTCGCGTTACCGTACGCGACATCTAGCGCGTCGGGTTTTCCCGAGTACTGGCATGAGAAATGCCTTCTGTCGTAGGCGTCAGCGATGACGCGGCGTAGTGGCTTGTAAACCGGGTGGTGAACCGCTGCGTTAGGCGACCGTTTTGGGCTCCTAAGAGGGCTCAGACGTAGGTTCGACACGTACGTTTCGACAACAAGGAGAGAATTGATGATGCAAACCAGTGTGCGCACGCGTGCGCAAATTTGTGCACTTGCGGCTGCCGCTTTGCTGGCGGGGTCTGCCGCTGCCGTTACTAAGGACGAATATAGCGCCACCAAGGAGCGCATCAGCGCGGAGTACAAGGCTGCCAAAGCCAAGTGCAACGCTTTGTCTGGGCAGCCAAAAGATCTCTGTGTGGCGGAGGCGAACGCCGCACAAAAGCGTGCCAAAGCACGCGCTGCAGCGGACTATGAAAACACGCCGAAGGCGCGTGAAAACGCGGTGATCGCTGATGCCGAAGCGACCTATATGGTGGCCAAGGAGCAGTGCGCGACCAAGACGGGCAACGACAAAGATGTTTGCCTGAAGGCCGCAAAAGCCGCGGAAACCAAGGCCAAGGCCGATGCGAAAGCTGCGCGCCAGACCACCGTTGCCAAGGCTGACGCCAAGGACACCAAACGCGAAGCCGATTACAAAGTCGCACGTGAAAAATGTGATCCACTGACCGGTGCCGCCAAGGACAAGTGCGTTGCTGACGCTAAGGCCAAATACGGCCAGTAAATCGACGTCGGCTCCTTTGTGAGCAAGGTGCGGCACGCCACGGCGTGCCGTTTTTTTGAACGGAACAGAGCCGTGTGAAAGGCGTGCGAGGGTGACAGGCCACGCGCGGCAGCCTAAGCTCGCCGCAGTCAAAAAACATCAAGGAGACTCGCCATGAAGCGTCTGGTCGCAATTCTATGTTTGCTCGCGGCGCCCGTTGTTTTCGCGCAACCGTGTCCCGAAAAGAATGTTCTTTATTGGCAGGCATTTCCGCCTGGCGGCGAATCCGATATTTCGGCGCGGCATCAGCAGGTCGTGCTGAAAAAGAAATGCCCCGCGATTGACACGATCATTCAATACAAGGCCGGTGCGGGCGGCGGTTTGATGTGGGCGCAGATGAATGCGTTGCCGGCCGATGGCCTGAATATCGTCGGCGTCAATCTGCCGCACATCGTGTTTCAGCCCCTTGAGGGTCAGGTGCAATACAAGACCGATGATGTGACGCCCGTGTACTGGTTTCACTACACGCCGGATGCGCTGGTCGTGCGCGATGCGAGCCCGATCAAGTCGTTTGCGGACTTCGTCAAGTTCGCGAAGGAAAACCCGGGCAAGCTAAGCCTCGGCGGCTCAGGACTCAACTCGGCAAACCATGCGGCGCACGAGCGTTTGAACGCCGCATTCGGGATCAAGACGACCTACATTCCATACAAGGGAACCGGCGACATGACCACCTCCGTGTTCGCCGGGCATGTCGACGGCGCGATGTCGTATACCGCGTTCGCCGTCAACAACAAGGGCAAGCTGCGCGCGCTTGCAGTGGCGATGGACACCCGGCATCCACTGCTGCCGGACGTCCCGACCTTCAAGGAACTCGGCGTCGACTGGATCGACGGGGCCTATCGCGGCATCGGCATGCCCAAGTCATCCACTCCCGAGCAGCGCAAGCGCATGTCCGATTTATGGGCGGCGCTGAACAATGATCCGGAGATGAAAGAGCTGGCTGCGAAGAGCGGCTTTGAACTGGTCAACATCGGCGTCGATCAGATGGACGGCTTCATGAAAGAACGCGTGAAGATCTACACCGAGGGCGCGAAGCGGATGGGGCTCTCGAAGTAAATCAGACAGGAGGCTCCGGGCTAGTACTTGCCCATGTAATCACCCTTGCCGAGCTCCACGCCGTTATGCCGCAGCAGCGCGTACGCGGTCGTGACGTGAAAGAAAAATTGCGGCAGGCCGTAGCTCAATAAATACGCCTGGCCGTTGAAGCGTCTTTCCTTAGGCGTGCCCGGCCGCGTGACGATTTCGCGCGATTCGCTTTTGTCGAATTGCGTCGGCGACAAGCCTCCGATGAAGCTCAGCGTCTTCTCGATCAATGCGTGCAGCTCCGCGAACGTTTTCTCGGTGTCCGGAAACGACGGCACTTCCACGCCGGCCAACCGCGCCGAAACTCCGCGCGCAAAATCGCATGCAATTTGCACCTGGCGCCGTAGCGGAAACATGTCGGGAAACAGGCGAGCCTGCAGCAATGCGTCGGCGTCTATCTTGCGTTGCTCTGCATGAGATTCGGCTTTGTGCAACAGAGCGCTCAGGCTTCCGAGCATCTGTGTGAAGACGGGCACGGAGGCGGCATGCATCGAGATCGACATTCGGTTCAATCCAGTGATAGAGGTACACAAGCATAAGCCGTGACCTGAATACGTCAGAATGCGTACTACTTTTGGAAACGCCGATGTTGTTCCAATCAGAAGCAGATCATTGGGCTGCGACGGCGCGGCGGAAAAGGCGCGCGACGAGCGGCGCGGTCAAGATCAGTACGGTCAACACGATCAATGCTGCGGATATCGGGCGCGTGACGAAGATCGCGAGACTGCCGCGCGACAACGTCATCGACTGGCGCAACGCGGTTTCCAGCATGGGTTCGAGCACCAGGCCCAGCACGAGCGGTGCGATCGGGAAGTCGTACTTTTTCATCAGATAGCCGACGACACCGAACGCGCTCATGACCCACAGGTCGTCAGCGCTATTGGCCTGGCTGTAGACGCCGGCGATGCACAACGCCAGGATCACCGGGTAGAGCAGCGTATAGCGGACGCGCAACAGCGTGGCGAACATGCCCGCGAGTGGCAGGTTCAGCACAAGCAGAATGACGTTACCCACGTACATGCTGGCAATGACACCCCACACGAGGTCGGCGTTCTTCTGGAACAGCTGCGGCCCTGGCTGCAGGCCGAACATAATCAACGCGCCCAGCATCACGGCAGTGGTGCCCGAGCCCGGAATACCCAGCGCGAACATCGGCACCATCGCACCAGTGGCAGCGGCGTTGTTGGCCGCTTCGGGTGCTGCGACACCCTCGATCACGCCCGTGCCGAATTTCTCCGGGTGTTTTGATATTTTTTTTTCGGTGGCATAAGCCATGAACGAGGCGATCGTGGCGCCGGCGCCCGGAAGCACGCCGATCAGGAATCCGATCAAAGTGCCGCGCACGATGGCCCAGCGGCTCGCGATCCAGTCGAGATACGTCGGCAGCAGATTGCGGATGTTGAGCTCGACCTTCGGCGGCTTCAATGCCTGCTCGACACTCGCGAGCACTTCGCCGACACCGAACAGCGCGACTGCAAGCACCAGGAAATCGATGCCGTCCATTAGCCACAACTGGCCAAACATGAACCGTGTGTTCCCGACCTGCGGATCAACGCCGATCGTGGCGATCATCAAGCCGACGAGCCCCATCATCAGGCCCTTCACGAGGCCGCCGCCGACCAACGAGAGCGATGTGAGGCCGACCAGTACCAGCGCGAAATATTCGGGTGGCCCGAAGTACAGGGCGACAGCGGCGAGCGGCGGCGCCATCAGCATCAGCCCGAGCGTGCCAACCGTGCCCGCCAAAAACGAGGCGATGGCGGCCATGCCCAGAGCTGCACCCGCACGTCCATTGCGTGCCATCTGATAGCCGTCCAGGCTGGTCATCACCGTCGATGACTCCCCCGGGATGCTGACCAGCACGGAAGTGAGCGTGCCGCCGTACTGCGCGCCGTAATAAATGCCGGCGAACATGATGATCGAGCCGGTCGCATCGCCACCAAACGTCAGTGGCAACAGGATTGCGATCGCCGCAGTCGGCCCGATGCCGGGCAACGCACCGATGACCTGACCAACTAAGACACCGGCCAGGCAGAAGCCGAGGTATTTGAGTTGCAGCAGTACCTGGAAGCCTTGGGCAAGATGCTCGAGCGCCTCCATGAATCAGAATCCCCAAGGGCCCTTGGGCAGCGGCACCTGCAGCCACACGCGAAACAGTCCAAAGAGCACTGCGATCGTGCCGAGGCTCACGCCAAGCGACGTTCGCCATGATTCCTTCTCCACTGCCCGCAACAGAAACAGAAGATAGGCTGCCACCGCGACCACGAATCCGAGTTTTTCGATCACCGCAACGCACACAATCAGACCGAGCGTTACTGCCACGACTTTGCGCCAATGACCGGCGGGCGCAGCGGCAGCGGGTGCGCGCAGGCTCGTCACGACATGGATGGTGGAAAGCACCAGCAGGCACACGCCGAGCCAGAGTGGCAGGAAGCCCGAGCCCGGCGCGTAATCACCGAGGTATGGGAGGCTGAGCGCGGTCGCGATCCAGAGCGCTGCGAACAGCCCACACAACAGCCCCGCGACGACTTCGCCGCGCCACGTCATGCGGCAGATTCCGAGGGACCGCGCCTTACGCGCTGCCAATCCACGTCAGCGCCCAGGCCGATCCCGATGGGAACCTGCATGTATCCGGGCTCCGAACGCAGGTCGTTGGTGACGATGTCGGCATGCGTTCCCATGGGCGCCATGGAGCCGATCTCGCACGGCATCGCAAGCCCCAGCGTACATGCTGCGAACTGAACTTCGGCTATGGCAGCGAGGCCCATTTCGAAAACGTGTCCCAGGACAGGCGTCAATCCAGCCGACGACAGCATTGCGCAGATCGCACGCGCGCCGTCGAAGCCGTGCTTGGTCACCTTGACTTTCACGCGGTCGGCGGCACCGAGGCGGATCACATTCATCGCGTCATATGGCGTCGCCACCATGTCGTCGGTCATGACCGGAACACCGACGCTGCGACGTACCTCAGCCAACCCGAGCATGTCGTGACGCGCCACCGGTTGCTCGATGTGTTCCGGCCGATAGCGCTCAATTGCACGCGTGAACCGGATCGCATCGGCCGGACAGTAGTGATCGTTGGCATCGACCCGCAGCGATATCGACTCTCCGATTGCGGCGCGCACCGCAGCGACCCGATCGATATCGGCATCGACGGTTTCGCCAACCTTGATCTTGATCGCGAGAAAGCCCGTCTTTGACTGTGCCGCCGCTTCGGTCGCCATCGCGTCGGGCGTCATGATGCCGACGACCGGGCCGATCACCGGAACGCGTTGTAGCAACCGGCCGCCGAGCAGATCGGCGATCGGAACGCCGATCGCCTTCGCGTGCAGATCGTAGAGCGCATTGGTGACGGCGGCCTTGGTCCAGACGCGTCCCTTCAACGCCATCGCGACGGCTTGCACCGCGCGTCCGCGCTCGCGCACGGGCATGCCAATGAGCGCCGGCGCGACGTAACGCTCGATCGCGCCGACGATCTCTTCCAGGAACTCTTCGGGCTTGCCCGGTGGCGCCGAAACGACTTCTGCGTTGCCTTCCAGACCGTCGGCGTCAGTGAGAAGGCGCAACACGACCGAAACGTGGACGCGCGTGGCGCCCTCGGAAATGCGGAACTCGCGGGCCCCTTCGACCCGCACCGGCACTGCCTCAACGGCGCGGATCGTCGGCGAAGCGACCAACGTCAGATCACCCCGAGGCGCTTGAGCATGTCCTTGTACAGCGCCTCCTGTGTCTCCAGGAACTTGTAGTAATCCTGGCCGCCGACCACGTGCAGCGTCGCCGAATTCTGTTTGATGTAGTCGGTGAACGCTTTGGAAGATGCGACCTTCTGCATCACGCCCTGCCAGTAGGCCACCGCGTCGGGCGGGACATTCTTCGGAAGAGCTACGCCGCGCCACATCTGGAACGGCACCACATCGATGCCTTGCTCTTTCATCGTCGGCACGTTGGGCAGATCAGCGAAGCGGGTCGGACGGAAGACGCCGATCGCGCGAACCTGACCGGCGTTCATCTGGCCCATGAATTCCAGCGGGTTGCCTGACGCCAGGTTGACGTGCCCGCCAAGCAGGGCGGTCAGTGCCTCGCCTCCGGAATTGAAGCGCACGACATTGAGCTTGATGTTCGCCGCCGACTCGAAGACGGCGATCGACATGTCGTCGGCCGTGCCGGCGGAACCGATCGAGATGGTCTTCGGAGGCTTGCTCTTGGCGTCCTTCACCAAGTCGGCTGCGGTCTTGTACGGCGAATCCTTGCCAACGAAAAGCAAGTAGTCGTCGAGCATCAGGTTCGCCACCGGCGTCAAGTCGCGCCAGCCGCGTGCGTCCTTTACCGTCAGCGGAGTGATCTGCGTCTGCGGGTTGAACAGCACCAGCGTATTTGGATTCGCATTCTTCGTGGTCAGCACGTACGCGACACCGACTGAGGCGCCGCCGCCGGGCTTGTTGACGGCGGTGACGTTGACCGGGACCAGCTTTTCCTCGGTCATGATCTTGATGATGACGCGCGCAAGCAGATCGGCGCCGCCGCCCAGGCCGTACGGAATCACGAACTCGACATCACTCGTCGGCTTCCAGTCCGCCGCCCTCGCTCCGGATACCGCCACGACTGCGGCGAACGCGAATGCAATCCACTTCAAGGCATAACTTGTTTTCATGCTTTCCTCCTCGGAACAGCAACACCTGACAACCCTTCTGCCCGCAACGATACTAGTGACGACTCCCTCCTTCGCGCAAGCGGGGCTGCTACCGCCTGATGTAGGTCTCGCCCAATACCATCCACATTTGCCGCTACGCCGCCAAGCACTCGGTGACTTCTTTCGCCATTACAGACGTAACGCGCGGCCCTAGCGAAAGAGCCAGCAGGCAAAATTCGGCAGAGTCCAGTGATTGCTCATACCCCTTGTGTCTTGGCCACTGATCGCATAGATGGCAACGACTTCTGACCTTATCGACTCGCGCACGGCATGGCTGCGGCTGGCTGCTGCCCTGGCCCTGAGCACGCTAGGAGGAGTCGGTATGTGGTCGGTCGTCGTCGCGCTGCCGGCAATACAGGCCGAGTTTGGCGTCACACGCGCGGCGGCGTCATTTCCTTACACGCTGACAATGCTCGGCTTCGGCGTCGGCGGCATCATGATGGGGCGATTATCCGACCGCTATGGCGTTCGATTGCCGATGGTCGGTGCGACGTGTGCATTGGCAATCGGTTACGTCGCGGCGAGCCTGTCGTCGAGCGTGCTGATGTACGCAATCGTGCAGGGTCTGCTGATCGGCATGCTCGGCAGTTCCGCAACCTTCGGTCCGTTACTGGCGGACATTTCGCATTGGTTCGTGCGGCGGCGCGGCCTTGCGGTTTCGATCGTCGCGTCGGGTAACTATCTGGCAGGCGCCGTGTGGCCGCCGATCGTGCAGTACCTGATCGAAACGGTCGGCTGGCGCTCGGCGCATCTATACATCGGCGCGATTTGCTTAGTGACGATGCTGCCATTGACCTATGCAATGCGGCGTGCGCCGCCGCATGTGGGGGAGACCAGCAGCACGCCAGCTGCTTCGCGCGCGCCGCGGTCGCTGGGCATTTCGCCGTTTGCGCTGCAGACGTTGCTGATGATCGCAGGCGTGGCGTGTTGCGTGGCGATGTCGATGCCGCAAGTGCATATCGTCGCGTATTGCGCGGATCTCGGTTACGGGCCGGCCATCGGAGCGCAGATGCTGTCGATCATGCTTGCTTCCGGCATCGTGAGCCGGCTCGCATCGGGGTGGATTGCCGATCACATCGGGGGCTTACGCACGCTGCTACTCGGCTCAGTGCTGCAAGGTGTGGCGCTGCTGCTCTATATCCCATTCGACGGAGTGACCTCATTGTTCGTCGTGTCGGCACTGTTTGGTTTGTTCCAGGGCGGGATCGTGCCGAGCTACGCGATCATCGTGCGTGAGTACTTCGCGCCGAATCAAGCCGGCGCCCGGGTAGGGCTGGTCGTGATGGCCACAGTGTTTGGTATGGCGCTCGGCGGCTGGATGTCGGGCGCGGTGTTCGACCTAACCGGCTCGTATCGCGCCGCCTTTATCAACGGTTTGCTTTGGAACCTGCTCAATGTCTCGATCGCGACTTGGCTGCTGCGCCGGCCCGGTGCACGTTTTGTTCCTGCGTAAGTACACAAACCTCGCATTTCGTCCCGTACACGAGCTGTTTGACGCGCAAATGAACGCGCTTCACTTGTTGGCTGCCAAATCGGTGCTCAAACGCTGTCCGGCGCGACGAAACGACAAAAAGCCGGAATGAACTGCAGAAAGCCCCGATTTCGCGACGAAACCGCGCTTGCAGTTCACGGCGCGCTTTACGCAGTTCATCGCAAGTCGCTCGCGTGCAGCAGTCTCGCTGCCTACAGTTCGGTCCATCGCAACGAACCAAACAAAGGACCGAACCATGAAAACGACCTCTACCCAAGCCCGCATCGTCGCAGCGTTCTTCGCCGTCGTGATGAGCACCGTCGTGTTGGGCGGCACCGTGACCGGAATGCAATCTGCCTCTAAATCTGCTGAGATGCCAACCATCGCGATGGAGCGCGTTGTCATCACGGCACCGGCAGCCAGTTAAGCAGCTGCGCCGGCGCGCAGCGCCCGGTCCTGCTGCGCCGCCAGGCGCGGTGGCATAACGCAAAACCCGGCTTCGGCCGGGTTTTGCGTTTCTGTTTGCTCATTCGTGGAAGCGAATGGCTATGCTCGCGGCATCGATGTGATCGCCTAACGCACTGCGTGGCCGCGGTTCGCTGTCGCGTTTGAGTGGCGGAGGGCGCCGATGAACGCGAATATGTACGCGCCCGTGCCCGCATGGAGGCGTTTATTGCGGAAGGAAGATGAACTGCCTTGGGAAGTTGTGCGGATAATGACGTTTCACGCGAATAGGAACTGGATCGAACGGCGGCTCGTGCCGTAGATACGAGGGGCTCACGATGATGGTCGCGGTGTTTGCAACGCTGTCGCTTGCGCTCATTTGCGGCTGGATCGGGCGCCGGTGGTTGGCAGTTGTGTTGTTCGCCGCCTGCCTAGTTCTTTCCATTGGACTGTTTCTCTTCGAGATCTACAGCCCGGCGTCCGGATTTCGGATGCCCTGGATTCAGACCGAAATCGACGGTACGCCGCAGGTGCGCTCATGATCGATAGCCACCGACCGATGACGACACAGCGATTTCTCGCTTCGCTGAATTACATCTATCTACTGCTGGTGATGTTCGTGATATCCGGGATTCTGACGGCCGCAATGACGCTGCAGTATGTCAAGGGCGAGTTGCCTTGTCCGCTATGTCTGCTGGAGCGTGTTGCGATGCTGGGCGTGTGCTTCGGCATCATGCTGAACTTCCGTCGCGGCTTTTCTTACCAGAACACCGGTTTCAGTCTGCTGTTCACAATCGTTCTGCTGGTCATCGCCGTGCGGCAAACCCTGCTCGACATCTATCCGCGCCCGGGTCATGAATACATCGGCAGCGCGATCTTCGGCATTCACATGCCGGTGTGGTCGATCATTATTGCGCTGTGCTTGCTCACGGCCTACGCGATCAAGCTTGCGATCCTCGGCGGCGACGAATATTTGCGTGGGGCCGAGCCTTCGGAATTCCCGGCAATCAAGAAGATCGCCGACATACTGAGTCTCTACGTTATTGCGATCTGTGTGATCAACTTAATCTCTGTGATACTGCAATGCGGCTTCGGCGAGTGCCACACGTTCAACTACAAATTGCTGCAGTAGTCGCACTCGTTACACCTGGGCAGGAAGCGCGAGCTTTGTCTCGTCAATTTCATAGCAGGCAAGCACGCGTCCGACGGCGTCGAACAGGGCGTTCGTATTGCCTTCGGTGATGATTCCGCTATGGATAAAGTAGTCGACGAAGCCCGATGTATTGAAGAAGTACGACCTGGGCAGGTTGGCCAGGGCTAGGTAGTGCACCTCGTAGGCATAGCGCGCGAGTTCGCTGACGAGTCCCAGATTCTTGTCGAAGTGATGGCGCACATTGGTTCGGACGTAGATCTGCATCTCCTCGCCGGGTAACATCTTCGAGCACATCAGATTGGACAGATAGTCACCGACTCGCGCCAGTGTCTTACGCGCGAGGATGGGAGGAAGGTGGTTCGAGCATAGCGACAGGCCGGCTGTCTCCTTATCCGTTGAGCGCGCCATTGCAGGTATCGCTGCGATTGCCTTCAGAAAGCAGTCACCGAGTTCAGCGCGAGCCTCCCTGTAGGCAAGCTTGTTCTCGTCAGGCACGCGCAGGAATTTTGCAGCGTGCGCGAGATGCCCCCACTCATGCATTACGCGCGCGCCGAGGAATAGCCGAAAGTAGGGTGGAGCAGCGAGCGTCAGCGAGTCGAATACCTCTTGCCTCAACTTGTGTACTACGGCGCGCCGGGCCGGGTCGATGTAGGTGCCACCTTGGAACTCCAACACGGCGCAACTCTTCGGCAGCGTGTCAACATCGGTAACGCGTTCTAGAAATTGACGCGAACGCTCGCTGATCGTGCGCAAGTCCTCGTGCAAGCTCGCGACCGCAGCGTCGCTGGCGTTGACCAAAGCACGCCGCATCCACCGAGGATCATTCATCTCTGGCGCCCACACCGTGGTGCCGTCGGGCGCCACGACGATCACATGGGCGCGCGTTTGCTGCAGCCAGTCACACAGCTCATCGACAGTGCGTGACCGCGCGGGCACCGCTGCCGGCGCGGTGCTTTGCATGGCGTCGCCAATGGCGCTCTCGGCTTCCTCGCAGAGCGTGGTTATCTGCGGCTGCAAGCGCTTCGGCGCGTACAGTTCGGCGCCCTCGACGATCTCCAGATACGGCTCGCTAATGTCCCGCTGTGGTTCGCGCAGAGGAATGTGCAGTAGCTGATCGATCCACTCAAACGTGTCGGCGAGCGCGGTAAAACAACGCGCATCCGGCCGCGTCGCGCGTGCTGCGGCGCTGGCAAAGGCGCTCCGACTCGCATCGTCGCGATCGAACCAGTAACTCAGGTTACAGACGAGCGCAGATCGCACTGAACCCAGCAGCGCCAATCGATCCACGTGTACCAACGCATACGCGACATACTCTGGATGGGTATCCAAGTCGGATGCGTACAACAGCGAAGACGTGCCGGTGAACGGCTCCATATACGGAAGGATTCCGCGCGGCTCGGCAACGATCAAAAGATTCGTCTGGCGTGGCGGAAACCATGACTTCGGCGCGCGCGCAAAGAGATCACGACAGCGTTGCCAGTACAGCGCGGTGCCGCGCTCGAGACAATCGATTTGCCCGGCCGACAAGCGGCCCTCGGCGATCAGCAGCTCGGCGAACTCCGGCTCGAGTCCATGCTCGTCCAGCATTTCCGCTGGAACGACCACGATGCTTGGGTGAGCCAAGGCGAAGCGACGGATTGCGGGTGAAATCGGCATGCCGGCAAATCTATCACCGCCGGTTGTCTTTCAACCTCGAAGAACGGTGTCTGAATTTGGCGGAAAAGGACGCTCGATTTCCAGCGAGCGTCTGACCTGATTTCACGCTAATCCGATCGGATTAGCCCGGGCGTCCAAACCCAGTAAATAAGCGGGTTTGCAGCCACCCGCTAAAACCAAAGGGTAGTGACAAATCATCCTTACCCACGAGTTATTTTTTGCTCGAACGCAGGCACAGTTTGCCTCCGGTAAGCCTTGCAAATCCCTTTGGGAGAGAACAATGACGGACAGATTTAATGCACGCATCGCGATCCCGCTACTCGTAGTGGTGGGCGCGCTTTCGGGCTGCGGAGGCGGTGATAAGGAAAACACCGCACCGACACCGGCACCGGCTCAAACAGCCGCCTCAACGTGCGCGACCCCGCCGCAACTTTTCACGGCGACCGTGTGGCCGAGCATGAGCAGCACATGCGTGGTCTGTCACAGGGCAGGCGCAGTCGCCAGCGGTACGCGACTCGTATTCGCGGCTGGCGCTTCGACTGAAGCTAACTACGGCGTGTTGCGCACGTTCGCAGCGGCGAACAGCGATCTGCTGATGTCGAAATCAATCGGCCTACCGGTGCACAGCGGTGGCAAGCCGTTCGTCGACGCGAACTCACAGCAATACAAGGATCTTGCATCGCTGCTACCGAAGCTGAAGGAAAGCTGCAGCACCGAGGTGCTCGCGACCGGACAGTTCTGGGCAGGCGTTCAGTTTGCGGATGACGCGACGGTGCTGCAGAAGGCATCCGCCCTCTTTGCCGGACGTAATCCAACGGCAACCGAGAAGGCAGCAGTCAACGGTGGCGGCGAGACAGTGCTTCGCCAAACGATCCTGGGCTACATGGATAACGGGCCGACGTTCGATGCCTTCCTGACCGAGGCCGGCCACGTCCAGTTTCTGTCGAGTGGCGTCGTGGTCTTTCAAAACAACAGAGGCCTGAACGCAGCAGACTATCCGCCGTCTGCTACGGCCGTCATCAATAACCAGATGGCGCCGGCGGGTGTTCGGGCGCGTGTTGAAGCCGGTATCCGTTTCGAGCCGGTCAACATCATGAAGTACATCGTCAAGGGCGATCGGGACTACCGGGAAATCGTCACAGGCAAGTACACCGTCCTAAACAACATCACCGCCACGACGCTCGGTGCGCAGGTTCAAGGCACGTTCATGAACCCGGCGGACGATACCGAGCTTCTGCCGGCAATCATGCCGAACCTGCGGTCGCCCAACGGTATCCGGGAGCATGCCGGCGTGTTGGTGACTCACGCGTTCAACGATCGTTTCCCCAGTACGGATACGAACGCTAAGCGTCATACCGTCAGCGAGATGGCAAAGCGATTCATCGGGCTGTATATCCCGTTGCTGGCATCGCGCCCGCTGGAAGACGGTGTCTTCAGAAACGCGGTCACGGACAATCCGGGATGTGCCGTCTGCCACGACGTCATGGATCCGATGGCGGGAGCGTTGCAAAACTGGGCGCCTAACAATCGCTACCGTCCGAATGGCCAGGGCGCGGCCGCGGATATTCTGCCGAACTTCTACAAGTCGACCGACTATATGGACGCGCCGAAGGGTGGCGAGTACTTCCAGATGGGCGACAAGTGGTTCAGGGATCGTAAAACGCCCGGCTATGGCAACACGACGATGCCGAACGCCTACGACAATCCGCGCGGAGCGGAGTGGCTGGGCGAACAGTTCGCGGCCGATTCCCGATTCGCCAAAGGCGCGGTGGGCTTCTGGTACAAGGCCTTGTTCCAACGCGAGGTGCTGCAGGCGCCAACTGATACGACCGGACCCGATGCCGCTGCCCGCCTGGCTGCCTACAACGCACAGCAGGAAGAGTTCACCGAGCTAGCCGCACGCTTCGCTGCCGGCGGCTACAAGGTCAAGACCCTGTTAGTTGACCTGATGCTGAGCAAGCAGGCGCGCGCCAGCGGAATCTCCGGCACGGTAACCGCTCAGCGGGCTGCCGCCCTTGCCGAGGTTGGCAGCGGTACGCTGCTCTCAGCGGGGCGGCTGAACCGGAAGGCTGCCGGTGTGCTGGGATCCCCTCACGCTCCGTTCAACAATCCGTTTGCCGGAGCGGCACTGGCCTACTCTGAGTTCGATGGCGGCATCGCTCGCCTCAAGGTCGCGCAGAACTTCACGTCCAGCCAGGTTACGGCCAGCGACGGGTTTGCCGTGCAGAATGCCTGCAGATGGGTGGCGGCTGACTTCGCGAAGACTGTAGCGACTCGCTTGTTGTTCTCAGGCGTAACGATGGCCGACACGCCGGCCAACAAGACGGGTAGCGACAAGATCCAGGCAACCATCGTGGAGTTGTTTGACAAGCTGTGGAACCAGCGCGTCACGACGACAGATCCGGAAGTGCAGCGCATGTACACACTGCTGGTCGACATTTACAACGATCGCAACAATGTGCCTGCAACGCCGCTTGCCTGCGAGTTGAACGCCGGCAATGACCCGACTGGCATGGGACGGGCATGGGCGATTGGGCTGATCTTCATGGTCAGCGACCACAAGTTCCTGAGTATCTAACCGGTTGACGAGCCCGAATTAAAGGAGTGACTTAAATGGATCGCAGAGACTTCTTCTTGAAAGTGGCAAAGGCTTCCGGTGTGGTCATCCCGTCGTGGGGACTGCTACCGCTCGCCGCCTATGGCCAGCAGACGGCGGCCCCGAAGATACTTGTCTACATGCACTTTGATGGTGGACCTGTCTCGGATTACTTCGTCGATCCGTCCGCCGAGCCCCGCTACAACTTGTATACGCAGCAAGGCTTGGCGATTCCGGGAAGCGGCAAGCTTCGCTGGGCTCCGACTGGCCTCAACACAGCGTTCTTCAACAGGTTCCGCGACCAGTGCCTGGTCGTAAACGGAATCAACACGTTGTCGAATAGCCACACGGACGGTGCTCGTTGCATGGCGACCGGCAAGCTGGAGATGGGCTTTCCGGCGCTAGGTGAATTGCACGCGGCAAAGTACGCTCCTGGCTTCGCGGCGGGATGGATGCTGAGGGATAACGACACGACGACCACCGGCGTCTACGCAGCCACCGCGATACCGGATCAGAACCAGCTGCGCGCGATGATTGACCCGATCGCTCAGAACGGCACGACCGACTATGTCAACCGGGCTCATTTCAATAAGGCCGTGGACGCGCGCAACGCCCGCATCGAAGCACTCAGGGCAAGCGGATCGATGTTGCCGAAAGAGAGTGCGCTTAGCGCGCAGGTCCTCGCTGGCAAGGAAGCGCGTCAGCGTCTGCTCGCCGTCGCCGCGAATATTCCTGTGAACTTTGGTCAGTTTCCGGATATCGAGGTCGCGCTGATCGCTGCTCAGTCCGGCATCACCGCGGCGATTCAGATACAAACCGGAGGGTTTGACACGCACGGCAACGTTGCCGGCAACGACGGGGCCAACGGATCGTTTGCACAAGCGACCAATCGGCTCACCTACCTCTGGGATGAGGCAGCTCGACGTGGCATTGCCGACCGGCTGTACGTAGTGGCGGGGGGCGAGTTCAACCGCACTGAGCTGAATGGTAGCAATGGCGATGATCACAAAAACGTCGGCGCCTTCTCCTTGATTATGGGTCCCCAAGGCTGGGGCATGGGTAATCGCGTTGTTGGTTGCACGGGTCCGATGCATTCCGCCGTGGCGATCAACCCCAAAACCGGCGCAGTAGATCCGAGCGGTGTCATGCTGACCCCGGCCCACCTGCACAAGGCGCTCCAGGACTACCTTGGATCAGGACCAACCAACACGCTGCTGGATTTAGGCGTGCCGGCGGCCCAGAGGCTCGACCTGTTCAACCCGGCTGTTGAAACGGGGTACCCGTTCCTTACCGCCTGATCAACTTCACAGCTCAACCGCGCCGTGACCGCCGACAGGTGGTTCGGCGCGCTTTTCTTTTCTGCGCGTTTACGCTCACCGCGACGGCTGGCGTCGCTGCGGAGCTGCGCGGCTTTGTCAGTGAAGGTGCGGCAGGCGTCCTGCAGTTTCAGTTCTGCAATGGCCCAGTGTTGGGCAGGGAACTGTTTCCGATCGAAGACAAGACGCCGAACAGCGCGCTACGTCAAGGTGTCGGCGCAGTTCGGCAGATCATGTTGCGCCGGTACCAACCTCTGTACGTCGAAGCGCGCGGTGAGCGTGGCAAGACGAATGTAACGGCCTATCAGTTCCAGCGAGCGTTGGGCACTATCGAGTCGTGCAAGGTGCTTCCACGCGATATCCCATCTAATGTCCGCTTGCTTGCGGCTGGTGAGGGGCCATCGTGGCGTCTTCTAGCCACCGACTCCACTGCTGTGCTGGAACTCCCCGACAAGGTGGTCATGAAGCTTCCACGCTGCGGCGTTCAAGGGAGCGGGCAGCGACCAGGCCGCCAAAGAAAACGTAGCGCGTACGTACGAGGCACGTTCGGCCGACGGCACTCCGATCCGTGTGGAAGTCAGCCCGCAGATGTGCACCGATGGACGATCAGAAACCGCTTACGGTGCGCGCGTAACGGTGCGATTCGAAAAACGTACGCTTCAGGGATGCGCGTCCCGGTTTTGATTGCCGCATACCAACCCCGTTCGTCTATTGCTTCTAATTCGCACGTGAGCTAAGTTGCCGCACCCCTTCGCGGCAAAAGTACGCTCAACTAAGCTTGAAAGCTCAAACTCCCGGAGTCTCCAAGCGCTGGCCTGCCGGATCTACTTGAATACTCGCGCAAGCTACAAAGTTCATGCGACGCTGTTCTCGTGAAGATTGCCACATTCAACGTCAACGGCATCACCAGCCGTCTGCCACGACTACTCGAGTGGCTTGAGGAGTCGAGTCCGGACATTGCCTGTCTGCAAGAGCTGAAAACATCCGATGCGACATTCCCGGAACTTGCAATTCGCAGCGCTGGCTATAGCGCGATCTGGCACGGCCAGAAAGGGTTCAACGGCGTTGCAATTCTTGCGAAGGGCGCTGAACCCATAGAAAGACGCCGGGGGT
>CAWAYV010000035.1:0-98247 GCA_963786295.1 uncultured beta proteobacterium | reverse complement strand
GCTCAGGCCCCGTGCTCGCTCCAGAGGCGGCGCAGCAGCCGCGGCCCGAAGTCCTGCTTGCGCACCAGCGGCACCGTGTCGAGCTGCGTGGCCGACGGCACGTCGAAGCTCTCCTCGATCGAGATCAGGATGACGATCACCTTGGGGTGCGTCTCGGCGAGCCGCCGGGCGACGTCGATCCCGCTCAGTCCGGGCATCCTCACGTCCAGCAGGACGAGGTCGGGCAGGAGCCGCCCCACGGCCTCGAGACCCTCTTCGCCGCTGCACGCCTCGCCGATCGACTCGAACCCCGGTGTGGCGTCGATGACGTCTCGCGCGACTCCCCGGAAGAGCTCCTGGTCGTCTACGGTCAGAATGCGAACGCTACGCGTCGCGGAGGGCTGTGGGCCGATCGTCATCGGGCGGTGTAGCACTTGGGCCGCGAGCGTAGGGTCCGCCGTTCCGGTCGAGCAATGGCGCTTGCCAGCCTATGAGGGGGGTGCATGCTTCCTCATCGCCTCGCGGGCGATCCGATGGTGCGCGATCCGCATGCTCCGCCCGCGTAGTGCGCGCCTCTCCCGCGGGAGGCATGAGCGCTCCCTTGCCCGCCTCGCGTGCGCCCGGTCTCGCTTGGGACGACGCTACGGGACTCGTGACGAAAGGCGCAGGAATGACGCAGAACGGACACATGGGACGCGATGTGCTGCCGATCCCGGATCGCGCGTACGCGGGCCTGGTGACCTACGACGCGAAGGATCCCGACACCGAGTTCCCGCCGATCATGCCGCTGCGCCCGCCCGCCGGCGCGCCCAACGTGCTGGTCGTGCTGCTCGACGACGTCGGCTTCGGCGCCGGCAGCGCGTTCGGCGGCCCCTGCGCGATGCCGACCGCCGAGCGGCTGGCGGCGGACGACCTCAAATACAACCGCTTCCACACCACGGCGCTGTGCTCGCCGACGCGGCAGGCGCTGCTGACCGGCCGCAACCACCACTCGGTCGGGATGGGCGGCATCACCGAGCTCGCCACGTCGGCGCCCGGCTACAACTCGATCCGCCCCAACACGTGTGCGCCGCTCGCCGAGACGCTCAAGCTCAACGGCTACGCGACGGCGCAGTTCGGCAAGTGCCACGAGGTTCCCGTGTGTGGAGACGAGCCCGACGGGGCCTGTTCGACGCGTGGCCGAGCGGCGGCGCGGGTTCGAGTACTTCTACGGCTTCATCGGCGGCGAGGCGCACCAGTTCTACCCGGCGATCTACGAGGGGACCGTCCCCGTCGAGCCGTCCAAGACGCCCGCCGAGGGCTACCACTTCATGGAGGACATGACGGACAAGGCGATCGGCTGGGTCCGGCGCCAGAAGGCGCTGATGGCCGACAAGCCGTTCTTCGCCTACTTCGCGCCGGGCGCCACGCACGTGCCGCACCACGTCCCGCCGGACTGGATCGACCGCTACAAGGGGCAGTTCGACCAGGGCTGGGACGCGCTGCGCGAGCAGACGTTCGAGCGTCAGAAGGCGCTCGGCGTCATCCCGCAGGACGCCGAGCTGACGGCGCGGCACGAGGAGATCACGGCGTGGGACGACATGCCCGACGATCTCAAGCCGGTGCTCGTCCGCCAGATGGAGGTCTACGCCGCGTTCCTGGAATACGCCGACCACCACGTCGGCCGCCTGATCGACGCCCTGGCGGACATCGGGGCGCTCGAGAACACGCTCGTCTACTACATCGTCGGCGACAACGGCGCCTCGGCCGAGGGGACCATGAACGGGACCTTCAACGAGATGATCAACTTCAACGGCGCCGCCGCGCTGGAGACCCCGGAGTTCATGATGGAGCGGCTCGACCAGTTCGGCGGGCCCGACCCTACAACCACTTCTCGGTCGGCTGGGCGCACGCGATGGACACGCCGTACCAGTGGACCAAGCAGGTCGCGTCGCACTTCGGCGGGACCCGCAACGGCACGATCGTTCACTGGCCCGCGGGGATCGCCGCGCGCGGCGAGATCCGCTCCCAGTTCCACCACGTGATCGACATCGCGCCCACCGTCCTGGCGGCGGCGGGCCTGCCGGAGCCGCTCAGCGTCCACGGCGTCCAGCAACGCCCGATCGAGGGCGTGAGCATGGCCTACTCGTTCGACGACGTCGCGGCGCCGGACCGCCACGAGACGCAGTACTTCGAGATGTTCGGCAACCGCGGCATCTACCACAAGGGCTGGACCGCGGTGACGAAGCACAAGACGCCGTGGATCCTCGTCGGCGGGGACGTTCCCGCGTTCGACGACGACGTCTGGGAGCTCTACGACACGACGACGGACTGGACCCAGGCGCGCGACCTCGCGAAGGAGCAGCCCGAGCGCCTGCACGAGCTCCAGCGGCTGTGGCTGATCGAGGCCACCCGCTACGGCGTGCTGCCGCTCGACGACCGCGCGGCCGAGCGCCTGAACCCCGATCAGGCGGGGCGGCCGACGCTGATCCAGGGCAAGTCCCAGCTGCTGTTCGGCGGTATGGGCCGGCTCTCGGAGAGCTCCGTGGTGAGCATCAAGAACAGGTCCCACTCGGTCACGGCCGAGGTCGTCGTCGCAGACGGCGGCGCCGAGGGCGTGATCATCGCCCAGGGCGGCAGCATCGGCGGCTGGAGCCTGTACGCCAAGGAGGGCCGGCCGAAGTACTGCTACAACCTGCTCGGCGTGCGCCACTTCTACGTCGAGGGCGACGGCGCGCCGATGGCGCCCGGGAAGCACCAGGTGCGCGCGGAGTTCGCCTACGACGGCGGCGGGCTCGGCAAGGGCGGGACGGTGACGCTGTTCGTGGACGGCGCGCAGGTCGGCGAGGGCCGGGTCGACGCGACCGCCGCGATGATCTTCTCCGCCGACGACACGTGCGACGTCGGCATGGAGGGCGGCGCGCTCGTGACGACGGACTACCCGGAGCAAGACAACGCGTTCACCGGCGAGATCGCGTGGGTCCAGATCGACGTCGGCGACGACGCCGAGGACGCCGACCACTACGTCACCGCCGACGAACGGCTGAACATCGCGATGGCGCGGCAGTGACCTGACCGCCGCCGGGGAGGCTTGCCTCTCCGGCCGACACCGGCGTGCGCCCTTGCCGTCACCCCCCCGCGAGAGGTTCCATCGGGGCATGTCGACCGAGGCGTCCACCACCCGCCGCGCGCCGCCGAGGGCTTCGCGCTCGCGCTCATCGTGCCTTGCCACCGTGCTGGCCTCTCCTCGCGCTGTTCGCGATCTGGATGGACCGCCAGCTCCTGAACACGGACAACTGGACCGCGTCGAGCAGCCAGCTGCTGGAGGAGCCTGCGGTCCGCGCGCAGACCGCCGCGTTCCTCACCGACCAGCTGTACGAGAACGTCGACGTCGAGGCCGAGATCGCGTCCGCGCTGCCGCCGCGTGCCCAGTTCCTGGCCGCGCCCGCGGCCGGCCTGCTGCGCGACCGCGTCGAGGTGCGCGCGGCCAAGATGCTGGAACGGCCGCAGGTCCAGCAGCTGTGGGAGAACGCCAACCGCGCGGCGCACCAGCTGCTGCTGCGGGTGCTCAACGGCGGCGGGGATGTCGTGGCGACCGAGGGCGGTGTCGTCGTGCTCAACCTCAAGGAGCTGCTCACTCAGCTCGAGGCGGAGGCCGGCATCGGCGGCCGCGTCGGTGGCGCGCTGCCGGCGAGCGCCGCGCAGATCACGATCCTGCGCTCGGACCAGCTCGACACCGCCCAGGACATCGCCAACGTGCTTGACGGGCTGCCGATCCTGCTCACCGGGCTCTCGCTCGCGCTGCTCGGCGTCACGCTGCTGGTAGCGCCGGGGTATCGGCGGGAGACGGTGCGCGCCTACGGGTTCGGGCTGGTCGCGGCCGGCGCGCTTGCGCTCGCCGCGATGGGCTGGGCGGGCGACGCGGTCGTCGACTCGCTGTCCCGCACCGCCGCCACGGAGCCGGTGATCACCGCCGTCTGGGACATCTACGACTCGCTGCTCGTGCAGGCCGCCAGCGCCGCGATCTTCTACGGGCTCGTGCTGGTCGCCGGCGCCTGGCTTGCCGGTCGGACCGGCGCGGCCGTCGCCGTCCGCCGCACGCTCGCGCCGTTCCTCGCGCGACCGGCGATCGCCTACGGCGCGCTGGCGGCGATCGTGCTGATCGTGTTCGTCTGGTGGGCGCCCACGCCGGCGATGCGCAACCCGGTGACGGCGGTGGTGCTCGCCGCGCTGCTCGCGCTCGGCCTCGAGCTCCTGCGCCGCAAGACGGCGCGCGAGTTCCCGCAGCCGGTTGTCACCCAGGCGCCGCCCCACGAGCCCGCCGGCACCGGCAACGCGGCCGGCGGCCAGCCTCGCGCGCCTGAGCCGGTCGCCCCCGGTTGAGTCGACCATCAAGGGAAGGAAGCGAGCCATGGCAACACGCGGGTCGGTACCGCCGTCGGAGCAGGCGCGGATCCATCACATGTCGCAACTCGAGAACACGGGCGGCGGTGCCGGCCCGTGGGCGGGCTGGATCACGTTCGCCGCGACGGTGCTGGTGCTGCTCGGCTGCCTGCATGTCTTCCAAGGCTTCCTCGCCCTGCTCGACGACGGCTACTTCGCCGCGCGGGGCGAGCAGCTCGTACTCGTGAACTACGACGCCTGGGGTGCCCTGCTGCTGGTCTGGGGCGGCCTGCTCCTCCTGGTCGGCGCGGCGCTGAACGCCCGGCGCGGCTGGGCCCGGTTCCTCGCGATCGTGATCGTGATGGCCGACGTGATCCTCCAGTTCGGCTTCTTCCCCTCGCAGCCGCTGCTGTCTCTGATGCTGATCGCACTGGACATCGTCGTCCTGTTCGCGCTGACCGCGCGCTGGGACGAGGCGCAGCTCGGCTGACCCACCCGCATGGAGCGGCGGCTACCGGGTGCGGACACCCCGGCTGGGACACCGGCGCATGTCATCGACGCCGCGCGCCGCGGTGAGGGAGGATCGGGCCTATGACACCCGCGGTCGCCCCATCGCTCTCTGACGGGCAGCTCGCCGAGCTGCTCGAGCTCATGCAGGACTGCGACAGCGTCGAGCTGAAGCTGACCGTCCCAGAGCCAGACCATCGCTCGACGGTGCACGCGCTCGGCATGGACCCGATCGACGCCCGCATCCGCCAGATCTTCTTCTTCGACACGCCCGACCTCGCGCTCTACCGCGGCGGCGTGGTCGTGCGCGCGCGCCGGATCCAGGCCAAGGACGACGACTCGGTGGTGAAGCTGCGTCCCGTCGTGCCGGACGCGCTGCCGCGCAAGCTGCGGAAGCTGCCCGGCTTCGGAGTGGAGGTCGACGCGATGCCCGGCGGCTTCGTCTGCTCGGGCAGGCTCAAGGAGCCCGTGGCGCCGGGCCGCGTCAAGGAGGCCATCATGGGTGACCGGCCGATCCGCAAGCTGTTCACCAAGGCGCAGCGCGAGCTCTTCGCCGCCCACGCGCCCGCCGGCCTCGAGCTCGACGACCTGAAGGTGCTGGGCCCGATCTTCGTGCTCAAGCTCCGGTTCGCGCCGCCGGGCCTCGACCGCAAGCTGGTCGCCGAGCTGTGGCTGTACCCGGACGACTCCCGCGTGCTGGAGCTCTCCACGAAGTGCGAGCCGTCCGCGACGTTCGACGTCGCCGCGGAGACGCGCGCGTACCTCACGGGCCAGGGCGTCGACCTCAGCGGGCAGCAGGAGGCCAAGACCCGCCGGGCGCTGGAGTACTTCAGCGCCCGGCACAAGCCCGCGCGGCCCGTCAGGCAGCGGCGCCCTCGGGCACGGCCCCAGCCGGCCTAGCGGCGGCGCCCCGCTCGCGGCGCTACGCCGCCACCGCCGTGCCTCGGGCGAGGATGCGTCCCAGGTTCTCGGGCGAGAAGAAGTCCGCCTTCGCCACCGTCCCGGCGAACGTGCCGAACAGCCGGCTCGTCTGCTCGGGGTCGTCGCGGAGCGCGTCGAACAGCATCTGCTGCTCCGGTGGCGGGGCCTGGAGCCGCGCGAACTCGAGCGTGGACTCGTAGCCCGGCGCGGCGAGCTCGTTGCGGCGCCGCTCGTAGCCGGCGAGCGCCGGGCCGAGCGGCCGGCGGCCCGAGAGGCCGGCGTCGACGGCGCCGGCGAGCAGCTCGGCGTCGCGGAAGGCGTCGCTGATGCCGAGGGCGAGGATCGGGTCCTTGTGATAGCCGGCGTCGCCCACGAGCGCCCAGCCGTCGCCGTGGGGGCGGCGGAAGAAGTTCGGCAGCATGCTCGTGCCGCGGAAGCGCTCCGCGCGGGTGCCGTTGCGGATGCGCTCCGCGAGCCCGGGCGCGAGCTCGAGTGCCGCCGGAAGTTGCCTCGATGTCGGCGCGGACCCGATGGAACTCGCCGTTGGGCCAGAACACGATCACGACGACGCGGCCGTCGTTGGTCGGCGACGTCACGATCATGTGCCCCGGCCGGGGGTAGAGCTCGACGCCGGCCACCTCGACGCCGCTCCAGTACGAGTAGTAGGCGCACGTCAGCGCGCGGCTCGGCGCCGTACTCCGGCGCGCCGACTCCGCGCGCGACGAGCGAGTTGCGCCCGTCGGCGCCGATCACGATCCACGCCCGCTCGGTCATGACCGCGCCGTTCGCGGCGCGACCGCGCACGCCGGTGACGCGGCCGCCGTCGGCGACCAGCTCGTGGACGGGGAAGCGCTCGCGGACCTCGGCGCCCGCCTCGGCCGCGGCCTCGACGAGGATCCGGTCCAGCACCGTGCGTCGCACGGAGTAGGCGTCGGCGACGTCGCCGGCGGGCGAGGGGGCGCCCTGGAGCGCGAACGGGCCGACGTCGAGCGTGTACTCGCGGATCGGCGGCGCGCCCGATCCTGCGACCCGCGGCAGCAGCCCCCAGCGCTTCAGGCACGCGACGCCCGGCTGGTGGATGTAGTGGGTGGAGAGCGTCGTCGCTCGGGAAGCTCGCCCGGTCGGCGAGCAGCACGCGGTGGCCCTGGCGGGCGAGCAGCATCGCGGTGGGGGCGCCGGCGCAGCGGGCGCCGACGACGATCGCGTCGTGCATGGAGGGGCCGTCCTGACGGTCGCGGGGAAAAGCTGATGCCGAGTACGTGCGCCAGCGGACGGGCTATGCGATCGGGGGTGTACCACCCGTCGGACATGTGGAGTCGCTGGTGTGCGTGGTCGACGAGGACTTGCTGCAGTACGAGCAGATTTGGGCCGCGGCGGGGACGCCGCGTGCCGTGTTCCGGCTGACGCCTGCGGATCTGCAGCGGATCACCGATGGCCGAGTCGTTTCCGTGGCGGCGCGCCGGTTAACCTAGTCGTCAGGCAATGGCAATCCCCTGCAAGTCTGTCGATCAGCCAGGCTGGCTTGAGCTTCGAGAGCAGCTGTGGCCGCATCACCCGAGCGCAGAGCATCTAGCCGAAATGGCCAGCTTCTTGGCTTCGCCCGAACGATTTGCGCAGTTCATCGAATACGATCATTCGGGCAATGCGCTCGGCTTTGTTGAAGTTGCTCTCCGAAGCGACTACGTGAACGGAACCAACTCGTCGCCCGTAGGCTTTCTTGAAGGCATTTATGTCGTACCGCAAGCAAGGAGGCAGGGGATTGCACGAATGCTTGTCGCTGAAGCCGAACGCTGGGCCACCAGCGTTGGCTGCAGCGAGTTCGCCTCCGATGCACTTATAGACAACACTCGAAGCCATGCAATGCATGCCGCTCTTGGCTTCGAAGAGACGGAGCGTGTCGTATTCTTCAGGAAGGCACTGCGTTGAAAACTGCCTACTCGCGGAAGGTGTCCGTTTAGCATTCCATAGCGGCGGCTGAACTCAACGTTATGCAGCCAGCAGCCATCTAAACGGAGGTCGGAGATGAAGCCATTTACCGTCATAGCGATAGTTCTCTTTTCATTGATCGCGATTCTGCAGTTGGCCCGCTTCATCCTCGGTTGGGAAGTTTCGGTCAATGGAGTGGCCATTCCAACCTGGGTGAGCGGTGTCGCATTTGTGGTTGCCGGAGGAGTTGCCGTGATGCTTTGGCGCGAATCCCACACTCGAGCAACCAGCTGACGAAATGAAAGGCTAGGTACGCTTTCGAACGGACCTGGAAGCTCTTGACAGTACGGTACTGACGCACGTGAAGGAAATACTGTGAGGAACTTCGTCGCCTTCGTGTTCGCGGTTCTCTCATGCAGCGGTCATGCACAGATCGCTCAACGAGTCATCGATATTCCGACGAGACCCGGAGTGACGCAGCGATTGCTGATCCTGCACGCTTCAGATCCCAAAGCGACAGTGATTCTTTTTGCGGGCGGTCACGGAGGCCTGCAGATATCCTCGTCCGGTTCGTTCAAGTGGGGCGCGGGCAACTTCCTTGTCCGCACTCGCCAGCTCTTCGCCGATCAGGGACTGATGGTTGTGGTGATCGACGCGCCATCCGATCGTCAAAGCGCGCCGTTTCTTGGCGGCTTCCGTCAGAAGGCCGAGCACGCTGCCGATATCAAAGCTGTCATTGCGTGGGCGCGTGAGCAGACGAAGGTTCCGGTATGGCTTGTGGGCACGAGCCGCGGCACTCAATCCGTGGCGTTCGTCGCCACGGAGCTCGGCAGATCCGAGGGTCCGGACGGAATCGTGCTCACATCGACGATCGTCACCGATGACAAAGGTCGGCCTGTTCCTGCGATGCCGGTCGAAAAGCTACGCATTCCTGTGCTGGTGGTCCACCACGAACAGGACGGCTGCCGGCACTGTGCTTTCCGCGACATTCCCGCTTTGATGAGCAAGCTGGGCGATGCGCCCAGGACAAAGTTGCTGTCGTTCACAGGAGGCGAGGATCGTGGCGACCCATGTGAGGCGGCGGGGTATCACGGCTTTAACGGTGTCGAGCGCGAAGTCGTTGCGCAGACGGCTAGCTGGATTCTTGCAAAGTAGCTCACCTTTCGAGGACATCGGTGCGTTACCTTGTCTCAGCCAGCAAAGTAAATGCGCTCGGCGCTTCAGCGCAAAAGTAGGCGGACGATGGCTGGCTACTCGGGCACGCCGTTGGCGAAGAAGCTTGGCGTCAAAGAGGGAAGCCATGTCGTTCTCGCGGGTGCACCCCCGCACTACTTGTCTCTGCTCGAGCCGTTGCCGCCACAAGTTCATTTCAGCTCGCGCATAACCGATGTCACGGACATCGTTCACGTGTTTTCAACGCGGCGCGCTGAGCTTCAGGCAATGCTTTCTCGCTATCGACAGAAACTGAAGCCCACCGGCATGGTCTGGGTGTCCTGGCCCAAAAAGGCTGCGAAAACCTCTACCGACATCACCGAAGACACGATTCGAGAGATCGCCTTTCCGCTGGGATTCGTCGATATCAAGGTCTGTGCCATCGATGAACTGTGGTCTGGACTGAAGCTTGTTATCCGCAAAGAGCTTCGCTGAAATGCGGTCGAAGACTTCGAGCGGACGTACCGCCGAGCGCGAGCTGCTCGTGGTCGAAGGCCGCGAGATCACGATATCGAACCCACGGAAGGTGCTCTTTCCGGATGCCGGATACACAAAGCTCGACGTCGTGCAGTACTACCTCGCAGTGGCGGACGGCGCGCTGCGCGCCGCCGGCGGACGGCCCAATGTGTTGGTGCGCTATCCGAACGGTATTTCAGACGAGTTCTTTTTTCAGAAGCGCGCACCCGTATCGAGGCCTTCGTGGATCGAGGTCGTGGCTCTTCGTTTTCCCTCCGGCCGCGAGGCGGAAGAGGTGGTGCCGCGCGATGCCGCGGCGCTCGCCTGGATGGCAAACCTTGCATGCCTCGAGCTGCATCCGCACCCGGTGCGCGCAGACGATCTCGATCATCCTGACGAGCTGCGCGTGGATCTCGATCCGGTGCCCGGCGTTGCGTGGGCGCAAATTCGCGAAGTCGCGCGCGTCGTACAGGGAACGCTGAACGACTTCGGGCTCGTCGGATGGCCGAAGACCTCGGGCTCACGCGGGATGCACGTTTATGTGCGCATCGAGAGGCGTTGGACGTTCGACGAAGTGCGGCGAGCGGCCCTGGCGCTGGCACGCGAAGTCGAGCGGCGCGCGCCGACGCTCGCGACGAGTAAATGGTGGAAGGAAGAGCGTCACGGCGTTTTCATCGACTACAACCAAAATGCGAAGGACCGGACCGTAGCCGCCGCCTATTCAGTGCGGCCCACTGCTGACGCGCGCGTGTCCGCTCCGATTGCGTGGGACGACCTCGATACGTGCGAGCCAGGCGACTTCACGCTCGCAACGATGCCGACGCGCTTCGCTCGCCTAGGTGATCTGCACGAGGGCATCGATGAACATTCAGGGTCGCTGCAGCGTCTGCTCGAGTTGTCGGCACGCCACGAACGCGATGGTCTCGGTGATGCGCCGTGGCCGCCGCAATACAAGAAACAACCCGGCGAGCCGCCGCGCGTGCAGCCATCGCGCCGCGCGACGAAGCATCCGCTGATTGAGATTGGACGCGCACAGCGCAAGGACGATGCGCTCGCGGGACTGGAACGCTGGAAGGCGCGCCATCCGGACGCCGCGGCGCACCTCGCTGCTGCTGACGTGCTGGTCGATGCAATGCGCGGCCGGTCATCGACGTGGACTCGCATACGCGTCAATCTGAAGAATGTGCCCGCGGAGCTGCGGCCTGGGCAAGAACCGCTCGATCCGGACGACGAGCCCGACCCAGCCGTACGCGTCAACGCTGATGACGCGCCGCGCCGAAGACCTTCTCGAGCTCGTAAGGTGTCGTGACCTCGAGCTGGTCGTAGCGGCACTCGCTCGGCGGTTTGTCCGGCCGCCATCTGAGGAAAATCGCAGCGTGCCGAAAGCGATCGCCCTGCAAGTGATCGTATTTGACTTCGCACACGCGCTCGATTCGCAACGGCTCCCACGACAAATCTTTCCCCGCGCTCCAGCGGCTCTGCGCTCCGGGCATGCGCGTGGCGGCTGCGTCGACGGCGCTCGCCCATTCGCGCCACGGATGATCCTTCATCGCATCCTTTCGCAGCGGAGCAAGATCGAGCGCAAGCTGCTTGCGTGTTGGCATCGTGAACGCGGAAGTGACTCCGACATGTTGCAGCACGCCTCGATCGTCATACAGGCCGAGCAACAACGACCCTACGACGTCGTTTCCGCTCTTGTGCCAACGGAAGCCGGCAACGACGCAGTCCGCCGTGCGAGCATGCTTCACCTTGATCAACACGCGCTTGCCAGGTTGATAAGGAATCTCCGCCGGCTTCGCAATCACGCCATCCAAGCCGGCGCCCTCGAAGTGCTCGAGCCACTGCGCGGCGACACCGCGATCTCGCGTCATCGGCGTGACGTGAACGGGCGGCTCAACGTTGGTGAGACTCTTCTCGAGCAAAGCTCGGCGCTCGTTCTGTGTCGCGGACATCACGCTATGACCATCGACCGCGAGCGCGTCAAACGCGACAAACGATGCCGGCGTCTCCTTCGCCAGCTTGGCAACACGCGATGCCGCCGGATGCAACCGCATTTGCAGCGCGTCGAAATCCAATCCGGTCGGCGTCGCGATGACGATCTCACCGTCGATCACACATCCGCTCGGCAGCTTGTCCAGCAACAGATCGTGCAACTCCGGAAAATATCGATCGAACGGCCGCAGGTCGCGGCTCTGAATAAACACATCCGAGGCACCGCGAAACACGAGTGCACGAAAGCCGTCCCACTTTGGCTCGAACAGAAACGCGGGCGCAGTGGGTAACTCGTCCGCGACTTTGGCGAGCATCGGCTCGATCGGCGGTGCGATCGCAAACACGGATGCCGATTCCGAGCCCGCGAAGCTACAAGATTTCAGCCGCGTAGTCGGCCAGCCGCGACCGCTCGCCACGCTGCAAAGTCACGTGCCCCGAATGCAGCCAGCCCTTGAAGCGATCGACCACATAGGTCAGCCCTGATGAGCCCTCGGTCAGATACGGCGTGTCGATTTGCGCGATGTTGCCGAGGCACATCACCTTTGTGCCCGGTCCTGCGCGCGTGATCAGCGTCTTCATTTGCTTCGGCGTGAGGTTCTGGGCTTCGTCGATGATCAGGTACTTGCTGATGAATGTCCGGCCCCGCATGAAGTTCAGCGACTTGATGCGGATCCGCGTGCGGATCAAATCGTTGGTCGCCGCGCGGCCCCATTCACCTGCGTTGTCGTCGGTCTTGTTCAACACCTCGAGGTTGTCTTCGAGCGCGCCCATCCACGGCGCCATCTTCTCTTCTTCGGTGCCCGGCAGGAATCCGATGTCATCGCCAACCGGTACGGTGGCACGCGTGACGATAATTTCCGAAAAGCGCTTGGTTTCCAGCGTCTGCGACAAACCCGCCGCCAGCGCCAGCAGCGTCTTGCCGGTGCCCGCTTGCCCAATCAGCGTAACGAAATCGCATTCAGGATCCATCAGCAGATTCAGCGCGAAGCTCTGCTCGCGGTTGCGCGCGGTGATTCCCCACACGGCGTTCTTCGCGTGCGTGTAATCGCGCAACACCCGCAACACTGCAGACTTGCCGCGAATCTCGCGCACCTGCGCATAAAAGGTCGTACCGTTTTCGAGATACACGAACTGATTGACCAGCAGTTCGGCAACGATCGGCCCATTGATTCGGTAGTACGTGAAGCCGCCGTGCTGCCACGACTCCATGCCCTTGCCGTTCTTGTCCCAGAAACTGGCGGGCAGCTGCAGCACACCGGTGTAGAGCAGATCGGTGTCTTCGAGCACCTTGTCGTTGGTGTAGTCCTCGGCCTGCAAACCGAGCACGCGCGCCTTGACGCGCATGTTGATGTCTTTTGATACGAGCACGACATCACGCGGCGTCGTCTGCAAATCCTTTAGCGCGCGAACAACGCCGAGGATCTGGTTGTCGGCGTTACCTGCCGGCAAGCTCGCCGGCAGCGTGGCAGCGACGGCCTGCGTTTGAAAGATCAAACGGCCCGCAGCATCCTTGTTGCCCAGCGCCGACAGCGGAATGCCTTCTTCGATCGGTGTCTTGGTCGCGGCCACCAGCGAGTCGAGCGTGCGCGATACCTGGCGTGCACTGCGCGCGACTTCCGACATCCCTTTCTTATGCGAGTCGAGTTCTTCCAACGTCATCATCGGCAAGAAGACGTCGTGCTCCTCGAACCTGAAAAGGCTGGTGGGATCGTGCAGCAGCACGTTGGTATCCAGCACAAACAGCCGCGGCGCACCGGCCGATCGCGGTTTCTTGGCCGGACCTTTTGCGGGTTGTGGTTTGGATTCGACCACCGCGAGCCGCGCCGCCGGAGTCGGCCGGCCAGGCGAAGGATGAGGCGCCTGCGGTGCGCGCGCGACTGGTGTCAGCGGCACCACGGTCTGATGCGGGCGCTCCGCGTTGGAAGTCTCCCGCGCAGGTTCCGGCGGAATGGACGTCAGGACGGTGGCGGGCTTGGTCGGTGCTTTTGGAAGTGGCATCAGCGGTGCGATTGCTTCATCAAGGGAACTATCGAAGGACGAACATCAAGCGAGCGATTGAACAAACGCGAGGACCTGGTCGACATGGTTCGGCACCTTGACACCGCGCCACTCTTTGCGCAGCTTGCCGGAACCGTCGATCACGAACGTGCTGCGCTCGACACCGCGCACTTGGCGGCCATACATGTTCTTCATCTTCATTACGCCGAACAACTCGCACAGTTTTTCGTCCGGGTCCGAGATCAGCTCGAACGGGAATTTCATCTTGGCTTTAAAGCCTTCGTGCGACTTAAGACTGTCGCGCGATACGCCTGCTACCAGTGCATTTGCTCGCTTGAACTTTGCATTGGCGTTGGCGAAGTCCGAGCCTTCGGTCGTGCAGCCGGGCGTGTTGTCCTTCGGATAAAAGTACAAGACGACGGTCTTGCCGCGTTGCGCCGACAACGTAAAGTCGCCGCCGCTGGCCGCGGCCGTGAAATCGGGTACCTTGCTGTCGAGTGCAACCGCCATCAGATTGGGGCCTTAGTTTTCAACGCTCAGTTTCGACAAACAAAGCGGCGGCGACCCTGCGGCCCTCGGCTGCCAATATGTTGTAGGTGCGGCAGGCGGCCTGCGTGTCCATCACCTCGAGTCCGATGCGGGCATCCGCCAGTGGACGCGTCAGACGTGGATGCGGAAAGCGTTGCCGGGTGCCGGTTCCCAGAAGGACGACCTCGCTGCGCAGATCGCGCAAGTGCTCGAAGTCGCTGATGTCGAGCGTTTCGAAGCTTGTGACCGGCCAGGGCTCGACTTGATCGGGGGTTACGACCACATGGGTTGTGTGTCGCACCCGGTTGATTTCAACGAAGCCCGGACCGTACGCAGTAACGGTGTTTTGCGTGGTGGGCGTGTCGGCGTGCAGCTTCAAATCGTGTGAGACCTCAAACTGTTCGAGTACATTATAGGCACGCCTCGCGGTGCTGCAGACGTGTAAAAACGCGTCAAATTACTCATCTTTAGTCATGGTCGAGTTTTCGCGCGTCAAGCGCCTGCCTCCTTACGTCTTCAACATCACCGGTGAGTTGAAGATGGCTGCGCGCCGACGCGGCGAGGACATCATCGACATGAGTATGGGCAATCCGGATGGCCCGACGCCGCGTCACATCGTCGACAAGTTGATCGAAGCGGTGCAACGGCAGGATACGCACGGCTATTCGGTGTCGCGAGGGATTCCTCGGCTGCGGCGCGCGATCGCGACTTGGTACAAGCAGCGGTACGACGTCGAACTGGATCCGGACTCCGAGACGATCGTCACGATCGGCTCGAAGGAGGGCCTCGCGCATCTGATGCTCGCCACGCTCGATCACGGCGACACGGTGCTCGTGCCGAACCCGAGTTACCCGATTCACATTTACGGCGCGATCATCGCCGGCGCGGATATTCGTTCGGTGCGCATGGACGGCCGGGTGGATTTTTTTTCCGAGCTCGAGCGCGCGATCCGCGAATCTTTGCCGAAACCGAGAATGATGATTCTCGGTTTTCCGAGCAATCCAACCGCGCAGTGCGTCGAGCTCGATTTCTTCGAGCGCGTGATCATGCTTGCGAGGCAGTACGGCATCTACGTCGTGCACGATCTTGCATACGCCGACATTACCTACGACGACGCGTACCCGAACAATCGCGCACCGTCGATCATGCAGGTGCACGCCGCGCGCGAGGTCGCCGTCGAATTTTTCACGATGAGCAAGAGCTACAACATGGCCGGCTGGCGTATCGGCTTCATGGTTGGCAACAAGGACCTGGTGTCCGCGCTGTCGCGCATCAAGAGTTATCACGACTACGGAACGTTCACTCCAATTCAGGTGGCATCGATCGCCGCGCTGGAAGGGCCGCAGGAGTGCGTCGACGGCATTCGCCGTGAGTACCAGCGGCGCCGCGATGTTTTGGCACGCGGTCTGCATGAAGCGGGCTGGATGGTTGAAATTCCCAAGGCGTCGATGTACATCTGGGCCGAGATTCCGGCGCCGTACCAGGCAATGGGCTCGCTCGAGTTTGCGAAGAAGGTGCTGGCCGATGCGAAGGTCGCGGTCTCGCCAGGTATCGGGTTCGGTGATTACGGCGACAACCATGTGCGCTTTGCGCTGATTGAGAACGAGCATCGGATCCGGCAAGCCGTGCGCGGTATCAAGGAAATGTTGCGCAAGGACGGAAAGGTCCCGCTGCCGGAGCGCGCAGCGTGACGTTCAGGGGCGCCGGCCGCTGGCGCGTACGGCGACTTCGCTCGTATGAAACCGATTCGTATCGGGCTACTTGGCTTCGGCACCGTCGGGCGCGGAACCTACGAAGTCCTGCAGCGCAATCAGCACGAGATCGCGCGGCGTGCCGGCCGCGGAATCGAAGTCGCGGCGATCACGGTGCGCGACGTCGACAAAGCGCGCGCGATCGTTGGGTCGAAAGTCCCGATATCGTCGAATTTCAACGATGTGATTCGCAATCCCGACATCGACATCGTCGTCGAGTTGATCGGTGGTTATGAGCCGGCGTATGCGCTCGCGCTGGAAGCGATCACGCGCGGCAAGCACGTCGTCACGGCCAACAAGGCGCTGCTCGCGCGGCACGGCAACCAGTTATTCGACGCTGCGCGATCCCACGGTGTGATGATCGCGTTCGAGGCCGCAGTGGCGGGCGGCATTCCGATCATCAAGGCGCTGCGCGAAGGATTGACCGCTAATCGGATCGAATGGATCGCGGGCATCATCAACGGCACCAGCAATTTCATCCTGTCCGAAATGCGCTCGCGCGGGATCACATTCGACGCTGCGCTGGAAGAGGCGCAGCGACTCGGTTACGCGGAGGCCGATCCGACGTTCGACGTCGAAGGCATCGACGCGGCACACAAGCTGGCGATTCTGTCGTCGATCGCGTTTGGCGTGCCAATCAACATCGATGCGGCGTACACCGAAGGCATTACTCATCTGGCCAAGGAAGACATCAAATACGCCGAGCAACTCGGGTATCGCATCAAGCTGCTCGGCATCACGAAGCGCACCGCGGCGGGTATCGAGCTGCGAGTTCATCCGACGCTGGTGCCGCTGCAGCGACTGATCGCGAACGTCGAAGGCGCGATGAACGCGATTCTGATCAAGGGGGACGCGGTTGGCACCACGCTTTACTACGGCCAGGGTGCGGGCTCCGAACCGACCGCGTCGGCCGTCATCGCAGATTTGGTCGATGTCACCCGCCTGCACACTGCAGATCCGGAAAACCACGTGCCGCATCTGGCCTTTCAGCCGGAAGGTGTCGCTGCGCTGCCGTGGCTCAGCGTCGACGACACGGTCACTTCGTACTACTTTCGCATGCGTGTGGCCGACCAGCCCGGCGTGCTCGCCGACATCACCCGCAACCTCGCCGATGGGCGCATCTCGATCGATGCGTTATTTCAGCGCGAGCCATCCGAGGGCGAGAATCAGACCGACATCATCATGCTGACTCACGACGCTCTGGAGCGAGATGTGAACGCGGCGATCGCGCGCATCGAAGCACTGCCGACCGTGCTCGCGCCGGTGATTCGCGTACGGCAGGAAGAGTTGCTTTAATCCGCGCGCTATGCGTTACGTTTCAACGCGCGGCCGCGCGCCCGAGCAATCATTCAGCGAGATTCTGCTGTCTGGGCTGGCAGCCGATGGCGGTCTGTATGTGCCGGCGTCGTATCCGCGCATAGGCGCTGCCGAGCTGGACGCCTGGCGTTCACTTTCGTACGCGGACTTGGCGAGCGCGGTGATCGGTAAGTTCGCCGACGACATCGCGCCGGACGAGCTTTCCGCACTAACCGGTGCGACATACACGGCCGGGAATTTCGCCAACGCACGCGCCGATAGCCGTGCGGGCGACATCACGCCGCTGCGCTGGCTAGGGCCTGGGCTCGGACTGCTTGAACTTTCCAATGGCCCTACGCTGGCGTTCAAGGACCTCGCGATGCAGCTGCTGGGCGCGTTGTTCCAGCGCGTTCTCGAACAGCGTGGCGAGCGCTTGAACGTGCTTGGAGCCACGTCGGGTGACACCGGATCGGCCGCGGAATATGCAATGCGCGGCCGTGACCGCATCAATGTCTTCATGTTATCGCCCAACGGGCGAATGAGCGCCTTTCAACGCGCGCAGATGTATTCGCTTGCCGATCCGAATATTTTCAACGTTGCGCTCGACGGCGTGTTCGACGATTGCCAGGACATCGTCAAAAGCGTTGCCGGCGATCTCGAATTCAAGCAGCGCTTCAGCGTCGGCAGTGTCAACTCGATCAATTGGGGCAGGGTGGTGGCGCAGGTCGTCTACTACTTCAAGGGGTATCTGGCAGCGACGCAGTCGAGCGAACAGAAAGTTTCGTTTGCAGTGCCGTCGGGCAACTTTGGCAACATCCTGTCCGGCTGGGTCGCGAAGCAAATGGGATTGCCGATCGAACGCCTGGTACTGGCCACCAATGAAAACGACGTGCTCGACGAATTCTTTCGTACCGGGCGTTACCGCGTGCGCAGCAGTACGGAGACTCACGCGACAAGCAGTCCGTCGATGGACATCTCGAAGGCATCGAATTTCGAACGCTTTATTTTCGACTTGATCGACCGTGACACCGAATTGCTACGGGAACTCTGGTGGGAAGTGGATACGCGCGGCGAGTTTCATGTGGGTGGCACTCCGATTTGGCCGCTCATCGGCGCGAGCGGGCTGATATCGGGCCGCAGCACGCACAGCGACCGGATCCGCACGATCCGCACGACGTTCGAGCGATACGGCGTCATCGTCGATCCGCATACTGCTGACGGAATCAAAGTCGCGCTCGCGCATATCGACCGCGACGTGCCGATGATCTGCCTTGAAACTGCCCTGCCGGCGAAATTTCCTGAAACGATCGTTGAAGCGCTCGGCCGTGAGCCCGAACGGCCTGCGGCGTACGCCGGGCTCGAAACGCGGCCGCAGCGATTCGAAAGGCTGCCGGCCGACGCCGAGGCAGTCAAGTCGTTTATTGCGTGCCACGTCTCGTGAAAGCGATCGGTTTCATCGGCTATTCGAACAGCGGCAAGACGACATTGATCGAGAAGCTGATTCCGATCTTTCGCACGCGAGGTCTTTCCGTTTCAGCGGTAAAGAACGCGCATCACGGATTCGACATGGATCGCCCCGGCAAGGACTCGTTTCGTTATCGCGACGCCGGTGCGCAGCAGGTACTGATCGCAACCGCGTCGCGCTGGGCGTTGTTGAGCGAAACGCCGAAGCGCGCGGCGACGCTCGACGAGTTGCTCAGCGAGCTGGCGGCGTGCGATCTGGTGATCGTCGAAGGATTCAAGAGCGAAGGAAATATTCCGCGCATCGAAGTCCGAAGGACGGCCAACGTCGATCCGCCGATTTTTCCGCACGATTCGAATGTGGTTGCGCTCGCGACGGACCATTTCGTGCAAACGGACCTGCCGGTGCTCGACCTCAACGACCCCGATAAAATCGCTGCGTTCATCGCGCAACTTCTGCAACTACCGGCGCCTCGCGTCTGATCCATTGCTTTCTGTCGAACAAGCGCTCGAGAGGCTGCTTTCCGCAGCGCAGCCGGTGACCGACGTCGAATCGGTCGACACGATGCTGGCCGCAGGGCGTGTGCTGGCGACCGACGTCGTTTCGTCGATCGACGTGCCACCGCTCGACAACTCGCAAATGGACGGCTATGCGGTGCGGACCGTCGACGTACCCGGCGTTCCGACCACGCTGCGCATCAGCCAGCGCATTGCCGCTGGCCAAGTGGGCGTCGCACTCGAGCCAGGAACCGCGGCGCGCATTTTTACCGGTGCCCCGATTCCGGCGGGAGCCGACGCGGTCATCATGCAGGAGAAGTGCGATGCCGTCGGCGACAAGGTGACGTTGAACGAACAACCGCCGCGCGGCGAGGCGATCCGTAAAGCCGGCATCGACATCGCGCGCGGTGACGTCGTATTGAAGACCGGTGTTCGATTGAAGCCGCAACACTGCGCGCTCGCTGCGTCGGTCGGCACAGCGCGACTCACCGTGTACCGCCGGCTGCGCGTTGCAACGTTCTTTACCGGCGACGAGCTGGTGATGCCGGGTGAGCCGCTACCGCCCGGACGCATCTACAACTCGAACCGCTTCATGCTGCGCGGCCTGCTCGAGTCGCTGGGATGCGAAGTGAACGATCTCGGCATCGTGCCGGATGACTTGCAGACCACTCGCGATGCTCTGACGAGCGCAGCGTCGCGCGCCGATTTGATCGTGTCTTCCGGCGGCGTGTCGGTCGGCGAAGAAGATCACGTCAAGCCCGCGGTTCAGGCCGAAGGCACGCTCGATCTGTGGCAGATCGCAATGAAGCCCGGCAAGCCGCTGGCTTTCGGCCACGTGCGGGGCGTGCCGTTTATTGGATTGCCGGGCAATCCGGTTTCGAGCTTCGTTACCTTCGTGCTGTTTGCACGGCCGTTCATCTTGCGGCGGCAAGGAAGAAGCGAGCCTTTGCGGACGCTTGCGCTGCGGGCGGACTTCGATTGGCGGCAATCGAGCCGGCGTCGCGAGTTCATGCGGGCGAGACTCAACGACAACGGCGGACTCGATATTTTTCCGAATCAAAACTCTTCGGTGCTGACGTCGGTTACGTGGGCCGACGGCTTGATCGACAATCCGTCTGAGCACTTGATTCATACCGGGGATATCGTGCGCTTTCTGCCCCTAGCTGAGCTGCAGTCATGAAGTTGCGTGTGCTGTACTTTGCCGCGTTACGCGAGCGCGTCGGCCGCGCCGAAGAGTCGTTCGATGCTCCAAGTAACGTTGCGAGCGTTGCGCAGCTGCGAGACTGGCTGGCGCAACGCGGTGAACCTTGGTCCGGAGCGTTCGCCGAGACACGGCGCGTACGTGCTGCCGTTGATCAGACGATGGTCGATGACCGGCACGCGCTGCATGACGGCGCCGAAGTTGCGTTCTTTCCTCCGGTAACTGGAGGTTAAATGCCGGTGCGCGTGCAACAGGAGGATTTCGATGCCGGCGCCGAGATCGCCCGGCTACGTGCGAACAATCCGAAAATCGGCGCAGTCGCCAGCTTCATAGGCATCGTGCGCGATTTGAATGAAGGTGCAGCGGTGGGGTCGATCACGCTCGAGCACTATCCCGGCATGACCGACAAGGCGCTGACATCGATAGCTGAGCAGGCAAAGGCGCGCTGGAATCTGCTCGATGTGCTGATCATTCATCGCATCGGCACGCTCGCGCCCACCGATCAGATCGTTCTGGTGGTCACGACCAGCTCGCACCGCGGCGACGCGTTTGCTGCGTGTCAGTTCGTGATGGATTACTTGAAAACCGACGCGCCGTTCTGGAAGAAGGAAGTGACTGCCGAGGGCACGCGCTGGGTCGACGCGCGTGACAGCGATGAAACTGCGCGTGCACGCTGGAAGTAGTGCGGTCGCCGGCTTGACGCAAAAGAAAACGCATCAAAAGGCGCCTCGCACACCCGCCATGACCGCGCGTCCCCCGGCCGGCGCAATGTCCTTCAGGCTCGACGTGCTGTAGCGAATCGTGTCGTCGAGCAGATTCGTGCCCTGCACGAACACTTCGAGCTCGGCGTTGTTGCCGAAACCGAGGCGGTACGACGCGTTCACGATAGAGGTTCGTGTAACCGGGTGTCGATGTCTGGAACTGCGGCACGCGATTCTGGCTGGACGCCACCAGCGCGCCGAGCGTGGCCGTCAGTGCTTCACGCTGATACGTAAACGAGGCACCCACGCGCAGTGGGGGTATGAACGGCAGAGGCTGACCATTGTCGCGATCGGTCGCCCTGACATAGTCCGCCTGCAGCTTCATCGACACCTGATTCATGTCCTGCTTCCAGATCGGGAAGCCGATCTGTGCCTCGAAACCATAGAAGCGCGCGCGAACCTGACCGTAGTTGAACTGCTGCATCGGCGTGACTTCCTCGCCGGTATCAGGGTCGATGAACGGCTCGGGCCCCGGGGCGATGCTGCGATCCTCCGGGTTGCGGAAGATGCCTGTCGGAAACAGCCCGATGAAATTCGAGAAGTTCGTATAGAACGCGCCGACCGAGCTGGTGAGAAATTCGCCTTGCTGTTTGAGCGTCAGGTCGATCGACGTCGACTTGGCTTTGCCGAGCGCGCGGTCGCCGACCTCGAACTGATCGGTTGCGATGTGCGGGCCGTTGGCAAACAGTTCCTGCGACGACGGCGCGCGCTGCGTGTACTGCACATTGGCGCCGACGCCCCACTCCTTGTTGATGGTGTAGAAGGTTCCGAGCGCGGCGCTCCACGGGGTGAAGCTCACCGAATCCGCCGGCAGTCCGGCGGCAGTGAATTCCTGCGCGTCGATCTTCGCGCTTTCGATCCGTGCGCCCATCGAGAACTTCCAGGCCTCGTGCCGCAACTCCTCGTAGATGAAGCCGGCGATGTTCTTGGTCGTGGTCGATGGCACGAACGCCTCGTCGCCCAGCGCGGAAAAGTCGACCTTTGCCATTTCGAGCCCGATCGCGCCGTCGAACGGGCCGAGCTTGCTGTGCAGCCCTTCGAGGCGAAGGTTCCATCCCGTCGAGTCGAACACCGTCCCCGCTTCGGATCCTTCGAACTCGGTGTGCGTGTAGTCGTTGTAGCCGTACTTCAGCCGCAGCGCGCTGAAGCCGGGTACGGTGTCGCGCAGCTCGCCGGCGAAATTCCATGCATGCTGCTTTAGATCGATCGTCACATCGGGTTCGGCGACGTTGCCGTAGTTGGTCTTGAACTGGCTGTACGAGATTCCGGCGTAGCCGCGATCGAAGAACGCGGTCCCGCCCAATCCGTACGTCTGCGAATCGCCCTGGCTGTTGGGCAGCGTCCCCTGCGGGCCCGGCTCGCCGCGGATCGCCTGGACGTCGGACGTCCACGCGCTGCCCGGAATCTTTAGATCGTTGTTACGGGTTGCATACGCATCGGCATGCAGGGCGAAGCGCTCGTTGCCGCCGTCGATGCGCGCACCGCCGGCGTTGAGGTCGTTCTGCGAGTCGTACCGGTAGCTCGCGGCACCGCCGACCGGCGCGGACAGCGGGCGCAGCGCGATGCGGCTGTCGATCGTGTTGACCACGCCGCCGATCGCGCTGCCGCCGTACATCACGGTGGCGGGGCCGCGCACGACCTCGATGCGGTCGACCGCGAAGGGCGACAGTGCCACCGCATGGTCCGGACTCGCTGACGAGGCATCGAGCAGCCCGATGCCGTTGTTCAGCATGCGGATGTCGAAGCCGCCCAGGCCGCGAATGACCGGTCGGCTCGCGTTCGGACCGAAATTGGTGGAGGTCACGCCGACTTCCTGCTCGAGCGTGGCACCGATCGTCGGCTGCTGCTTCAGCCGCAGGTCGCGACCCGCCAGCACGTTGACCGGATCGACGAGTTCGAAAAGGTTTGAGCCAAGCGGTGAGCCGGTCACGAATACCGGTGCCAGCGTTTGAGTCGGGGTGGGGTCTCTCTGGCAGCGGACGATTGCGCCAAAGCCGTAGGCGAAACGGATGCCGCAAGCAGCAACGCGAGCGGCGCGCGTGTGAATTCCATGGTCTTCTCCTGTGCCGACCGGCAAAGCCAGCGGCTTGACGCTCGGTGTCGTCGATGTGAATAGCGCCGCCGGCCCGTCGCCGGAAAGCGACAGGCCGAAGGCAACGAATCAATCAGGAGAAGAAAGCGGGAGGAGCGCGCGCCTGAAATGGCTGCAGCCGCAATGGCTGAGCGCTGTGTGAATTGCGATGATCGACCCGTTCCGCCGCTTGCGGCGTAATCGGAGCCTGAAGTGCGACGAGTGGAAGGCCATCGCCGAGCGCGAGAGCATCAATCGCAGCACAGTCATGTTTGCCCGATTCTGGCTCAGCCGGCTTCGCTTTCGCGGCCGCGTGCTGCGGGTGGTTGACCGGTTCGATCGCAGCGGAGCTGCTCCACCCTGTCGCTGTGCCGTGCTCGATGCGGTGATTCAGACCGAGCGACTGCGCGCCGACCAGTGCAATCGCGACAGCGCTCAGCAGCCAACGTTGCGTGGACTTGCGCAAGACACGACGCACGATGACGGCCATCGGTCCAGTATAAGAGAGAGCAGCGATCGACCGCCGTCTGTCAGCTTGCATCGTCGGCCATCAATCAAAAAGAATGCAGTGCGCACCTTCATCGCATGCGCCTCAGTCGAACGCGATCGAATAGACCAGATCGAGCGCAGTTGTCGTACCGGCGCGCCAGATCAACGACAAACGCCGACTGATCTGATAATTCAGAGCGACGTACGTGGCTGTGCCCGAGATCGCCTGTTCGAACGTCAGATACAAATCGTCATTCAGTCTCTTGCCGACCGCGACGAAGTCGCCCATTGCGTTGGTGCCGGTCGCGCTGCGCAAGGTGCCGGCGACCACCTCGCGCGGCAAGATCGAAGAGCTATCCTGGCCCGGACGCAGACTGATTTCATCGATGCCGAACGAGCGCACCAGTCCAGTCGCGCTGTCTCCCTGGCCCGCAAGCAGCGCGCCTGCCGCAGCCGACAGAAGCGCGCGCGAGTCTCCGCCGTCGCCTGATCCACCCGGTGGCCTGCCGAGCACCAGCCAATTGAGCTTTTCAGGATCCGACATCGACGGGTCCGAATAGAGCCGTACGATCGGTCGCGCCGCGGTACCGCCAACCGAAACACCGACCTCGACCGGCAAGCCGGTCCGCGTGGCCAAAACGTTAAGCGATGGATTTTCTATCGGGCCCTGAAACGTCAGAATCCCGCGCTCGATCTGCAACCGCTGTCCGTACCCTTGGTAGGTACCACCGACAGTGCGTACGTTGCCTTCGGCCAGCAGCAGCCCTGGCTTTCCTGAGATGTCGAGCTCGCCGGCCAGCCGTGCCTCCAATCCCGCACCGCGAATGTAAAAGCGCCGGCCGAGATTGCCGTGAATATCGAGCGTAATGTCGACCTCCGTCGCGTCGGCCTTGGGCTCCTGCTCTGCGCGCACGACGACCACATCGCTCGGCAACGAGCGCGCGCCGTGCAGGCGCGAGAAATCGATAAACGCGCCATCGACCTGTAACTTGGCGTACAAATCGGCGCGCCGGGGTGCCAGCGTGATTCCGCCCTCGCCGCTGACAACCATCCAGCGATCGCGCCGCTGCAATACCGGCAATCGCTCCGCTTGAATACCGACGCTGCCCGTCAGTGTGCGCAACGCGATGCGGGCGACTGTCCGCAAACGTCCCGGCGTTTCGAAGCTGACGGCCTCCGCGGCACGCTTGTCATCTGGGGCGATTCGAGGCGCACCGGTAAACACGAGTTCATTGACCACCAATACGCCGTCTTCGAGATTGGCGTCGAGCGTGCCATTCTCCAAGCGAAGGCCCTGTTCAACGTAGGCAACGCGCAGCCCGCTGGCGCGGATTTGACCGGCCGCGGTGGGATCCGCCGGCGTGCCGGAGATCGCGGTCTTGATACTGCCCGAGCCTTCGACCTGCACACTGTCACCGATCAGCGGACCCATCCAGCTGAGATCGGGCAACACAGCATCGATATCGATTCGAAACGGACGATTGCGCGCGATCTGCACTCCGCCGCTGGTGTCGACGTAGGCATCGATCACGGCGTCGAGCCGGCCCAGCGCTTTGCCGCGCACATACGCGGTACCGGTGACGCGATCGTTCAGCACGCTCAACGCGAGGCCGAGATCGCTGATGCCGATCGGGTTCAACGCGTCGATCCCGCCGTAGATATCACCCCCGGTGCGCTCGACGATGACCACTCCGGTCAGCGTGGCGGCGAGTTCGAATTCCCAACGGCCACGTAACGTCAGCGGCGGCCGGGTGGCGGTGCCCGTTCGGACCACTCGGCGCGCAGCGCTTGTCACGCGCGTAGAGCTCCTGCGGCTTAAGCCCGTCGAAGTTTCCCGACGTGCGCCACCTTCCATCGCGCTGTTGAACTTCGACTGCCGAAAATTGGGTACCACGTGCTTCGAAGCGCGCCGGACCGAAGCTCACCGATCCCGGCTGCGATCGTTAGTGACGCCGGTTCCGAGAGCCGCAGCTCGAGTGGTTTGCCGCTCTCAGCGGCGATCAGCGATCCGCGCCACGCGTAGTCCTGCGCTGAGCCTGCGCGCCAACCTCCGTTGGCAATGACGCGCAATGGCTGCTGCGACAGCGTCGTCGCGTTTAACTCCAGCGTGTGATCCGATGTGACACCGCGAGCGACCAAGGTTGCGTTGGCCAGCGAGGCGTCGGGATCGGGCGCACGATGACCGGTGATCTTCACCAGGATGGCGAGCGGTGCGGTCGCGGCGGTGCCGCCGGCAATCGACGCAGTCACGCTGTCGATCGTCTGGCCGTTGGCTAACTTCAGGTCGTTCGCGGTGGCATCGACGCGCAACTGCGGCGCCGAAAATTCGCCGCTCGCCGTGCCGCGCGCGGTCACACTGCCTGACGTTCGCGGCACGATCTCGGCCAGCTGCGGAGCGACCAGCTCGAAGGTCAGCTCGCGTCCTGAACCGAGACCTCCGCGCGCGGTCAATCGGGCCGAGCGCGATGCGACGTTGACGTCAACGTCGATTCGCTGATCCGCCAGTGCGACCGTTGCTCGGCCGTCGAGCGCGCGGCCCATCAGTCGGCTATCCGAGAGCGCGATCTCGGCGCGGCCAGCGATCGTCGGCCGGAACCGCGCATCGAGCTCGACGCTGCCGTTCAGGCGTGTATCGAATCCCTTGAACAGACGCGCCAGGTCGAGACTGTCGAACGTGCCTTTAATACGCGCGGCGTAACTGCCGTGCAGTTCGGCCCGGCCTGCCAGCTCGGCACGGCCGTCGGCGAGTCGCAAGCGTGCGGTTTCGATAGTGAGCACCTGATCGCGCAGCAGCAAATTGAAATCTGCCGCCAACTCGATGCTCCTGTCTTTGGCGACGGTTACCGCGCCGTCGGAGCGCAGTGTTCCCACAAAGCGTTGCGTCTGATCGACCAGTGAGTAGTTGAGCGTGCCATCGATACGAGTTGGCGTAGCGGTTGAATGAATCGTCGATACATCAATACCGGTAAGCGCCAGCTTCGCATTCAGGCCACTGGCCCCCGACCAAGTCAGACCTCCACTGGCGGCGCCGCGAATGCCCTCGACGCGCTGTAGTGCCAGCGTTAACGTATCGGCGGACCATGTCACCGAGCCGCGCGCTGATCGCACCGGCACTCGCTGCCTATCAATCGGTCCAGCGTCCAGGTTTTCGATCGAAAACGGGCCATCGAGACTGAGCCCGGGGCGTCCAGGTTTTCGATCGAAAACGGGCCGTCGAGACTGAGCCCGGCCGCGGCCGCAACCGGCTTCAGGTCGGCGCTGCCACGCAGCCGCATCGTCGGCGCGCCGTCGAACCATGCTGCCGGGTTGAAGTGCGCGACGTCCGCGCTCAGCTGCGCCAGAGGGACCGGAGCAAACGGGGTCAAGCGCACAGTGGCCTGCCCGCGTGCATCGGCGCTATCGGCATTGATTTCGACGAACGCGTCGAGCAACGTGGCGCTCGCGCTCAATTGCACTGTCACACCATGCTCGCGCAACGTGGACGCCACTTGCGCCTGGGCCCGCAGGGCGAACGGAGTACGCGCATCGATGCGGCCGCTTAGTGTGACGCGGCTCGGACCGTGCTGAAACGCGCCGCGCTCGACGAGGATCTCGTCGGCGTTCAGGTGGACGTCGGCCGCGATGTTGCCGACCACGCTCGGCGTATCGCCGCGCGCGCCAAATCGCAACTCGCCAACATTGAGATTGCGCACTCGCAGATCGATCGGCGATGCAAGCGACACCGGCGGCGCCGCCGGCTCGCTGCTTGGAATCCAGTCTATGGCTACCGAGCGAGCGGTGACCCGCTCGAAATCGAACACGCGCTGCCGCCATCGCAGCTCGTTCGGCTCGACTGCGACATCGGCGGCGCTCAGCGACCAGGTAGGCCCGGTCACCGACAGGCTGCCGGCCGTGAATCCATCACGCAGCGAACCGGAAACATCGTGCACGCTGAGCGATGTATTCAGCCTCGAATTCAGCAGCACGACAAAGCGTAATCCGCTGCTCGTCGTGTACATCCACCATATCGCGGCCGACCCCGCGACGAGTATCAGCAACGCTCCGGCAAAAACCCCGACGAGCGCGGTGACCCAACGCGGACGTCGGCGAGACGAAGCACTCGGCGATTCGCTCATTCCGCTTAGAACGCTATAGCTACCGAAAACTGCACTCGAAACTGCTTTTCGCGCTCGCCGTACGCAACATCGACAGCCAGCGGACCGGCCACCGTGCGCCAACGCGCCCCGACTCCAACACCGACGGCAGGCTTGAGGTCCCTGAACGTGTCGGCCGCATCACCCACATCGACGAATCCGGCGATGCCCCAGTTACCGCCCCAGCGCTGCAGCCAGTGTACGTACTCGACCGAGGCTATTGTCAGCGCACGACCGCCGACGATCGCTCCACCCTGGCTGACACCGAGGCTTTCGTAGTCGTAGCCGCGTACCGTGGTCGAACCGCCGGTGCGAAACAGAAAACGATTTGGCACGACGTTGGCCGTGTCGGCTCCGACCGCGCCCAGCTCGCCCCGCACGATCAACACATCGCGCTGCCCGATCGGGAAATACTGCACGATGCGCCCGTAGCCGCTCACGAATGCCTTGTCCAATTGAGTTCCGCTGGCGCCAACCGTGCCTTCGAGTTCGATCACGTTGCCGCTGCGCGGATTGATGATCTCGTCGACATAGCGTCGGATCCACGTATACGTCGTCGACAGCGTATCGAGCTCGATCACCGGGTCGAGCGGTGTCTTGCGCTCCTCGTGCTGGAAGTTAACGCCGAGCTTGGTTTCGATGTGGCGTGCGGCGCGTGTGCCGCGCAAACGAGAGCGAGCGGCGCCGACGCTCCAGCGCTTGACGCCGCAAATCCTCGATATCCGAGTCTTCGACCAGCGCACCGATGCTGTCGCGCGCACCATTGGGCTTCGGCGGTAGCAGCAGATCGACGTATGCGAAGCCGCCGGTGTTGTCGATGCGCGCTCCTGTCTGCAGCGCATACGGTCGCCCGAACGTCAGCGACTGCCGGTAGGCGATTTCCAGATGTGCGCCGGTATCCGAGGACACACCGACGCCGACGCTGAACCGCTTGGTGCGAGATTCGCGCAACACCAGGCGCAGCGGCGCATTGTCAGGGTGTGCCGGGTCTAGTTGCAGCGAAACGAGCACCGAAGAGAAGTACGGAGTTTCTTCGAGCGCTTGCTGAAATTCGATCATCTTCGCGCGATCGAACCGGTCACCTACTTTGAACGGGTTATAGCGCTGAACAAGCGTTGGCGTCGTAGCGCTCCAAGCCGGTGATCTGCAGCTCGCCGACGGTATACGCAGGACCGCTATCGATCTCGACGGTCAGCGCGGCGGTCGCATCGTCCGCATTGACCTTGGCGGCTGAATCCACCAGTTTGGCACCGGCGAAATCGCGCGCTTGCACAGCGGCGAGCAATTGCGTCTTGGCCGTTTCCCATTGCGGTGAACGAAACGGTGCGCCGATCGGAAGGGACCACTCGGCGCGCAGCGCCGCGGCGCGCTCCTTGAAGTGAGGTTCATTGAGCGCGCCAGTGAATTGAAGATTAAGCGCACTGACGGTTGTCCTGCGGCCGAGCTCGATGATCAAGCGGTAACGCGCGTTGCCGTCCGGCTCGAAGCGCAGTGTCGGCTCGAAGTAGCCCTCGGTAGCGAGTAGTTCAAGTACTGCGCGCTCGGCGCGGCGTAGCTCGCGCTCCTCGTCGGCCTCGTCTGCTTCGGGTCCGATCGTGAAGCGCGCCAGCGCCTCATCGACCAAGGCGCCAAGAGGCGACGGCAGCGAGGTACCCGAAGTGACGATTGGTTGCGTGGCTTGCCCCGATGCAACGAGCGGCCAGGCGAGGATCATGGCTAGAACCGCAGCCGAAAGATGACGTTGCACAGTGGAAGCGGGCGGGTTGGCGATGCTAGCAAAGGGCTGATTGCGCCCGCTCTGCCTTGATTCGCCGGGTGTGGGCCCAAAATATGCCCGGAGCCAGCCAATAACAATCCAACATGCGCCTCGACAAGCTCACCACCAAATTCCAGGAAGCGCTGGCCGACGCGCAATCGATCGCGGTCGGTCACGACAACCAGTACATCGATCCGGCTCACGTGCTGCTGGCGATGCTGCGGCAAAGTGACGCCGGCGCCCGGTCGTTGCTGCAACGGGCCGGCGTTAATGTCGCCGCGCTGACGCAGGCGCTTGACGGCCTCGTCAAACGCCTGCCGCAAGTGCAGGGCGGTGACGGCCAGGTGCAAATAGGGCGCGAATTGAATGCGCTGCTGAACGCCACAGATAAAGAGGCGCAGCGGCGCGGTGACAGCTTCATTGCAAGCGAGATGTTCCTGCTCGCGGTAGCGGACGATAAGAGCGAACTTGGTCGACTCGCGCGCGAGCACGGATTGTCGAAGAAGGCGCTGGAAGCGGCGATCGATGCCGTGCGCGGAGGCCATCAAGTCGATAGCGCCGAGGCGGAGGGCCAGCGTGAGGCGTTGAACAAGTACACGATCGATCTGACCGAGCGCGCGCAGCAAGGCAAGCTCGATCCAGTGATAGGGCGCGACGACGAGATCCGCCGCACGATTCAGATTCTGCAACGGCGTACGAAGAACAACCCAGTGTTGATTGGCGAGCCGGGCGTCGGCAAGACTGCGATCGTCGAAGGACTCGCGCAGCGCATCGTTAACGAAGAAGTGCCCGAGACCCTGAAGGGCAAGCGCGTGCTGGTACTCGACATGGCGGGCTTGCTGGCCGGCGCAAAGTATCGCGGGGAGTTTGAAGAGCGGCTGAAGGCGGTGCTGAAGGAAGTGGCCGCCGAAGCGGGCCGCATCATTTTGTTCATCGACGAAATGCATACGATCGTCGGCGCCGGCCGAGCCGAAGGCGCAATCGACGCCGGCAACATGCTGAAGCCGGCCTTGGCGCGCGGCGAGCTGCATTGCATCGGCGCCACCACGCTGAACGAGTATCGGAAGTACATCGAGAAAGACGCGGCGCTCGAGCGGCGCTTTCAGAAAGTGCTGGTCGACGAGCCGAGCGTCGAAGCGACCATCGCGATCCTGCGCGGCCTGCAGGAGCGTTACGAGCTGCATCACGGCGTCGAGATCACCGATCCGGCGATCATCGCTGCCGCCGAGCTTTCGCATCGTTACATCACCGATCGATTCCTGCCCGACAAGGCGATCGACCTGATCGACGAAGCGGCGGCGCGCATCAAGATGGAAATCGATTCGAAGCCGGAGGTGATGGACGTTCTCGATCGCCGCCTGATCCAGCTGAAGATCGAGCTCGAGGCGGTGAAGAAGGAAAAGGACGAAGCGTCCGCGCGGCGCGCTCAGCTGCTGAAAGAGGAAATCGCGCGGTTGGAAAAGGAATATGCCGATCTCGACGAAGTTCTGCGCGGCGAGAAGTCCGCCGTGCAGGGTGTGCAGCACATCAAGGAAGAAATCGACAAGCTGCGCTCGCAGATTGCGGAGCTGCAGCGCAAGGGCCAGTACGACAAGCTGGCCGAGATTCAGTATGGAAAATTGCCGCAGCTCGAAGCGCAATTGAAGCAGGCAGAGAGCGCAGAGGCGCCGGCTGACAAACCGAAGCTGTTGCGCACGCAGGTCGGCGCCGAAGAAATCGCCGAAGTCGTGTCGCGCGCGACCGGAATTCCGGTGGCCAAGATGATGCAGGGCGAACGCGAGAAACTGCTCGGCATGGAAGCGTTTCTGCATCGGCGTGTAGTCGGGCAGGACGAAGCCGTGCGATTGGTGTCGGATGCGATTCGTCGCTCCCGTGCAGGTCTGGCCGATCCGAATCGCCCGTACGGTTCATTTTTGTTTCTCGGCCCGACCGGAGTCGGCAAGACCGAGCTGACGAAAGCGCTCGCCGAGTTTCTGTTCGATACTGAAGACGCGCTGATTCGCATCGATATGAGCGAGTACATGGAAAAGCATTCGGTTGCGCGGATGATCGGCGCGCCGCCGGGGTATGTTGGCTATGACGAAGGCGGTGCGCTGACCGAGGCGGTGCGGCGCAAGCCGTACGCAGTGATTCTGTTCGACGAAGTCGAAAAAGCGCACCCCGACGTTTTCAACGTGCTGCTGCAAGTGCTGGACGATGGCCGCATGACCGACGGCCAGGGGCGCACCGTCGACTTCAAGAACACGGTGATCGTGATGACATCGAATCTGGGATCACACGATATTCAACGAATGGCGGGACAGTCGTCCAGCGATAATCAAGCAGGCGGTGATGGCCGAAGTGCGCAAGCATTTCCGTCCCGAATTCGTCAATCGGATCGACGAGATCGTCGTGTTTGACGCGCTTGATCCGAAACAGATTCAGGCGATTGCGCGCATTCAGTTGAACCGGCTCGAGCAGCGGTTGGCAGCGCAGGGAATGAAGCTTGTTGTCAGCGACGCCGCATTGGCGGAGATCGGCAAAGCGGGGTTCGATCCTCTCTATGGCGCGCGGCCGTTAAAGCGCGCGATTCAGCAGGAGATCGAAAATCCGGTGGCGAAGCTGGTGCTCGAAGGACGTTTTGGTCCGAACGACGTGATTCCGGTCGACTTTAAGAACGGTAAGTTCAAGTTCGATCGCGTCGTTCACTGATTGTAGTTTCGAGATTGTGCCTTGTCCAGAACCGAGCCGTTCTAATTCACAGCTGTTGACCTAAATGCGCCGGGCCTCCGGCGAAAGCGATTCCTGAGCTTCGGCGGCTCAATCGCGCGCCGGTCCATGACGCCGTGTATCAGTTTGCGCTTCCACGCTGAGCTGTGGCGAAACTTTTGTGCAAGCGCCACGTCAACAGCGGGCCGAGCAATGCGCCGATTCCAATCGAACACCAAGCCAGCCCCCAGGCGTGACGGTCTGGCGCGCCCGTACCGACACTGGCCCAATCCAGTACGAGGCCGAAAACCCACGGACTGATGGCGCCCATTCCAAAGCCGACGACGGACCGTATTGAAAACGCAAATCCGATCTGACTCGGTGGCACGGTTTCGCTAAGCACCGTAGAAAACACCGACGAATCGCCGATTGCGGTCAGGTTGTAGACGATCGCGACTAAGGTGATCAGCCAGAGTGCAGCGCCGAGCATCCAGCCAAATGAAAACGAGCATGCAAGGCTCGCGCAGCTCATGATCAAGATGACACGCGTACGACCGATGCGGTCCGACAACGTGCCGCCCGCAATGCTGCCGATGACTGACGCCAGATGCGTCAGCCCTGCGATACCGACGCCGATCGCGAGCGGAGCGGCTGACGCATCACCTCCATAGGCAGCCGCAGCGACCAGAAAAGCCGGCAGCCACGCCCACATGCCGAGCAGTTCCCAGGCGTGAAACGAATACGACCAGATCGCCAGCTGCGCGGGTTTGTTTTGCCAGAGCTGTCGCGCCGAATCAAGCCATGGCAGCAGGGCGGAGGCGTGCGGAGGTGTGTCGCGAGTGCCGCGCAGCGCGATCGCTCCGAGCGCCATGCCGGCGATCGTGGCGATTGCTGAAAGTGCCAGCGCCGCGCGCCATCCCGCCCACGGAGCCAGCGCGGCGCAGGCGATCAGTGAGACCGCATAGCCAAACGAACCCGCCGCGAGATACCAACCCATCGCGCTGCCACGTTGCGCCGGACCGTAACGTTGCGCAATCAGCGCGAGCACAGGCGTGTACGAGCCGCCAGACGCCGCACCCGCAAGAGAATAGAGCGCCAGAGCCGACCAGAACCCATTCGAAAACAGAGCGAAGAGCGCCGCACTCACGCACGCGGCGACACTCATGAGCAGAAAAGTCTTGCGGGCGCCGATTCGGTCCGTCAGCAATCCGGCAGCGAACAGCGACACCAGATATCCGACGTGCCATCCGCTTTGCACCAATCCGGCATCGGCCGCACTCATTTGCCATGCGCCCATCAGCACCGGCAACAACGCGGAGTAGACGGTAAAAATCAGCGAGAAGCCGACGCGGCTCACACAGAGCAGCACCAACCATCGGGCATCGCTCATCGCATAGTCAAGGCTGCCCTTTGCCTAGTGAGGCCGCGCGCGCACTAACCAGGAAGTCACAAGCATCGCTGCAACCGCTCCGCAAAACTGCGCGAGTATGAAGGCTGGCGCATCAAGAGGTCGGATACCGGCAAAAGTATCGCTGACCGATCTGGCAATCGTCACAGCCGGATTGGCAAACGATGTCGAGGCGGTAAACCAGTAGGCGGCCATGATGTAGCTCGCAACCACCGCCGCGACACGCGCAGGCGCATAGCGAGTTGTCAGAGCTATCGTAGTGATCAAACCGAATGTCGCGATGAATTCGCTGAACAATTGCGCAGTGCCGGAACGCGCCCTGAGCGATACCTGCGCTATCGGCAGTTCGAACATCGCGTGCGCCGCGAAAACACCAACCATCGCGCCCGCAAGCTGCGCCGCGATATAGCCCGCGCACAGCGTCCAGCTCATACTGCGCTGAAGGGCTGCCACCGCACTTACCGCCGGATTCAAGTGCGCTCCGCTGATCGGGCCGAAGATCGTGATCAGCGCGAACAACATCGCACCGGTAGCGGCCGTGTTGGCTAGTAACACAATGCCAACATTGCCAGCGGCCAGACGCTCGCCCATGATTCCAGACCCGACAACGGCCGCAAGCAGTAACGCCGAGCCAAGCGCCTCCGCGGCCAACTGCCGGAGCGTGCCTATCGACTCGCTCAACTCTTTCCGATCGTGCTCAGGCGCTGCGATAGCGCCAGCTTGTCGATCTTGCCGTGCGGCAGGCTCAGAAATAGTTCGATGCGCCGTCGCAGGGTCGTGAACGCACTGAGAAACGCTTTGCGCTTCGCTTCTTCGTCACCTTCGACAGTGGCCGGGTCCTCGACACCCCAGTGGGCGGTGACTGGCTGGCCCGGCCAGGTCGGGCAAATCTCGCTCGCCGCGTCATCGCAAACCGTAAAAACAAAATCGAGCCTCGGCGCGTTAGGCTGTGCAAACTCATCCCAGCTCTTGCTACGCAGGCCGGCGCTGGGTAAGCGGTTTTTGTGCAGCAGCTCAATCGTCATTGGGTTAACACGGCCGGCGGGATGGCTGCCCGCGCTGTAAGCGATGAACCGGCCGTTGGCCATCGCGTTCATGATCACCTCGCCGAAAATCGAACGCGCAGAGTTGCCGGTGCACAGGAAAAGCACGCGCTGCGCTTGGTCATCCATAACCGACCTGCATCGTCAGCAGCACGCGGAATCGGTCCGCCGTTCGGAGTGAGCTGACGTCGCAGTCGACGGACCGCAACAGCTGGACGCCGCCGCAGTGTCCGATTGCTCGCGCTCGTCGGCATCGGACCGAAAAAATTCAACCTGTTCAAGCGTGTGATAAGTCTCCCACGCCACACCCTGTGGATCGGTATACCAATATTTATTTCCGCGCGCGTAACAGCAGCTGACGTTCTTCTCTGCCGCCGCCACTAGATCCGCATGCTGGGCCTGCACGCGCAGTTGTTCGAGCTCTTCGTCGGAATCAACCTGCAGCCCCAGATGATTCACGCCGGTGCGCGCCCCGCGCTCAGAGATCGCGAAGTTGATGCGCGGATCGTCGACCATCCATTTCGCGTAGTCGGTCTTCGTGACGGTTGGTTCCGCGCCGAACAGCGCCGAATAAAAGCGGATGCTCGATTCAAGATCCTTGACCGCAACGTGTACATGGAAACGTTTCATGCATGTTCCTTTCGTCGGGATTTGCTGGCGTTGCTAGGAGCGCAGGTGATCGGCATGCAAGACCCGCCGTCTGCTGCGCAACAGTTATCGGTCAAGAAGCCGAGCAGACGGTTCATCGTCGCAAAATTCGCCGCATAGAAAACGAATCGCCCGTCCTGCCGCGCCGTGACCAGTTTTGCGTGGGAAAGCTCCTTTAAATGAAACGAAAGCGTCGCGGGAGAGACGCCTAAATGCTCGGCGATCTCGCCCGCTGCGAGTCCGCTCGCGCCTTGTTGAACGAGGCGCCGGAATACGTCCAAGCGAGTTTCCTGCGCAAGAGCGGCGAGTGCGCAAACGGCCTCTGTCGTTTTCATATTTCAATGATTATCGAAATAATAGTCAAAGTCAAGCAATTAACGCAGGCGCGGCGAAACTCTCTCCGCGGCCTCTGTCGACGAAATGACCGGGTACACCTCGAACTCAACGATGTCACTCCAGTTTGCAATCCATTCGTCGAGAAGTTTCGGCTCCGATGTTTCCATCAACTGAAAGCAGCGTTCGAGTTTTTCATCAATCCAGCTCGACACGTAGCGCAGGCCTTCAGGCGCTAGGCGTCCGCGGTCGCGGAAGCGCTGATACACGGGCACCGGATCCCGGTTCTTGAAATGCTCGACGATCATGTAGTGCAAGACGACGCTCCGGCTGTGCGCTAAATGAGGAAGCTACAGCGCAGCGAGCGCCGCGTCGTAGGCAGACGCTGCCTCGCCCATCTTCGTGACGGTGCTACCGAGGTCGCGCACCAAGCCGTCCTTGAGCCCATAAACCCAGCCGTGAACGGCCAGCTCTTTTCCGTGTTCCCACGCGTCCTGCACGATCGTGGTTTGACAGACGTTGGCCACTTGCTCGATCACGTTCAGCTCGCACAAGCGATCGACTCGGTGCGGCGTATCGGGCATGACGGCGACCCTCGCGTCGTGCTTCGAATGCACGTCTTGAACGTGCCGCAGCCAGTTGTCGGCGAGACCGACGCGCTGATTCTGCAGCGCTGCCGAGACGCCGCTGCATCCATAGTGACCGCACACGATGATGTGTTCGATGTTGAGCACATCTACCGCGAACTGCAACACAGAAAGACAATTCAGATCGGTGTGCACCACGACGTTGGCGATGTTGCGATGTACGAACAGTTCGCCCGGGAGCAACCCGACGATGTCGTTGGCCGGTACGCGGCTGTCAGCGCACCCAATCCATAAGTAGCGCGGCCGCTGTTGCTTCGAAAGCCGCGCAAAGAATTCCGGATCACTTCGGCGAAGGCGCTCGGACCACGCGCGGTTGTTCTCGATTAGGTGGGAGAGCGAGCGCATGCGGGAATCGACTATTCAGCGAATACCGCGGTTTTCGTCTGCGTCTGTCCATCGGCGTAAGTCGCAAACCGCCCGCGCTCGCGTCCGTGCACGGGCGCTGGGTCCGGCCACGGCCAGCCGCCGAAACGCGTGCGACTGTAATCCGCGAACGCCTGTTCGATCTCCTGCTGGCTGTTCATCACGAACGGTCCGTACTGCACAACCGGCTCGTTGATTGGCCGTCCCTGCAGCAGCAGAAACTCTGCGGTTTCATTGCCGTTCACCAGCTCGACGGCCTGCGTTGCGCGAAGCTCCAAAGCCGCGTGCTCGCTGATGACTTGCCCGCCCACCGTCACGTGCGCTCCCTTGAAGAAATAGAGATTTCTACGCGAGGCCGCGTTCGCCGCCGCGGGCAGCAGCCAGCGCGCATTCGGTGCCATCTTTATCGTCCAAATCGCTACGTCCGCCGTGGGATCCGCAGCCCATGAATGCGGCGGTGGCGGCAACAGCGCGCCGTGACGCGCATCCGGCAGCTGGCCCGCGATGCAGGTGACTTCGGTAACGCGGCCGTGCGCGTCCGTCGACCCGTGGCGCGGAATATCTTCCGACCAGAACATCGTGAAGTGCGGCGCCGCCATCTTGCCTGCAGCAGGCAGGTTCAACCAGATCTGAAACAGCTCCAGCGGGTTTGGTTGATCTGCACGCAGCAACGGAAACATTTCGGAGTGCACGACACCGCGCCCGGCTGTGAGCCACTGCACGTCGCCGTTACCAAAGCGCGCGGCAGCGCCGAGTGAGTCGGCATGATCGATCAAACCTTTGCGAACGATCGTCACGGTTTCAAACCCGCGGTGAGGGTGCGAAGGAAATCCGGGAACGGTCCGGCCGTGGTACATGCGCCAGCCGTCCTTGCCTGCGAAATCCTGTCCGATATCGCGTCCCGCGAGCGAAGCGTTCGGTCCGAGCTGCGCGTTGCCGCGCGGATAGGCGTCATCGTGATGAACGCACAATAGAAAAGGATCGGTCGTATCCCACGGGAAGCCGAGGCTGCGCTGCTGAATGACCGCGTTCGTTTCCATGCCAGTTCTCCAAGAGTAATTTAATGCCCGCCAGGCTGAAAAGCGGATCGCTTGGCGCAGCCGAACGTCGCCATTTACGATGTTCCTATAACTCAAGGAGATTCCGCCATGGCATCGATCGATGCACGCCTTATCAGCCAGCTCCTCAGCGTTTCAACACCGAATGTTTCGGATGCGCTCGATCGTCTGGGAATTGAAGGCGCGCCTCAGGGCATTCTGCCTATTTATACCTGTCCGAAGATTGCGGGGCCCGCTGCCACTCTAAAGTTGGTGCCGAACGGCAAAGCGCAAGAGTCGACCGTACTGGGAACGTTACGCGCGATCGTGAAAGGCGGTGCCGGCTCGGTGCTTGTGATCGACGCCTCTGAGAATCCGAAAGTCAACGCCTACGGCGGGGTCGCGGGTGCGACGTCGAAGCACCATGGATTAGTGGGCTGCGTCACCGACGGCGTCGTGCGCGACGTCGACGAGTACAAGGGGTATGGCATGCCGGTGTACGGCAGGGGTATCGCACAGCAATCGGTGCGCGGACGCTCATCGTGCGCGGGCTATGGGATTGAAGTGAAACTTGGCGGCATTCCTGTGCGGCCGGGTGACTTCATTCTGGCGGACGACAACGGCACCGTCGTGATACCGAGGGAGCGCATCGGTGAAGTCATCGAGTTCGCGAAAAAGGTCAAGGCGACCGAAGACCGAGTGATTGCCGAAATTAGAGCGGGCGCGGATCCGGTCGAGGCTCATCAGAAGGTCAATTACGACGACATGCTGAAAGCGCAATCTGCCATCAAGGAGACGACATGAAGAGTCCTAACCGACGTGCATTGCTCGCTGCACTGGCGGTTTTGGTCGGCGTGACGACTTCTGCATCGGCGCTGGCACAAGCAGCAAGCTATCCGAACAGACCGATTCGCATCGTCGTGCCCTTTCCCGTGGGCGGAATCGCAGACACGTTCAGCCGAACGATCGGCATCAAGCTGACTGAAGTCTGGGGTCAGCCGGTCGTAGTCGAGAACAAGACCGGCGCGGGCGGCAATATCGGCGCCGAGCTTGTCGCTAAATCCGCGCCCGACGGCTACACGCTGGTGATGGGCAACATTGGCTCGCATGCGGTCAACGTCAGTCTTTTCAAAAACATTCCGTTCGATCCGATCAAGGACTTTGTGCCGATTGCACACGTGCTGGATGCTGAAGGCTTGCTGGTGGTCAATCCATCGGTCAATGCGAATTCGGTGCGCGAGATTCTCGAGATGGCGCGTGCGCAGCCCGGCAAGCTCAGTTACGCGTCCGGCGGACTCGGAACCACCAGTCATCTGGCAGGAGAGTTGTTCAAGTCGACCGCCAAGGTCGACATCGTTCACGTGCCGTACAAGGGCAATTCGCCCGCGATCACCGATTTGTTGGGCGGCCAGACGCAAATGTCGTTTGCGACGATGCCGACCGTGCTGCCGCACGTAAAGGCCGGAAAGTTGCGCGCGATTGCGTCGATCGGCCTTGCGCGTACCGTCGCGTTGCCGGATGTGCCGACGGTTGCGGAGTCTGGGTTGCCGGGCTTCGAAGTCAGCAACTGGATCGGATTGTTTGCGCCAGCGGGTACACCACCCGATATCGTTGCGAAGCTCAATGCAGAGGTGCAGAAGATCATGCGCTCGCCCGATGTGCAAAAGCGCCTTGAAGCTGAAGGCGCACGCTTCATTCCGACGACGCCAGGGCAGTTCGCTGCGTTTCAGAAGGATGAGTTGGTAAAGTGGGCCAAGATCATTAAAGACGCCAACATCAAAGCCGAGTAGCAATAAATATCCACGAGGAGATCGACCGATGTCACCTATCAAAACCGCCGCACTGGCGCTCCTAGTCACCGCGTCCGCCATCGCACCTTCTGCGCACGCCGGCAGTGTCGACGAAGTCATCAAATCCGGTGTGCTGCGCGCCTGCACGCCCGGCGACTACAAGCCTTTCAGCTTCGCCAAGCCCGACGGCACGTACGAAGGCATCGACGTCGATCTGATGCAGTCGCTCGCCGCCAGCCTCGGCGTCAAAGTGGAATACGTGAAGACGACGTGGGCAAACCTGATTGCGGACTTCACGGCCAACAAGTGCGATATCGCAGTGGGTGGAATCTCGGTGACGCTCGATCGGCAGAAGCGCGTCGGATTCAGCAATGCCTATATGGTCAACGGCAAGACGCCGCTGGTGCGCTGTGCCGACGTGAAGCGCTTTCAGACCGTCGCCGATATCGACAAGGCCGATGTCAAGGTCATTGCCAATCCAGGCGGCAGCAACGAGCGCTTCGCGAGCGCCAACTTCAAGACCGCCAAGCTCACGATCCACCCGGACAATCTCGGCATCTTCGATGAAGTGCTGAAAGGCAACGCCGACGTTTTCGTAACGGAATCCGCCGAGGCCATCGTGCAGCAAAAGCAGAAGCCGGGTCTATGCGCGGTCAATCCGGACAAGCCGCTGCAATACGGCGAGATGGCCTACATCCTGCCGCGCGGCGACGTGGTGACGAAAGAGTACGTCGATCAGTGGCTGCACCTGTCAAAGGCGAGCGGCGAGTACCAGCGCATCGTGAGCCGCTGGTTGAATTGATGCTTGTCCGCGAGTGACGATGCCTTAGTGCAGCGGCGCCGCCGGCCGATCTTCAGCCTCTTCCGGCGGCTCTGCATGCACGACGTGGCCTGCCGCATTAGGGAACATCGGCGCGCCGCAGTCATCACAAAATTCGAGCGGAAAGCGGTGTGCATGAGCAACCGCCTTATTTAGATTGAGCGCCTTCAGCGCCTTGTCGACGTCTTCCATCGTTTGTTCTTCATCGTCGCCGAGCAGCGGCCATACGACGCCTTCGATCACGTCGTCGTCGCTTGCTGTCTTGGCGAGCCCGACGCGCACTTCGCCTCCCGAATTTCCGCTCGGGTCTTCGAACACGCCGAACGCCGCGGTGAGTGCGTTCGGCGCAAAGTCGTAGGCAAGCTTCAAATACGAGACCGCGGCCTCGAGCGAAAACTCGCGCAACTCGCGGTCTGCAAAGCGCAGCGCGGCGTGAAACGCGTTCGGCGACAACACACGGAATCTGCAACCGGTCATTACGGGTTGCAAGACGCTGGCGACTTGCTCACTGAAAGCCGAGAGCGCACCGGTCTTCGAGTCCGGATCGACGCCTGATTCCTGCCAGTGATACAGCGGCGCACCCTGCGGTGCCGCCACGGCGATCAAAACGTAGCGCGTGTCGGCGAGCATCGCGACCGGTTCGCGTAGTTTCTTTGCATCGATGTGCAGCGTAATGCCTTCGGCGACGGCATCGCCGAGTTGCTCGATCTGGCGCCGCACGTCGGCGAAGGCTTCAGGCAATTGATCGATCGAAAACAAGTAATCAGCGAGCGCCATGCGTGCGTCGCGCGCGAGCAGATGCCCGCTCAAATGCGCGCGCAAGCTGTCGCATACCGCGGCGGTCAACGTCGTCGTCGGCAGCCGATAGCGCGACCATGCGAGCAACGGCAGTACGACCAGCAGTGTGTCGTGCGGCTGACCGTCGATATCGATGACGGTGCTTTCGGCGCAGCTTTCGGCCAGGTCAGCAAGATCGTCGTAAGCGGGTTGACTTGAACGCGCCAGATCTTCCAGTGCGGCCTCGACGGCGTCATCGTTGCGGCGACCCAGCCGGTCATTGATCAGTTCGATCAGGCGGCGCTGCCAGAGCTGTTCTTCGAGCCGGCTGCCCGACTCGGACAGACGGCGAGCCAATTTGACGAGACCTTGTGCGTCGACGGATTGTCGGCTGCGCGAGCTAACTCGAGTGCGGCGCATGAATGAACCTTGCAGGCGGGAAGGCGCGATTATCGCACCAGCACGGTGCGCTTTCTTGCGCTATCGACGACGGATGCGCGGCGCCCGATCGGGTACCAGCGGCCGGATCGCCGACGCTTCGCGTAGATACTCGATCAGCGCATCGACGTCGACCGGGCCGCCGACTCGATCGGTGCCTTCGCGCAGTGCTCGAAACCCATCGCCCCCATCAGCGAGAAAGTTGTTGGCAGTCACGCGATAGGTTTGATCGAAGTCGATCGCACGGCCATCGAGGCGCATCGAATCCGCAACGATCCGCTCACCAGGCAACCCGTTCGCCCGCCACGCGTATGAGAAGCTGCTCGAAGGTTGCAGGAAGCGCGCACGCTCGGGCTTGGCCGCGCTCCATTGCTGCTCGAGCAACTGTTTCAACTGAGCGCCGGTCAGCGTGAGAGTCACGAGCGTATTGCCGAACGGCTGCGACGCGAACGCATCCGCGTAGGTCACGACGCTGTCGTCCCCAGACGCTCGCAGGTCGGCACGCAGGCCACCCGGATTGGTAAATGCGAGCTGTGCGCCTTGAGAGCGTGTGACGGCAAGCTGCGCATCGGCGATCAAGCGGCCCAGCGCGCTATCGCCGCCGGCTGATGCGCGCCGATCGAAGTCAGCTGCGATGCGGCCCACGGGCCGCTGCGCCAGCGGTGCAGCGAGCTTTCGATAATGTTCGACGATGGCTTCGACTTTCGGATCTGGCGCGAGCGGTGGGTACGCAGCGCGCAACCGATATGGGGTGCGCACGCCATTCGGTACCGGAACGTTGCGTGCATGCGTGCGTTCGCGCACGATCTTGCCGCTCGCGCGGTCGATTTCGATGTCGACCACCGACACCAGTCGCCCGTAGGACGCCGCCTGGACGATGACTCTGCCATCGACGATGCAGTTGTAGCCTCGATGCGTGTGCGCGGAGAGCACGATGTCAATCGCAGCATCGAGTTCGCGTGCGATATCGAAGATCGCGCCGCGCGGATTGTGGCAAGCGTCGTAACCGCCTTCCGCATCGCCACCTTCGTGCACGACGGCGACGATCGCCTGCACTCCCTGCGCCTGCAAGTCCTTTGCATACTGGTTAAGCGCCTTGGCTTCCGCGACGAAGCGCACGCCCGCAACGCCGCCTGGCACGACGATGCCCGGAGTCGCCCGTGTGACCGCGCCGATGAATCCGATGCGCACGCCATCGATGCTCTTGATCCAGGTCGGCGGCACGATCGGCTGTTCGTTCTCGCGATAAAGCACGTTGGCGGCCAGGAACGAAAAGCGTGCGCCGGAAAACTTGCCATTGATGCCAGCACACGTCTGCCGATTTGCAGTCGGCTGAGCTTGGCAACCGCCGTTGGCCAACCGCAGCAGGTGCGCCACTCCGCGATCGAATTCGTGATTTCCGAGCGCGCTGATGTCGAGGCCGATCGCGTTCATCACTTCGATCGTCGGCTCGTCGTGAAACAGGCCGGACGTAAGCGGCGAGGCACCGACCAGATCGCCGGCAGACACGACAACGTGCCGCGGCTGCTCGGCCTTGAGCTGATTGATTCGCGTCGCCAAGAACGCTGCGCCACCGCTTCGCAACGGCACCGTGGTTGCAGGGTTCGCAGGATCGCGCACTGCGATCGTGTTATCCGCCGGCTCCAGATGCCCGTGAAAATCGTTGATCGCGATGATTCGCACCGGCACGTTTTGCGCGGATGCTGCCGGTGCGCCCAACAGCAGCGCGCACGCCGCGGCAGTAAGCAAGCGTGAAATCACGGGCACCCGAACTGCTACATTGGCTCGACTCCATGCGGCCGCCGGCTTTTTGAATGAATCCATCAAGTTCGCCTTCTTCCACCTCTTCGTCGATTCGCCATGATGCCGAAGTGATCGGCCTGGTCGGGCTGGCGCACGGTACTTCGCATTTCTTTCACTTGATGTTGCCGCCACTGTTCCCGTGGCTGATGAAGGACTTTGATCTGTCTTACACAGAGGCCGGATTGTTGATGACGACATTCTTCGTCATCAGCGGGATCGGGCAGGCGCTCGCGGGTTTCGTCGTCGATAAAGTCGGGTCGCGGCCGGTGCTGTTCTTCGGCATCGGCTTGCTTGCGCTATCGGGCGTAATACTGGGTATGTCGAACAGTTACGCGATGCTGCTCGTGACTGCAGCGGTCGCCGGACTTGGCAACAGCATCTTTCATCCGGCCGATTTCACACTGCTCAATCGCCGCGTAGCGCAACCGCGGCTCGGGCATGCGTTTTCGGTCCACGGCCTTTCCGGAAATCTGGGCTGGGCAGCAGCACCGGTCTTCATGGCGGGTATTGCGACTTTCGCTGGATGGCAGGCGGCGGGATTTGCAGCGGCCTCGGTAGGCGCTGCCGTTCTGGCAATTTTGTTTTTGCGGCGATCGATGCTGGCGAGTGCGGCGGCGGAGCTGGTCGTGCCGAGCCATGCGCAGGTCGCGGCAGTCAAAGGAGCAGCCGCCAATCAATTCGCGTTTCTCCGATCGACGCCGGTGTGGCTCTGCTTTGCATTCTTCTTTTTCGTGACCGCTGCGTTCGGCATCTTGCAAAATTATTCGCCGGCAATTCTCGGCAACGTCTACGGGATGTCGCTGGTCGTTGCCACTGGAAGCTTGACTGCGTATTTGCTGGGCAGCGCCGCCGGAACGATCACCGGCGGCTTTCTCGCGTCGCGTAACGAACGCAATGATCGCTTGATCGCAATAGCGCTCGGATTCAGCGCGCTAATGGCGCTGCTACTGGCATCGGGGCAGATCGGAGCGGCTCTGGTCTTCCCGACGATGGTGCTGATGGGTTTCGGTGTGGGTACGTCGGGACCGAATCGCGATCTGTTGGTCAGGCGCGCAGCGACCAGCCAGTTCGGCAAGACGGCTTTCGGCCGCATCTACGGTTTCGTTTATTCGGGGCTGGATGTTGGGCTTGCGATGTCTCCGCTGGTCTTCGGCCCGCTACTCGACGCGGGAAAGTTTCAAGCGGCTCTCGTTGCGGTGGCGATGCTGCAGGTGGCTGCGCTGCTCACCGCAATGCGAATCGGCACTGCAGCGCGCAGCAGGGCGGTTGCTGCGTAAGAGTTGTACAGCGACTTGCTACAGCGCCAGGCTGAACGCTGCGAATACGAAGATCGCGCAAGCCATCAGCAGCGCAAATGCGCGCCAGCCGTGTTTTGCAAAATCGGCACCGGATTCATTCAGCAAGAAGCCCGAGAAACCACCGACGATAAACGACAGTGACCCTTCGCTAGCCCACACGCCCGAGTTCAGGGAGTCGGCAATTTCGACCAGTGCGATCGCGGCCAGGGTAAAGCCGAGCATTCGTATCAGTCCCATCAAGGAGGGGGCGTTCAGTTGGATGCCGAGGACGTTCATGGTGTTTCGAGTGGGTTAGTGCGCAAGCCCTTTGCGAGCGCTTTGAATCGGTAACGCAAATGTGGCAGATCGCGTTCATCAGGATTTGCCCGAAATGCTTGGGCGCACGCATCTAATTTCTGCGCGCATTCCTATGCCGCATCTTTGGTAATCGATCGCGTTTCATTCCTCGCACGATTTTTCGTAATCCGAAATGTTCTGTATTGCAGGGCAGCACTCAACTTTTCAAAATGGCGAAATGAGTTTCGTATAGTGGCATCATTGATCTATCACATTGGTTTTTAAGAGACATTTTTGACTCTTATATAAATTAGCCTGCTTGTTGCGTCGCATAAAGCCTCGTACGATTTCTGCTGTTCGTTTTTTATGACCAACTGCCCATCGGTCTGGGCTTACCTGCGGGAGCAATGGCATGACGGCACGCGAACTCGACGCGCAACGGCTTCAGAAAGAGTGGAACGAGAGCGCGCGCTGGAAGGGCATCAAGCGCGGCTACGGCGCGGAGGACGTTGTACGGTTGCGCGGCTCGATGGCGATCGAACACACGCTCGCCAAGCGCGGGGCCGAAAAGCTGTGGCGTCTTCTTAATAGCGAGGCCTTCGTCAATTCGCTGGGTGCGCTGACAGGCAACCAGGCGATGCAGCAGGTGAAGGCAGGACTGAAAGCGATCTACCTGTCGGGGTGGCAGGTCGCGGGCGACGCGAATCTCGCGGGTGAGATGTACCCGGACCAGTCGCTCTATCCGGTGAACTCGGTTCCGGCGGTGGTCCGCCGCATTAACAACACGTTTGCCCGGGCGGATCAGATCCAGTGGATGGAGGGCAAAAATCCGAGCGACGCGGGCTATGTCGATTACTTTGCCCCGATCGTCGCGGATGCCGAAGCGGGCTTTGGCGGCGTACTCAATGCTTTCGAATTGATGAAGTCGATGATCGAAGCCGGCGCGGCAGGCGTGCACTTCGAGGATCAGCTGGCGTCAGTGAAGAAGTGTGGGCACATGGGCGGCAAGGTGTTGGTGCCGACACGCGAGGCCGTTGCAAAACTGGTGGCGGCGCGGCTTGCTGCGGACGTGTGCGGCGTGCCGACGCTACTCTTGGCGCGCACCGATGCGGAGGCCGCTGACTTGGTGACCTCCGACATTGACGAAAACGATGCTCCATACCTGACCGGTGAGCGCACCGTGGAAGGCTTCTTCAAGACGAAGCCGGGCTTGACAGCAGGCGGTCTCGCGCGGTCTTGCGTATGCGCCTTACGCCGACCTGCTGTGGTGCGAAACGGGCAAACCCGATCTGGCGTTTGCTAAGTCGTTTGCGGAAGCGATCCATAAGCGCTTCCCGGGAAAGATGCTGGCGTACAACTGTTCGCCGTCGTTCAACTGGAAAAAGAATCTGGACGATTCGACGATCGCCCGCTTCCAAACCGAGCTTGGCGCGATGGGCTACAAGTTCCAGTTCATCACCTTGGCTGGCTTCCATTCGCTCAACTACTCGATGTTCCATCTGGCGCACAGCTATGCACGCCATCAGATGAGCGCGTTCGTCGAACTGCAGGAGGCCGAGTTCGCCGCCGCCGACAAGGGATTCACCGCGGTCAAGCACCAGCGCGAGGTTGGCACGGGTTATTTCGATGCGGTGACGACGACGATCGAGCGCGAATCGTCGACGTCGGCGTTGAAGGGCTCGACCGAAGACGACCAATTCTTCGACCGGAAGGTGGACAAGCAGGCCGCGTGAAGGGTGAACAATTAGACTGGCAGCGATGGCTGCTGCTTTGTTCGATGTTTTCGGAACGCTGCTCGACGTTTACTCGGTCACGCGTCGTGCTGAGGAACTTTTTGCGGGTCAAGGCGAGCAGCTTGCCCGGCTCTGGCGTGAAAAGCAGATCGAATATTCACGGCTGCGCACGATGTCCGGCCGTTACGTGAGTTTTTCCGAGGTCACGCGCGATGCGCTCGAGTATTCGTTGCAAGCGCTGAAGCTGAACGCCGGGCCGAACGACGCGGCGCGTCTGGCGGATGAATACAAACGTCTCGTACCGTTTGCCGACGTCGCGCCGGCGCTGGTCAAGTTGCACGACGCCGGAGTTCGATTGGGCGTGCTTTCCAACGGCGACTCCGAGATGCTCGAGACCGCGCTCGTCACTTCCGGCTTGCATCGATACATTGATCTAGTCCTGTCGGCCGATCAAGTGCGTGCCTTCAAGACGTCGCCATCGGTGTATGCGCTGGGGCCGCGTGCGCTAAAGCTGCAGCCGCACCAAATCGTGTTTGTCTCAAGCAATTGCTGGGACGCGTGCGCAGCGGCGTGGTACGGCTACACGAGTTTCTGGGTCAATCGCACCGATGCTGTGCTCGACCGCCTCGGGGTCAAGCCCAACGGAACTGGCGCGAGTCTGGCCGACGCCGCGCAGTTTGTCTTGCAAGAGATGCACTATGGAAAGGAACTGTCGATATGATCGAGACCGAGGACGTTTCAATTGACGCCCCGATGCGACCGGGATTCGAGCGCGTCCTGACGACCGAAGCGCTGGAACTGGTTGCGAAGCTGCATCGTCAGTTCGAATCTCGCCGGCAGGAACTGTTGGCCAAGCGCGTCGCGCGTGCCAAGCGGCTTGATGCGGGCGAGCGGCCGAATTTTCTCGCCGAGACCCAGCATGTTCGCGAGGGCAATTGGACGATTGCGCCGTTGCCGGCGGATTTGCAATGCCGGCGCGTCGAGATCACCGGTCCGGTCGAGCGCAAGATGATCATCAATGCGCTGAACTCGGGGGCCGATGCGTACATGGCCGACTTCGAGGACAGCCATACACCGAACTGGGATAACCAGATCACCGGTCAGATCAACTTGATGCAGGCGATTCGCCGCAACATATCGCTACAGCAGGGCGGCAAGACATATTCGCTGAACGATAAGGTCGCCGTCCTGATTGTGCGTCCGCGCGGCTGGCATCTCGATGAGAAGCACGTGCTGATCGATGGCCAGCGCGTGTCCGGTGCGATTTTCGACTTTGCGCTTTACATGTTTCATAACGCGAAGGAGCTGATCGCGCGGGGCACTGGCCCGTACTTTTACTTGCCGAAACTGGAGTCGCACCTTGAGGCGCGACTCTGGAACGACATCTTCGTCGCCACGCAAGAGGAACTCGGCATCCCGCAAGGCACGATCAAAGCGACCGTGCTGATCGAGACGATCTTGGCGGCGTTCGAGATGGACGAGATCCTGTACGAGCTGCGGGAGCACTCAGCAGGATTGAATGCCGGCCGCTGGGATTACATCTTTTCGTGCATCAAGAAGTTCAAGGTTGATAAGAACTTCGTGCTCGCCGATCGTGCCAGGGTCACGATGACGGCCCCGTTCATGCGCGCGTACGCGTTGCTGTTGCTGGCTACGTGCCATAGGCGCGACGCACCGGCGATGGGCGGCATGAGTGCGCTGATTCCGATCAAGAACGATCCCGTCAAGAATGAAGCCGCAATGGCCGGCGTGCGTAGCGATAAACAACGCGATGCGATCGACGGCTACGACGGCGGTTGGGTCGCGCATCCCGGCCTGGTGTCTATCGCAATGGAGGAATTCGTCAAAGTGCTCGGTGATCGCGCCAATCAGATTGACAAGAAGCGTGACGATGTCAAAGTCGATGCAGCAGATCTGCTGGACTTCGAACCCGAGGCGCCGATCACCGAAGCAGGCCTGCGTATGAATATCAACGTCGGCATTCACTACGTCGGCTCGTGGCTGGCCGGCAACGGCTGCGTCCCGATTCACAACTTGATGGAGGATGCAGCCACCGCAGAAATCAGCCGCTCGCAGGTATGGCAGTGGATCCGCTCGCCCAAAGGAGTCCTCGAAGACGGACGCAAGGTGACCGCGGACTTGGTTCGGGCGCTGATTCCCGAGGAGCTCGCAAAGGTCAAGGCGGTGGTTGGGCCCGACTCACCCACTTATGACTACTCCGCACGAATTTTCGAAAAGATGAGTACGCAGCCGGACTTCGCCGAATTCCTGACGTTGCCGCTGTACGAAGAGATCGAGTAGCCGCTACTGCTGCCGCCGCTTTCGATAGAGCACGTGCCGCCGCAACGCGTGCCCTTCGGGCACTCGGGGATGATCGAAATCTCCGCCGAGATCGCGCCGCATGCCGATGCGCTCCATCACGCGGCGTGACCGGTGATTGCCGGCAGCGGTAAACGAAACAATTTCCTGTAGCTGCAACGTGTCGAACCCGTAATCGAGTGCGAGCCGCGCTGCTTCCGTTGCATACCCGTGCCCCCAGAATTGCGGCCTGAATCGCCAGCCTACCTCGATACATGGCGTGAACGACGTTTCATACGTTGGCGCACTCAAGCCGGTGAAGCCTGCGCATTCGCCGTTGATGTCGACACACCACCAACCCCAGCCGCGCTCGTCGGCAGCGGCACGCATGCGAGCAAGCATCGCATCCGATTCCGCGCGCGAAAGCGGGGCGACAAAAAATTCCATTACGCGCGAATCGGCGTTCATCGCCGCGAAAGCGTCTGCGTCGCGATCCTGCCAGGGGCGCAACAAGACCCGCTCACCAGCCAACGTTGATTGCTTCATCGCCATATCTGCGCTCGTGCCATGCAATTGAAGCACATGCTCGAGTCCCGACCCGCGGTCGGCAGTAAGCTATCGGCATGAAGGCTTCTGACACACCAATCGAACTTCACGTTGTTTTTCAAATCCAGCGTGCTGCGTATGACGCGGCGCCGTTTGCCGAGTGGGACGAGCGCCGCAATCGTCTCGAGCGGCTACGCTGTTTGCTCGAAGACAACGAAGGCGAGATTGAAACTGCGATCGACTCGGACTTTGCAGGCCGACCGCGCATCGAAACGCAGATCGCGGAAATTTTCCCCAGCCTCTCCGAGATCCGCGGTGCGATCGGGCACGGCAGGCGCTGGATGAAGCCACGAAGCGCTGGCGTATCGAAATGGTTCTTGCCCGCGCGCGCCAATGTCGTTCCGCGGCCGTTGGGTGTCGTGGGCATCATCGTTCCCTGGAACTACCCGCTGTTCTTGGCGGTGAGCCCGCTGGTGGCGGCGCTGGTCGCCGGCAATCGCGCCATGGTGAAGATGTCCGAATTCACACCGGCGTTCTCCGAACTTTTTCAGCGGCTGATCGGTAGCGCATTCCGGGCGAACGAAGTGGCCGTCATCACCGGCGGTGCCGACGTCGCTTCGCAATTTGCTGCGCTACCGTTCGATCATCTGCTCTTTACCGGCTCAACCGGCGTGGGACGTAAGGTGATGGGCGCGGCATCGCAGAATCTGACCCCCGTTACGTTGGAGTTGGGCGGCAAGTCACCCGCCGTGGTGGCACCGGGCTATCCGATCGAACATGCGGTGCAACGCGTGCTGGCCGGCAAACTGTTAAATGCCGGTCAAACATGCATTGCACCGGACTACGCGCTCGTGCCGCGTGCGCAAGTACCGGCGTTTGTCGAATCCGCCAAACGACAGGCGCAAGACATGTATCCCGCCGGTCTCGATGACGCTGACTACTGCAGCATCATCAACGCGCGGCAGTACGAACGCCTCGCCGGATACATCGAGCAGGCACGCAGCGCAGACACTGCAATCGTGCCGCTGTTTAATGGCGCAGGACACAACGACAGCAAGCGTCGCCTGGCACCGGCCATCGCGATCAACCCATCGCCGGACCTCGACCTGATGCGCGAAGAAATTTTCGGGCCGCTGCTGCCGGTCATTCCCTACGACGACGTGAAGGACGCGATGGCGTTCATCAACGCGCAGCCGCGCCCGCTCGCGATGTACTGGTTTGACAACGACGGCAAGCGCGCCGAATTGGCATTGAAGAACACGCACGCCGGCGGCGTGTGCTTCAACGAAACGTTGATGCACGTGGCGCAAGAAGACCTGCCGTTCGGTGGCGTCGGTCCGTCAGGCATGGGCCACTATCATGGCCGTTGGGGTTTCGATACGTTCAGCAAACTGACGCCCGTATTTCGCCAGTCGCGATTCAATGGTATGAAACTGTTTCTGCCGCCGTACAAACCACGCGTTGCGAAGATGTTGCGGCTGATGAAACGGTTTTGAGGTTCGGCGCACGATCAAGCCATGCTGTAAATCGCCTTAGCTGAGTAGATTGCTGTGATGCCTTCGCCCGATACCTTTCCGCTCGAAGGTGGCTGCGACTGCCGCTACGTTCGCTATCGCATGACGACCGCACCCTTGTTCGTTCACTGTTGTCACTGCCGTTGGTGTCAGCGCGAGACGGGCTCGGCGTTTGTGCTGAACGCGATGATCGAGGCCGACCGCGTGCAGCTACTCGGCGCCGAGCCGGAGATCGTCGATACGCCATCCGCAAGTGGCCTGGGGCAGAAAATAGCTCGGTGTCCGCGGTGTTGTATTGCCGTTTGGAGCCATTACGCGGGAGCCGGCCCCATGGTCAGGTTCGTGCGCGTAGGGACGCTCGATGAGCCGGATCAATTGCCGCCCGATATTCATATCTTCACCGAATCGAAGCAGCCGTTGGGTTGTCATTCCGAACGACATGCCGACGGTCCCCGAGTATTACGATCGTGAGAAGTACTGGCCGGCCGAGAGTCTGGCGAGAAGGCAGGTCATGCTGCCGCAGATTGAGGCGTACCAGGCCTCTATTCGCAGTGCGCGAGCCTAACCAAACAACTTCAGGTGGATCCCACAGATCGAGGCAACAGTCATGTGCAGAAGTATCAAGACCCTCTTCAATTTCGAACCTCCGGTGACAGAAGAAGAGATTCGTGCGGCGTCGCTGCAATTCGTAAGAAAGGTGACAGGTTTTAACAAGCCATCGAAAGTGAACGAAGCTCCATTTGTCGACGCCGTGGAGGAAATTGCGGTTATCTGCAGCGGGCTGCTGAGCTCGTTGCAAACCAGCGCACCTCCGAAAGACCGCGAAGAAGAAGCTGCGAAGGCACGCGAACGCGCTGCTGAGCGTTTTCCACATGACGGTTATGCGCTGTCCGCTGTATCGGCGCGCTGGTATGCCTTGGACGCGCAAGGCTCTGGCGACCCTCCGGCGTAGCGTTAAGCAACGCGTTGATCGGTGTCGGGGATCGTATTGACGTTGATGAACGCCTGAGCGTCGTCGAAGTTCACGGCGATTGCGTTCAGCGATTCGAGCCAGCGATGCATGGCGCGCTCGCCGGAGGCGATCGATGACGCAAGTTGGTCTACGGTGCTGGTCTTTACCACTGCGAACGTCGGCTGCAATTGACCGCACGCGCGAGCACAAGCCGCAATTGCACCGGTATCCAGCATCGCACTCGCGAGGCGCTGCACCAGGTCGCCCGGTAGATTAGGCGCATCGCACGGAACGATGGCGACCCAGTCGGTACGCGCGCGCCGCAACGCGCTGAGCACACCGATCAACGGTCCGGCGAAGCGTTCGCCATTGACATGCGCTGTGTCATCTTCGACAACTTCGCCAAGCGCCGCATAGCGTTCGATATTGCGATTGGCCGAGATCAGCAAATGCCCGACCTGCGGCGCGAAACGCTCGACCACGCTTACGATCAGCGGCCTGCCGTCAACCATCACCCAGCCCTTGTCGGCACCGCCCATGCGTTCACCGCGTCCACCGGCGAGGATCAAACCGGTCACGTCTTTCATGCAGCGCTAGCCGCCGATGTACGACATCTCGACTTTCGGCATTTTCGCGGTCGCTTCGGTGCGCAACTCTGAATAGCGGTCGTCACGCGCACTCCAGATGTGGCCGATCGCCGTTTCGAGTTGCGAGTCCGTCACCGGAGCCTGCTGGCCGTTTCCGCGCAGCAACGTGCGCAAGTCATGACCCTGGTTGGCGAACAGGCACAAGAAAAGTTTGCCCTCGGTTGACAGACGGGCTCGAGTGCATTCGCGGCAGAACGCCTGCGAAACACTGGAGATCACGCCGATCTCGCCCTGTCCGTCCCGGTAGCGCCATCGTTCCGCCACCTCGCCGGTGTAGTTGGCGTCGAGCGGCTCGAGTGGAAATTCCTCGGCGATATAGCGCAGCACCTCGCTCGACGGCACGACTTCATCCATGCGCCAACCGTTCGACGTGCCTACATCCATGTACTCGATAAAGCGCACGATATGGCCGGTGCCGCGAAAGTGACGCGCCATTGCGACGATTTCGCCCTCATTGACGCCACGCTTGACGACCATGTTGATCTTCACCGGCGCCAATCCAGCGGCCGTTGCGGCTTCGATGCCTTCAAGCACATCGCGCACCGGAAAATCGACGTCGTTCATGCGCCGAAACGTCGCGTCATCGAGTCCGTCGAGCGAGACGGTAATTCGCTTCAGGCCGGCGTCTGCCAGTTGTCGCGCCTTGCGTGCGAGAACCGAGCCGTTGGTCGTCAACGCGATATCGAGTTCGTTGCCGCCGCGCGTCTTCATCGGCGACAGCATCGCAATCAATTTATGCAGATCCTTGCGCAATAACGGCTCGCCGCCCGTCAGACGGATCTTCTCGACACCGTGCTGTACAAACGCCGCGGCCAGCCGCGCAATTTCCTCGAACGTCAGCAGATCCGAATGACGAAGAAAACGATAGTCCGAATTGAAGACTTCCTTCGGCATGCAATACGTGCACCGAAAGTTGCAGCGATCGGTGACCGATATGCGCAGATCGCGCAATGGACGCCCGAGCTGATCTGCGACGTGGCCCAGCGCCGGCTGACCTGCAGGGTTGCCGATCGCCCGCGGTAGCGAAATCGCCACGCGCGCGTCGATCAGCGGAATGACACGGTTTGTCATAGCGCGATGTTACCGAGGCCGATCGGAGGGCCTCGATACGCGAACAGCGTCCGACTAGACGTTTGCGCGTTCCCCGGACGGGCGCTGCGTTTCAACCTGCACCAACGGTGCGTCGTCCAGTGGCGGCAAAGGCGGGCGTTCGCGCGGCGCGCGCCGAGGCGCTGATTCGGCGGCCATCTTCGCCTGTGCTTCGGCATGCTTATTCGCCGCCGTCTGTACCAGCAACAAGCCTGCGCTTTGCAGCACTGGTTGCAGTTCATCGATCGGTAGCGGCGCCTGCTGAACGACGGGCAGCGCGATCATCGTCGGCGCAGCGACCAGCGGAGGGACGCGCACGGCGGTGATGTTGCTGACTACGACGGCTTCAGGCGCGGGCTCGGACGGGAGCGCGGGCGCGACAGGCTCTGTCAATGGCTCATTGACCAACACCGACTCGACAGGCTGCGCTTCCGCAAGGGTCGGCTCGCTAGCGTACGGTTCGGTAGTTGTCAGCTCGTCGTCGTTCCGCTCAGCAGTGAGTGCGTTGCCATTTCCGGACGCTGCCGCGTCGGTACCGCCTTCGCTGCGACCGCCGCGACCGCGCCGACGCCGCCGTCTACGGCCCCGATCTTCCTGCCCCTCACCGCGTGGCGCCTCGGCAGCGACCAGATCGGCGGTGACCAATGACCCGCCGGCTGCGATCGAAGGAGATGGTCCGATATCTTCGGGCATCGTCACGCGCTCGGCCGGCTCCGACACGATCGATTTTTCCTTCTCAGGACGTGAGCGCGGTTTGCGCTTCTCGACTGCTTCGTCGGCGCCACGCGCATCCTGCGACGGTTGCTGTTCCCTTCGTGGTTTGCCATCGGGCTTCGACGCTCCCGGCCGACGTTCATCCTGGCGCTTCGTATCGCGCCTTGCTTCATGCTCGCCTTGACGGGCATCGCCTTCACGCTTGCCATCGCGGCGCTCACCGGGCTTTGCCATCGCGCCTACAGTCGCGGCGGCCATCTCGGCGACCGTCGCCGTTGCCGCGGCCGCGCCGGCGCTCGCCTTGAGCGTGATCGCCGCGGGTGGACTTCGGGTTAGCGCGTGTGGACGGCACAACGATCGGCGCTGGCTCGGAAACGTCGCTGCCGGTAAAGAACGCGACGATGCGATCCCACAAGCTGACTTGCGAGCGCTCGGCTTGTGCCACCGATAGTGCAACCGGCGCCGGCTGGACAGGTACCGGCGCAGGCGTCTCGGGCACGATGCCCTTGACCACCGCTTCTTGACGTGCGCGAGTGCGATCGTCGTCGACTTTGCCGCGCAGGTACGGCGTATCGGTGCTCGGTGCAAGTTCCGCCGCGCGCTCGAAACTTGCCTTCGTTACTTCGAGGCGGGCGTCGTCGTGCCGCAGGCGTTCGATGTGATAGTGCGGGGTGTCGATAAATTTGTTCGGGATCAGCACCACCGATAAGCGCAGGCGCGCCTCGATCTTCGCGATGTCGGCGCGTTTCTCGTTCAATAAGTAGCTGGCGACCTCCACGGGTACCTGCGCGTGCACGGCCGCCGTGCCTTCCTTCATCGCCTCTTCCTGCAGGATGCGCAGGATGTGCAGCGCGGAGCTTTCGGTGTCTCTAATCACGCCGACGCCGTTGCAGCGCGGGCAGGTCACGTGGCTGCCTTCATTCAGCGCGGGCCGAATGCGCTGGCGCGACAACTCCATCAAGCCAAAGCGCGAGATCTTGCCCATCTGCACACGAGCGCGGTCGTAGTGCAGCGCGTCTTTCAAGCGGTTTTCGACCTGGCGCTGGTTCTTCAAGTCCTCCATGTCGATGAAGTCGATCACGATCAGTCCGCCGAGGTCGCGCAGGCGCAACTGGCGCGCAACCTCATCGGCCGCCTCCATATTGGTGCGCATCGCGGTCTCTTCGATGTCCGAGCCCTTTGTGGAGCGCGCGGAGTTCACATCGACCGAGACCAGCGCTTCGGTGTGGTCGACGACGATCGAGCCGCCCGAAGGCAGCGGCACCTGACGCGAGTACGCAGTCTCGATCTGGTGTTCGATCTGAAATCGCGAGAACAGCGGCACGTCGTCCTTGTAGCGCTTCACGCGTTGCAGGTTGTCCGGCATCACGTGCGCCATGAATTGGCGCGCCTGCTCGTAGATATCGTCGGTGTCGACCAGAATCTCGCCGATCTCGGGATGGAAGTAATCGCGGATCGCGCGAATCACCAGGTTCGATTCCTCGACAATCAAGAACGGCGGCGGGTTGGCACGCTTCAATCGCTGCCCATCAGGACCGTTTGGGCTGTCTACGTACGTGGTCGTCTTCTTGCCTTCCGGATCGGTGACCACCGATTCGAATTGCGGGCGTGCCGCACCTTCGATCGCGTTCCACAGCTTCATCAAATAGTTCAAATCCCACTGCAGCTCTTCAACCGTGCGTCCGATGCCTGCGGTGCGCGCGATGATCGACATGCCCGACGGCAAATCGAGCTGGTCCATCGTCTCGCGCAGTTCCTGGCGGTCTTCGCCTTCGATGCGGCGCGACACACCGCCGCCGCGAGGATTGTTCGGCATCAGCACCAGATAGCGGCCCGCCAACGAAACAAACGTCGTCAGCGCCGCGCCCTTGTTGCCGCGCTCTTCCTTCTCGATTTGGACGACGAGTTCCTGGCCTTCCTTCAGCGCGTCCTGAATGCGCGCGCTGCGCACGTCGACGCCGTCGCGAAAATAGATCTTCGATACTTCCTTGAACGGCAGGAAGCCGTGACGCTCTTCGCCGTAATCGACGAAGCAGGCCTCAAGACTGGGCTCGACGCGGGTAACGACGCCCTTGTAGATGTTTGATTTGCGTTGTTCGCGCCCGGCGGTTTCGATATCGATGTCGACCAGCCTCTGGCCATCGACGATCGCCACGCGCAACTCTTCTGCATGCGTGGCATTGAACAGCATGCGTTTCATCAGCACTCCCTGCGCCTTCGTATGGGCGCTGTTGTTGTGCTGAAACGGAGCGGAACGGAAACTAGAGTCTCAGGCTTCGGAAACGCGGCCCACCGCGAATCTGCGGTGAGCAGCTAGGTAACGTGCATGCAAGAGACGACGCGCAATCACCCACCGGCCGGCGCCAGCGGGGCGCGGCTCGAAATTTTCAACGTGGGGGGCGGATCGCATGGAGCACTGTTCCGGAGGCCTGATCTCGTTATTCTGGTCCGAACGAATCGTTTCAGCGGAACCGGCTCATCGCCGGCTCGGGTGCAGCCGCTGCGATCAGTCGCGCGACTGCGAATTCAAGAGGTGATCCTCACCTCTACATGCCGTGGACGCTTAAGCGTCGGCGGGCGCCTGTGCGGAAATGAGCGTGGCTACAATCTCCGCGATGCGGGCTCAGTTGCTTTCAAATGTCCCGACCGCGCGAGTATAGGCAAGATGGGCACTGCGCGTAAAACCGGAAAGGCGGGGGTTAGCCAGTCGGCCGGCGCCTTGCAGGGCCGGTTTGATCAGAAACCGGAGCCGGAAGCGGTCGCGTCCGACCGTGCTTCCTACCGGGTTATCGGGCCCGAGGCCGAGGGGCAGCGACTCGACAACTATCTGATCCGCATTGCCAAGGGCGTCCCCAAGAGCCACGTCTACCGAATAGTGCGCCAGGGCGAGGTCCGCGTGAACAAGGGCAGGGTGGCGGTGGACTATCGATTGGCGGCTGGCGATCAAGTACGAATTCCGCCGATGCGGCTCGCCGAGCGTGCGCCGACACCGCTGGCTGCCGTACCCGCCGGCGGCGATGCCGCCGATCCTGTTTGAAGATGAGCATCTGATGGCGGTCGACAAGCCCGCCGGACTGGCGGCGCATGGCGGCAGCGGTATCGCCTTCGGGTTGATCGAGCGCGTGCGCGCGGCGCGGCCGAATCAGCCGTTCCTCGAGTTGGTGCACCGGCTTGATCGTGAAACATCCGGCATTCTGCTGCTGGCCAAGTCACGTCGCGCGTTGCTCGGACTGCACGAGGATCTACGCGAAGGTCGCGTCGAAAAGCGCTACTCGATGCTGGTCAAGGGCGACTGGGTCAATGATCGGCAGCACGTTCGACTGCCGCTGACGAAGTACGTGAACCGCCACGGCGAGCGCAGGGTCAGCGTCGATGCCGAAGGCCTGGAATCGCACACCGTGTTCAGCCTGATCAAGCGCTATGGCAGATTCTCATTGCTCGAAGCCGATCTGAAAACCGGTCGGACGCATCAGATACGCGTGCACCTCTCGCACCTCGGCTTTCCGATCATCGGTGACGACAAGTACGGTGACTTCGAGTTGAACAAGCGCGTAGCGCGCGGCGCGATGACGCCCGGTCTGCCGCGCATAGCGCGCATGTTCCTGCACGCCGGCGCCACGCAATTTAAGCATCCGGTGACCAGCCGGCCGATGGCACTCGAAGCCCCGTTACCGAGCGAGTGCGCGGAATTTCTGAAAGCGCTTAAGTGCGCCGCTTTGATCTGATCGTGTTCGACTGGGACGGCACGATCGTCGATTCGACGGCGATGATTGCCGGATGCATCCGCAGCGCCGCTTCGGACCTCGGCCTCGCGGTGCCGACTTTGGAACAGGCGAGCCATGTGATCGGCTTGGGATTGCTGGATGCGCTCTCGCATGCGGTTCCGGGCCTTGCGACCGACCGCGCGGAGGAATTCTCGGCGCGTTACCGCTATCACTATCTGGCGGGCGAGCCGGAAATCGTGCTGTTCGAAGGGATGCATGCGATGCTCGAAGACCTTCAGTCAAGCGGCGTGCCGTTGGCAGTAGCCACGGGGAAGACCCGGCGGGGACTGGCGCGGGCGTTCGAGTCCACTGGGCTGGGGCGGCTCTTCGCGTCGTCGCGTTGCGCTGACGAATCGCAATCGAAGCCGCACCCGGCGATGTTGTTCGATCTCGCCCAGGAACTCAACGTCTTGCCGCACCGAATGCTGATGATCGGAGACACGACTCACGACCTGCAGATGGCCGCTGCGGCTGGCGCCCACAGCGTCGGGGTGACGTACGGCGCGCATTTGCACGCGCACCTGACGCCGCATGCACCACTTGCTTTGGTTAACTCAGTGTCGGAGCTGCACACTTGGCTGACAGCAAATCGCTGATCGACATCTGCGCTTCGGCGGACCTGCTCAGTGGCGGCCGCGGTGTTCGCTTCGAAGTCGACGTCGGCGGGCGCAACGCACCGGCGTTTGCGATTCGCTACGGCGGGAGGGCATTCGCCTATTTGAATCGCTGCGCGCACGTTGCGATGGAGCTCGACTGGCAGCCGGGAATGTTCTTCGATTTCGATGCGGAGTACCTACTGTGTTCGACGCACGGTGCGTTTTACGATCCCATAACCGGCGCGTGCCGCGGCGGCGCGTGCACCGGCCATGGAGGGCTGCGCGCGCTCACCGTTGTAGAGCAGGACGGCCGCGTGCTGTGGCAGCCCGATGGCTACGCCGAGCCGCTGCGTCCAGCGATCTAGGCGAGCAAACAGAACACAGCAGGTTGCTTCAGCAGCGGGTGTGCGTCGGCAGGCCGAGCGCGCCATTCCCTGACGGTGCGCTGCTGAACCGATTCCGCATCGCCGGTCAGATCGACAGCGACCGCGAGCCGCGTTGCCGGCTGGCAGTGTTGCAGCAACGCGGTGAACATCGAGGTGTTCCGGTACGGCGTCTCGATAAAAATTTGCGTCTCGCCGCCTTTCGATTCGGCTTCCAAAGCCTGTATCGCTGCTGCGCGCTCCGCGGCGGCAATCGGCAGATAACCGACAAAGCGAAAGCGCTGACCGTTCAGCCCGCTCGCCATCAGCGCCAGGATGATCGACGACGGACCCACCAGCGGTTGAACTTTGCAGCCGTTCCGGTGCGCGGCGGCGACGAGCGTCGCGCCGGGATCGGCAATCGCCGGGCAACCGGCTTCCGACACCACGGCGATATCGACACCGTCGCGCAGCGGCGCGAGCCACTGCGCGATGTCGGTCTCGCGCGGCGCGTGACCGATTTCGATGATCGTAAGGTCACGCACTGATTTCGGGTGATCGAGCTGCTTCAAGAAGGCGCGCGCTGTTTTCGCGTCTTCTACTAAAAAGTGTTCGATTCGATGCGCAAGCTTGATCACGTCCGGTGGCAGCGCAGCATGCGGTGAGCCTGACGAAATCGGTGCCGGCAGCAAATACAGCGTGCCGCTCATGGACGCCCAAGAACGTCGATGCCTGCTGATGCGAGCATCGATGTCAACCGAATCAACGGCAACCCGATCAGCGCTGTAGGGTCGTCCGATTTGACGCTCTGAATCAGCGCAATGCCGAGCGATTCGATTTTCGCTGCACCGGCGCAGTCGTACGGCTGATCGGCTCGCAAATAGGCTTCGAGTTGCGCAGTCGGCAAGTTGCGGAATGTCACTGTGGTCGGTACACAGTCGATCTGTATGCTGTTCAGCGCCGGCCCGTTCACCGCGAGTGCGGTGTAGAACACGGCGGTGCGTCCCTGCAGCGACTGCAACTGTGCCAGCGCCGCTTCGTGCGAAAGCGGTTTGCCCAGCGCGACGCCGTTCAAGTCCACCGTCTGGTCCGACCCGATGACGATCGCGCCTGAAAAGTGCGCAGCGACGTTTGCGGCCTTGTCACGCGCAAGCCGCAGCGCAGTTTCGCGCGGTGTTTCGGAGGGCAGCGCCGTCTCGTCGACCTGCGGCGCATGCACTTCGAACGGCCAGTGCAATCGCTCGAGCAGTTCACGTCGATAACGCGACGTCGAGGCGAGTACGATCAGCGGACGAGCCATTTAACAAGTGTAGATGCGCAGTGCAGCAGCGCCGCAAGTCATTTTGATGTCCATTCCATCACCGACTATCGATAGCTTTGAACTCGCGCGCTCAGGCCGGAGGATCGAGGGCGAAGTGGCCATCGCGCGATTGCCCCGCCTCGCTGAGTTCGTCACTACGGCGCAAGGCGACCTGCGCTACGAGATTGATGGTTTGATCGACGACGAAGGTCATCCTGCCGCCGACTTGCATCTCAATGGGCGGTTGAAGCTGATCTGCCAGCGTTGCAATGCTGCGCTGGAATTCGAGCTCAATCGCACAACGCGGTTTCGGTTCGTCGCTACCGAAGAGGAGCTGAACTCGTTGCCGATCGAAGACGACGAAATTGACGCGATCGTGGGCTCGCGGAATATGAGCATTCACGAATGGGTCGAAGACGAGGCGATTCTTTCGCTGCCGCTGGTGCCGCGCCATGACGAATGCTCCGCGCCGTTGAAGGCTGATGACGGTCCGAGTGCAGTTGCAGCACCGAATCCATTCGCGGTGCTGCTGGGTTTACGAAACGATGACGACGGCACTAAACGGCATAACTAGCGTGTCTTTTCGCGTCTGTGCTCGGGTACAATCGCCGCCTTTTCGCGGGGTTAGCCATGGCTGTCCAGCAAAACAAGAAGTCATCTTCGAAGCGTGGGATGCATCGCTCTCACGACTTTCTGACGAATCCTCCGACGGCAATCGAGCCGACCACCGGGGAGGTGCATCGTCGTCATCACATCAGCTCGACCGGTTTTTACCGCGGCAAGAAGGTCATTCAAACCAAGAGCGACGAGTAAATCGCGCCGCACGCAGTGAACCGGGCGGCGTGCCAGCGATTCCATTGTGACGACGCGAATCGCCGTTGACTGCATGGGCGGTGACCATGGTTGCGCGGTCACCGTGCCGGCGTCGCTTGCGTTCGCGCAGCACCAGGCCGATGCGCAGCTCTTACTCGTCGGCCGCCAGCCCGACATCGAAGCGGCACTGAAAGGCAAGCGGCCTGAACGGGTGGAGCTGCTGCATGCCGAGGAGATCGTCGAAAGTGACGATGCGCCCGCGATTGCAATGCGCACCAAGCGCAATTCTTCGATGCGTGTGGCGATCAATCTGGTCAAAGAGGGCCGTGCCGATGTGTGCGTAAGCGCCGGCAATACCGGTGCGCTAATGGCGATCGCACGCTTCGTGTTGAAAACGCTCGACGGTATCGATCGTCCGGCGATTGCGGCGGTGCTCCCGAATCAGAAGGGTCGCGTCACGACGGTGCTCGATCTCGGTGCCAATGTCGACTGCGGTCCGGAACATCTAGTGCAGTTCGCCGTGTTGGGCACTGCCTTGGTGGCGGCGGTCGAAGAAATCGATCGTCCCACCGTAGGGCTGCTCAATATCGGTGAAGAGCTGATCAAGGGCAACGAGGTCGTCAAGCAGGCGGCCGAACTGCTGCGGGCAAGCCCGCTCAACTTCATCGGCAACGTCGAAGGCAACGACATTTTCAGAGGCACGGCCGATGTCATCGTGTGCGATGGTTTTGTTGGTAACGTCGCGTTAAAAACATCGGAAGGACTGGCACTGATGCTCGCGGGATTTGTGCGCGAGGAGTTCACTCGCGGCGCGTTCTCACGCCTGCAGGCGATGGCTGCGTTGCCGGTACTGCGGCGCTTCAAACGACGAGTCGATCATCGCCGGCATAACGGCGCGAGCCTGCTCGGCCTGCGCGGACTGGTGATCAAGAGTCACGGGGCGGCCGACGTGGTCGCATTTGAAAGCGCGCTCAAGCGTGGCTTCGAGCAGGCGCGGCACCACGTGCTTGACCGTACCGTGGCGGAGATGCGGCCGTTGGTTGCACAACTGGCGCAACTTGAGCAGGCAAGCCGAGGTATTCAGCCGGCTGCCGCCGGTGCATGACGCGCACGTATTCCCGTATCACAGGCACCGGTTCCGCGCTTCCGGCGAGAGCGGTTTCCAACGACGAACTGGCGCGCGATCTTGCCCAGCACGGCGTCGAGACGTCTGACGAGTGGATCGTTGCGCGTACCGGCATCCGGCAACGCTATCTAGCCGAGCCGGGGGTTACGACGGCCGACCTGGGAAGCCGCGCGGCGAGAGCGGCACTGCTAGCGGCCGGACGTGCCGTCCAGGATATTGATCTAATCGTCGTCGCCACGTCGACTCCGGATCAGATATTTCCGAGCACCGCGTGTCTGATTCAAGCTCAGCTGCAGGCTGATCAGTTGACCGCTTTTGACGTGCAAGCAGTGTGCAGTGGCTTTGTATACGGTCTGGTCGTCGCCGATGCAATGATCCGTACCGGCATGAACCGACGGGCACTCGTCATCGGTGCGGAATTGTTTTCGCGCATCCTTGACTGGAACGACCGCACCACATGCGTGCTGTTTGGCGATGGCGCAGGGGCGGCGGTGCTCGAAGCATCGAGCGAGCCGGGGTTGCTCGCATCGGAGTTGAAGGCCGACGGGTCGCAGTCCGGCGTGCTGTGTACCGCGGGACGCGTATCGCAGGGCAAAGTCGAAGGCCACCCCTTTCTGACGATGGATGGCCCGGCAGTGTTCAAACTTGCGGTCAATGTGCTTGGCGCATCCGCGCTGAACGTGCTGCGGGAAGCGGGCATGGACGCTGCGCAACTTGACTGGCTGATCCCGCATCAAGCCAACGTGCGCATTCTGAACGCGATTGCAAAGCGCGTCGGTGTGCCGGAAGAAAAAATGGTCACCACTGTGGATCGGCACGGCAACACATCGGCGGCTTCGGTGCCATTGGCGCTCGATCTGGCGGTGCGCGATGGCCGTATCAAGAATGGCCAGCATGTGCTGTTGCAAGGCGTCGGTGGCGGTTTTACGTGGGGTTCCGTGGTGCTGCGCTGGTAAGGCCCCTCATAGTGAAAATCGCATTCGTATTTCCCGGGCAAGGCTCGCAGTCGGTCGGGATGCTCGATTCGTTCCGCGACAACGCGGCGGTGCAGTCAGTCGTCACGCGCGCATCCAGCGCGCTCGGACAGGACCTCGGCGCTTTGATCGATGCGGGCCCAGGCGAAGAATTGAACTTGACCATCAACACGCAGCCGGCCCTTCTGGCCGCCGGTTATGCGATTTACGCAGCATGGCGCGCAGCAGGCGGTGCCGAGCCGACCGTCGTTGCTGGGCACAGCCTGGGTGAGTACACGGCGCTGGTAGCCGCCGGTGCGGTCGAATTGGAAGACGCGGTGAGATTGGTGCGCTTTCGCGCGCAGGCGATGCAGGAAGCTGTACCGGTCGGCGTGGGTTCGATGGCGGCGATCCTCGGCTTGTCGGACGAGCAGGTGCGGCAGGCGTGCAGCGAAGCGGCGCAAGGCGAAGTCGTCGAGCCGGTCAACTTCAACGCGCCGGCACAGGTGGTGATTGCCGGCCATGCTGAAGCAGTGGAGCGCGCCTGCTCGATCGCGAAACGCCTCGGTGCCAAGCGCGCTGTGACGCTAGCGGTATCGGCTCCCTTTCATTCATCGTTGCTGCAACCGGCGAGCGATCGTCTGCGTGATCGACTTGCGCAGACGATGCTGAAAAAACCGCGCATCGATTTGATAAACAACGTCGATGTATCGATCGAACCGGAGCCGCGCAGAATCGCCGATGCATTGGCGCGGCAGGCCGCGAGCCCAGTGCGCTGGGCCGATACCATTCGCAAGATGAGTGACCTTGGCGTGACTCACGTTGTCGAGTGTGGCCCGGGACGCGTGCTGTCCGGTTTGACGAAGCGGATTGCGCCGAACCTCGAGAGTCTGGTCGTTAACGACACGGCCACGATCGCGAGCACACTAACGTCGCTTAACAGATGAACGTGTTCCTGCCCGACTGCCTGCAAGGCGAAGTCGCACTTGTCACTGGGGCGTCGCGCGGTATCGGTCACGCGATTTCAGACCAGCTGATGCGTGCGGGGGCGGCAGTCGTGGGTACTGCAACGTCGCAGAGCGGCGCTGATCAAATCTCGCAGCGATTTGTCGCAATCGGTGGACAAGGTCGCGGCGCGGTGCTCGACGTGCGCGACACCGCCGCCAGCGACGCATTGATCGACGCGATCAGCAAGGAATACGGCAAGCTCTCGATTCTGGTAAACAACGCGGGCGTTACGCGCGATGCGCTGGCCATGCGCATAAAGGATGATGATTGGTCGGCGGTGATTGACACTAATCTGTCCGCTGTTTTTCGGCTGTCGCGCGCAGCGCTGCGCGGCATGATGAAGGCGCGGCACGGCCGCATCATTAACATTACGTCGGTCGTCGGAGCCAGCGGCAATGCGGGTCAGGCCAACTACGCGGCGTCCAAGGCGGGCGTCGCAGGCATGACCCGTGCACTGGCTCGTGAGCTGGGTAGCCGCAATATCACCGTCAACTGCATTGCTCCCGGGTTTATCGATACCGATATGACGCGCGAACTGACCGCGGAGCAGACTCGATCGCTTCTTGCGCAGGTTCCCCTCGGCCGGTTGGGCGATGTAAATGAAATAGGCGAGGTGGTTGTGTTTCTGGCATCTTCGGCGGCGTCGTACATTTCGGGCGCCACAATTCATGTCAACGGCGGCATGTACATGGCCTAACCGCAGGCGGCTGTTAGAATTCCGCGCGCTTTTTGCTCTGGAGGAGAGTGAATGGAAAACATCGAACAACGAGTCAAGAAGATTGTCGCCGAGCAACTAGGCGTCAACGAGGCAGACATCAAGACAGAATCGGCGTTCGTCGAAGATCTCGGGGCGGACTCGCTCGACACGGTCGAGCTCGTGATGGCGCTTGAAGATGAATTCGAATGCGAAATCCCGGACGAAGAAGCCGAGAAAATCCGTACCGTGCAGCAGGCGATCGACTACATCAATTCGCATCAGAAAGTCTGATCTTTCGCTTATTCACTCCACAGCCTGATGAAAAACGTAGCGAGCAGCCCCGAGGTTGCGTCGAGGAGCGCAGGCGTATGGAGATACGTTTGAGCACCGTAGACGCAAGATCGGGGCGCGCAGTAGTTTTACATCGGGCTGAGGAGCACCTTGCAACACCGCCGCGTAGTGGCCACCGGCCTCGGGATGGTGTGCCCGGTCGGTAACGACGTTGCAACCTCGTGGGAAGCGATGCTGGCGGGGCGCTCCGGCATCGGCCTGATTACCCGCTTCGACACTTCCGGCCTGCAGTGCCGTATCGCGGGCGAAGTCAAGGGGTTCGACGTAACGCAGTACATGCCGCCGAAAGAAGCGCGGCGGCTCGATACCTTCATTCACTACGGCGTCGCGGCGTCGGCGCAAGCCATCAAGGATTCCGGTCTCGAAATCTCCGACGCGAATCGCGAGCGCATCGGCTGCGTCATCGGCTCGGGCATCGGCGGCCTGCCGATGATCGAGGACAATCACACCGAGCTGATGAACCGCGGTCCGCGGCGCGTGTCGCCGTTTCTGATTCCCGGCTCGATCAGCAACATGATCGCAGGCACGGTGTCGATTCAGTACGGATTGCAGGGTCCGAACCTGGCGATCGTCACCGCGTGCACGACCGGCCTGCACTCAATCGGTGACGCCGGCCGATTGATCGAACACGACGATGCCGACGTGATGCTGGCCGGCGGTTCCGAAGCGACGGTTTGTCCGCTCGGCATCGGCGGGTTCGATTCGATGAAGGCGCTTTCGACGCGCAATGACGATCCCGCCACCGCGAGCCGGCCGTTTGACCTCGATCGCGACGGTTTTGTGATGGGCGAGGGCGCCGGCATCATGGTGCTCGAAGAGTACGAGCACGCCAAGCGCCGTGGCGCGCGCATCTACTGCGAGCTGGTGGGGTTCGGCATGAGCGCGGATGCGTATCACATGACCGCGCCGGATATGAACGGTCCGCGCCGCTGCATGCTTGCCGCGCTGCGCAGCGCGCGAGTCAATGCCGACGAAGTTCAATATTTAAATGCACACGGCACGTCGACACCGCTGGGCGACATCAACGAAACGAAGGCCATTAAGGCGGCGCTGGGAGATGCGGCGCGCAACCTCGTAGTCAATTCGACAAAGTCGATGACCGGGCATTTGCTCGGCGGCGCCGGCGGCATCGAATCGGTCGTCACCGCACTGGCGCTACACCATCAAATCTCACCGCCGACGATCAACATTTTCAACCAGGACCCCGAGTGCGATCTCGACTACTGCGCCAATACCGCGCGCGATATGCGTATTGAGGTTGCGTTGAAGAACTCTTTCGGGTTCGGCGGCACCAACGGCACGCTAGTGTTCAAGCGGGTATAACGATTTGCTGGTGCCATGGACCACGTTGCAACCGTCGTCGCGCGCACGGCAATGGCGCGGAGTCGGACTCGGCATTGCACTCGTTTCTTCGACGGCGTTGCTCGCCGCTGCGGTTGCATCGGCGCCGTTTAACGCGGGCTTAGCGCTGCTAGCAGGTGTCGCCGGCTTGACTGCGTGGGCCGCGACACGACGTCGCGGCGGCGGGCCGTTCGAGGTCGGCGTTTCGTCGTTGGGTGAGATCAGGGTACGTGAATGCGATCCAGCCGTTTCCGATATTCCAGCGGCTGCCGCCGTGCGCGTCGCCTTCGCTTCGCCGTGGTTGATAAGCTTGCGTCGCGGCACCATGTTGATACCGATCTGGCCGGATTCGCTGCCGCAGTCAATCTATCGGCAGCTTTGGGTCCACCTACGGTGGGGAAGGGCAATGCCGATCGACGATATCCGACGGAACAATACCGACAAACCCTGCTAATTCGATGGACCGCTGACGCGTGCACCGCGTGAGCCTCCGCCGGCAGCATGTCTGATCGAGACATCGACCAGCAGCTGGTCGAGCGCGTGCAACGCGGCGATAAAGCCGCATTTGACCTGCTTGTCGTCAAGTATCAGCGCAAGATTTTTCGGCTGCTTTCGCGGCTGATACGCGATACGGCCGAGATCGAAGACGTGGCGCAGGAAGCCTTCGTCAAGGCATACCGCGCGCTGCCGAATTTTCGTGGCGACAGCGCCTTTTATACGTGGCTTTATCGAATCGCCATTAATACAGCCAAGAACTATCTGGTCTCGCAAGGACGCCGGGCGCCGACGTCTACGCAGGCCGATGTCGAAGATGCGGAAACTTTTGACGATGGCGACCACCTAAGAGACCTGAACACTCCGGATTCGATGTTGGTGACCAAGCAGGTCGGCGAAGCGGTCAACCGGGCGATCGATAAGTTACCCGAAGATTTGCGGACCGCTATTGTGCTGCGTGAACTGGAAGGGCTGAGTTACGAGGAAATTGCCGAGTCAATGCAGTGTCCGATCGGTACGGTGCGATCGCGTATTTTTCGGGCGCGTGAGGCGATCGCGCTCGAATTAAGGCCAATTTTGGACACCGCAAAAGACAAGCGTTGGTGAAAACTGGTGTGGGTGACAGGATGATGGAGCAAACTGCGAGCAATCAGGTGTCGGCGACTTTAACGATGGAGCGCATTTCGATTTTGCTCGATGGTGAGATGGATCGCGCCGAAGCGATCGCGGCCATTGCAGCCCTATGCGCCGACCCGGCGCTGCGACGCTATTGGCACGAGTTGCACCGCGTCGGCGATGCGTTGCGATCGCACGAAGTGGCCGCGAGCGATTCCGAAGCCTTCTGCGCGCGCGTGGCCGCCGTAATCTCTGCCGAGCCAACCGTGCTGGCACCGCGTGCCGTGCACGCATCATCGGGGGCGCGTCGCTACTGGATGCCGGGCTTGGCGGTGGCAGCCTCGGCTGCCGCGGTCGCCTTTATCGCGGTGCCGCTGATGCGCGCACCCGAAACCGTGTCGATAGCAAAAAATGCGACGCCTGCTCAGCTTTCCACCGTGGATGTCGGCGCTCAAAAATCGCTGCCGACGATTGCCAATGCGCGCGGTTTGAATCCATCGTTTAGCCCCTATCTGGCAGCGCATCGAGAGTTGACTGGCAATTCGGTCGTTCCCCGTGCGGCGGTCTATTTGCGCTCGGCCGAGGATCGTTGATCGTGCAGGTAGTCGCAGTCGGCGAGAATAAAAAGTTCGGGCACCGCGCACGCGCGCTCGCAACGTCGTTGGTGGTGGCGACCGGAGCGCTGGTCGGAAGTCCGGCAACCGCGCAAGAGTCACGCACGCGCACGGATGTGCAGTGGATTCAAGCGGTGCGGCAGGCGGCGCAACGCGTCAACTACCACGGCACTGTCGTCTATCAGGCGGGCGGCGAAATGCGGTCGTCGCGGATTACGCATATGTTCGACGGGACGGACTCGCACGAACGCATTCAGACACTTGATGGCAAGCCGCGCGAATATATTCGCCGCCGCTCCAACGCCGGCGACCAGGTGCAGTGTTTGATTCCGGAAACGCGCCGCATCGTGATCGAGCATCGCAATGTCGATGAATCCTTTCCGCGACTTTCCAGCGCTGCGCCGGAAGAGATCCTCGAGCGTTATACGTTGAAGTTGGGCGATATCGAACGGGTGGCCGGCATCGAATGCCAGATGCTGATGCTCGAGCCGAAAGATAACGCGCGCTACGGCTATCGTTTATGGGTCGATCGCGCGAGCGGCCTGCTGTTACGCGTGCAAACGCTGAACGAGCGCCGCGAAGTGATCGAGCAGATTGCGTTTACCGACGTGCGCATCGGCGAGCGAATCGATCGCGCGAAGCTGCGGCCGTCTTGGTCGACCGAGGGCTGGTCAGTCGAACGCAACGACTATCGCAAGACCGATCTGTCGCAGCACGGCTGGCTGGTTCCGGCGCCGGCCGGGTTTCGCAAGACACGCGAGGTTGCGCGCCGCATTGGGGGCTCTGACGCGATGCAAGCCGTATTTTCGGACGGATTGGCGACCGTGTCGGTCTTTATCGAGCCGAATTCGCTGTTATCCGCGCCGGGGTCGGGTTCGCAAGTGCCGTCCGGCGATGCGTTGCAGATTCACGGTCCTACGTCCGCGTTTTCGCGCCGGATGGGTGACTCGCTGGTCACGGTAGTGGGCGAAGTGCCGCCATCAACGGTGCGCGCGGTCGCAGGTTCAGTTGAATTTCGAGGCGCGCGGTAGTCGCGCGCCGGATCTATCATTAGAGGATGAGCATGATTCGCAAGCTTGCCGCTGCAGTGTTCGCGCTGGCGCTTGGCGCGTTGGCGATTACGTCGATGCCGCAATTTACGTCGAGCGTTTCGGCGCAACCAAATGTCGGCTCCGCGCCGACGCAGGTATTGCCAGACTTCGCCGACCTGGCCGATCGTGCCGGGCCGGCTGTCGTCGGTATTCGCACCACGGCGCGCGCCGGCGGTGGCCAGAGCGCATTGCCGTTTCCGGACATCGACGAAAACGATCCGATGTTCGAGTTTTTCCGTCGATTCTTTCCGAATCCGCCGCAGCAACCGCAGCCGCGCCAGGGTCCGCAGCAACCGGCGCCTCGGCGCGACGTTCCACGCGGGCTTGGTTCCGGTTTCATTTTGTCGCCTGACGGCTATGTGATGACCAATGCGCACGTGGTGCGCGGTGCCGACGACATCATCGTGACTACATCGGATCGGCGCGAGTTCAAGGCCAAGCTGATCGGCGCCGACACCCGCACCGATGTGGCGCTGCTCAAAGTTGAAGCGACCGGCCTGCCTGCGGTGCGTATGGGCGACCCGAACAAGCTACGCGTCGGCGAATGGGTGATCGCGATCGGATCGCCGTTTGGGCTGGAGAACACGGTGACCGCCGGAATCGTCAGCGCGAAGTCGCGTGACACCGGCGATTTTCTCCCGTTCATTCAAACCGACGTGGCGGTCAATCCGGGCAACTCCGGTGGGCCGCTGATCAATATGCGCGGCGAAGTGGTCGGTATCAATTCGCAGATCTTCACCACGTCGGGCGCTTATAACGGCATCTCGTTCGCGATACCGATCGACGAAGCGAACAACGTGCAACAGCAGCTGCGCACGTCGGGCCGCGTGATCCGCGGACGGATTGGCGTCGGTATTGAAGCAGTCTCGCGTGACGTGGCAACGGCGATTGGACTTGCTAAACCACAAGGGGCCGTGGTCACGAGTGTCGACAAAGACGGCCCGGCGCAAAAAGCCGGCGTCGAGCCGGGCGACGTGATTTTGCGGTTTGATGGTCGTCCGATCGAGCGTGCCAGCGATCTGCCGCGGGCCGTCGGTAACACCAAACCGGGCTCTGCAGTGAACATGACCGTGTTTCGCAAGGGAAGTCAGCGTGAGCTGCCGATCACGGTCGTCGAATTGCCGGCGGAACGCGTCGCCAGCGCTCGCGGGCCGGACGCGCCGAAGCCCGGTGCGGCAGCCAATGTGCTGGGCGTTGCCGTTTCCGACGTTGCTGCCGAGCGCCTGAAGGAACTCGGGATTCGCGGCGGCGTGCAGGTTGACGTCGCCGAGGGGTTAGCCGCAGCGTCGGGCGTGCGTACAGGCGATCTGATCCTTCAATTGAACAATGTTGACGTTCAAAACGCGAAGCAATTCAACGAAGCAGTGGCCAAGCTGGACCCGAAACGCGATGTTGCGGTGCTGGTCCGGCGCGGCGATGCGACACGATTTGTGATCATTCGTCGATAGCGTTGCCAAGTACGGTGCCGCAGCGCGGTAAAATCCGCGCCCAACACCGATGAGGGGGTGTCTTAACGGCCACCCCCTTTTTCTTGTCTGAGTCCAGTGAAACCGCCGAAATACACTCCCGCTCGTCCGCGCCTCGCCGCGCCGGGCGTCGTTGCAAATGCTCGCCATAGTCCCCGCTATGTCTGCGCTTTGCGCCTAGCCCGGCGCGCCGCTGCACGGCCGCTCGGGCGCGATTTGACGGTTTCACTGGACTGATGCACCACATCCGTAACTTTTCGATCATCGCGCATATCGACCACGGCAAGTCGACACTGGCCGACCGCCTGATTCAGCGCTGCGGCGGGTTAAGTGATCGCGAAATGGAAGCGCAGGTGCTCGATTCGATGGACCTGGAGCGCGAGCGCGGCATCACGATCAAGGCGCAAACCGCGGCGCTCGAATACACCGCCGCCGATGGTGGCAAGTACAACTTGAACTTGATCGATACGCCCGGCCATGTCGATTTTTCGTACGAAGTCAGCCGGTCGCTGTCGGCGTGCGAGGGGGCTTTGCTGGTCGTCGATGCTTCACAGGGAGTCGAAGCGCAAACGGTGGCCAACTGCTACACGGCGCTTGAGCTCGGGGTCGAAGTGCTGCCGGTGCTAAACAAGATGGATTTGCCGTCGGCGAATCCCGATCAGGCCGCGGCCGAGATCGAGGACGTGATCGGCCTTGACGCCACCGAAGCGATCCGTATCAGCGCCAAGACCGGGCAAGGCATCGATGATGTCCTGCAGCGCATTATCGAGCGTGTGCCGCCTCCAAAGGGCGACCCGGGCGCGCCGCTGCAAGCACTGATCATCGATTCCTGGTTCGACAACTATGTCGGTGTGGTCGTCCTGGTTCGCGTGTTCAACGGCGTGCTGCGGCCGCGCGACAAGATCCTGCTGATGGCGAGCGGCGCGACGCACCTAGTGGAGCAGGTGGGCGTGTTCACGCCGAAGTCGCGTGCGCGCGATGAGCTTTCGGCCGGGGCCGTGGGCTTTGTAATCGCCGGGATCAAGGAGCTGCGCGACGCGCACGTCGGCGACACGATCACGCATGCCGCGAAACCCGCCGCATTGCCGCTGCCGGGTTTCAAGGAAGCGAAGCCGCAGGTATTTGCCGGGCTGTTTCCCGTCGAGGCCAATCAATATGAAGCGTTGCGCGACGCACTCACCAAGTTGCAGCTGAATGACTCGGCGCTGCACTTCGAGCCCGAGGTGTCGCAGGCACTGGGCTTCGGATTTCGCGCTGGATTTCTTGGTTTGCTGCACATGGACATCGTGCAGGAGCGGCTCGAGCGCGAATACGACATGGCGCTGATCACGACCGCGCCGTCGGTCGTGTACGAAGTCGTGCTGCGCGATGGCACCGTGCTGTCGGTGGAGAATCCGTCCAAATTGCCGGACCCGGCGCGCATCGACGAGATTCGCGAGCCGATCGTCAGCGTGACGATCTTCGTGCCGCAGGAATACGTCGGCCCAGTGATCACGCTGGCCACCGGCAAGCGCGGCGTGCAGACCAATATGGCGTATCACGGACGGCAGGTACATCTGACCTACGATCTGCCGCTGGCGGAAATCGTGCTCGACTTTTTCGACCGACTTAAGTCTGTCTCGCGTGGTTACGCTTCGATGGACTACGCGTTCAAGGAGTACCGCTCGGCCGATGTGGTCCGGGTCGACATGCTGATCAACGGCGACCGGGTCGATGCGCTATCTGCCATCGTCCATCGGGTCAACGCACCGTATCGTGGCCGTGAGATTGCGGCCAAGATGCGCCAGCTGATTCCGCGCCAGATGTACGACGTGGCGATCCAGGCGGCGATCGGCGCCAACATCATCGCGCGCGAGAACGTCAAGGCGCTGCGCAAGAACGTGCTGGCGAAGTGCTACGGCGGCGACATCACACGCAAAAAGAAGCTGCTCGAAAAACAGAAGGCGGGAAAGAAAAGAATGAAGCAGGTTGGCACCGTTGAAATTCCGCAGGAAGCATTTTTGGCGATTCTGCAAGTAGAAGATAAGTAAATGAGCAAATGAACTTCGCGCTGATTCTCTTTGTTTTGACGGTGTTTACCGGGGTGCTCTACGCCGCCGATAAATTGGTGTTTCGCAAGCAGCGCAGAGCCAAGGCGGCGCGGCTGCTGGCCGATTTTGACGCACGTAACCGCGTGGCGCTGGATCGGCGCGAACCGATCGTCGAACAGGAGCGCAAAAGCCTGGAAGACGGCACGGTGCGGCAACCGGCATGGCTCGAATACACGGCGAGCTTTTTCCCGGTCATCCTCGTGGTATTCCTTCTGCGGTCGTTCCTGTTCGAGCCGTTTCGAATTCCGTCGGGGTCGATGGTGCCAACGCTCGAAATCGGCGATCTGATCCTGGTCAACAAGTACGAGTACGGAATTCGGCTGCCGGTCGTCAACAAGAAGGTGCTCGAGCTCGGGCAGCCGCAGCGCGGCGACGTGATGGTATTCCGGTATCCGCTGAATGCGTCGCAGGATTACATCAAGCGCGTGGTTGGACTGCCTGGGGACAGAATCGAATACGTCAACAAGCAACTGACGATCAATGGTCAGCCGGTACCGATCGAAAAGACGGAGCCGTACTACGACCCCGAACGGATGCGCACCTATCCGCAGTTCATCGAGCGGCTCGGCGATACTGCGCACCGGCTTATCGTTGACGATTCGGTGTCACCCGGTATGGGGCGAGAAGCCCCGGGTAACACCCACCCGGGGGCTTGCCAATACAGCGGGAGCGGGGTGGTCTGCCGGGTGCCCGCCGGGCACTATTTCATGATGGGGGACAATCGGGATAACAGCGAGGACTCCCGATTCTGGGGATTCGTACCAGACGAAAACATTGTCGGGCGAGCCTTTTTCATCTGGATGAATTTTGGCAATATGGGCCGCATTGGGAGCTTCCGGTAGCCGGTGACGGCAGAACGTTGAAAATGTTGAAAAAAATGACGAATAGGGCAGCGGTATCGGGCGGTCGCGTGGGCTCAATTGAGCGCCAGCGGGGGCTCAGTCTGATCGGGCTTTTTCTGGTCGGCATCATCGTGGTCGGGTTGATCGCGCTGGGTTTCAAGGTCGTCCCGGCGGTGGTCGAATACATCGCGATCGAGCGTGCCGTGCAGAAGATCAAGAACGAAGGCTCGACCGTGCGCGAGCTGCAGGCCGCTTTCGACCGCCATGCGACGATCGACGACATTACGTCGATCAGCAGCCGCGATCTGGACATCACGAAAGAGGGCGACCGCATCGTGATCAGCTACGCGTACGCGAAGAAAGTTCCGATCACCGACAACGTGTCGCTGGTGATCGATTTTTCGGGAACCACGCGCGATCGGCAGCGCAAGGACATCCCGTAGGTGCGTGGAGCTGAGGCCAGCGATGCAACTGACGGCGCTTGAAGAGCGCCTCGGCTACACATTCGTCCAGCGCACGCTGATCGAACAGGCTGTTACGCACCGCAGCCATGGTGCCGTTCACAACGAGCGCCTCGAGTTCCTCGGCGACGCGGTGCTGAACTGCGCTGTTGCGCAGCTGTTGTACGCCAAGTACGCGCGGCTGAACGAAGGCGACTTATCGCGGCTGCGATCCAATCTGGTCAAGCAGTCTTCGCTGGCGGACATCGCCGAAAAGCTGGTGCTTTCGGAATTCATGCGGCTCGGTGAAGGCGAGATGAAGAGTGGCGGATTCCGCCGGCCGTCGATCCTGGCGGACACGATGGAGGCGATTTTCGGCGCGATTTTCGTCGACCAGGGATTCGAAGCGGCGCGCACCGTGATCGGCAAATTGTTCGAACCGGTACTGAAGACGGTCGATCCCAAAACGCTCGGCAAGGACAGCAAGACGCTGCTGCAGGAGTATTTGCAGGGCAAGCGAATTGCGCTGCCCGTTTACACAGTGGTCGAGACCCGAGGCGCTGCGCACAATCAGGAATTTGAGGTCGAGTGCGCGATCCCGAAGCTCGAAATCAGCGTGCGCGGCAGCGGCCGCAGCCGGCGTGCAGCCGAGCAATCGGCCGCCAAGCAGGCCTTTGAAGCGGCGCAGCGTGCGATCGCACAACTCGGGCGCCGCTCGCGCAAGAAGGCGGCCGTTGCGCCGGCGGACGATGCACCGCCTGTACCGGCTGATTCGAAAACACCGGCGGACGCCGCCGCACAGACTGCGTAACGCATGCAGCAAACGGAAGTCGCGGCGCCCGCGGCGGTGCGTCCGGTCGGCATGGTGGCGATTGTCGGGCGACCGAACGTCGGCAAATCGACGTTGGTCAACGCGTTGGTCGGCGAACGCGTCAGCATTACGTCGCGCAAGCCGCAAACGACTCGCGACCGCGTGCTCGGCGTGCGCACCGATGACGATGCGCAATACATCTTCGTCGATACGCCCGGCTTTCAGCGCCGGCACCGCACCGCGCTGAATCGCCGGATGAATGCCACCGTCACCAGCGCGTTGGTCGATGTCGACGCGGTCGTGCTCGTGATCGAGGCCGCCGGATGGACTGAGGGTGACGAGCAGATGTTGCCGTTGCTGCCGCCGCAATCGGGCAACGTCATCCTGGCAATCAACAAGTCAGACGTGCTCGTCGAGCGCGAGCGGTTGCTGCCGCTGATGGCCGATTCGATGCGGCGTTATCCGTTTCGCGCGATCGTACCGGTCAGCGCCGAAAAGTCGCGCCAGCTCGACGATCTGTTGAAGGAAATCCGCCCGTTGTTGCCCGAGGGCATGCCGCTGTTCGACGCGGACCAGTACACCGATCGCAGCGTGCGCTTTCTCGCGGCCGAATCGGTGCGAGAAAAAGCGTACCGGCTGTTGGGTGACGAGCTTCCGTACGGTGTGGCCGTTACGATCGATCGCTGGGACGAATCTCGCGCCACGCCGCAGATCGCCGCGACGTTGATCGTCGAGCGCGACGCTCACCGGCCGATCGTGATCGGAAAAGACGGCGCAAAGCTGCGCGAAATCTCACGTCTGGCGCGGGCCGACATCGAACAAATGCTCGGCAAACCGGTGTTTCTCGAAGTGTGGGTGCGCGTCAGGCGCGGATGGAGCGACGATGTGCGCGCTCTGAAAAGCCTGGGCTATGAGTGATATCGCCGAGGCCGTTGTCACCGTGCCGGAGATTGCGAATCAGCGACCGGCGCGGCGGCGCAGCGATTCGCGCATCGATCATCAGCCGGGCTTTGTCCTGCACTCGTATGCGTGGCGCGAAACCAGCCTGATCGTCGAGACGTTCACACGCGAATTCGGTCGAGTCGCCGTTGTCGCGCGCGGGGCGAAGCGGCCAACGTCACAGTTCCGCGGACTGTTGTCGCCGTTCAATCCGATCGCGTTATCGTGGAGCGGCAGAAACGAGATCAAGACGCTGGTGCGTGCCGAATGGCTCGGCGGTATGCAACCTTTGCGGGGTGACTCGTTATTGGCCGCGTTTTACGCCAATGAGCTGCTGGTGCGGTTGCTGGCGCGCGGTGACGCGCATCAGCAAACGTTCGGCAGTTATGTCGAGCTGCTGCAATCGCTGGCGCGCACCGCGCGGCACGATGCAGCGCTACGCACCTTCGAGCTCGACCTGTTGCAGGACATCGGCTATGCGATGCCGCTCGATCGATGCACCGAAGGAAGCGCGATCGACGCGCGCGCACAGTATGCATTTGCGGGCGGGCAGGGCGCGCGGCGCATTGATCCGAACGTCGTCAAGGAAAGCGACGGCGGCACCGTCAGCGGAGGCACATTGATCGCGATGGCCGCACGCGACTTCGAGCATCCTCAGGTTATGTCGGAAAGCAAGACGCTTGTTGCGGCAAGTGATTCGATACCACTTGGACGGCAAGCCGCTGAACACGCGGCGCATTCTGCAGGACTTGAAACAGCTATGACGGCACTGAGCGTCAACCTGAACAAGGTGGCGCTGCTACGAAACACGCGGAGCAACGGCGTGCCGAGCGTGCTGCACGCCGCGCGGATCGCGCTCGAGGCCGGCGCTGACGGCATCACAGTGCATCCGCGCCCCGACGGTCGCCACGTACGAGCGCCGGACGTCGTGGAACTTGCGGCGTTATTGCGCGACTGGCCGGCGGCAGAGTTCAACGTAGAGGGCAATCCATTTCATGGCTTGATGGACTACGTGCAGCAAGTGCGCCCGCATCAATGCACGTTCGTGCCCGATGAATCGGGCGCGTTCACGTCGGACCACGGATGGAACCTGCCTGCTCAAATCGACGAGCTGCGCCCGATGATCGAGCAAGCTAGATCGCTCGGCGTGCGCGTTTGCCTGTTCATGGATCCCTTGCCCGACGCAATGCGGCACGCCGCGGCCGCAGGCGCCGATCGGGTCGAGCTGTATACGGAGCCCTACGCCAAGGCCTTCGGAACGCCGGCGCAGGCGGAGATGCTGGCGTGCTACGCGGCCACTGCGGAAGCCGCATTGCGCGCCGGTATGGGCGTCAATGCCGGTCACGATCTGAATCGGCACAATCTCGCCGCGTTTCTGAGCGCGGTGCCTGGCGTGTCCGAAGTGTCAATCGGACACGCGCTGATTGGCGACGCGCTTGAGTTTGGTCTCGGGCCAACGGTGCGCCTGTATCAAGCCGAAATTCGCAAGGCAGAAGCGGGAAGTCGCCATCGATGATCTTCGGAATCGGCATCGATATCATCGAGATCGACCGCATCGCGGCGAGTTATGCGCGCTTCGGCGAGCGCTTCGCGCGTCGGATTCTGGGCGCCCGCGAGCTCGAGCGCTTTCGGATTCGGCGCGCCCGTTCGGATAAGCGCGGATTGGCGTTTCTATCGACTCGGTTCGCCGCCAAGGAGGCAGTGGCGAAAGCGCTCGGGCTCGGCATGCGATCACCGATGCGCTGGCACGCGGTCGAGATCCTGAACGATCCGTCCGGACGGCCGGTCGCTTCGGTGCATGCAGACTTGCGGCGATTCATCGAACGGCACCATCTGCGATTGCATGTGTCGCTGACCGATGAGCGAACCACCGCTGCGGCTTACGCCATCGCCGAAATCATCGAATGAGTCCGCTCGGGCCGATCGCGGTCGGAGTGCAAGGGACGTCGCTGACCGGAAGCGACCGCGAGCGGCTGGCGCATCCGCTGGTCGGCATGGTGATCCTGTTCAGCGCGAACTATGAGTCGCCAGAACAGCTGATCCGTCTTTGTAGCGATATTCACGCGCTGCGCGACCCGCCGCTGTTGATCGCGGTCGACCACGAAGGCGGCCGCGTGCAGCGCTTTCGCGAAGGCTTCACACGCTTGCCGCCGATGCGCCGGCTGGGCGAACTGTGGGACCGCGACGTCCTGCTCGCGTGCCGCGTCGCGGCGTCGCTGGGTTACGTGATGGCCGCCGAGTTACGCGCGCACGGCGTCGACATGACGTTTGCGCCGGTGCTCGATGTCGACCACGGCCGCAGCGCCGTGATCGGCGACCGCGCACTGCACTCCGACCCGAGAGTCATCAGCATGCTGGCCGCGCATCTGACGCACGGATTGTTGCTCGCTGGAATGGCCAACTGCGGCAAGCACTTTCCGGGGCACGGCTGGGCCGAGGCCGACTCGCATTTCGCGCTTCCGCTCGATAGTCGCGCCCGCGGCGACATCTTGGCAAACGATGCTGCGCCGTATCGCTGGCTCGGATCGATGCTTGCGGGGGTGATGCCGGCGCACGTGGTCTATCCGCAAATCGATCGGCAGCCGGCCGGCTTTTCGCGGCGTTGGATCAAGCTGCTGCGTGACGATCTCGGCTTTACCGGCGCCGTGTTCAGCGATGACTTGCTGATGGCAGGCGCTGGCGCGGCGGGCAGCGTCGCCGAGCGCGCTGCGGCGGCGCTCGACGCCGGTTGCGATTTCGCATTGGTCTGTAACGACACCGCCGCGATGGATCAGGTGCTGGGGGCAGTCAAATGGAAGCGCAGCGCACCTTTTGACGCCCGGCTCGCCCGACTGCAGCCGCGTGGAGTTGCGCCAACGATGTCAGAGCTTCGCGATACTGACCTGTATCTCAATGCACGCCAAGACATCCTTGCGCTGGCTGACGAACTATCGGTCGGCAATTCCGCGCCAGGTTAATTCCGCCCGGCGGTTTAGGCCCGCTCGATATAACTTCCATCGTCAGTATTGACGCGAATCTTTTCGCCGATATTGACGAACGGCGGAACCTGCACGCTGATCCCCGTTTCCAGCGCGGCCGGTTTGAAGCTGGTCGTGGCGGTGGCGTTCTTGATGCCTGGTTCGGTGTCGACGACCTCGAGGATCACCGTGGTTGGCAGTTGAATTCCGATCGCACGCCCATTGTGAAAATTGATTTCGACCTGCAAATTGGGGAGTAAATAACCCGTCTGGCCTTCAAGGAAATCGGCACCGAGCGATAACTGTTCGTACGTTTCGTTGTCCATGAAAACGTAGGCTTCGCCGTCCTGATACGAATAGGTCATCGCGCGGCGATCGATAAACGGCCGCTCGACTCGGTCATCGGTCGACAGCCGCTCGTTGCGCTTCTGCCCGGTTTCGATGTCCTTGATTTCGATCTGCATGTAAGCGCCACCGCGGCCGCCGACGTGCACGTGATAGCTCTTCAGCACGCGCCAGACGCGCTTGTCGAGTTCGAGCAAATTGCCGACGCGGATTTCGGTCGCGAGAATCTTGGCCATTGAAGTCCTGATTATTTCTGGAAGCCGGCGAACCTACAATTGCAGGTCACCGAAGGCCCGCGATTATAGGTGGGCCAGCTCTCTTTCTCATTTGTGAACGCACCAACTGTCACTTTCGATCCCAAGCCGGTATTGGCCGGCTTGCCGCACCTGCCCGGCGTCTATCGGATGATTGCCGCCGATGGCGCCGCGCTGTACGTCGGCAAAGCGCGCGACTTGCGCAAGCGCGTGTCGTCGTACTTCAACAAGAACGTCGGTCCGTGGACAGGCCACATGCTGGCGCGCGTTGCGCGGATCGAAACGACGGTCACGCGGTCTGAAGCCGAGGCGTTGTTGCTCGAAAACACGCTGATCAAATCGCTTGCACCGCGCTACAACGTAGTCTTTCGCGACGACAAGTCGTATCCGTACCTGAAATTCACCGTGCATCGGTTTCCGCGCATCGCGTACTACCGTGGCGCAGTCGATCGGCGCGCGCAATATTTCGGACCGTACCCGAACGCGTGGGCGGTCAAGGACAGCATTCAGTTGCTGCAAAAGGTGTTTCGCTTGCGTACTTGCGAAGACACGGTGTTCGCCAATCGCTCGCGCCCGTGCCTGCTGCATCAGATACAACGTTGCAGCGCGCCTTGCGTGAACCTGATCGAGCCCGATGCGTATGCGCAGGACATCGATCGCGCGGTCCGCTTCTTGCGTGGCCAGACCGGCGACATCATGCGGGAGCTCGAAGGGCGCATGCAGCAGTTATCGGTCGAACTGAAATTCGAGCAGGCCGCAGCGGTGCGTGATCAAATCGGCGCGCTGGCGAAAGTGCTGCACCAGCAGGCGGTCGATACAACCGGCTCGGACGCCGATGCCGACGTGCTGGCCGTCGTCACCGACGGCGCGCACGCTTGCGTCAATCTGGCGATGATTCGGGGCGGCCGACATCTTGGCGACAAGCCGAATTTTCCCGCGCGCGCTGGCGAAGGCACCGAACCTGCGGAAATTCTCGAGGCGTTCGTGTCGCAACACTATCTGACGCAGCCGGTACCACCGACGTTGGTCATCAATGCCGACGTCGACGTCGATGAGTTATCGGCGATGCTGTCGGAAGCGAGTGGCCGCCGCGTGCAGCTGGTGCGTCATCCGCAAGAGCAGAGGCGGCGCTGGCTGGAAATGGCGGAGGCCAACGCGCGTCTGGCGTTAGCCCGCCGATTAGCGGAAGAAGGCTCGCAGATTGCCCGTACGCGGGCATTGATCGATGCACTCGGGCTCGAGCTCGGCGACGAAGATGCGGACAAACTGCGAGTGGAATGCTTTGACGTTAGCCATACATCGGGTGAGGCTACGCAGGCTTCGTGCGTTGTGTACGCCGAGCACAAGATGCGCCCATCGGAGTACCGCCGCTACAACATCGAAGGCGTCGAGGCCGGTGACGACTATGCAGCGATGCGCCAAGTGCTGACGCGTCGATTCTCACCGGTGGCGCGCGGCGAAAGCCGCTTGCCGCATCTGGTGCTGGTCGATGGTGGCAAGGGGCAGGTAATGGTCGCGCATCAGGTGTTCGTCGAGCTCGGCCTCGACCCATCGGTTCTGGTCGGTGTTGCCAAAGGTGACGAGCGAAAGGTCGGTCTTGAAGAGCTTGTGTTTCCGGATGAGCGGCCGCCGCTGCTACTCGGTCGAGAATCGCAGGCACTGCTATTGATTGCACAGATCCGCGATGAAGCGCACCGCTTCGCAATCACCGGCATGAGAGCGCGGCGCGCGAAAACACGTAACACTTCGCAGCTCGAGGGTATGGAGGGCATCGGTCCGAAGCGGCGGCAGAAACTGCTGGCGCGCTTCGGCGGTATGCGTGGCCTGGCGGCCGCATCGATCGACGATATTGCAAACGTCGAAGGCGTTTCACGTAAGCTGGCTGAACGTATTTACGCGCAACTGCATGGCCAGCCCACCCACTAGTCGCACAATCAGCGTCAACGTACCGATGGCGCTCACTTGGGCGCGCATTGCGATGATCCCGCTGGTCGTAGGCATCTTCTACTTGCCCGACAGCTGGCTTGCACCGCACTGGAAAAACATCATCGGCTGCTGGCTATTCATTCTCGCCGCCATCACCGATGCACTCGACGGGTATATCGCGCGCCGGTGGGGCATGGCCAGCAAGCTTGGCGAGTTTCTTGATCCGGTTGCCGACAAGCTAATGGTCAGCGCCGCGCTGATCGTGCTGCTTTCGCTCGGGCGGGTTGATTCATTCGTCGCGTTGGTCATCATCGGACGCGAAATCGCGGTGTCGGCGCTGCGCGAATGGATGGCGAAGATCGGCAAGTCGAGCAGCGTTGCGGTCAATTCGATGGGCAAGATCAAGACGATCTCGCAGATGGTTGCAATACCGATGCTGCTGTTTCACGATCGGCTGTTCGGCATCATCGATCTGCATCTAATCGGCACGCTGTTGATTTATATGGCCGCCGTGTTGACGATGTACTCGATGCTGATCTATTTGAAGCTTGCATGGCCTCATTTGAGCGAGCGAGGATAGAGATTTCGCTATACTTCGCGGCCTCGTGCGGGAATAGCTCAGTTGGTAGAGCGCAACCTTGCCAAGGTTGAGGTCGCGAGTTCGAGACTCGTTTCCCGCTCCAAGTTTTGTAGAGAGGGGAGCCGCCGCGCTTCCCTTTTTTGATTCGAGATCATGGCGGGGTGGCAGAGTGGCCATGCAGCGGACTGCAAATCCGTGTACGCCGGTTCGATTCCGACCCCCGCCTCCATTTCCCCTCTGACAGGATTTTGCCGCGTCCACCGCAGCCAGTGCCCGGCGCAGGCAGAGGCGCTTTGCGCGTAACGGTCGCGCGTGCGGCCAGTTTTATCTGGCGGAACTGGCTCGGTGGCCGCCGTAGCCCATGATGAACACGTCGGTCGACCGAATAGCGGAAGCCGGCTGGATGACTTCCCTTCTTTGCGTGCGCCTAACAAAATTGAGATCGATTAGGAGTGAACGCAATGGACTTTTTTGACTGGCTCATCGTGCTCTTCTCGTTTGCGACCGCGCTGTACCTCATGTTTGACGGAGGGAGCTCAAATCGAGACTGGCCACCGCTCACGCCACCCAAAGGTGACGACGAAGGTCGCCTCGGATAGCTGCGCATCATTTCTCCTCGTCGTCCGCGTTTCGGTCGCCGTTCGATGTAATGGAGTCGAGGTTTACTTCGTCCGGTGAACGTTGCAGGAAGCTGGTAAGCCAGCTCGAGGCGGCTGCGAACAGCCAGAAGATGAAAAAACCTACCGTATAGATCAGCATGCGATGCTGGGCGAGTCTGCTTTCGCTGAACGGCAGCATTGCGTCACTCAACGGGAGCATCGCGGGATCGAATAGCGCAAAGAAGCAAGTCGTGCCGATGCCGCCGACAATGAAAGACGGCCAAAGCACTAACGCGATCCGTTGCACGCGGTTCTTCAACCGATCCTCATTGCTTTCTGTCAGGCGAACTCGGCTCAAACTCGATGGCCCTGTCTTGCGGCAAATGCCAGGTCTGCGCTAGCCGCCAGGTACCGTCCATATCCTCGATGGTCGCTCGCCAGCGGCCCGCTTCAGGCGGGACGAGTTCCGCTGCGTACTGACCCGGCGCGTAAGCGTGCAGCACCGCAACCTGGTCCCGACCGGCACGTGTTGGGTGCGCAAGCCGCAGCTGCAGCACCGTCGGCAGGGATGCATTCTGAGCACCATCGAAGAACACGCGGACCCGCGAGCTGTCTTCACTCAACTGCACACGGGCGCGGTAGCTCAACTCGGAGGCGCGGTCATCGCGGCGCAGGGTCTTGTTGATCGCCAGACCTTGCTTGTAATAGTCATCAGTGACGAGACCATCGTACGATGTGATCGCGAGCCAGAGCATCACCATCCCGGCTACCACGGCGGCTGCCGGGGGAGCCATGACGATCCATGGCCATGGCTCGCGATACCACGGCCGGCTTGGCGGGCGTATTGACGTCATGGCGAGCCTTTGCGAGAAAAGAAGATCGACTTTTCGTGCGTCGAGACTTCAGGATCGTCGTCGGCTGTCACATGAAAGCGAATGTCGTGCGAGCCGGCGGATAAGCCTCGCGGCTCGGCGCGCAAACGCAGCGGCAAAGTACGCGTTGATGCTGCAGCGACCTCAATCGGCTGCCGAACATCGCTGGGGTCGAGCACAACTTCAAGATCTGGCAACCCGGTTGCGCTAATCGCAAAGCTGCGCGGCCGTTCCACTGCATTCGTAATTTGCAGGCGGTACACGTTCTCGATGCGACCGTCGCCCGCGTCGCGTACCAGCGTGGCACGATCGCGCTGCACACTCACCTTTAATGGCACCCGCAGATATAGGCTGGCAACGAACCCCACGGTCACGCTGGCGAGAATTGCTGTGTAGATAGCGATTCGCGGACGCAATAGTGGCGCAATAACTTTGCCGAACGCGGTCGTCTGCTCAGACGTCTTGCCGATCAGCGCGTTTTCGCTCGAATAACGGATCAAGCCGCGCGGATAGCCCATCTTGTCCATCACCTGATCGCAGCCGTCGATGCATGCGGCGCACCCGATGCACTCGTATTGCAGACCCTTGCGGATGTCGATACCCACTGGACAGACTTGCACGCAAATTGTGCAATCAACGCAATCGCCGAGACCTGCGGCGCGATAGTCGATCTTGCGGCTGCGCGGCCCGCGCGGTTCGCCGCGCAGCGGGTCATAAGTGACTATCAGCGTATCGGGATCGAACATCACGCTCTGAAAGCGTGCATAAGGGCACATGTATTTGCACACCTGCTCGCGCAGGTAGCCCGCGTTGCCGTAGGTCGCGCCGCCGTAGAACAGTATCCAGAAACCTTCCCACGGACTGAGCGATGCCGTGATGAGCTCGCCAGCCAGCGTGTGTATCGGCGTGAAATAGCCGACGAAGGTAAACCCAGTCCAGGCGGCAATTGCTATCCAGGCGGCTTGCTTCGCGCTTTTCAGCGCCAGCTTGCGCGCGCTCCACGGCGCTTTATCGAGTTGCATGCGGCGCGTGCGGTCGCCTTCGATCTTGCGCTCGATCCACATGAACATCTCGGTGTAAACGGTCTGCGGACAGGCGTAGCCACACCACAATCTTCCAGCCACGGCGGTGAACAGGAACAGAGATAGCGCCGAAATCACCAGCAGCCCGGTCACAAAGATGAAGTCCTGCGGCCAGAAGATCAGACCGAAGACATAAAACTTGCGCGCGCCGAGATCGAACAGCACCGCCTGCCGATCGTTCCATGTAAGCCACGGTAATCCGTAGAAAACGAGCTGGGTCACGATGACGAGCGCGACGCGCCAGCGCGCGAACACGCCGTGCACGGCGCGCGGATAGATCTTCTTGCGAACCTCGTAAAGCGCTTGTTCCTGGTCCGCAATCGCGACCTCGTCGATCGCTTTCAGCGGGATAGTCGGATACGAACGTGCAACGGATCCGGTCATTCCCACTGCGTGAGGTCGCGGTACGCGTGCCACGTCGCGTGACCCAGTATCGGGAAGATTACGATCATGCCGAACAGCAGCGTGGCGAAGCCGATCGCGCTCAGTATCACGATCAGTGCTGCCCAAATGATCATGGCGGAGATGTTGCGCGTGACGGCGAGGAAGCTGGTCGCCATCGCGGTATAGATGTCGCCGTTGCGATCGAGCAGCATCGGAATCGAGATCGCGCTGACCACGAACACGATGGTGGCGAACACGGTGCCGACTGCCAGATAGGCAAGCACGACTTCCGGGTAATTGCCCGACAGGAAGACGTCACGAAAGAAGCTCCGCATGTCTGGTGCCTGACCTTGATAGGACAGCGCAAACAGGATGGCTGATATGCGTTCCCAGAAGATCGCCCACAGCACAAGCGCAAGTCCGAAATGAACAAGCGCGCCGCCGCTGGCGCGCCAGGCCTGCAACGATTCTCCAAAACTCGTATGGATGTTGCGCTCCTGCCGGCGACTTATTTCGTACAGCCCCGCAGCAAGCAACGGAGCGATCAAGAAAAAGCTCGTGACTGAAGTTGTGAACAGCTGCGGCCGATCCTTCGTATAGGCCCAGATCAACCAGCCCGCAATCGCGACCACCGTGCCGTAGACGAGGCTCTCAACCAAATTTGCCCGCATGTCTCGTACCCCGAGCGCGAGCCACGCGAATGGGCGCCCTGGCGTGACCGACCGGATCGTCGGAAGGTCGAAGTGTTGATCGAACTCGCGTTCAAGTGAAGTCTCAGCGTCTCTTGGTTTCATGCTCGCTCCACTTCCGGATTGCTATTTCTTTTGCCTCTGACTTCTGCGCGTCGCCGTACGCTTTCTGTGCCGGCGCAACTCCCGATTCGACCGACAGGCTGTAGATGTAAGCGGCAAGCACGTGCGCCTTGGCTTCACCAAGAAAATCCTTGTGCGGTGGCATCGAGCTCTTGCGTCCCATCAGAATCGTCTCAACGATCGCCTCTTGCGAGCTGCCGTGAAGCCATATGTCGTCGGTGAGGTTGGGAGCGCCCAGCGCCTTGCTGCCCTTGCCGTCGCTGCCATGGCACGCAGCGCAAACGATGAACTTGTCTTTGCCAAATGCCGCCTTGATCGTGTCGTGCGGGCGACCACTGAGGCTCATCACGTAATGAGCGACTTGCGTCGCGCCCTCAGCGCCCACCAACAGCTGAACTCAACGCCGGCATCACGCCGTTGCGACCTTCCATGATGCTCGCCTTGATCGCTTCAGGCTCCCCGCCGTAGAGCCAGTCCTTGTCGCGCAAGTTGGGAAAGCCGATTCCGCCACCTGCATCCGAACCGTGACACTGCGCGCAATAAGTCAGAAACAACCGCTGACCGATTGCGCGCGCTTCGGAATCCGCGGCGACAACCTCCAGCCCTTGCCCCAGAGTATCGATTGAAGGTCGGGCCATAACGACTTTCGGCAAGCGCGGTTTCGGTCTTGTATTGGCCGCTCGACGTCCATGCGGACACACCGGCGTAACTGCCGAAGCCTGGATACACCACCAGATAGACGACTGCAAACACAATCGTCACGTAGAACAAGCCGGTCCACCAACGCGGTAGCGGATTGTTGAATTCCGCGAGATCTTCGTCCCACACGTGGCCATGCAACTCCGGTTTCGCTCCTGGCGTCTTGCGCTTGCTGCGCATCGCGACAAGAAGCGCCACGCAGGCAATCAGCGATACGGCCGTCAGTACGGCAATGTAGAGGCTCCAGAAATTGTTGACGAAATCGCTCATCGGCTCGTTTCCTTGCTGCGCTTCTGATCGTCCTGAGTGCCGAAGTCATGGCCGCTGAACGGCAAGTTCGCCGCTTCGTCGAAGTCGCGACGACGGCGACGGCTGAACGCCCACGCCACAATGCCGACGAAGACAAGAAAGCTCAGTACGGTCAGCACGATGCGCACGTCATCCATGTTTCACTCTGCGTTCCTGTCTGATTTGCCTAACGTATGTTTTTCAGAGCAGTGCCCAATCCTTGCAGGTAAGCGATCAACGCATCGCGCTCAGTCTTGTTCGCCAGCCCTTCTTTGGCTGAACTGATGTCGGCATCGGTGTAGGGCACGCCGATGCGGCGCAACGCGCGCAATTTCGCTTCGATATCGCTGGCATCAAGCGCGGTCTTGCCGAGCCATGGGTAGGCCGGCATGTTCGACTCAGGAACCAACTGGCGCGGATTGTCGAGATGCAGCGCATGCCACTCGTCGCTGTAACGGCCACCGTCGCGAGCCAAATCCGGTCCGGTGCGCTTGCTGCCCCACAGGAACGGGTGGTCGTAGACGAACTCGCCCGCGACCGAGTAATGGCCGTAGCGTTCAGTCTCGGCGCGAAACGGTCGAATCATCTGCGAGTGACAGTTATTACAGCCCTCACGAATATAAATGTCGCGTCCCGCCAGTTGCAGTGGCGCATAGGGTTTTAAGCCCGCGACCGGCTCCGTCGTCGAGCGCTGGAAGAACAGCGGGACGATTTCGACCAGTCCCCCCACGCTCACGACCAGGATGATCAACGCGATCATCAAGCCGGTGTTTGTTTCGATGATGTCGTGCGACAGTTTCATGCTGAGCTCCCTTTCGAGCGGGCGTCAGGTAGTCGCGGTTGCCGCAGCCGGAGCACTCTGCGGGATCGGTGCATCGATCGGTTGCTTGCCCGCCACTGTCTTCCAGACGTTGTAGGCCATGATCAACATACCGGCGAGGAACAGCACACCGCCAAGCACACGCACTGCGTAGTAGGGGTAGGTCGCGCTTACGCTCTCGACGAACGAGTAGGTGAGCGTTCCATCGACATTCACCGCACGCCACATCAAACCCTGTGTGACGCCGGCGATCCACATCGCGGAGATGTAGAGCACGACGCCGAGAGTAGCGACCCAGAAGTGCACGGTGATGAGTTGCACGCTGGCCATCTGAGTTTGCCCGTAGAGCCGCGGGATCAGGTAGTAGAGGCTGCCAATCGAAATGAACGCGACCCAGCCGAGTGCGCCGGCGTGCACATGCCCGATGGTCCAGTCGGTGTAGTGCGAAAGCGCGTTCACGGTCTTGATCGACATCATCGGGCCTTCGAAAGTCGACATACCGTAGAACGAGAGTGCGGTGATCAGGAACTTCAGGATCGGATCGGTGCGCAATTTGTGCCACGCTCCGGACAGAGTCATCAGTCCGTTGATCATGCCGCCCCACGAAGGCGCCAACAGAATCAACGAAAACACCATTCCAAGCGACTGCGCCCAATCCGGCAGTGCGGTGTAGTGCAAGTGATGTGGGCCGGCCCACATGTAAGTGAAGATCAGCGCCCAAAAGTGCACGACCGACAGGCGATACGAATAGATCGGCCGTTCCGCCTGCTTTGGGATGTAGTAGTACATCATTCCGAGAAAGCCCGCCGTGAGGAAGAAGCCGACCGCGTTGTGGCCGTACCACCACTGCACCATCGCGTCCTGCACACCGGCATACACCGAATACGACTTCCACATCGTGACCGGTATCTCGGCACTGTTCACGATGTGCAGCAGTGCGACGGTCAGGATGTAGGCGCCGAAGAACCAGTTCGCGACGTAGATGTGCTTGGTCTTGCGTTTGACGATCGTGCCGAAGAAAACGATCGCGAATGCCACCCACACCAGCGTGATCAAGATGTCGATCGGCCACTCGAGCTCCGCGTACTCCTTGCTGCTGGTGTAACCGAGCGGCAGCGTGATCACCGCGGCAACGATCACCGCCTGCCAACCCCAGAACGTGAAGGCCGCCAGCTTGTCGGAGTACAGGCGCACCTGGCACGTGCGCTGCACGACGTGATACGAAGTGGCGAAGAGTGCGCAACCGCCGAAGGCGAAGATCACGGCATTGGTGTGCAACGGGCGCAGGCGGCCGTACGAGAGCCAAGAAATCCCGAAGTTGAGCTCGGGCCACGTTAGTTGCGCGGCAATCCAGACGCCCACCGCCATGCCGACGATGCCCCACAGCACCGTCACCAGCGCGAACTGCCGTACCACCTTGTAGTTGTAGCTGGGCGATGCTTCCATCAACGTCGCTCCTCTTCGATGTGCTTTGTTGCGGTGCGATTCGTCGTCCATCAGGATGCGATGCGCCGGCCCTTCGAGATCGTCGAACTGGCCGTCGCGCGCGCCCACCAGAAACACCGCGCCGATCACGAACGCCAGCACGATGCTCAACGGAATCAGCAGGTACAGAATGTCCACGGTTATTCCTGACCTTTCTGATCGCGGCGCGGGACACGGCCGGACCGCGTGAGTCGTAGGGCATTCGTGACTACCAGCAGTGAACTGAGTGCCATGCCGATGCCGGCCATCCACGGAGTGACATAACCCAGCGCTGCCATCGGCAGTGCGACGACGTTGTAGGCGAGCGCCCAAGCGAGGTTCTGCCGGATCACGGCAAGCGTGCGTCCCGCCTGCATCCACCGCCTCGACGACGCCGTGCAGCCTATCCGTCAGCAGAATCGCATCGGCGCTCGCGCGCGCCACATCCGTGCCGCCAGCCCACTGCGATCGATACGCTGGCGGCGGCCAACACTGGAGCATCGTTCACGCCGTCGCCGATCATCACGATCTGTCGCCGGCGGCCTGCAGGCGCAACACGTAGTCAAGCTTGTCCTGCGGTCGTAGCGGCGGCAATCAAGCGAGGGATGGCCAGCTCTCTTGCAACACGCCGCACGACGTCCGGACGATCGCCGGACAGAACAGAGACGATCTTGCCCCGGTCAAGCAGCGCGCGAACGACCTCGCGCGCTTCATCGCGTACCGGATCGCCGAGCGAAAAGACAGCGAGCCAGCCTGACGTTTCAACTGAGCCTGCCTCTCCCAAGGCCACGATCGATGCGTTGTCGGCTCCGTCCAGTAGGTCGGGCGGGGCTTCGCCTGCCAGCTCGGCGACGAAAGCGGCATTGCCGATGCGCACGCGCCGATTGCCGATGCGCCCTTCGATGCCGGCCCCAGGGTGATTAACCACGTCATTGGCATGCACGCCCACCGCCTCTGGGCGCTGCATTGCGCAGAGCGCGCGCAATCGGGTGTTCGGACGTTGACTCAAGCGCTGCCGCCCATGCAAGACATTGCTCTCGCTGCTCATCGGCGCCACCGTTCGTACTACCTTGACGTCGAGCAGCTCGTAGTGTCCGTGCGTCAGCGTGCCCGTCTTGTCGAACACGAAATGCGTGGCGTGTGCAAGCGTTTCCAACGTGTGCCCCCGCGTGATCAACACCCCGCGTCGCGCGAGGTAGCCGGTCGCGGCCGTGATCGCGGCCGGTGTCGCCAGCGACAGCGCGCATGGACAGGCAACGACGAGCACCGAAACAGTGATCCAGAGCGCTGCGCTTGGTTCGATCAAGGTCCAGATCGCCGCAACGATCACGGCGGCAACCAGCAGCGCCGAGAGAAAGTGATGTGCCACGCGATCGGCCAGTTGCGCTGATGCGTGGTTTCTCGGTCATCGCGCGATCGAGCAACCGCACGATCGCCGACAGGACGGTCTGTTGACCTACGTGCTCGATGCGCATCATCAGCGGACTGGTCACGTTGACTGCGCCGCCGATCAGCGCATCGCCGCCACTCTTCACCACGGGCCGGCTCTCGCCGGTCAACAACGCCTCGTCGACCCGGCTCGCGCCTTCAACGACGCAACCGTCGGCAGGAATCGGTGACCCGGCCCGCACCAATACATGATCGCCTGCGCGCAGCTGCGCCACCGCGACCTTTTCCGTCGCACGCGTCGTTGGAAAGCCGGGCACGCGTTCGGCGATTGCTGGAGCGAGCCTGGCGAGCCGCTCGACAGCCCGCACGGCCTTTGCCTGCGCTGCCGACTGCGAGATAACGCGCCGCCAGCAGCAGGAAGACGAACATCGCGATCGAGTCGTAATAAACCTCGCCAGCGCCGCTCATCGTCGCCCACACGCTCGCCGCGAACGCGATCGCGATGGCAAACGCGACCGGCACGTCCATGCCGACACGCCAAGCACTCAGATCACGCCAGGCGTTTTGAAAAAAAACTCCAGCCGAGTAGAACACGACGGGCGTGGTCAAAACCAGGCTCGCCCAGCGCATCAACATCTCGATATCGCGCGTCATGTCGCCATCGGCGAAATACACCGTGGACGCGACCATCATCACCTGCATCGATCCGAAGCCGGCGACAAACAGGCGCCACAGGGCCTGCCTACGTTCGGCGCGATGGATCTCGTCGGAACGCACAGCGTCGTACGGTTGCGCGCGGTAACCGATGTCGGCAATCGCCTGCAGGATTGCAGAAAGGCGAGTGTGCGTCTCGTCCCAGGTAACGCGCGCGCGCTGCGTGGCATGGTTGATTTCCACGCCGCGCACACCGGGCAAGGCTCCTATGCGTTTTTCGATCAACCACACGCATGCGGCGCAGGTGATGTTCTCCAGTATCAGCGCGGCTTCCTTCACGCAGTCGTCGGTGGCGCGTACGAAGGTCTGCTGCACTTCTGCGAGATCGAACAGTTGCAACTCGGCCGCGACCGGAACGTCGTGCTGACGAAGCTGCGGCACGGCCACCGCGGTTCGGTAGCGGTAGTAGTCGGCGAGTCCGGCGTCCGTGATCGCCTGCGCCACTGCACAACATCCTGGGCAGCACATTGGCCGCTCTGCGCCGATCGATCTTTGCGACATAACGAACGCCGAACGGGACTGGCAGACCGCAGTGAAAGCAGTCGGCCGCGGTTACCGGGTGCTCAATGGCCAGTTCGACCATGGCTCATGCGATTCTTGCAAGGTCAGAGCTGCGCCGTGGTCATGCGTGGGCTGTACTGCGCGTACCAACCCGATCGCGCCAAGACTCATGATTACGGCGCCGGCGAGACGACGCAGGCGAACATTCCTAAGCAGCGGTCGCACGTGTTCCGCGGCGAGGCCCATCGCGAGCAGGTTCGGCAACGTGCCGAGGCCGAAAGCGAACATCGTCAGCGCGCCGTCGATCGGATGTCGCGCTGGCCACTGCGATGGTGAGCACGCTGTAGACCATCCCGCACGGCAGCCAACCCCACAGCGCGCCCAGCGCCACTGCCTTCGATGCCGAGTCAAGCGGAAGCAACCGCCGCGACCAAGGTTTGATATGAATCCAAATCCTGCCACCTGCGCGTTCCAGGTGAGCGAGTCCCTGCCACACACCCGCAAGATATAAGCCTTGCGCCAGCACCATCAGGCTCGCCACTACGTAAAGGACAGTCCTGGCGGGGAGTAGGTTGTCGAACAGCAGCCCACCCGAGCCGATCAAACCAGCGATGGTCCCTGCAATCGTGTAGCTGCCGATGCGTCCAGCGTTGTAGGCGAGGTGGTAGATCGGGCGGGCTGTTGTAGTGGGGGCGCCGTGCACCGTAACGGCGCAGTTTCGAAAGGAGATCGCGCCAACAATGCCGCCGCACATCGCCGCGCAGTGAACGCCACCGAGCAGTCCCACCAGGAAAGCCGAGAAAACGGCCAATTCCGCCAAGAAATTGTCCTTACGTGCGATCCGAGGCCACTACAGGGACACCGCCGTGATTGTCGCCAAGGCGGCGCCGCAACTTTTAATTTAGATTAGCACGCGCTCAACTGGCTGCAGTGAGGATGCGCGAGACATGGGCAGAGGAGGACAAAGTGGAATTCAAAGACATCATCTACGAAGTCCAGGATCACGTGGCGCGCATCACGATCAACCGTCCCAAACAGCTGAACGCCTTCACAGGCGATACGCTGAAGGAACTCACTCTCGCGGTTGAGACTGCGGGTGCGGACGACGACATCGGTGTGGTCGTCCTGACCGGTGCGGGTGATCGCGCCTTTTCCGCCGGCGGCGATGTCAATTGGGAAAAAGAAGGCGGACTCGAGCGGCAGATTCTTGAGCCCTACTTGTTTCACGTCACGCTGTCGCGCTGCCTGAAGCCGACGATTGCCCGTGTCAACGGCTACGCAGTGGGGGGCGGACATCACATGGCGTACTTCTGCGATCTGACGATTGCCTCCGAGCAAGCGATCTTCGGGCAGAACGGGCCGCGGGTGGGAAGCCCGGCGTGCGGTGCGATCGTCAGTTATCTGACGCGAGTCGTCGGCGCGAAGAAGGCGCGTGAGATCTGGATGCTGTGCCGCCGATATACGGCCAGGGAAGCGCTCGAAATGGGCATCGTCAACACGGTCGTTCCGCACGCGCAGCTCGATGAAGAGGTCGACAAGTGGTGCAAGGAAATCCTTGCGCTGTCTCCGACGTGCATGAAGATCCTGAAGGCGTCGTTCGTCGAGGAATACAACGCGTTGCTCGGTCAAGGCGACGAGCTGCGTCGCTACATGGTCACGCCCGAGTTCTGGAAGTACGAACAACAGGAAGGCGCTACCGCTTTTCTGGAGAAGCGCGCACCTGATTTCTGGGCTGCGCGCGCAGCGGGCAAGCGAGCCTGATGGAGCTTATTCAGCCTGCGGAAATGCGCCAAAGCGCTGGTGCCCGGGGCGGGAATCGAACCCACATGCCTTTCGGCCCAGGATTTTAAGTCCTGTGCGTCTACCAATTTCGCCACCCGGGCAGCCGGAACGGGATGGTAACGCCTGCGTAGTCGTCTTATCGGCCTAGGCCATCATGCAACTTGACCTAGAATGCATCCGACAGCGAAAGTGAGCGTGCGGCTGATTCCGGCCCTCCGCATCAGGGCACGATGAAAGTATTCGATCTTTGTTGCGATCAGGAACACCCGTTCGAAGGCTGGTTTGCTTCGGGCGAGGATTTCGATCGCCAGCTGGCGGTCGGCATGATCGAGTGCCCGGTGTGCGCAAGTACCGAAGTGCGCAAGCTGCTGTCGGCGCCGCGCCTCAATCTGGGAGGAGCCGAAGATGCGCCGGAGTCATCGGGCAAGGAACCGGTGGCCATGCCAAACGATCAATCGATGCGCTCGATGATGCTGCAAATCGCGCGCCACATTGCGGTCGAACAGCGAAGACGTCGGCGAACGCTTCCCGGAAGAAGCGCGCCGCATTCACTACGACGAAGCGCCGAAGCGTTCGATTCGCGGGATGGCGTCGAAGGAAGAGGCGGCCGACTTGAAGGACGAAGGCATCGAAGTGATGCCGGTGCCGTTCGCCAATCTGCTGAAGAATCCGCTGCAGTAACGCTCACAGCGCCGAAAAACGCGCGAGCGCTTGTTGCAACGTGCGTCTTCCTTGGCGAAGCAAAAGCGCACGACCTGGTGTTCGACCGGCATGTCGTAGAACACGGACACCGGAATCGACGCGACGCCATAGTCCGTAACCAACTTCTTCGCAAACTCCGCTTCGGTCAGATTCGATATCTGCGAGTAGTCGGCGAGCACGAAGTAAGTCCCTTCGCAAGGAAGTGCGCGAAACGGTGTGTTCGCCAGTCCCTGGACAAACAAGTCGCGCTTGGCCTGGTAGAAGTCCGGCAAGTCCAGGTACGGCCGCGGGTCTGCCAAATGTTCGGCGAACGCGTGCTGCGCGGGCGTATTGACCGCGAACACCATGAACTGATGCACCTTGCGAATCTCGGCGGATATCGCTGCGGGCGCACACGCATATCCGACTTTCCATCCGGTCGTATGAAAGGTCTTGCCGAAGCTCGAGATGACGACGCTGCGTGCCGCCAGCATCGGAGAGCGCATGACCGAGCAGTGCGGCACGCGGTCGAACACGACATGTTCGTACACTTCGTCTGAAACGAGCAGCACGCCGGTTTGATCAACCATGCGCTCGAGCGCGCGAATATCGGCGTCTCGCAGCACACGGCCGGTCGGGTTATGCGGAAAGTTGATCAGAATCAGCCGCGTCTTGCTCGTCACCGCGGCGCGCACTGCGTCCCAGTCCGGTGCGTAGCCGTGCGCGTGATCGAGTGGCACGAACACGGGCCGGCCGCCGGCCAGCACGATCGCCGGCACATAGCTGTCGTACGCCGGCTCGAGCACGATCACTTCATCACCGGCGTGCACCAGCGCAAGAATCGTGGCCATCAACGCCTGCGTCGCACCCGCCGTGATCGTAATTTCAGCATCGGGATCGTGCCGATGCCCGTACAGCGCTTGATTCTTGTTCGCAATAGCTTCGCGCAGCGCGGGTACGCCGGTCATAGGAGCGTACTGGTTATGTGACGGCCCGCATCGCGTCCGTCAGACGCTGCTGCAATCGCGGATCGCAATCGAAATCCGGAAAGCCCTGACCGAGATTCACCGCGCCATGTTTGGCGGCCAGCTGCGACATCACCGTGAAAATAGTGGTTCCTACCCGAGGCAGCTTGCTGGGGGACTGAATCGGGCGCATAAGGCCTGTAACTATACTTTCGCGCTTCATCCATGCAGAAGTGACATGACGACGCCGGAAAAAACAACTTTACGGTCACGGCGATGGAAGCAAGCTTTTCCGCGCTCGCCGCGGCTCGACTTCGATGAGGCCTGCCGCATCGCTTGATCGGTCTCATCGAAGCATGGAGGTCAGCCAAGGTTTCGATAGCGGCGCGATCGAAGTGATCGCGTGTGACGGCTCGCGCGCCGATCTCGCGATTCGACACGACGTCACCGCCGGTGGCGAACCAAGCGAGTTCCTGCAGTGGTTTCATTTTCGCGTCAGCGGCGCGGAAGACAATGGCGCAGAACTGCGAATCGTCAACGCAGGTGCCACCACCTATCCGGACGGATGGCGCGACTACCGTGCAGTCGCAAGCTGGAACCGGCGCGATTGGGAGCGAATTCCTACACGCTATGACGGGCAAGTTCTGACAATCAGCCTACCGTCTGCACCCGGCCCGTCGTATATCGCTTATTTCGAGCCGTATTCGTGGGAACGTCATTTGGCGCTGTTGGCAGACTGCATCTCACGCGGCGCGCGACTGCGACGGCTCGGCGCCAGCATTCAAGGACGTGACATCGATGCACTTGTTGTCGGCCACGGCGCGCGGCCGGTATGGATCATCGCGCGGCAGCATCCGGGCGAAACCATGGCCGAATGGTTTGTCGACGGGCTGCTGCAGCGCCTGCTCGACGAACGCTGATGCGTCGGCGCGAGCGCTGCGTCGCGCCGCAACCTTTTACATCGTTCCCAACATGAATCCGGACGGCTCGGTACTCGGCAATCTGCGCACCAATGCGGCGGGCGCCAATCTGAATCGCGAATGGCTCGAGCCGTCGATCGAGCGCAGCCCGGAAGTGAAGTGCGTGCGAGATGCGATGCACGCGACCGGGTGCGATGCATTCTTCGACATCCACGGTGACGAGAATCTGCCGTACGTATTCGTCGCCGGCTGCGAGATGCTGCCCAATTTCACGCCGCAACAAGCGGCCGAGCAGGATGCATTCGCGGCCGACTTTCGCGCTGCGAACTCGGATTTTCAAAGCGAGCACGGCTACCACGCCAGCAAGTACAAGGACGACGTGCTGAAGCTCGCGTCGAAGTACGCCGGCCACACCTTCGGCTGCTTATCGCTGACGCTCGAGATGCCGTTCAAGGACAACGCCAACGCGCCCGATCTGCGATTCGGATGGAGCGGCGCCCGCAGCGCGCGCCTCGGTGCCGCGATGCTCGATCCGATTCATCAGCATCTGGTCCGCACGGGGTCGAGCGCGTGACGGTCGCGGTCGGTTCTCGTCTCACATTGCGCCGCGCGCGGTTGCTCGATCGGCCGCGCATCTACGAGTGGCTGACGCAGTCGGATCTGGTGTCGAACACGATGGGCGCGCCGTTTTATCCCGAGCGACCGGTGCCGACCCTCGATGAATTTTCAGCCGAGTACGTCAACGCCTATTTCGACGGCACACGGCCCTATGCGGGTCGCATGTTCGTCATCGTTGCCGGCGGCGACGAGATCGGCTGCGTGTCGCACGGTCCGATCGATCTACTGAACGACGTCGTCGAGCTCGACATCTGGCTGGCCGAGCGGCGCTTGACCAGCCGTGGGCTCGGCTCCGAGGCGCTGGTGCTGTTGGCCGACTGGATGCAGACCAACTACGGTGTCAACCGCTTCCTGGTGCGGCCATCGCGCCGCAATGTGCGGGCGCTGCGCGCGATGCGGCGCGCCGGATTTCGCGAAACCGATTTGCCGGCAGCGGAAGTGATCGAAAAGCTTCACCTGCCGCCGGGCGACTACTCCGACGAAGTGCTGCTGTTTCGCATCCTGCCGGTGTCCCCGGCCGACGTGGCACCCGATCCGGCACGCATCTACGTTTTCCTGGATAGCGAATTCACGAGTCTGCAGACGCCCGAGCTGATCAGCATCGGCGCGGTGGCGACCGATTCCACGGCGTTCTATGCAGAGGTGCAAGGCTGGAGTCGCGAGCGCTCGAGTGACTTCGTCAAGGAAATCGTCGTGCCATTGCTTGACGGCGACGCAGTGCCGCTGCCACTGGCAGCCGAAGCATTTTCCGCGTGGCTCGACGAGCGCGCAGGGCGCGCACCGACCACGATCGTCAGCGACTCAGGCTACGACCGCTGGGCGCTGACCGAACTGCTCGGCCGCGAAGACCTGCCGAGCGGGATCGACTGGAAGCGCGTGCCGATTTCGTACGAAGAGATGGACGACGCCACGAAGCAGATGAACCTGCGCCGTCATCATGCGCTGGACGATGCCAGGGCGCTGCGACAGCTGGTGATGCACTCGAGCGCCTGACAACTGCGCGACTGCCTCTACTGCAAATCAGCCGCGTGACGCTTCAGTTGATCGAGCGTCACCACTTCGAGCGCCTTTTCGTGCGTAGCTGTTAGCAGAACCTGCGGCGCTGCGCCTGCGTCGAAAGCTTCCCTCCAGCGCGCAACGCAAACGCACCAGCGGTCGCCTGGCTTCAGTCCCGGAAAGTCGAATTCCGGATGCGGCGTGACCAGGTCGTTGCCGCGTTGAACCGAAAAGTCGAGAAACTCGCGCGTCACTTTCACGCACACCGTGTGCGAGCCGACATCCTGCGGACCGGTGTGGCAGTAGCCGTCGCGATAAAAACCGGTGGCGGGAGAATCGCAACAACCGGTCAGCTCGCTGCCGAGAACATTGCGGGCCGACGAGGGTTTGTCTGGGTCGCGCATGAGCTAGCTCTTGCCGTCGCGGGCAGGCCGCGGTTCGGGCGGCGGCAGCGCTTCTGCAGTGCGTTCGAGCCAGGGCACGAGTTCATCGAGCAGCGTGGTTAGTGCGCGGCTCAGCGCAGCGACGGCTGCCGGCGCGTTCTCCTGTGGCACCGGCGCCGACGCGGTGAAGCGCTTTCGCTCGACCAGATTGCGTCCGCGGCGTTCGATTAGCTCTGCGGTCACTTCGATTCGCGCGGTACCCGTGCGAACATCGTGGACGATTTCGTTGACGCCGACATTCAGGATCAACCCTCCCCCGACGCCGCTGCCGAGGCGTGAGAC
>CAWAYV010000034.1:0-239020 GCA_963786295.1 uncultured beta proteobacterium | reverse complement strand
CGCCATGCTGCCCTCACCGACAGCGGAGGCAACGCGTTTGACCGGGCTTAACCTCACGTCCCCGCAGGCGAAAACACCGGGGACACTCGATTCGAGCAGGTACGGATCGCGGCTGTGTGACCAGCGGCCGGCCTTCACCACGTCGTCGCCGGTCAGGACATATCCTCGTGCATCGCGTGCGATGTCGGCTGGCAGCCACCCGGTCTCGGCGTCGGCTCCAATGAAGATGAAAAGGCCGCCGCAGTCGTGTCGGCGTACCTGTGCGTTCGTGGCGTCGCGTATGTCGATCGCGGTCAGATGGGTGTCGCCGTGCGCGGCGACAACTTCCGACCGCAATTGGACCGCCACATTCGACTTTCCTTCGAGCTGCTCGATCAGGTAGCGAGACATGCTCTTCTCCAGAGAATCGCCCCGGACGACGAGCGTCACCGTACGTGCATGATTAGCAAAATACAACGCAGCCTGACCGGCTGAGTTTCCGGCACCGACAAGGTAGACGTCGAGTCCATGGGTGGCGCTCGCTTCGCTGCGTGCCGCGCCATAGTAGATGCCCTTGCCGATGAGCCGATCGAAGCCGTCGATCGCGAGACGGCGCCACGTGACGCCAGTGGCAAGAATGACGGTCCGCGCCCGGACGACGTCGCCGCCATCGAGGTACACCTGACGCGTTGTTGGATCGATGCTGGCGACCGAGCGCGTGACCAGAATCTCTGCTCCGAGCCGTCCTGCCTGGTTGAGCGCGCGACTCGCGAGCTCGTCACCTGAGACGCCGTTGGGGAACCCGAGATAGTTTTCGATCCTTGACGACGTCCCTGCCTGACCTCCCGGTGCCTCCCGCTCCACTACCACCGTGCGCAGTCCCTCGGACGCGCCGTATACCGCCGCCGCGAGACCGGCCGGCCCGCCACCGATGATGATGGTGTCGTATTCAGCTTGACGTGCGCTCGTTGGCAGGCCAAGTCGCTGTGCAAGGTCGCGCGTCCCAGGCCGACTGAGGAGCGTTCCGTCGGCCAACTTCAGCACAGGGCAATCTTGGTCTGCTGGGCGGGTCCCGGGCCAACGCGTTGCCAGATCAGGCGCATCGGGTGTTATCCAATCATAGGTAATCTGGTTGCGCGCGAGGAACTGGCGCAACTCCCCGCAGGCGTTGTCCCAGCGGTGACCGACCATGGTGACGCGCGGCTTGGGCGCCTCGGCCTCGATGCCCTGCATCCCGCCGATGCGCTCGCGTGCCAGCGCAGCGACCTTCAGCGAAATCTCGGGCGACGCCGCCGCAACCGCGTAGTACTCGCGGATCTCCACGCGCATGACGCGCGAGGGTTCGGACGCCCGATAGCCTCCGTAGAGCGGCGTGGCAAGGGCGATCGGCAGCTTCACCGAAAATTGGCGCCGGGGATGCGCCAACCGAGGGTGCGCTCGACTCCGTCGAACAATCGGACGACCTCTATCTTGCCGGAGAGAACCGCGAACAGCGCGCGCTCGTCCGCCCCCTGATGCGCGGCGAATTCCCCGGCACCGAGGTGCAGATCGGCAGACGTCTGTGCGAGGCGCTCGAGTTCAGGCACCGCGAGTGTCGAGAACAGCGGAATTGCCCGCACGTCGTCAATCGTCAGCATGATTTGGTCAAAGCACGAAGTGAGAGCAGACCAACGGCTAACCCTTCTTGTTGCCGAGAACAAGCAGTAGCCCGCCGATCACGATGGCGCCTATACCTGCCCACATTGGGATATTGACGGTCTCCTTTTCCTTGACGGAGAGTTCGATAGGGCCAATTTTGACGGCGGTTGTGTCCTTGGTGTAGCTGAACCCGCCGTAGACCAAGCCGAGCACGCCGGCGACGATAAGCACGATGGCGATTAGTCTTGTGGTGTTCATCTGGCCTTCGTCTCCAATGAATGGACGCTCATTTCAGCCTGCCAATGAAGCGATAGACAGCAATTAGAAATCCGAATCCGACATACATCCCCAACAACGCAACAAGCATTAGTTTCGCCAACACGACGTTGATGATTTCCGTTCTCGACAGAAAAATAATTGTGCCAGCGAGACCGATAAACGAAGCAGCGATGCCGGCGGCGACTATCAACGTCCTGCTTCTTGGCATACGTTATGCGAGCTCTCTCGATGACTGTCACGCCGCTTGCGAGTAACACTTTGGGCGTTCACACAAACTCTACTCTGCCGCTGACCTAGACGAGCTCGCGTTCCCTGAAGCAACCTTCCCCGACTGCACCACGTAGCGGCACGGATTGAAGCCGATCGAATACGCAAGATCGGCCGGCCGTTCGATCTCCCACAACGCAAAGTCAGCGTTCTTGCCAACCTCCAGGCTACCGACCGATGTTTGCAGACCCAACGCATGCGCCGCGTTGATCGTCGCGCCGGCCAGCGCCTCATGCGGCGTCAGCCTGAATAGCGTGCACGCCATGTTCATCGCCGTCAGCAGCGAAGTCAGCGGCGATGTGCCGGGATTGCAGTCGGTCGCGACAGCCATGCGCACGCCGGCTTCGCGCAGCGCAGCCACTGGTGGCGATCGCGTCTCGCGCAGAAAATAAAACGCACCGGGCAGCAGCACGGCGACGGTCCCGTGGCGCGCCATCGCGGCGATGCCATCGGCCGACACGTATTCGAGATGGTCGGCCGATAGTCCGCCATAGCGCGTGACAAGCTGCGTTCCGCCTTGATCCGACAACTGCTCCGCATGCAGCTTGACCGGCAAGCCGAGGCGTTGCGCAGTTTGAAATACCCGCTCGGTCTGAGACTTCGAGAAGGCGATCGACTCGCAAAACGCGTCGACTGCGTCAACCAAGCCCTGCTCCGCCAGCTCCGGCAACATGCGCTCGCATAGCTCGTTGACGTAGTCGTCGGCGCGCGCTGCATATTCAGGCGGCACCGTGTGCGCGCCGAGAAACGTCGTTCTCACCGTCAATGGAAGCTCGCGGCCGAATTGGCGCGCGACGCGCAACATTTTCGCTTCCGCTTCGAGCTCAAGACCGTAACCGGACTTGATCTCCAGCGTAGTCACTCCCTCGGCGAGCAACGCTTTGACTCGCGGCAAGCTGGCGCGACAAAGCTCGTCTTCAGTCGCAGCCCGCGTTGCGCGCACGGTGGAAAGGATGCCGCCACCGCTCTTCGCGATGTCTGCGTAGGTCGCGCCGTTAAGCCGGGCCTCGAATTCTTCGCTGCGATTGCCCGCATAGACGATGTGCGTGTGGCAATCGATCAGCCCCGGCGTGATCCATCCACCAGCGCCATCGTGCTGCTCGTTCGCGCGCGTCCCGGCCGGCAAATCACTCAGTGGGCCAAGCCATGCGATCTTGCCGTCGTGAACGGCCAGCGCGGCGTTGCGGATTTCGCCATACGGATGCGGCGGCGCCATTGTCGCCAGGTGGACGTTGGTCCACAGGCTATCCCAGGCCACGCGCGACTCCGTTAGCGATACGAGCGACGACACGCGCGGCCACCGCGGCGGTTTGATGATCGATATCGAAGCGCGGATTCATCTCGGCGATATCGGCCAGCCGCAGCTTGCGGCTGTCGATCACAAGATCGATCAGCGGCTCGACGATATCGAGCCCGATGCCGCGCGCCGCTGGCGCGCTGACGCCCGGAGCGATCGGCGCCGGGAGCACGTCGAGACAAAACGTCAAGTAAACGTGATCGACTTGCGAAACAAATGTGGCGAGTGCTTGCTGTGCCGACTGCATCTGTTCGTCGCGTACAAAGACGACGCCGAGCTTCTGCGCACGCACGAACAGTGCACGCGTATTCGAATATCGACTAACGCCGAAGCAGGCGTAGCGGAACGGCCAGCCGCGTGCCTCGCAATAGTGCGCGATCTGCAAGAAAGGCGTACCCGAGTTGCCACGCTCGGCGTGCCGCAGATCGAAATGTGCGTCGAAGTTGACGATGCCGATGCGTGCAGCGGTTTGCTTGCTAGCCAGATGCGTCGCCAGTCCAACGAAACTGCCCAGTGCCACTTCATGCCCGCCCCCGAGCACAATCGGAAAGCGTCCGGCCGTCAGCTGTCCCGCAACGCATTTCGATAGTTCAATTTGCGCCGCTTCGAGTTCATCGCCCGCGCAAACAATGTTGCCCGCATCCGCCAGCCGCTCGCATTCGTGCACCGGCATATTGCGCAGCATGTGTCGGATCGCCGCCGGTCCGCCGGCCGCACCGGTGCGGCCCTGATTGCGGGCAACACCGGCGTCGCATGCGAAGCCGATCAACACGACGGTCCCGGCGTCCGTATCGCGCGCAACCGGACGCATCGCTTGGTGCCAGCGCGGTGCGAGCGAGCCTTCGGTCGCGTCGATGCGGCCCTGCCAAACGCTCATATCGATCGCTTGCATCACGCTTCCATCGGCACAAACAAAGCGCTGCACTGTGCGCTGAGAGCGCCATCCAACACGAGTGCACGCGACGCTTCGATATCGGGCGCCAGAATGCGATCGACTTCATAGAACGCGATCTTTTCGCGCACGACGCGATGGACTCGTCGCAGTCGCGGTGATGTCTCGAGCGGACGATGAAAGTCGATTCCTTGCGCGGCGGCCAGCAACTCGATGCCGATGATCGTCGCGGTGTTCATTGCCATCTCGTGTAATCGGCGTGCAGCGAAGGTGGACATGCTGACGTGGTCCTCCTGATTGGCTGAAGTCGGCAGGCTGTCGACGCTCGCTGGGTGCGCCAACGACTTGTTCTCGGATGCCGCCGCGGCGGCAGTGACGTGCGCGATCATGAAACCCGAGTTGATGCCGGGCTCGCGCACCAGAAATGGCGGCAGCCCCGACAGCGTCGAGTCGATCAGCAATGCGATGCGTCGCTCGGACAGCGCGCCGATCTCAGCCAGCGCCAGCGCGAGCGTATCGGCGGCGAGTGCAACCGGCTCGCCGTGGAAGTTGCCGCCCGAAATCACCTCATCACTCTGCGAAAAAATCAAGGGGTTATCGGTGACGGCGTTTGCTTCGATCAGCAGCGTGCGCGCCGCGTGCTCGATCAGATCGCGGCACGCACCCATCACCTGCGGCTGACAGCGCAGGCTATAGGGATCCTGCACCCGATCGTCATGCACCAAATGCGAAGCGCGGATTGCGCTGCCTGCAAGAAGCTCTCGGTACATGTGCGCAGCGGCGATCTGTCCCGGCTGACCGCGCAGCTCGTGCAGTCGCGGATCGAACGGCGCATCGCTGCCCTTCGCCGCATCGACCGACAGCGCACCGACCACAACAGCCGACTCGAACAAGCGTTCCGCAAGGAACAGCCCATGCAGCGCGAGCGCAGTCGATATCTGCGTGCCGTTGATCAGCGCCAGGCCTTCTTTCGCACCCAACACCACCGGCGCGATTCGGGCCGCATCCAGTGCTTGCCGCGCAGGCAAAAGCGCGCCATCGACTCTTACATCGCCCTCACCCATCAGCGCCAGCGTTAAATGCGCCAGCGGCGCCAGATCACCCGATGCGCCAACCGATCCCTTCGCAGGAATGCACGGCATGATGTCCGCGTTGTAGAGCGCAAGCAGCGTGTCGACAATCACTGCCCGCACGCCGGAATAACCGCGCGCCAAGCTGCCGATCTTCATTGCCAGCACAAGTCGCACCACTTCATCACCGAGCAACTCGCCGGTTCCCACCGAGTGCGAAAAGATCAGGTTGCGCTGCAGCTGCTGCAACTGGTCATCGGCAATCCGCGTCTTGGCTAGCCTGCCGAAGCCGGTGTTAATCCCATACGCCGCGTTGCCGCGCGCAACAATGCGCTGTACTGCTGCTGCCGACGCTTCGATCGTGACGCGCGAATCGGACGCCAAAGTCAGCGCCACGCGCGCCTGCCAAATGCGGCGCAGGTCTGCGAGGCTCAAACGGCCCGGGTCAATGGTGATTGCTGTCGCGCTGGCCACTAGAACCTATCTGACAGGTTCTAATTCGCCATCGGCAAATTAAGGCCGCTGCGCCGCGCACATTCGATCGCAGCTTCATAACCGGCGTCGGCATGCCGCATCACACCGGAACCAGAATCGTTGACGAGCACACGCGCGAGGCGCTTGGCGGCGGCATCGGTGCCGTCCGCAACGATCACGACACCTGCATGCTGCGAGTAACCCATGCCGACTCCGCCGCCGTGATGCAGTGACACCCAGGTGGCACCGCTCGCGGTATTCAGCAATGCATTGAGCAGCGGCCAGTCGGATACCGCGTCGGTCCCGTCCTTCATGCTTTCCGTTTCGCGGTTCGGGCTGGCGACCGAACCCGTATCAAGATGATCGCGACCGATCACGATCGGCGCCTTCAGTTCACCGGTGCGCACCATGTCGTTGAACGCGAGCCCGGCGACATGTCGCTCGCCGAGGCCGAGCCAGCAGATGCGCGCCGGCAGTCCTTGAAAGGCGATGCGCTCGCGCGCCATATCGAGCCAGCGATGCACGCGCAGCGTTCTGCGGAAACAGCTGCTTGATCTTGGCGTCGGTTTTGTAGATGTCCTGCGGATCGCCGGACAAGGCGACCCAGCGAAAAGGACCTCGGCCTTCGCAGAACAGAGGGCGGATGTACGCCGGCACGAACCCCGGAAATGCGAAGGCGTTCACAACGCCTTGATCGTGCGCGACTTGGCGAATGTTGTTGCCATAGTCGACAACTTTGGCTCCGATCGACTGGAAATCGAGCATCGCCTGCACGTGCTTCGCACATGAGCGCGCCGCTTCGGTTGACAGCTGCGCGTGCTGACTCGCGTCCTGCTGCGCATCCTTCCAGCGGTCGACACTCCAGCCTGCCGGCAGATAACCATGCACCAGGTCGTGCGCCGAGGTTTGATCGGTCACCAGATCGGGAACGATGCCGCCCGCTTTCGCGCGCTTCACCAACTCCGGCAACACCTCGGCTGCGTTGCCCAGCAAACCAATCGACACCGCTTCGTGGCGCTTGCAGTGCTGCGTTATCAGATCGATCGCATCGTCAAGATCGCGCGCTTGCTTGTCCAAATAGCGTGTGCGCAAACGAAAATCGATGCTTGCCTGCTGACATTCGATCGTCAGCGAAGCGGCGCCTGCAAGCGTCGCGGCCAGCGGCTGCGCGCCGCCCATCCCGCCGAGACCAGCGGTCAGGATCCAGCGACCCGCCCAATCGCCGCCAAAGTGTTGGCGGCCCGCCTCGGCAAAGGTCTCGTAAGTTCCCTGAACGATGCCCTGGCTGCCGATATAAATCCAACTGCCTGCCGTCATCTGTCCGTACATGAACAGACCCTTGCGGTCGAGCTCGTTGAAATGCTCCCAATTGGCCCACTTCGGCACCAGGTTGGAGTTGGCGAGCAGCACGCGCGGCGCATCGGTGTGCGTTTTGAACACGCCGACCGGCTTGCCCGACTGAATCAGCAGCGTCTCGTCGGCCTCCAGCTGCTTCAGTGTTTCGAGAATCTTGTCGAAGCACTGCCAGTTGCGCGCCGCACGGCCGATGCCTCCATAGACGACCAGATGCTTTGGATTCTCGGCCACATCCGGGTCGAGATTGTTCTGAATCATCCGGTACGCCGCTTCGGTCAGCCAGCTTTTGCAGCTCAACTGCGCGCCGCGCGGAGCGCGAATCTCGCGCGTCGGATCGAAGCGCGGGTCGGCCGCCTGCAACGGGTTCTCGGTCGGTGCGTTCAACGGCGTCTCCTCCGAAAAGTGGAGGTTACCTGTTGGCGAGGGTCATGCGCCAACCTGATTCTCATAGCGCCGCTGCAATCCATTTACGAATCCCTGCAGCAGTCGATTGAAGGTCTGTGGCTGTTCCATCATGGCGAAGTGACTAACGCCTGGCATCACCGCGATGTCAAACGAGACCAAGCTGGGCGCATGGCCGCGAACCTGCGTAAGCAGGTCTGGAGTCCGCTCGCGCTGAATCAATCGCACCGGTGTCCTAATCTCCCGAAAGGCGCGATCAAAGTCGTCGGCGGCCCACTTCCTAACGCCCTCCAACGCCCCGACACCGACTGCGGAAGGGCCGCTTGCCATGTCGGAGGCGACTCGTTCGATCAAGTCACGATCCGACTCTGGCATGAACATGCCTTTAACGAAAGCCCTCGCTGTCTCGGCGAAATTCCTTCGGAACGGCTCGGGATCGATAAGAGACCAGTCATCAAAGAACGCCTCCACCCCAATGACGCCGAGCACCCGATCGGGCGCTCGAATGCCGGCTTCCAATACGATCGGCCCGCCCATCGAGTGACCGATCAGAACAGCCGTTGCGACATCAAGCTGCTCAAGCACGGCGACGACATCGGCCGCAAAAGCTTGCATCGTCCACTCTGCACGGTTCAGCCCGGACTCGCCATGCCCAGCGAGGTCGATCGCCACAACTCTGTATTGCTGGCTCAAGTGTTGGACTTGCGGCTGCCAATAGCTTCGGTCACAGCACCAGCCATGCACGAACACGAGTGTCGGCTCACCTTCACCCGTTACGTCATAGGCAATTCGAACGCCGTCAGGAGAGTATGTGTAGCATGGTTACGCCTGCCACTCACCCGCGCGCAAGCCCGGAGCGGATCGTCTCGACTATCTGCTCCGGAGGCCAAGCGGCATCGATGATGATGCCCTCTTTGGGTTCCTCAAGATCGAGGAACTGACTTCCAATGAGACGCTGCGGCATGTAGTGACCGCTTCGACTATCCAGCCTTGATCGAATGAGGTCAGGATGTGCCTGCAGGTAGACAACAGCTACATCGGCATCAGCACACAGCGTCCTACGGTAGGCCTCCTTGAGGGCCGAGCAGGCGAGGACTCCGTTCTCTCCTCGCTCATTGTGGCGACAGATGAGCTCCCGCAATTCTTCTAACCAGGGCCCGCGATCTTCGTCTGTGAGGGGGACGCCGGAGGCCATCTTGCGGATGTTTTCCGGAGAATGGAAGTCGTCGGCATCGTAGAAGGGCCAACCCATTGCCGCCGACAAGAGCGTGCCGATGGTGGTCTTGCCGGATCCGGTGACGCCCATCACGAGAATGAACATGGCAAGACGACGGTGGGAGACTCATTGCCCCTCAGGAGGCTGCCAGAGTTCGACTTTGTTGCCCTCCGGGTCAACGACCCAACCGAACTTTCCGTACTCGGAGTCATCGACCTTCTCCAGTACGTTGCACCCCTCGCTGCGCAACGCCTGCAGAACGCCGTGCAGGTCTGCGACTCGGTAGTTGATCATGAACGACGACTTGCTCGGTGCGAAGTAGTCGCCGTCAGCGCCGCCGATAGACCAGATGGTCGTGCCCGTAGTTGGCTTGCCGTCTTCGTCGGCCCAGCGAAACGCCGCACCTCCCCATTCCTGTACGTCGATACCCAAGTGCGTCTTGTACCAAGCTCTCAGTGCGACAGGATCCTTGGCGTTGAAAAAGATCCCACCGATACCCGTGACTCTCCTCATCTGCGCCTCCGGAGCGTGACAGAAGATGAAGCGTAGTGCACCGACGCCTAAAGCCCGCACTAGGCCGAGCCGCGAAGCGGCGTCGGCTTGAATAAATTGTTAGGCAACATTGCGGACGAGTGTCGTGACCGAACGAACCACTCTGCGATCAGCAGATTGGGAACCCAGCAGAGCCATGCAATTACAGGATAAGCCACTGTCATCGGAATGCCTGCTAGTTGGCTCGAGGGTAGATATACGCGAAGCGTCACCGCCGCAAGCGTGAGCGCATAGCTGCGAATCATCCAGTTTCGGTGCGTGCTCAGATTGCCCTGTCTGATGTGGCGATAAGCATTAAGCGTGCTACCCATCCAGCAAACGGCCAGCAGACCAAACCCTACATGAGCAATTACGCCGCCGAACGAATGCAGCGCCAAGGCGAGCGCCGCAACCCCACCGATGACAACCGCAACTACGTACAACCGACCAAGCCAGCGATGGACTTCAATGAAACGAGTCCGGAGCCGGGAGTTGAGTTGAAAAGCACCTGCGACAAGCGCAATGGCTCCGCCCATAAAGTGGACGAACGCTGCGACGGGCCGCTCCGCAAAAAGTGCACGAACGAACGATGGGCGAAGCTCAGGCGCGAACGACATCGTGATGGCATAACCTGCGACGGCGAGCGCAAGTAGCGTCAGCCCAAGCCAGGCGAATGCTTTCTTGGTCATCGACGAATCTCGCTTGTTCCTAACGCACGGCTGAGCGGCGAGTGCGTCGTTGCAAGCGTCCGCCTCGAGCCGTGGGCTAGCGAGCTTACGCAACCGAAGCTGCGCGCGACATGCTCCTTCGCAGGAGGTGGCGCCAACGTTCTTTCACTTTCTGTAGCAGTGAACGCGAGACTACTGGCGTCGGAGGTGGGCTGCCTTGCATGATGGAACTAGCGACCGCTACGCATTCATTGCAGATGTAAAGCTTCGGACCAACAATCAACCTTGGCCCCGCCACTAGTTTCGAAACTCGCTCCTCCGTCTTCCGGCAGAAAGAACACCTCATTTTGCGAAGACGCATAGTTTGCTACCTCCTGTCAGAGTTTGTGACTGACGTTCTGACCGATACAGCAGCTCGTACGCGGCTTCGGCCGCCCGCAGTTGACTGCCGCGCTGGGCAATGGCCCATTCTCTTGTGGATCTATCGATAGCCAACGTTGTCCACCCGCGAGCGTCTTCATCGGAGATGTGAACAAGCAGGGTGTGCTTATTGTGCTCCACACGTACGCGGTGCTTCGGATTTCCTTCCTCTTCCAGACCGCGTACGGCTCGTCCTCTCGCGTAGCGTCCAACAAATGAAGTCCAGCGACTACGGGCCGGCCTTGGAACAGAGTTGCTTCTTGCGTCGGTCATTCCGCTCGACTCCCCAAACGTACTTGCGCTTAGGCCTCTAGTTGCCATTCGGCCCAACGTTGCGCTCAGCGGCGCCGCTTCATAGCGTCCGCCTGCAGAGCTGAGTTGAGCAGCAATATCACTTCTTCATTGCACCTTCACTCGGCACTGCATCCACCGGTGACTCGAAGGCGATGAACAGGATGCAGGGGCCAGCCTTCTTGCACTCCGCCTTATGTGGCAACTTGGCAGGGCCGTACGCATAGGTGCCAGGCTTGAGCACCGCGGTCTTGTGCCCGTCATAGGTAACGTGAAGCTCTCCCGATATCAACACCATGCGCTCGGCCGATGTGTGCCAGTGCAGAGGAATGACGGAACTGGCGGGCACTTTGAAAAAGATGTCGGCGTTATCTTTGGCAGGATCGCCATGAAGAACCGCAATCTGGCAACCCTTCGGCAGGAACGGAGGACAAGGCACCCACTTGAGTTGAGAATCCTTCGCCGTGCGCGTTAGGGGTGGTTCCTGCGCGGACACTGGTGTGCCCCCGCCCCGCCGCCTAGAAGCAGCCCCAACATCAACGCGACTTTCAGCGACTGACGTGTCATGGTTCGGCAGTACACAAATCACCTCCTGTTGGAAAAACGAATTAGTCGGTTGCTGCTCAACGTTTGACATGAGCGGCGTGCCCAAGGGCGCGAAGCGGCCTCTGGTACGTCCGCTCGATGAGAGGGCTAGGCTTCACTCAGGTAACCCCGCTCCAGCTGTTGTTGCTGGTTCTCGAAGATGGCCATGGCTGTCTTCATGCGAAGGAAGCCAAACTTCCGGTAGAAGTCCTCCTTGCCTGGAACGGCAGAGATGATGATCTTCGTCCCGCGACCTCTCGACAAGGTGGCTGACGATCTGCTTGCCCAGGCCAGTGCCTGATGGCTCCAGCACCGCGACGTCGCAGATGTAAGAACAGTCTGCACCATCAGCCAGTGCGCGACCGGCTGCGACGAGGCGGGCGTTCTCGTACACGAAGCACGTGAACATACTGTTGGAGAAGACCGTCCTCAGGTGCAGTGGCTTCTTCCCGAGCTGCGCTGCTCGATACAGCGCAGAAAGCTCTTCCCAATCGAGCCATCGGTGGAGTGTTTCCATTCGAGGCCACGCGATCTCTCCTCGTGAAGCCTACGTTCAGATGGACCGGTGAGTGAGATCTGCTTGTAGCCAGCTCGTCGGGCTGCCTCCAGGTTTCGAGCATGAGTGGCCGCCATAGCCCTTGCGTTGAAACTCTGGTTCAAGGGCGATTCTCGACGGGGCGATTCCGTACCGGCAGAAGCCGTAGCCAGCAGGCTCGGCTCGACGTCATCCGCCGCCGCGACGTCCGAAGAGCGACCCCAGTTCTCGCGACATGCGCACCTCTGCCTGAGTACCTCAATGGGGCGCAACCCTGCGCGGATCGCATATGCACATGAGCCAGCGCCAGCTTGATCGCCGATGCTGAGCGGTCTAAAGCGAGCGACATCTTGTGGTCGTTCGAGCTAAGACGCGCGGTGCGGCAGGCGCGCTTGGCCGTGCGCCGGAGAATAGACAAAGTACGCCGCGCGGCCAAGCGCGGCTGCCGTAGCGCGTCGGCGCTTGAGCGAGGGGTTAGGTCTCACTTGGCGGCCTGTCTGGCGCCCACGCACGCGCGTGCGCGATAACAAGCTCAAGTGCTCTTGGCACATGGGCGAGATCGATCGCATCAATCAGCAGCGACCCGTAGCGGACCTTGCGCCCCGCGCGTGTACCCATGAAGCGACGCAGTTGCGCGTTGAGGCTGCGTCCCCTTTGCGCAGGCTGTTCCTGAAACTTGCGAAACGAGTTGAGCTCCCCCTGCGCATTGAGTACAGCCTCGACAGCCGTCGTGCCTAGGGCGCGGATCAGTTCGTCCTCGAGATCGGCTTCGCAAACGAAGAAGCCCATTGCTTCCAGGCCAGTACGGGTGAGGTGTGTCCCCATTCCTGCCCGTTCAAGAGTGCGTCTTGCATAGTCCTCGTCGGCGGCATCGCACAAACCGGCCAACCTGAGGCCGAGCCCCGATGCGCCGAGCACTTGAATAAACGCGCCAAGGTTTGTCACACCTCCGATAGGCAGGGTGAGAATGCCTTCGGTCCGAAGATCCCAACCGCGCCGCCGCGCCAACGTATCGATGGCCGCTTGGTCGCTCCAGCCCTCGACGAGGATCACCGCGCTTGCAGTGGCGTCGAGCGCTAACTCGCGCGCGGCCGCTGGGACGAGTGGGGGACGAGGACCTGGCGGGGTGTTCTTCAGTCGCAGATTGATGCGCTTGGGACATGAAACGTGCATGCCGGAATTCCGTACTCACCTGCATCGCTCCCTGGCTACATAACGACCGATGAGCTGAACCTGGCTGCGCTTGCGGTGCTTGCCCGTCAACCGGTTACCACTGGCACGGAAGGTGGTGTCGTGAGGCCTAACGTCCACAGCCACCGGCGCGCGCCCGGTGACCGAGGCAAAGCACTGCGCTCGAGCGCGCGTCCGAGTGGGCTGCGCTGTTAGACGTCACTTGGCCCTTCGTTACGCACAGCAACCTTTTTGCAGCTGAACGGGCGGGCACTTCACACTCCCGTAAGAACAGAAGACACAGCAGTCCCCCGGTAAGGGCCGTAGCCGCTTGTGACAACCTTTGCACTCGTAGAAAAACGTGCACGCATCGGTCGGCATTACTTCCTGTGCGGTGGCACCGCACTCCGGACAGGTGATCGTCGACTGGATTATCGGCTCCACCGTGTCCCCTAATGACGTCTAACGTCGTGCCTCACCCGCACAATGTCTTCCATTTCATTTAGCCGAGGGCGGTGCCGTCTTCTTGAATGAATCACGCTCCTCCATCTTTCTCCACAAACGAGCGAGCTCAGGATATCTGTCCTGCGGAAAATAGTGAGGGACTCGCAGGTTAACGAAACCAAGGTGACAGCCAATCGAAATGTCGGCAAGGCTCATTGCCTCCCCTACACACCACTTCCTATCGCCCAGCATCGCTTCCATTGCCTTGAAGCCGCCCTCAAATTTGCTTCGTTGACGTTCAATCCACGCCTCACTGCGTTTCGCTTCGTCGTGAAAGCGCATCTCATACAGAGTTGCGCTAACCGCATCCATAGTGCCGTCCGCTAATGCTTCCCAGCGCCTGACCTCGATGCGGGCTTCGAAGCTCTCTGGAATAAAACGCGGGCGCGGGTATTTGCCGTCGACGAAATCGGCGATCAACGGCGAGCTGACGATGACCCGACCATCGTCCAGCTTGAGCGCGGGGACTTTGCCGAGAGGATTGACATGGTGAAGCTGATTCGGCTCCCATAGATTTATCAACTCGAGCTCGTGCTCAACACCCTTCTCAAGCAACATCACTCGGATCTTCCTAGCGAACGAACTGGCGGCCGAGGCGTATAGCTTCATAGTTGTCGGTCGATACCTTTGAGGCGTCTAACGTTTGAGCTCAGCCGCCTGCGCAGGCTGACGAGCCATACAGCGTCTGCTGCAGCGAAGGGTTAGGCGTAGGCTGGAACGAACGCGACACGACCGATCCAGTTGCGCTGGCGCCTGGCCAGGCGATCGCCTTGGCCTTCGCCGTCGAACGACACCTCTGCCCGCTGCAGGAGCGAGGAATCGACGTTCTCGAATGCATTGACGCTGACGACCGCGTGGACGTGGCCGTCAATTGTGCTGGTGACGACTGGCACGATGCCGCACTTGGAGCAGACATGAAACTCGGCGGTCTTCGTCCCGAAGGTATATGCCGAGACCTGCTTGGAATCCTTGACGCGGACCCTGAGCGAGCCCGTAGGACAGGAAGTCCACACGCCACCATGCTTGACGCAGAACGAGCAAGAGCAGGCCCTGGCAGGGATTTCCTTCGGCTCGGGCTGCCAGTCCAGCTTGAAGGAGATGTTGCCGCAATGGCAGGCGCCAGAAATCAGCATGGTGGTTCACCGGTGGTTCTACCGACGCTTAACGTGTTTGTCTCCAAGAATATTCTCGCGTCCTGAAGGGTAGACACATCAGATGCGCCGACTGCTGAGGACCAGTAGGGGTGTCGCGTCGGACTGTCCGACGGCCGTTGCAATGGCGAAATCAGTCTGTCCAATGACTACTCCAAAATGCTCGGCAAGGTCTCGATGGTCTTCACGATAAAACGTACAGCCCGCGCTCGCAGAGCGTCGGCTCTCCAACGAAGTGTTAGCCGTCATGCTTGGACTCAGCATCGAAGGTGTACCAGATTCGAAACCAACGAAAACGCGTCGTGTATCGGTCCCATGTCAAGAGGAGGCTCCTTCTCGGTAGGCCCTATCCAATAGACGTCACTATCACCGAAGGACTCATGAACTACGCAGGCCCTCCCTCGGAACGAGAAGGAGAACCGATCTTCGTTAAACCAATTGCGTCGGACGTTTTGCGCACACACTGCGGCATTCGTTTGCCACGCACTTGCTCGAGCGCGGAGCAAGACATTCGACACGATTCAGGAATTACCTGGCCGCAGTCATCGTCGATACGACAATGATCTACACGCACGTGCTGAACCGCGGTGCGTCCGGCGTCGCTTCGCTCGCTTGATTCACCTTGCAGCTGGTTCTGAACCGTCGGCCAATTTATTCGCTATTTCAGAATCACCAGTGCCGCGACAAACACGCCAACCATCGTGAACGCGATCGCCAGCTTTACCGCAGTGGCAACGAGCAGTCCGAACCATGTGGCGGCGCCGACCTTGCCCGCGCGAAACATATCTTTGTGTGCAATGAACTCACCGGCCGCAGCACCCACGAGCGGCATGAACAGAAGTCCCCACAGACCGGTGAAGACACCGGCAAGCGTGCCGATGGCCGCGCCGATGATGCCCTCTTTGCTCGCTCCGGCTCGCTTCGCCGATACTGCTGCGGCCACGTAGTCGATGACGATTCCCAGCACGGCCAGGATCGCCATCACCACGACGGTGAACACGCTGATGCGCTGAAAATCGCCGATCCACGCGGCGAGCAGCACGCCACCGAAGATCAGCGGTACGCCGGGTAAAGCCGGCAGCACGGTACCGGCGACGCCCACCACGATCAGCAACACCGCCACGATCCAGAGCGTGGTGGTCATCGCGCAGTTACTTGATCAGCGCACGGCCAGCGCCTGCACTTCGGCCGCCGCGTGCTTGCACGCATCGGTCAGTTGCTCGAGCAATTCATAAATCGCGCGCAGTTTGACGAGTTGGCGCGTGTCCGGCTCCTCACGAAACAGCTTGGACATGGCGGCGCGCATCACGTGATCGGCCTGCGCTTCAAAAGCATCAACTTCCTGGCACAAGGTCAGTGCGGCGCGCGGATCCTCGACCGACCGTAGTTGAGCGACCGCCAGGCGCAACTTGTCGGTGCCCTGCACTGCCAGTGCCGCCAGCCGATGCGCATCCGGCGTCAGCGTCGTCACGTGATACAGGTGCAACGACTGCGCGACGTCTTCGGTGAGGTCAAGAATGTCATCCAGGCGGTTGATCAACGCGTGAATCGCGCGTCGCGGAAACGGCGGCAGCAGAGAGCGCCGGATCAGGGCCAATGTGTCATCGACAACCGTGTCGGCGCGCTTTTCGATTGCCTCGATTTCACGTACGCGGCCATTGGGATCGCGCACTTCGGCCAGCAACTGCGCCAGGGCTGTCACGCCTTCGACACAGAGCTCCGCGTGACGATCGAACAACGAATAGAAACGCTGATCGCGCGGCACGAGCCGCCGCAGCACGCTTCGCAAAGGACGCGGGCTACGCCGCTCGGGAACAAAGTTGGAGGTCATACGGCAACCTTAATAAGAGGTGTTGCGTGCCAGGTTCTCGAACTTCGTGTACTGACCGTCGAAGCGCAGGTTCAGGCGCCCGATCGGTCCATTACGCTGCTTGCCGATGATGATTTCGGCGATGTTCTTGTCGGTCGTGTCCGGGTTGTAAACCTCATCGCGGTAGATGAACAGGATCACGTCGGCGTCTTGTTCGATCGCGCCGGATTCGCGCAGGTCAGACATCACCGGTCGTTTATCGACGCGCGTCTCGACCGTGCGATTCAGCTGCGATAGCGCGACCACTGGCACTGCAAGCTCTTTCGCCAGTGCTTTGAGCCCGCGCGAAATCTCGGAGATTTCGGTGGCGCGATTTTCACCGACCGCGCTCGCGCTCATCAGCTGCAGGTAATCGACGATGATCAATCCGAGCCGTCCGCAGGTGCGCGCCAGCCGCCGCGCACGTGCCCGCAAATCGATCGAGGTCATCGCCGCCGTTTCGTCGATATAAAGTGGCGCCTCGTGCATTTTTTGAATTGCACTGGTCAGGCGCGGCCAATCTTCATCCTGCAATCTTCCTGTACGCAATCGCTGCTGATCCAGTTTGCCAACAGAGCTCAACATGCGCAGCGCCAATTGCGACGCGCCCATTTCCATCGAGAACACCGCCACCGGCATGCCCTGATCGATCGCGACGTGTTCGCCGATGTTCAAGGCGAGGCTTGTCTTGCCCATACTCGGTCTGCCGGCGATGACGATCAGGTCGCCCGCCTGAAATCCAGAGGTTTTCGAATCGAGATCGACAAAGCCGGTCGGCACACCGGTCACGTCGGACGGATTCGCGCGTTCGAATAATTCCTGGATGCGCTCGACCACGCGGGTCAGCAGCGGCTGAATCTCGATGAAACCCTGGCGTCCGCGTGCGCCCTCCTCGGCTATCTGGAAAACTTTGGTTTCAGCTTCGTCGAGTATCTGTTTGGTATCTCGTCCCGCAGGATTCAGCGCACTGGTTGCAATCTCGTCGCCCGCCGTGACCAACCGACGCAGCACCGAGCGCTCGCGCACGAGCTCTGCATAGCGCCGAATATTGGCGGCCGACGGCGTGTTTTGCGCCAGCGAATTCAGATAAACGAGCCCACCGGCTTGCTCCGCGCGGCCGGTGTTGCGTAACGCCTCGAATACCGTGACGGCATCGGCCGGCTTGCTGGCATCCACCAGGCGGCTGATCGCGCCGAAGATGTATTGATGATCCTGCCGGTAAAAATCGTCGGTGCCGATCAAGTCGGCGATGCGATCCCACGCGGTGTTGTCCAAGCAGCAATCCGCCGAGCACCGATTGCTCCGCCTCGATCGAGTGCGGAGGCAGGCGTACGGCCGCCAGCTGGGGATCGATCGGCTGATTCACGAGTGAGGGTGGAGGAACTGCGGAGGTGGACCGCAAACTATATCAAGCGGTTGCGGGCCGGGCGGCGCCATTGACGGTGCGCAGCAAAAAAATGGCGGCCGAGCCGGCCGCCATTCGGTTCAAAGCCGCCGGAGCTAGGCTTGTTCGCCGACCACGGTCACCGTGATGTCTGCCACCACGTCGGTATGCAGCACCACCGACACATGATGTTCGCCGACCGCCTTGAGCGGGCCCTGCGGCATACGGATCTGCCCTTTGTTGACTTCGAAGCCCTGCTTGCCGAGCGCTTCGGCAATGTCGAAGTTGGTCACCGAGCCGAATAACTTGCCATCGACGCCTGCCTTGGCCGGGATCCTGACACTCGAGCCTGTCAGCCTGGCGTTTACCGCTTGCGCGGCCGACAGACGGTCCGACTGCGCTTTCTCGAGATCCGCACGGCGCGTTTCGAATTCCTTGATCGCCGTGTCAGTCGCACGGCGCGCTTTGCCCTGCGGGATCAGAAAATTGCGCGCGTAGCCCTCTTTGACCTTGACCACGTCGCCCAACTGCCCGAGGTTGATCACCTTCTCCAACAAGATAACTTGCATAAGTCTGGTCCTTGGCTGCGATCAATGCGTATCGGTATACGGCAGCAGCGCCAGGAAGCGCGCGCGCTTGATCGCGGTGTCGAGTTGGCGCTGATAGTGCGCCTTGGTGCCCGTCAAGCGCGCCGGCGTGATCTTCCCGTTCTCGCCGATAAAGTCGCGCAGCGTGTCGACATCCTTGTAGTCGATCTGCTCGACGTTCTCGACGGTAAAGCGGCAGAACCGCTTGCGCTTGAACAACGCATTTTGCTTGTTCTCGCGTCGCGGGCCCTTGCCCTTGCCTTTGAATTTGCCTCGTGCTCCAAATGCCATTTCAAACTCCCTCGCTAGCTTTGTATTCGGTAATGTGCATCACCAGCCGCGTCGATCGACGTGTGCGCGGCGCGATAAATCCTTCGAGCATCATCGGCTTGCCCAGCGGCTCACGATCGAGTGATTGCGCCACTGCACCCAGCGCGATGACGGAGAACTCGAACGCCAATGTGCGCTCTGCTGTCGCCTCGGTCACTGTGCCCTCGTGCTCGAAGCTCGCTTCCAGCACCGCGACGCCGGCGGGCGTATAGCGCAACGCGCTTTTCGCCACGGCCTTGCCGCGAATGCGAAGCTGATTCACGCACGTGTTCTAACCGATTCACCGATGCACCGCTTGCCGCAGTCCGCCGGGCTACGCCGTTTCCTCTGCGACAGGCACAGCCACCACACTGGGCTGCGCCGGTGATTGCGTCTGACCCGCCTGACTGCTCGGCAGCAGCCTTGCGCGCTTCTTCGCGCTCGACAATCTTCATCATCGGCGACGCCGCGGTCTCGGCTCTCTTCATCTTGACGGTCAAATGGCGCAGCACCGCGTCGTTGTAGCGGAACGCGTTTTCGAGTTCGTCCAGCGTCTTGCTGTCGCACTCGATATTGAGCAGCACGTAGTGTGCTTTCGCCAGCTTGTCGATCGGATACGCCAGTTGGCGCCGGCCCCAATCTTCGACGCGGTGAATGGCGCCCTTGTTATTGGCGATCATCGCCTTGTAGCGATCGATCATCGCGGGCACTTGCTCGCTCTGATCGGGATGCACGATGAAACAGATTTCGTAATGACGCATTAATAGTCCTTGTGGAATAAGCCACCCGGGGACGTTCCGCGGTGTGGCAAGGAGGCGCGCTTGCGTCCAACAAGCTGCAAGCGCTTGAAAAAGCGCGCGATTCTAGCCTGAAACGCCGGCTAATGGGCAACGCGTTGATGGGTGTCAAACGGCGGCAAAGAGCCTGGGCAGCTCCACGGCCGCCGTGCCCCGGACGACGACCGTCGCGAGTTCATCCAGCTCGCTCGCCTGCGGATTGACGATGACGACCTTCGCACCATGGCGCAACGCCTCGGCGGGTAGTCCCGCGGCGGGATACACCAGGCCGGAGGTGCCAATCACCACTATGACATCGCAGCGCGCAGCGGCCGCCTGCGCTTGCTGCAGTGTCGCCACATCGAGCATCTCGCCGAACCAGACGACGTCCGGGCGCAGCCAATCGTTACACCTGGGACAGCGCGGCGGCTCGCCGGGAGGCAATCGCTTTGGATCATCCTCGGCAAAGCCGCACCGCGCCAGGCACACGGTGCGCACGATGCTGCCGTGCAGTTCGATCGGTGCACTACCGGCGCGTGCGTGCAAGCCGTCGACATTCTGCGTAATCAACTCGAACGAATCAAAACGCGATTGCGCGGACGCGAGCGCATAGTGCCCGGCGTTCGGTTGTGCATTGGCAACTAACCCGCGCCGCCATGCGTACCAGCGCCATACCAACGGCGGATCGGCGCGAAATCCGTCCTCGGACGCGAGTTGCATCGGATCGAATCTCGCCCACAGGCCAGTGGTCGCGTCGCGAAAAGTCGGAATCCCGCTTTCGGCCGAGATGCCGGCGCCGGTCAGAACAGCGACGCGGCGCGCGTGCGCGATGTGTTCGCGCGCAGCGTCCAGGCTCGACAAGTTCAAGCGGGTACTGGCAGGCTTCACTGTGCGCGCGGGATCAAGCCCCGGTGCGGGACATACTGCGCTGCCGCTTCGATTCGAACAGGCATATTCCCGTCGCGACTGACACGTTCAGACTTTCGACATGTCCTGCGAGCGGAATGTGCGCAAGCACATCGCATCGCTCGCGCGTCAACCGGCGCAGCCCGCTGTCTTCCGCGCCAAGAGCCCACGCCAGCGGCCCCGTCAAATCGAGTTCATAGATCGATTGCTTAGCCTCGCCGGCCGCACCCACCATCCGCACATCGACATCGCGCAAGTCATCCATCGCGCGCGCCAGGTTGGTTACCGCGATCAGCGGCACCGTTTCAGCCGCTCCAGCGGCCGCTTTCAGCGCCGAGGGTGTTAACCCGGCGGATCGATCGCGCGGCACGATAACGGCGCTGACGCCGGCGGCGTCGGCCACACGCAAACAGGCTCCGAGGTTGCGTGGATCGGTCACTCCATCGAGCAGCAACAGCAGCGTGTTCGCATCGATGCGATTCAGCACGTCATCGAGCGATATGGCCTGCTCAAGCTCCGCGGCCAGTGCAACGACGCCTTGATGTGGTGCTTCGCCCGCGAGCCCGCGCAATCGCTCGGCGTCGATGAGCGCGACCCGCACGCCGAGGGATTTCGCGCGCTGCTGCAAGTCGACCATTCGGCCGTCACGCCGCCGCTCGTCGACGTAGATCGTTTCGATCGAGGCAGGTGCGTGCCGCAATCGCGCGCCGACCGCGTGAAAACCGGCCAGTATTTGCCTGCTCATCAACAACGCTTGTTCATCAAAGCTCTTCGTCAGGCCAATTAACGACCGCGCTTCGTCGCGCGGACCTTGCTGTCGCGCCCGCGAACACCTTTGCCGCCGATCTTGTGCAGTTGTCCGCGCCGCACTTGCCGGCGCTCGACTTTCGCCTGCCGGGCGCGGCGCTCTTCGACGCTCTCGCCACGTTTGCGCTCTCGCTCCTTCGGCTCCGGCACGTTCGCGGCCAGCAGCGACTTGCGCGTATCGGCCTTGACGAGCCGGAAATCGATGCGCCGGGCTTCCAGATCGACGCGCGCGACTTGCACCGTCAGGCGATCCCCCAACCGGTAACGCAGGCCCGTGCGTTCGCCGCGCAATTCATGCAGCGCTTCGTTGTACAAGAAATATTCGGTTCCGAGCTCGGAGACGTGCACCAGGCCTTCGATGTACAAATCATCGAGCACGATAAACGCCCCGAACGGTACGACCGAACTCACGGTGCCGGTATACGTCTCGCCGACACGCTCGCGCATGTAATAGCTCTTCAGCCACGCTTCCACGTCGCGCGATGCATCGTCCGCACGCCGTTCATTGGCCGAACACAGTAATCCGAGTTTTTCCCAAAGCGCGATCCCTTCGCTTTCATCGGTCGGCTTGCGGTTGTGTGACGCTCGCAACGCCGCTCGCGCGGCTGCTGGAGCGGCGGCAGCATCGGCATTGATAAACACTTCCGGCACGTAGGCTTGCTTCGACAGCATCGACTTGATCACACGATGCACCAGCAAGTCCGGATAACGCCGGATCGGCGAAGTGAAGTGCGTATATGCCTTGTATGCCAGGCCAAAGTGACCCGAGTTGTGCGGACTGTAGATCGCCTGCTGCATCGAACGCAGCAGCACGGTTTGCAATAGTTGCGCGTCGGGACGCGGCTTGATTTGCTTCAACAGCCGCGCGTAATCGGCGGGCTCAGGTTTATCGCCGCCGTCCAGCGTAAGACCCAGTGTTTTCAGCAGCGTGCGCACGTTGGCGAGGCGTTCTGGTGTCGGCCCTTCGTGCACGCGATACAGCCCCGGTTGCTTGGCGCGTCCAATGAAGTCGGCGGTGCACACGTTGGCCGCCAACATGCATTCCTCGATCAGCTTGTGTGCGTCATTGCGCGTACGTGGAAGAATTTTCTCGATCCGGCCGTTCGGATCGGCCACGATGTACGTCTCGGTGGTGTCCAGATCGATCGCGCCACGCGCGTCACGAGCGCGCTTCAGCAACTCGTATAGCGCGTAAAGATTTTGCAAGTGCGGCAGCACGCTGGCGAGGCGCTGCGCCTCCTTGCTGTCCGGCGCCGACAGAGCCTCCCACACTTCGGTGTACGTCAGCCGCGCATGTGAGTGCATCACCGCCGGATAGAACTGGTACGCGTCGATTGCTCCCTTGCTCGTGACGACGCAGTCGCACACCATCACCAGACGATCGACCTCGGGCTTCAGCGAACACAGCCCATTGGACAGTTTCTCCGGCAACATCGGAATCACTCGGCGCGGGAAGTACACCGAAGTCGAGCGATTTTGCGCTTCAGTGTCGAGCGCATCGGCGGGCTTCACGTAGTGGCTCACGTCAGCGACGGCGACAATCAGCCGCCAGCCTTTGCGGCGCCCTGCCTGCATAAACGGCTCGCAATACACCGCATCGTCAAAATCGCGCGCGTCTTCGCCATCGATGGTCACCAGCGGAACGTCTCGCAGGTCGACTCTTCCGCGCAGATCCTTCGGCAATACAGTGTCGGGCAACGATTCTGCGAGTCGTGCTGTTGCGTCCGGAAACTCGTGCGGAACCGCGAACTTGCGGACCGCGATCTCGATCTCCATGCCGGGATCGTCGATCGCTCCGAGCACTTCGATCACACGGCCGACCGGCTGCACAAAGCGCTGCGGCTGCTGCAGAATTTCGACGACGACGACCTGACCCGGCTCGGCCGATAGTGATGCGCCGGGCGGCACCAGAATGTCGTGCGCGATCCGCTGGTCCTCCGGTACGACGATCATGACCCCGCGCTCGTTCAGCAAACGGCCGACGAGCTTGTTGGTGCGGCTCTCGATGACTTCGACAATCTCGCCTTCTGGCCGACCGCGCCGGTCGGTGCCGGTAATGCGCGCCAGCACACGATCGCCGTGCAGCACCTTGGCCATCTCGTGCTCTGACAACACGAGATCGGCGCCACCGTCGTCTCGGATCAGAAAGCCGAAGCCGTCGCGGTGGCCTTGCACCTGACCGGACAACAGATTGGCGCGCGCGGCAACGAGCAACAGTCCCGCGCGGTTGCGCACGATACGGCCGGCGCGCTCGAGTTCTTCGACTTCTCGATTGAACGCTTCGTGATCGTCAGCGCCGAGGGCAAGGCGCTCGGCAAGGTCGCGCGGTGTCAGCGGCGCACGCGCCGCGGTAAGTGCTTCTAAGATGGAATCGCTATTAATGCGATTTATTTTTTTGTTCACAATTTCTTTCTGTGGTCGCAATCAGCAGACCACTCCTTTACAACATACTTTATTTGACTAGATATCTACCACCGCTAGAATTCGCGGCTTGCCCAGGTGGCGAAATTGGTAGACGCACTAGGTTCAGGTCCTAGCGGTGGCAACACTGTGGGGGTTCGAGTCCCTTCCTGGGCACCAAGGGTTTCATTCAGGGAAGCCGGCCGCTGCGCGTCCGGCGACAAATTTCATTTGCTTCTAGCCTTTCCGCCAGTTTCTCCGGTCCCATCGCGTCATAGACCTCAAACGGTTGATGAATCCAGGGATTGGTGGGTAGGTACTGAACAAAATAGTCGGGCTTGACCGCTGAAACTCCCTTGTACCAAATGACGGCGGTTCTCACTTCTTCAATCGCCGGATAGCGCGACCTCAAGTGGTCGACGACCTTCGACAGCGTCACTCCCGAATCAACCAGATCATCGACCAACAGCAGGTTCCCGCGTAGCGCGTCGCTCGTCATCGTGATGTATTCGCCGATGTCGAGCTGGCCCTGACGCGTGCCGGCCGCTGCGCGGTACGAGCTCGCCGCCAGAATCGCCAGCGGAACGTCGTAGATGCGCGAGATTACGTCGCCCACACGAAGCCCACCGCGCGCGAGACATAGCAGTGAATCGAAGTGCCAGTTCGATTCGTGAATGAGTAGACACAGCCGCTCGATCGAACGGTGATATTCGTCCCAGTCGACGTACAGATCGGACTCTGAGCGCGCCGGGTTGGTCATCAGTCGAAGGGATGCCGCAGCACGATCGTCTGCTCGCGATCGGGCCCGGTAGAAACCAGATCGATCGGCACGCCCAGTACTTCGGACAGACGCTCGAGATAGCGCTGTGCGCCGGCGGGCAAGTCTTTCCAACGCTGCACACCGAGTGTCGACTCGCTCCAGCCCGGAAACTCTTCATACACCGGCTCGCAGCGGCTGACCGCATCCGCGCCGTAAGGCAGGATGTCGACCTCCTTGCCATCCATCTTGTAGCCGATATTCAGCATCACACGTGGCAAACCGTCGAGCACATCGAGCTTCGTGATGCACAAACCGGTCGTTCCGTTTAATTGCACGGCGCGCTTGAGCCCGGCCGCATCGAACCAACCACAACGTCGTGGCCGGCCGGTGACCGAGCCGAACTCCTGACCGTTGTTGCGCAGATGATCGCCAGTGGCATCCGTTAACTCGGTCGGAAACGGACCCGAGCCGACGCGCGTCGAATACGCCTTTGTGATGCCGAGGACGTAGTCGAGCCTCTGCGGTGCCACACCTGCCCCCGCCGCTGCCGCACCCGCCACCGTATTGCTCGACGTCACGTACGGATAAGTGCCGTGATCCACATCGAGCAACGCACCCTGCGCACCCTCGAACAACAGCCGGGCGCCGCTTGCCATCACGCTGTTCAACTTGTACGACACGTCGATGATCAGCGGCCGCAAGCGATCGGCCAGTGCGAGCGTGTCGTCGATGACCTTGCGCGCCTCGACACGGCTAGCGCCGAGGTAGTGCTCCAGCACAAAGTTGTGCAGGTCGAGCGCTTCACGTACACCGTCTGCAAAACGCGCGGCATCGAACAGATCCTGCGCGCGTACCGCACGGCGCGCGACCTTGTCCTCGTACGCGGGCCCGATGCCACGGCCGGTCGTGCCGATCTTCGACGCACCACGCTTGATCTCGCGCGCGAGATCGAGCGCGACGTGATACTCGAGTATCAGCGGGCAGTTGCCGCTGATCGCAAGCCGCGACGTCACGTCGACACCGGCCGCCTGCAGCTCGTCTACCTCGCTCAGCAGCGCGGTCGGCGACAGCACGACGCCGTTGCCGATGTAGCACGCGAGCCCTGGCCGCAAGATGCCGGACGGAATCGATCGCAAAATCGTTTTCTTGCCGTTGATCACCAGCGAATGGCCGGCGTTGTGCCCGCCCTGAAATCGCACGACGCCATCGACGCTTTCGGACAACCAGTCGACGATCTTGCCCTTGCCCTCATCGCCCCACTGCGTGCCGACGACGACCACGTTTTGAACCATGGTTCCTAATTTCCTTGGCGTGACACGACTTGCCACGTATCGCCGCGCCGCTCGATCGCGCGGTCAAATATGAATTCGCTTTCTTCGGCCCCGTCCGTTTCGCTCTCAAGGCGCTGAACCACAATCTCGCCGGCGGCACGCAACTGTGCGATCAGTGCGCGCAAGCGCTGATCGGCATCGGCGGGCGCGAGTATCGCGTGCGGAGGGTCGTCCGCCGCGAGCTCGGCAAGCTCGCGCAAATAGATCGAGAAGCCCACCGCGGGTCGCGCGCGGCCGAATGCTTTCCCGATGTCGTCGTAGCGTCCGCCGCGTAACACTTCGCTCGCAGAGCCCGCGGTGTGCACCGCAAACGTGACCCCGGTCTTGTAACGGTATCCATGCAGATCAGACAGGTCTATCGAGACGTCATCGGCGCCACAGCGCTCGACGATCGCTTGGAGCTCATCGAGCGCCGCGGTGATCGGGGCTGACTGAGGAAGCTTACGGCGCGCATCGTGCAGTACTTCGCGACCACCGTTCAGGCGCGTCAGCCCAAGCAATGCCGCGCGCACTTCGCTCGACAGTGCTACCGACTGCTGTTGCAATGCTGGCACGTCTTTCGCGTTTAACGATGCCAGCAGGTCGTCAACCAACGACGTGGGCAGCGGACTGAGTTGAAGAATGCCGCGCACGACGCCGGTATGTCCCAAATCCAGCCGCACACTTCGTAATCCCGCCAAATGCAAAGACGCCACCGCGAGCTCCAGCACTTCAACGTCGGCCGCGACGCCGCCGAGTCCATAAAGCTCGGCACCCACCTGCATCGGCTCGCGCGCAGCAAGCGGATGCAGCGGCCGTGCATGCAGGACACTGCCGGCGTAACACAGCCGGACCACGCCTTGGCGATTCAAAATATGCGCGTCGATGCGGGCCACCTGCGGAGTCGTATCGGCGCGCAGTCCAAGCAACCGGCCGCTCGATTGATCGGTTAGCTTGAACGTGCGCAGATCGAGATCGTTGCCGGTACCCGTGAGCAGCGACTCCGCGTGCTCGATCAGCGGCGGGATGACGAGCTCGTAGCCGTAGCCGCGGTAAAGATCGAGCAGCGCACGACGCAATTGCTCAACCCGGCGCGCTTCGCGCGGCAACACGTCGGAGATATTTTCAGGCAGTAACCAGCGCGGCATGGCGATGCAAGACGACCCGGATGGGCGTCTCGCTAATGAATAATCAACTCAGGAATTTAGGGCCTGATGGCTAACTCTGCAGCCAGAACAATAGCGCGCCGCCGGCCACTGCGATCAAACCGAAGAAGCGAATCTGGCCGTCGCTCAATTCGCTCAAGCGGGCGAACATCTGACGCCACGCGTTTGGCGCCACCAATGGCATCAGTCCTTCGAATACCAGCATCAGCGCGACCGCCAGGCCAAAAACCGACATTCAGCAGCGGTTATCGACCCGTGCCCTTCGCACTCGAGCCCGAGGTGCCCGGCTTGGAACCTCTTCAGGTACTTGAAAAATTCAGACGACGGATCGATGACCATCAGATCGTTGCGGTTCTTGAAAGTCGTTCGATACGCCTCGAGCGTGCGATAGAACTCGGCGAAAGCGGGGTTCTGCCCGAACGCCTGCGCGTAGGTCGCCGAAGCTTTTGCGTCGCCTTCGCCCTTGACCTTCTGCGCAGCGCTGTACGCCTCGGCCAGCAGCACCTCGCGCTGCCGATCGGCATCAGCGCGAATTTTCTCGCCTTCTGCGGATCCGATCGAGCGCTGCTCGTTGGCCACGCGCTTGCGCTCGGCCTGCATGCGCCCGAAAACCGAGTCGCTGATCTCCGGCACGAAATCGATCCGCTTCAGACGGACGTCGACGATCTCGACACCCAAACCCTTAACGCTTTCCTGCACGGCGATGCGAATCTCTTCCATCGCCTTATCGCGCTGACGCGACGTGATCTCGTTGACCGTGCGCTTGTTGACTGCCTGGTTCAGTGCGTCGCGCACCAGCGTCGAAATGCGCTCTTCGGCCGAGCGCTCGCCGCCCGGAAAGCTAACGCGAAACGCGCGCGGCTCGCTGATCCTCCAGCGCACGAACGAGTCGATCAACAGGTTTTTCTTCTCCGACGTTTGCACGCGATCGGCCTGCGGCGTGTCGATCGTCAGGATGCGGCTGTCCTGATACTCGACGTTCTGCAACAACGGCAGCTTGAAATAGATCCCGGGCTGGGTGACGACACGTACGATCTCGCCCAGCTGGAACACGATCGCGAACTGGCGCTGATCGACGATAAACGTGCTGGCCCGCACGGCGACCGCTACCAGCACCAGCGCGATCACGACTGCAACGATTCTGTTCATCGGCTTCTCTATACCTCTTAACGCGCGTCACGATCGCGCGTGCGCAGATTCTCGCGACCCCGCGTCTCGGGTACCGGCGCCGGTTCGGGCACCACGGTCGGCGCCGGGCGCGCGACCCCGGAGTCCTGCAGCGCCTGCTGCATCAGCTTGTCAAACGGCAGATACAACAACGGACTGCTGTTGCGCACATCGACCATGACCTTGCTCGTGTTCGAGAACACTTGCTGCATCGTGTCGATGTACAACCGATCGCGCGTCACTTCCGGCGCCTTGTTGTATTCAACCAGCACCTGCTGGAAACGCGACGCGTCGCCCTGCGCAGTTTCAATGACGCGTGAGCGATAACCGTCGGCTTCCTGCAACAACCGCGCCGCCAGGCCGCGTGCTTTCGGAATGACGTCGTTGGCGTACGCCTGGCCCAGATTGATTTCGCGCTCCCGGTCCTGGCCCGCCTTGACGGCATCGTCGAACGCCGCCTGCACCTGCTCGGGCGGTTGCGCGTTCTGGATCGCGACTGCCTGCACCAGGATGCCGGTGCCATAGCGATCGAGCATCTCCTGCATCATCCTGCGCACCTCGACGGCGATCTCCTGGCGCGATTCGTAGAGCACCGAGTCCATCGTCTTGCGGCCGACGACTTCGCGCATCGCCGATTCCGCCGACTGAATCACCGCCGCGGTCGGATTGCGGCTGTTAAACAGGTAATCGCGCGCGCCGGTGTCTTTGATTCGGTACTGCACTTCAAACTGGATGTCGACGATGTTCTCGTCGTCCGACAGCATCAGTGCTTCCTTCAACCGTTCGGGGCGGCCGCGCGTGCCGACCTCGACCCGGCGCAGCGACGAGATGTCGACCAACTCGTTGTTCTGTATCGGCCACGGCAAACGCCAGCGGAATCCCGGCGGCGTCGTTTTATCGGACGCTCTGCCGAATGTCGTCACGACGCCGACTTGCCCTTCAGGAACGATGTAGAAGCCGCTGCCCAGCCAGATCAGCGCAATGACCGCGAGGACCGCCGCCAGCCCAAAGCCCGCCCCCTTGCCGTCCGGCGTAAAACCGCCGAAACGGCCGCCATTGCCCCCGGTGCCGCCACGGCGAGACCCACGCCGGCCAAAGAGATTCGAAAGCCGGCGATTGAAGTCGCGCCATAGCTCGTCCAGATCAGGCGGGCCGTCGCTTCCCGGACGTTGCGGCCGCTCTGGCCGCAATTCCGGCTCACGACGCGGCTCCTCTTTGCCGTCATCGTTCGAGCCATTGGAGCCACCTCGACCCCACTTGGGATCGTTAAGCGACATAGAGAGCCAGCCCGCTGCAAAACTACTGCGCGCCCCGATCTTGCTGCTCGACGCACCAGCTCTGCGCGCCTCGACACCTGGGTTGCTCGCAACGTTTTTCACCAGGCTGTTGGTAATCAGTGTCATATCGACCTGCGCAAGTTTCGACTACGCCGCCGCTGCGCTGGGCCAAGAAGGGATGTTTTCGTCTTGTTTTGCATTGGCGGGCGAGTTATCTCCGCCCGCCGAACGCGCAATGAATTCGACTATCGAATCGCGCAACAATTCCAATCCCAACCCCGATTGCGCGCTGACCGAAACGGCGACGATGTTATCACGCGAGTCACGCTCGACCGACGGTGCGCGACCGATCACGTCGATCTTGTTGTAGACGAGGATCGTGGGAACGTTGTCGGCGCCGATCTCGTGCAGCACGCGCTCGACCTCGGCCATCTGCTCTGCACGCGCCGGCGACGCCGCATCGACCACATGTAAGAGCAGATCGGCCTCGGCGGTTTCGTTCAACGTCGATTTGAATGCCTCGATCAACTGGTGCGGCAAACCGCGGATAAACCCTACGGTGTCCGAAATCACCGCCTCCGACTTACCGTTGAGGCCGTTGGCGCGGAGATGACACTTTCGAGCGGTCGTATCAAGGGTCGCAAACAACTGGTCCGCTGCATACACACTCGCTTGTGTCAGCGCATTAAACAGCGTCGACTTTCCTGCGTTGGTGTAGCCCACCAGCGAAATCGAGACGACGTCATTGCGCGATCGCGCGCGGCGGCGCGTGCGTCGCTGCTTTTCCGACTGCTTGAGCCGCTCACGCAGCCTTCGGACTCTGACTCCGATCAAGCGGCGGTCGATCTCGATCTGTTTCTCGCCCGGGCCACCGGTCTTTCCGAGCCCGCCGCGCTGCCGCTCCAAGTGCGACCAGCCACGCACCAGCCGCGTAGCAAGGTGTTGCAGCTGCGCCAGCTCGACTTGCAGTTTGCCTTCGCGGCTTTGCGCGCGTTGCGAGAAGATATACAGAATCAGCGCGGTGCGATCGAGCACCCAGATGCCGAGCGTTTGTTCCAGATTGCGCTGTTGCGCCGGCGATAACGCAACATCAAAGATGACGAGGCCCGCGTCCGCGGCAGCAGCCTCACTCTTGAGCTCTTCAACCTTGCCGGCGCCTATGAAATAGGCGGGGTCAGGACGATCGCGCCGAACGCTGAGCAACGCCGCCGGCTCAATATCGGCCGAAACGACAAGCTGCTTTAACTCCTCGATCGCGTCGGGATCGTCGCGCCGCCCGATGGCGACGCTGACAAGCAGCGCACGCGTTGAACGCTGCGCGCGTTCGGAGTCGACCTGGAAGACGCTCAGGCTTCGGGCTCCGCAGCGAGGTTAACCGGCCGCGCGGGCACCACAGTGGAAATGGCGTGCTTGTAAACCATTTGCGTCACGGTATTGCGCAACAGCACCACGTATTGATCAAACGATTCGACCTGGCCCTGCAGCTTGATACCGTTTACCAGATAAATCGATACGGGAATGTGCTCTTTGCGCAGCGCGTTTAGGAAGGGGTCTTGTAGGAGTTGCCCTTTGGCAGTCATTTTTTCTCCAGCGTTTTGACACGCTTGTTCGTATGCGGTTCAAACAAGAATGAACCGAAAATGTGAAGCGAAGGTTCGCGAATTACCGGCTGGCACGCCACGTACTTGGAGACTCACCAGCCGAAATCAATGTAAAGCAAAAGCCGCGCCTTGGCGAGCGAGCCTAGCCGCTACGCACGCTCACGCGCTATTCGACATACGGGTTCTTGCTAGTTCGAAACTCTACCCGCAGCGGCGTTCCGGTCAGATCGAACTGCTCTCGAAACTGGCCCTCGAGGTAGCGCCGGTAGGAGTCGGCCACCTGGCTCAGCGAATTGCCGTGCACCACGATGATCGGCGGATTGTGACCACCCTGGTGCGCATAGCGCGGCTTCGGGCGCGAATGTCCGGCGCGTGCGGGCTGCTGCCGCGCGACGGCGGCCATCAGTGCGCGTGTAAGTTTGGGAGTGGGCAGCCGTACGAATGCGGCGCGATACGCCTCGGTCACCGACCGCATCATCGGCTTCAGCCCGGTTCGCTTGCGCGCCGAGACCTGATGAAAGCGCGCCCAACGCAGAAAGTGCAGCTTGCGCTCGATTTCGCGCGTGATTCGCTCGCGCTGATAGGAGTCGAGCCCATCCCACTTGTTGACCGCAACCACCATCGCGCGGCCGCTTTCGAGCACGAAGCCGGCGATGTGCGCGTCCTGATCGGCGATTTCGGATGCTGCATCGAGCAGCAGAATGACGACGTTGCTGTCGGCTATCGATTGCAGTGTCTTCACCACCGAAAATTTTTCAATCGTCTCGAACACCTTGCCGCGGCGGCGAAGGCCGGCCGTATCGATCAGCGTGAACTTCTGACCGTCGTAGTCAAAGTCGATCTCGATTGAATCGCGCGTCGTGCCCGGCTGATCGAACGCAATCAACCTTTGTTCACCGAGAAGTGCGTTGATCAATGTCGATTTGCCGACGTTCGGCCGGCCGACGACGGCGACCCTGATGCGCTTGTCCGCACTCTGCGCTTCGGATTCCGAATCATCTTCCGGCGCCTCGGCAAGTCCGGCGAGAGCGGTGTGCATCAGCTCTTGCACGCCGTCGCCGTGCGCGGCGGAAATCAACCACGGCTCGCCCAGTCCAAGCTCGTGGAACTCGGCAGCCGACTGTTCGGTGAGACCCTCCGCCTTATTGACCGCCAAAATGACCGGCCGGCCGGCAACGCGCAGGCGCTTGGCAATGCGAGCATCCTGGCCGGTGAGACCCTCACGCGCGTCGAGAACAAAAATTACAACGTCACACTCGGCGATTGCCTGCTCGGTCTGCGCGGCCATCTCCCGCACGATGCCCTCTGCGTTGACGGGCTCGAAGCCGCCGGTGTCGATCACGATGTATTCACGCGGCCCGATACGGCCTTCGCCATAGTGGCGGTCACGTGTCAGCCCGGGGAAATCGGCGACCAATGCCGCGCGCGAGCGCGTCAGACGATTGAACAACGTCGACTTGCCGACATTGGGACGCCCCACGATTGCGACGACGGGTTTCATCAAGCAGAGCAGTTGCCGGCGCAGCGCGCCGGCTCTTACTCAATGACGATTAGATGCAACCGTGCCGTCGCGCGCTTGCACAACGGCGCCGCCGCCCAACGCGCGGGGCGTCGCGACGATTTCTGCCGACAGCGGCACGCGCGCGGCGAACGCGCCATCTTCGGGCGACAGCAAATGAACGACACCCGCAAAATCACCGATGACAATCGCACGCCGCAATGCGAGCGGCGCCGATAAGTCACGGTGCATCAGCTTGTCTTGCCGCCATGCGTTGGAGCCGGCCGCACGATTGAACGCGGCGACGTTCGACTTCGCGTCGACCACGTAAACACGGCGCTCGTCGGCCGTTGGACCCGCGCGTGCTGAAATTTCACTGGACCAGCGAAGGCTGCCCGAGGCGGCCTCGAAACAGCCGACGCGGCCCTGATACGACGCTGCGCACACTTCGTTACCGATCACCAGCGGCGCGCCGACGACGTCGGCCAGGCGCTCGACTTCAGTCGCGCCGCGTGGTTCTGAAACGGCAACGTCCCAGCGGACCGCACCATTCACGGCGGTCAGTGCCACCAGGCGCCCACTCGGGAAGCCCGCGAGCACCAGGTCGCCTGCATACACCATCTCGGTCAAGCTGCGTAACGTCAACGGCACGTTGGCGCGCTGATAAACCCAACGGCGTCTGCCGTTCGAGGCGTCGAGCGCTGTGATTCGATAATCGGTCGAGCGCACCACCACCAGGCCACGGCCGACCAGCGGTGGCGATCGCATCTCACCGCCTACCTGCGTGCGCCACAGCTCTTTGCCATCGGCTCCCAGCGCGATGATCTCGCCGCGCGTGCTGGCTACGGCGACCGTGAATCCATCGCTGCCGACACCCGCACTGATGCGTGTCTTCACGTCGGTGCGCCACACCACCTGACCGGATTCCGGCGCGAGCCGCACGACGGCGCCGTCGGCTGCGGCGGCAAAAACCGCGTTCTCCACCACCGCAGGCTGCAGCAACTCGGTGCGGCTGGCGCCGACCGATGCGCGCCACGCAACGCGTGTATTCAGCGACGGCTTGATGTCGGTGAGCTCAGTGGGCTGCACAGCTCTCGACGGCGGGCCGCCGAGCCACGATGGAAGCCATGAGCATCCCGCGAGCAAACTGAGTGCGGCAGCCGCCGCCATTGCTGCGATCCTCATGAGGCTGCGGTCGGCGGCAGCGCGTCCAGTTTCAACTGGATGATCTGCCGCAGTGGATGTTCTGCGGCAGCCTTCGCGAGCGCGTCACGATAGGCCGTGCGCGCCTCATCAATCTTGTTTTGCGCAAACAGAATGTCGCCACGCCGGTCCGCAATCGCCGTCGCGTGGATCGTCGAGCTTGCACCGTCGAGCACTTTCAGTGCTTCATCGAATTGCTTTTCATCCAGAAGCACGCCCGCTAGCCGAACTCTCGCGATCGCGACGATCTCCGGATGATCAGCGCGCTCGATCACCCACTGCAATCGCGCGCGGGCTGCAGCGGTATCGCCGCTTTCCGCATACCAGCGCGCTGCTTGCAACGCCGCCATCGGGCCATAGGCCGTGCGGCCGTATTTATCGGTCAACGTTGTACTGAGCGTATTGACCCGCTCGGTCTCACGCGCGGCCATCGCGCGCTCGAGCTCGGCATAGACGCCCGCGGCTTGCTTCGGCTTGACTGCGCTGATACCAGCGCCAGCCGTTGTGCGCCGCGAATGCGAGCAGCACGATGGTCACGACGGTCAAAATCAAATTGCCGTATTTTTTCCACCACGCCTTGAGCTCGTCGAGCTGTTCCTGCTCTTGTAAGTCGTACGCCATTTATCTGTTCCGCGTTTTAGTGATCCTGTTCAGCAGCGCTAAGCGCGATGACCAGGGTGTCTCCCAATATTTGGAGCGGCACGATACGCTGCTCCGCTTCTGTGCCACTGAGCGGCGCACGCAAGTTCTTGACGGTAGCCGAATCGGACGCCAGTTCTGTTTCGCCGATGATGACGGCGAACTCGGCACCGCTCGCATCGGCACGTTTCATCTGCGATTTCAAACTTGCCTCACCGGCGTGGCATATGACGTCAAGTCCGGCATCGCGCAAGCGCTCGGCAGTCAGGAAAGCACGCGTCGCCGTTGCGCCGCCCTGATGAACGACGTACACGTCGGTGTACGCCGCAGTGTCGACTTGCCCGGATTGCGTCAGACAGTCGATCACTCTTTCGACGCCGATCGCAAACCCGACCGCGGGTGTCGGTTTGCCGCCCAGCCGCTCTATCAGCGGGTCATAGCGGCCACCGCCGCACAACGTTCCTTGCGAACCGAGCTCGTCGGTGATCCACTCGAACACCGTCAGGTTGTAGTAGTCCAGGCCGCGCACCAGGCGCGGGTTGACTGTGAACCCGACATCTGCCGCTGCGAGCAGTGCCTGCAGCCCTTCGAAATGGCGGCGCGATGCGTCGCCGAGAAACGAAGTGATCTGCGGAGCACCAGCCAGCAGAGTCGCCATTTCCGGATTCTTGCTGTCCAGGATGCGCAAAGGATTCGTGGCCAGCCGGCGCCGCGAGTCGGCGTCCAGCTCGTCGTGATGCTGCTTCAGGTATGCGACGAGCTCGGCGCGATGGGCGGCACGCTCGTCAGCCTGTCCGAGACAGTTGAGTTCCAGTCGGGCGCTGGCAATGCCGAGAATTTTCCACAACCGCGCCAGCATCACGATCTGCTCGGCATCGATATCCGGACCGGCGAAGCCCAGCGCTTCGACATTGACCTGGTGAAACTGGCGAAAGCGGCCGCGCTGCGGACGCTCGTGGCGAAACAGCGGACCCATTGACCACACGCGCTTCGGTCCGTCGTACGTCAGGCTGTGCTCGATCGCCGCGCGTACCGTTCCTGCGGTGAATTCCGGGCGTAGCGTCAGCCGCTCCTGATTTGACCGATCCTCGAACGAATACATTTCGTGTTCGACGATGTCGGTCACCTCACCGATGCCGCGCACGAATAGTTCGGTATGTTCGAGAATCGGCGTGCGAATCTGCTGGTAACCGTACGACCGCACCCAGTCCGCCACCCGCGCCTCGAACCACTCCCACATAGGCGATTGCGCAGGCAACAAATCGTTCATGCCGCGCACCGCGGCAATCTTCACTTTAGCCATGACTTAATGATGCGCTGGAGTTGCTGCGTACGTACGGCGTACGTACTCGTCAACAATCGCTTGGAACTCCGCGGCGATGCGCTCGCCCTTCAACGTTACGGTGCGAACGCCGTCTACGAAGACCGGTGCCACCGGCGCTTCGCCCGAGCCGGGCAGGCTGATACCAATATTCGCGTGCTTGCTCTCACCTGGACCGTTGACGACGCAGCCCATTACAGCGACGGTCATCGACTCGACACCGGGATAGTCCGCCCGCCAGAGCGGCATCTGCGCGCGCAACCACGATTGAATGTCGTCGGCCAGCTCCTGAAAGAACGTGCTGGTAGTGCGCCCGCAGCCCGGACACGCGACGACCATCGGCGTGAACGCGCGCAGCCCGACCGTCTGCAAAATTTCCTGCGCGACCTGCACCTCGGTCGTCCGCGATTCTCCGGGCGCCGGCGTCAGCGAAATGCGGATGGTGTCGCCGATGCCTTCCTGCAGCAGCACCGACAATGCCGCCGTCGACGCGACAATGCCCTTGCTGCCCATTCCCGCTTCGGTCAGGCCGAGATGCAGCGGATAGTCGCAGCGGCGCGACAGCTCTCGATAAACAGCAATCAAGTCCTGAACGCCACTGACTTTGGCCGACAGGCAGATCATGTCTTCGCCGAGGCCCAGCGCTTCGGCGCGCTCGGCGCTTGCAATGGCCGATTGGACCAGCGCTTCACGCAGCACACTCTTCGCATCGAGCGGATCGGTACGTTGCGCATTCTCATCCATCATTTTCGCGAGCAGCTCCTGATCGAGACTCCCCCAGTTGACACCAATGCGCACCGGCTTGCGATAACGGCACGCGACTTCGATCATCTGTGCGAAGTTGTCGCCGCCCTTTGCGCCACGACCGACGTTGCCGGGATTGATGCGGTACTTCGACAATGCTTGCGCGCACGCGGGAAACTGCGTTAACAGTTTGTGGCCGTTGTAGTGAAAATCGCCGACCAGCGGAACATCGATTCCCATTTTGTCCAGCTGCTCGCGAATCGACGCGACTTCGGCAGCAGCTTCGGGTGAGTTAACAGTGATCCGCACGATCTCCGATCCGGCCTGTGTGAGTTGCTTCACCTGAATCGCAGTCGCGATCGCGTCCACGGTATCGGTGTTGGTCATCGATTGCACGACCACCGGCGCGTCGCCGCCGATGCGAACGACGCGATCGGCCCAGCCCACCTTAATCTGCCGAGTTGGCCGCCGGGACGCGGGTTGCGCGGCTTGCGGCAAGCAATTTGGCAGCTCCACCGGTCTATTCATTAGCGACCCAATGCAAAACTACTCCGCGTCCCGATCTTGCGTTTGCGGTACTCAACGTACCTCCGGACGCCGGCGCTCCTCGACGCAACCTCGGGCCTGCTCGCTACCTTTTTCATCGGGCCGCTATTTAATGACGAAGCGCGCGACGTTGTTACGCGTAAACGGCTGCAAACTAAACGCGGCACCGCGAACTTCAACTGAGGCGAAGTTCGCATCGCCAATCACGACCGTCAACGGCAACTCGCCATCGAGCGCGTGCTCGGCTCCCGCTGCGTTCAGTTGCGACAACAAGATCTTGCCGTTGCGATCGGTTACCTCGGCCCACGACGCGCCATTGAAGCGCAGCGCGAGTGTGGGAGCGGCACCAGTCGCGATGACGCTCGGCCTGACGGTGGGCTCGGCTACTTCGGCCGGCGCCGGTATTGGATCAGCGGGAGCAGCGGATGCTTCGCTCACGGGCGATGCCGTAGCGTCGGTCGCGAGCGCTGGTGCGGGTGTGGGTGGCGCGGCCGACACCGCCAAAGCCTCTGGCGGCGCCGGCGCGGGCGCCGACTGCTGTGTGGCTTGCCAACCGATTAGTCCAAGCGCAGTCAAGACGACCAATGCGATGCCGATCGCCCACTGCGGAAGCATGCGTTCGCGTCCGGCAGCGCGCGCGGCAGCATAATCCGTCGCCATGCCGTCGACGACCGATTCGCGCGCCGGCGCGAGCTTTGCGTTCAGATCGCTCAGCAGCGGCGCCGGATCGATATTGAGCACACGCGCGTAACTGCGAATGAAGCCGCGTACGTACGCCGGTGCAGGCAGGCGTGCCAGATCTTCTTGTTCGATCGCGCGTATCTGATTCGGGTGCAGGCGCAAGCTAGCCGCCACGTCGGTGACGCTTAGACCCGCACCTTGGCGCTGCCACGCGAGCCGCGCGCCGTAGCTTGCAGGCGCTGAATCCTCCGGACCAGGCGCCTCGACCGCACTTTGCGCGGCGACTGCGCGCTCGTCGGACACGAAATCCTGTTCATTCATTGAAATCGCCGCGTGCCAGCGCTGCTGCTTCTGGCGACTGCGGAAAGCGCTGCTTCAATTCATTTGCAAGCTGGGTTTCAGTACGCAGGTCCGCGTTGGCGCGCGCTACCCGCAAACCGAGCCATAAGCTCTCGGCCGACGACTCGATCGACTTGGCCAGAACGTTGTAATAAAAAGTGGCTTTGTCGACCTGATTCGTCGCGAGATACAGCTGCGCCAGCAGAAACTTCGGCACGGCCATCCCGGCATCGAGCTCGAACGAGCGCCGCAAGTAGCGCTCTGCCCCTGCGTAGTCCTTGATCCTCATCAAGCAAGCGCCGGCGTTCTGATTCGCACGGGCGGGCGTGCGATAAAGCGGATCGCGAATCGCTTGATTGAAGTATTCGATCGACTCTCGTTCGCGCCCGGTGTGGCATAGAAAGTAGCCGTAATTGTTGTTCAACTCAGAGTTAGTGGGGTCGAGCTTCAACGCGCGCTGAAAATTCTCCTCCGCGTTGCGTTTTTCGTTCATGTCCATATAAATGAGCCCGAGCAAGCCGTACGCTTCCGCGTAGTTTGGGTCCATCGCGGCGGCGCGGCGCGCTTCATCCAGCGCTACCGCCAGCTGGCCATTGCGGTAATACCCGGCGGCCAGATCGGTGCGGGCGCGAGCACGGTGACGCAGGTCGGCCTCGGTGACTTTTTTTGACGACCGCTCGTTGGTGATCGTCGACGACCCGTCATTGCTGACGGTGGTCGTCGTCGTCGTAGTGCAGGCGGCGCCTAGCGACGCTAACGCCGCACAGATCATTGGGCGTAAGTCCATGTGTTCCCTCTAGCGCGCGCTTGCCGTTAACGGAATGACTCTGCGGGCTGTGCGGTCACTAACGCGCGTTCGATCACGAATATCGCCTGCCAGTTGACCGCACGCCGCGTCGATATCGTCACCGCGTGTTCTGCGCGTGGTAGTGACAATTCCGGCGTCCGCCAAGTGTTGCGCAAACGCACGGATGCGTTCCCCCGATGAGCGCTCGAATCCCGACTGCGGAAACGGATTGAACGGAATCAGGTTGAACTTGCACGGCACGTCAGCGACCAGTGCGACCAGCTCGGCCGCATGCCGATCGCTGTCGTTGACGCCGTCGAGCATTACATACTCGAACGTGATGAAGTCGCGCGGTGCGGTGCGCAAATAGCGACGGCACGCGGCGAGCAACTCGTGCAGCGGGTACTTTCTGTTCAGCGGCACCAGGGTGTCGCGCAACGCATCGTTCGATGCATGCAGCGAGACCGCCAGCGCAACTGGGCAGTCCACAGCCAAACGATCGATCAACGGCACCATGCCGGACGTCGAGACAGTGACGCGCCGGCGCGACAGGCCGTAGGCGTTGTCGTCCAGCATCAACCTTAGCGCCGGCAGCACGGCGTCGTAGTTTTGCAGCGGCTCGCCCATTCCCATCAGGACCACGTTGGAAATGACGCGATCGCGATCGTTATCACCGGCGCCGGCCCCCGCACGCAGCATGTGCTCGGCCATCCAAAGTTGGCCGATGATCTCGGCCGTCGTCAGATTGCGATTGAAGCCCTGCCGACCAGTGGAGCAGAACACGCAATTGACCGCACATCCGGCCTGCGTCGATATGCACAACGTACCGCGATCTTCTTCCGGAATAAACACTGCTTCGATCGCGTTGCCGAGCCCGACATCAAGCAGCCACTTGCGGGTGCCATCGGCGGCAACTACGTCGCTCAACACACCCGGGCAACTGATGTGCGCCTGTTGCGACAGCTTGGCGCGCAGCGACTTTGCAAGATCCGACATCGCGTCGAACTCGCGCGCTCCGCGCCGGTGTATCCAACGCAACAGCTGCCGCCCGCGAAACGGCTTTTCACCGAGCGCGTCTACGTACGCCGCCAACTGGGCAGCGTCGAAATCGAGCAGGTTCACGCGCGACATTGCAAAAGCTCGACCTAGCGGGAGTAAATATTCATCTGCGCAAAAAAATATTCGATCTCGAATTCTGCCGTCGCGGCACCGTCCGAGCCGTGCACGGCATTGGCGTCGATACTGTCCGCAAAATCCGCGCGGATCGTGCCGGCGGTCGCTTTCTTCGGATCGGTCGCACCCATCAGCTCCCGGTTCTTGGCGATCGCATTGTCGCCTTCGAGCACCTGCACCATCACCGGCCCGGAGACCATGAACGTCACCAGGTCCTTGAAGAACGGCCGCTCGCGATGCACCGCATAAAAGCCTTCCGCTTCGGCGCGCGACAGCGCGACCATTTTCGCTGCGATCACCTTCAAACCACTGGACTCGAAGCGAGAGTAAATCTGCCCGATGACATTCTTAGCGACCGCATCTGGTTTGATGATCGACAATGTTCGTTCCACCGCCATGTGCTGCCTTTTCCCTATTTTTATTGGCGCCGAGCAAAGAAAAAGCTCGACAAATGAATGACTTGCGACGCGCAACTTAGCCTGAAATGTTAACACGCAGCCGGTTGGCCGCGCCGCCCATTTCACCCTAGGCTGCCGGCTCCAGCAACGCGATCGACTCGACGTGCGACGTGTGCGGAAACATGTTGACGACGCCTGCCGCGCGCAACACCCAGCCGCCGTGATTAACCATCACGTTGCAATCGCGGGCTAGCGTCGCCGGGTTGCATGACACATAAACGACCCTTGCTGGCCGCTGCGACGGCACCGATGTGTCCGCGAGCGCCTGCACGAGTGCCAGCGCACCTTCGCGCGGCGGATCGATCAGTACCTTGTCGATCGCTCCAGCGCGGTCGACGAGGCCGCGCCAGTCGTCGGCCGTAAATTCAAACAGGTTGCGCATTTCGAATTGAGTGCGATTTGTCAACCCGTTGTGAGCCGCGGCTTCGCGCGCGCGCTCGACCAGGAATGCACTGCCTTCCAATCCAATTACCTTTCGCACGCGTGTGGCCAATGGCAAAGTGAAGTTGCCGAGGCCGCAGAAAAAGTCCGCGACCACATCGGTCGAGTTCGGTGCCAGCAGACGCAGCACGCGCGAAACCAAGACTTCGTTGATGCGGTGATTGACCTGCGTGAAGTCGGTCGGCAAAAAAGGTAACGCGACGCCGAATTCCGGCAACAACAACTCGAGTCGCTGAGGCTGATCGTCATCGAGCGGCACGGCCGACGCAGGCCCGGCCGGCTGTAACCAGATGCCGACAGCATGCATCAGTCCGAATTCGCGCAGTAATGCGCCATCTGCCGCTGTTAGCTGCTGCAGCACGCGAAAGACCAGCACGACAGTCGATCCGCCGATGGCAAGTTCGATTTGAGGCAAACGGTCGCGCAACGTCAGCGACGAAACGAGGTCCCGCAGCGGGAGCAGGAGGTCACTGATCTTTCTGGGCACGACTTCGCATTGATGAATATCGGCCACATAACTGCTCGCACGTTCGTGAAACCCCACCAGCACGCCGTTCTTCTTTGCAACGTATCGAACAGCTAACCGGGCGCGATGTCGGTAGCGCCAGGATGGCCCTGCTACGGGCCGTAGCAGCATCTGCGGACGAACGCGACCGACGTGCCAAAGTGTGTCTTCCAGGACACGCTGCTTCATCGCGACCTGCGCGCGTGCGTCGATGTGCTGCATCGAACAGCCACCACACGCGCCGACATGCAGGCCGGCGTGCGGACACCGCGGTACCACGCGCAACGCGGACTCGTGTGCAATCTCGATCGCGCGGCCGGACTCGTACCTCGCCTTCTGGCGCAGTACTTCGTAAACGACGGTCTCGCCCGGCAGCGCACCTTCGATGAACACCGCCTTGCCCTCGCGATGGGCGACGCCGCGTCCTTCCTGGTCGAGGGACTCGACCACGACCTCGAATCGTTCGCCACGCACCGTTGACTAGTTCGCTGCCGCAGCGGCGGCCGGCCAGGCCTCCAGGTATTCGCGCCAATGCGGCGCCGGCAGGCCCTGCAGCGATTCACGCACCAAGGCTTCCTCGGCGGCGTGCTGCACGTCGTTCAACACGCCGCGCATTCTTTGAAAACGGTTGAACAGCAAATACGTGTTGACGACGTCGGTTTCGCAATAGCTTCTGATCTGCTCGATCTGGCCGTCGCGGTAAGCCTGCCACACCTGGCTGCCGTCCATGCCGAGCTTGCCCGGGTAGCCGGCAAGCCTAGACAGAACGTCCAGCGGCGCGTTCGCACGCGATTGGTACAGCGCAAGTACGTCCATCAAGTCAATGTGACGCGTGTGATAACGGCCGATGTAATTGTTGTAGCGAAACTCGGGATCGTCCACGCCGAGCTCCCAGTAGCGCGCCGCCGAAACACCCGCCAGCAGGCCGCGATAGTGCAACACTGGAAGGTCGAAACGAGCTGCCATTCCAACTGACGATCTGCGGTGTGTGCCGATCGATCATTCCAAAAAAGCTCTGGATTAGCGTCGCCTCAGGGTCGCCCGCCGCGCCGATCGAGCCAACTCTGAAGCCGGCTTCATTGCGCAGCACGCACGAGATCGTAACGATGCGCTGCAAATACAGCGGCAGAAAATCGCCGCCGGTTTTCTCGCGCCGCTCGTTCAATGCAAACTCTGCAACCTCCGCGTCGGCCAGATCGCGCCAATCGGCGCGCAGCCGCCGCAACCCTGCGATATCGGGAATCGTCTCGATGTCAAAGACCAGAACCGGTGTCACTGCGAAACCAGAACCAGGGTCACTGCGACCGCGCAGGAAGATACTTGAGCGGATCGACCGGTTTGCCTTGATGCCGAATTTCAAAGTGCAGCTTTGGGCGGTCTGCATCCGAGCGTCCGAGCTCGGCGATCGGCTGTCCGCGTTTAACTGATTGCTTCTCGGCGACCAACACCTTTCGGTTATGCGCATACGCGGTGATGAAGTCATCGCTATGGCGAACAATCACCAGATTGCCGTAACCGCGCACCGCACTGCCTACATAGACCACCTCGCCATCGGCCGCGGCTTGGACCGGCGCACCTTCGTTCCCCGCGATATCGATACCCTTGTTGCGCGGATCATCGAATGTCTCGATGACTTTGCCGGAGGTCGGCCAAAGCCAAGGCAGCGACGAGGACGGCGCACGCGATGGCTCGGGCGGCGCCGTCGGTGGCGCTGCTGCGACCGGGGGTACTGCGGGCGACGGTCCGGTCGGCGGCAATGCGGCTGGCGGCAACGGAGCCGTTGTTCCCGGCGTCGATGCGCCCGGTGGCGGCAGCGGACGAACTTCGACCTGCCCGCCGCGCGTGATCGGGCTCACTGTCGCCACGTCCGCCGGTGGAGTAACACGTAGCGTTTGTCCAGGAATCAGTACACCGGGCTCGGCGATAGCGTTCCAGCGCGCCAGGTCTTTTTGATCGACTCCGAACGCGAGGGCAACGTTCTGAAGGGTATCGCCGCGCTGCGCGACGTAGATGCCGTCTTTAGCTGAGCGCACAACAGCTGGCGCAGCGGCGGGCGCCGCTGTGGCCGGAGTGCGTCCCGAGCGATCCGCCACCGGGGCCGGCCGCTGGCTCGCGCACGCCGCTACGGCCAGCGCCGGAAGGAGCGCGCACCATCTGATGATCGACCTGCTTGTCATTCTGAAAGCACCTTAGGCGACACCGCCGCGCAAAGGGACGAAGCGTACCGGCTCCTTGCGGCTCTTTTGCACGCGTCCGTCCGCATCCTTAATTGCAATCGTCAAATGCTGATTCCATGTTCCCACGGGCGCCACAATGCGGCCACCGACTTCCAGCTGTTCGATCCATGCCGGCGGAATTTCGTCCGCGGCCGCTGCGGCAACGATGCAGTGATACGGCGCAGCGGCCGCGACCCCTTGCGCACCGTCGCCAAATATCAGCCGCACATTGGACAAGCGCAGCGGCCGCAGGTTTTCGCGCGCACGTTCATGCAACGCACGTAAACGCTCGATGCTGACGACTTCACCGAATAGTTGCGCGAGCACCGCAGCCGCATAACCGCCGCCGGTACCGACCTCGAGCACGCGCGCGGCGCGCGCGTCGGGCAGGTCTTCAAGAGCCAACTCAGCCGTGCGCGCCACGATGTACGGCTGCGAAATCGTCTGTCCGTGGCCGATCGGCAGAGCCGTATCTTCATATGCACGGCTGGCCAGCGCTTCGTCGACGAACAAATGTCGCGGCACGATGCGCAACGCTTCAAGCACACGGGCGTCGCGCACGCCGAGCTCGCGCACGCGCTCGACCATACGGTCGCGTACGCGTGCGGACACCAGCCCGCTCGGATTCTGATCGCCCGTCCCGCTATTAACGTGCGAACGGGTCATCGAACGGGTCCGGCGGCAAGCCACTCATTGACGCTGGTCAGTTGATCGGTGTGCGTCAGGTCGATCTGCAGCGGCGTTACCGACACATAGCCCGACGCAGTCGCATGAAAGTCGGTGCCCGGCCCGCCTTCGCGCGCCGCACCCGCGGCACCGATCCAGTAAATCGGCTCGCCGCGCGGGTTCATCATGCGAACGACCGGCTCCGACGGATGGCGTTTGCCCAGACGCGTGCCGACAATACCTTTGATCTGATCACGCGGCAGATTCGGCACGTTGACGTTCAATAAGAATGGCGCTTCAATCGGCCGATCAATGTAGCGCTGGACCAGTTCACGCGCCACGTCGGCCGCCACGTCAAGGTGCTCAAAACCGCGGTCGAGCAACGAGAACGCGATCGCAGGCACGCCGAACAGATAACCTTCCATTGCCGCAGCGACCGTACCCGAATAGATCGTGTCGTCGCCCATGTTCTGACCGTTGTTGATACCGGAGACGATCAGATCGGGCATCCGCTCGAGCAGCCCTGTCAGTGCGATATGCACGCAGTCGCTCGGAGTGCCGTTGATAAACGTGAATCCATTGTCTGCCTGGCTGATCGTTAGCGGCCGGTTCAATGTCAACGAGTTGCTGGCACCGCTGCTGTTTTGCTCGGGCGCGACAACGGTGACATCGCCCAGCGGCCGCATCGCGTCGGCCAACGCAATCAGACCTGGCGCCAGGTAACCGTCATCATTGGATACAAGAATGCGCATCGCCAAAAAAGTAGCCGGTGTGTGCGCAGCACACACCGGCTTCCCTGAGTCAAAACCCTTGGTCGGGGCGGCGGGATTCGAACTCGCGACCCCTTGCACCCCATGCAAGTGCGCTACCAGGCTGCGCTACGCCCCGAAGGCGCGCAGTATATCCGCTAGCGGCTCCGCAGCAGCTTGCGAATTGCAGCGAGCTCCGCGTGCAGTGCTGCGATATCGACAGCTTTGACCTGCGTGCCGTCGCCGTTTACCGCAGCCGGATCGTTTGCCGCGACTAAGCCAGCGCGCGGCGCCGCGCGCTCGCTGTGATCGTGATCATCCAGGCGATTGCGTGCACCGCTGATGGTGAAACCCTGCTCGTACAACAACTCCCGGATTCTGCGAATCAGCAGAACTTCGTGGTGTTGGTAATAGCGCCGGTTGCCGCGCCGCTTGACCGGGCGCAACTGCGTGAACTCCTGCTCCCAGTAGCGCAGCACGTGCGGTTTGACGCCGCACAAATCGCTGACCTCACCGATGGTGAAGTAGCGCTTAGCTGGAATCGACGGCAATGGGATCGGAGCTTCGTGGCGCTGCATGGGTCAAGCGCGAAGGTCGAACGCTACAGGCACGAAGTCGATGCGAACGGCTGTGCGGTCAGTGCACGCCAGCCGCGGTGGCAACGGCGGCTTTCAGCTTTTGACTGGCGTGAAAAGTGACGACGCGGCGGGCAGTTATCGCGATCTCTTCACCTGTTTTCGGGTTTCGTCCCGGACGCTGCGGCTTGTCGCGCAGCTGGAAATTGCCAAAGCCAGAGAGCTTCACCGACTCGCCACGCTCGAGCGCTTGCCGAATCTCATCAAAGAATCCATCGACCATGTCCTTCGCCTCGCGCTTGTTCAGCCCGAGCCGATCGAACAACGCTTCAGCCAGCTCGGCCTTGGTCATAGTCTTCGCGGTGCGATGCGCCGAGTGCATCGCACCCGCCGTCCTCGGCAAATCGGGAAATTTAAAGTCAGCTGTCATGTGCGCGTTATCTCGCATGCTCGCTTTATTGACGCAGGCGCGCGTCAAATCGTTGCTTGAGAACCTCAACAATCACTTCAACAGCAGCGTCGGCGTCAGCATCGCTGACGGGACGCCCAGTATCTTGCAGAACCACTCGGAACGCAAGGTTTTTCTCGTTATTTAACAACACGTTAGCGCTCGCTTCCGTGACTTTGCTTGAATTCCGCGGCGCGCGGTATACATCGAACACGCGGAACTCGCGCAGCGGCGACAGGCGGCGGTCCGAGCGCGACAGCGTGACCACGGCGTCGATCATCGCCTGTGCCGGCACGGCGTCGGCGACCGTCACCGAGATATCGCGCAGCACGGGCTGAAACCGGGAAAGCTCGCTGTGCCGTGGCAGTGGACGCACGAGCAGTGGCGCGAGATCGAGCTCGAACACGATCGGCGCCTTCGGCAATTCGTAGCGCTGTTGCAGGCGTGGGTGTAGTTGGCCAATTGTCCCGACGCGCCGGCCGTCGATCTCGATCATCGCGCTGCGGCCGGGATGCAGCGCGGGATGCGGCTCGGCCACAAACCGCGCACCTACGAGCAACGATTCGATATCTCCTTTGACGTCGAAGAAGTCGACGTCGCGCGTCGGCACCGCCCACTGCTCATCGTCATTGGGACCATAGGCCAGCCCCCCGATGCGATTCGGCTGATCCACTCCTCCCACCTGTAGCGGGCCCTCTGATTGCTGCCGATCTCGGCGATACACGCGGCCGATCTCAAAGACGCGCACACGAGTGGCTTTGCGATTCAGGTTGTACGACAGCGCGTTGACCAGACCGCCAAGCAATGTGGTGCGCATCACGGACATCTGGCTCGCAATCGGATTGAGCACCGCAATCGGGTCGTCGTTCGGCGCGAAATCGCGCTCCGATTGCGTGTCGACAAACGAATAGTTGACGAGCTCGGTATAGCCGGCCAGTGACAAACCGCGGCGTACGTCATGCGCAGTGCGCCGCTCCTCCGGCTCCGCGCGCATCGTCGCCGCCGTGCGTGGCGGGTGCGCCGGAATGTTCTCGTAGCCCGTAAGCCGCGCGACTTCGCCGATCAGATCCTCTTCGATCTGCAGATCGAACCGGAAGCTCGGTGGCGTCACGACGAATATTTCGTCGTCTTGTTCGAATGCAAAGCCGATCCGACGAAATGCCTTCGCGATGGCATCCGAGCCAATTGTCATGCCCAACACTCGCCGACAGCGCTCGATACGCATCGTGATCGGCTTGCGCTGCGGCAGTGCGAGCATTTGATCGTCGACCGGACCCGGTTGGCCTCCGCAAATGTCGACGATCAAGCGCGTAATGTATTCGACGTGATCAACGTTGGTGGCGTAGTCGACGCCGCGCTCGAACCGGTGCGCAGCATCGGTCGAAAGGTTGTATCGGCGTGCTCGGCCGCGGATCGCATCGGGCCACCAGAACGCCGCCTCCAGGTACACATTGCGCGTATCCAGCGACACGGCGGTGTTGGTGCCGCCCATGATTCCCGCCAAGGATTCAACACCGGCCTGGTCGGCGATCACGCCGACGTTGGAATCGACGTCGACTGTTTGGCCATTCAGCAACTCGACGCGCTCGCCTGCACGGCCCCAGCGCACGGTCAGCCCGCCCGCCACCTTGTCCAGATCGAATACATGCGTTGGCCGGCCAAGTTCGAGCATCACGTAGTTCGAGATATCGACCAACGCCGAGATCGGCCGCTGTCCGCTGCGCTCGAGCCGTTGCTTGATGCGGGCCGGCGTTTGCGCGTGCGCGTCGACGCCACGAATCACCCGGCCTGAGAAGCGGCCGCATAAATCGGGCGCTTCGATGGTCACCGGGAGACGATCAGCAATCACCGGCTGCACAGGGGCGGTCGCCGCGAGCGTCAGCGGAGACCCCGCGAGCGCAGCGACTTCGCGCGCCACACCGACCACGCTCAAACAATCCGCGCGGTCGGGCGTCAGCTTGATCGTCAGCTTGCGATCGTCGAGCGCAAGGTAGTCGCGCAAATCGGCGCCGAGCGGTGCGTCGGCGTCGAGGATCAGCAGGCCGGCGTGATCGTCGGAGAGTCCAAGCTCGCGTGCTGAACACAACATACCTTGCGACTGCACACCGCGTAACGTGGCCGCGCTGACTTCTGCCCCTCCGGGAAGTATCGCGCCCACCAACGCGCACGGCGCCTTGATTCCAGGCGCCACGTTCGACGCGCCGCAGACGATTGAAAGAATCTCTCCCGCGCCGACCTCGACTTCGCACACCGTCAGCTTGTCGGCGTTCGGGTGCGGAACTACGCGCGTGACTTCGGCCACGACGACACCGGAAAACGCTGGCGCGACCGGATCAACGCTCTCGACTTCCAGCCCCACCATCGTCAGCCGCTCGGCCAGCTCGTCGCTGGAATACGGCGGATCGGCGTAGCTACGCAACCACTGTTCAGACAACTGCATCGGCTAGGCGAATTGATGAAGGAAGCGCAAATCGCCGTCGAAGAACATGCGCAGGTCATCGACGCCATAGCGCAGCATTGCCAGCCGCTCGAGACCCGAGCCGAAGGCAAAGCCGATCGTTTTTTCGGGATCGAAACCGAAATTGCGCACGACATCGGGATGCACTTGCCCCGCACCCGAGATTTCGAGCCAGCGGCCCTTGCGCGAACCGCTGGTGAACATCATGTCGATCTCGGCTGAGGGCTCGGTGAATGGAAAGTACGAAGGCCGGAAGCGCACCGCAAGTTCATCGGTTTCAAAGAAGCACCGCAGGAAATTCGTATATACGGCCTTCAGGTCGGCGAAGCTGATGTCTTCGTCGAGCCACAGGCCTTCTACTTGATGAAACATCGGCGAGTGCGTCGCGTCGTTATCGACGCGGTAGCAGCGGCCGATCGCGATTACCTTGATCGGCGGTTGGTGCATGCGCGCGTAACGAACCTGCATCGGACTGGTATGTGTGCGCAATACCAATCGGCCGGCCATCGGTGTCATGCGCGTCGACGTAGAACGTGTCCTGCATCGAGCGTGCCGGATGATTCTCTGGACTATTAAGCGCCGTGAAGCTGTACCAATCGGTTTCTATCTCCGGACCTTCGGCGAAATCGAATCCGATCGAGCGAAAGATCTCTTCGACGCGCATCCACGTGCGGGCGATTGGATGAATCGCGCCGACGCTGCGGCTTCGACCCGGTAACGACACGTCGATCGACTCTGCAGCAAGCTGCTCGTCAAGCCGCAGTTCGGCCAGCGCCTGGCGGCGTTCGGCGAGCAGCGCCTCGATCGCCTCCTTGGCTGCATTGATACTGGCGCCGGCTGTACGTTTTTCTTCGGGCGCCAGTTTGGCAAGCGCCTTTCAGCCGCTCCGTGATCGCGCCGTTTTTTCCCAGATATCGCGCCTTCTCGTTTTCCAGCGCGGCCGGCTGCATAGCCGCTGCGAATGCGGCGCGCGCTGCGTCTACCAATCGGTCCAAGTCAGTATTCATCGGTGCAAACGAAAACGGGGCCGCGCATTAGGCCCCGTTTTCATTTTCTTTCGTCTTATCGACAGCGATTAAGCAAGCGTGGCCTTTACCTTTTCGACGACGGCCGCAAAACCAGGCTTGTCGAGTACCGCCATATCGGCCAGTATTTTGCGATCGAGCCCGATCTCCGCCTTGTTCAACCCATTGATGAACACGCTGTAACTCAATCCATGCTCGCGCACGGCTGCATTGATCCGCGCGATCCATAACGCGCGAAAAGTACGTTTCTTGTTACGGCGATCGCGATAGGCGTACTGCCCCGCTTTCATCACCGCTTCTTTGGCGACGCGGAATACATTCTTGCGGCGGCGCGTAAAGCCGACGGCCTGCGCAAGAACTTTCTTGTGCCGCGCGCGCGCGGTGGTCCCTCTCTTAACTCTCGGCATCGTCGTCCTCCTTACGCGTACGGCAGCATGCGGCGCACGGATTTCACATCCGCCTCGTGCATGTTGACCGCGCCGCGCAAATGGCGCTTATTTTTGGTGGTGCGCTTGGTCAGCAGATGGCGCTTGGCCGCCTGACCGCGCTTGATCGATCCGCTCGCGCGAACCTTGAAGCGCTTGGAAGCGCTCTTTTTCGTTTTCATCTTCGGCATTGCCGTCCTTTCGTTATTGGATGATTGCAGGCGCTCCAATAGGAGACTTGCGAGCCTGATCTCACTTGTTGTTACTCAGGGAAGCCGGCGGCATCGCCGCCGGCCACTACTTCTTCTTCTTCGGCGCCATCACCATCACCATCTGGCGCCCTTCCAACCTCGGCATTGACTCCACGACTGCCATATTCGCCAACTCGTCGCGCACCCGCTCCAGCAGCTTGACGCCGAACTCCTGGTGCGCCATTTCACGGCCGCGGAACCGCAGCGTGATCTTGGCTTTATCGCCTTCTTCCAAGAAGCGAGTCAGGTTTCGCATCTTCGTCAGGTAATCGTTCTCGTCCGTCTGCGGGCGAAACTTGACTTCCTTGATCTGAATCTGCTTCTGCTTCAGCTTCGCTTCGTGCGACTTCTTTTGCTCCTGATACTTGAACTTGCCGTAGTCCATCAAACGACAGACTGGCGGCACAGCAGTGGGAGCGATTTCCACCAGATCGACTTGTGCTTCTTCGGCCATGCGCAGCGCGTCGGCCAGCTTTACCACTCCCAGCGCTTCTCCTTCGATTCCAGTGAGCCGTATTTCCGGAGCGCTGATTTCACCGTTGATCCGGTGCGAACGTTCTTGAGCGATATTTACCTCTCGAAAAAATTAGAAATCAAACCGCGCTTGCCACGTTCTGACGCTGCTCAACGTCGAGCTTTAGACGTTGCGCAAACTCGGACAAGGGAATCACACCCAAGTCCGCGCCACCGCGGGCTCGCACGGATACCGTGTTCGCTTGCTTCTCTTTGTCGCCGACAACGAGAATGTAGGGGATTTTCTGCAGGCTAAGGGCGCGAATCTTATAGTTGATCTTCTCATTGCGCAAATCGGATTCCGCCCTAAATCCTTGTTTTTGCAGTGTTTGAGCAACAGCTTCCGCATATGCGGCCTGGTGCTCCGAGATGCAAGCAACGGCAACCTGCACCGGCGCCAGCCACGGCGGCATTGCACCCGCGTAATTCTCGATCAGCACGCCGATGAAGCGCTCGAGCGAACCGACGATCGCCCGGTGCAGCATCACCGGTACCTTGCGGCTGTTGTCTTCGGCTACGTACTCAGCGCCAAGCCGCTCGGGCATCGAGAAATCGACCTGCATCGTCCCGCATTGCCACGGTCGACCCATCGAGTCTTTCAGGTGGTACTCGATCTTCGGACCGTAAAAGGCGCCCTCGCCCGGCGAGAGTTTCGAACTCGACACCCGAACGCCGCATCGACTCGATTAACGACTGCTCGGACTTATCCCAGATTTCATCCGACCCGATGCGCTGTTCGGGCCGCGTCGCCACCTTGTAGAACACTTGTTCAAAGCCGAAGTCGCGATACACCTTCTGCAGTAACGCCGTATAGGTGACGCACTCGTCAAGAATCTGGTCTTCGGTGCAGAAAATATGGCCGTCGTCCTGCACGAACCCGCGCACGCGCAACAAGCCGTGCAATGAGCCCGACGACTCGTTGCGATGGCAGAAGCCGAACTCACCGTAGCGCAACGGCAACTCGCGATAACTGTGCAGATTCGCGTTGTAGATCTGCACATGACCCGGGCAGTTCATCGGCTTTAGCGCGTAGTACCGATTCTCGGACTCCGTTGTGAACATGTGTTCGCGGTACTTTTCCCAGTGGCCCGACTTTTCCCATAGCGAGCGGTCGAGAATTTGCGGCGCCCTGACTTCGTGATAACCGTTGTCGCGGTACACGCCGCGCATGTATTGCTCGACCGCCTGCCAGATCACCCACCCCTTCGGATGCCAGAACACCAGTCCGGGGGCTTCTTCCTGAAAGTGATAGAGGTCGAGTTCCTTGCCGAGCTTGCGATGGTCGCGCCGCTCGGCTTCCTCGAGCATCTTCAGATACGCGTCCTGATCTTCTTTCCTGCCCCAGGCCGTGCCGTAAATACGCTGCAATTGTTCGTTTGCCTGGTCGCCGCGCCAATACGCGCCGGCAACCTTCGTCAGCTTGAACACCTTTAACTTGCCCGACGACGGTACGTGCGGGCCGCGACACAGATCGATAAAGCCACCCTCGCGATACAGCGAAATATCTTCGTTCGCCGGAATCGAAGCGATGATTTCGGCCTTGTACTTTTCGCCAATCGATTCGAAAAATTTCACCGCGTCGTCGCGCTTCCAGACTTCGCGCACGACCGGCTCGTCTTTTTTCGCGAGCTCCGCCATTTTCTGTTCGATCGCTGCCAGATCTTCCGGCGTAAACGGACGCTTGTAAGCGAAGTCGTAATAAAAGCCGTTCTCGATCACAGGTCCGATCGTGACCTGTGCTTCCGGAAACAGCTCTTTGACCGCGTACGCGAGCAGATGCGCCGTTGAATGTCGGATGACGTCGATGCCGTCGGCGTCGCGGTCGGTGACGATCGCGACGTCGGCGTCATGGTCGATCACGTGTGCCACATCGACCAGCTTGCCGTCAACCTTGGCGGCAATTGCGGCCTTGGCAAGGCCGGGGCCGATCGAAGACGCTACTTGCGCCGCCGTCACCGGCTGGTCGTAGCTCCGGCTTGAACCGTCAGGTAATCGAATAGAAATCATGTCGTTGCTTCAGTCAAAAAAAAGTGCGGCGAGCCGCACTTTTTCCGAAAGGCGAACTCGTCCCGTCATCAAGAGCCGGTAAACGTAGTTCGGAGCGTCATCTGATGCCTTTCGTGTTGTCTCGCCGATGGGCTGGTAGGCGCGATTGGACTCGAACCAACGACCCCCACCATGTCAAGGTGGTGCTCTAACCAGCTGAGCTACGCGCCTGGGCCGCAAAGTATAAGGCATGCGTTGCTCCGCACTGCCCATCTAGTCCTATCGCCTGCGGGCGGTGAAGACATCCTTTACTTCACGCACTGCGGCCAGGACGCGGTTAACGTCGGCGGCACTTCGGATTTCAATGGTGAACAACATGCGCGCTTCGCCATTGGCACTGCTCGAATTGACACCGACGACGTTCAGCTTTTCGCGCGCGTACACCTCGGACACATCGCGCAGCAAACCCGGGCGATCCTGCGCGAGCACCAGCAGTTCGACGGGATACACCGCATCCGCCTGCTTGCCCCACGTGACATCGACCATTCGTTCGGGGGCAAGCTTCAGCAGCGATCTGAGGTTGGAACAATTTCCGCGGTGAATCGATACGCCCTTGCCGCGTGTCACGTAACCGACGATCTCATCGGGCGGCGCCGGCCGGCAGCAGCGTGCGAGCTGCGTCAGTAGCGAATCGACGCCAACCACCAGCACTTGGCCTTTGCCTGCGGGCGCGGCGGGTATGGCGGGCGGCCTGCCGATCAGTGGCGCTGGCGTCGGTTCGGATTGAACCGTCGCCGGTGCCAGCGCATGCTCGATCGAGCGCAAGCTGAACTCATCCTTGGTCGCTGCAGCGGCCAACTGATCGACGCTACCGAACCCAAGCCGCTTCGCCAGGTCATCAAGCTTCACAGCGGTCTTACCGAGCCGCTGCATTTCCTTCTCGATCAGCTCACGCCCGGCAGCGATCGATTGCTCCAGCTCGAGAGCGTTAAACCATTGCCGCACCTTGGCGCGCGAGCGCGCGCTCTTTCAGAAATCCGAGATCGGCGTTCAGCCAGTCGCGGCTCGGGCCGCCGGTCTTGGCCGAGATGATCTCGACCGTCTGACCGTTCTTCAATGGCGTGTTCAGCGGAACGATGACGCCGTCCACGCGCGCACCACGGCAGCGATACCCGACTTCAGAATGAATGTGAAAAGCGAAATCGACCGGCGTCCCGCCGGCGGGTAGCTCGACCACGCGTGCCTGCGGCGTCAGCACATACATGCGCTCGTCGCGCGTAGCGCCACCAGAAGAGTCCGCCGCGGGCGTCGGTTCGACTTCATCGCGCCACGCCAACAGCTGCCGCAGCCACGCAACCCGCTGCGCGTCGCCGTCGTCCTGGCCTTGGCCGCGTGGCTTACCGGCGGTTGGTTTTCCGCCCTCCTTGTAGCGCCAGTGCGCCGCCAATCCCAGCTCTGCGGACTCATGCATCTGCTTCGTGCGAATCTGGATTTCGAGCGCGCGACCGTGTTCGTCGCTAACGACCGTGTGCAGCGACTGATAGCCGTTCGGCTTCGGCCGCGCGATGTAGTCGTCGTAGTCGCCGGCGACGGCAGTCCACTCTTGATGAATCGCCGACAGCGCCTGGTAACAATCCGGCATGCTCTGCACGATCACCCGCAAGCCACGCACGTCGCGCACCTGGTCAAACGTCAGCCGCTTGGTGCGCATCTTGTTGACGATGCTGTAAATGTGCTTTGGACGACCAACGACGTCAGCAGTGATCCCCGCTTCGCTCAAGATCTGCTGCACGCGCTTCGTCGCGTGCTCGATGAAATCCTGGCGCTCGATCCGTTTTTCGTCGAGCAGGCGCGCGACATCCTTGTACGTTTCCGGCTCGAGGAAGCGAAACGACAGATCTTCCAGTTCCCACTTCAATTGCCAGATGCCGAGCCGGTTGGCAAGCGGTGCGTACAGCCTCATCGTTTCGCGCGCGATCGTCTCCGGCCCGGGTTGTTTGCTCTCCGCGTAATAGCGCAGCGTCTGCAATCGCGACGCCAGGCGAAGGAGGACAACACGCAAGTCGTTGGCCATCGCCAGAAGCATGCGGCGCAATGCTGCGGCCTGATCATCATCGCCGTGCTTTTTTGTCCCCGCATCGCCGTGCTTGCGAGTCAACTCCGACAGTTTCATTAGTTGGCGAAGGTCTGCTACCAGTTGCGCAACACCAGCACCGAAACGCACCCGTAGCCACTCATCGGGCTCGCGCAGAACATCGTGCACGCCGAACAGGCAGGCGGCGCAAAGCAGATCGGCATCGCCTCGCAGCGGCGCCAGGATCCGCGCGGTGCCGCGTGCGTGTGCCAAGAATGGCTCGCCAGTCGCGAGCAATCTATCCTGGTACAGCGGTTCAACCAGCGCCAGTGTGCGATCGAGATCGAGCGCAGCCGGCGTCAGTTCAGTCGGGTGTCCGATATGCATGGCCGTAAGGATAAGCGGCCTCTGCGGCACAATTCCATGATGCGCACGCTGTTAAGCCGCTGGACGCGATCATCGTCAGTCGCCATCCCTGATCCGATATGGTCGTCCACTCTGGCCTCATTGCCTTTCGTCGCGCGTCTTACCGCGCATGAGCGCGAACGATTGCGAATGCTTGCCGCGCAATTGCTTACCGACAAGCAAATGTCCGCAGCGGCGGATCTCGAATTGACCTCTGCGATGCAGGTCAACATTGCGGTACAGGCCTGCTTACCGGTGCTGAACCTCGGCCTCGATTGGTATCGAGGCTGGAAAAGCATCGTCGTGTATCCAAGCGAGTTTCTGGTTCCGCGCAGCATCACCGACGACGACGGCGTTGTCCACGAATACGTTGAGCCGATTGCCGGCGAAGCGTGGGACGGCGGGCCACTGGTGTTGTCATGGGAGGATGCGCAGCAAAGCGCGACCGGGGCAGGCGCGGCGTACTCGGTCGTGATTCACGAGTTCGTGCACAAGATCGATCTGCTCGATGGCGACGCCGATGGGGTGCCCCCGTTCCTGGCCGCGCACAAGTCGTTGTCGCTTGACGGCTGGCGCAGCGTTCTGCATCAATCGTTCGATCGTTTCGCGGCAGAGCTGGAGCTGATCGATGCCGAAATCCCGGACGATCTTGATCCGGAATCGGATGAATTGGATCGCCACTACGCGCATCTGCCGATCGATCCCTACGGCGCGCACGACGAGGCCGAATTTTTTGCGGTTTCCAGCGAAGCGTTCTTCGTCGAACCTGGCCGACTGCACGACGCGTTTCCGGACTGGTATGCACTGCTCTCGCAGTTTTTTCTGCAAGATCCGCTGGCCGCGGTGCGATGAAGCGGCTGATCATCGTCTATCACACGATGACCGGCGCGGCGCAACAGTTGGCGACTGCGGCGCACTCAGCAGCGAGCGATGAAGCGGGATGCAGCGCCGAGCTGGTGACAGCCGCCGCTGCCGACGTTGAGCATGTTCTCTCCGCCGACGGCTACCTGTTCGTCACGCCGGAAAACCTCGCGACGATGGCCGGCCGGATGAAGGATTTCTTCGACCGCATCTATTACGGCGCGCTCGATAAGGTCAACGGCCGGCCGTATGCGGCGATCATCGCAGCCGGCACCGACGGTGAAGGCGCAGCACGACAGATTCAGCGCATCGCGACCGGACTGCGTCTGAAAGAGATTGCGCCTCCCACTGATCGTGCTCAATGGCGCGCAGACGCCCGAGCAAATCCTCGCGCCGAAACACGTGCCCGAAGTCGATTTGAGTCGCGCGCGTGAGCTCGGCGCAGCTATCGCGGCGGGTCTGGCGAGCGGTGTGTTTTAGTGGGCGCCGCCAAGCAGAAATTCGCGCACAGTCGCAATCTCGTTGGCGAGCATCAACGTCGGAGCGTGTCCCACTCCGGATATCTCGCTCGTCCGGGCTTTCGGCCCGCGTGCGGCCATCTCGCTCAGTGTCTCACGCGAAAGCAGATCGGAATTCGCGCCGCGAATCACCAATGTCGGGCAGCGGATGTTGTCGTACAGCGACCATAAAATCTTTTCATCCGCACTCGTGCGCTCCGGCGTTGACGCTTTGAACGGCACTGCAATATGCGGATCGTAGTGCAGCGTCCATCGCGCGCCGTCACGCTTTAATCCGGGCACGACGAGCTCGCGCCAGTCTTCGCGCCGAGTCAATCCGAACGGAGCGGCGATCGTCGAAATGTAATCGACCGCTTCATCGACGTCGCTGAAAGAGATCGACGCGCCGACATAGTCTCCGATGCGCGCGATCGCCGCCGCATCGAGCCGCGGCCCGACGTCGTTAATGACCAGGCGGCGAATCGGCGAGTTCGCTTGACCGGCGAGGCCGATGCCGATCAACCCGCCCATCGATGTGCCGACCCAGTCGACTTGTTCAACGTTAAGGCGTGCGATCAAGGTCACCATGTCGGCGACGTACTGCGGCATGATGTAGTGCATCGGATCGCGCAGGTAATCGCTGCGGCCGCGGCCCACCACATCGGGGCATACGACCCGATATTCCGGCGCCATCGCACGGGCCAAGCGATCGAAATCGCGCCCGAGCCGAGTGAGGCCGTGCACGCAGATCAGTACTCGCCGATTGTCGGCAGCGCCCCACTCCGTGTAACCCATCGAGTGCAAACCAGATGGACTCAGGCATTGCACGCTGTGCAAGCGGGGTTCATTGCGCCTGTTCACAGTGGCATACTCGAAAGGAAGGGGAGACAGAGGATCGCATATGTTGAAAGGCAAGACCGCGCTCATCACCGGCTCGACCAGCGGCATCGGCTTGGGCATTGCTCACGCGCTCGCGGCCGAGGGCGCCAACATCGTCATCAATGGATTCGGCGCGCCGGATGAGATCTCGCGTGTCGAGAACGAGCTCAAAAGTCACAAAGTACGAACGCTGTATCACGGCGCGGACATGAGCCAGCCTGTAGCGATTGAGGCGATGATCGGCGCGGCCGAGTCGTCCTTTGGGCAGGTCGATATCCTGGTCAACAACGCCGGCATTCAACACGTGGCGCCGATCGAATCGTTTCCGGTCGACCGCTGGGATGCGATTATCGCCATCAATCTGAGCTCGGCGTTTCATACGACGCGGCTCGTGCTTCCGAAGATGAAGCAGCGCAACTGGGGGCGCATCATCAACGTGGCCTCGGTGCATGGTCTGGTCGGCTCGGCAGAAAAGTCGGCGTATGTCGCCGCCAAGCACGGCGTCGTCGGGCTAACCAAGTCAGTCGCTTTGGAGACGGCGCAAACCGGAGTGACGTGCAATGCGATTTGCCCGGGTTGGGTGCTGACTCCATTGGTGCAGCAACAAGTCGACGCGCGTGCCGCGCGTGACAAGCTCGATCAGGACGACGCGAAAAAAGCGCTGCTTGAAGAAAAACAGCCGTCGCTTCAGTTCGTGACGGCTGAGCAATTGGGCGCACTCGCGGTGTTCTTGTGCACGCCGGCAGCAGATCAGGTTCGTGGCGTGGCATGGAACGTCGACGGCGGCTGGTACGCGCAATAGGGCTCGACGATGCGCCGGCGCGATCAGCGTGCGGCTTTTTTACTTACCTGACCGGCCACCAGTTGTATCGGCGACGCCGGCTCTGCCTCCACTTCGACAAACGGCGGCAGCGGTGCACGCACGGGTTGACCGATCTCGGTTTGGAGGCGCGGTGCGCCCGGCGGTACGTACGAATCGAACCAGGTCGGATCTGGAATTTCGGCGAACACCTGCTTCAGGCGAGAACCCCAAGTGTCTCGAATCATCGCCATGTATTGATTCGAGCCGTCGATGTGCACGAACTTGGTCACGCGCAACGTATCGGCTTCGTAGACCAGCAGATCGAGCGGCAATCCAACCGAAATATTGGATTTCAGCGTCGAGTCCATCGAGATCAGCGCGCACTTCGCCGCCTCGTCGAGCGGCGTCTCGGGCTGGATCACGCGATCGATGATCGGTTTGCCGTATTTGGCCTCGCCGATCTGAAAGTACGGATTTTCGTGCGTGGCCTCGATGAAATTACCGGCCGAATAAATGTGAAACAGGCGCATGCCTTCGCCTTTGATCTGGCCGCCGAAGATGAACTTGGCGTTGAAGTCGATGCCGAATTCGTTTAGTGCCGCGGCGTCACGATGATGCACTTCACGCACCGCGTCGCCGATGATGCGCACCGCTTCGACCATCGTCATCGCAGTCCAAACACTGGCGTGTTCAGGGCCGACCCGCTCGCTCAGGATTTGGGTTACCGCCTGCGTCAGTGCCAGATTTCCGGCGGTTAGCAGGACCAGCATCCGCTCGCCTGGATTCTCGAACACCGTCATCTTGCGGAATGTCGAAATCTGGTCGACGCCCGCGTTGGTGCGAGAGTCACCCAGGAAGACGAGACCCGCATTCAATCGCATCGCTACGCAGTAAGTCATACGCGTCCCAGTTTATTAGTGGGCTTCCAAAGGCACCAGAAAATCTTCGCTGACACGCTCGCCCAGATCGTTGATGCGTTCGAGGAATTCGGTCAAATACGAGTGCAGGCCGCGCGCGAGGATGTCTTCAATACGGCCGTAACGGAGTTCGGCGCGCAGCAAGCCGGCGCGCCGCTCGGTCTCCTCGGATCGCCGGTTGCGCACCATCTCGAGGTTGGCCGACACCTCGTTCAGGCAACTCGCGAGCGAGCGCGGCATGTCGCCGCGCAGGATCAGCAGCTCCGCAACCCGTGACGGCGTAATCACGTCGCGATAGACCTTGCGATACGTCTCAAACGCCGACACCGAACGCAACACCGCCGCCCAGTGATAGAAGTCCGGCGGATGATCAACGCTGTCCTTGTTGGCAGCGGCCGGCGCTCGCCCGGGCTCATCGCTGAGCCCGTGGTACTTGACGTCGATCAAGCGTGCCGTGTTATCGGCGCGCTCGAGGAACGTGCCCAGTCGTACGAAGTAGAACGCCTCGTCTTTCAACATCGTGCCGATCGTCACGCCGCGTGACAGGTGCGAGCGGAATTTGACCCACTCGAAAAAAGCCTGCGGATCGCGCTCCGGCGTGCGATCCGAAAGTTTGCGCTGCAGATCGAGCCAGGTATCGTTGTGCGTCTCCCACACTTCGGTAGTCAACGAGCCTCGGACTGCACGCGCGTTCTCGCGCGCGGCCCGCAGGCACGCACAAATCGACGACGAGTTGCTGGCGTCGCGCACCATGAAATCCATCACGTCGCGCGGCGACACGATCGGATAACGCTCGTCGAACTCTTCAGTCAGCTCGGAAATGCTCAGCAGCGCGCGCCAGCTGCTCTCCGACGCCTGCGCCGACTGCGGCAACAGCGACGTCGACAGGTTGACATCGAGCATGCGTGCGGTGTTCTCCGCACGCTCTATGTATCGCGCCATCCAGAATAAGTGGTCCGCCGTGCGGCTAAGCACTTCCGTTCCACAAGTGCACGCGATCGCGGCCGGCGTGCTTGGCGGCGTACAGCGATTCATCGGCGCGCCGCACCAGCTCGCTCGAGTCGCCGAAATCGGACGATTCGCACAGGCCGATGCTCATCGTCACGTGAAGTGCGCTGTCGAATTCCGCCCAGGAAGACTTGCGGACCGCGTCGATCAACCGCTCGACCACCGCCATCGCGGCGCCACCCTCGCTGTCGGCCAGCAGCAGCGCAAACTCGTCGCCGCCCAAACGCGCCGCGAAATCGGTGTCGCGCAAGTTCGCGCGTATCACGTTGCCGAGCTGGCGCAGCACCGCGTCTCCGGTCAGATGTGAATGGCGATCGTTGATCTGTTTGAAGCCGTCGATATCGGCGACCACAAGCCCGAAGCGCAACGTGCCCGCGCGTGCCCGGGCGCACCAGCTTTCCAGCTCCTTCGTGAACGATCTGCGGTTGGCCAGACCGGTCAGTTCGTCTTCCAGCGCGAGACGTTCGAGGCGCGACCGCGATTGTTCGAGATCGCGCGCCTTCTGATGCAGCGCTGCGGTCTGCGTCCGCAGCTTCTGCAATTCGGCGCGCGCTTCGTGCAAGCGCGCGCGTTGCGTGCTGAGCCGACCGTCGAGCCGCGTTTTTACTTCGACGTAGCGCTTGTGGTGATACAGCGCGAGTTGAAAATCGGCGCGCGCTTCATACAGTGCGGATAGCCGCTCATAAGAATCCGCGGGCCGGCGCAAGTCTCCCAACTCCTCGGCTTGCATCAAGGCCGGTCCCAAAATAGCGAGCCCTTCGTGTTCGCGCCCTGCCCCCACCAGGTGGTAGCCGAGCTCCAGCCGCGCGTGCACCTCGCGCGAACGGAAGCCGCTTTGCGCCGCTTCCGTCACGGCCGCGTTCAAATCGGCCAGACCTTCGCTGAACTTGCCGAGCCAGCAGCGTGCGGCACCCTGCTGCGTACGAGCGGCGATAGCGGTTGAACGATCGGTCGACCCTGAAAGAAGTTCAAGTGCCATTACGAAGTGATCTTCGGCGTCGGCCATGCAACGCATTACGATGGCACCGTCGCCCGCCAGCGCCGCACGCAATCCTTCGTTGGCGTCGACCAGGCCGTGATGCAGTACCACCATGCCTTCGTCAGCGGTCGACCCAGACGGCAGCTCGAGCGAGGATCTAAGTGAGTCGCGCGCTGCGTCGAAATCACCGAGCATCATATGCACCGTCGATTGGTGCACCAGCGCCAGCCGCACTCCGGCGTGATCGTTGTGCTGCCGCGCGAGTTTTTGCACCTCGGCGAAGCCATCGAGCGCCTCGCCATACTCGCCCAGCTCGCAACACGCGGTGGCCAATAAGATGTTGACTCGGCTCTGCGCCACGAAATCGTCCTGAGCGCGATATACCTGCTCTGCCTGCGATAGTTGCCGGGTCGCACCCGACCAGTCGCCGACCTGCATCAGCGCCGAGCCGGCGACGAAATGGGCGCGCGCCATCAACGTCTCGGCGGTGCGCGCACGAGCGACGTTTTGCGCACGCAACGCGAACACAACCGCATCATGCGGCTCGGTGTTGATCAGTTTTTCGGCGCGTTCGATCAGCGCATACGGATCGATTTGGTCGGTTGCGCGGCGCGCGGCACTGTCGTGCGCGGAGCTGTCGGCATGTTCGCCGTTCAGCGACCCCAGCTCGCTCGGGCGATTCATCGCTCGAGCACCCATGTGTCTTTGGTGCCGCCCCCCTGCGACGAATTTACGACCAGTGATCCTTGGCGCAACGCCACTCGGCACAGCCCGCCGGGAACGGTGACGACATCCTTGCCCGACAGCACGTACGGACGCAGGTCAATGTGGCGCGGTGCTATTCCCGACTCGACGTACGTGGGGCACGTCGAGAGCGCGAGTGTCGGCTGGGCGATGTAATTTTCGGGATGAGCGCGCAGGCGCACCGAAAATTCCTCGCGTTCGGCGCGGGTGGATGCGGGTCCGACCAGCATGCCGTAGCCACCGGCGCCATGAACCTCCTTTATCACCAGCTCCTCGAGATGCGCCAGCGTGTATTCGAGCTGCTCGCGCTCGCGGCACACGTGCGTCGGAACATTCGACAGGATCGGCTTCTCGCCGAGGTAAAAGTCAATCATGTCCGGAACGTGCGGGTAGATCGACTTGTCGTCTGCAATGCCGGTGCCGATCGCATTCGCCAGCGTGACCTTGCCGGTGCGATACACGGACAGCAGTCCGGCCACGCCCAGCGTCGAGTCTGGTCGGAACGCGCGCGGATCGAGAAAATCGTCATCGATGCGGCGATAGATGACGTCGACCCGCTGCGGACCGCGCGTGGTGCGCATAAAGACGTGGTTGTCCTGCACAAACAAATCCTGCCCTTCGACCAATTCGATACCCATTTGCTGCGCCAAAAATGCGTGCTCGAAATAGGCCGAGTTGTACATACCGGGCGTCAAAAGCACGACGGTGGGGTCGTCGACGCCAAGCGGGGCCACCGAGCGAAGATTCTCGAGCAGAACGTCCGGATAATGCGCGACTGGCGCCACGCGGTTCCGCGCAAATAGATCGGAAAACAGCCGCATCATCATCTTGCGGTTTTCCAGCATGTAGGACACACCGCTCGGCACGCGCAGGTTGTCTTCGAGGACGAAGTACTCGCCGGCGCCGGCAGCGTCGGATGCCCGCACCACGTCGATTCCCGCCACGTGTGCGTAAATGTCACCCGCGACGTCGACTCCACGCATCTCGGGCCGGTATTGCGAGTTGCGCAAGATCTGATCGGCTGGGATTCGGCCCGCGCGCAATATGTCTTGGTCGTGATACACGTCGCGCAGAAACATGTTCAGCGCTCGCACCCGTTGCCGCAGGCCGGCCTCAAGCTGCTTCCATTCGGCGGCGGGAATGATGCGCGGCACGACGTCAAACGGAATCAGGCGCTCAGTTGCTTCGTCTGCCTCGCCGTTTTTGCCGTCCGGATCGTCCTTGGCACCGTAGACGGCGAACGTGACGCCGACGCGGCGGAACACCAGATCGGCCTCCGCACGCTTGAACTGCATCGCGTCTGGCGTCTGCTCCGACAGCCAGCGCTCGAACTCGCGATAGTGCGCACGGACACGATCGTTCCCGTCGTACATTTCGTCGAACGCTTTGTGCATCGCCTCGCCCTACCGAACAGGGCAGTTTAGCGGCCCGCGTAGGGCTCAGGCGGTCCCGGAATTACGTCGCCCGTGACGGCGCCGGCGTCTTGTGCGCGAGTGCCGGAACCCGAGCGCCCCGCCGCGGCTCCAGGGCGGTTGTGCCAGTAGCGCGCCTCCGTTTCGCGTGTCGAGTACACCACGCTTGTCCCATCGCTTGCGAAGCGCCACTGCAGCGCGCCCGCATGATCGGTGCGAAAAAACTGAATCTTCCTTGCGTCGTAGCGCGCGACGACTTCGGGGTCGGGATGCCGGAAGCGGTTCCGATAACCGGCTTGCGCCACCGCCGATGTCGCGCCCAGCGTGTCGAGCAGCAATGCGCTGGATGAGCTGCGGTGCTGCGCATGATCGGTGCGCACCGAATCCTGGCATCGCAGCGCGCGACAACTTGGTCGGGATGCCGGCGGTACCGTCGAGCCAGTGCAACGATCGCACCGCAGCGCAGGTCGCGTCGGCCGGAAGTAGATCAGCTCCGACGCGCTCACGAGCGTGCGCTCGACCGTTTCGCAGCAGTCGACGCGCGCGCGAATGTGATCAGCACCACGCAACGTCATGCGATTCGTCGTGCGCTTGTCGCATGTCAGTCGCGCCGGCGCAGCGCTCGACGTGCGCAGGCGCTGCAGCAGTTCCGATGCCGGCTGCGCACCGTCGACGTCGCGCACCGCGTTCGAGCAGCGATGCGCTGGATGAGCTGCGGCTGCCATGGTGCGGTACCGCCAGCCAATACACGCACCGCAGGCGTGCGTGCCAGCAAGCCGACTCGTCATGCGTCACGCCGATCGCAGCACGCGCTCGCGCCGAGGTGATCAGCCCACGCACTCATCGCATTCGTGGTGCGCTGCTTCACCCGTAGGCCGAGCGTACTGCGAAGTCAGCGATCGCCGGCTCGATGCATGCGGACCGCGCGGACCGGCGCGATCGCCAGCATGATGCTCCGGCGATCACGAGATAACGCGATCGACCGCGATCGCGCGCAGTATCGACGCCGCGCCGCCCGAATGATCGCTATCGAGATGCGAGACGATCAATCCGTCGAGGCGGCCGATTCCCCGATGCCGCAGGTACGGCAAGATCAGCCGTTCGCCTGCGTCGGTGTCAGCGGAATAGCGCGGGCCCGCGTCATATAGCCACGCCTGATTTCTGGTTTCGATCAGTAGTGCCGACCCCTGGCCGACATCGAGCGCAGTGACCCACACTTCGTTTTCAGCGGCGCGCGTCGCAGGCCACACGAACATCGGAAGCATCGCCACGGCGCCTGCCGCCCGCACCGGCCATCCGGGTGGGGCGAGCAGCCAGATCACGCCGATGGCAGCCAGTGCCACCAGTACCAACGGCGGCGACGCGACCGGCACATTGGCCCACGCGAACGACGCGGCCCACTGCAACACCGACGCCATGATCGCGAAGATTGCATCGGCAGCGCCCAGCACCGGTTCGGCCAGCAGCGACACCGGCGCGGGAAGCATGACAAGTGCAGCGCCGAGCAACGCGAGCGGCGTGACCGCCCAGCTGACGATCGGAATCGCCATTGCGTTGGCAAGCGGCGAAACAATCGACAGTTGATGAAACAACAGCACGGTGGCGGGAATCAGCGCCAGGGTGACGGCGATCTGCACCCGCGTTGCGGCGTGCAACCAGGGCGCAGAGCCGTAATCCCGACGATGCAACGCGCCAAGGCCTGCCCTGCACGACCCACACGATGGCGGCGACCGCGCCGAACGAAAGCCAAAAACCGGGCGCTAGGACGGCCCACGGATCGATTAGGCATACCAGTGCGGCCGCAAGCGCGAGCGAAGTCGCGGCGCTTATGCGCGAGCTCAAGAGCCATGCAACACCGACCGTCGCCAGCATCACGACCGTACGTTGTGCCGGTACGCCCCACCCGCCAGCAGCGCGTACAAAAACGCCGCCGTTAAACCTGCCAGCACTGCGGCCGTTTGTGCGGCGGCGCGTGCGAGCAGCGCCGGCGAGCGCCGCCACAGCGCGCCGACCATGAGTCCGGCAAGACTCGCAATCATCGTGATGTGCAGTCCCGAGATGCTGACCAGATGGCCGATACCGGTGCGGTTGAACAACGTCCAATCGGCGTCGCTAATCGCACGCTGGTCGCCGAGCACCAACGCCAGAAGCACGCCGCCGTATCGCTTATCAGCAAGTTTCTGGTTGCAGCCGCTCGCGCAAATCGGAGCGGGCACGCTCGATCGCGTAGTGCGGAGTCCAAACCATTGCATCCAGGCGCGAAACGGGCGGGCCCGCGCGCACATAGCCGGACGCACGCAGGTGTCGTTCGAGCATCCAGGCTTCGAAATCGAAACCGCCGGGATTCATGGTGCCGTGCGGCCGCTTTAATCGCACGTGAATGCCCACCGCTCTCCGGGCTGTACGACGATGTCGCCGCTGTACCAGCCAAGAAGAACGCGCGACGGCACGTGCACGTTCGGCGCGATAACGCGCTCGACGTCGAATTCGAACCGCACGCGTTCCAGCTTCACGGAGAGCTAGCAATCACACCGCTCACAGCGATTCGCCTTCGTCACTTCATTCTCACGTCGAATTCGAACCGCACGCCGCGTTCCAGCTTCACCGGCAAGCTGGCAATCACACCGATGACAGCGATGTCGCGGCCTTCGTCATCGAACGCGAGCTCGTCGGCCATGCGCCACATGGCATGGCCCGCGGCATAGGCAAATCCGATGCAGCCGATGGCGATCAGAGCTATTGCACGCGCAAGCGGGCCGGGGTTCAGCCGCAGCACCAGCAGCACCAGGGCCGCGCCCCCGCCGAGCGTCGCAATGAATGCAGCACCCGGTAGCGATGTCTGCCATTGCAACGCGCAGACACCAAGCACGAATGCGGTCAGCGCTGCCAATCGCATACGACCGGGATCAACCGCGCATCAGACGCGAGCCCTCATCCGCTGAAGTCTACGCAGCGCGACTGCGGACAGACGCCCTAAACTTGATGCATGCCACGCAAGTATTTTCGCAAGTTCATGCCCGACGTTGACAAGGTGCGCGAGGTAAAGGCGCTGTCGATGTTCGGTGACAGTCTGTTCCACCCGGCGCTCTGGCACCTGAACCGCCGTTCGGCGGCGGGCGGTGTTGCGGTCGGATTGTTTTGCGGCTTGATTCCCGGGCCGCTGCAGATGCTGGGCGCAGCGATAGTGTGTGTCATTTTGCGCGTGAATTTGCCGTTGGCGCTGGTCACGACGCTTTACACGAACCCGATCACGATCGTGCCGCTTTATCTGATCGCCTACGAGATCGGTGGCTTTACTCTCGGAACACACGGACTTACCAAGCCACCGCCGATACCCGAGTGGGAGTGGACCAACATGCTGGCGTCGATGGAAGCGATGAGCCGCTGGATGATGAGCCTGGGCGCGCCGCTCGCATTAGGACTGCTGCTTCTCGCGTCGATGCTCGCGGCGCTCGGCTACGTAACGGTGCGCGGAGTCTGGAGCGTGTATCTGCGGCGTGCGTGGCGCGCGCGACGCCATCGCGCACGCGCATAACTCATGCGGGCGCGAGCCGGCCGTCTTTCAACCGCAAAACACGATCACAACGCGACGCGAGCTCCGGATCGTGCGTGACGATCACGACTGCAGTGCGACTGCTCCGCGCAAGATCCACGAACACGCCGAATACACCGCGGGCGGTATCGCGATCGAGGTTGCCGGTCGGCTCATCCGCCAGTACGCATGCTGGCCGCGTCACGATTGCGCGAGCGATCGCAGTGCGTTGCCTTTCACCGCCCGATAGTTCGCCCGGATGGTGCAGCACCCGCTCTCCCAGTCCAACCGCGGCCAGCGTTTCTTTGGCGCTCGCTCTCGCGTCGCCTAACTGACGGCGGCGAATCGTCAGCGGCATCGCGACGTTGTCCAGCGCGGTGAACTCGGGCAACAAATGATGGAACTGATAAATGAACCCCAGCCGCTCGTTACGCAAACGACCGCGATCGACTTCGCTTAGCTTCGCGACGTCGCGGCCTTCGATCATCACCTGTCCGCGATCCGCCGCGTCGAGACCACCGAATACATGCAGAAGCGTGCTCTTGCCGGACCCCGACGCGCCTACGACCGCAACCAATTCACCGGGTGCGACATCGAGACTCGCGCCGCGCAGCACGTCCACCGCGAGTCCACCCTCGCGATAAGACTTTTCGACGCCGCGCGCACTGAGCACGGCACGTACGCCCGCATCAGTCATAGCGCAACGCCTCAGCCGGCTTGACGCGTGACGCGCGCCAACTTGGATACAAGGTCGCGACCAGCGACAGCGCGATCGAGATCAGTGCGACCGGCACGATGTCGCTCGCGCGCGGGTCCGACGGCAGCGAGCTAATGAAATAAATATCCTTCGGAATCAGCGGAAACCCGGCGATTCGCTCAATCGCGGGAAAGATCTTGTCCATGTTGTTGGCAGTGAGGAGTCCGATTGCCACACCCAATAGCGTGCCCAGAACTCCGATCAGCGCACCCTGCACCACGAATACCAGCATCACGCTGCCGGGGCTCGCGCCAAGCGTGCGCATGATCGCGATGTCCGATTGTTTTTCGGTGACCGACATCACAAGAGTAGATACCAGATTGAACGCGGCGACACCGATGATCAGCGCTAGGATGATGAACATCATCCGCTTCTCGATCTGCACGGCGGCGAACCAGCTGCGGTTCTGCCGCGTCCAGTCACGCACCACCAATCCTCGCTCGAGCGACTGCGCCAGTTCCACGGCCACCTCAGGAGCGCGTTGCATGTCAGTGAGCTTCAGCCGCACGCCGGTCGGGCCGTCTAGTCTGAACAGCCGCGCCGCATCGCCGATATGAATAAGCGCCAGTGCGCTGTCGTACTCGAAGTGACCCGAATCGAACGTCGCCAGTACGGTGAACTGTTTCAGTCGCGGCACGACCCCGGCCGGTGTGACCTGACCTTGCGGCGCGATCAACGTCACTTTGTCACCGAGCAAAGCGCCAAGCGCGCGCGCCAGCTCGCCGCCGAGAATGACACCGAACTCGCCGTCGGCCAGCGCGGTCAACGGCGCGCCGCGCAACTGCGATGCGATTTCCGAAATCGCCGGTTCGGCCGCCGGATCAATGCCACGTACAAGCGCACCGCGTACGCTTTCGCCGCGAGTTAGTAGCGCTTGCGCGTTGATATACGGCGCAGCGCCAACGACCGCAGGATTACGGCGAACCGTCTGCTCGACGGCACGCCAATCCGACAGCGCGCCGTTGCTCGCAAATACTTCCACATGAGATACCACTGAGAGCATGCGGTCGCGCACCTGCGACACGAACCCGTTCATCACCGACAAGACGACGATCAACGCCCACACGCCGAGCGCGATGCCGATCATCGAGATGCCGGATATAAACGAGATGAAACCGTTGCGACGACGTGCGCGCCTGCCGGCGCGCGTGTAGCGCAGCCCGATTCGAAGTTCGTATGGAAGGTTCAAGGGACGGAATGAAGTGGATTCAACTAAGAGCGCGCGGATTGTAGCCAAGCGTCAGGAAGCAGCTCGCAGACAGCTTCTGCTATCGCGTTCCGAACGTAAAATCAGTCGATGCATTTCACATTGCTTGTGGCCGGTGCATTAGTGCCCGGCGAATTGGCTGTTGCATTGACTGCCTCTTTAGATACTCCCAACTTGAAAGCCAGGCTTTCGCGCGCGGCGCTGATTGAGCAGCCTGTTTCATCACAGGGCACCGGCGCACACTTGGACTGGCTTGCGAACAAACTGTTCGGTCACCCTCCGCCGGTCCCGACTGCCCCCTATGCGTACGCGCAACTCGCGGGTGCGGCAACGCCCGCGTTTGTTTGGCACGCCGATCCGGTTCACGTTGAAGCGGCGCGCGATCATCTGATCGTGCAATCGCTCGGCGCCGAGGCGCCGACCGCCGAAGAATCGGTATTGTTGCTAGCGGCCGCTAACGAGCTCGCATCGGATTCAGAATGTCAGTTGGTCGACGTCGGGCAGCGTTGGTTTCTGTTGTCCGAGCATGAATGGCAGATCGGTGCGCGGCCGCTGGTAGCGGTGATGGAAGCCGCGGTCGAGATGCCGAGCGGCCGTGACGCGCAGATCTGGAATCGGTTGCACAACGAAATTCAAATGGCATGGCACGTGCACGAGGTGAACGCCGAGCGTGAAGCGAACGGCGCGCGAACGATCAATGCCATCTGGCTGCACGGCGGGGGACGGTGGAAGCCGCTGCCGCCGATCGAGTTCGGGCAAGTGCACTCCGATGCACCCGAGTGGCAGGGCGTTGCACAAGCGGCAGGCGCGCGTGGCGTGCCAGCGAGCACGCGAGTAACCGATACTGCGCTCGTCGTAAGCGATGACGCATTGGTTTCAAAGCAGCGTCAAGATTGGGGCGCGTGGCTGCAAGCGATCACTGCCGTCGATCGAGCGCTGGTTGAGCACCCTGCCGACTCGATCGATCTGATTCTTTGTGGCAACAAGTTGCGCACGCTCGAATTGCGGCCTTTCGATCGATACAAGCCGTGGCGGCGGCGCACGTTGGCGCAGGCGCTAACTGAATGACCGTGTTCAGTGCTCGCGATTTCGACCACGCGACAGCGCGTCGCCTGGCCGCCGAAGGCATTCCGGCGGCGTTGGCACGCGCACTTGCGGCACGTGGCATTGCAAGTGTCGCCGAGACCCGGCTGTTGCTCGACGGACTGGCGCCTCCCAGCGCACTCTCGCACGTGCAGGACGCCGCAACATTGCTCGCGGATGCGATCGATGCCGATTCACGCCTGCTGATCGTCGCCGACTACGACTGCGATGGAGCCACCGCGTGCGCGATCGGTGTGCGTGGGCTGCGCGCGATGGGCGCGCGGGTCGATTATCTGGTGCCGAACCGCTTCGAATACGGTTATGGGCTGACGCCCGAAATCGTCGACCTGGCCGGGCACGGCTCAAACGGGCCGCCGAATCTGTTGATCACCGTCGACAACGGCATCGCAAGTGTCGAAGGAGTGGCGCGCGCGAATGAGCTCGGTATTTCGGTGCTCGTCACCGACCATCACTTGCCAGGCGCTGTGCTGCCGGCGGCCGCCTGCATCGTCAATCCGAATCAGGCCGGATGCGGATTCCCGAGCAAGCATCTGGCGGGCGTCGGCGTCATGTTCTATGTGCTGCTCGCGCTGCGTGCCGAATTGCGCACGCGCGGAAGGTTTGACGTCGCAACACAGCCGCGCCTCGATCACCTACTCGACTTGGTCGCGCTCGGTACGGTGGCCGACGTCGTCAAGCTCGATCGCAACAATCGCATCCTGATCACGCAAGGATTGCGCCGGATTCGTCAGGGTCAGCTTCGTCCCGGTATCGCAGCGTTGTTTCAGATCGCGGGTAAAGATGCGCGATTGGCCAGTGCGCGCGATCTCGGTTTCGCGATCGGTCCGCGCATCAACGCCGCGGGGCGCTTGACCGACATGACGATCGGCATCGAATGCCTGATCACCGATAGTTTCGAGCGCGCGATCGAGCTTGCACGCCAGCTCGACCAGTTGAATCGAGACCGCCGCGATATAGAGAGCGACATGCAACTCGACGCGCTGGCCGTGCTCGATGATGCCGACGTTGCCTCGCGCAACACCATCTGCCTTTACAACGAAGACTGGCACCAAGGCGTGATCGGTTTGGTCGCGTCAAGAATCAAAGAAAAGTATCACCGGCCGACGATCGCATTTGCGCGTGCCAGCGACGGCGAGCTGCGCGGGTCGGGTCGTTCGATCGAAGGCGTGCATTTGCGCGACACCCTCGACTTGGTGACCAAGCGCGCGCCGCTGCTTGTGCGCCGCTTTGGCGGCCACGCGATGGCGGCAGGCCTCACGATGCCCGCATCGAGTTACGACGCCTTTGTCTCGGCATTCGAAGACGCGACGCGTGCATCGTGCGATCGGACGCTCTTCGAGCGCACGATCACGACCGACGGCGCATTGGCTGCGAACGAAGTGGTGCTGTCGCTGATCGAGGCGATCGACTCGCATGTATGGGGCCAGGGGTTTCCGGCGCCGCTGTTCGATAACGAGTTCGTCGTCGTCGAACAGCGTCTGGTCAAAGACCGGCACTTGAAGCTGGTACTCGATCTCGACGGCCGCTTGTTCAATGCGGTTTGGTTTTCCCGCACCGAACAAGTCCCGCGCACGGTGCGGCTTGCGTATCGCCCCGTCGTCGACGACTACATGGGTGAGCGTCGCTTGCAGTTGGTGATTGAACATGCCGCCCTATAATTCGGCGCCCATCGAAAAAAATCAAAGGACATCATGGAAGCCGAGCGCCTGAATCAGATCGAAGGCACCGTCGCAGACCTGCGCACTCGCCTGTCCGAACTGCGGAGGTATCTTTGACGTCGACGTGAAAGAACGCCGGCTCGAGGAAGTTGGCCAGGCGCTCGAAGATCCAAGAGTGTGGGAAGACCCCAAGCGCGCGCAGGAACTTGGCCGAGAGAAGAAAAGCGCAGAAGCGATCGTGCGGAAGATGCGCACGCTCGAATCAGCCGTGCGCGATTCTGGTGAATTGTTCGCGATGGCCCGTAGCGACGATGACGACGCAACACTGGTCGCCGTCGATGCCGACGTAACCGCGCTGGCCAAGCAAGTCGCCGACCTCGAGTTTCAGCGGATGTTCAACAATCCGCTCGATCCGAACAATTGCTTCATAGAAATTCAAGCCGGCGCCGGTGGCACCGAAGCGCAGGATTGGGCCGCGATGCTCGAGCGTATGTACCTGCGCTACGCCGAGCGTCGCAAGTTCAAATCCGAATTGCTCGATGAAACGAGCGGCGAAGTCGCCGGCATTAAGGGCGCGACGATCAAGCTGATCGGCGACTACGCGTTCGGCATGCTGCGTACCGAAACCGGGATCCACCGACTGGTACGCAAATCGCCATTTGATTCGAACGCGCGGCGGCATACGTCGTTTGCCAGCGTGTTCGTGTACCCGGAAGTCGACGAGACGATCGAGGTCGAAGTCAATCCAGCCGATCTGCGCATCGACGTGTACCGGGCGTCGGGTGCTGGTGGGCAGCACGTCAACAAGACCGAATCCGCAGTGCGCATTACGCACCTTCCGAGTGGCATCGTCGTGCAGAGCCAGAATGATCGCAGCCAGCATCGCAACCGCGCCGAAGCGATGGCTATGCTGAAGTCGAAGCTGTACGAGCAGGAGTTACGCAAGCGGCAGGCGCAACAGACTGCGCTCGAAGATTCGAAGACCGACATCGGCTGGGGTCATCAGATCCGCTCGTACGTGCTCGATCAGTCGCGCATTAAGGACTTGCGCACCAATGTGGAAGTCGGAAACACACAAGCAGTGCTCGACGGCGACCTCGACGACTTTATCGAAGCAAGCTTGAAGCAAGGCGTTTGATGCACGTCGCCTCGACCATTGACGATCTTGACCGGTGCTTCGCGAGGGCTTGGCGCCGCGATCGCAGAGCAACTCCTGCAACGCGGCGCGTGCTGCTAACGATGTCGCGTCACCCCGATCAAACGCTTGACGCAAGAGCGACCGCAGCCGGTGCATCGCTCGAGCAATGGGCGATCGATCTTGCCGACGCAGTTTCAGCGTCGGCTCGCCTGGAAGCGTGGCTGGAAAGCCGGCAAGACTCTTTCTCTTCGGCGACCCTGATCAACAACGCGGCGCTCGCGGGCAAAGCGGGGCCGATCAGCGAAAGCGACCCGTCCGCACTGGCGGCGGTGCTGCGCGTAGGGCTCGAGGCGCCGATGCTGTTAACGCGTGCGTTCCTGCGTGCGACGCGCGACTGGAGCGTCCCGCGCAAAGTGCTTAACATTTCGTCCGGTGCCGGCAAGAAGCCGTTGCCGGCACCGCCGCCTATTGCGCGGTCAAGGCTGGCCTCGATCACTTTTCGCGCGTCGTCGCGCTCGACGAAGCACACGGACCAAACGGTGCGATGATCGTGTCGCTGGCCCCCGGCGTGATCGACACCGACATGCAGACCGCAGCTGCGCGAATCCGATCCTCGCGCGTTTCCGGATCAACCTCGTCTTTGCTGCGATGAAAGCGCAGGGCCAACTTTCGTCGGCACGCGACGCCGCGACCAAAGTCCTGGCGTTTCTAGATCGACCGGATTTCGGCGCGCATGCGGTCGCCGACGTGCGCGACGCTTGAGGCCATGAGCGAATCCAAAGACCACGTCCGCCACCCGATGAAAACCAGATCATCGCCGAGCGGCGCGCCAAGCTCGCGGCGTTGCGCGCGATAGGCCCCGCCTTCCCCAACGACTTTCAGCGCACGCACCTGGCCGATGAGTTGCACGTCAAGTACGGAGCGCGCGAGCGCGACACGCTGGCGCAGGAGCATCTCGAGGTCGCAGTTGCGGGCCGCATGATGCTGAAGCGGCTGATGGGCAAGGCGAGCTTCGCAACCGTGCAGGATGGCAGCGGCCGCATTCAGTTTTACGTCGCCGACGATGAGGTCGGCAAACACACACACGATGAGTTCAAACGCTGGGACATCGGTGACATCATCGCCGCGCGTGGCGTCGTGTTCAAGACTCAAAAAGGCGAATTGAGTATTCGCTGCACCGAGCTGCGACTGCTCGCCAAATCGTTGCGTCCGTTGCCCGACAAGTTTCATGGGCTCGAAGACCGCGAGCTTCGATATCGCCAGCGCTACGTCGACTTGATGGTGAGCGATGAGACGCGCAGCTTGTTCATCACACGGAGCAAGACGATTACGGCGATGCGCGATTTCATGGTGGCTGACGGCTTCCTCGAAGTCGAAACGCCGATGCTGCAGATCATTCCCGGCGGCGCGGCGGCCAAGCCGTTCGTCACCCACCATAACGCGCTCGATATCGACATGTTCCTGCGCATAGCGCCCGAGCTTTTCCTAAAGCGCCTGGTCGTCGGTGGCTACGAAAAGGTGTTCGAGATCAACCGCAACTTCCGCAACGAGGGCATGTCGCCCCGCCACAACCCTGAATTCACGATGCTCGAGTTTTATGCGGCGTATCAGAATTACAAGTGGCTAATGGATTTCACCGAGCGGCTGCTGAATCATGTGGCGTTGGCGACGACGGGCGCGGCGCGCATCGAGTATCAAGGTCAGGCGATAGAGTTGACGCCGCCGTTTGCGCGGCTCACGACGCTGCAGGCGATCCGTTTGCACGCATCGCAGTATTCCGAAGAACAGTTGACGGACCGCGGCTTCCTGCATCGCGAGCTGCGTGCCAAGGGAAGCGCGCATTCCGAAGAGGCAGGTCTTGGAGCGTTGCAACTCGCGATGTTTGAAGAAGTGGCGGAGGACAAGCTGATACAGCCGACCTTCATCGTCGACTACCCGGTTGAAGTGTCTCCACTGGCACGCGCATCGGATACGCATCCCGGTATTACCGAGCGGTTCGAGCTCTTCATTGCCGGCCGCGAGATCGCCAACGGGTTTTCCGAGTTGAACGACCCCGAAGACCAGGCGGCGCGATTCAACGAACAGGCAAAAGCGAAAGACGCCGGTGACGAGGAGGCGATGTACTACGACGCCGATTATGTGCGTGCGCTTGAGTACGGCATGCCGCCTGCCGCCGGGTGCGGCGTTGGGGTCGATCGAGTCGTCATGCTGCTAACCGACTCAGCAAACATTCGCGATGTAATCCTGTTTCCGCACATGCGGCCGGAGGCGTAGGTGTGGACGTCGTCCGCGTGCGGCAGCTGACCGAACGCCTGCAAGCACGCGCCCGCCCACCGCTACCGGCGGACTTGATCCCGCTTCAGATTGCAGGCAGTCGCGTCGGCGACGTTCAGCCCGAAGTGGCGCGCTTTGTCGCAGACCGGATCGGTGGATTCGTCCTAAAACATGGCGTGCTTACGATCGCCGACAACACGCTCGATTTCGACGCACGCACTGCCCTACTTCAAGAGGCAGCTCACGCTCTGCACGCGGCGAGCTTTATTACTGGTTGGCGCGACGAGAACCTGTACGTAGGAACACCACCGGTAGCAGCTGTCGAGCGCGCAGCATGCCGCCCGCTGGGCATTACAACCGAAGCGGTGCATCTGAATGCGTATTCCGACGCAAGTACCCTGCTCGTCGCGCGCCGCGCCGCGCACAAGCAGATCGATCCGGGGCTCTGGGACAACCTGGTCGGTGGCATGGTGCCCGCAGGCGAGTCACTGCACCAGGCGTTGGCGCGCGAAGCACTTGAGGAGGCGGGCTTGCAAATCGATCGCGTCGAGTTACAGCGCGGGCGCTGGTTTCAGATGCGACGGCCCGTGGCCGAAGGGCTGCAGTCGGAAATCATCCACGTCTACGACGCGTCGCTGCCGGATGGCGTGTCTTTGCAAAACCAGGATGGCGAAGTCGACGCGATCGAGCGGCGCACTCTAGACGAAGTGCTCAACGCAATCGAGAATGACGAGTTCACGCTGGAATCCGCGCTGGTCACGCTTGAAAGCGTGACACGGCGTGCCGGGATCGACACCGTTGCGGAGTTCTTTCGATTCGACTACGAAACCTCGTCGATCCACGCCATCTGAATCGCTTCCAGGATTCTTTCTCCCGACCGATTCGGATCGTCCGAAAAATTCTCCAGCTCGCATACCCAGCGGCGCAGATCGGTAAACCGGACAGTGCGCGGATCGACGTCCGGATATTTTTCGAAAAGAGCTATCGCGATCTCTTCACTGTCGATCCATTTCATGACGATTCCTTCTGTTCGATTTCCTTGGCGTGATTGATGCTGTACTTCGGAATCTCGATCGTCAGATCTTCGTTCTGCACGATCGCCTGACACGATAAGCGCGACAAAGGAGTCAGACCCCAGGCGCGGTCGAGCAGGTCTTCCTCGTTGTCTTCGGCCGACGGCAGCGAATTAAAACCTTTACGAATAATGCAATGACACGTGGTGCACGCCGCGACCTTGCCGCAGGCGTGTTCGATGTCGACGTGATGATCGAGCAGTGCGTCGGCCACCGAGACGCCGGACTTGGTTTCAAACTCCGCGCCCTGCGGGCAGATTTCGGCGTGCGGTAACACTGTGATCTTTGGCATGTTATTCGGCTCGGCGCCCGACGCTGGCAAGATCATCGATGCGCCGCCCTGCGAGCGCCGCGCGAATTGATCGGTCCATGCGGCGCGCAGCAAAGTCGTCGGTCGCCTGAGCGAGTGCGTCGATTGAACTCTTGATCGCGGTCGGATCATCGCCGCGCGCCCGGTCGCTCAACGCCAAGAGCAACTCCTCTATCGTCGTCCGCTCATCCGAATCCAGCAGATCGCCGTCGGACGCCAGCGCGGCTTTCGTTGCTTCGATCAAGCGTTGCGCATCGACCTGCTGCTCGCGCAGAGCGCGCCTGCGCATATCGTCGTCGGCCGAGCCGAACGATTCCTGCAGCATGCGTGCGATGTCGTCGTCGGCCAACCCGTAAGACGGCTTGACGGCGATTGACGCCTGTACTCCGCTACCGATCTCTAGCGCATTGACGTCGAGCAAGCCATCGGCGTCGACCTGAAACGTGACGCGGACTCGTGCTGCGCCGGCCGGCATCGGTGGTATGCCACGTAATTCGAAGCGCGCCAGCGAGCGACAGTCGGAGACAAGCTCGCGCTCGCCCTGCACGACGTGAATCGCGATCGCGGTTTGCCCGTCTTTGAAGGTCGTGAATTCCTGCGCGCGCGCGACCGGGATCGTCGAATTGCGCTCGATGATCTTTTCGACCAAGCCGCCCATCGTTTCCAATCCGAGTGACAGCGGGATCACGTCGAGCAGCAGCCAATCATCACCGGCCGCCCGGTTGCCGGCAAGCAGATTCGCCTGAATCGCCGCTCCCAGCGCGACCACTTTGTCCGGATCGATGTTTGTCAACGGCGTCTGCCCGAAAAAATCACGGACCGCATGCCGCACGTGAGGCATGCGCGTAGCACCCCCGACCATCACGACGCCGTCGATCTCGCTGGTCTTGAGCTCGGCATCACGCAGCGCGTTGCGGCACGCGGCCAGGGTTTTCTGCACCAGCGGTTGCGTCATCCGCGCGAACTCGCGGCTGGTCAAGGTCTGGTCGATGACTTCGCCGGTCGATAGCACCGCGTTCACGCGTACCTCGGGCTCGGCCGACATGCGCTCCTTTGCCTCGCGCGCCTTGACCATCAACAGGCGCGTGTCCTGCGCCGACAAGGGCAGCAGTTTCGAGTGCTCTACGAGCCAGCAAAAAACGCGCTGATCGAAATCATCGCCGCCCAACGCGGAGTCGCCGCCGGTTGCGAGCACCTCGAACACGCCCTTCGTCAGCCGAAGAATCGAAATGTCGAACGTTCCGCCACCAAGGTCGTAGACGGCATACATTCCTTGAGCACCGTGATCGAGCCCGTACGCGACCGCCGCAGCTGTCGGCTCGCTCAACAACCGCAACACATTGAGTCCGGCAAGCCTCGCGGCGTCCTTTGTCGCTTGCCGCTGTGCTTCGTCGAAGTAGGCGGGAACGGTAACTACCGCGCCGACCAGATCGTCGCCAAGCGCTTGCTCGGCGCGCTTGCGCAGCGTCTTTAAGATCTCCGCCGAAACCTCGACCGGGCTACGCACGCCGGCGATCGTTCGGAGCTGCACCATCCCAGGCGCATCGACGAAGTCGTACGGCATATTCTCGATGTGCTCGACATCGTTCATGCCGCGGCCCATCAGGCGCTTGACTGAGACGACCGTGTTGCGCGGGTCAACCGCTTGCTGCTTCTGCGCCGCGTAGCCGACTTCCGTCGCTCCATTCGCCAGAAACTGGACGATCGACGGCAACAGAGCGCGTCCCTCGGCATCATCGATTACCACGGGAATGCTGTGGCGGACCGTCGCAACCAGCGAGTTGGTGGTGCCGAGATCGATTCCGACCGCGAGCCGATGATGATGAGGGTCGGTCGATTGCCCCGGCTCGGCGATCTGCAGCAGTGCCATTACGCCGACGCGCGACTATCGCGCAGAGGTTCCACTGCCGATGCAATCTCGGTTCCGAACTTCTCGATGAACATCAGCTGCCGCACCAGCGAAGCGGCGTGTGCGTGGTCGGAATCGACGTCGAGCGCGCGGCCTATCTCGCTCAGCAAGCGGTCACGTTCGGACGCCATGCCTTCGTCGAGCGCTTGCAGCGCTGCAAAATCCCGGTCAGTTCGAGCGGCTTCGAGCGCTTCGCGCCACTGCAACTGCTGCATCAGAAACTCGGCTGGCATCGCTGTGTTCGATTCGGCGTCTATCGGCAAGCCGGCGCGTTCGCACAAATATGCAGCGCGCTTTATCGGTGACTTCAGTGTCCGGTAGGCCTCGTTGGCGTGTGTTGCCCATTGCATCGCGACTCGGTTCTCCGCAGCAGTGCCGGCGGCAAAGCGGTCCGGATGAACCTGGCCCTGCACGCTTCGATAGGCGCTATCCAGCGCGGCTATGTCGAGCGCGAAGCGCGGCGGCAAATCGAAAAGTTGAAAGTGATCCGGAGGAAGGAACATGCGCGCCGGAACGCGCCTATTGCGCGTTCAGATTTCAGATGTTGAAGGATTCGCCGCAACCGCAACGGTTTTTTTCCCTCGGGTTGTTGAACTTGAACCCCTCGTTCAGCCCTTCGCGCGCGAAATCGAGCTCGGTGCCGTCGATGTACGCCAAGCTCTTGGGGTCTACGAAGATTTTCACACCATGGCTTTCGAACTGCCGATCCTCTGGCTGTGCAACATCAGCGTATTCAAGTTTGTACGCCATACCCGAGCACCCGGTCGTGCGCACCCCCAACCGCAAACCGATACCGCGGCCGCGTTTTGCGAGATAACCCGCGACGTGCTGCGCCGCGCGCTCGGTCATCGTTACACCGATAGCTGCTGCTTCGCTCATGCCGCTTGCTTCTCCACTCGCACTTGCTCTGCCCCGCCGTGCTTGGCGCGGTAGTCGTCGATCGCCGCCTTGATCGCATCCTCGGCCAGGATCGAGCAGTGGATCTTGACCGGCGGCAACGCCAGCTCTTCGGCAATCTGCGTGTTGCGAATCGTGCCGGCTTGATCGAGCGTCTTACCCTTGACCCATTCGGTCACCAGTGATGACGACGCGATCGCCGAGCCGCAGCCGTAGGTCTTAAACCGTGCGTCTTCGATGACGCCCTGCTCGTTGACACGGATCTGCAGCTTCATCACGTCGCCGCAGGCCGGCGCGCCGACCATTCCGGTGCCGACATGATCGTCGCCCTTGTCGAATGACCCGACGTTGCGCGGATTCTCGTAATGATCGATAACTTTCGTGCTGTATGCCATTGTTGCCTCTGCTTAGTGTGCTGCCCACTGCACTGTGCTTAAATCGATTCCTTCCTTATACATCTCCCATAGCGGAGACATCTCGCGTAGCCGCGCCACCTGCCGCGTCACCAGATCGACCGTGTAGTCGATCTCTTCCGGCGTCGTGAAGCGGCCGACGGTAAAGCGGATCGAGCTGTGCGCGAGCTCGTCGCTGCGCCCTAGAGCGCGCAATACATAAGATGGTTCCAGACTGGCCGAAGTACAAGCCGAACCGGAAGAAACGGCTACGTCCTTCATCGCCATGATCATGCTTTCGCCCTCGACGAAGTTGAAGCTGGCGTTCAGGTTGTGCGGCACGCGTCGTTCCCAATCGCCGTTCAGGAACACCTGCTCGGTTTGCGAAATGCCCGCCCACAGACGGTCGCGCAACATGCGAATGCGTTCGTTGTCGGTCGCCATCTCTTCGCGTGCGAGACGAAACGCCTCGCCCATGCCGACGATCTGGTGTGTGGGCAACGTGCCCGAACGCAGTCCGCGCTCGTGCCCGCCGCCGTGCATTTGCGCTTCTAGCCGCACACGCGGCTTGCGCCGAACGAATAACGCGCCAACGCCCTTCGGCCCGTATGTCTTGTGCGCCGAAAACGACATCAGATCGACCTTCAACTGAGCGAGGTCGATAACGACCTTGCCGGTGGCTTGCGCCGCATCGACGTGGAACACGATGCCGCGCGAGCGAGTGAGCTCGCCAATCGCTGCAATGTCCTGGATGACGCCGATTTCGTTGTTCACGTACATCACCGAGACCAGAATCGTGTCCGGCCTCAAGGCTGCTTCAAGCTTGGCGAAATCGACCAAGCCGTTTTCCTCGACGTCGAGATAAGTCACCTCGAAGCCGTCGCGCTCGAGCTCGCGCATCGTGTCCAGCGTGGCTTTGTGCTCGGTCTTGACCGTCACCAAGTGCTTGCCCTTGTCCTTGTAAAAACGAGCGACCCCTTTAAGCGCCAGATTGATCGACTCGGTTGCGCCCGACGTCCAGATCAGCTCGCGCGGATCGCAATTGACCAGCGCCGCCACCTGCTCGCGCGCCTGATCGACGGCTTTTTCCGCAGTCCAGCCGAACGAGTGGCTGCGCGATGCGGGGTTGCCGAAGTTCTCGCGCAACCACGGAATCATTGCTTCGACGACGCGTGGATCGACCGGCGTCGTCGCCGAATAATCGAGGTAGATCGGCAGCTGCATTCCTTACCCTTGAGCCTGTTCGTTGACAACGACTGGTTTCTTCGCGCGCGACTGCAGACGGCTATCGTGCAGCACCGCTACCGATGTCCTGCCGGCTGTCGCTCTCTGATTCTGCTGCTCGACCAGATCGGCCAACGTGACCGAATCCAGATAGTCGAGCATCCGGACATTCAGATTCGCCCACAGGTCGTGCGTCATGCAACGCTGGTCATCGTGGCAGTTTTCCTTGCCGCCGCATTGCGTGGCATCGAGCGGCTCGTCGACCGCGAAAATGATGTCTGACACGGTCGTCTGATTCATCGGTCGGTCAAGCTGGTAGCCGCCACCCGGCCCGCGCGTGCTGGATACCAAGCGCCGCCGGCGCAGTTTGCCGAACAACTGTTCCAGATACGAAAGCGAGATCCGCTGCCGCTCGCTGATGCCGGCCAAGGTGACGGGTCCCTCGTGCTGCCGCATTGCCACATCGATCATGGCAGTAACGGCAAACCGACCCCTGGTAGTAAGTCTCATGCGTGCTGGTCCGAATTTCAGGCTTCTTCTAAGACTCGGGTGAGTCCCAAAAATTCCCGATGAAATTAGTCGGGAATTGTAGAAGTTTCCTGGTCCTCGGGTCAATCGCAAGAGGTTTCGCGCAAAACGCGACGCGAGGCGCCGGAGCGCCGTGGCGCTTTGCCAAACCCGGGCGTTACGGGCGCCGACGAGGAATCAGCGCCAGCAGCAGCAGACCCGCGATCTGCCACGGCAGTGCCCCGCCACCGCTGGAAGGTGAATTCGCCGAGCCTGTGGGTGGCTGCGTCGCGGGTGGCGTGCCCGTGGGTGTGCCGGGAGGTGGTGCCCCTGGCAAGCTGCCCGACATCGACACCAACGTTGTGTTGGGGGCGGTCGTTGTCACGAGCGCCAGCGACGCGCTGCGCGCGAAGGACGCGCCGGCTTGCGGGCTGAATTGGACGGCAACCGTGCAACTACCGGCGTTGGGCTGAAGAGTCACACCCTGGCAGAACGATCCCGCCTGTGATGCGCTCACGACGAAGTCAGCTGAGAACGGGCCGCTAGCGATTGTGGCAGCTCCATTCGTTGCGAAAGTGAGCGGAGCGGTCCCACTATTGGTGACCGTGACCGTCTGTGTCACGGAGGCTCCCACTGCCGTCGGCGGAAAGACGGGTCCCGGGAAGGGAAGCGTGAGTGAGTATCGGCGTTGGATTCGGCAAGTTGGCGATGTAGGTTGCCAGGTCCGCTCTCTCCGCAGCGGTAAACATGAACAGCAGCATGTCCATTCCGGTAAGGTCGTTGTCGAGATCGGTGCCTGCCAGCGCCGCAGTCAGCGCCATCAAAGATTTCGAGTAGTTAAGCCCCGGTACCGGCGTCGTTCGCTGCGCGATCTGGTCACGAATAGCTTGCAGGCCCGTAGCGCCGAGATACTCGTGACAGCCGTCACAGCCATTGTTTGCAAAGAGCGTTGCGCCGGCGGTAAAGCTTTGCGCGAGCACCAACGGCGAGGTCAACATCGCCAGCGCAAATCCTATGATTCTTACCTTGCTCAACATCCTCGTTCACTCCGGTTCGCAAGCAGACCTGCGCGCCGTGAAGGCCGCAGCGACGCGCACCGATTGTCAGTGAACGAACAACGCCTTTTGATCCGCTGTACGTCCTAGCTTGCCTCGCCCGAACAAGCTAACGGGAACAGCGAGCAAAGGCCTGTGCAAGATCGCGCTTCAGGTCCGCGCTCGATTCCAGACCCACTGCGATCCGAATCAGCGCCTCGCCGATGCCGGCGCGCTCGCGATCGGCCTGGGCAAGTCGGCCGTGCGTCGTCGTGGCCGGATGTGTGATCGTCGATCGCGTATCGCCGAGATTGGCGGTAATCGACATCATGCGGACCGAATCAATGACACGCCACGCGAGCTCGCGTTGTAGTGGCGCGTCTGCCTTGACTTCGAACGCGACAACCGCGCCGGCCTGTGATTGCTGCTTTCGGGCCAAGGCCGCCTGCGGATGCGATTCCAAGCCCGGGAAGTACACGCGGGCCACCTCGGGCCGACGCTCGAGCCATTCCGCCAGATCCTGTGCGGAGTCGCTCTGCGCGCGCATGCGTATCGCAAGGGTTTCAAGTCCTTTTAGCAATACCCATGCGTTAAAAGGCGACAGGCTCGGGCCACTCGCCCGAAGCACCGGTAACAATTGATCGCGAATAAACGCCTTTGAGCCGAGTACGGCACCGCCGAGTACTCGGCCCTGCCCATCGAGATACTTCGTTGCCGAGTGAATCACCACGTCGACACCAAACTCGAACGGTCGTTGCAGCGCGGGCGTGCAAAAACAATTGTCGACAACCGAGACGGCGCCAAGAGTTCTTCCAAGCTTGCCGAACTCGACCAGGTCGACGAGTTCCATCAGCGGATTCGACGGCGTTTCGGCATAAAGCAGGCGCGTGCGCGGAGTCGCGGCCGCGCGCCACGCTTCAATGTCTTTCGCATCGACATAGCTGACCGCGATATCGAATCGAGACAGCACATTGGAGAAAAGCTGGATCGTTGCGCCGAATACATTGGCGGCGCAGACCACGTGATCGCCTGCGCGCAATGCCGCGAGGCACGTTGCCATGATCGCCGCCATGCCGGAGGCTGTTGCGAGGCAGTCCTCGGCGCCTTCAAGCGATGCCAGGCGCTGCTCGAACATCGTCACCGTCGGATTGGTAAAGCGCGAGTAGACGTTGCCGGCTTCGGCACCCGAAAAACGCGCGGCCGCCTGCGCGGCGTTGTCGAAAACGAAGCTTGATGTCAGAAACAGCGCTTCGCTGTGCTCGTTGAACTGCGACCGTTCGGTGCCGGCGCGTACAGCGCGCGTTTCAAAACCGGATAACTCGTCGATTCGCTCGGACATAAAAAACCCGCCTCACTGGTTGTTGAATCAGCTCGGCGGGCTCATTACAACTTAAGCCTCCATCGCTTTAGCCGTATTTGTTAAGCGCCCGCAAGCTGATTCAAATCGGCGCGTTTGCGAATGATACCTACATCAGTCGGCTTGGGCTAGGTTCAGATTTAGCTGCGAGTACGGATCGCTCTCAGCGATGGCAGCGAGCTCGCGTGCGGTCTCCAGGCGGTCCAGATAATCCGGCGTCACATCGCCGGTGACATAGACTCCATCGAAGCAACTCGCTTCGAAGCTGGTCAGGTGCGGACCGAGTTCAGAGACCGAGCGCTTCATCGCGTCGATGTCCTGATACACGAGCCCGTCGGCCTCTATCAAACGCTGGATTTCTTCGTCGGAACGCCCGTGCGCGATCAGCTCGCTGCGCGTCGGCATGTCGATGCCATAGACATTCGGGTAACGCACCGGCGGTGCCGCTGACGCGAAGATCACCTTGTTGGCGCCTGCTTCCCGCGCCATGTTGACAATCTCGCGCGATGTGGTTCCGCGCACGATCGAGTCGTCGACCAGCAAAACATTCTTGCCCTTGAACTCGGTAGGCAACGCGCTCAACTTTTGTCGAACGCTTCGTTTACGCACTGCCTGGCCGGGCATGATGAACGTGCGCCCGACGTAACGATTCTTGAAAAAGCCCTCACGAAACTCTAACCCGAGCCTGGCCGAAAGCTGCATCGCTGCCGGCCGCGAAGTGTCGGGAATCGGCATCACAACGTCGATGGCACCGGTGCGAACCTGTTTGCGGATCTTCTCTGCCAGGTATTCGCCCATTTTCAGACGTGAGCTGTATACGCTAACTCCGTTCATTACCGAGTCGGGACGTGCAAAGTAAACGTACTCGAAGATGCACGGATTCAGCGTCGGGGTCTCGGCGCACTGCTGCGAATAAAAGTTGCCGTCGATATCGATGAAGACCGCCTCGCCCGGCGCGACGTCGCGCACGAACTTGAACCCCAGTCCTTCGAGGGCGACCGACTCGCTTGCCACTAGATACTCCGTACCGGCGTCGGTCTCGTTGACGCCGTATACCAGCGGGCGGATTCCGTACGGGTCGCGAAACGCGACGATGCCGTGATCGGCGATATGCGCAACGCACGCGTATGCACCGCGCACGCGTCGATGCAGCGCCGCCACCGCGCGAAATATCGTTGCCGGATCAAGCGTGTAGCTAGTCGTTCCCTCCTGCAGCTCGTGCGCTAGCACGTTCAACAGGATCTCCGAGTCCGAATTGGTGTTGATGTGGCGGCGATCGATGCGGAACATTTCGCTCTTCAGCTGTTCCGCGTTGGTCAGATTGCCGTTGTGCCCCAGCGTGATGCCGAATGGCGCATTGACGTAGAACGGCTGCGCTTCTTCAACGCTAAAGGCCGAACCAGCGGTCGGGTAACGCACGTGAGCAATGCCAACATTGCCCGTCAGGTTGCGCATGTTTCGAGTGCGGAAGATTTCCCGCACCATGCCGCTGCCCTTCCACATCGAAAACGTACTGCCTGAGCCGGTTGCAATACCTGCCGCATCCTGGCCGCGATGCTGCAACAGTTGCAGCGAGTCGTAGAGCAGCTGATTGACCGGGCCGGTTGCTACTACACCGACTATGCCGCACATCGAGTGTCTCCTCGCGCTGTCGCGATGCGATCGTACGCAGGTTGGCATCGATGCAATAGGCCGTCAAAGAGTAATCAAGTCCGCGCTGATGCCCTGTGCCTTCAAGCGGGTCCGCACATCGTCGGCCTCATCGCGCGATGCATAGGGGCCCAGCCGCACGCGATAGCGCGCCCCCTGTTTGGTTTCCACCTTCTCGGTATATGGGGCAAGTCCTGACTTTTTCAGCCGCTCCGCAAGCTCCCGCGCCGCTGTTTCGCTCGCAGGAGCGGCCGCCTGTACTGCAAATCTGGCGGTCTTGTCGCCTACCCCTGTCGAGGATGCCTTCGATTTGCCTTCAAGCAACGCTCGTGCTCGCTGCTCTTCGACCTTCTTGCCATTGACGGCTTTCGCGGGCACCTCCTCGACTTTTTCGGCCGGCGGCGCGACCTCGGGTGGAGGGGCGAGCGGAACGCTCTCCGGCGACGGCACTGGCGGCAGCGTCAGCCGAGGCGCAAAGGGTGTTTTCTCGCTGGGGATATCGATCGCGATATTGTCGGACGCGGGTTTGGGCTCTGGGTCGAGCACCATCGGAACCACAATCGCCACCGTTAGCAGCAAGGCGGCCGCGCCAATCAGTCTGCGCCGTGCACGTATGCGCACGATCTCGGCGGGCTCAACCCGGCCCGCGGTTTCACCGACGGAATGTGTCGAAGACGCGCGCTTCTGCGTCGTTCGGACTGCGCTGTTTTTACGGCGCCAGAAAACCAGAGGCATTGGAACCTATCCGACAAGCCGGTATGCGTGCGAAGCCTTGGTTTCGTTCGGCTTGTTCATTTCGCCGATGGCGCGCAGCACTTCAGCGACAGAAAGAAAAGAGCCGAACGTCAAAATTCTATCATCGGGTGTTGCTTGTTCGCGCGCAGACGCGAATGCTGCTGCGAAACTTGGGTACTCGGTCACCAAGGCGCCCGGAATCGCCCTGATGTAATGCGCGATGTCAGCAGCAGTTGTGCCGCGCGCGCCCGGCGTCGGAGCGACATGCCAGTGATCGATTTTGTCGCGCACTCTATCGACTACGCCCGCGATGTCTTTGTCCCGCAGCATTCCGAACAGCGCATGCGTTCTCGGGTAAAAGCCCATCATGTCAAGGTTCTGCGCAAGAACGGCCGCCGCGTGTGGATTGTGGGCGACATCAAGCACGATGGCGGGCTTCCCGGGCAGCACCTGAAACCGCGCTGGAAGATGCACGGTCAACAATCCTTGCCGCACCGCCTGTTGCGAAACCGGCAGTTGAGGTCCCAATGCTTCGAGCGCGGCTAATGCGCCCGAGGCGTTCAGCAGTTGATTGGCACCGCGCAACGCGGGATAGGGCAAACTGGCACGGCGCACTTGGCGGCCGGCATACGCCCACTGCTGACGGTCGCCTTGGTAGTTGAAATCGTGGCCGAAGCGCCACAGGTCGGCGCCGATCGTGTGCGCGTAATCGAGCAATGACTGTGAAGGTTGCGGGTCGCTGCAAATCGCTGGCTTGCCTCGACGATAAATGTGCGCCTTTTCGGCGCCGATCAGCTCGCGCGTCGTCCCCAAGTAATCCACGTGATCGATCGCCACCGACGTGACGATCGAAGCATCGGCATCGACAATGTTGACCGCGTCGAGCCGGCCCCCAAGACCGACCTCGAGCACGGCAGCGTCCAGTTTCGCGTGCGAAAACAGTCGCAAAATCGCCAACGTCGTGAACTCAAAGTACGTGAGGGTAATGTCGCCTCGCGCTGCCTCGACTGCTTCGAACTGAGCGATCAGCGCGTCATCGCTGGCATCGGCCCCATCGATTCGGGCGCGTTCGTTGAACCGCAACAGATGCGGCGATGTGTACAACCCGACGCGATAGCCGGCGGCGCGCAGCATCGCATCGAGCATCGCGCACGTCGAGCCCTTGCCGTTGGTGCCGCCGACGACGATGGTCGGAACGTCAAGCCGCAGGTCGAATCGATTCGCAACGGCACGCACGCGATCGAGACCCAGATCGATCGGCTTGGCGTGCAGCCGCTCGATGCGATCGAGCCAGGCAAACAGACTTTCCGACAAAGTTTTCGTCGCCGGACGCGAAAGCGGCCGGCGTCCCCTGAACGTCTAACTCAATGCCTCCGCCGGCTGCTTCAGCAACAACGCGAGTAACTGCGCGATCTCATCGCGCATCTGACGCCGATCGACGATCATGTCGATCGCACCCTTGGTCAGCAAAAACTCGGAGCGCTGAAAGCCTTCAGGCAACGTTTCGCGCACAGTTTGCTCGATGACCCGCGGACCGGCGAAGCCGATCAGAGCTTTTGGTTCGGCCATCACGACGTCACCCATAAAGGCAAAGCTGGCCGACACGCCGCCCATTGTCGGATCAGTCAGTACGCTGATGAACGGCAGCTTCGCGTCGGCAAGCCGCGCGATCATCGCTGTGGTCTTGGCCATCTGCAACAGTGACAGCAACCCTTCCTGCATGCGCGCGCCACCGGTTGACGTGATGCAAATGAACGGCACTTTCTGCTCGATAGCGGTCTGAACGCCGAGTACGAAACGCTCCCCGACCACCGAGCCCATTGAGCCACCCATAAAGTCGAACTCGAAACACGCCGTCACGACGGGCAGCGCCCGAATCGAACCGCCGACGACGATCAGCGCATCCGTTTCGCCGGTGTCTTCCATCGCCTGCTGCAGGCGCTCCGGATACTTGCGGCTATCGCGAAACTTCAGTGCGTCGACTGGCAGGATTTCCTGGCCGATTTCGTAACGCCCTTCGGCGTCAAGCAGCGCATCAAGCCTCGCGCGGGCGCCGATGCGCATGTGTTGATCGCACTTCGGGCAGACGAACAACGTCTTTTGCAGCTCGGCTGTGTACAGCACGGCCTCGCAGCCGGGACACTTGGTCCACAAGCCTTCCGGCACCGTCTTGCGCGCGGCGCCTTCTTCGCGCTTGATGCGCGGGGGCAAAATTTTGTCGATCCAGCTCATCGATTGTCCTTAAGCGGCACGTACGACCTGCGGATTGTCGAGCGCGATGCGAATGTTGCCGATGAATCGTTCGGCGGCCTGTACCGCACGACCGTTCGAAGCAGCTTCCATTTCCTGAATAATGCGAGAACCAATCACGACCGCATCGGCCACTCCGCGCGACCGCCTGCGCACTTGCAGCGTCGCGAATGCCAAAGCCGACTCCTACCGGCAGGCCGCTATAGCGCCGAATTACCGGAAGGCGCGACGCGACGGCAGCCACATCAAGATGCCCGGCACCGGTGATCCCCTTCAAGCTGACGTAATACAGAAAGCCCGCCGCCTGCTCGGCGATCGCCGCTATTCGCTCGTCGGTTGTCGTAGGCGTAAGCAGAAAGATCGGGTCAATGCCAGCGGCCTTCAATTGCGTCGAAGACTCAACCGCTTCCTCCGGCGGATAGTCGACCACGAGCACACCGTCGACCCCTGCTGCTTGCGCCGCGCGCGCAAATTCAGTGCGCCCCATGCGCTCGATCGGATTGGCATATCCCATCAGCACGACCGGCGTGACCGCATCCGCTTTACGAAACTCTGCCACGATGGCGACAGTGTCCTTAAGACCGACGCCGTTACGTATCGCGCGTTCCGCTGCGCGCTGAATCACCGGACCGTCGGCCATCGGATCCGAAAACGGAACGCCGAGTTCGATCACGTCGGCTCCCACGCGCACCAGCGCGTGCATCAACGGCACGGTTGATGCACGTGACGGATCGCCGGCGCAGATGTACGGAATCAGGCCCTTACGACCGTGAGCGCGCAGTTCAGCAAAGCGGCCCGCAATGCGCGACATCAGAACTTCAGGCCCTGACGGTCGGCGACGATATGCAAGTCTTTGTCGCCACGACCCGAGAGATTGACCAGCAGAATCGAATCCTTCGGTAGCGTCGGCGCGAGCTTGCCCGCATGCGCGAGCGCGTGACTCGATTCGAGCGCCGGAATGATTCCTTCAATTCGGCAGCAATCGTGGAACGCTTGCAACGCTTCTTCATCGGTGGCGCCGACGTATTCGGCGCGGCCCTCGTCCTTCAGCCACGCGTGCTCGGGACCGACACCGGGATAGTCGAGCCCGGCGCTGACCGAATGCGTCTCCATGATCTGGCCGTCGTCGTTTTGCAGCAGATACGTGCGATTGCCGTGCAACACGCCGGGAACCCCGCGCTGCAGGCTCGCCGCATGGCGCATGCTGGCAAGGCCTTCGCCGGCGGCCTCGACGCCGATCAACTTCACATCCTTGTGCGCAATGTAGTCGTAAAAAATTCCCATCGCATTGCTGCCGCCACCGACGCACGCGATCACCGCATCCGGCTGACGTCCGGCGATCTCAGGCATCTGCTCGATGCACTCCTTGCCGACGACCGAGTTGAAATCGCGCACCATCATCGGGTACGGGTGCGGGCCGGCCACCGTACCGATGATGTAGAAAGTATTTTCGACGTTGGTGACCCAGTCGCGCATCGCTTCATTCAACGCGTCTTTCAGGGTGCGGCTGCCGCTGCCGACAGGCACGACCCGCGCGCCCAGAAGCTTCATGCGATAGACATTGGCCGCCTGCCGCGCCATGTCTTCCTCGCCCATATAAACCACGCATTCCATCGCGTAGCGCGCCGCGACGGTCGCGGTGGCCACACCGTGTTGCCCGGCGCCGGTTTCCGCGATCACGCGCGGTTTGCCCATTCGTTTGGCAAGCAGCGCTTGCCCGACGGTGTTGTTGATCTTGTGCGCGCCGGTGTGATTCAAGTCTTCGCGCTTCAAATAGATCTGCGCGCCGCCGAGCAGTTCGGACCAGCGCTGGGCGTGATAAATCGGGCTCGGCCGACCGACGAAGTGCTTCAGCTCACGCTGAAATTCGGCGACGAAATCGGGATCATGCTGATACTTCAAATACGCCGAGCGCAACTCGTCGAGCGCGTGCATCAGCGTCTCGGCAACAAAAATTCCGCCGTACGGGCCGAAATGGCCTTGCGAGTCCGGGAGGTCGTACGGCTTCATGCGCGTTGATCGGCGCGCCGAACCGCCGCGATAAACGCCTCGATCTTCGCCGTGCTCTTTCTGCCCGGTTGCTGTTCGACCCCACTGCTGACGTCGACTGCGTACGGATGCACTTCGGCGATTGCGGCGCCGACGTTATCGGCGTTCAACCCTCCGGCCAGAACCAATGGCTTCGCGCGCTGCTTCGGCAAGCGCGACCAGTTGAACGTGTTTCCGCTGCCGCCGAAGTCGTCGGTCGGCGCATCGACCAGCAACGCGGCAGCCGAAGTGAATTCACTTTCGACACGAGTCAGATCAGTGCCGTCCGTCATCGGCACCGACCGGATGTACGGGCGCTGGTATCGGTTGCACGCGGGTTCGTGTTCGTCGCCATGAAATTGCAGCCACGCATTGGGCATCATTTCAAGCGCGCCCTCGACCAAGTCGGAAGCGGCATTGACAAACAGCAACACCGGAGCCGCGAACACGCCAAGCTCACGACTCAACGCGCGCAGCCGAATAGGTGCAACGTAACGCGGGCTTTTCGGGTAGCAAACGAACCCGATCGCGTCGGCGCCGGCCGCAACGGCAGCGGCCACATCAGCCTCGCGCGTTAGCCCGCAAATCTTGATTCGTGTACGCATCAATCCACAACGCACGTTCCGCCGGAGCCGGTAGGCCCAACGCAGGATCGTACTCGACCCTTGCAAGATACAACCCCGCTGCGGAAAACGTGGGCGCACCCGCAGCCCGATCGCGCGCATGCAGCACGTCTCTGATCCAATCGTGCGGCCGCCTGCCGACGCCGACGTAGACGAGTGCTCCTACGATATTGCGCACCATGTGATGCAAGAAAGCGTTCGCGGTGACGCTGATGCGAACCAGAGGTCCGCTTCGATCAACGCGCAACTCTTCAATATCTCGCACCGGAGTGGCCGCCTGACATTCCGCCGAGCGGAACGACGTGAAATCATGGCGGCCGATCAGATGCGTCGCCGCTTGCCGCATCGCGCCCTCCTCGAGCGGACGGAAAACCCAGCCTGCGCGTGCATGCGCGAGCGGCGAGCGCATCGGCGCGTTCAAGATCCAGTAGTCGTACCGACGGCGGCGCGCGCCGTAGCGAGCGTGAAAGTCTTGACCCACCGGTCGCGCCCACTGCACTGCAATTGACGCTGGGAGAAACCGGTTAACACCGCGCACCCACGCCGTTATGGGTCGCCCGGCCTCGGTATCGAAGTGGACCACCTGGTCGAGGGCGTGAACGCCGCTGTCGGTGCGGCCTGCGCAGATGGTGGCCGTCGTGGCTCCGGCGACCTGCGCCAGCGCGTTTTCGAGCGCGTCTTGCACGCCACGTCCACCGGTTTGAGTTTGCCAACCGGTAAACGCCGCGCCGTCATACTCGATACCGAGCGCGATGCGCATCGGAACACACGGGGCCGGCGTTGCCGGCCCCGTTCTAGCTTTCGATCTGCTTGATCAGGTCGACCGCAGCCTGCCGTTGCTCACGCGTGCCGTCGCGCATCACTTCATCCAGCAATTCACGCGCACCGTCTTTGACGCCCAGATCGATATAGCCGCGCGCGAGATCGAGCTTGGTTGCCATTTGCTGCGCCAGCGCACTACCCGGCTCGGTTTCACCGCGCTTCGTGGCTGCGTCGAGACTGACGGCAGATAAGTCAAAGTCGATCAGCGGAACGGTGGCCTGATCCGTATTGGCAGTCAGCCGCGCGGCTTGTTCGTCCGGCAAGCTGCCGACAGCCGCTGCGGTCTTCACTCCGATAACGGTTGGGCGCGACAGCGCTTCTTCCATCATTGCAGAGGGAGCGACCGGCATCCGAGTCGTCGGCGGTACCGGCATCCGAGTCGGCGGCGGAATGTTCAAATCCAGATCCGGAATCGCGCCGACACCGGTGGCGGTTGGCGCCATTGCCACATATTTTTCCTTCGGCAACGCGAAGTCCATATCGGACACCGCCGGCGGCTCGGCTCGCTGCGGCGTAGTCGGTGCAAAGACTTCAGCTGGGCGTGTCGGAGTCGATTCGACTTCCGGCATCCGCGTCGACACGTCGAGGTTGCCCATCTTGGTCGGACCAAGATCGAAGTCGAGCGAGCCAAAGTCGCTGGCAGCACCCGTGGCGGCCGCCCCGTTGCCCTGAGCGGCCTCAGCTGCCGGCAACGTCGCTTTGAACTGCGTCGTGGGCGCCGAGGTTGTGTTTGGACCGGAAAACTTAGTGTCCGCCGGCATTTTGGTCTCGACCTGCATCTTGCTGTCGCCCATGCGCGTGTCAACGACCATCTGCGTCAACGGCGGCACGCTCAAACTCGTATCGCGACTCATCACGGAACTGCCGGCGCCCGTCAACCCACCGAGGTCAAGCCCTCCGGTCGCGCCGCCACCCAACGTCGATGGGCGGCTACGCGTGTTCGGATCAAGGCGAAAGCCAGTCGTCGGGCCGCGCGTTGTCTCGCCCAGCGACGCACTAACGACCGCGCCGGCGAACATCGGATGCGCGGGATCCACGGTACGACCGAGCTTGACTCCGCGCTCCCAATCCTCGCCGGTGGCGCCGGTGCGATCGCGTAGCTCTTCGGCCACGGCCATGAACGACGTCTTGTCGCCGCGCCGCGCGTAGATCTCCATCAGCTTGACCCGCACTACGTGGCGGTCGGGCTGTAGGCGCAGCGCTTCCTTCAAAATGTCTTCAGCCTGTTCCTCGCGGCCATACGCTATATAGACATCCGCTTCGGCAACGGGATCGACCTCGTTTGAGTCGAGTTGCGATGCAGCCGGAATAAAGCTCGAGTTGAACGTGCTGGTGCCTGTGTCGACGCTTTGGCCGCCAGTGGCGCCGAAGAGCGAATTCGCCTGCGTACCTTCGCCGGTCTCTTTAAAGCGATCGGAACTTTCGGCCTTGCGCTTGCGATACCAACTCCAGCCGAACAACGCGGCGAGCAGGGCGACGATGCCGATCAAGCCGAGCAGCGTCGTCGTGTTGCCGAGCAGGTCCGAGAAGAAGCCCGGCTCCTCACGCGGTGGAGCGGCGGAGGTGCGGCCTTTTTCACGGGCGCCGGTGCGGGTGTCACTGCCGGGGCGGGCGTTGTCGCTGCCGCAGGCGTTGTCGCTGCCGCAGGCGCTGCCGCGGTCGGTGCCGACTTGCTGCTGTCGACCGGCGTCGGCGCAACGGGAGGCACGCCCGGCGGCGAGACCGGTGCCACGGGCGCTGGCGCCGCCGTTGTCGCGCCCGGCGCCACCGCTGGTGGCGTGGGTGTCGGGGCGGGCATCGGCGCCGGCGGCGCGACCGCCACGGGTGGCGGAGTCACGGGGGCAGCGGCAGTGGTCGCGGGTGAGCCCTTTTCGGCCTGTTTCTGTGCCGCAGCTCCTGCCTTGCTCTGAACCTGAAGCGCCTTTTGGATTGCGTCGTTAGTTCTCTTTAGCTGGGCTGCGCGGTCCTGCTCTTCACGTATCGCACGAGCCTTGGCTGCCTCCTCGTCCGCCTTCGCTGCCGCGGCACTCGCGGCGGCCGACTTCTGCTCGGCGCGAGCGATCTTCAGCTGATCACCCTTAGGCACTGCTGGAGCAGCCTTATCCTGCACACGCGTGGTCACGCGGCCTGAGCCGGCAGCCGCTGGTGGCGCGGCCGCGACGACCGGCGCTGACCCTGCGGCCTGCGCCAGACGGCTCTTATATTGAGCAAAATCAGCACTCTGCGCCACGACTTCGCGGCGCGCATCGCGTTGTTCCAGCGCGGCTGCCTCAGACTCAGATGGAATCGTCAGCGTCGCGCCGGCTTTTAACCGGTTCATGTTCTTGGCCACGAACGCGTCTGGATTGGCGCGCAACAGCGCAACCAACATCTGGTCGAGCGATACCGAGGCCGGCTTGGTACGTCCGGCAATCGCGCCGAGTGTGTCACCAGATTTGACGACGTAAGACCCCTCGCTCGGTGAAGTTGCGCGCGGCGTTGCCGCGGGCCGCGTCGAAGTTGCGGGCGCCGCAGGCGGGGTCGAAGCTGCACTAGGAGCAGTCGGCTCAGACGGGGCGGCCGACGGCCGCGTCCCGGCGGAAAGGTAGCCAAGGGCGCGCTCGGTGTCGGTGCGGCCGCCACCGGGGGCACAACTGGAGCTTCTGCACGCAACGAAGGCGGGTCCAACAACACCGTGTATTCACGAATCACGCGGCCGGTGGCCCATGTCAGCTCGACCATCATGTCAAGGTAGGGCTCGTTGACCGGCTGCGCCGAAGTGATACGCACGACGTAGCCGCCGTCCGGACGTTTGTCCAGCGTAAACCGCAGACTCGTCAGCGCGGGATTGAAATCGAGATTGGCCGCTCGAAACGCAGCCAGCGGGGCCATTCTCACCTGCAACGTCGGCAGCTCATCGCGGCCGACTGAAGTGACCTCGAGCTCTGCCCTTAAGGGCTGTCCAAGCCCCGAGGTAACGTTCAGGCGCCCCAGCCCGGCGGCATCAACCTGCGGGCTGATGACTGCTAGACCAAATGCAAGTGAAAGCGCGCACCAGAGAGGCGCGCGCGCGAATTTGTTGTGGGATGGCATTCCGCCCCCTGAAGGGATGCAACGTTTTTCGAACATAACATCATGGACTTACCGTCGCAAGCTTAGAAATAGCCGTAACTCACGCCTTTATGTGAGAAATACGGACGGTAGAAATGGAGTGGCAGACGGTGACTAGAGCTTGTTCAACAACAGTCGCAACATGCGGCGCAATGGTTCTGCCGCACCCCACAGCAACTGATCGCCGACCGTAAACGCAGTGATGTATTCGGGTCCCATTGCGAGTTTCCGCAACCGTCCGATCGGAATGCTCATCGTGCCACTGACCTTCGCAGGCGACAGTTCACGAATGCTGTCTTCGCGATTGTTGGGAATCACGGTGACCCATTCGTTTGCATCGTCCAGGATTCTTTCGATCTCAGACAATGGCAGATCAGTGCGCAACTTGATCGTCAACGCCTGGCTGTGACACCGCATCGCACCGATCCGTACGCACAGTCCGTCAACGACCAACGATCCCGGTTCGCCCATCGTTGGCCGGCCAAGAATCTTGTTGGCTTCGGCGCCTGCCTTCCACTCCTCGCGGCTGACGCCGTTGCCGAGATCGTCGTGAATCCACGGTATCAGGCTGCCTGCGAGCGGAGCGCCGATGCTGCGTACCGGAAGTCGATCAGAAAGCAATTCCATAGATACCGCATGATCGATTTCAAGAATCGCCGACGCCGGATCGGACAGCGAATCGCGCGCAGCCGCATGCAAATGCCCCATTTGTTCGATCAGCTCGCGCATCTGCGGCGCACCGGCACCGGACGCAGCCTGATACGTCATCGCCGTCACCCACTCGATCAAGTCCGCCTTCAACAGGCCGTCGAGCGCCATCAGCATCAAGCCCACCGTGCAGTTGCTGCCGATGTAGTCTTTGACGCCGCGAGCGAGCGCGTCTTTGATCACCGGAAGATTCACCGGGTCAAGAATGATGACCGCGTCGTCGCTCATGCGCAGTGCCGAGGCGGCATCGATCCAATAGCCGCTCCAGCCCGCCGCGCGCAATTTCGGAAACACGTCGTTGGTGTAGTCGCCGCCCTGTGCGGTGACGATCGTGTCGCACGCGGCGAGCGCTTTGACGTCACTCGCATCCTTCAGCTTACGTTCGGCACGCGCAACCTTCGGCGCGTCTCCGCCAGCGTTGGACGTGCTGAAGAACACCGAGTCGAACAACTCGAAGTCCTTTTCTGCACTCATACGCTGCATCAACACCGAGCCCACCATGCCGCGCCAGCCGACGATTCCGACCTTCATGTTCCCCTTCTCTCTATTCATGCCTCTAATTTAAAGCGGCGATCACCGCGTCGCCCATCTCGCGCGTGCCGACTTTGCGCGTGCCTTCACTCCAGATATCCGATGTGCGCGCGCCGGCGGCCAACGCGCGCTTGACCGCCGTCTCGACGCGTTCCGCTTGTTCGGTGCGGTTCAACGAATGGCGCAGCATCATTGCCGCCGACAGGATCGTCGCCAGCGGATTGGCAATCCCCTTTCCGGCGATGTCGGGCGCGCTGCCGTGCGACGGCTCGTACAAACCCTGGCCACTGTCGTTTAGCGACGCCGACGGCAACATGCCGATCGAGCCAGTCAGCATCGCCGCTTCGTCCGACAGTATGTCGCCGAACAGGTTGCCCGTAACGATCACGTCGAAGCTCTTCGGCGCTTTCACTAGCTGCATCGCGGCGTTGTCGACGTACATGTGGTCGAGTGCGACGTCCGCGTAACCGGCGTGAACTTCGCCGACAACCTCTCTCCAGAATTGCGACGTTGCCAGTACGTTGGCCTTGTCGACGCTGGTCACCTTGCGCTTGCGCTTTCTTGCGGCATCGAACGCGGTACGCGCGATACGCTCGATTTCCGGCTTGCTGTATCGCATCGTGTCGAACGCTTCCGGCGCACCGGCGAATGATCCATCGGGCGAATCGCGCCGGCCCCTTGGTTGACCGAAATAGATGTCCCCGGTGAGTTCGCGCACAATCAGCAGATCCAAACCGGAAATCAACTCAGGCTTCAAGCTCGAAGCTTGGGTCAATTCGGCATAGCAAATCGCCGGACGAAAATTGGCGAACAGCCGCAATGCTTTGCGCAAGCCAAGGATCGCCTGCTCCGGCCGCAGATGAGGCTCGAGCGAGTCGTATTTCGAGTCGCCAACGGCGCCAAACAGAATCGCCGCAGCGGACCGCGCCAGCCTTAGCGTTGTGTCCGGCAACGGATGACCGTGTTTCTCGTAGGCGGTGCCGCCGACGTCGGCGAATTCGAACTCGAACCGCTCGTCGAGTGCTTCAAGCACGCGCACCGCTTCGGCAACGACTTCCTTGCCGACGCCATCGCCCGGCAACACTGCGATGTGCATCGGTGGCGACTAGCTCGTCTTCGCGAGCCAGGGCTGCTCGGTCAGGCGTTTCTTTTCGAACGCCGCGATCTTGTCCTTGTGCCGCAGCGTCAATTCGATATCGTCGAATCCATTCAGCAGGCAATGCTTGCGAAACGGTGCGACTTCGAATGGATGCTCGGTGCCGTCGGGCTCGACCACCCGTTGGCGCGGCAGGTCGACCGTCAGACGGTAGTTAATGTGTGCCGCCACCTCGTCGAACAGGCGATCGACAACTCCCTGTGGCAGCACGACCGGCAACAAACCGTTCTTCGTGCAATTGTTAAAAAAAATGTCGGCAAAGCTCGGTGCGATTACGGCACGAAATCCGAATTGCAGCAACGCCCAGGGCGCGTGCTCGCGCGACGATCCACAACCGAAGTTCCTTGCCGCCAGCAGGATCGAAGCGCCCTGATAACGCGGCTGGTTCAATACGAATTCCGGATTCAGTGGCCGCTTGCTGTTGTCCATCCCGGGCTCACCGCGATCCAGATAGCGCCACTGATCGAACAGGTTCGGGCCGAACCCGGTCCGCCTGATCGACTTCAGAAATTGCTTCGGAATGATCGCGTCGGTATCGACGTTGGCACGAGGCAGCGGCGCCACCAATCCGGTGTGGATTTCGAACTTCTCCATCGCTCTAGCGCTTCGCTTTTTCCTCGATCTTTGAGCCGAGCTTTTCGACGTCTTTACCAAAACCCTCCATCGTGTTGCAGGCCGACAGCGTAAATAACGCGGCCAGCATGATCAACAGCGTCTTCATCGCAACCTCCTCACGTCAACCGGCGAACGTCTGCGAAGTGCCCTTCAATCGCGGCCGCCGCCGCCATCGCCGGCGAAACCAGATGCGTACGGCCACCCGCGCCCTGGCGGCCTTCAAAATTACGGTTGCTGGTCGATGCGCAACGCTCGCCAGGCTCGAGGCGATCCGCGTTCATCGCCAGACACATCGAGCATCCCGGCTCGCGCCACTCAAAGCCGGCGCCACGAAAAATCTTATCGAGCCCTTCGCGTTCGGCTTGCGCTTTGACCAATCCCGAACCCGGCACGACCATCGCAAGCTTCACGTTGCGCGCCACCGGTTTGCCGAGTCGCTTGACCACCCAGGCGGCTTCACGCAAATCCTCGATGCGCGAGTTGGTACACGAACCAATGAACACCTTGTCGAGGAAAATGCCGGTCACCGGTGTCTTCGGTTGCAAACCCATGTAATCAAGTGCGCGCTCGATGCCTTCACGCTTGACCGGGTCGCGTTCGGCTTCCGGATCCGGCACCGAGCCGTCGATCGTCGTCACCATTTCGGGTGACGTGCCCCAGGTCACTTGAGGCTTGATTTCCTCCGCGCGCAGTTCGAGCGAGCGGTCGAACCTCGCGCCGGGGTCGGAGCGCAACGTGCGCCATACTTTTGCCGCATGTTCAAATTGATCGCCTGATGGAGAAAACGGACGGCCACGTACGTAGTCGATCGTCTTCTCGTCGACGGCGACCATGCCCGCGCGAGCGCCAGCTTCGATCGTCATGTTGCACACCGTCATCCGGCCTTCCATCGACAACGCCTCAATCGCCTCGCCCGCGAATTCGATCGCATAGCCAGTGCCGCCCGCAGTGCCAATGCGGCCGATCACCGACAGCACGATGTCTTTCGCGGTGCATCCGGTCGGCAAGCGTCCATCGACATTGACCAGCATGTTGCCGGCCTTTTTCGTCAACAGCGTTTGAGTCGCCAATACGTGCTCAACCTCGCTGGTGCCGATGCCGAACGCCAGTGCGCCAAACGCGCCGTGCGTGCTGGTGTGCGAATCGCCGCACACCACCGTCATACCCGGCAATGTGGCGCCCTGCTCGGGCCCCATCACGTGCACGATGCCCTGGCGCTTGTCGAGAAACGGAAAGTAGGCGGCGGCACCGAAGCTGCGAATGTTCGAATCGAGCGTGACGATCTGCTCCTTGGAAACGGGGTCGTCGATACCGCCGTACCCTCGCTCCCACCCGGTCGTCGGCGTGTTGTGATCGGCAGTGGCGACGATCGAACTCGTACGCCATGGCGCGCGGCCGGCAAGGCGCAGGCCTTCGTAGGCTTGCGGGCTGGTCACTTCGTGCACCAAATGGCGATCGATATAGAGCACAGTAGTGCCGTCATCTTCGACGTGCACTACGTGGTCGTCCCACAGCTTGTCGTACAGTGTGCGAGCAATATTCATGCTCGAATGATTATGCCATCGAGGGAGGGAACATCACGGCAATCCATCAGTCAGAATGCAGTCCAAAAGTTGGCGTATCGATGCAAATAAAGGAGATGCGATGACAGCCAGGCTAAACAACGCCAAGACATTGCAGCGTCGTCACTTTCTTGCGGGAGCCGCTGGCACGGTACTCGCGCCGCTGGCGATTGCGCAGACGCCTGCGAGTGCACTGCGCGTCAGCCCATCGCAGACCCTGGGTCCGTTTTACCCTCGTAACGCGAGCGAAAGGCCGGCTGAGACCGACGCGGACTTGCTGCGCGTCGACGGCGATAAGGTGCTGGCCAAAGGCGTGCCGATCTATCTGACGGGACGCATACTCGACCGTCGCGGCCAGCCGCTTGCCAATGCAGCCATAGAAATCTGGCAATGCGACGCCAACGCGGTGTATCACCACCCGGCCGGTGGCGCGGAGGCGGAGCGTGATCCCAATTTTCAGGGCTACGGCGTGGCGCGTATCGATGCAGCCGGTGCCTTTCACTTCCGAACGATCAAGCCCATTGCTTATCCGGGCAGAACGCCGCACATCCACGTGCGCGTTCAACCAACGGCGGGTTCGGCGTTCGCGACGCAGTTATATCTGGCAGATGACCCGAACAACCGGCGCGACTTTCTGTTTTCTCGCATGAGCGCCGAAGAACAGGCCGCACTGACGCTGAAGTTCGAGCCGACACCAAGCGTTGCGCCGCATCCGCTTGCGCGCGCGACTCAGTGGACCGCGCGCACAGAACTCGTTGTGGCCTAGCGCTTCGCCGCCTGATACAGCGGCATGACCTTGTCAACGTAGGCCTGCAGTTCACGCAACCGCGTTTCTCCGCTCGGATGCGTCGATAGAAATTCGGGCGTTCCGCCGCCACCGGCGACCTGCCCCATCTTCTGCCACAGGCTCAGCGACGGCGCGCGGGTCGTACCCGGCGCGCGCCATCAACTCGACGCCGATGACGTCGGCTTCCTGTTCGTTCTGGCGGCTGTTCGGCAGCACAAGCGACTGCTCCGACCACGCTGCCGGCCAGTTGAGGATCGACGCGAACGCCGGTAAATATTTCGAGTGCGATGGAACCGACCGTCGACACCGCGCTGCTCGTCATCTGATTGGCGATGCGCTCGCGCGCGTGCTCGCGCAATGCGTGCGCGATTTCATGACCCATCACCGCCGCCAGCTCGTCGTCGGTGACGTTCAAGCGCTCGATCAGGCCGGTGTACACGGCCATCTTGCCGCCCGGCATCGCCCAGGCGTTGACGTCCTTTGACGTCAGTACGTTGGTTTCCCAAGCCCATCCGGGAGCGTCCTGGCGAAACACGCGAGTCTGCGGTATCAACCGCTGCGCGATCGTGCGTACCCGCTGCACCTGCTGCGGGTTGCGGTTAAGAAGCCCCTTTTTCTGAGCTTCGGCCATCACCTGCGCGTACTCCTTGGCCGACGCCTGCTCCACTTCCTTCGCGCTGACCACCGAGCTGACGCGCTGCTCGCGCGTCACTCCGACCGCACCCGCTTCGGTGGTTTGAACGGTTTCACACGCGACGCACCAACATAAGTGCAGCAATGGCGCCGGCACGCAGCAAAAAATTCATAAGCAGGGCTCCTGAGCTAGCATCGTTCAACACACGTCGCCGCGCGCTATGGCGCGCGTGCGGCAATCGCGGGCATCTCGTGCGACACATCACCGTTCTGCGCGCGATGCAGCAAGCCGTGGTCCATCAGCACCAGGGCCAGCATCGCCTCGGCTATTGGCGTCGCGCGGATGCCCACGCATGGATCGTGCCTGCCCTGCGTTTGAACGACCGTCGCCGCCCCCTTGCGGGTAATCGAGCGACGCGGCACACGGATGCTCGAGGTCGGCTTCAGTGCAATCGAGACCTCGATGTCCTGGCCGGTCGATATTCCACCCAGAATCCCGCCGGCGTTGTTGCTCGCGAAACCTTGCGGCAGCAACTCATCGCCGTGTTCCGATCCCTTTTGCAGCACTGAGCCAAATCCGGCGCCAATTTCAACCCCCTTTACCGCGTTGATTCCCATCATCGCGTGCGCAATGTCGGCATCAAGCTTCGCAGCCAGCGGTGCACCCAAGCCCGCGGGCACGTTGGTCGCAACCACGCGCAGTCGCGCGCCCACCGAGTCGCCGCTCTTGCGCAGCTCGTCCATGTAGCTCTCGAGTCGTGCCACCAGCTGCGAATTCGGTGCAAAGAACGGATTGGTGTCGACCTCGCTCCAGCTACCAAACGGAATTTCGATTTCCCCGAGCTGCTGCATGTATCCCCGCACCTCGGTTCCGAACTTCGCATGCAGCCACTTCTTGGCGACCGCGCCCGCAGCGACCATTGGCGCGGTAAGGCGGGCCGAGGATCTCCCACCGCCGCGCGGATCGCGCAACCCGTACTTGCGCCAGTAGGTGTAGTCGGCGTGCCCGGGTCGAAACGTATCGATCAAATCCTCGTAGTCTCGTTCGCGCGAATCTTCGTTGCGAATCAGCAGTGCGATCGGAGTGCCGGTCGTCTGTCCTTCGTACACGCCTGACAGGATTTCGACACGATCAGTCTCGCGCCGCTGCGTGACGTGCCGTGAAGTCCCGGGCTTACGGCGATCCAAATCGTGTTGGATATCAGCTTCGGCCAATGGCAATGCAGGAGGACAGCCATCGATGACGCACCCGATGGCAGGTCCATGCGATTCACCGAAATTGGTGACTTGAAATACGCGGCCGAATGTGGAGGACATGATTTAGACGGTGTGACGCATCAGAAGTCTACGGTGCCGAGCGCATGGGTCGGCACCTATAGTTCCGCGCCGCGTAGTTGCTGAACGCGCTGCATCAACAATTCGGGAGTGGCGATCTCAGGCGGCACCGGCTCCCCGATGACCAGCTCGAGCCTGGACCGAAAGCCGCGCCGCAATCTTGCATCGACCGGCAACGAGAACGCTTCGCCGCCGTAGCGTGAAAAGAACGAACCCCATAGGCCCCGCAGCGCCATCGGAATGACCGGCACCGGCGTGCGCTCGACGATTAGTCGTACGCCTTGCTTGAACGGATAGAGCTCGCCTGTATCCGTAATCCGACCCTCCGGGAAGATGCACACCATCTCGCCCTCATCCAAGGCTCGTTGGATACTTTGATGGGCACGCTGCAGCGTGTTCGGGTCATATTTGGCCGAGGCAATCGGAATTGCTTTCACTTGATTGAAGAACGTGCGAAGCACTGGAATTTTGAAGATGTGATGGTCCATCACAAAGCGGATCGGACGTGGACTTTCGCCCATGATCACGATAGCGTCGACAAAGCTGACGTGATTGCATACCAGCACGACCGGACCCGCTTCGGGCAGCCGCTCCTTGCCGACCGTACGCACGCGATACAACACGTGCACGACGACCCAGGCGGCAAAGCGCAGCAGAAATTCGGGCACCAGAAAGTAGATGTACGCGGCCACCGCCGCATTCATCAGCGCCGCGACCAGGAAAACCTCGGGAATCGTCAGTCCACTGCTTAACAACGCTGCCGCAGCGATCGAGGCGACCACGATGAACAGCGCGTTCAGGATGTTGTTGGCAGCGACGATGCGCGCAACGTGAGTCGGTGGCGCCCGGCTTTGAATCAACGCGTACAGCGGGACCGAGTACAGGCCCGAGAACGCTGACAACAGTGCGAGGTCGGCGATCACGCGCCACGCCCCCGGCAAGTCGAGAAACTCGGCGACAGTGCCGGAGCTGCCGGGCACGATGCCACGCGAAGCTAGGTACAAATCGACGGCGAAGACGGTCATGCCGATCGAACCCAGTGGCACGAGTCCGATCTCCACCTTGCCGCCGGACAGGCGATCGGTGAGCAGCGCGCCGACTCCGATACCGATCGAAAACGTGGTCAAGAGAAAGGTGACGACTGCTTCGTTACCTCCCAGCACATCGCGCGCGAAAGGCGCAAAGCTGGTCAGAAAAATCGAGCCGAAGAACCATAGCCATGAAATCCCCAGAATCGAGTTGAAGACGGTGCGGTTGGTGCGCGCGATCTTTAGGTTGGCCCATGTTTCCGAAAAGGCATTCCAGTTGACCTGCAGCGTCGCGTCGGCAGCGGGCGAATGTGGAATCAACTGCGCTGCCGCTCGGCCAACGATTGCGAGCAGCAGTACGGCCGCCGCCACCGCCGTCGCGCCGACGCTTGCGAATGCGTTGATCAACATGCCCGCCGCGATCGTGCCGAGCAAGATCGCGATGAACGTTGCCATTTCGATCAGACCATTGCCGCGCGTCAGCTCGCTCGCATCCAGATGCTGCGGTAGATACGAATACTTGACCGGCCCGAACACCGTAGCCTGCAGTCCGATCAGGAACATTGCGACATAGATCAACACGGGCCATTGCAGCGTCAAACCGATAGCCGCCAATGCCATCACCACGATCTCGGCATCCTTCAGACGGCGGATCAGTCGGGACTTCTCCATTTTGTCCGCGAGTTGCCCGCTGGTCGCCGAAAAGAGAACGAATGGTGCAATGAAGAGCGCGCCGATCAAAAATCCGGCGTAGCGCGGGTCGACTCCGCCCCAGGTGGCCGCCGCATACGTTGCCAGCAAAGTGAATGCAAACTTGAAAACGTTGTCGTTCGCGGCGCCCAGAAACTGAACCCAGAACAGCGGCGCGAAACGCCGCTCGCGCAGCAGCGCGGATGCAGAACTTGAGCTCAAGGCATGATCGCGGCGCCCAGCGCGTCCCCGGATAGGAAAGCGCCTTCGAGCCGCGGGCCCTGACACCAGTCGCCTATTGCGCCGATGTGCGATTTCGCATCCCACAAGTAACGCTCGAGCAGCGGCCGAACGGGAGTCGCATAAAGCCAGCGGTGCGCCGCGACGAACGCCGGACGAAAGCCGAAGTTAAACCGCTCGGCCAGAGCCTGCGCCAGCAGCGACGCCACATCGTCGCTCGGCATGTTCAGGTGCAAAACCGTCCAATTCGCTGTCGCGTGCAACACCCACCGCTCAGTGCCCGATTCGTCATTTTCTCGCGCGACCCACGACAGTGCAGCGTGGTCGTTGACAAACGCGCCGGCGAAGTCAAAGCCGCTGGCCACCTGCAACGTCAACAGCGCCGCCCAACAAGGCCGCCACTCGACCATGCGTAGATGTTGCACCAGCGTGGGAGGAACACCCGCCAGCTGGGCGGCCTGCGACGACGGCATCGCAAGCACGATCGCGTCGAATCCGCCCGGCGCCGGTGAGCGCTCGGTTTCGTCGAGCAATGACCATCGCATCCCGGACTGCAGCACAGAGCCGACGCGGGTATCAAGGCGAACATCGAGTCCTTCGGACAGATGCTTCGCAATCGAGATCATGCCTTCGGCGCCGGTATAGCGCGTCGCCGATGCAGTCTTGTCTTCGGTCGAGGCACCCTCGACCGCAATGATGCGGCCCGGCCAGCGCTTGGCGACGCCGGCTTGCAGCCACTGCGCGACGGTGCGCTCAAACGCATGGGTTTGCACGGTGAAGTATTGCGCGCCGTGGTCGAAGTTGCCGAACTCGGTCCGCAAGGTGGCGGCACGGCCACCCGGCCGCCGGCCTTGCTCAAACACGGTCACCTTGGCGCCGCGTGCAGTAAGCACGCGCGCGCACGACAGGCCTGCGATTCCCGCCCCGATGACGGCGATGCGAAAGTTTTCGGAAAGTCGGCCGGGCTCCGGCTTCGTCAGCGGATCTGTGCCGTGCGGCTCCACTCAGCTGCGGGCTTCTTCGGGCTCGCGATAGTCGCCGATGTACGCCTTCAGCATCTTGTTCTCGAAGCTTTGCTCTTCGAGCACCGCCTTGGCCACATCGTAAAAGGAAATCACACCCGCCAAGGTGCGGCCGTCCCTCACCGGCAGATAGCGCGCATGCCGCTCCAGCATCAGCCGGCGCACTTCCATGATGTCGGTATCGGAAGTAACCGTCAGCGGCGAGGGTTCCATTGCCGCGCGAGTGGCGATGTCGCCGATCGCGCCGCCATTGGCGTGCAGCCGATTGATCACCTCGCGGAACGTCAACATGCCCGCAAGCTCCCCGAACTCCATTACGACCACCGAGCCGATATCCAGTTCGGCCATCAGATTGACCGCGTCGGCGAGCGGCGCATTAGGCGCAACGGTATAAAGCGCAGTGCCCTTGACGCGGAGTATGTCGGCGACTTTCATGGGTTCTCCTGTCGAGATTGGCGGTAATGCGAACGATCGTAGCCCGCTGCGCAGGAACGAACAAGCGCCAAAACGCGAACCCGCAAAAGTACATACCCGCCGAGCTATCGGGCAAGGTGCAGCTTCATGCGGTCAACTTCCGCGACCACCGCGGCGCTGACCGACGGCTCCCATACCGAATGGCCGGCGTCGGCCACGACCGTGTACTTCGCGCTAGGCCAGGCGCGCGCCAGCTCGTCGGCATTGACGATCGGGCACACCATGTCATAGCGCGCCTGCACGATGGACGCCGGCAGATGGCGAATGCGGTCCAGATTATTAAGCAGCTGATTGGGCGCTAGAAAGCACTGATGCGCAAAGTAATGGGCCTCCATGCGCGCCAGGCCGAGCGCCTCGTCGGCAAAGTGCCGCACCAACTCCGGATTCGGCAACAACGTCGAGCACGAACCTTCGTATTCACTCCACGCGCGCGCAAACGGCAAATACACGCGCGCATCGGCGTCGAACAGACGCTTTAGATAGCCTTTCAGCAGATCCTTGCGCTCAGCCGGCGGCAACATGCCGGCAAACCGGTTCCACGCTTCCGGAAATATCGTGCGCAGCCCATATAAGAACCAGTCGATCTCGCTTTGCCGGCCGAGAAAGATGCCACGCAACACGAATCCGGAACAGCGGTGTGGATGCGCCTGGCCGTAGGCCATTCCGAGCGTGCTGCCCCATGAGCCGCCAAAAATAAGCCAGCGCTCGATTTCGAGATACGCGCGGAGCTTCTCGATGTCGGCAATCAGCTGGACCGTATTGTTACTGAGCACTTCACCCACCGGTGTCGATGCGCCTGCGCCACGCTGGTCAAACAGCACGATACGAAAAAATTCGGGATCAAAAAAACGACGATGCTCCGGCGAACACCCGCCGCCGGGGCCGCCATGAACGAACAGCACCGGCACACCCGCCGGATTGCCCGATGTTTCCCAGTACATCGTATGCAGGTCGTCGAGCGCGAGCATGCCTTGGTCGTACGGCTCGATCGGCGAATGAAGAATGGCTCTGGTATCCATAAGTGCGATACGAGTTTACGCAACGCTGTGCGGTGGTATTTGTGGAATTGCTGCATGCCTCGCGGCGCGCCAGCGTTTGGCGTAGCGGCGCTGCCTGAGTCGTCGGGCACTAAAGTGCCGACCCTGCGGTACTCGCAGCCGCCGGCGGCGAAACTAGGGCTAAAGCGCTATTTCGCCGAAAGCCCGGCGCCTGCTCCGCTCCTCGGGCGACGACTCCGAAGGCAGCGCCGCTACGCCAAACGCTGGCGCGGGGAGCATTGTCTCTGATTGGGAGGAAGAGAAAAGACATCTCGCACGAGGCAGTGTCTCGACAGCAGCGGCTGGCGCAGATGCGCCGCCTTCGAGGCGTCGCCCGAGGAGCGGAGCAGACGCCGGGTCGTCGGCGAAACCGTGCTTTAGCCCGGTTTCGCCGCGGCGGCTGTGAGTACCGCAGTGGTCGGCACTTTAGTGCCCGACGCCGTAGGCGGTGCAGCTGCGCCAGCCGCTGCTGCATGACGAACTCGCAATGCAGCCTTTGCGGCGCGTTGCGTAAACTCATCCGCATGACCGTCCGCTATCCCGGCTTCGACACGCTTGCGCTACATGCAGGCCAACCGCCGGACCCCACCACCGGCAGCCGTGCGGTGCCGATTTATGCCACGGCCTCGTACGTGTTCGAGGATTCCGACCACGCCGCCGCGCTTTTCAACATGGAGCGCGCGGGTCACGTGTACTCGCGCATTTCGAATCCAACGGTGGCGGTGTTCGAAGAGCGCATGGCGGCGCTCGAAAAGGGCGTCGGCGCGATTGCAACGGCAAGCGGCCAAGCGGCGCTGCATCTGGCGATCGTCACGCTGATGGGCGCGGGTTCGCACATCGTCGCCAGTCGCGCGCTGTATGGCGGCTCGCACAATTTGCTCGGTTTCACGTTGGCGCGCTTTGGAATCGACACGACGTTCATTGACCCGCGCGATCTCGGCGCGTGGCAGTCGGCGATCCGGCCGAATACGCGTTTGCTGTTCGGCGAGACGCTGGGAAATCCCGGACTCGACGTGCTCGACATACCGGCGGTGAGCGCAATCGCCCATCAGAACGGCGTGCCGCTACTGGTCGATTCGACGTTCACTACACCCTACTTGATGACGCCGTTCGATCACGGCGCCGACCTCGTGTATCACTCGGCGACAAAATTCATCGGCGGCCACGGCGTGGCGATCGGCGGCGTGTTGATCGATGGCGGCACGTTCGATTGGCTGGCGAGCGGCAAGTTCTTGACGCTGACGCAACCGTACGTCGGGTTCCACGGCATGAACTTCGCAGAGGAAAGCACGGTCGCGCCGTTCTTGCTGCGCGCGCGGCGCGAAGGGTTGCGCGATTTTGGCGCGTGCATGAGTCCGCATACGGCGTTCTTCCTATTGCAGGGCCTCGAAACGTTGCCGCTGCGCATGCAGCGGCACGTGGACAACACGCGCAAAGTCGTCGCGTTTCTGGCCGACCATCCGATGATTGAATCGGTCGCATATCCCGAGCTGCCATCGCATCCGGATCACGCAACGGCGCAACGACTGTTGCCGCGCGGATGCGGCGCAGTGTTCAGTTTCAACCTAAAGGGGTCGCGCAACGCCGGACGCGCTTTCGTCGAAGCGCTGCGCGTGTTCTCGCACCTTGCCAACGTCGGCGACGCGAAATCACTGGTGATTCACCCGGCATCGACCACGCACTTTCGCGTTCCCGATCACGAACTGGAAGCCGCCGGCATTACGCAGGGAACAATCCGGCTTTCGGTCGGGCTGGAAGACGCGACTGATCTGCTCGAAGACCTTCAGCAGGCACTGAAGCGCGCGTCGAAGACCGCCTGATGGATCTCGCTGTGATCTCGCTGATGGATCTCGTTGAAACGCCGCGCCTATATGCCTACACCGGCGGCAAGCCATTCGATGCCACGCTGCCGACCATCGTATTTCTGCACGGCGGCGAGCAGGATCACAGCGTGTGGATTCTGCAGAGCCGATATATGGCACATCACGGCTATGGCGTGCTCGCGCTCGACCTTCCGGGGCACATGCGAAGTGCCGGCCCGGCGCTCGCGACAATCGAGTCGATGGCCGAACACATTGCTGCCGCGCTGAAGGCGTGCGGCACCGAGCGGCTGATCCTGGTCGGCCACAGCATGGGGTCGCTGGTCGCGCTCGAGCTGGGAACGATACTGGGCGACAAAGTGCAAGGTGTCGTCCTGATCGCGACGGCTTTTCCGATGCATGTGTCCGACGCCCTGCTCAGCGCGACGAAGAGCTCGCCGACGCAAGCGATGGAGATGATCAATGTGTGGTCGCACAGCGCATCGATCATGGCGTTCGACCGCAAGCCGTCGAACCCCGGTCCCGGCTTCTCGAACGTATGGAGCAACCTGCGATTGATGCAGCGGGTCGCACAACGCAACGGCAGTGACGTACTGCACGCCGATTTTGCCGCGTGCAACGCATATCAACGCGGTGCGCAGGCCGTGGCGGCGCTCACGTGCCCGGCATTGTTCATCCTGGCAGCATCCGATTCGATGACACCGACGCGCGCTGCGCAGCCACTGATCGATGCGTGCAAGGATGCGACGGTCGTCACGCTACCGGGCACCGGGCATTCATTGATGGCGGAAAGTCCGGACGGCGTACGCGAGGCCTTGCGGCGTTTTGCCACGCGCGCATTCGAACGCGCCGCGGCCTGACGCTCGTGCCGCCGGCCTTTGCTGCGATCAATTGGGACACCTACTGGCTTTATCTGCTGACCGAAGCGGCGCTGTCGCTGTCGCCGGGTCCTGCCGTGATGCTGGTGATTGCCTACGGCCTGACACACGGCGCGCGTCGTTCGCTGTTCGCCGCGCTCGGCGTGCTGTCGGCCAACGCCTTTTACTTTGCAGTGTCCGCCACCGCGCTCGGTGCGGTGCTGATCGCCTCCAAACCATTTTTCGTCACCGTCAAGTGGCTTGGCGCGGCGTACCTTGTTTACATCGCAGTGTCCGCTCTGCTCGGCCGTTCGTCGCCGATCACCGCGTCGAACACGTCGACCCGCGATCGCTCTGCCCGCTCGATTTATCTTTCGGGCCTCACGTTGCAACTGGCCAATCCGAAGACGCTGATCTTTTTCGCCGCGATCCTGCCGCAGTTCGTCGACCCAACATTGCCGGTCGGTGCGCAAATGATATGGCTCGCTATCGGATCGATCGTGCCGGAATTGCTGATCCTGGGCGGCTATGGCTACCTGGCATCGCGCGCCGCGCACCTGGCCACCGACCCGCGCTATGCGAGGATCACCGATCGGATCGCCGGCGTGCTGGTACTCGGAGCCGCCGCACTGGTGCTGACCGTCGCGCCGTCTTGAGCGTTGCGCAAAGAAGCGCTAGATTGAAGCGCCATGAATGACACTTCAACGTCCCCGCGGCGATTTGCGACCTTTCGCGAGTTCTACCCCTTTTACTTGTCCGAGCATCGCGACCGCAACTGCCGGCGCATGCACTTTGCCGGCTCATCATTCGCGCTTGCGTTCATCGTCGCCGCGATCGTGACGCGCAATCCCTGGTGGCTGCTCGCCGCGCTCTTTTGCGGTTACGGATTCGCTTGGATCGGCCATTTTGTTTTCGAGAAAAACAAGCCGGCGTCGTTCAAGCAGCCTATTTACAGCTTCATCGGCGACTGGGTCATGTACGCAAACACGTGGACCGGCAAGATTCGTCTCTAGCCGCTCGCTGCTGCCTTTACTGCTTCTGATCGGCAAGCTCTTCTGCGAGTGGCTTCGTCAGCCACTCCGACTGAAACCAGCGCGCACGCAGCGCGCGCAATCCAAGAGCATCGGTGTTCATCAGACTGTTGGCAGGATCAACAGCGAAATGCTCGAACACCGGCTTAAGTGTCATCGCATTTTCGTCACAGATCAGCATCCAGTCGTGTTCGTTGCGCCGGCCTGCGCGCGGCACCGCCAGCCGCCTGACGTATCCCAGCTTCTCCAGCGCTTCGAGCAGCTGCTCGGTTTCGTCGATGGACATGCGAATTTGACGAGCGAGTTCTGCCGGCCGCACCGCCGGCGCCTTATCTTGCTTCGCCTGCAGTAGCGCTTTTAGCAAGGCCACCGCCGTGATGAACTGATTGCCGGCGAGCAGTTCGTCTGAGAAACGCGTCGCGCGCAGCCGTGGCAAAGTGGCAGTGATCGCGGCGCCGAACAGGACGACGTACCAGGACAAATAGATCCAGATTAGAAACAACGGCAGCACTGCAAACGCGCCGTAGATCGGAACCGGTCGTTCCGCGCGAAACGAATTCGCCGAACGAGTGTTTGAATATCTCCGCCAGGATTGCCGCAATAAATCCACCGATCAATGCATCGCGCCACGCGACCGTACGATTCGGCACAAACACGAACAATGCGGCGTAGGCGAAGCCGCTGATGATGACCGGCGCGTAGTCGAGCGCACCACGGATCGATCGAGGCAGCTGCTTCAAGTGTGTCGGCCGACATCGACCACACATAGGAGCTCGCAGTCAAACTGGCGCCGATCAGCAATGGACCGAGCGTCAGAATCGCCCAATAGATCAGCACGCGTTGCATCAGCGGCCTTCTGTTCTTCACGCGCCAAATGTCGTTCATCACGCCATCGAAAGTGACCATCATCGCGATCGCCGTACCAGCGAGGAATATCACTCCGACCGCTGTCAGCCGGGTCGCCTTCAGCGCGAACTCGTTGATGTAGCGCAACACCGTATCCGAAATTTGGCCGGGCAACGCCTTCAGCACCGCGTTCTCGACGGCTCCACGAAATTCGACGAACAACGGGAATGCGCTGAACAGCGCAAGCGCAACTGCAAACAGCGGCACGATCGTCAGCGTCGTCGTAAACGTCAAGCTGCCGGCGACCTGCGCCATCTTGACGTCGCGGGCACGTCGCTGCGCAAAGATCGCGACGTCGTGCGCTCTCTTGAACCACGGATACTGGTCGAGCCACTGGACGAGTTTCAAGCGCATCGTGCGGCGATAATAGCGAGCGCCTCACGTGCATCGCCCACACAACACCGAAACCTCGACCGCAGCACGCCCGTGGACATCCTGGTTCTCTACTACTCACGCACCGGCGCCACCCGGCTATTGGCCGAGGCTATCGCGCAGGGAATCGATCAAGTCGACGGAGCACATGCGCGGCTACGCACCGTTCCGCCGGTCGCGCCCATCGTCGAGACGGCGTCGGCCGTTGTTCCGCCGGACGGAGCACCGTACGTCGAGCTGGTCGATCTGAAGGAGTGCGGCGGGCTCGCGCTCGGCTCGCCGACGCGCTTCGGCAACATGGCAGCTCCGCTGAAACACTTCATCGACTCGACGTCGGGCGAGTGGCTCTCCGGCGCTCTGGCGGGAAAGCCCGCCGCCGTGTTCACATCGACCACGTCGATGCACGGCGGGCAGGAATCGACGCTGTTGTCGATGATGTTGCCGCTACTGCATCAGGGCATGTTGGTGCTCGGCATTCCGTATACCGAGCCGGATGTGATGACCACCATTAGCGGCGGTACGCCGTACGGCGCAAGCCACGTCGCTCCCCACAGCGCGCCCGTGCGCCTCACCGACGAGGAACGGCGCCTCGCAGTCGCACTTGGCAGACGCCTGGCCACGGCGGCGTTACGTTTGGGTGCACACTGATGCTGCTGCAGCGCTTGCGCGACATTGGCGTGTCGCACGTACTGACGGCACCCGAAGACACAGCGCCGTATTTGACCGATTGGCGCCGCCGTTTCACCGGTCGCGCGCAGGCAGTTGTGCTCCCTTCGACGGCCGGCGAAGTGGCGGCGGTCGTCAGCGCATGCGCCGAGCAGCGAGTCCCGATCGTGCCGCAGGGAGGCAACACTGGACTCGCCGGCGGTGCTACTCCGGATGCGTCGGGCGATGCGATCGTGTTGTCATTGAAACGCTTGAACCGCGTGCGCGAAGTCGACGCGATCAACGGCACAATCACCGTCGAAGCGGGATGCGTGCTGCACGATGTTCAACAAGCGGCACACGACGCGGGCCAGCTGTTTCCGCTCTCGCTGGCGGCCGAGGGCACCGCCACGATCGGCGGCAACTTGAGCACGAACGCCGGGGGCACCCAAGTCCTACGTTATGGCAATGCGCGTGAACTCGCACTCGGGCCTCGAAGTGGTGCTGCCGTCCGGCGAAGTCTGGAATGGCTTGCGCGGCCTGCGCAAAGACAATACCGGCTACGACCTGCGCGACCTTTTCATCGGCGCCGAAGGCACACTCGGAGTCATTACTGCCGCGTGCCTGAAAACGTTTCCTCTGCCGCGCGCACAAGTGACTGCGCTTTTCGCGCTCGATTCTGTACCCCCAGCGCTCGCGCTGCTCGCCTTGGCGCAGTCGGTGACCGGACCGACATTGACCGCTTTCGAATTCTTTTCCGCGACGTGCCTGCAACTCGTGACGCGCCATTTTCCGGACCAGCGTTCACCATTCGAGCGCACGCACGCGCAGTACGTGCTGCTGGAACTGAGCGATCACGAAGACGAGCAGCACGCGGCGGCGCTACTGCAAGCGCTGGCCGAGCAGGCGTTGGATAAGCAACTGATCGCCGATGCCGTCATCGCGCAGTCCGCGGCGCAAAGCCGCTCACTTTGGATGCTGCGCGAGCTGATCCCGGAAGCGCAGAGGCGCGAGGGCAAGAACATCAAGCACGACATATCGGTGCCGATTTCCTCGATCGCGCGCTTCGTCGATGAAACCGACGCGCTGTTGGCTCAGCGCCTTCCCGGCGTTCGAATGGTGACCTTTGGTCACCTCGGTGACGGCAATCTGCACTACAACGTCAGCGCGCCGGCCGGTATGGACGAAGATCGATTCTTTGCGCACCAATCGGCGATATATGAATGCGTGCACGATCAAGTAACGCGATTTTCCGGCTCGATCTCCGCCGAGCACGGCATCGGCCAGTTAAAGCGCGACGAGAATGCGCGCTATAAATCGGGGGTCGAGATGAATTTGATGCGCGCGATTAAGCGCACGCTGGATCCGCTGAACATCATGAATCCAGGAAAGGTCTTGTAGTCTTGAGCTTGCAACTTGAGTCCCACCTTCGCGGGAGAATTACCGCCTTTTTTCGGATCACCGCATTTTCTCGCGTTCGCTACGATCCGAACCGTTCGAACGTATCAGGAGATCACCTGAATGCACCTCAATCTGAAAGCCGCGATTGCGATCGTCGCGCTGTCACTATCCACCGCCGCCATCGCCACCGAGCTGTCGACCGAGCTTCAGACCTATGGGCCACTTAAGCAACCGCGCCCGGTACGCGGCGCGAAACCGCTGCCGAACCCCGGCCTCGATGCTCTGCGCGGCGACGGTATTTATCTGATCTACGGTGCGCGCGTCGCCAACCTGCGCGCGGCCGACAAACCCGGCCCGGAGAATCGCTACGCGCTGACCGAAACAACCAACGATGCCAAGACCGGTGCCGTTCACAGCAACATCGATGCGGGCAACTTCGTATTAAACGGCGAGCGCCGCCCGGTGGGCCGCCCTAACTTCGCAATCCCGGCGCCCGACGGCACGGTGTATTTGATTTTCTCGGGTCAGAATCCGCTGCGGGTCGCGGTCACATTGCAGGCGTTCGATGTCTCGGGCCAGCAGATGCAGCCATTCTTGCGCACGCCCGACAATTACTTGAAGCAGGAAGCCGCCAAAGTTGGCAGTGCGGTTTTCCCTTCCGGCTCGGTCGCGTACCTGGTGATCGCACGCTTCATCGACGATGTGCTGATACTGCCGGCGCGCGAATCATTTACCGGCGCCAGCAATACTGCGCAGTTCGTCGGCAACTTCTCGAAGCAGATTCCCTACTGCCTCGCGTACGAGGATCGCAAAGGCGCGAAACCGTATGCGATGCTGTTCAAACCAGGCGCCAAGAAAGGTTCGGTCGAACTGTTTGCGGCCAAGACCGGCACGCTCTTCTGCGATCGTGACGGCGTCAAGGCACTCGACGAGGGCGAATGGGAAGAGAAAACGATCGCGGGCACGCGTGCGGTCGTGCTGTCGTTCCCGGCCAACGTTGACCCGCTCGACACCGGCGTAACAAATGTTGAGCGCGAGTCCGCGAAGATCGCGTTCATCGAACCGAGCAAGGGCACGCCCGGCGTGCGTCCAGGCAAGCTGTATCAAGCGGGCGCGAAGATCTACGACTATCAGTACCGCTTCAACAAGACCGCAGCCGATGCGGTTCGCAGCGCGTTGTCGATTCCGTAACAACCCTCAGTATTGCGCCTGGATGGCGGTTATTCGATAGACTCGTGCGCGATGAAAGTCGCGCACGTCGCTGCCACCATTCTGCATAAGATGAGATTGCGAAGAACCCGTTCGTTTGTGATTTGCGTGCTGGCGATAAGCGTGTTCGCCAGCAGCGCGTTGGCGCAGCAGATGCAAGTGCAACGGTGTGAGGGAAAAGACGGCAAGGTCACTTATTCCAATCGCGAATGTCCGGCAGGTACTTCGCCGGTGCGCAAGGTCAATACTGCGCCGCCGGTCAGCGTGCCCGAGCAAAAGGCTGCCAAGGATCGAGCGAAAAAGGATGCAGCCGAAGTCAAACAACTCGAGAAAGACGACAAGAAGCAGGCAGAGGAAGAGAAACGTGCTGCGGAGAAGCGCAATAAGGCCGAAGAAAAGATTGCCGATCGATGCGAGCGCGCACGGCGTGACCTCGCTCGCGCGATCGAGGCGCGCAACGCTGTAGACACTCGCGCGGCGACGATCGAGCAGATGCAAAAGGCAAGTCAGGAAGTCAGCCGGCGCGAGGCCGAATTGCCGAAGTCGTGTCCTCGAATAGGGACCATCGTTCTTCGCGGGCGTTATGCGGCAGCAGAGAGCAACGCCGGCGGATCCCTTACCGCTTCAAACGCAACCATGAGCACGTCGGCGCCGTAGCGCTGCAGCGCGTCGGCGTCACTTAACGTCCGGCGCCATTGCCGCGCGCCGCGCAAGCCCTGAAACAGCCCGAGCATATGCCGCACGATATGACGCGGCGCGGCGCCGATGCGCATTTGCCGCTGCAGATAGTGGGTCATCTTCAACACGACCGTCTCTCGCGTCGTCGCTGACGATGCATCGCCGAACAACGCCCGATCGGCGCCGGCGAGCAGATAGGGATCGTGATACGCGGCGCGCCCTAGCATCACTCCATCGACCGCGCCAAGGTGTTCGCGCGCTGCGCTGAGCGAGCTGATGCCACCGTTCAAGACGAACTCCGCTGACGGAAAATCCTGCTTCAGGCGAAGCACGCGCGAGTAATCGAGCGGCGGCACTTCACGATTCTCTTTCGGACTCAGCCCTTTCAGCCAGGCGCTGCGTGCGTGCACGATAAACACGTGGCAACCTGCGCCGTGCAGCGCACCGACGAAATCGCGCACGAATCCGTAGTCGTCGCGGCGGTCAACGCCGATCCGGTGTTTCACCGTTACCGGGATGGTCACAGCATCCTGCATCGCCTTGATGCAATCAGCGACCAGCGACGGTTCAGCCATCAAACACGCGCCGAACGCGCCGCGCTGCACACGCTCCGACGGGCAGCCGCAGTTGAGGTTGATTTCATCGTAGCCATAACGCGCCCCGAGTTTCGCGGCGCGCGCCAGCTCTTCCGGCTCACTGCCGCCCAACTGCAGTGCCACCGGATGCTCGGCACCATCGAAGGCCAAATGCCGCGCGGCATCGCCATGCAATAGCGTGCCGGTCGTCAGCATCTCCGTGTACAGCCGTGCGTGGCGCGTCAGTTGCCGATGAAAGTATCGGCAGTGCCGATCGGTCCATTCCATCATCGGCGCCACGCAGAAGCGCCAGTAGCCGTGTGTTTGATTCAACTGTATCTTTCTTCACTGACCCGACTATTGTGCTAGGAAGGTTAACTCGATGGCGCCAAGAGCGCACGACAGTTGCTAGTCGCTTCGGCCTCACGAGTTGATTTCGAACAGGCTTCGCGCGCCGTGTGACAACTTTAACGGAGTCGCCGCTGACAGCACACCGCTCAGCAAACCGTCGCCCAGGCAGTCCGCACGCGACACTTTTGCGCTCTCTGGTCGTGGCGACGTGGGCATGCGGCTCGAGCGCCACCGCGCAATACTCGCTGCTGGACCCGGTAGTAGTTACAGGGACGCGCCAGCCACAACGTGTGTTCGACGTGCCGGCCTCAATTGACTCGGTCGACGGTGAGACGATTCGCGACCAACAACTGCGCGTAAACCTCTCGGAAACGTTAGGTCGCGTTCCCGGCCTGCTAATCCAAAACCGCCAAAACTATGCCCAAGACCTGCAGGTTTCATCCCGCGGATTCGGGGCGCGCTCGACGTTCGGTGTGCGAGGTGTGCGTTTGATTCAGGACGGGATTCCGCTGACGATGCCCGATGGACAGGGCCAAACTGCCCTCTTCGATTTGGATGGCGCGAAAAATGTCGAAGTGCTGCGCGGTCCGTTCACCGCGTTGTATGGAAATGCATCTGGAGGTGTCATAAATCTTGTCACCGAAGACGGGCCATCGCGCCCAACGCTGGAAGCCAACGGATTCTTCGGCACGTTCGCATCGTGGCGGGCAGGAGTGACGTTTGGCGGCACGACCGGAGCACTTAACTACACCGCGAACGTCTCTCGCTTTGAAACCGATGGTTTCCGAGAGCACAGCGCGGCGCGGCGCGACCTGGCCAATCTGAAACTGGGTGTGACGATCGATGACAACTCGAAATTGACGCTGATCGGCAATTCGCTCGAGCAGCACAATACACAGGATCCTCTAGGGTTGACCCAGGCCCAGCTTGACGAGAATCCGAGACAGGCCGGCACGAACGCAGTTTTGTTCAATACTCGCAAGAGCATCGATCATCAGCAAGGCGGAGCCGTGTACGAGCGTCGAATTACCTCGAACGACACCGTAAGGATTCTGGGCTACGGTGGGCACCGTGATGTCGTGCAGCATCTCGCGATACCGTTGGCGGCACAGGGATTGACGTCATCAGGAGGAGTAGTCGATCTCGATCGTGATTTCAGCGGCGTCGCTGCGCAATGGCGGCATTCGGGTGTTCTGATTGGAAGGCCCTACTCGATGACCCTCGGGCTCGACTATGACCGAATGGCAGAACGACGACAGGGCTTCGTCAACAACAACGGCACGACTGGGGCTCTGCGGCGCGACGAGGATGACACCGTATACAACTTCGACCAGTTTCTAATCGCGAATTGGTACGTAGCCGATCGCTGGCAGCTGACTGCAGGCGTGCGCCATATTGACGTGAAGTTCCGCTCGGACGATCACTTTATCGTGGGCCCGAATCCGGACGATAGCGGCACCGCCCGCTATCGTCGTACTACCCCGGTGATTGGCGCGGGGTACGAACTCACCCCAGCGCTCAATGTATTTGCCTCAGCTGGGCGGGGCTTCGAAACGCCGACGTTTGTCGAGCTCGCGTACCGACCGGACGGGCAACCTGGATTGAACTTCGACTTGAAACCTGCCACGACCACGAACTACGAGGCTGGCGTCAAGGCATTGGTCGGCACCTACACGCAAGCAACAGCCGCCGTGTTCCATTCGATTACAAAGAATGAGGTCGTGGCCGCAACGTCGTCAGGTGGCCGCAATACCTTTACAAATGCGAGCGAAACAAGTCGCCAGGGCATCGAGCTTGCGGCTAACGTGACAGTCGATGCTCTGTCGGTGTACGTCTCATATACGTATACGGATGCCGTATTCGAGCGCTTCACGAACGTAAGTGGTCAAGACTTGTCCGGCAAGAGGTTGCCAGGGGTGCCACGCCATGTCCTCTACGGCGAGATAACCTGGCAGCATCCCGCAAGCGGTTTCTCCACGGCCCTGGAGGCGCGCGCGGCAAGCAAGCTTTACGCGAATGACGTTAACAGCGCCGCGGCGGACTCGTATGCTGCGATCAATTGGCGCGGCGGATTTCAGCAAAACTTCCGTGGCTGGAATCTCACGCAGTACATCCGTGTGGACAACGTACTTAACGCGAACTATGTCGGCTCCGTCATCGTCAACGAAGCAAATCAGCGATATTTCGAAGCTTCGGCGACGCGTGCGGTATTCGGCGGGGTGACAGCTCGTTACGCCTTTTAGCTACGGCCAATCGCGCCATGCGTATCGTCTCTCTGCTCCCAAGCGCGACCGAAATCGTTTGTGCACTCGGTCTGCGAGACCAACTGGTCGGCGTCACCCACGAATGCGACTGGCCCGCCGAAGTAAAGCGCTTGCCAAGAGTCACCCGGACTCTGATCCCGCACGACGCGAGCAGCGCCGACGTTGACGCGCGAGTGCGCGATCAGTTGCGCACACAACAAGCGCTTTACACGCTCGACATGCCGTTGCTGGAGTCGCTGCATCCCGATCTGATCGTGACCCAGGCGCTGTGCGATGTCTGCGCAGTGGCGGACGATGAAGTGCAGGCGGCTGCGAGCTCCTTGTCGACTCGCCCGCAAGTGGTCAACCTCGCGCCGCGGTCATTGAACGATGTGCTGGATTGCCTGCGGCTGGTCGCTGATGCGGCCGGCGTTTCAACGCGCAGCGAGCGCGTGCTCGCAGGTCTGCGCGCCCGGGTAGACGCGGTTTCCGCGCGCAGTTCAACCGTTCGATTGCGCCCGCGTATGGTGTTGCTCGAATGGCTCGACCCGCCGTTTTCGTGTGGTCATTGGACGCCCGAGCTCGTAGACCTCGCCGGCGGTGTCGAATTGCTCGGCCGCGCAGGCGAGAGGTCTCGCACTTTGCGCTGGATCGAAGTCGAAGCGGCCCAGCCCGACGTGATTTTTGTCGCTTGCTGCGGCTTCGACGTAGCGCGAACACAGCAAGACTTGATCGCGCTCGAAGTATTACCGCAATGGCAGACGTTGGCCGCCGTGCGCACTGAACGCGTGTATGTCATCGACGGCTCGCAGTACTTCAGCCGACCCGGTCCGCGCCTGGTCGACAGCCTGGAAATTCTGGCGCACGCACTGCATTCGGACGTGCACCCGCTGCCTGCTCACCTGCCGCGCGCGCTCAGTCTGCGCGACATTCGGAGCGCAGCCGCGTCGGCCGCTGTCGTGTGAAGCGGCAACGCGTGTTGCTGTCGTGGAGTTCCGGCAAGGACAGCGCGTGGGCGCTGCACATGATCCGTGCGATGCGCCTCGAGGTCGTCGGCTTGCTCACCACATTGAACGAAGCGGCCGATCGCGTTGCGATGCACGCGGTGCGACGCGAATTGCTGGAAGCGCAGGCTGAAGCTGCCGGGTTGCCGCTTCACACGGTGGCTCTGCCGTGGCCCTGCAGCAACGCCGAGTACGAGCAGCGCATGGGACGCTTCGTCGAGCGCGCCACGGCCGACGGCATCACGCACATTGCTTTTGGCGATCTATTTTTGCAGGACATCCGCGACTACCGCGTGCGACAGCTGGCAGGCACCGGCATCGAGCCGTTGTTCCCGCTATGGTGCTCGCCGCAAGACACGCCTGCGCTGGCGCGCGCAATGATCGACTCGGGATTACGCGCGGCGCTGACGTGCGTCGATCCGCGGCAGCTACCGGCGTCGTACTGCGGCCGCACTTTCGATGCGACCTTGCTGGAAGATTTGCCGCCCACCGTGGATCCGTGCGGTGAACGCGGCGAGTTCCATACGTTCGCATTCGCCGGCCCGATGTTCGGCAAAGCAATCGAGTTCGAGCTCGGAGAGATCGTCGAGCGCGACGGTTTTTGTTACGCCGACTTATGCGTCGGTTCGTTGCCACGGTAGAAGGTAGCCGACACCCGCATGCTCTCCACGCAGGGCGCGCACGCGGTAGGTTGCGCCCAAAGTTTCATCGGTCAACACGTCCGCCGGCGATCCGGCGGCGGCAACGCGGCCGCGATCGAGCAATACCAGACGATCACAAAACCGCGCGGCCAAAGTGATCTCGTGCAGCACGACGATCACGGTCTGCACCTGAGTCGGCACGCGCACGCAGGATGTCCATCACCTGCAGTTGGTGATACGGGTCGAGCTCGGCGACTGGCTCATCCGCCAGCAATGCGGCGCCGCCGACCGCCAGCGCGCGCGCGAGCAGAACGCGTGCGAGCTCGCCGCCCGACAACGTGTCGACGACACGATGGCGCAAATGCAGCGTGTCGGTGTCGCTCAGCGCTGCGTCGATGGCCGCCGCTCCCTGCGCGTCGTGCGCACCCCAAGCTTGTACATGCGGCAGGCGGCCGAGCGCGACGAGCCGTTCGACCGTCAATGGCCACGCGACCGGCCCGCGCTGCGCGAGATAGCCGAGCTGTTGCGACAATCGCTGCGGCCCTAGCTCGCTGCGCGTGCGACCGTCGTAGCGGACGTCTCCGCGCGCGCAGTCGCGCAACCCGGCGAGCACTCGTAGCAAGGTGGACTTGCCCGCGCCATTGGGGCCGACCAGGCCGAGTAGCTGCCCAGGCTCAGCTGACACGCTGACGTCATCGAGTAACGTCGCGGCACCGACCGTGACTGTGACGCCGTCTGCCGTGATCCGCATCAGATCGTTTCGCGCCGCAGTCGCATCACGAGCACCAGAAAGAACGGCGCACCGATCAGCGCGGTGACCACGCCCAGCTTGAGCTCGGGCCCGACGGTGATCAGTCGGATCGCAATGTCCGCGGCCAGCACCAACACCGCGCCGGCGAGCGCGCTCGCGATGAGCAAGCGACTCGGCTGATGCGCAACGAATGGCCGCAACAGATGCGGCGCGACCAAACCCACGAAGCCGACCGCGCCGGTCACTGCGACGCCGCTTCCGACTGCCAGCGCGGTGCCGAGCACGAGCATGAATCGCAGCCTGGAAAGTCGCACACCGAGACTTGCCGCGGTGTCTTCACCCAACGTCAACGCATCGAGCGCGCGACCGCTGGTCAGCAACAATGCCCACCCGACGATCATCAACGGCGCCGCCAACTGTAAATGGCTGATGCTGCGATCGGCCAGCGATCCCATCATCCAGAACACGATCTCGGTCACTGCGAACGGATTGGGCGCGAGATTCAGCGCAAGTGCCGTGGCCGCCCCGGCAAATCCGTTGATCGCAACGCCCGCCAGAATCAACGTCAACGTGCTTGCTTCACGGCCGGCCAGCGCATACAGCAACACCACCGCCATTAACGCCCCCGCGATGCCGGCTAGCGGCAACGCCAGCGGCGCCGCGAACGAAAGGCCGCTGTAGAAAGCGATGACCGCGCCGAATGCGGCGCACGCCGACACGCCGATGATGCCGGGCTCGGCAAGCGGATTGCGCAGCAGTCCCTGCAACGCCGCGCCGGACAAGCCGAGACTTGCACCGACCAGAACGGCGAGCAACGTGCGCGGGACGCGCAGCTCGATCAACACCAGGGTTGCGAGCGTGGACTCGCCACGCACCCACTGTGCGATCGCGGACCCGACGTCGAGCGGCGCGCGTCCGACAGCGAGTGACACCGCGGATAGCACCAGCAGCGTCAGTATCAGACCACTCAGCAGTAGTGATGGCGCTATCGGCGCTGCGAATGAACGTGCCGGAACAGCCGATGCGCGCGCGCTCATCGTTCGTCCTTTGGCAGCGACGGTAAGCGCTGCGCTGCGTGCTGCAAGCGCTGCACCGCGTCGACCAGGCGCGGCCCGGGGCAACTCCACCACGCCGACGGCACGCTGACAACCCGTGCGCCGCGATAACGGCGCATCAGCGCAGGATGACGCAACACTTCGTACGCCATCGCCGGTCCGCGGTCCTCAGCTTCATTGATGATCAACAGATCAGGCTGTGCGAACAGCAACAACTCGAGCGGCAGCTCTCCGTAGTTGTCGATGCGCCGTTCAACGGCAAGGTTGCGCAAACCGGCGCGGTTTAACAAGTCATTGACGAGCGAGCCCTTCCCGATCGTGAAACCGTTCGGCTGATACACGGCGGCAATCAGGTGACTCGATCCGGTTGGCGCGATAGGCACTTCAGACAGCCCGCTTCGAATGTCGGCAATCAACTGCGTGCCCTTCTCTGTCGCTCCGAGTGCGGCAGCTACCGTCGCAATCTGCGCCAGCGCTTCATCGACGCTGCTCGGCACTGGCAGTTCCAGCACCGGTATGCCCAGCCGCTGCAGCAGCGCGACGGCGGTGCGCGTTGTGTAGGCACCGGCGATTACCAGGTCGGGGGCAAGCGGCACGACATCTTCGGCCAAACCCCGATTGACGGGCACTTCGTGCGCCAGCGCAGAGACGTTTGACAAGGTGGGATCGCGCGCCAGCCACGTCACCGACTTCACAGTGCCCGGCGGCGCCAGCCGCAACACCAGTTCATCGGCGCACAAGTTCAGCGAAACGATGCGCTGCGGCGCTGCGTTGCTTGCGCCGACAACGCTCGCCAACAGCAATACCGCTAGGGCATTACCGCGCTTTCATCGCTGCTAAAAACGCGCCTGCACACCGGCGTAGAACGCGCGGCCGCTCGGCCGATACGAAAACACTTCTTCGTAATCCTGATCAAGCAGATTTTCGACACGCGCCGTCAGGCTGACGTTGCGCGTGATCGCGTACTGGCCGGCGATCCGCACCAGCGTGTAATCGCGCAACGTCACGCGCGCCGAGCTAAAGCTTCGAAAATCGAGATCCTCCTGCTGGCCGTTGTAATCGACCGCGAGCGTGATTGCACCCGACGCGCTCGGCAGTGTGTAGGTCAATCCGGCCGAGCCGGCATGGCGCGGGCGGCGCACTTCGAGCTGGCCGTCTGACTGCTTCGCGTCCGTGTACGTGTAAGAGAACCAGAGCGCTAAATCGGCGCTCGGCGAATACTGTGCTTCCGCTTCAAACCCGCGCCGCTTGCTTTTGCCGCTCAGATTGGCGACGCTCGAACGAAACGTGGTCGAGTCGAACGTGCCGACGATTTCGTTTTCCAGATTCGCATCAAAGTACGTGATCGAAAGCCGGCCGCTGTCTGCGATCGCGAAATCCGCGCCGATGTCGAAGCCGCGCGACTCTTCCGGCTTCAGAGCCGGATTGGGATCGAAGCTGCCCGAAATAAAGCCGAACAATTCGAAAAACGTCGGGTTCGCAATGCCGGTGCCATAGCTTGCGCGCAGTTTCACCCGTTGCCCTACCAGTTGAGCCGCGGTAATGCGATACGTCGTCGCATCTTCGAACAACTGATGGTTGTCGCGCCGCGCCGACAGCGTCAGCGCCGTCAGCGACGGCAGGCGCACGCGATACTCCGTGGCGAACGCGTTCTTGTCGTTCTCGCGCACCTGGTTTTGCGCCGATGTGGGCGTCGGGCCCTTGCTTTCGAACTGTAGCCGCTCGTATTCGGCCCATAACGTCAGCACCTGCGGTACGTCAGTCCCACCGAATCGCCATGTGCCCTGATAGGTAAACCAGCGACGCTTGCCTTCAAATCCGTTCGAAAAAACTCCGTCTGCAAACGTATCTTCCGCCGGTTTTCGTGTGTGCAAACCCGAGCTGATGCTCAAACGCTCCGGTGGTCAATTGCCCGCGCAACTTCGTATCGAGCTGCTCGCCTTCCGTCTGGCGATCGCCATCGATGATCAAACCGAACGTCGGGCCGGGAGGAAAGCCGAAGTCCTGCGGATCAAACATGCTGCGGCTATCGCGATAGCGGAGCGATGCATCGAGCGAGGCGCCCGCTACGGGTGCCCAACCCCCACTCGCATACACAGTCCGATTGCGATAACCGTCGTCTTCGGAGCCGAAGCGCGACACGTTGGTGCCGTCGCTCCTGTATGCGGTCGCCGACAACGCATAGTTCACGGTTTGCGTCGCACCGCGCACGCCGGCCATACCGTTGATCGTAGAAAACGATCCGCCCTCGACACCTGCCTCGGCCTGCACACCCGGCGCGCCGCGCTTGGTAAAGATGCTGATCACGCCACCGATGGCTTCAGCCCCGTACAACGCGCTCTGCGGGCCGCGCAGAATTTCGATGCGTTCGATCTGCGCCGCCAGCAAATGTGCGAAGTCGACTTCCGATGTGAATGGATCATTGACCTTGACGCCATCGATCATCACGACGGTGTGATTTGCTTCTGCACCTCGAATCCGAACCTGCGTATTGGTGCCGACCGGCCCCGAACGACTGACTGCGATACCCGGAGCCTCACGCAGGGCTTCGGATACGAAGCGGATCTGCCGTTGCTCCAACTCCTCTGCCGTAATGATGCTGACGTCAGAGCCGGTATCCACCAGTGGAGTCACGGTGCGGTTGCCGCTGATGACCACGCCTTCAAGAGGCGCCGCAACAACTTGCGCCTGCGCACCGTTGATCCAGCACGCCGCCATGAAGACAGCAGCTGATCCGCACCATACCTTTGCGTCGAATCCAGCTTCGAGATTGCTTTGCATCGCTCACCCGCGTCAAAGTACGCGCGCGACCGAGCGAGGTTCGGTGAATGCAGATTGCTGCACACCATCGCCCGCCGCGACCGCGCTGCTGAAGCCGCCGCATGACGCGGCGACTCGCCCGCCAGGCCGGTCTCCGGACTTATCAGAAGCGCGCGCTAAAGAATCAGCTCGACGCTGTGGGATCGCACCTTCCCGCACCCTTCGATGCAGTGGTCAAACAAGCGATCCGTTACTCTGACTTACCGTTGCGGGGGCAGTGCCGGCCTTGGTGTCACCACTTCACCGGCTTCCCGTTTCACCCGAGGCGTGAACCATCGGGCACCTGACGCGCCGCGACTATAGCGCCAATGATCGGCACGTTCCGCTAGTGAGTCGCTGCAAGCCACAACAGTGGAAAATGCTCGGCGGCGGCAAGATCCTGGAACGGCGCTTGCTCTTGCGACGTGTAGTTCCTCCACGAGATCGTCATGAGATTAAAAAAGCTCTCCGATCAAACCATCGTCGTCACCGGCGCCACCAGTGGCATCGGATTGGTGACGGCACGCATGGCCGCCGAGCGCGGTGCAAACCTGGTCCTAGTCGCGCGCAGCGAAGGAGCGTTGGAACAATTGACGTCTGAAATACGAATGAAGGGTGGCAACGCGGAATTCGTCGTCGCCGACGTCGCCAAGGAAGGCGAGTTGCGCCGTGCGTCCGAGATCGCGATCGAGCGGTTCGGCGGATTTGATACGTGGATCAACGACGCGGGCGTGTTGATTTTCGGCCGCAACGAAGACGTATCACGCGATGACCAGCGCAAACTTTTCGAAACAAACTTCTGGGGCGTCGTCAACGGATCGCTGCTCGCAGTCGAGCACCTGAAGCATCGCGGAGGCGCACTGATCAACATCGGTAGTCAGGTGTCCGATCACGCGACGCCGCTGCAAGGCATCTACGTCGCGTCGAAGCACGCCGTCAAGGGGTTCACCGATTCATTGCGCATCGAACTCGAGCACGAGAAAGCAAAAGTGTCGGTCACGCTGATCAAACCGGCTGCAATCGACACGCCGCTGATCGGCCATGCGAAGAACTACATGGATAAGCAGGCGAACTTTCCACCGCCGGTTTACGCGCCGGAGTTGGTGGCCAGGGCGATTTTGTTTGCCGCCGAGAATCCGAAACGCGATTTATACGTCGGCGGCGCTGCAAAGCTGAACGCCAGCGCAACTCATTACACGCCACGGCTGGCAGATAAATACTCCGAGCGCTTCGCAATCAAGATGCTGCAAACCGACCAGCCGAGGCTCGATAACTCGCAGAACAATCTATATGAGCCGCGCGGACGTCTGCGCGAGCGACAGGGCCGCAGCGGACCCGTATTCGAATCGAGCGTGTACACGCTGGCCACCATGTACACGAAGACAACGCTGATCGTCTTCGGTGCGATCGGCCTGATAGCGCTCGCGGTGCTGTATCGCAAAGAACTGAGCCGTCATGCACCCGCGCTGCGGCAGAGACTTCCGACGCTTCCCCTGCAGCACACACGTTCAACACTTCGGAAGCTGCGAACGCAGCTGCCGGATTTGCGGCAGCATCTGCCGTCGTTTCGTTAACCGCGCGCGGACCCAGTCGACGCGTTACGACCTGCCTGACGCGTCGGCTAGTTAGAGCCCAGTCCACCGGCGCCGGCTGCGGCTGATGCGGCAGCGTAGGCCGCGGTTCCTCTCGCCGGGATCGTCCAGAAATAGACTGCGCGCCCGCCGACTTCAAGCGTCTGCTCGGGCTTCCAATCGCCCATGGCAAACGCATGTGAGACAACGCGGGTGCCTGGCTTCAAGTCCTTAAGCAGTTTTGGCAACAATTTGACGTTAAGCGCAGGTAACAGGTAAAGCGTCACGACCGTTGCATCGGAGAAGTTTGCTTCAAACAAGTCCTCGTTGCGGAAACGCACGCGATCGCCGACACCCGCGGCCTTTAGATTTTCTTGCGCTTCCGCGATGCGCTCCGGATTGATTTCGATTCCGGTCGCGCGCGTCACGTTATATTTTTGAACCGCCATGATCGGGATGCGCCCGTCGCCCGAGCCCAGGTCATACAACACGTCACCCTGGCGCACATTCGCGACCTTCAGCATCGCGTCGACCACTTCCGGCGGAGTCGGGACGTAGATCACGTCGGGCGAGCGAAGTTGCTTGCCTGGCGCCGTCGTTAGCGACGGCGCGGTTGGTTGAGTTGTTGATTGCGCCAGCGTGTCGGACCACACCGAGCCGAGACACAGCGTCATCGCCAGCCAACAGACCTTCGTTAAGAATTGCATCTTCTCTCCCTGTCTCGAGTTAGCCCGCATCACGCGCGGTCACGCAGCTCGGTAACGCCTTCTTGTTCTGCGCAATGATCGCAGCAGAACATTCGCCCGTCCTTTTCCAGGCCGTGACCGACGATGCGCACTCCGCAATGCTCGCAGGTAGGAGCCAGCCGATGAATCGCGCATTCAAAACTGTCGAAGGTGTAGGTCCTGCCGCCCTTTCTTACTTCGAACGACTTGTCGTAGTCATTGCCGCAAGCATCGCATTTCGCCATACAGCCTCCGGCTAGCCGCTGGTCCGGGCACGCGTTCGCGCCGCCTTGCGTGCGGCAGCCGAGCGCTCTGCAGCACCTTTCGTTCTCACCGCTTTGCGAGCCGCCGCCGACCGGTCGGCGGCGGTTTTATCGGCCGCCGCCGCGTGTGCATGCCTGGAAAGCGCCTTCTTCGACGCCGCTGCGTGGCCCTCGCGCTTCAACGCACGCGTCGCGGCGCGCGATCGAGCCGGTGAAACCTTGTGATCGCCCTCCTGTCCCGCCCGATAAGCGCTTGCCGCACTCCGTCGCGTTTGCTCCGACGTAGCGCCCTTTTCGGGCGGCGGTAGATCGACGCCCGCCCGTCGCGCCTTCGACAAGCCGATCGCAATCGCCTGCTTGGCCGACCGTGCCCCGTGCTTGCCTTCGCGAATGTGTTCGATCTCTTCGCGCACGAACTCGCCGGCCTGTGTGCTCGGCGCCTTGCCTTCGCGCTTGTCTTTCTTCGCTCGTTCCAATGTCGCTTTGTCCGGCATATCGACCTCCTGTCAAGCGTGTTGCAGCCTTGCCCAGAGCATCCGACGTTCCCGGTGCAGGTGCACGGGCGCTCTGACCACGCTTCCGGCGAACGTCGTTGGCGCCTAACGCAGCGTTAGGCGGGCCGACGAGGCACGGCGTGCCGCAACCAGTTCGTTGAGCATCAGCGCCGACAGCACCAGTGCGCCGCCAAACAACGCGCTGGACGCCGGAGCTTCGCCGGCGCCCAGCCAAGCCCATAGCGGCCCGAGAACCACTTCGAGCAACGCCAACAGCGCCACTTCGGTCGCCGAAAGGTGGCGCGCGGCGATCACCAACAGTGTGCATGGCAACCCGAGTTGAAAGAAGCCCAGCAGTACGAGTAGCGCGATGTCGCGCGCATCGGCAGTAAACGGCCAGGCAAACGGAAGCATGAGCGCTGCCGAGATCGTTCCGCCGAGAAACACAGCAGGAATCAAATCGATGCTCTCGCCGCGCTTCTTCAGAATCACGACGTTGATCGAGCCCGCGAGCGGTATTGCGAACGCGACCAGCATGCCGAGCACGGCGGCCCGGGATTCAATACGCAAACCGTCCGCGAACATCGCACCGATGCCGACCATCGCGATCGCAATCGCAGCCCACGTTCGAGGCGGTATCGGCGCCTTCAGCACTGCGCGAGCGAGCAGAGCGGTCGTCAATGGCCCTACTGCGAGCACGATCAACGTATTGGCGGTGGACGTCAGCGTCAGCGCCAGCATGAAGCAAGTGAACATGACAGCCCACATGGCACCCGACATCAATCCGGCGATTCCGGTTCGGCGCAGTGAACCGACGAAGTCGCGCCGCACGAGCAGAAATCCACCGACGAAAATCGCTGCGAATACGCTGCGCCAGAATGTGATTTCGAACCGGCCGTGTGCTTGCAGCTCCGGCGACAAGTGACGAGTGACGACGCCGGCGATGCTCCAAAGTGTCGGCGCGATGATCATCAGGATGATCGCGCGGCGGTGCGCGGAATTCGGCAAGCTACTCAGCAAGTTTGATCTCCCTCCCTCGCGGAGGGAGGGCTGGGGAGGGAGTCGTCGAATACGCTCGCGCATGGCGCGGCAGCGCGCAGCCGCTCACGCGGCCTCTCGTTGCGCACGCTTGCGCTCGTGCTCTTTCAAATATCGCTTTCTCAAGCGAATACTCTGCGGCGTGATTTCTACCAGCTCATCATCGGCAATAAATTCGACCGCAGATTCGAGCGTCAAGGCGATCGGTGTCACCAGATCGATATGCTCGTCCTTTCCCGATGCGCGTACGTTCGTAAGCTTCTTTTCGCGCACCGGATTGACGACCAGATCGTTGTCGCGCGAATTGATGCCGATGATCATCCCTTCGTACAGCTTATCGCCGGGGCTGACGAACATGCGTCCGCGCTCTTGCAACTTCCACAGTGCATACGCGACCGCCTCGCCGTCGTCCTGGCTGATCAGCACGCCGTTACGCCGCTCTCCGACTTCGCCTGCGCGCACCGGGCCGTAGTCATCGAACACATGGCTCATCAAGCCCGTGCCGCGCGTCAAGGTCATGAACTCGCCTTGGAACCCGATCAGACCGCGCGCCGGAATTCGATATTCGAGCCGGACTCTTCCCTTGCCGTCGGGCTGCATGTCCTGCAGATCGCCCTTGCGGCGACCGAGTTCTTCCATGATCGCGCCCTGGTTCTGATCTTCGATGTCGACGGACAACATCTCGTAGGGCTCGAGCCGCTCGCCGCCGACATCTTTGAACAGCACACGCGGGCGCGATACCGCCATTTCGTATCCTTCGCGCCGCATATTCTCCAGCAGGATCGTCAGATGCAATTCGCCGCGGCCCGCGACTTCAAATACTTGCTCGTCGGCAGTCTCGCGCATTCGCATCGCGACGTTGGATTTCAATTCGCGCACCAGCCGCTCGCGCAGTTGCCGGCTGGTGACGTATTTGCCTTCACGTCCGGCCAGCGGCGACGTGTTGACTTGGAAGTTCATCATCAATGTCGGCTCGTCGACTTTCAGCAGCGGCAGCGCGTCCGGAAAATCGACGGGCGTTAGCGTGCAGCCGATGCCGATATCGTCGATCCCGTTGACCAGCACGATGTCACCGGCCATTGCTTCATCGACCAACTGCCGCTCGAGTCCCTTGAATGTCAGGACCTGGTTAATGCGGCCTTTGGTGGTCGGCGCGTTCTGCGCGCCTTCCGGACCGTGCATGACCAGAACTTCTTGCCCAGCGCGCAGCCGCCCGCGACTGATTCGGCCGATGCCGATCTTGCCGACGTAGCTCGTGTAATCGAGTGAACAGATCTGCAACTGCAGCGGCTTGTCGGGATCGTCGTCGCGCACGCGCACATGCGCGAGGATCGCTTCGAACAGTGGCTTCAAGTCGCCACTGCGTACGTCAGGCGACGTGCCCGCGTAGCCATGCAACGCCGATGCGTAGATCACCGGAAAATCGAGTTGCTCTTCGGCCGCGCCCAGTTTGTCGAACAGATCAAACATGTGGTTGACTACCCAGTCGGGTCGCACACCCGGCCGGTCGATCTTGTTGACGACAACGATCGGCTTTAGCCCTTGCGCCAGCGCCTTGCGCGTGACGAATCGTGTCTGCGGCATCGGCCCTTCGACCGCGTCGACCAGCAGCAGCACCCCATCGACCATCGACAGCACGCGCTCGACCTCGCCGCCGAAGTCCGCGTGGCCCGGCGTGTCGACGATGTTGATGTGCGTGCCTTCGTAGTCGACCGCGCAGTTTTTTGCAAGGATTGTGATGCCGCGTTCGCGCTCGATGTCATTGGAGTCCATCACGCGCTCTGCCACCTGTTGGTTTTCGCGAAACGTTCCCGACTGCTGCAGCAGCTTGTCGACCAGCGTGGTCTTGCCGTGATCAACGTGCGCGATGATCGCGAGGTTGCGAATTGGGCGTTTCATCAGAGATCTCGTCGTTCGTTTCGCTGTTCGACATCAGTCGTTCCGGCTCGACGACACCCCATTCGCTGATGGTCGCCGTGCCGAGTAATTCATTCGTACCCGCATACACGCGCACTCGCTCACAACGCGGCTCGGCGTCGAGTGCCAGGCGCTGCCCTTGCCGAAATCGTTCGGCAAGTACGTCATCGAGGCGCACTGTTGCCAGCGACGCCAGCAGTTCGTCCGCCGGAAGCAATCGCGCCCGCCGCAGCTCGAGTGACATCGCCTCCAGCGCCGATAACGTCACCGCATCGTCGACGCTCAGCCGCCCTGCCCGCGTCCGGCGCAGCGCGGTCAAATGCGCGCCGCATCCGAGCGCTCGTCCGATGTCTTCGGCCAGTACGCGCACATAGGTGCCCTTGCTGCAGTCGACATCGACGACCACCGCATCGCCGCAGTGCTCGACCAGCGTCAGTCGATGCACCGTGATCTGTCGCGGTGCTCGCTCGACTTCCGTTCCTTCGCGGGCCAACTTGTACAGCGGTTGGCCGTCACGCTTCAGCGCGGAGTGCATCGGCGGCACCTGCGCGACAGTGCCGATAAAGCGGGACAATGTTGCGTCAAGCTGCGCACTCGAAACGGCAACGTCGCACCTGTCTATCACCTCACCGTCGGCGTCTCCGGTGCGGGTCGTGATACCCAGCTGCAAAGTCGCGCGATACGACTTATCCGCGTTCAGCAGATCGGCTGAAAACTTGGTCGCCTCGCCAAATGTCAGCGGCAACAAACCGGTGGCCATCGGGTCCAGCGTGCCGGTGTGCCCTGCCTTCGCCGCATTCAGCAACCGGCGCACCGCCTGCAATGCGGCGTTGGAGGTCATGCCGCCCGGCTTGTCGAGCAGCAGCACGCCATTAATCTGATCCCCGCGTGCGCCGCGCGACTTGCCCACTCACCCTCCTATCCCGATAAATTCTTGTTGGCTTGCTCGATCAAGCGATCGATCTCGATGCCGCGCGAGACCGACTCATCGTGCACGAACGACAGCCGCGGGATCGTGTGAATCGTCAGCCGTTTGAACAGCAGTGAATGAAAGTAGCCGGCCTTCTCGTTCAGTATCTGCTGCGCAGCTTCGACCGGCGCGCCGATTGTTGTGAAGTACACCTTCGCGTGTGCATAGTCGGGCGACACTTCAACACCGGTCAACGTCACTAACCCCGCGCGCTGAACGGGCACCTCACGCTGAATCATCTCCGCCACATCGCGCTGGATCTGATCGGCAATGCGCAGCCCACGCCCAGGTTTGGTTGCTGGTTTCATTGACGTCACGCTACTCCACGACAATGTCCGTGCTACTTCCTGCATCTCGAATATCTCCAGCTGATCGCGCTCCTTGATGTCGTCGTAGCCCTTCAGGCTCAGCCCGCATTCGAAGCCCGCCTTGACTTCGCGCACGTCGTCCTTGAAGCGCTTCAGCGAATCGAGCTCGCCGGTCCAGATCACGACGTTGTCGCGCAGCAACCGCGCTTGCGCCGTCCGGCGCACGACGCCGTCGAGCACCATGCAGCCGGCCACCGCGCCGACTTTCGGCACGCGGAAGATCTGGCGAATCTCGACCAGGCCAAGTACGTGCTCGCGATGCTCCGGCGCCAACAGGCCCGATAGCGCATTCTTCACCTCATCGACCGCCTCGTAGATGATGTTGTAGTAGCGGACGTCGATGCCGTTGCCTTCGGCCAGCTTGCGCGCCGACTGATCGGCACGCACATTGAAACCGATGATCACCGCCTTTGACGCTATCGCAAGGTTGACGTCGCTTTCGGTAATGCCGCCGACCTGTCCGTGCACGACCTGAACCTTCACTTCATCGGTCGAAAGCTTCACCAACGCGTGGGTCAGCGCTTCCTGCGAACCCTGCACATCGGCCTTGATGATCAGCGGCAGAATTCTGACCGCAGCTCCGTCGACGCCACCTTCGAACATGTTCTCGAGCTTCGCCGCCTGCTGTTTCGCCAACTTGGTGTCGCGGAACTTGCCCTGACGGTACAGCGCGATCTCGCGCGCTTTGCGCTCGTCACCCAGCACGATCAGCTCGTCACCGGCACCCGGGACATCCGACAGCCCCTGAATCTCGACCGGAATCGACGGACCGGCTTCGGCCACCGGCTTGCCAGTCTCGTCGAGCATTGCGCGCACACGACCGAACGCAGAGCCTGCGAGAACAACGTCACCGCGTTTCAATGTTCCGCTTTGGACCAGCACCGTTGCGACCGGACCGCGGCCCTTGTCGAGCTGTGATTCGATCACCAGCCCCTTCGCCGGGCCATTCTTGACGGCCGTCAGCTCGAGTACTTCGGCCTGCAACAACACGTTCTCGAGCAAAGCATCAATGCCTTCGCCGGTCTTGGCCGATACCGGAACGAACGGCGACTCGCCGCCATACTCTTCGGGAACGACTTCGTTCGCACACCAGCTCCTGCTTGACGCGGTCAGGATTCGCTTCGGGCTTGTCGATCTTGTTCAGCGCGACCACCAGCGGAACGTTGGCGGCCTTTGCATGTGCAATCGCTTCCTTGGTCTGCGGCATCACGCCATCGTCGGCAGCGACGACCAAAATGACGATATCGGTTGCCTTCGCGCCGCGTGCACGCATCGCAGTAAACGCTTCATGGCCGGGCGTATCGAGGAATGTGATGATGCCGCGCGGCGTTTCGACGTGATACGCGCCGATGTGCTGAGTGATGCCGCCCGCTTCGCCCGCCGCCACCTTGGTGCGGCGAATGTAGTCGAGCAGCGATGTCTTGCCATGATCGACGTGACCCATGATCGTGACCACCGGCGGGCGCGGCTCGCGCGGCGCTTCGCTCGGCGCAACCACCGATGCGGACTCGGCCAGCAGCGCTTCCGGATCGTCCAGCTTCGCGGCGTGCGCGGTGTGGCCCATCTCGCCAACGACGATGATCGCGGTGTCCTGATCGAGCACCTGATTGATCGTCACCATCTGTCCAAGCTTCATCAAGGTCTTGATGACCTCGGAAGCCTTCACCGACATCTTGTGCGCAAGCTCCGCGACCGTGATCGTTTCCGGCACCGCAACGTCGCGCACGACCGCTTCGACCGGCATCGGCGTGGCAGCGGCCCCATTGGAGTCCTCGTGCCGGTCTTGCTTGCGATTGCCGCGCGGGCCGCGCCAACCGCCGGCGCCGCCTGACGTATCTCCACGCGTCTTCAGCAGGCGTTTTTTCTGTTGTTCTTCCGACCAGCTGGAGGCCAGCTTGCCCGACTTGATTTCCTTGACGCCGGGCTTTTTCTCGTCTTTCTTTGCGCCGGGCTTGGCTTCGGTTTTCGCTGCCGGCTTGTGCAATGTGCCCAGCGGTGCAGCTTCGGGAGCCTTCGCCGCCTTTTTCGGCGCGGCCATCATCGTCTTGATGGCGGCGACTTCGTCTTCAACCACGCGCTTGGCTCGCTGCTGGGCGTCGGCTGCCTGCTTCGCGACCAGTTCGGCCTCCTTTTGCGCGCGCTCGGCCTTCACCAGCTCTTCGGTGGCCTCGGTCTGCCGGGCCTGCACCGCCTTCAGGTCTTTCTGTTCTTTCTGTTGGGCATCGGTCAGATCGCGTTGCGCCCGATCGGCTTTTTCGCGCGCGGCTGCTGTCTGCCGCGTGATCAGCTCTGCCTGGCGTCGCGCTTCCTCCTCGCGCTTCGCCAATTCCGCTTCATCGATCACCGGGGCCGCCGAAGCCTCGGTCACCGCCGCCGGTTCCACTTCAGGAGCAGCTCCGTCGCGCTTGACGAACACGCGCTTCTTGCGCACTTCGACCTGAATCGTGCGCGCCTTGCCCGACGCATCGGCCTGCTTGATCTCGGTCGTCTGCTTGCGCGTCAGCGTGATCTTTTTCTTCTCACCGCCGCCGCCGTGCGCCTTGCGCAGCGACTCGAGCAGACGCGACTTATCGTCCTCGCTCAGCGCGTCAGATTCCGCCTGCTTCAGTACTCCGGCCGCGCTCAATTGCTCGAGCAGCAACTGCGCCGGAACTCGCAGCTCCGTCGCAAACTGGGACACGGTTGTGCTTGCCATAACTGTCTTATCCCTACCTTCCCGCTACTTCCTGCTCTTGCTTCTTGCTCTTGCTCTTCATCTCGGCGAACCAGTGCGCGCGCGCCGCCATGATCAACGTCTTCGCACGCTCATCGTCGATACCGGTCATCTCGGTCAACTCGTCGACCGCCAGTTCGGCCAGGTCATCGCGCGTGCGAATCGAGTTTTCCGCGAGCTTCGTCGATAGCGCGGCATCCATGCCGTCGAGTTCGAGCAGATCTTTTTCGGCCTGCTCGACGTTTTCCTCGCGCTTGATCGCTTCGGTCAACAACGCATTGCGCGCCCGGGTACGAAGCTCTTCGACGGTTTCTTCGTCGAATGCATCGATTTCGAGCAGCTCATTGACCGGTACGTACGCGATCTCCTCGAGGCTGCCGAAACCCTCGCCGATCAGAATGTTGGCGATTTCTTCGTCGACGTCGAGCTTCTCCACAAACGTCGCGCGCACCGACGACTGCTCGCCTTCCTGCTTCGTCGAAGACTCCTCGGCGGTCATGATGTTGATCTGCCAGCCGGTCAGCTCGGAAGCCAGCCGCACGTTCTGACCGCTACGGCCGATGGCGATCGCCAGATTGTCCTCGTCGACCACGACGTCCATCGCATGCTTGTCTTCATCGACCAGGATCGACGAGACGTTGGCCGGCGCCAGCGCACCGATTACAAATTGGGCCGGATCATCGGACCACAACACAATGTCGACGCGCTCGCCTGCGAGCTCGTTGGTCACCGCCTGCACCCGTGAGCCGCGCATGCCGACGCAGGTACCGATCGGATCGATACGCCGATCGTTGGTCCACACGGCGATCTTCGCCCGCACACCCGGATCACGCGCCGCCGATTTGATCACCAGCAGGCCTTGCTCGATCTCGGGTACCTCGAATTCGAACAGCTTCATCAGGAATTCGGGCGACGTGCGTGACAGGATGACCTGCGGGCCGCGCGCGGTGCGATCGATCTTCTGCACGTATGCGCGCATGCGATCGCCGATGCGCAGATTCTCCTTCGGGATCATGTCGCTGCGCGGCAGCCGTGCCTCGACCTTGCCGACTTCGATGATCGCGTCGCCCTTGTCCATGCGCTTGATCGCACCGCTGACGATCAAGTCGCCGCGCGCGAGAAAGTCGTTCAAGGTCTGTTCACGCTCGGCGTCGCGAATCTTTTGCAAGATGACCTGCTTGGTGTCCTGCGCAAACCTGCGGCCCAAATCCTGCCGCGGCAATTGCTCTTCGATGTGCTCTTCGAGCTCGATATCGGCGATCTGCTCACGCGCGTCGGACAGGATGATGTGGTGACCGGGCTCCTGCAGGCCTGCTTCATCGGGCACGACCAGCCAACGGCGAAACGCATCGTACTCGCCGGTTTCGCGATCGACGGCGACACGAATATCGACGTCTTCCTCGGCGAACAGTTTCTTGGTCGCCGTTGCAAGCGCGAGCTCCAGCGCGCCGAAAACGACATCCTTCGCCACATTCTTTTCGCGCGCCAGCGCATCGACCAACAACAAAATCTCACGGCTCATGTACGTTCGCTCCCCAAACTGCCTGAATTACCCATCTTCATCGCGCCTGCACTTTCGACGCTCCATACGCGCTGGCCGAAAATCCAGTTCCGGCACTAGCCGCGCTTTGTCGATATCCGCCAAGGCGATTTCGACGACGACCGGAGGCGCCTCCGCGCGTGTTCGTAGTTTTGCGCTGCGACGAACCCGCTTCGGCACGTCACTCGCCAACGCTTCGTCGGTCGTCAACTGCAGCTGCAGCCGCTCTTCACCTCTGCCGCCGACCAGTTGCAGCAGGCGGCCGCGCAATCGCTTACGGCCACCCGCCGCCATCGACGGCGCATACAACTGAACGTTGATTTCCTTTCCAACAAAGCGCGCGAAGTCTTGCGCTCCCTTTAGCCGGCGGTCCAAACCGGGCGACGACACCTCGAGCCTCTGGTAATCGACCTGCTCAACCGCAAACAAGTGCGACAGTTGACGGCTCACGCGCTCGCAATCTTCTAACCCGATTCCATTTTCCGCATCGAGACTCACACGCAGCAGCCCTCCGCCCAATCGCTCGACGTCGACCAGCTGATAGCCCAGCCCGCCGACCGTGCGTTCCACCGTCCGATACAAATCGCTCGTCACTTCTGCCATTTACGTTCAATTGAGTCCCAGCGCTGCTGTGCCCGACCAAAATGCTGGCTCGGAAATAAAAAATGGGCCGTAAAGCCCATTTCTTAGCCCATTCTTATTCTTGACAGGCCTGCCTGCCCGCCGTGCCGGACTACTTCACCCCCACCAGCGCGACCAAAAACAGCAGCCGCGCATTATATGGGGCATCGGCCGTCCCACAACAAGCTCGTTGGCGTGCCTGCGTGATGCGATTTTCAAAAGCTTCGTGGGCGGCTTTCCGCGCTTGAAACGCGCCGGACGCCCGTTGTTCGGCAGCCCGTGCCCGGCAGCAATGTAGGTCACGCTGCTCGTCAGCGGGTCGGGCTGCCGCGGCGGGCGGTTACCCTGCGGCTTACCACGGCCGCGACCCGATCCTTGGCTCTGCCCGCCGCCGGGCTGGCCGTTGCCCTGGCTGAATGCTTGGCCAAAATTCTGCGACGGCTGCCGGCCCTGTGGTCCGAACTGCCCATCGCGATTACCTTGACCGCGACCGCCTCGGCCACGCCCGCGGTTACCCTCAGGCGAACTACCTTGGCGCTGGCGGATTTCATCGATGCCGATACCGAGATCGTGTACCCAGGCCTGCACCCACTCCGGCGCCAACTCCTGGTAGCGGCCACGAGCCAGTGAGCGCGGCAATTGAACCGCGCCATAGCGGATGCGAATCAATCGGCTCACCGTGAGACCGATCGCTTCGAAGATCCGGCGCACTTCGCGATTGCGGCCTTCGCTGATCGCCACCCGATACCATCGATTCGCGCCGTCACCCCCCGCATCATCGACCCGCGAAAACTTGGCCGGCCCGTCCTGCAGCTCGACGCCGTCGAGCAATTTTTGACGCTGCTCGTCGGTGACTTCGCCCAACACTCTGACCGCGTATTCGCGCTCGACTTCATAACGTGGATGCATCAGCCGGTTCGCCAACTCACCCGACGTGGTGAAGATCAGCAGCCCCTCGGAATTCAAATCGAGCCGGCCGACCGCAACCCAGCGTCCACCTGAAACCTTCGGCAGTTTTTCAAACACCGTCGGCCTCGCACCCGGATCATCCTGCGTGACGATTTCGCCGGCAGGCTTGTGATACAGCAATACGCGCGGCGCGCGACCCGGCGCCTTGCGCGCCAGCGGCTTGCCGTTCACTCTGACTTGATCGCTTGCCAGCACGCGCTGGCCGATGTGCGCAGGTTCGCCGTTGACCGACACACGACCCGCGATGATCATTTCCTCCATGTCGCGGCGCGACCCGATGCCGGCGTCGGCCAGTACTTTGTGCAGCTTGTCGGATTGCGCTAGCTGCGTTTGCTTGGCAGCGCGGCGGCCACGCTCCAGTAGCTCGCGCGATAACGCAGAGTCAGGCATCGCGGCGGGATTGATATCGTCGCCTTCACCGGCCAGAGGCGCGAGCGGGCCGGGAGGTGCCACAGGGATGCCGGCTGGCCCTGTTACGCGCTCAGCCCGGTCGCCACGATCATCGCGATTACCAGCGCCGCGCCCACGGCGGCGGCGGCCGCGCGGTCGCGGTGCACGGCCATTGCCATCGGGCGATCGCTCGCTGCGGTTTCCATCTGGTTCGTCGGCGTCAACGCCATGTTCGGGCTCGCTGATATTGCCGTCGACGTTGCCGTCGTTATCTGCAAGCTCGTCGGGCGCGTGCGATTCAGGGGGTTCGACCGGAACTTGTTCGTCGGGAGAAGGGGAAGCGCTCATCAAGACATCGGAAGCGAAGCGGTTGGGGAGAAAGAGGATTCAATCGCGGGTTTGAAATTGGCAGGCGGCGCTTGCTCCGACGGCGTCGCAAAATGCGCTTCGGCCAATTGCAACTCCAGTTCTGCCGGGGCGTCCCCGGTACCCTGTTGCAACGGAGGTAACTCGGCAAGCGAGCGCAGGCCGAGGTCGTCCAGGAACTCTCGGGTCGTACTGAACAAGGCAGGCCTTCCGGGCACTTCACGATAACCGACCACTTCAATCCAGCCGCGTTCTTCGAGAGTCTTGATTACTGAACTCGACACCGTCACGCCGCGCAAGTCCTCGATATCGCCACGCGTTACCGGCTGCCGATACGCGATGATTGCTAGCGTTTCCAGCACGGCACGCGAATACCTTGGCGGGCGCTCGGGATTCAGGCGATCCAAATGGTGGCGCATTGCCGGCACACTTTGAAAACGCCAACCCGATGCGAGCGCCACCAGCTCTAGTCCGCGCCCGTTCCAATCGCTGCGCAGTTGGTCAAGCAGCACGCGCACGGTGTCGGCGTTGAGTTCGTCGTTCAACAGGCGACGCAATTCAGGCATCGACAGTGGCTGCTCGGCAGTCAGCAGCGCCGCTTCAACCACGACCTTGGCTTCTTGAGTATTCATCAGCTCCGAATGGAGAGTTGCCAGTTGCGCTTTATCGACTGCGCTCGCGGCGAAACGCCGAAACACGCTTAGCCGCTCAGCGCACGACGTAAAAACAACAAAGGTGTTTGAAAAATTCGGATTACGTACGCTTCGTGCGGCTGAAATTCAGTTCAAGAAGCCGAGCGCGGAATCGGACGATCCGGCAACGCTGCCGGCCATAAAGCACGATGATCTCACTGCTTTGGCCGACTCAACCTGGATGGCGAAGAAGTCTATCACGCTCAATTCCACTGGCAAGATCGTCGCACAAGACGTCAAATCGAGTCCAGATCTTTGAGCAACGAATCGCGGTCATCCTTTTCGGTCACTTGCGCCGCCAACTCTCTCGCCAACGCGATGTATTCACGCACCTTCGCATCCGAGCCGGTCAGAGCTTCGGCGCGCGCCAGCGCTTCGTACGCGAAACCGCGAAAAAACGGCGATAAACCCTGGCTGAACTTCAGCGCCAAACTCGCATGCGTCAGCGCTTCGGCAGCGTTTCCGACCACCGCATACACGCGCGACGCCTGCCAATAACCGACCGACAAATTTTGATCGCTGCAATCCGGTCGCTCACTCCAGTGATAGATGCTCGCCAGGCATGACGCGACCATCAGCCGCTCTTCGTCCGGTGTCCGATGCGTCTTGTCGATCAAGTCCCAGGCGCGATTGAAGCAGCTCGCCGCAAAGTATTTATGCGCAGCAGCAATGTCGAAGTCGGGTTCAGACATGGAGAAGCTCCAGGTGCATCTTCAAGTAGATCACACACTTCGTTCCGTCGTCGCGCTCTGTCGTCGCAGCAAAGGCGCACTGCCTTGCTTTTTTCGCCAGCACTGTATACATTTACAGTACATTGTCCACTGCGTCCACTTCAATGAATCGACACTCGGCAGTCTTTACGGTTTCCGATCCAACTCCGCGGCAGACGGAGATTCTGGAATTCATTCGGCAGAGGCTGACCGAAAGTGGCGCCCCGCCGACGCGCGATGAAATCTCGCAGGCGTTCGGCTTTCGCTCGCTGAACGCGGCCGAACAGCATCTGCAGGCGCTGCAAAAGAAAGGGCTGATCGAGCTGGTCGCCGGCACGTCGCGCGGCATTCGGCTGAAAGACAGCGTGCGCGAGTTGATGCTGGCCGCGCAGGAAAGCGGACTGCCCGTCATCGGCAAAGTCGCGGCGGGCAGTCCCATTTTGGCGCAGGAAAACGTGATGGCGACCGCTGCCGTTGACCCGGCTACTTTCAAACCGTACGCCGACTATTTGCTCGAAGTGCGTGGCATGAGCATGCGGGACGCGGGAATCCTCGACGGCGATTGGCTGGCGGTGCACCGGCAACCCCAGGCGCGTTCGGGCCAGGTGGTCGTTGCGCGATTAGGCGACGAGGTCACCGTCAAGCGATTGAAGCTGCGCGGGGCGCGCGCCGAGCTCATTGCCGAAAATCCGGAGCACAAGCCGATCATCGTCGATTTGAAGCGCGAACCTTTTGCGATCGAAGGGATTGCGGTCGGCGTGATTCGGGCGTCGCTTTAGCCGAGCGCCAGCGTCGTCAGGTATCCGGCTTGCACGTCATGCGGCGTGTAACGGTGGCTCAGTGCTATGCGCAACATGGGACTGCTGACGAAGCTCGAAATACCGAGATCGACACCGCAGGCAGAATCCGGTGCAGGCGAGGATCAGCGCAAGCTGCTGGATCAATGCCGTAACTGCTCGCTTTGGAAGCATGCAACCCAGGCTGTGCCGGGCGAAGGCCCGACCTCTGCACGGATGATGCTGGTAGGCGAGCAGCCCGGCGATCAGGAAGACCTCGCCGGGCGACCATTCGTGGGTCCGGCGGGCCAGTTACTGGACCGTGCGTTGGCCGCTGCCGGTATCAAGCGCAGCGAGGTTTACGTCACCAACGCCGTCAAGCACTTCAAGTTCGAACTGCGGGGCAAGCGCCGTCTGCACAAGAAGCCGGCCGAGCTTGAAATCGCTGCGTGCCATGCGTGGTACGAAGGCGAAGTTGCGACCGTGCAGCCGGCTCTGATCGTCGCACTGGGCGCAACTGCGGTGCGCGCGGTTCTCGGACGCGCATTACCGATCCTTGCCAATCGCGGAACGCTGATCGAGCCGCACAACGAGCTTCTACAGTCAACTCGCGTGTTGGTGACCGTGCATCCGTCGTATCTATTGCGCGTGCTGCCCGAGGCGCGCGACGCCGAGTTCGGCAAGTTCGTCGAAGACCTGAAGATCGCAGCGAAATATCTCCGCGGTCTACGTTGATCTCTCACCGCGTTTCAGCCTCGCGTAATGAAAGCGCAGGTGATCGTCGACGAACGTCGAAATGAAATAGTAGCCATGGTCGTAGCCTTCGTGATAACGAAGCGTCAACGGCTGGCCGACGTCCCGGCACGCCGCCTCGAACATCGCCGGATGCAGCTGTTCGCTCAGAAATTGGTCGGCCAGTCCCTGGTCAATCAGCAGACCCTGCGGAAACGGTGGGGCTAGTTGCCGACTCATCAACACGCTGGCATCGTGTTGCTCCCAGCGGTCAATGTCGTCGCCGAAATAGCCGCTGAACGCTTTCTTGCCCCACGGCGCGCGCATCGCAGCTGCGATCGGCGCTAGCGCCGAAACCGATGCAAAGCGGCCAGGATGCCGCATCGCGAGCGTCAGTGCGCCGTGGCCACCCATCGAGTGGCCGAAGATGCCAACGCGCGCAGCATCGATCGGAAACGCTTCAGCCGCGAGCGGCAATAGCTCGTGCATCAGATAGCTTTCCATGCGCCAGTGTCTAGCCCACGGCTCGCGTGTTGCATCCAGATAAAACCCGGCACCAACGCCAAAGTCCCAGGATTCGGCCTCACCCGGCACGCCCGCGCCGCGTGGACTCGTGTCCGGCATCAACAGTGCAATGCCCAGCTCGGCGGCCAATCGTTGCGCGCCGGCCTTCGTAGTGAATGTCTCCTCAGTGCACGTCAGGCCGGCGAGAAACACGAGCAGCGGCAGCGATGCGCCCGACATGTGCGGCGGCATGAACAGCGCGAATCGCATCGGTAATCCAATCTCGGCCGATGGATGCCGATAGAAAAACTGCCGACCGCCGAAGCAGCCGTGCTCGCTTAGCAGTTCAAGCTGCGGCACCCTCAGAATTCCGCAGTTAAAACTCCACCACGCTGCGAATCGATTCGCCGCGTTTCATCAGATCAAATCCCTCATTGATGTGCTCGAGAGACAGATGATGCGTGATCAGATCATCGATGTTGAGCTTGCCTTCCATGTACCAATCGACAATGCGCGGCACGTCGGTGCGCCCGCGCGCGCCGCCGAACGCGGTGCCTTTCCACACCCGACCGGTCACCAGTTGAAACGGGCGGGTGCTGATTTCCTGGCCCGCGGCGGCCACACCGATGATGATGCTCTGGCCCCATCCTTTGTGACAGCATTCGAGCGCCTGGCGCATCGTGGTCACGTTGCCGATGCATTCGAAGCTGTAATCGGCGCCACCGTCGGTCAACTGCACGATCGCATCGACGACATTGCCGACATTCTTCGGATCGATGAAGTGCGTCATGCCGAACTTGCGGCCGAGCGCCTCACGCGCTGGGTTCGTATCGATGCCGATGATGCGGTCGGCGCCGACCATCTTCGCGCCCTGAATCACGTTCAAGCCGATGCCGCCCAGTCCGAACACAACGACATTGGCGCCTGCCTCGACCTTCGCTGTAATGATCACCGCGCCTACGCCGGTCGTGACGCCACATCCGATGTAGCAGACCTTATCGAACGGCGCGTCCTCGCGGATCTTCGCCAGCGCGATCGCAGGCACCACGATGTGATTCGCGAACGTCGACGTTCCCATGTAATGCATGATCGGCTTGCCGCCGATTGAAAATCGGGACGTGCCGTCGGGCATCAGGCCGCGCCCCTGCGTAGAGCGAATCGCCTGACACAAATTGGTCTTGCGCGACAAACAGAACTTGCACTGCCGGCACTCGGGCGTGTACAGCGGAATGACGTGATCGTCGCGTTTTAGCGTGTCTACACCCGCGCCAACTTCCAGCACGACGCCGGCGCCTTCATGGCCGAGTATCGACGGAAAGATCCCCTCGGGATCGGCGCCGGACAATGTGTAGTAATCGGTGTGACATATGCCTGTCGCTTTGACTTCGACCAGCACTTCGCCCGCGCGCGGCGGATCAACGTCCACCGTTTCGATGCTCAGAGGCTCGCCAGCTTTCCATGCAACCGCCGCTTTTGTTTTCATTGGCTAATTCCTTTGATTCAATGCTGCGACAAATGCGCGCGTTCGCGGCGCGCCAGGCGCGATTAGCGCCTGCAGGTCGGCAACAGTATCAAGGTCGTGCCAAGGAGGTAAATCCGCCATCTGCAGCCCGGCCTCGGCCGCGCGCGCTCGTGTTTGCTGCGCGACGACCGCGGTGCTCCAGTGAATGCGCTCGAACAAAATGGGTTGCATCGACCGCACGCCCAACAGGTAGTAGCCGCCGTCATTGGCGGGGCCGAGCACGACCTCGGTGGGGCCGCGCAGCATCTCGAACGCGCGTGTGATGAACTCTGCCGGCAAGTCCGGACTATCGCTACCGATCAGTACTACCGAACTGTGATCTTCTAACAAGGCAGCCAAGGTGCCGCTGATGCGTTCGCCCAACGTGGCGCCTTGCTGCGGTATCAGCACGAAGTCAGGCGCCGCCTGCTTGAAGTAGCGCTGACCATCGCCCGTTGGCGGCGCGTAGCTCAGCACGTGCGCGACATCGGCGATGGACGCTGCCAATGCAAGCGTGTCGTCCAATGCGCACCGGCACACTTCGGCCGCTTGATCATCGCCGAGCACCGCCGCGATCCGGGTCTTGACCTTGCCGCGCTCAGGTTGCTTGGCCATCACCGTCAGACACGCGCTCATTCTTGCGCCGCCAAGAGTTGCACTCGCAAGCGTCGCGCTATTGCGCCTGCTTGACTTCGCGCATCAGTAGACCGGTCGTGGAGACCCGAAGCTCGATCTCCGCCGGGCGCGATACGACAACGTAACTGGCGGATCCATACTCCGCATCGAGCAGCGGCGCCAGGAATGTGTAGCGCCGCCGCAAATCGAACAGATCGAGCGGCTTGTCGCGGCTCAATGGAAACACAGTGCGCGCCGCCGAGCGCTCGTGGTCGATCGAGCGATATCGCCCGGCAATGCGATCGAGCTCATAGGCGGTGTGCAGCCCGAACACGTTGGCTATCGGTTTCCACTTCAGAATTTGTGCATCGACATAGACCTCGTCACCCGCGAGTTCGAACTTGACTTCGCGCAGATCGGGATAGCGCACCGTCGCTGAAAACCGCTGCGGCCCGGTCGGCTGCACGAGCAACGTTGCCGCAATGTCTTCCCGGGTCAACGCGGTGTACCCATGAGTGCCGATCGCGATCGTCGCTGCCAACGCGCCTACCGCTAACAGCAACAAGCCGAATATTGTTCGCAAGACGAATCGAAATGGACGCAGCCGAATTAGCGCACCCAGGCCGGACAACAAAAGCAGCGCACCAACGATTCCGAAGACAAGGCCCGCCAGCCCAAACGGTGAAACCCATAGTTGTGTCAGCGCCATAAGCTGGAACGATCCTTGCGTATGTTGGCAATCACAGCACTTGCCGCTTGTCAGATCGGCGGGCAATGCCGTATGGGTGTGGCAAACTTTCTGTCGCTGTACTTCACTTCACCGGGAGAGAGAAACATGAATTTCATCATCTGGTTGGTTGTCGGCGGTTTGATCGGCTGGGTAGCGAGCATGATTATGCGCACCGATGGGCAGCAGGGCATCTTCCTCAATATCATCGTCGGCATCGTCGGCGCAATGCTCGGCGGCTGGCTCATCTCTCCGCTGGTAGGCGTACCCACGATCAATCAGGGATCGCTGAGCGTAGGCGCATTGGTCGTTTCGTTACTGGGCGCCATCATTCTGCTGGCGATCGTCAATCTGTTTCGCCGCGGTACTGCGCGCTAAGAGCGTGTAAGGTGTGAAGGGCGGGCATATGCCCGCCCTTTTCTATTGTGCAGTGACTTTTTGTTCGGTCTGCGGTCACACCACCGTCTCGCACGTCCCGCCTGGCGATAACCGCCTGCGTGACTGCTGCGACCACTGCGGTGCAGTGCACTATGTCAATCCACGGCCAGTCGTGGGAACGATCCCGGTGTGGGGTGACCAGGTCTTACTGTGCAAACGCGCGATCGAGCCGCGACTTGGCAAGTGGACGCTGCCCGCCGGCTTCATGGAAATAGGCGAAACCACCGGCGATGGCGCACTGCGCGAAACTCTAGAAGAAGCCGGCGCCCGCGTCAGGTTGGGGCCGCTGTTTTCGATGATCGATGTGCCACACGTACAGCAAGTTCATATTTTCTTCAGAGCCGAACTACTCGACACGAATTTCACTATCGGCACCGAAAGCCTCGAAGTACGGCTGTTTCGTCAGAACGAGATCCCCTGGGACGAAATTGCATTTCGCACGGTTTCGGCAACGTTGGAGCTTTACTTTGCCGACCGGACACGTGGTGAGTTCGGTGTGTACACCCGTGCAATCACAGCGGCGCCGACCGCCCGCGCCGTGCGCGCATGATTCCTTGGCTCGCTCCGGGCCAGCCATTCCCGCCGGTCTCCGCTGCGCTTCAAAGCCCAAACGGATTGCTCGCGGCAAGCGCTGAGTTGACCGCCGAGCGCCTGCTGGCGGCGTACCCGCAAGGGATTTTCCCCTGGTACTCGGAGGAGGAGCCTGTCTTATGGTGGTCTCCGGATCCGCGCATGGTGTTGTTTACCGACGAATTGAAAATCTCTCGCAGTTTTGCAAAGACTCTACGAAACGCGGCGCGCGATGCTTCAATCGAACTTCGGATCGATGCGGACTTTGACGCTGTCATTCAGGCATGCGCGGCACCGCGCGGCGACGAAGCCGGCACATGGATCACTGACAGCGTTGCGGACGCCTACATTGAATTGCATCGGCGCGGGCTGGCTCACTCGATCGAAACGTGGGTCGGCGGCCGGCTTGCGGGCGGCTTGTATGGAGTGGCGCTCGGCCGGATGTTCTACGGTGAATCGATGTTCTCTCGCGTACCCGACGCGTCGAAAATTGCACTCGCCGCACTTGTGCGCGTGATGCGAACCGAGCGCGTACGAGTGATAGACTGCCAGCAGAACACGCGACACCTCGCGTCGCTTGGAGCACGCGAGATTTCGCGCCGGGAATTTGTGGCGCATTTGAATGCGTCGGTGCGGGCGGCGCCGATAAACTGGGCGGCGTACACAGGCCGTCTGCTCAATGCGTTGCTGACTGATTTGGGTTCATAGCCCGCTTTTTTTACTCACGACTTCGACCTTGACCGACTGACGTGGCCAATCTCAAGGAGCTGCCCTTTTCGGCGTTGCAGTTTTACGCAACGGCGCCGTATCCGTGCAGCTATCTCGAGCATCGGCAGGCGCGCTCGCAGGTTGCAACTCCTGCGCACCTGATCAATGCAGATGTTTACAGCGAATTGGTCAAGATGGGATTTCGACGCAGCGGAATCTTTACCTACCGCCCGTATTGCGACGGTTGCCGCGCGTGTGTGCCGGTGCGAGTGCCGGTCGCTGAGTTTGAAGCGAATCGTACGCAACGCCGTGCGTGGTTACGGCATCGCGAGCTGACGTCGCGCGTCGCCTCGCTGGCGTTCGATCACGAACACTACGACTTGTACCTCCGCTATCAGTCGACGCGCCATGCCGGCGGCGGTATGGACAACGACAGCCGCGAGCAGTACTCGCAGTTTCTTTTGCAGAGCAAGGTCAACACACGGCTGGTCGAATTTCGCGATCCGCCGCCGCCGGGGGTCGATGGCGTCGGAACGTTGCGCATGATCTCGATCATCGACGTATTAAACGACGGGCTCTCGTCGGTCTATACGTTTTTCGACCCGGACGAACTCGCCACCAGTTACGGCACGTACAACATTCTGTGGCAGATCGAGCAAGCCAAGGCGTTGTCGCTGCCGTATTTGTATCTTGGCTATTGGATCGCCGACAGCCCAAAGATGGCCTACAAGGCCACGTTTCGCCCGGTCGAAATGTTGAAAGGCGGCCGCTGGGAGCGGCAAAGCGACGCCACGGGGGCGTAGCACGCAGAGTGCCTCGTAGAATCGGCGCGTGCTTTACAAACTTGCGCGCCCGTTTCTTTTCTCGCTCGACCCCGAGCTAGCGCACGAACTAACACTGACAGCGTTGCAACGAGGGCACGACCTCGGCATCGCGCGCTGGGTCGCAAAGCCCGCTCAATCCGTTGCCGGTCACAGTGATGGGATTGAATTTTCCCAATCCGGTCGGCCTGGCCGCAGGCCTCGACAAGACCGCCGCGCATATCGATGCGCTTGGAAGCCTCGGATTCGGCTTCATCGAAGTGGGAACCGTAACCCCGCGGCCGCAGCCGGGCCACGCAAAGCCGCGCATGTTTCGCCTGCCCCGCGCGCAGGCGTTGATTAACCGGACTGGGGTTCAACAACGATGGTGCCGACCAGTTCGTCGACAACGTGCATCAGCAGCGCGCGTTTCGCGATCGAGGCGGCATCATCGGTCTGAATATCGGCAAGAATGCGGACACGCCGATCGAGCGAGCCCTGGAGGACTATCGCACGTGCTTGCGCGGTGTGTACGACGCCGCAGACTATGTGGCAGTCAACGTCTCGTCGCCGAATACGAAGGAACTGCGCTCGTTGCAGAGCGCCCGGCAACTGGAGGGACTGCTGACGGGGCTGAGTGACGAACGCAAGCGGTTGGAGGATCGGCACGGCAAGCGTGTACCGATCGCAGTCAAGATCGCTCCTGACTTGGCCGATGAATCGGTGCCGGGAGATCGCCGACCAATTGGTCGAGCACAAAATGGACGCGGTAATCGCGACCAACACGACGCTCGCGCGCGACAAGGTGCACGGTCAGAAGTACGCCGATCAGTCGGGCGGCCTCTCGGGGCGGCCGCTGACCGAACGTGCGACCCAAGTCGTGCATTTGCTAGCACGCCACTTGCGAGGCGCGCTGCCGATCATCGGTGTCGGCGGAATCATGAGCGGTGTCGACGCGGTAGAAAAAATGCAGGCAGGTGCTTCGTTAGTGCAGCTTTACACCGGCTTCATTTATTCGGGGCCGCAGTTGATAGCGGAATGCGTCGAAGCAATCCGCAAGAGCGAATGCGTTGCTTTGTCGCCGCGTGGCCCGACGAGCCGACGCGCCTAGCGCTGGCGTCGCTGTCGAACGACGTTCGGCAACGCATCGAACATCGCCGCGCAGCGCGCGCCGATGACTTGCACCTCACGCTCGCCTTTATCGGCGACCTCGCGGAAGAAGTCGCCTTCGATCTAGCCGATTCGGTTGCAAAGTTACGTTTCAAGCCGTTTGCCTGGCAACTCGACACGCTGGGATTTTTTGAGGAAGCGGGCGTCGTGTGGGTGGGCGCTGCCGATAAAACGGTGAGCGCCTTTGGCTGAACTCGCCGAGCGCGCCCGCGCACTGCTCGACCAGATGAATGTTGCCTATGACCGCAAGCCGCTGGCACCGCACGTAACCCTGCTACGCGGGGTCAAAAGGTTTGCTGCGGAGAGGGTTGCGCCGATTCCCTGGCGTATCGAATCGATAGCACTGTATCGGTCCGCCCCAGCACGGCAAGCCTCTCGCTACGTGCGTGTAACGCCTTAGGGTGCAAAAACCTAGCGTTGCATCTGGCGCTCGCGATACAACTCGCGAAACGTCTTGCCCGTAGGTGCTGAGAAGTCGCGGCTGACGGTCCACCCGGCGCCGATCGGTAATGAGCGAATCCGCCGGTCGTGCCCGCCCATCCATTTCAGCACCCGCACCGCAACCTTCGCAGCGAGCCCATACAGCTCGGGCCGTTTCGCCGCAAACGCCCACACTGCCACTCCGATCCTTTCGTACCAGGGCCTCAGGCCGCGCTCCCACTGTTCTTCGCGCAGCTTGCGCATCAAATCGGGCAATGGAATCTTGACCGGACAAACGACACTGCACTGATTGCAAAAAGTCGCGGCTTGCGGCAAGTCGATGGCTTTATCGACGCCCACATAGTTCGGCGTCAGCACCGATCCCATCGGACCGGGATAGACCCAACCATACGTGTGACCACCCACCTTTTGATACACAGGGCAATGATTCATGCACGCGCCGCATCGAATACAACGCAACATGTCCTGATACTCACTGCCAATCAACCCGCTGCGGCCTGCGTCCAGCAATACATAAAACATATGTTCCGGACCGTCGACCTCATCGCTGCGGCGTGGGCCGCTCAGAATTGACAGGTAATTCGAAATCTGTTGTCCGGTCGCGGAGCGCGGCAGCAATCGCATCAAGGTCGCGAGGTCTTCCAGCGTCGGCAGTATCTTTTCAATACCGGTTAGTACGACGTGCAGCTTCGCCGGCATGATCGTGCACATGCCTTCGTTGCCCTCGTTCGTCACCACCGCTGCGGAGCCGGTTTCGGCGATCAAGAAATTGGCGCCGGTCACGCCCATGTCGGCCGACAGAAAATGATCGCGCAGCACTTCGCGCGCCTCCCGTGTTAGCTGCGTAATCTCGGTCTTGCGTGGCATTGCGTGCGAGCGCGCAAACAGATCGGAGATCTCTTCCTTGTCCTTGTGGATCACCGGCGCAATGATGTGCGACGGCGCTTCGTTGTCGTTGATTTGCAGGATGTATTCCCCGAGATCGGTTTCGACCGGGACGATGCCCGCGGCTTCGAGTGCGTGATTCAGTCCGATTTCTTCCGACACCATCGACTTCGACTTGGTCACTTTTCGTACGCCATGCGTCGTGGCGATCTCGACAATCAAGCGCGCCGCCTCTTCATACGTTTCCGCGTACAACACGTGCGCGCCCCGCGCCCTCGCATTGCGCTCGAACGTTTCCAACCACAGGTCGAGGTTCGCCAGCACCCGGTTACGGCGCTCGACCGCCGCGTCGCGCGTCGCCTCGAAGTCCTCCAGCTCGTCGATCGCCGCGGAGCGTGCAGTGACGAACTTATCGGCGAGTTTTTTCAGGTTCTTCTGCAGGCGTACATCGGCGAGCTTCTGGCCAGCCCGCTGTTTGAAGTGCATCGACTGCACTTGCATCACGCGTCTCCCGCAAGAACCTGCGCGACGTGCAGGACTCGAGTTCTATCGTCGCCCAGCCTTTGCAGTCTTCCTTGAATGTTCAGCATGCAGCCCAAATCCCCCAGCACCACTGCGTCGGCGCCGGTCGCCCGAATGTGCCCGCACTTTTCGTCAACGATGGCACCCGAAATGTCGCCATACTTGACGGCAAAGGTGCCGCCGAAGCCGCAGCACTGTTCGCAGTCCTTCATTTCGGTGACCGTGACTCCGGCGGCGGCGAGCAACGCGCGCGGCTGCGACTTGATGCCGAGTTCGCGTAGACCGCTGCAAGAGTCGTGATACGTGATGCGACCCAACGAGACTGCTCGCAAACCGCGCCGCGGCGCTACGTTCGCAAGGAAGTCAGTCAACTCGTACGTCTTGGCCGCCAGGCGCTCGGCGCGCGCGCGCAACTGCAGATCACCATCAAACAACCGCACAAAGTGGATTTTGATCTGCCCCGCGCACGAGCCGCTCGGCACGACGACGTAATCGAACGACTCGAACTCCTTGAGTGCCTTCGCCGCCAACTCGCGCGCGTTGACCGCGTCGCCCGAGTTGTAGGCGGGCTGGCCGCAGCATGTTTGCGCATCAGGAACTGCGACTTCGCAACCGGCCGCCTCGAGCAACTTGATCGCGGAGAACCCGATCTCCGGTCGCATCGCGTCAATCAGGCAGGTGACAAACAGTCCGACTTTCACATTGGGCCCACGGCAGCTTGCTTTTTCGTATCGTGATATAAAACGCGCAAATGCCGCGCCGCACAATGCCTGCTAGCCCCTCACGCGATTCTCATGCGGACGGGACACAGCCTAGCGCCGTCCGGGAGCCCACCGCGATTCAGGTGATCGAGCGGATGATGGCGCTGCTCGATGCGCTGTCCGCGCACTCCGATCCGGTCAGTCTTAAACATCTGGCGCGCGCGACCGGACTACACCCATCGACCGCGCATCGAATCTTAAATGACCTGGTAGTCGGCCGTTACGTCGATCGTGCCGACACGCCGGGTTCGTACCGGCTCGGAATGCGCTTGCTCGAACTCGGCAATCTGGTCAAGGCTCGACTGTCCGTGCGCGAGGCCGCGCTCGAGCCAATGCGCGAGTTGCACAAACGCACCGGGCAGACGGTCAATCTGTCGGTACGGCAGGGCGACGAGATTGTCTATGTCGATCGCTCATACAGCGAGCGCTCCGGCATGCAGGTCGTGCGTGCTATCGGCGGGCGTGCTCCGTTGCACCTGACGTCGAGCGGCAAGCTGTTCCTGGCACTGGACGATCCGCGATTGATTCGCGCATATGCGACGCGCACCGGGCTGGCGGGGCACACTCGCAATAGTCTGACCGATATCGGCAAACTCGAACGCGAGTTGTCGATGGTCCGCACGCGCGGCTATGCGCGAGATAACGAAGAGCTCGAGGTCGGCGTGCGTTGTATCGCTGCCGGCATACGCGACGATTCGGGGCGGCTGGTGGCGGGGTTGTCCGTGTCGGCGCCGGCTGAGAGGATGCAGGACGACTGGATTGCAGAGCTGCTGCAAACGGCCGGCAGGATCTCGGCAGGACTGGGATTTGTAAGTCAGCCCAGCGAGGGACCGCCCGCCTAGTTACGCGCAACTACGCGCGCTACATCGTGCGCGTGACGTATCCGCAGGCGACGCCGGATTCGATGTCTTCCGCAGCCCGGCTGACTCGAGGAAATGTCGAATGCGCTCGGCGTCGCCGAGCCGCGAATATTTTCCGACCGAATCGAGAAACACCATCACGACACGCTTGCCTTCAATCACGACCTGCATCACCAGGCAACGACCCGCCGCCGAGATGTAGCCGGTCTTTTGCAGGCCGATCTCCCATTCGGGATTATTGGTGAGTCGATTCGTGTTGCGGTAATTGACCGTGCGCTTGCCGACCGGCAAGTGCGAGCTCACCGCTCACCGAATATTGGCGAATGACGTCGTGCTCATAGGTAGCCTTTACCAGGCGCACCAGGTCGCTGGCACTGGATCGGTTTTCCGGAGACAGGCCCGTCGGATCGGCGAAGTGCGAGTCGTTCATTCCGAGCAGTCTCGCCTTCGCGTTCATCGCTTCGACAAAGCGTGTAAGCCCGCCGGGATACGTGCGGCCCAGCAACTGGGCGGCGCGATTTTCCGAGGACATCAGTGCCAAGTGCAGCGCGGTGCCGCGCGTCATTTCCATGCCTGGCCGCAAGTTGGAACGGATGCCCGCCCGCACCAGCTCGTCCTGCGACACCTGCAATTCTTCGTCGAGCGGTAAATTGGCTTCGACCGTGACCAACGCGGTCATCAACTTGGTGACGGAAGCGATGGGAAGAACCGCGTGCTTGTTCTTCTCGAACAAGACCTCGTTCGTGTCCTGATCGACCACCAACGCGACCGATGAGTGCAAATCGAGCGGATCGTCGCCGCGATGCAGGCCCGCCAAATGGCCTTCGGAGGGAGCCATGATGCGCGCGATCAGCGGCTTCTTGCGGGTCGATTTGATCGGCGTCCGGCCCGCTGGAATCGTGCCGCGCACACGTGTCTGGGCCTTCGCCTTGGTGATCGTCCTGGCCGCCTGCGCCTGGTTATCTGCGGCGGTCGCGGCGTTAGCCCCGTGCATGCCCGCTGACGCCGCGAGCATGCAACCTCCGATCAGTATTGCGACGGTTAAACGCAACTCAATCCTCCGCTTCGGTACGCCCCACTGCATTCGAAAAATGCAGCCTTCCCAGGTCTGAAGCAGACCACAACTCGATGCTGCCCTACACCTCTTTAATCGGCGTAAATACCGGCTTTCTTGATGACCGGCCCCCACTTTTCGATCTCGCTTTTTAGCTGAGACGCCAATGCGGCAGGGGTAATTTGCTCCACCGGGTAAACGGTCGCGCCTAGCTCCGACATCCGGGTCCGGAAGCCAGGATCCTTCGAGGCGTCCTGCATCGCGGCAACGAGCTTGTCGATAGCGGCCTTCGGTGTGCCCTTCGGCGCATACACGCCGTGCCATATGCCGACCTCGAACCCCTTCAGCCCGCCCTCTTGCATCGTCGGCAGGTCCGGCAAGGTCGGCACGCGCTTGGCGCTGGTCACTGCGTAGGCCTTGACCGATCCGGCCTTGATCTGGCCGGTCGTGTTGGTGGTTTGATCGCACAGGAAATCGACTTGCTTGCCAAGAATCGCATTCATCGCGTCGGCGGTGCCTTTGAACGGAACCGTCGTCACGTCTGCTTCAATCGCGCTTTGAAACATCAGCCCGCACAGATGCGAGGCAGCGCCAAGTCCGGCGTTGGCGAGGTTCAACTTGGCCTTGTTGGCCTTGACGTAGGTCACGAACTCGCGAAAATCCTTCGCCGGAAAATCCGAGCGCGCAATCATCGTCATCGGCACATCGACGATCAAGCCGATCATTTCGAAATCGGTCTGCGGGTTGTACGCCAGCTTGCGGTACAGCGCAGGGGCGGTCGACATGCCGATGTGATGCAACAGCACGGTGTATCCGTCAGGTGCTGCGTTCTTGACCCGCGTTGCTCCCACGGTACCGCCGGCGCCGCCGACGTTTTCAACAACGACGCTTTGTCCCAGCGACTTGCTCATCGCCTGGCCGAGCGAGCGTGCCACCGTGTCGGTCGGCCCGCCCGCGGTAAACGGCACCACGACGCGTTACCGGCTTGTTCGGATACCCTTGCGCGGCGACGAGGCCAGCCGCTGTCAGCAACGCAATCGCAGCCAGCGGCCGCAGTCCCTTGGTCATCTTGTCTCCTGTCTTCGCTAATAAGACCCCGGCGTCGCCAACTTCTTACGAGCGGCTCGAGCCGTTAAGCGCGGCGATTCTAACCGCGGTTTAGGCCCGGCGGGTGTGGTTTCGCCGCAATCACCATCGGGATTAACGCTTGCAGGACCGCGACTTAGCGCGGTTAGTTCACGCAAACTCGCGCAAACTCGGCGTGCCCTAGCGATACATGTAGTCGCGCGTCAGCGGAACGTCGCTCGCCCCGGAGCGCGCTTGGCGCGAGCCCAGCAATTGATAAATGGACATCCAGCCCTGGGCAAACCCATACGCCGATCCGGCGAGATACGCGCGCCAGATACGCAGCGTACGGTCGCTCACCAAACGCGCCTGCTTCTGCGAGCTGAGCATCGAGACGACGCGACCAATGCTCCAGCGTTTTCGCGTAGTGCGGGCGCAACGATTCGACATCGACGATCTCGAAGCCCGCGTGCGACATCTCCCGCGCCGCGACGTGCAGATGCGGCAGCTCGCCGTGCGGGAAGACATACTTGTGGACGAAGTCGCCAACGCCGCTACCGATCGGCCGATTGTCTAGATCGCTCGACGTAATGCCGTGGTTCAAGAACAGGCCGCGATCGCGCAACACACCGGTAATCGACGCGAAGTATTCGGGCAGATTTGCGAGTCCGACATGCTCGAACATGCCGACACTGGCAACCTTGTCGAACGCGTCGGCGCCAAAGCGTTTTTGCAGCTCGCGATAGTCGAGCAGCAGCACTTCGACTCGATCTGCGAGCTTTTCTTCCGCAACCCGCTCGCGCGCCAGTTCGAACTGGTTCTGCGACAACGTGATGCCGACGGCGCGCGCGCCGTAGTGCCGCGCCGCGTGCAGAACCAGGCCGCCCCAACCGCAGCCCACATCAAGCAAACGTTCTCCGGCGGAAAGCCGCAGTTTCCGGCAGATGTGATCGAGCTTCGCACGCTGCGCTTCGTCGATCGATTCTTCGCCGGTCTTGAAATATGCACACGAATACACCATGCGCTCGTCAAGCCACAGGCGGTAGAACTCGTTACCGACGTCGTAGTGATACCCAATCGCGGCCCGATCCTGGCGTGACGTATGTTTAAGCAGGATGCGCGCGACGCGCTGCGCCGGATGCGAGCCGGCCGCGTCGGAAATTCGCTCGGCCAGCGGTACCGCTTCGAGGAGATCCCCCTGCACATCGATACGACCCTGAACATACGCTTCTGCCAGCGAAGCCAGTGTTGCGTTGGCCAGTTGCGCAAGCATCGCCTGGTCTCGGATGACGAGCTTGACCCGCGCCGGCAGACCGAAACCGATGTGCGAGCCGTCAGGAAGCACGACTTCGAGCGAAGCGCCGCCCGCGGCGATGATCGACTCAGCGAGGCGCGCTACGCCCGAGTGCACAGCGCGCTCTGCGATGCCTGTCTCAGATATCAAACCGCGGGCGATCCACATCGTCACTCCTCAGAGTCGAAGCATGGGCGGCCGGCTAATTTAGCTTGGGCGCGCGGCGTTGCCAATGGTCAGCGCTGCGCCACGGATCGGCTCAAATCGCTGCCGCGATCGCCTTGCCCAAGTCAGCGGTTCCGGCCGCACCGCCGATATCGCGTGTCAGCGGAGCATGCTTCGGGCCCGCCGCCAGCGTCGATTCGACAGCGGCCAGCACGGCCGCGCCGGCATCCGGATAACCCAGCCAGTCCAGCATCATCGATGCGCACCAGATCTGCCCGATAGGATTTGAAATTCCCTGCCCCGCGATATCAGGCGCCGACCCGTGCACCGGCTCGAACAGCGACGGCGCCGAGCGATCCGGATTCAGATTGGCCGAAGGGGCGATGCCGATCGTGCCGGTACACGCCGGCCCTAGGTCCGACAGGATGTCGCCAAACAGATTTGATGCGACCACGACGTCAAACCAGTCCGGGTTGCGCACGAAATGCGCAGTCAGGATGTCGATGTGAAACTTGTCGACCTGCACCTCCGGATATTGCTTCGCCATCTCCTCGACGCGCTCATCCCAATACGGCATCGTGATCGAAATGCCGTTACTTTTCGTGGCCGACGTTAAGTGCTTCTTCGGGCGCTTGCCGGCAAGGTCGAACGCGAAGCGCAGCACGCGGTCTACGCCGTGCCGCGTCATCACGGTTTCCTGCACGACGACTTCGCGCTCGGTACCCTCGAACATACGGCCGCCGATCGACGAGTATTCGCCCTCGGTGTTCTCGCGCACGACGACGAAATCGATCGCCTCGGGCGGCCATGGTCTCCCGTTGCGGTCGACCAGGGGCGAGCGAATTCCCGGCATCAATTTGCAGGGGCGCAGGTTGACGTATTGATCGAACTCGCGCCTGAACTTGATCAACGAACCCCACAGCGACACATGGTCCGGCACCGTCGCCGGCCAGCCGCACGCGCCAAAGAAAATGGCGTCAGCACCTTCGAGCCGCGCTTTCCAGTCGGGCGGCATCATCTCGCCGTGCTTGGCGTAATAGTCGCAGCTCGCGAAGTCGTGGTGTTCGAAAGCAAGATCAATCGAGAATCGGCGCGCCGCGGCGTCGAGCGCACGCAGTCCTTCCGGCACCGTTTCCCGCCCGATACCGTCACCGGCGATTACTGCAATTCGTGTGCTTCATTACTTCTCCAGGAAGCGCGTGAACCCTGACACCGGCTCACGCTCGGTCACCAGCTTATTTTCGATCTTCGACATATCCGCGTAGCCGAGCGACATACCGCAGACGACCATCTCGTTTTCGGCCAGCGCCAGCTCGCGTGCAATCACGCGGTGAAACTGCGTAAACGCCGCCTGCGGACACGTATCGAGACCGCGCGCGCGCGCGGCCACCATCACGTTCTGCAAGAACATACCGAAGTCGAGCCAGCTGCCCTGCTCCAGGATGCGATCGATCGTGAAGATGATGCCCACCGGCGCATCAAAAAACACATAGTTGCGTCCGTGCTGCGCGTGCATCTTCGCTTTGTCTTCACGGCCGATATCGAGCAGCCCGTACAAATCCCAACCGATCTTGCGCCTCCGTGCCAGATAGGGATCGACCCACTTCGTCGGGTAGTACGCATATTCCTCGGTGTGTTGCTTGCGCTCTTCCGCGTCGTTGTAAACAGCCAGAATCGCGTCGCTGAGCCGCTGCTTCGCCGCACCGGTTAACACGATCGCCCTCCACGGCTGCGTATTGGTGCCCGACGGCGCGCGCGATGCCAGCTGAAAAATCTCTTCGACCGTTTCGCGCGGCACCGGCGTTGGAAGAAATGCGCGCATCGACTGGCGCGTTGCGATCGCGTGATCGACGATTGCGTAATCGCCAATGGCCCTGCGATCGGATGAGGCACCTTGGTTCACGCCTCGATCCCCTGCAACACGTTTCGTAGCTGCGCCGGCAACAGCACCGGCTTGTGCGTTGCGCGATCGACATAAACGTGCACGAAGTGACCCTGCGCGCTTGCCGTGTCCGCGCCTTCCGCGAATATCGCGATTTCGTAACGCACGCTCGATGTGCCAATACGGCCCACTCGCAACCCACCCTCAACTGCTTGCGGAAATGCAAGCGGCGACAGATAACGACAGCATGTTTCGACGACGAAGCCGACCACATCGCCGCGCTGAGGATCGAGCACTTCGGAGTGAATCAGAAAGTCGTTGACCACCGTGTCGAACCAGCTCAAATACACGACATTGTTGACGTGACCATAGGCGTCGTTGTCCATCCAGCGTGTCGTGAGGCGCTGAAAATGCCGATAGCCGGCACGCAGATGTGGCAACTCACGCCGATCGCTCACGAAAACATGTCCGGATTTATCACTACGTTGCTACCGCTTACCTGCCGTGAGCACGAGCGCGACTCCTGCCATCGTAACGAGAACGCCGGCCCATGCGAGCGGGCCAAGCATCTCACCGAACATCAACCAAGCCAGCACCGCGGTCGCGGGCGGCGTCAGATACATCAAGCTCGTCACTTCGGTTGCACGACCGCGGCGAATCATAACGAGCAGCAGCGTGATCGCGACCAAAGAAAGGGCGACGATCGACCAACCCAGCGCCAACCAGAACTCCAGCGTGTAGTCGACGACCATCGTTTCGGTCGCGATGGCGAATGGCAACAGCAGCACGAACGACGCTGCAAACTGGATCAAGCTGCCGGTGCGTAAATCGACGTTGGCTGCGTGCTTCTTTTGATACAGCGTTCCGGCCGTTATGCCGGCGAGCGCCAGGAAGTTAACGGCCAGCGCTAGCGGCTCGACACCGGCGAGTGTTAGGCGATCAGATAGCACCAGTGCGACGCCAGCAAAGCCGATGGTGAGCCCGATCCATTGCACCCGAGACGCACGTTCATTGATCGTGAAGGCCAAGAGGGCAGTCAACAGTGGCTGCGCCCCGACCAGTAGTGCCGACACACCGGCCGGCATGCCGAGCGCGATCGCAACCCAGACACCCCCAAGATAGGTGGCCTGCAGCAGCACACCCACGACGATGACGTCGCGCCAGGCGGTCGCCGTGTCCGGCCATGGCGCTCGCGTAATGGCAATGATGGGAAGCAAGATCACGATGGCGCCGGCGAAGCGGTAGAGCAGAAACGTCAACGGCGGCGCGTGCGGAGCGGCGTACTTGGCCACGATAAAGCCGGTGCTCCAGATAAGGACGAACGCCAGTGGCGCGGCCGCGAGCCACGCCGCCCGCCTGCCTTTCTGTGTCGGCTCAGACATGTCAATAGAAAGGGGTTCTGGCATCGCCACGGCGATTTTAGTGCGATGCACCAAAACCGCTTGACTTAGCCCTAATAGCCCCTAAAATTCGGTTTGTGCAGCGCACCAATAGCGCGCAACCGAGCCCTTTCTAAGAGGACGATTTTTCCACTACTGAGGAGTATCTCAATGTTCGCAACCCCCGCTCAATTTACGGAAATTCAAAAAGGTCAGATGGACGCTGCTATCGCGCTGAGCCAAACCTGGTTTGACGCTGCAGAGCGTTTTATGGAACTCAATCTTGCCGCCGCCAAAGCCACGCTGGAAGAATCGGTCGAGCGCACGCAAGCCCTGTTGTCGGTCAGAGACGTGCAAGAATTATTCGCGCTGTCGGGCGGCATCACACAGCCGACGCTGGAAAAGGCCGTCAGCTATTCGCGCAAGGCGTACAGCATTGCGAATGGTGCCAGCACCGAAGTGTCGCGCATTGTCGACGCGCAGATCGCCGAGAACAACAAGAAAGTCGCGCAACTGATCGACTTTGCGGCGAAAAACTCGCCGGCAGGATCGGAGACTGGCGTGTCGATGCTTAAGAGCGCCGTCGCCGCCGCCAACACCGCGTATGACACGTTTGCCCGTGCAGGCCGCCAAGCCGTTGCAATGGCAGAGTCGAATGTGTCTGCCGCTACGTCGGCCGCACTGAGGAATGCATCGGCTGCCAACGAAACAGTTAAGGCGTCCGCCAAGCGCAAAGCCGCCTAATCGCAAGCCATACGCAGGAATACTTGAAGCGCAAAGGTGACAAGCAAAACCTGATTAACTCCGCGCTTGATGAGCAGACGAAGGCGGGTACAAAGACGCTGTAACGGTTGTCTCCTTGGCACCACTGCCTGGCCTAAAACCCAGGCTCCTTCTGTCTCCTCCTTGGGTGGTGCTTTCCGAGCCCGATCTAACCAGATCGGGCTTTTTTTATGCGGCTTATTGTGCAAGCGCAGCCGCTCTTGATGCCTTGCGCTTGCGAATCGCGTCACGCATCGCGTTCATCAGCACGTCGGGAGAGCACGGCTTCGCCAGCACGGTAAATCGCCGCGTCACTGCCTCCTGCAGTTGACTGGTATAGCCGGTCATTAGCACCACCTGAATCTCCGGGTAGCGCTTGCGCAGGTATTCAGCCAGTCCCAGTCCGTCAAGCTCGCCGGGCATCGCCATATCGCTCAGAACGATGTCGAACTTGCCGGGCTCCGCATCGATGATGACTTGGGCCGTAGCACCGCTATGGGCCCACTGCACGGTGCAACCCACCGTTTGCAACAGCGGCTGCGTGGCCACCGCAACTTCCTCGTTGTCCTCCACCAGCAAAACCGTGCAGTCGAGCTTTCTGATCGTCGGGTTGGATTTGCGCATCGGGCGTGGAAGGCATCGGATCGGTCGCGGGCAAATACAGACTCACGCGCGTGCCTTGCCCAGGCTTTGACTCGACGCGCGCTGTTCCTCCCGCTTGGGCGCACAAACCGTAAACCTGGCTCAATCCAAGTCCCGTACCCTGCTCTGCCGGCTTCGTCGTGAAAAACGGCTCGAAGATGCGCTCGGTCAGTTCCGCATCGATACCGGTCCCCGTATCCGCCACTGTTAGCACGACGAACTCGCCGGCGATATCGATCTCCGCCGGCGTCGCATTACGCGCGCTCAACGTCAATTGCCCGCCCTCGGGCATCGCGTCCTTGGCATTGACCGCGAGGTTGATCACCGCCAGTTCAAGCTCCGCCGGATCGGTAAGTACTGGCCTAGTCTTCGGGTCCACATCGACCGACGACTCGATGTGCGGACCCAACGTTGGCGCGATCAGCGCGAGCAATGCCGGCAGCCGCTCTTGAATCGAGATGACTTCGGGCTGCAGTGGCTGGCGGCGCGCAAACGCCAACAATTGGCGCGTTAACCGCTCGCCCGAAGCCACCGCCCGCCCCATCGCAGCCAGCTGTTTGTTGTCGGTCAATGCGGGGTCGAGACGCCGCATCAAATGCAGATTGTTGCTGACGATCGTCAGCAAATTGTTAAAGTCGTGCGCAACGCCGCCGGTCAATCGTCCCAGCGCTTCGAGCCTCTGCACATGATGCATCGCACTTTCGATGCGCGCCCTCTGTTCAATCTCGTGTTGCAGACTCTGCTGAGCGGCTAACTCCCGCCGTGTACGTCGCAACGCGACCCACGCGACATACACGAGCGCCATCGAAATCGGGAACGTAAACGCTGCCAGAACCGCCAACTGGCGTTGCCATCCAGCGATGATCGCGTCGCGGTCGATTCCGGCCAGAACATAGATCGGATACCGCTCCAAGCGGCGAAACGCGTTCAAGCGATCCTCACCGTCGACCGAGGACACACCCTCGATACGTCCCTGCATGTCACCGGCTGCCATCGCCTTCGATAGCGCGCTGTTGCTCTCCAATCGTGACTCATTCGGCTCGACGATGGGCCAGCGGGCAATCACCGCGCCATCGCTGCGCGCCATCATCACCATCAGCCCCGGGCTATCGAGGGCCATGCCGCGGTAGAACTCAGTGAAGTACGTGGGATACAGAGAAACGGTGACGACACCCGCGAACTTGCCCTCGTGATCCCACCGACGGGACACGTCGAAAAATGCTTCGCCGGTAGTACGAGAAATCAGTGGCTCACTGATGTAAACGCCGGTGCGGTTTGCCTGATGCCAACGAAAATACTCGCGATCCGACGCGTCGATTCTCGGTACAGGAAAAAAGCGGTTCGACGCGAGGCCTTTCCCGGCAGAATCCAGAAGCCATATTGACTGCAACTGTTCCAGGCCCGAACCCAGCGCCACGAGTTTGGCGTGCAACTCGCGGTCATGCGCGAATACTTCTTCGGGCGCCATCCGCGCCACGAAGTCGAGCACCGCGCGCATCATCGACTCGTTGTTTTCCATGATCTTCGAAGCTTGTTCCTGTGCGATGCGCGCTTCGCGATCGACGCGCAACCGCGCTTCGTCGAACGCCTGCACGTAGAAAATCCAGGCCGCCACGATGAATAGCATCGTCGGCAACGCAACCGCCATGAACATGGACAGCCGGAGCGCGCGCACGGTGAGCCGGGTGGATGCAGAATCAGCGGCTGCCGTCGCCGCGGCCGCTTCGTCGCGGCCCTGCCCGCTAAAAAACGCGACCAGGAACGCGGCAGGAACGAATATCGCAATCTCCTGCCAGCCAAAATCTGCAGACGGATTCGGCGGCACCCATGGCGTGAACATCCATAGCGCGCACGCCACGCCTGTCACTGCGCCGGTCGTAATACCCGAAAAAAAGGCCACGATCGCAACCGCGGGAAACGCGGTGACCAGCGGCAATTCGGTTCCGAGCCACGGCGTTAGCAGATTCCGCACGCCCATTGCAACGATTGTCGCGACACAGACGATCAGCGCCTGACGCAAGCCAAATCGCCAACGGCCTTGCACCAACACACCGAGCGGGCCGGCCAACCCCTTGATCAAGCGCATTACGGGCTGACCTCGGCGCCCAGAGCCAATACGCTCGAGCGCAGCTCTCCAAATGCGCGCTCGATGATTGACGCCTCAGCGCCACGCACTCCCAACTCGACATGCCGCCGCGCCGGTTTGCCGTCGGCTCCATCGCCAACCGACGGCAGGCTGAACGAATGCACACCCGGGAATCGGTGCTCGACCTCTTCCATCAGGGGAGTCAGCAACGACTCGGCAACTTCAAAAACGATCAATGAGCGCTCCACACTCCGATGACTATTAAAGTGTTGCGCGTAGTGAGTATCGAGCACCCACTCGATCATCGGCCAAGCCATCACCGGAAACCCGGGCAAGAACCAATGATTTCGGATCGAGAAACCTGGAATGCGGTTAAACGGATTTGGAATGATCGCCGCGCCCGACGGAAACTCGCCCATTTTTAGCCGCTGCTTGTTCTCCGGCGTGCTCATGTCCGCGCTGCCGTGTCCCTTGCGCGCCATCTCGGCGCAGCGCTCGGCTATCAGGACAGCAGCGTCGGGATGAAGCTCAATCGCTACTTCAAGCGCAGCAGCGGCAGCCTGTCGGGTGTGATCGTCGGGTGTTGCACCGATTCCGCCGCAGCTGATAATTGTGTCGCTGCCGGCGAATGTGCGGCGGTACAGTTCAATCAATGCGTCTCGATCGTCACCGATGTAATGAGACCATGCGAGTTGCAGGCCGCGCACGCGCAGCAGCTCGATCACTTTGTTCAGGTGCTTGTCTTCGCGCTTGCCGGACAGGATCTCGTCACCCACGATTACGAGTCCGAATCGCACCGGCTCATGCGTTGCCATTAGTTTGTTTTTCCCACCCCTTTTCATTGAATTCTAGACGACGAAATGATGGCAAAAAGACAACGCCCGCAACGCTTACGCAACTTGATGGTCCAAAACGTGAAGGACAGCGTGTGCTAATGCAGCTTTCCGAACGATGTGGTAGTCCTATCTGTGATTTAATCCAATCGCCTACTTATAACTGGCCGTCCATCTCGGAGGTTGCAAATGGCATCCGTCACTAAGTCGATCACCATTCTGGCTGCGGCGCTAATGGCTGTCGGCTGTGCGTCTCTGGACCCGGCGAGCAGCACCGCCACCACCTCGGCCGCAGGCGACTTGAAGACGGCTACTGCAAAGGCGCCGTTGACGGCGGCAGAAATTCAGGTTGTCACCGCACAGTTCGGCGTGTTCGGCGCCGATCCAAGCGGCAGACGGCTGCTGTACGAGACGGACAAGTTTCCTGCGATACCCGCCGCGCCTTACGGTTGGTACATTCTTTTCAAGACGAGTAAACCTACGGTCGTGTGGCGCGAGGAATTTGAGTTGCCCGAGGCACCTCCGACTTGGGGTCCGGGTGAAGCGATGGGGATTTTCAGTATCTCGCCCGATCGCAAGACTGCGGTCACGGAGCGCATCATCCCGACCCGGCTGGGCTTTATCGCGAACGAATGGCGCTACGCGCCGGGCGATCCGATTGGCGCCCACAAGATGCGCGTGTACATCGACGGTCAGCTGGTTCGCGAATTCAGCTTCGATATCGAAAAAGGTCCGGAAGACCAGCGCGGACCTCGTCGCGGGCCGAATCGCAGCGATTCGAAGTCCTCGACATAGTTCCCGACCGTCGCGGTACGCCGCGACGGACACGACCTGGGGTGCGAGCTCTCATCGGCTCGCACTTTCCCAGACCTTCTGCAGCCGCTTGACGCTTACCGGCATCGGCGTCTTCAGCTCCTGAGCGAACAGCGAAACTCGTAGCTCCTCGAGCAACCAGCGAAACTCATCGAGTTGTGGATCGCTGATCCCTTTGCGCGCGCTGATCGCGCGCTGCCACGGCGTAAAAAGCGCCACTACCTCGTTCATTCGCGCTGTATCGCGCGCCGGATCGCTTTTCGCTTTATCCATCCGTAGCTCAATCGCCTTTAGATAACGTGGGAACTGCGCAAGTTGCAGCGGTGGGGTCGTCACGATAAATGACGGTGCAAAAAGTTGAGATAGTTGCTGTTCAATGTCCGCGACCAAACGCGGAAATGCGCCAAGGGTATGCAGCTTGCGTGGGATTGTCGCGGCTTGCTCGACAATGGTCGTCACAAGCCGCGCAATTTCCTGCGCGATCAAATTGAGCTTGGTGCGCGCCTGCTCCTTGCGCTCGAGGAAACTTGCTCGATCGGTCGGCAGCGGGAGTACCAGGCATGTACGCTCGAGCGCAGCGGTCACGATCTGCTCGCGAAGCTCCTCATAGCTGGGCAACGCTGCCGAAAGCCACCCGATGGTTGATGCACGTACCTGCGTCATCTGAAGACTCGACAGACTCTTTTCCAGAAACTTGACCTGATCCTTCAGTTGCAACCGGAACAGTCGTCTCAAGCCGGGCCGGTGTTGCATGCCGGCTCGCGCCGGCGTATCGAACACCTCGATCGAGCAATGTGTCACGTGATCGACCAGTGCTGGATAGCCAACCAACTTCTGCCCGTCGCGCCGAAGCTCGAGCACCTCCGGCAGTTCGCCGAAATCCCAGTCGGTAATGCGATCGTGCGTTCCTTCGGCAACCGTATCGTCCAGGCCAACGGCTCGCTGAAAGGTCGTGCGCGCTGCACCGCCCAGCTCTGACCTCAACTGCGCAAGGCTGCGGCCCATCGCGAGCTGCCTATCTTGCTCATCGATCACCCTGAAATTCATCTGCAAGTGTGGCGGCAAGGATTCGCGTTTGAAATCGACGGGCTGGCATACGATGCCGCGCTCACTTCGGATATCCGATATCAACGCGCCGATCAATGGTTGCGAGATGTGCCCTTCGGCACGTTCGACAAACGCGGCTGCATAGTCGGGCAGCGGTACCAGGTGGCGACGCAACTTCTGCGGAAGCGACTTAAGCAGCAGGCGCACCTTTTCCTTCAGCATGCCGGGCACCAGCCATTCGCATTGCTCGGCGTCAATCTGATTCAGCGCGATCAGCGGCACCGTCATCGTGACGCCGTCGCGTGCGCTGCCAGGCTCGAAGTGATAGTCCAACGGCAATCGCAACTCGCCACCCTTGGCGCGCAACACCATCTGCTTCGGAAAAAGATCGGTGGTGATGCCGGCTGCTTCATGCCGCATCACCTCGTCGCGCGATAAGAACAACACTTTCGGGTCGTTGCGCTCAGCGTCCATGCGCCAACGTTCGAAGTCCACGCCAGTACTGACGCCAGGCGGAATCAGCCGCTCATAAAACGCGAAGATAAGTTCATCATCAACCAGAACATCGAGCCGCCGTGTCTTGTGTTCGAGCTCGCGAATTTGGCGAATCAGCCGCAGGTTGTGAGACAAAAATGGCGCGCGGGTTTCGAACTCACCGTCGACGAGCGCTGTACGAATAAATATGTCGCGCGCCGCAGCCGCATCGATTGGACCGAATGCGACCCGGCGCTGCGAATAGACGACGAGTCCATAGAGCGTTGCGCGCTCGAATGCGACTACTTCTGCGCGTTTCTTCTCCCAATGCGGATCGGTATGGCTCTTCTTCAGCAGATGGGCGCCCACGCGTTCGAGCCAAACCGGTTCTACGGTCGCGATCGATCGCGCATAGAGGCGCGATGTCTCAACCAGCTCCGCGGCGACGATCCATCGTCCTGCCTTTTTTAGCAGCGCTGAGCCGGGCCAGATAAAAAACTTGATGCCGCGCGCTCCCGCGTACGGTGGCTCGCCGCGCTCGGCATCGACAACGCGAACGCCGACATTGCCCAACAGTCCCGCCAGCAGCGCAACGTGAATCTGCTCGAAGGTTGCCGCCGATGAATTGACACGCCAAGCGTGTTCGGCTGCGATTGTCGTCAGTTGCGTATGCACATCGATCCACTCGCGAACGCGGCGCGGGCTTAAAAAATGACCCTTCAACTCTTCGGTCAGTTTGCGATTCGATTTCTTGTGATCGAGTTTGTCCTGCACGAACGCCCACAACTTGACCAACGACAAGAAGTCGCTCTTCTCATCGACGAATCGGCGGTGGGCGTTATCGGCGGCATCCTGCGCTTCCAATGGGCGCTCGCGCGGGTCTTGGACCGACAAGGCGGCGGCGATCACAAGCACCTCGCGCAGGCATTGCTGCTCGCGCGCAGCAAGCAGCATGCGTCCGACCCTGGGATCGAGCGGAAGCTTGGCAAGCTCGCGGCCGATCGGCGTGAGGTCATTGCGAGCGTCAACCGCATTCAGCTCGGATAGTAGAAGGTAGCCGTCGGCGATCGCGCGTCGCGGCGGCGGCTCGACAAAAGGAAACTCCGCAACATCGCCCAACCCGAGCGATTTCATGCGCAAAATGACGCCTGCCAGGGAAGAGCGCTGCACTTCCGGATCGGTAAAGCGCGCGCGCTTCGCATAATCGTCTTCGCTGTAAAGCCGAATGCAAACGCCGTCAGCGACGCGGCCGCAACGGCCGGCGCGTTGATCGGCCGCCGCTTGCGAGATCGGCTCGATCTGTAATTGCTCGACCTTGTTGCGGTACGAGTACCGCTTTACGCGCGCGAGCCCGGTGTCGACGACGTAGCGAATGCCCGGCACTGTCAGCGAGGTTTCAGCAACGTTGGTCGCGAGCACGACGCGCCGCGCGCGCGATGACGGCTTGAACACGCGCTCTTGTTCCTCGGCCGAAAGCCGCGCATACAGCGGCAGAATCTCAGCGTGCGCCGGATGATGTTTGCGCAGCGCCTCGGCAGCTTCGCGGATCTCGCGCTCGCCTGGCAAAAACACCAGGATGTCGCCCTGCCCCGCGCCAGCCAGCTCGTCGACCGCGTCGACGAGCGCCTCCATCAACGTGCGGTCATCGACATCGTCTGCGCGTTCAGCGTCGATCAGCGGCCGATAGCGCAACTCGACCGGATACAGCCGTCCCGAGACTTCGATGATCGGCGCCGCGCCGCCATCAATCGAAAAGTGTTGCGCAAAGCGGCCGGCATCAATGGTCGCCGACGTGATGATGACTTTCAGATCACGGCGGCGTGGTAGTAGTTGCTTGAGGTAGCCAAGCAGAAAATCGATGTTCAACGAACGCTCGTGTGCCTCGTCGATGATCAACGTGTCATAGGCGCGCAGTAATGGGTCGCTCTGTGTCTCTGCGAGCAGAATTCCGTCCGTCATCAACTTGATCGAAGCGCCCGGCCGAGTGTGATCGGTGAACCGCACCTTGTAGCCGACGATTTCACCCGGTGCGCTACTGAGCTCGTGCGCAATACGCCGCGCGATGCTGGAGGCGGCGATGCGCCGCGGTTGCGTGTGACCGATCAATCCATCATTGCCGCGGCCGAGCGCGAGACAGATTTTCGGCAACTGTGTCGTCTTGCCGGAGCCGGTCTCGCCGCTGACGATCACCACCTGGTGTGATTCGATCGCGCGCGCGATCTCCTCGCGTGCACCGGAAACGGGTAAATCTTCGGGAAACGTAATAACCGGCAGCGGTGCACGACGACGGGCGGGCTTGTGCGGCGCCTGCGCGTTGTGCTCGCGCATCTCTTCATCAGCTGGCTGCATCGGCTCGCCGCGCGAATCAGCGCGGCGCTGTCATTGGATAGGCCTGAAGTCGAAGCGTTGATGCGAGCCATCATTTCTTCGACGACGCGCGCACCTGGCCGATAAGTATACTTTTGCGAATGAACGATGCCGTCACCACCGCGCCGATTGCCTCGCCAACTGCGGCAAGCAGCGATCATGCGCGATTCGTTGCATGGTTGCGCGACGTTGCGCCGTATGTGCACGCGCATCGCGGCAGAACGTTCGTCGTGGGTTTTGCGGGCGGGCTGATCGAGGCAGGCCACCTGGTGGCGCTGGTTCAGGATCTTTCACTGCTGAACGCGATGGGGATCCGCCTGTTGATCGTGCACGGCTCGCGCCCTCAGGTACAGGCACAACTCGCGTTAAAAGGGGTCGAGGCACGCTTCGCGAACGACATACGCATTACGGATGCACGCGCGCTCGAATGCGCGAAAGAAGCATCCGGCGAGATTCGCCTGGACATCGAGGCGGCGTTTTCGCAGGGCCTGCCGTCGACTCCGATGGCGCATTCGAAAGTGCGTGTAGTGAGCGGCAATTTCGTCACCGCCCGCCCGCTTGGCGTGATCGATGGTATCGATTATCAATTGACCGGCGTTGTGCGCAAGGTCGACGCCGATGCATTGCGCTTTACTCTGTCCAATGGAGCGATCGTCCTGTTGTCGCCTCTCGGCTTCTCGCCCACCGGTGAAGCTTTCAATCTGACGATGGAAGACACCGCGTGTGCAGTTGCAACCGCGGTCAAAGCCGACAAGCTCATTTTGCTGACGGAAACCGAAGGCGTACGCGGCGCTGACGGCGAGTTGCGCAGCGAACTGACGGTGCAGTCGGCCGAAGCGCTGCTTGCCACCGGCGAAGTCAAGCCCGACGCTGCGTTCAATCTGCGCTATGCGATCAAGGCGCTAAAAGGCGGCGTCGCGCGCGCTCATATCCTTTCTTATGCGCTTGACGGCAGCGTGCTTGCGGAGCTCTTCACACACGAAGGCGTCGGCACGATGGTCGCCTCCGAAGACCTCGAACAACTGCGCGACGCAACCGCCGACGACGTCGGCGGCATCATCAAGCTGATAGAACCGTTGGAGGCCGACGGCACGCTGGTCAAGCGGCCGCGCGAGCTGATCGAGCGCGAGATCGATCGCTTTGTCGTGCTCGAGCACGACGGCTTCATTTTTGGCTGCGCGGCTCTGTATCCGTTCCCGCGCGAACAAATGGGCGAGCTCGCGTGTCTGACCGTGCATCCCGACTATCAGGCGTACGGCGACGGCGAGCGGCTGATGAAGCGGATAGAAGCGCGCGCAAAGGCAGCCGGCATCACGAAGTTGTTCGTCCTGACCACGCGCACCGCGCACTTCTTCATCAAGCGCGGATACAAACCGGCGACGGTGGACGATCTGCCGCCGCAGCGACAGAACATGTACAACTGGCAGCGCCGCTCGCAGGTGCTGCTGAAGCAGCTTTAGGAGCGAAGATGGCGAGGATGGTGAACTGCGTAAAACTGGGCCGCGAAGCGGAAGGCCTTGACTTTCCTCCAGTGCCAGGTGATCTGGGCAAGCGGCTTTGGGAAAACGTGTCGAAGGAAGCGTGGGCAGGCTGGCTGAAACATCAGACGATGCTCGTCAATGAGAACCGGCTCAATCTCGCTGACACACGTGCTCGCAAATACCTGCTGACGCAGATGGAAAAACATTTCTTCGGCGAGGGCGCCGACGTCGCGTCGGGCTACGTCCCGCCGAGTGCTTGATTGGTCGCAGCGCGCCAGCGTTTGGCGTAGCGGCGCTGCCTGAGTCGTCGGGCACTAAAGTGCCGACCCTGCGGTACTCACGCCAGCGGCGGGCCTGCAAACTCGCTGCGCTCAAACAGGCAGGCCCTTAACGACCCGCTGGCGCTCCGCTCCTCGGGCGACGACTCCGAAGGCAGCGCCGCTACGCCAAACGCTGGCGCGAGGCAATGTCTCTGTTGGGAGGAAAAGAAAAACATCTCGCACGAGGCAGTGTCGCACAGCAGCGGCTGGCGCAGATGCGCCGCCTTTGAGGCGTCGCCCGAGGAGCGGAGCAGACGCCGGGTCGTCGGCGAAACCGTGCTTTAGCCCGGTTTCGCCGCGGCGGCTGCGAGTACCGCAGTGGTCGGCACTTTAGTGCCCGACGACGTAGGCGGTGCAGCTGCGCCAGCCGCTGCTGCATGACCTACCCAGAACGCGCCTTATTTGTTGATCTTTTCTAGCTGATAAAACAAGGCCGTATCAAACGGCGCCCACAGCGGCGCTCGCACTCCGGCGTCGGTCAGCGCCTTGCGCACCCAGTCGTTGCACGTGACCCAGAACTTGTAGCCGCTGCTAGCCTCGTAGAACGCATCGCTTGAAAAGTAGCCGGGCAAGTTGGTGCGATGGGGCCGACCAGTCGCGTCACGCGTAAATGATGCCCGGATGAACGCGACCAGTCGCGCGTATTGCTCCGGACTGATCTTGACCTCGCGCGCCTTGTACGCGCGCGGCGACTCGATGTACTCGACGTGCATCGCGCCGGGGCCGAATCCGCTGAGCGCCATCAGCGCAGTTCCCAGCTTCAAGTCGGCCCAGGTAGGAGTGTGCGCAAAAAACCCGCGATCGCCCCAACCGAATGCGATCCACTCGAGCGGCTCGGCAAGCGAGCGCATGTGCGCCGGCGGATGCTCGATGCTCCAGTCGATGCTGCCGGCGCGTGTGGGCAGGATCAGTTCCGCGTGCACACCGTTCGTGCGCAGATAGATCGGTACTCCTTCGGGTGACTCCGCAAACGACGAATTGACCGGAATCGCGCCGAGCGCGACCGCGGCCGTCACGTACGTTGCTGAGATGACGATCAATGCAGCCACAAGCCAACCGATGCCGCTCAGAAGGGCGCCGAACGCCGAGCGCCGGCCGTAGCGGTTCAGGGTTCGGGTTGCCATGGATTCCCGATGTGCTCGGGGGGTCGCCGCGATTCGATCACACCCTCAGCGGTCCCCAGCAGGAGAACATCGGCGCCGCGCACTGCGAACAGACCGTTGGTGACTACACCTGCAATGCTGTCGATGCGTCGTTCGAGCGCGCGCGCATCGTGTATCTGCGGATCATGCACGTCGATGATCGTGTTGCCGTTATCGGTGGTAAATCCGGAACGCACCTTGGGTACGCCATGCCTCGTCAGCTCGCGCATCACGTAGGCACACGCAATCGGAATGACTTCCACCGGCAAGGGAAAGCCGCCGAGCCTCCCTACTTTCTTGCTTTCGTCGGCAATGCAAACAAACGTCTGTGCCACCGCGGCGACGATCTTCTCGCGCGTCAGCGCACCGCCACCACCCTTGATCATCGAAAATTCAGCGTCGATTTGATCGGCGCCATCGACGTAGACCGACAACGATTCGACCTCGTTCAGATCGAACAAGCGAATTCCGTGGTGAGCAAGTCGTGTCGCGCTGCGCTCCGAGCTCGGCACGGCACCTGCAATTCGGTGTCTTAACGATCCGAGCTCGTCGATAAAGTAGTCGGCCGTCGAGCCGGTGCCGACGCCGATGATTTCGCCATCCTCGACGAAGCGAATCGCGGCTCGCGCGACCGATCGTTTGAGTTCGTCTTGCGTCGACATGCTGCGCCCGCGGCTGCCCCGCGTCGAATGATACGGCGCGCCGCGGGGATATGAAGAACTAGTGGGCCGGAGTGCGCGCGGCGGCGGACTGCACGATCCAGAATGCGCGCGGGCGATGCTCGCAGTAGCTGCGCATCTTTTGATCGGCGAAGCGGACCACGCGTGGACGCAAGGCCAGGTTCGTCGTCACCAATTGCGGCGAATTGTCTTCGCTTTCCACGATATAGCCGTGGCCATAGGGCTTCATCACTACGTTGCCGCTGATCCGGACGTGGCGCGAGCCCACCGTGACAATGCCACGCTGATAAGACTGATGAATCAAGCAGCCGATGACCGAACTGTCGGCTGCATCACCGTTGTCGTGCCAATGCAGAGGGTACCGGCCGGGGCGATTGAATTGACCCATGCGGCGGAACTCAACGCCGGAGAAGCGGCCGATCGAATGGCGCGCGGGGTTCTCCGCGGTGCCCGCGATCAGGCAATACGCGCCGACGCTGTTGCGCTCTGAATCGGCGCACCCTTCGATCACGATATTGCGCGACAGCAGCACTACTTTGCCAATCGAACCCGGCAACACGTGCCGTAGCGGAGCGTACTTGCCATGATGCCGATGCCACACCGGCGTCGCCAGGTGGACGGTGAGGCAATCGGCGCCGACATCGTTGATCGCCCGTTCTTCGAGCAGGCAATGATCGGCGCCCGAAGCGATAGCAACGCGCTCTCCGGCGCGCCAATCGACCGGCTGCGCCAGGCGCAGCGTGTCGTGGCCGGGCGCGGTGCTGTTGCCGAGCGACACCCAGGATGTACGCGCTTCACCGTGCAAATCTATCGTTCCGCCATTGAGCGCCGCCAGAAATTTGCTGCCCAACTGCGGATGCGCAGTTGCACGCTGCTCCGACGCGCTCGAACACAACGTGATATGCAGTCGCTGCTTGAACGGCTGCTCAGCGCTACCGGCAATCAACGCACCGGCGCCTTCGACCAGGATCCATTCGGCGCCGATCGAGATGTCGCGCCGTTCGACGATCGCGGTGCCTTTGATGTGCAGTGACCCTACATCAATGTCCTGATCAATGATCAGCGTGCGTCCGACGTCGACAGTGACGGCCTCGCCGCTGGCTGGCAAGCTGCCACCCCAGGTGTGCGGATCGGACCAGCGCATTGCACCGTTGGGATACTCATCGGCAGCGGCCGCTTCGGGCGCGGCGCCTGCGGCGAGAAATTCGAGAAAGCCCATCGCCCGATGACTTGAATCGACGAAAGAAGTACCGAGGCTCTATAGGGTACGGCTTGGGGACTACAAATCAATCGCGCCGCACGCATCCGGATGGACGAAGCCGGCTAAGGCCCGTGGGGCAAGAGCACGCAACGTCACTTGCGCTGCGGCGGCAAATCCGTGCATGTGCCGTGAGCCACTTCGGCCGCCATTCCAATCGACTCGCTGAGCGTCGGGTGCGGGTGGATGGTCTTGCCGATATCGACCTCGTCCGCCCCCATCTCGATCGCGAGCGCGACCTCACTGATCAGGTCACCTGCGTGCGTGCCGACGATCCCGCCGCCGATGATGCGGTGCGTCGACGCATCGAAAATAAGCTTCGTAAAGCCTTCGTCGCGGCCGTTGGCAATCGCGCGCCCGCTGGCCTGCCACGGAAACTTGCCCACTTTTACCTTGATGCCCTGCGTCTTGGCTTCTTCTTCGGTGGCCCCGGCCCAGGCGATTTCCGGATCGGTGTAGGCCACCGACGGAATCACGCGCGCGTCGAAGTAGCTTTTCTCGCCCGCCGCCGCTTCGGCGGCGACATGTCCTTCGTGCACCGCCTTGTGCGCGAGCATCGGATTGCCGACGATGTCACCGATGGCAAAGATGTGCGGCACGTTGGTGCGCATTTGCCGATCGACCTCGATGAATCCGCGCTCCGTCACCGCGACGCCCGCTTTGTCGGCGGCGATCGCCTTGCCGTTGGGCGAACGGCCGACGCTAAGCAACACCAGGTCATACAGCTGCGGATCGGGCGGCGCCTGCTCTCCCTCGAACTTGACGAGAATCCCTTCGGCCTTTGCCTCGACGCCGACGCTCCGGGTTTTCAGCATCAACTTGTCGAAACGCTTCTCGTTGAATTTTTGCCATACCTTGACGAGGTCGCGGTCCGCACCCGTCATCAGGCCGTCCAGCATCTCGACGACTTCGATGCGCGCGCCGAGTGTCGAGTACACCGTGGCCATCTCGAGTCCAATAATCCCGCCGCCGATCACCAGCATGCGCTTCGGCACTGCACTCAGTTCCAACGCGCCGGTTGAATCGACGATGCGAGGATCATCGGGAATAAATGGGAGCCTCGCCGACTGCGAGCCGGCAGCAATGATCGCTTTCGCAAAGCGCACCACTTTTTTCTCGCCGCTGGTTTCGCGCCCATCACCGGTAGTGATATCGATCTGTAACCGATGCGGTCCGACAAACTTGCCGACACCGCGCAACACTGTCACTTTGCGCGCCTTGGCCATCGTATTGAGCCCGCCGGTCAGCTTGCCAACCACTTTCGACTTGTGTGCGCGTAACTTATCGAGATCGAGCGACGGCTTTCCGAAATCGACGCCGATGTTCGCGAAGTGCGACGCTTCATCCATCACCGCGGCCACGTGCAGCAGCGCTTTCGAGGGAATGCAGCCGACGTTCAGGCACACACCGCCGAGCGTCGCATAGCGCTCGACGAGCACCGTCTTCTTGCCGAGGTCCGCAGAGCGAAACGCCGCGGAATATCCACCAGGGCCGGCGCCCAGCACAAGCACATCGCATTCGATGTCTGGCTGATCGTCATCGACAGAACGCGCCACGGACGCTGCCGCCGATACAGCCGCGGCCGGCGCGGCCGCCGGTGGTGCAGGAGCGGGGGCGGGCTCAGCTTCGGTTGACGACGCTTCGAGCGACAACACCGCGCTGCCCTTGGACACCTTATCGCCGAGCTTGACGCGCAGTTCCTTGATGACACCTGCCGCCGACGACGGAATCTCCATCGACGCCTTGTCGCTCTCGACGGTAATCAGCGACTGGTCCTTGGCAATCGTGTCGCCGGGTTTGACCAAGACCTCGATCACTTCGACATCTTTGAAGTCGCCGATGTCCGGAACCAGCACTTCGATAGCGCTCATTGCTCTTCCTGTTGTGGTTCGCGGACGGCAGAAGAGCCCGTTCGAAAGCTGAACACGCGTAGCGGTAGCGATGAGCTCTTGTCGAACTCGGCGCCCGCCTTGATGCCGATTTCTGCAACATTGCGCGCGTTCTTCGCACGGTCATACGTCGCGTGCATCGCACCCAATGCAAAGTTGCGGCCCGAACCGATGCCCCAGAAGCGATCAAAACTGAACACCTCGCGATACGAATACACACCGTAGATTCCCGATGGGTTCGCAATCAAGGCGGTGATTTGAGAAGACTCGTACGGATCAGAATCGTCTTCTTTGGGATTCAGAAAAAACTTGTCTTTCAAGACGACGTGCAAGCGTTGAAAGGTGCTGAAAACCTGTTCGCGGCTACCGAGCTTGCAATCGTCGCCAAGGTGCCGCATCGCTTCGGCAAGTACCACGAAGTGTGCAGTGCTGCCGGCCAGGCCGATGTACGAATCGCCGATCGAAAAAATCTTCTCGTTGACTTCGTAACCATGCGGCAGTCGAGTTTCTCCGAACGTCACCAGCGCATCGGAAGCAATTGCGATTTCCTCGTTTTTCTTCACAACAACGATCGTCGTCATCGCTTCATAGAAGCACTCTGCGAAAGTCCGCGAGCACTTGCGCCAGGAACGCGTTGAACCGTGCAGCACCGGCGCCGTCAACGACGCGGTGATCCCACGACAACGACAGCGGCAGGATCAGGCGCGGCGCGAACTGCTTGCCGTCCCACACCGGGCGCATTTGCGAGCGGCATACGCCGAGGATCGCAACTTCCGGCGCGTTGATGATCGGCGTGAAGTACGTGCCACCGATGCCGCCGAGCGATGAGATCGAGAACGTGCCGCCCTGCATGTCCGTCGGGCCGAGCTTGCCGTCGCGCGCCTTCGCCGCGAGCGCACTCGTTTCCTGCGCGATATCGATGACCCCTTTTTGGTCGGCGTCTTTGACCACCGGCACGACCAATCCATTCGGCGTGTCGGCAGCGAAGCCGATATTGAAATACTCCTTCAGGATCACGGCATCACCGGTCGCGGCATCGATCGAAGAATTGAATTCGGGAAATTTTTTCAGCGCCGCGACACACGCCTTAATCAGAAACGCCAGCATCGTGAGCTTGATGCCGCTTTTTTCGTTCTCCTTGTTCAGCTGCACACGGAAGGCTTCGAGTTCAGTGATATCGGCGTCATCGTGATTGGTGACATGCGGAATCGTCACCCAATTTCGCGTCAGCGCCGGGCCGGAGATTTTGCGGATGCGCGACATTTCGACGCGCTTGATCGGGCCGAATTTTGCAAAATCGATTTGCGGCCATGGAGGAAGATGCGATGGCACGCCGGACGCCGGGGCTGTTCCAATACTCGCCGGCCTCACGCCGCTCGCCATCACACCCTTAACGTGCGCGCGCACATCGTCTTCGGTAATGCGTCCCTTGGCACCGCTGCCTCGCACGGCCGCCAAATCCACGCCCAGCTCGCGTGCGAACTTGCGTACCGAAGGCGATGCGTGCGGCTTCGCGCCGGGTGCGGGACCGAGGTCCAGTGGCTCCGGCCGTGCTCCCATTTCGGTAGCAAAAGCGTGCGAGCGCGTCGGCGTTTCGACGTCCGCCTTTTGCTCGGGCGTCGCCGCCGGCGCAGTCGTCGACCCCTGCGCGGTCGCTGCTACTTGCGCTGGTTTTTGCGCCGCCACCGCCGCTGCCAGCGTCGCCACCGGCGTTCCCTTGGATACCTTGTCGCCAAGCTTGATCTTCAGTTCTTTGATCACTCCGGCGTGCGACGAAGGAATTTCCATCGACGCCTTGTCGCTTTCCACCGTAATCAGCGATTGGTCCTTGGCGACGGCGTCGCCAGGCTTGACCAGCAGCTCAATGACTTCGACATCTTTGAAGTCGCCAATGTCGGGGACGGTGACTTCGACCGTGCCCGCCGACGGTTGGCTGGTCGCCGAAGGCGCAGCCACTGGCGCCGCTGCAGCAGGTGGTGCAGAAGCAGGCGGCGCTGCGGCCTTCGCAGCGGGTGCCGCTTGTGCATCGCTGTCGACCACGAGCAGCGGCGAATCCTTCGACACCTTATCTCCCAACTTCACCATCAGCTGTTTGACGATGCCGGCGGCAGATGACGGAATTTCCATCGACGCCTTGTCGCTTTCCACCGTGATCAGCGATTGGTCTTTCGCGATCGCATCACCGGGCTTTACCAACAGCTCGATGACCTCGACATCCTTAAAGTCGCCGATATCGGGGACTTTCACTTCGACTTGTTGTGCCATCGTTCGGCTCTACACCGTGACTGGACTGGGCTTGTTCGCGTCGATGCCGTATTTCTTGATCGCATCGGCAACCTTTGTCGCCGGCACAGTGCCTTCATCGGCCAGCGCACGCAGTGCCGCGACCGTGACATAGCGGCGATCGACTTCGAAAAACTCGCGGAGCTTGGCGCGCGTATCTGAGCGGCCAAACCCGTCGGTACCCAGAACTCGATAATCGCGACCGCGCGGAACGTAAGCGCGGATCTGATCGGCAAACAGGCGCACGTAATCGGTGCTCGCGACAATCGGGCCAGCGCTTTTCTCCAGTAGCTCCGTGACGTATGGCTTGCGTGGCTTGTCGCTCGGATGCAGCAGGTTCCAGCGCTCGGCGTCGATGCCGTCGCGCCGCAGTTCGGTAAAACTCGTGACGCTCCATACGTCACCCGCAACGCCCCATTCCTTTTCGAGCATGTCGGCCGCAGCGATTGCCTCCCGCAAAATAGTGCCACTGCCAAGCAACTGCACGCGCGGAATCGATTTGCCCATGCCACTTCCGGCCGGTCCCTCGCGCAACAGGTACATCCCCCTCAAAATTCCGTCTTCCTGCCCCTTCTTGAGTCCCGGTTGCGGATAGTTCTCATTCATCACGGTGATGTAGTACCAGACGTTTTCCTGGTTCTCCACCATGCGCTTCAACCCATGCTGAATGATCACCGCCACCTCGTGCGCAAACGTCGGGTCATAGCTGACGCAATTGGGAATCGTCGCGCTCATCAGATGCGAGTGGCCGTCCTGGTGCTGCAGCCCCTCGCCGTTCAAGGTCGTGCGGCCCGCCGTTGCGCCAAGCAAAAATCCGCGCGCCTGCATATCGCCCGCGGCCCACGCCAAATCGCCGACGCGCTGGAAGCCGAACATTGAATAGAAGATGTAAAACGGCACCATGATGCGATTGTTCGTCGAGTACGACGTCGCCGCCGCAATCCATGAACTCATCGCGCCGGCTTCGTTAATTCCTTCCTCGAGAATCTGGCCCTTCTTGTCTTCGCGGTAATACATCACTTGGTCTTTGTCGACCGGTTCGTACAGTTGTCCCTGCGACGAGTAGATGCCGAGCTGGCGAAACATGCCCTCCATGCCAAACGTGCGCGCTTCATCGGGAATGATCGGCACCACGCGTGGACCGACGTTTTTATCGCGCACCAGCTGCGTCAGCGAGCGTACGAACGCCTGGGTCGTCGAAATCTCTCGACCTTCGGAGGTCGGCTCAAGCACCGCCTGAAACGCGTCGATCCCGGGAGCGGCGATCTTTTCATCCGCGTTACGGCGGCGCTGCGGCAAAAATCCCCCGAGCGCACGCCGACGCTCGAGCAGATACTTCATCTCCGGCGAATCCTGCGCCGGCTTGTAAAACGGCACGTCTTCGAGCTTGTCGTCCGGCACCGGAATCGCGAATCGATCACGAAACTCGCGAATCGCGGTGTCGTCGAGCTTCTTTAACTGGTGCGTCGGATTCTTGCCCTCGCCGACCTTGCCCATGCCATAGCCCTTAACCGTCTTCGCCAGGATCACGGTCGGCTGACCGGTGTGTTTTGTCGCCGCTGCATAAGCCGCATAAATCTTGTGCGGATCGTGACCTCCGCGATTGAGCCGCCAAATGTCGTCGTCGGTCATGCGCGACACCATCTCCAGCAGCTTCGGATCCTTGCCGAAAAAATGCTTGCGCACGAACGCGCCGTCATTCGCCTTGAAGTTCTGATACTCGCCGTCGACGGTCTCTTCCATCACGCGCAACAATCGGCCTTCGTGATCACGCGCCAACAATGGATCCCAATACGATCCCCAGATGACCTTGATCACGTTCCAGCCGGCCCCGCGAAAGGTGCCTTCGAGCTCTTGAATGATCTTGCCGTTGCCGCGCACCGGACCGTCGAGCCGCTGCAGATTGCAGTTAACGAGAAAAATCAGGTTATCGAGCTTCTCGCGCGCTGCGAGACCAATCGCACCCAGCGATTCCGGCTCGTCCATTTCTCCGTCGCCACAGAACACCCACACTTTGCGGCCTTCGGTGTTGGCAATTCCGCGTGCCTGCAAGTAACGCAAGAAGCGCGCTTGATAAATTCCTTGAATGGGTCCGAGCCCCATCGAAACCGTCGGAAACTGCCAGAACTGCGGCATCAGTTTGGGGTGCGGATACGACGTCACGCCCTTGCCGTCGACATCGCGACGAAAGTTGTTCAGTTGTTCTTCGGTCAGGCGGCCTTCCAAATAGGCACGCGCATACACCCCTGGCGAAGAGTGCCCCTGGATGTAGATCAGGTCGCCGCCAAAATCACCCGACGGCGCGCGCCAGAAATGATTGAACCCCACTTCCATCAACGTGTTGACGGACGCATAGCTGGCGATATGGCCACCAAGATCGCCCTCGCCGCGATTGGCACGCACGACCATCGCCATTGAATTCCAGCGGATATAGGAACGAATGCGTTCCTCGAGCACCGGATCGCCAGGCGAATGCTCCTCAAGATGAGGCGGAATCGTGTTGATGTATGCGGTGTTCGCCGAATATGGAATGTATGTTCCGGAGCGGCGTGCCTTATCGATCAAGGCTTCCAGAAGAAAGTGGGCGCGCTCAGGTCCTTCGCGCTCGATCACCGTTTCAAGAGCGTCGAGCCACTCTGCGGTTTCAAGCGTGTCGGGATCGTTGGCCGCTTGTTGAAAGAGTGCGGACATGGAGTCTCCTATCGTTTTCTCGCGACGATACCAGCCGCCGGGGAGTTTTCAAATAGCGGTATACAATTTCGTATTACGAAATAAATCGCCAGCGAATGTCAACGGTCGAATACTCCTCGGCGCTGTCCATAATAGGCTGGCTTCGCAGCGCTTCGCTGCATTGTGATTGGATGAACGAGCAGTGATGCGTGCACGCTCAACACCACCGACCGACTCTGTGCTGCTCGCGTTCGATCCGCTGGCTCGCGCGAAAGAAGGTCGTTTCAACCTCAGCCGCTATGCGCATTTGCTGGCCATCCTGGTGCTCGCGGCGTCCATCGCAGGGCTTGCCTATCTGCTGATCAACGAGGATCGGGCGTTACAGCGCGATGCGCTAACGCGCGACGTCGACACGGTGGCACAGTCGTTATCGCTGCGGCTACAAGCGATCACCGAAGCAACGACCAGCATCGGACTCGAAATCGGTGATGCCAAGTACAACGAGGGTCGATTCGCCTCGACTGGCCGCGAGCTGATGATGTCGAAGCCGGAGTTGTTGCACCTGGCGTACGTCGACGGCAAGAATCGCGTGCGCTGGTCGGTGCAATCGCCGAGCCCGTTAGCCGATTGGGCGCGCCCCGCAGCGTCCGAAATCGGCGCGGAAGTCACGCGCTCGGTGATCAAGATGGCACGCGAAACCCACTCGACCTTTTTTTCGCCGCCGTACGAAGACGAGTCGCGGCCAAGCTCCGATAACGGCAGTCCGTTTACCGATCTGATTGCGCCGGTTTTCAGCGACGACCGTTACGTCGGCACGGTGCTGGCGCGCGTTTCGCTGCCGGAGTTGCTGCGGCAAACCGTCAAGCCCGAACTGGGTCAGCGTTATCGAATCGCGCTGCGCGACGACGACGGCACGGTGCTCGCGGCATCGACCAGCGGTGAAGTGCCCGCCGATGAGCCGCGATATGCAGTTCGCGCGCCATTGCTGTCCGACGGCATCACGGTGCAAGCGTCGCCGTTCAGACAGCGCTCGCCTGTGCTCGGTAATGCGCTTTCGTGGCTGGTCGTCGGATTGACGTTGATCGTGATGGTCACGCTGCTTGCGCTCGCGCGGCGCGACGTCAAGCAAGCGCAGGTCGAGCGCGTGCTGCGCACCGAAACCGCGTTTCGCCGTGCAATGGAAGACTCGCTCGCCACCGGTATGGGTGTGATCGACCGCGACGGTGTGCTGCGCCACGTTAACCAGGGGTTCATCCAGATGACGGGCTGGTCCGCCGACGAGCTGATCGGAAAGTCGCCGCCGTTTCCGTACTGGCCGCATGAGCGGCGTGCGGAATATTTATCGAAGCTCGCGATCGTGCTGGCGGGCAAGGCACCAGCCAGTGGATTCGAATTGAAAGTGATGCGTCGCGACGGCTCGCTGTTCGACGCGCGCCTGTATTTTTCGGCGCTGCTGACCGACGACGGGGAACAGCTTGGGTGGATGTCCGCGATGGCGGATATCACCGAGCCCAAGCGCATTAGCGAGCAACTAGCCGCCGCTCACGAGCGCTTCACCACAGTGCTTGAATCACTCGACGCAGCGGTTTCGGTCGTGGCCGACGACCGCGGCGACGAATTACTGTTTGCGAACCGCAGCTATCGAGACCTGTACGGCTCAACTCCGGCCGGCCATCGACGATTGCGCGCGATGCTGCCGCAACATGCGGTCGCCGGCGAGGCTTTCGACGCAGAAGTCTCGCGCTGGTTCGATGTGCGCACGCGCGACGTACGCTGGGTTGATGGCCGTGACGTGCGGCTGCAAATCGCGACCGACATTACCGAGCGCAAGGCGACCGAAAACATGGTGCGGCAGCAGAAGGAGAAAGTGGAGCTCACTTCGCGCTTAATGACGATGGGCGAGATGGCGTCATCCTTGGCGCACGAGCTGAATCAGCCGCTGACGGCGATCAGCAACTACAGTTTGGGCGCCGTGTCGCGCATGAAGGATGGCGGCGTGTCGAACGACGAGTTGCTGCCGGCGCTGGAAAAGACCGCGGGCCAAGCGCAACGAGCCGGCAACATCATTCGACGCATCCGTGAATTCGTCAAACGTTCCGAACCGCGGCGTCGCCCCACAGAAGTCGCGCGCATCGTCGAAGACGCGATCGGCTTCGCCGATATCGAAGCCGCGAAAAAAGGAATCGCGATTCATACCGACGTGCAGGCGGGACTCCCGCCGCTCGACGTCGATCCGATATTGATCGAGCAACTGCTACTGAATCTCTTAAAGAACGCCGTCGATGCGATGGATCAGGCTGCTGTGCGCAGGATCGATCTGGTCGTTCGGCGGCAGGACGATATGGCCGAGTTTTCGGTGATCGATCGCGGCTCGGGCGTTTCGGAACTGCAGCTGGCGAATCTGTTCCAACCGTTCTTCAGTACCAAATCGGAAGGGATGGGGATGGGCCTGAACATTTGCCGCTCGATCGTCGAATTTCATCACGGACGTCTGACCGCCGAACGCAATCCCGGCGGCGGCGCGATCTTCGTATTCACACTTCCACTGGCGGCATCGAGCGAAGCTAGAGAGGACGTCGAGTGAACGAGATTCCGGAAGCAATGGGCGTGGTGTACGTCGTCGATGACGACGATGCGGTTCGCGATTCGGTGCAGTGGTTGCTCGAGGCGAGCCGTTATCGCGTGATCGGTTTTACCAGCGCGGAAGAGTTTCTATCGAAGCACGATCCCGCCGCGATCGCCGTGGCCATTTTCGACGTACGCATGCCCGGAATGAGCGGGCTCGAACTGCAGGAGCAGCTGATCAGTCGAAAATCAAGATTGCCGATCATTTTCATCACCGGTCATGGCGACGTGCCGATGGCCGTGTCAACGATGAAAAAAGGTGCGGTCGACTTTATCGAGAAGCCTTTCGATCAAGCAGCGCTGAAGGCGCTGGTCGAACGCATGCTCGTCGACGCACGTGCGCATGCGTCGGCCACCGAGCGGCAGAGATTGAGCGAAGCGTTGCTGAGCAAGCTCACTCCGCGTGAGCAACAAGTGCTCGAACGCATCGTTGCTGGTCGCTTGAACAAGCAGATTGCCGATGACCTTGGCATTTCGATCAAGACCGTCGAAGCCCATCGCGCCAATATCATGGACAAGATGAATGCCAACACCGTGGCCGACCTGATGCGCACCGTACTGACGGGAGGTGCGCTGCGTTAGTAGGCTCGTAAACTCGCGGGCTTCGCAAAACGGAATGTCGCGTGACCGCTCGCATCATCGATGGCAAGGCGCTCGCCACCGAGGTACGTAACGCGTTGGTTGCTCGGGTCGCGCGCCTGAACGCCGCAGGTTACCGACCCGGGCTTGCTGTCATCCTCGTTGGCGACGATCCGGCGTCCGCCATTTATGTTCGTAACAAGGCCTTGGCCTGCGAACAGGTTGGCATTCGCTCGTGGGTGGATCGCCTGCCAGCCGACGCCGCCGAGATCGCGCTGCTGGCGCGCATCGGACAACTCAACGCCGATCCCGAGGTGCACGGCATTCTTGTGCAAACGCCACTGCCGAAGCACGTCGACGCGGCCAAAGTGGTGGAATCGATCGCTTTTGAAAAAGATGTCGACGGCCTGCACGCGACCAACGCCGGCTTGACGTTGATGGGAAAACCGTACTTTCGTTCGTGCACACCCTATGGTGTGATGAAGATGCTGGAATCGATCAACGCCACAATTGAAGGCCGTCACGCGCTCGTGCTCGGACGGTCGAACATGGTCGGCAAGCCGATGGCGATGCTGCTGCTGGCGGCCAATGCCACCGTCACGATTGCGCACAGCAAAACGCGCGACCTCGCCTCGTATACACGCGCCGCCGACATCCTGGTCGCCGCGGTGGGCCGGCGCAATCTGGTGACTGCAGAGATGGTGAAGCCGGGAGCGATAGTGATCGATGTCGGCACCAACCGGACACCTGAAGGGAAACTCACCGGCGACGTCGACTTCGAAAACGTCAAACGCGTTGCCGGGTGGATTTCGCCGGTGCCCGGCGGCGTGGGACCGATGACGATCGCGATGCTTTTGACTAACACCGTGGAAGCTGCCGAGCGACGCGCCGGAATCCACGCTCATTGAACCCCTATGGAAGTGACCTCAACGATGATTCACCAAGGGCGACAGCCGCAGATTGCCGGTAATCCTTTGCTCGATTTCACCGGTCTGCCGCGCTTCGACCGAATCCAGCCGACGGATGTAACGCCCGCCATCGACCAACTGCTCACTGAGGCGCGCGGCGTCGTGTCGCGCATCACCGCAAGCGATGCAGGCGTAACGTGGGACTCTGTGATCGAGCCGTTGAACGAGGCGACTGATCGGCTCGCGCGTTCGTGGGGTGCGGTTTCGCACATGAATGCCGTGGTCGACACGCCGGAGTTGCGCGAGCAATACAACCTCAATTTACCGAAGCTCACCGAGTTCTGGACCGAGCTGTCGCAAAACGAAGCGTTGTATGAAAAGTTCAAAGTGCTGGCCGCGGCGCCGGACTTTGCCCAGTGGTCAGCAGTTCGGCGCAAGGTCGTGGAGAACGAATTGCGTGACTTTCGGCTCGGCGGCGCCGAACTGCCGGCGGACAAGAAGGAGCGCTTCAAGCAGGTCCGCGAGCGCGAATCGCAAGTGTCGACCCGCTTTGCCGAAAACGTGCTCGACGCCACCAACGCGTTCGCGCTGTACATCGACGATGCGAGCGCGCTGGCCGGCGTGCCGCAGGATGCTTTGCAGATGCTCTCCGAATCGGCGCAGGCCGACGGCAAGACAGGCTACAAGATTTCACTGCAGTATCCGAGCTATTCGGCGATCGTCGATTACGCGCACGACCGCACGCTACGTCAGCAGGTGTACCGCGCCTATTCGACCAGGGCGTCGGAGTTCGGTGATCCCGACTGGAACAACGGCCCATTAATGGTCGAGTTGCTGAAGCTGCGGCGCGAGCACGCGCAGTTGCTCGGCTATAAGAGCTTCGCCGAAGTATCGCTGGTGGCGAAAATGGCAGAAAGCCCGGCGGACGTGCTCGATTTTTTGCGTGATCTTGCGCGCCGCGCGAAGCCCTACGCCGAGCGCGACATCGGCGAGCTGCGTGAATTCGCTTCGAAGCACCTCGGCATTGCCGACCTGCGACCGTGGGACGTGTCGTACGCCAGCGAGAAATTGCGCGAGCAGCGCTACTCGTACTCGGACCAGGAACTAAAGCAGTACTTCACCGAAGCGCGCGTACTGGCCGGGTTGTTCAAGGTGATCGAAACACTGTTTGCCGTAGCGATCCGCGAAGAGGCCGCGCCTGTGTGGCATCCCGACGTGCGCTTCTATCGAATCGATAACTTGCGCGGCGAACTGATCGGCCAGTTTTACCTCGATCTGTATGCACGCGATCACAAGCAAGGCGGCGCATGGCAGGACGATGCGCGCAGCCGGCGTGCGCAGCGCACGGGGCTGGCCACACCGGTTTCATTTTTGACGTGTAATTTCTCGCGCCCGTCGGGCGGCAAACCCGCCACGTTCAAGCACGACGAAGTGCTGACGCTGTTCCATGAATTCGGCCACGGATTGCATCACATGCTGACCCGCGTCGACGAGCCGTCGGTGTCCGGAATCCAGGGCGTCGAGTGGGACGCAATCGAGTTGCCATCCCAGTTCATGGAGAACTTCGCCTGGGAATGGGAAGTTTTACAGATGCTGACCGGGCATGTTGACACCGCCGCCAAGCTGCCACGCGCTCTGTTTGAAAAGATGCTGACGGCAAAGAACTTTCAAAGCGGAATGTTTACCGTGCGGCAGCTCGAATTCGCGCTGTTCGACATGCTGCTGCATTCGGGGCCTGGTTGGCCGGACGAAGCGCACCTGATGAAGCTGCTGGCGGACGTTCGGCGTGAAGTTTCGGTACTGGTTCCGCCCGAATACAACCGTTTTCCGCACGCTTTCTCGCACATCTTCGCGGGCGGTTACGCCGCAGGCTATTACAGCTACAAATGGGCCGAAGTGTTGTCGGCCGATGCTTATTCGGCGTTTGAAGAACACGAGGACAGTGGTGTATTGAACGCCGACATCGGCCGCCGTTTCCTCGATGAGGTACTGGCCGTCGGAGGCAGCCGCCCGGCAATGCAGTCGTTCGTAGCGTTTCGCGGGCGCAAGCCGACGATCGATGCACTTTTAAGGCACAACGGCATGGTGAATTAGGCAGATGAACTTGAACACGTATCAGCTGGGATTGGCGAGCGTTACCGTGGCGGTGCTTGCAATGGCCGGGCCGGTGCAAGCCCAATACCGGTGGAACGACCCGAGTGGGCAGGTTAACTATGGAGATGCACCGCCACCGGACGCTAAGAATCTAGCGCGGGTCGATGGCCGCGGCCGCCTTGAAGGTGCCGACCCCACCGGGGGCGTTCCGTTCGAGTTGCGCAAGGCGATAGCGACGTTCCCAATCACGCTTTACACGGCACTCGACTGCGGGCCTTGTGAATCTGCACGCGCCTGGCTGCGTCAGCGAGGCGCGCCTTACCAGGAAATAGTGGTCGATACGGATGTCGATGCCGAGGAATTAAAGCGGCGCGTAGGGACGACAGCGGTGCCGGTGATGACACTGGGCCGCACACCTCATCTCGGCTTCAAAGACAGCGCATGGTCGGCTGCCCTGAACGCGGCAGGTTACCCAGCGCAAATCGTAATGCCTCCCACTTATCGCGCTGAACCCCCGAAACCGATTTTGCCGCGTGATGCGGCGGATCGCCCGCCATCGGGCAATTCGCCGGCCCCGAAGAGTTAGCTGCCGGAGTATCTGATGAGATTGTCGACTTCTGTATTTCGATTCATCGTGTGCGCCGTGACGGCACTGCTGCTGTCACCGGTACTGGCGCAGGCACCCGTGGATCCCGATAAGGAAATGCGCAAGTATCTCTATCGCTGGACCGATGCTCGTGCCCAGGTCAATTATGGTGATCGGCCGCCGCCTGACGCGCAGAATCTGTTGCGCATCGATCTGCGCCAGATCGGCGAACAGGTCCAGTCGATGCTGCCCTACCAAGTTCGGCGTGCAGCGTCGATGTATCCGGTAATGCTCTTCACGGCGGGCAAATGCCCCCCGTGCGACACGGCACGCCAATTCTTGGCCAAACGTGGCATACCGTTTGCGGAACGGACCATCGTGACCGGCGACGACTCGGTCGAACTGAAACGATTAACGCACGCAGAAGGCGTCCCGGTTGCGACGGTAGGTACCGCATCGCTGATCGGTTTCGATCCGGATGAATGGAACATCACGCTCGATGCTTCCGGATATCCAAAAACGTCTCAGTTGACGCCGACTTTCCGGCAAGAACCCGCGCGCCCATTGACACAAAAGGAAAAGGCGCCGCCAGCGCTTGCGAAAGAGTAGAGCGCTGCGGTCGCCTCGTTTCACCCGTCGCTACTGGCCTCGCGGGGGTCTTGGCTTTCTACTCCGCCGAGTCCTGTCAGCTCCTGACGTTTGCGATACGGTGTGATCACCTGCTTGTCCAGCCAGTATGAGAACTTGTGCGCAACGGCGTCGGTGCGCCGATCGAGCCACGCCTTGATTCCGATTTCGGAAAACGCGAGCCGCTGCGAGCCTGGCGGCTTTACGAGTCCGTCGCGGCCCGCAATCTGGCGGACGCGTGCAGGATTGCGTTGACGTCCGTGCAGCTCAAGTGCATCGAATACATCGTCGGCCACGATCCAGATCGAATCGCCTTGCATCAGGATTCGTATCTGGCGCCCGTCGAACTCGTAATAGGTGCCGTTCCATTCGGCCCACGCGCCTTCAGACTGCCAATGCCACCATCGGCGCGCAGCGCGGTATACGGGCCAGAGTAACCACAGCCCCCAGAACGGCGCGACCAGCACCAGACTCAGCGCACCGAGGCCGGCCTTGACGTCGGTCAGAAACAGCGCTCCGCCGATAACGCCCCATGCGAGCCAGATCATCCAGCCCCATCGAACAATGCGCTCGTCGGGATCCTGTTCAAGCCACGAGGCCGCGCGCGTCATGGGTAGCAAGAGCGAATCGACTTAGACGCGGCGGCGCTGCTCTTCCTCCACCAACTCCTTGAGCCGGCGCTCTTCCCAGTCGCGACCGAACAAGCCAATCAGGCCGAAAGTGGACAGTGCGTGGATGGTGAGACCGATACCCCATCCGATGGCAGGCCAGACAAACCACCACCGGCCGGATCCGGTAAGCGCGTTGATGATGAACAATCCGCTGATCACCGCGACGTAAGTGACGAGGTGAACGTAGAAGCCTTTTTCGGCAACGAGCCTGCGGCGGGCCCGTTGTTCTGCGCTTGCAACGGCATTCGAATCGATTGACGCTGCAGGTTCAGTGCTCATCGCGTTGCTCCATCGGCAGAAGCGATTATGACTAAGCCTGGGCTAAAGATGCTGGGCCGGCTGATGCGCCAGCGCGGGCGCCCCGCGACGACGTCCCTTTAGACGCCGCTCCAAAGCGTCGAGATAGGTATAGATCACCGGCACGACGACCAATGTCAATAATGTCGACGTAATGACGCCGCCGATGATCGCACGTCCCATCGGCGCTTGCTGCTCAGAGCCTTCACCCAGTCCGATCGCTAGCGGCAACATACCGAAGATCATCGCCGCAGTCGTCATCAAAATCGGACGCAGGCGCACCTGGCCCGCAGCCAGCAACGCATCGTTACGCCCAAGACCTTCGCGCTGGCCCTTGTTTGCAAAGTCCACCAGCAAAATTGCGTTCTTCGTCACCAGGCCCATTAGGAACACGATGCCGATCATCGAGAAGATGTTCAGTGTCGTCTTGGTAAGCAGCAGCGCAAGCATGACGCCGACGATCGACAGCGGCAGCGACGCCATGATCGCGATCGGCTGCAGGAAGCTGCCGAACTGCGATGCGAGCACGATGTAGATAAAGATCACCGCGAGTGCAAGTGCGCCGAAGATCGCCGCATTGACCTCTTCCTGGTCGCGAATCTGACCGCCTACGTCGAAACGCAACCCAGGCGGCAGCTCATAGGCTTTCACCATCGCCTGTACCTCCTTGCCCGCGTCGCCCGAGGGCCGGCCCTCCACGTTGGCCCACAGTGCAATCCTGCGCTGCAAATCCTGGCGCCGGATATTTTCCGGATTGAACGTGCGTTCGATCGTCGCAATCGAGCGCAGCGGAATAACCTCGGGGGTGCCGTCGGCTAATTGCCGGCCGGTGGCGATGTTCATTCCCGAAATATCGTCGATCACGGTGCGGCTGGCGCGCGGAATCTGCGTGATCACTTCATAGTTCTGACCATCGGGCGCAAGCCAGTAGCCGGAGTTCTCGCCGCCGATCAATGCACGCAGCGTCGTGCCAAGCTGCGCGTACGTAAGGCCATACTCGGAGGCAAGCTCGGGCTTCAAACGGACGGACAACGCAGGCGTGCCTTCTTTCAATGACACTTCGATATCCGTGATACCGCGAATCGACTGGATTTTCTGTCGCAGATCGGCGATCACGCGCTGCATCTCGGCATCGTTATTGCCGAGTAGCGCGACGTAAATCGGGCCACCCCAGCCCACTTTCATTTCGATCCCCGGGATCGCCGCGAGCCGTTGACGGATAGCCTGTTCAAGCTTCTTCTGCGAGCGATCGCGCTCGGAGCGAGGCACCAGCTTTAGATTGAGCCTGCCGGTATTCTTGGCGCCCTCGGTGCCAATGCCGGTATCGATCGAATCGATCTCCTTGAATTCGCGCAGCGCCTGTTCGACGCGTTTGACGCGCTCGTCCGCGTATTCGAGGCTGGAGCCGACTGGCATCGTCAACCGAACGCTGGTAAAGCTCTCGTCGCTCTCCGGCATCATCTCGGTGCCAACGACACCGGCGATCGGAATCGCGAGCGCAAAACTCAGCGCTGCGACCCACAACGTAATTCCGCGCGGGCTGATCGTTGCAAAGCGCGGCTTCAGATGACGTGCGTCCAGCGTGCGCAACGCGCGCCATACGCCAATCGACGGCACACCGACCGGAACGTTGAGCTTCGGCACCGTCGTGCCAAGCGTCCATTGGCGCTGCGACAGGACCCAGCCAAGTAGCCGGCCATAGATCGCATGCACCCGATTCATGAAGCGATCGAAGCCTCGCAACACCGGGCCCACGAAACGCGCATCGTGCATGCCACGCGGAGGATCACGCCACACCGCGGACAGCATCGGGTCCAGCGTAAAGCTGACGAAAAGTGACACCAGCACTGCAACCGCTACGGTGATGCCGAATGGATAGAAAAACTTGCCGACGATGCCGCCCATGAACGCGATCGGCACAAACACAGCCACGATCGAGAACGTCGTAGCGAGCACAGCAAGACCAATCTCGTCGGTGCCCTCGCGTGCGGCGGTGTAGTGGTCTTTGCCCATGTGAATGTGGCGCACGATGTTCTCGCGCACGACGATCGCATCGTCGATCAACAGGCCGATGGTGAGGCTCAACGCCATCATCGTCATGTAGTTCAACGTAAAGCCGAAGACCCTGAGCGAAATGAACGTGGCGATGACCGCGATCGGAAGGGTGAGCCCAGTAATCACCGTGCTGCGCCAACTGCCCAGAAACAAGAACACAATCAGAACCGTCAGCAGTGCGCCCTCAACGATCGTTATCTTCACGTTGTTCACTGCGCCTTTGACGAAGTCGGACGTCGAGCGCAACAGCTTCAGTTCTGTACCCGCAGGCAACAACTTGCGAATGTCTCCGGCAGCAACTTTCAGGCTGTCGCCAACCTGCACGATATTGGCATCCTGCGCCTTGAAGACATAGAAGCTGATCGCCGGAACCCCGTTGATGCGAGCGATAGAATTGCGCTCGCGCTCGGTATCGAACACTTCGGCAACCTGCGACAGCAGGATCGGCGCCCCACTCTTGCGCGCCACGATGATCTTGCCAAAATTGGCTGGCTCTTCGATGCGGCCGTCGACGCGGACTATGGCTTCGACCGTGTTGTTGCTGATCGTGCCGACCGGAACGCTGACGTTTGCGTTGCGCAGAGCGGTCACGACTTGATCGACGGTCAGGCCGAACGCGGTCAATCGACCCGGGTCGACCCGCACTTGGATCTCGCGCGTCACGGTTCCGCCAAGCGAAACCCTGCCGACGCCACTGACTCGCTCAAAGCCCTTTTGCACGACCTGTTCGCCGAGGGTCGTCAACTGGCGCTGTGACAGCCCACTGCCCAGCAGTGCATAAAACGCAACCGGCTCGTCGTTCTCGTCGCCGCCGCGCTGTACGACTGGATCCTTGACGTCGCGCGGAAAGCCGGCACGAATCTGCGCAATCTTGTCGCGCACTTCCTGTGTCACGCGGTCGGTATCGACATCCAGCCGGAACTCGATCCAGGTAAACGAGATGCCCTCGTACGAGGCCGAAAGAATGCGCTTGACCCCGGCAACGGTGTTGACTGCGTTTTCAATCGGTTTCGCCAGATCGTTTTCAACCTGCTCGGGCGACGCACCCGGATAACGCACTTGGATCGACACCAGCGGCGGACGCACATCGGGCATCGCCTCGACACCTAACTTCGCGTACGAAAAGAGTCCGAGCACCGTCAGGGCGACCATCACCATCGTGGCAAACACAGGGTGATTGATCGAAACGCGCGTCATCCACATAGGCTGGCTCTCGCGGCTAGTTTCTCGCCGGCGCTCGACGATCTTTGTCGGCGACATTTGAATCGGGGGTCAGGCTGATCACCTTCGCAGCGAGACCGTCCTTCAAATTATCGAATTTCGTCGCGAGCACGACTTCGCCCGGCGCCAATCCCGAGGTCACCTCGACCCACTGAGCACGCTCGTCGCGCTTACCCGTGACGATATTGCGGCGCGCGAGTTTCTGATCGGCGACAACCCAGACGAAAGGCTGCGCGGCCTCGGTGCGCACGGCCGATAGCGGCAGCGCGGGCACTTCAGCTTCGGGGGAAATCGTCAGCAACACACGCGCGAACATGCCGGTCTTTAACAAGGAGTCCTCGTTCGCCAGCGAAACGTAGATATTGATCGTGCGCGTGCCGGGCTCTGCGCTTGGATTGATGCGCTCGACCCGGCCCTCGAACTTGCGGCCGTCGATGCCTTCGACGTCGACATGTGTCGGCATGCCCTTGCGAATCTGAGTGACGTCGGAAATCGGCACCTGCGCCTGCACCTCCAATTGCGCCAGGTCCACGATCGACAGTAACGGCGCGTCGAAGCTCACCTTCTCACCGGGCTGCACATGGCGCTTGGATACCGTCCCTGAGATCGGTGAACGCACGACAGCATCGGTCATCGACAGCTCCGTAAGCTCGAGTTGGGCTTTTGCGGCAGCCAACGCAGCGAGCTGCACCTGGTGCGCCTTGTCGGCCGTATCAAACGCATTCTGCGAAATGAAGTTTTGCTTGACCAATTGCGCGTTGGATTCGCGAGTCCGCTCAGCCATTGCAAGCTGGGCGCGCGCCGATTCGAGCGTGGCCTTGCGCTCGGCCATTTGCGCCCGCAAATGCGCGGTATCGAACTCGGCGATCGCTTGGCCGGCAGTGACACGGTCGCCTTCGCGCACCAGCACGCGTTTGATCTCTGCCGACAGCTTCGCCCGTACGGTCGCCTGTGAAACCGCCTGCACCGATCCCGGCACCGTGACTTCGACCGATAGACGTTTCGGTTGCAACGAGACGACGTCGCTCTGAGTAAATTCAAGCGGCGGGCGCTCCTTCTTCTTTGCAGCGTCTTGATCCGCTATCTTCGACGAAATCGCAATCGCAGCGCCCGCGATGACGATTGCCGCCAGTGCCGCGGTCAGACTCCATACTGTGCGTTTGCGCATCTAAAAATCCCCCGGGATCCATGGCTTGTTGGCATGTGATCCGTAATGGGGCGCGATTATCCTCGACCCGCCGTGGACGTCACGGTCGCTGCGACGAACTGCGGCAAGGTGCGACGAAATGCAGAGACTGCAGGTTCAGCGTGCAGCGCTCAGGGCTTGCTTTTCTGCTTGCCCTAGTCTTCCAGCCCGAGATCCTGAATTTTGCGCGTAATCGTGTTGCGCCCCACGCCGAGACGCGTGGCGGCATCGATGCGTCGTCCGTGCGTGTGCTTGAGCGCGGTGCGTATCACCGTCGCTTCGAATTCGCGCGCCAGCGCGTCCATTACATCGGGGGTGCCCGCCTTCAGCCGGCGCTCGACTTCTGCCGTCAATTGCGTCAGCCAGTCTTGATCGGACCACACCGTCGCGGAGGGCACCGGCAGAGGAGCGCCGTTGACCGCAACTGCACCGCCCAACGGTGCTGCCAGAGCAAGCGACGAAGCAGTTTCCTGCCGGACTTCCGGCGGCAAATCTTCGACCTTCACCACTTGCGCCGGAGCGAGCACGGTCAACCAATGGCACAGGTTTTCCAATTGCCGCACGTTGCCTGGGAACGGCAGCTGGCTGATGAAGGCCAGCGCCTCATCGGACAACCGTTTCGGATCGACGGCAAGCTCGGCTGCGCTTTTCGCAAGAAAGTGCCGCGCGAGCAGCGCAATGTCTTCGCGCCGTTCGCGCAACGACGGCAGCCGCAGCTTGATCACGTTCAAGCGGTGATACAGATCCTCGCGGAAAGAGCCCTGGCGCACCCGCTCTTCGAGATTCTGATGCGTGGCCGCAATGACACGCGCGTCGGCGTTGATCGGTTGATGGCCGCCGACGCGGTAATACGTGCCGTCCGACAACACGCGCAGCAGGCGCGTTTGTAATTCGGATGGCATGTCGCCGATCTCGTCGAGAAACAGCGTGCCACCTTCGGCCTGCTCGAAGCGACCACGTCGCATCGCCTGCGCGCCGGTGAACGCGCCGCGCTCGTGGCCGAACAATTCGCTTTCCAGCAAATCGCGCGGAATCGCCGCCATGTTGAGCGCGATGAATGGCATCTGCGAGCGCGGGCTGTGCTTGTGCAACGCGCGTGCGACTACTTCTTTGCCGCTGCCCGATTCGCCCGTTAAAAGTACAGTCACATTCGACTGCGACAAACGGCCAATCGCACGAAACACTTCCTGCATCGACGGCGCTTGCCCAAGAATCTCGGGCACGTCGGACAGTGATTCGTCTGCCTGCGACTCGCGCACGCTTTCATCGACCGCGCGACGGATCAGCTCGACCGCCTTGTCCACGTCGAACGGCTTCGGCAAATACTCGAACGCTCCACCCTGAAACGAGGACACCGCACTGTCCAGGTCCGAAAACGCCGTCATGATGATCACCGGCAGCGCGGGGTGCTTGCGCTTGACCGCGCGCAACAGCTCGGTGCCGTTGACTCCGGGCATGCGGATATCGGACACCAGCACTTGGGGAGTCTCGTGCTCGAGTTCGGACAGCACCTCCTGCGCGCCGCCGAATGCTCTGCAGGGAATGTTCTCGCGCGCCAGCGCTTTCTCCAACACCCAGCGGATCGAGCGGTCGTCGTCGACGATCCAGACGGGCTTCAGCGCACCGCCGGCCGCCCGCTGCGGCCGCGCAGCCGTGAGGTGGGCCATCCGAGCGGAATCAAATTCGGAAACTCGTGCGGCCCGGCCGGCTGTCGGCCTCGATCATGCCGTCGTGCTGCTGAATGAACGTTTGCGCAAGCGTGAGGCCGAGGCCGTTGCCGCCGTCGCGGCCTGATACCAGCGGAAAGAAAATTCGATCCTTCAGTTGATCGGCGATACCGGGTCCGTTGTCGATTACGTGCAAATCGAGCGCCAACCGATGCCTGGCGCGCGCAATGGTCACCTGCCGCGCGACGCGCGTGCGCAATATGATCTCGGCGTCACCTGCTGCGATGCGGCCGTCGAGCGCCTGTGCCGCGTTGCGCACGACGTTCAACAGTGCCTGGATCAACTGCTCTTTGTCCCCGCGAAACTCGGGAGCGCTGGCGTCGTAATCGCGCGTGATCGTCAGTCCACGCGGAAACTCGGACACCATGATCAGCCGCACCCGCTCGCACACTTCGTGAATATTCATCTCGGCCACGACGCGGGGCGCGCGATGCGGCATCAGCAATCGATCGACCAGCGCGTGTAGGCGGTCGGCCTCGGCGATGATGACGCGCGTGTATTCGCGCTGTTCGCTGCTCGCGAGCTCGGCTTCGAGAAGCTGCGCCGCGCCGCGTACGCCACCCAGCGGATTCTTGATCTCGTGCGCGAGATTGCGCAGCAACTCGCGATTTGCTTCCGTCAGGCCGATTTGCCGCTCTTCGCGATCGACCTTCAGCTGTTGCTCGATCTCGGTGACTTCGAGCACTAGCGGAATGTTCTCGACGAATTGCACGGCGGCGATCACGCGTACCGGAAGCGGATCGCGTCCGATTCGCCGCAGCTCCATGATCTGCTTGCGCTGACCAAAAGCGTTGGCTTGTGCATCGGCCACCAGCTGACGCATTTCCGCGTCGTCGCCGAGCACGCGCCCGGCGAGCTGGCCCACCAACGTCTTGCGAGACGTGTCGAACAGCAATTCGGCCGACTGATTGACATGGGCAATGCGCCCGCCACGATCGACCAGCAGCACGGCGGTAGACAGCAGATCAAGGCCGTCGTACGGCGGTTGCGTAAGCGCGAGCAACTCGACCGCGCTCATGCACGGTCTCGCGCAACGAGGACTGAACTACTGGATTTTGAGCAGTGACATCTCGCGCGCAAGCGCGCGAACGTTGTTCTCGGTACGAGCGATATCTTCCTGCAGGCGCTGCACCCGCTCCTTGTAAAGCGCGAAGTTGCGCTCATCGCTGCGCCGCTCGGGCTCGCCGTTGTTGAACTCGGATTTGAGCTTGGCTAACCGCTCTTCCTCGCCCTTTAACTCGTCTTCCAAAATGCGCCGGCGATCGCTGTCCCGCGTGCGCTGCGTGTCGCCATCGACGCGCGGAAAGCTGGCGGGCGATACTGCTGTGCGCTGGTCGAGCGCAGGCTGCACACCGTTTCTGGCTTGCGGCACACGCGACGCCGGCAGTGTCAAAATCGGCTGCACGTCCATTCGCTTGCACTTCTTCAGATTGCCGGTGTTCGTAAACACCTTCTCGCCACCTTCGCCGACGCACTCGAAAATATCGGACGATTGTGCCGACGCCGCCGTCGACACCAAGGCGCAGGAAATGAAGGCGATCAATGAGGCAAGGCGCGTCACAGTGCGATTCCCTCGGATGCGAGAGGCGCGCAGTGTAAGGCAGGTATTCGCCCTTAAATCTGGCGATTAAGCCGTCTTGTCGGTCCAGTTCCCGCATTCGTGGGACGGCGGCGCTGGCCGCCGCCCTATCCTTATGCCCGCCTCTACGACCCGTAATACATGTCGAATTCGAGCGGGTGAGTCGTCATCCGGAAGCGTGTGACCTCGTCCATTTTCAGCGCGATATAGGCGTCGATCAGATCGTTGCTGAACACACCGCCGCGCGTCAGGAACTCACGATCGCGGTCGAGGTTGTCGAGCGCCTCTTCCAGCGAAGCGCAGGGATGCGGAACCTTGGCCGCTTCTTCAGGTTCCAGGTCGTACAGGTTCTTGTCCATCGGCTCGCCAGGATGAATCTTGTTTTCCACACCATCGAGCCCGGCCATCAGCATCGCTGAAAATGCCAGATAAGAATTTGCGGTCGGATCGGGAAAGCGCACTTCGACTCGGCGTCCCTTTGGATTGGAAACATACGGAATGCGGCATGCCGCCGAACGATTGCGCGCCGAATAAGCAAGGTTAATCGGCGCTTCGAAACCCGGAACCAGGCGCTTATACGAGTTGGTGCCCGGGTTCGTAATGGCATTTAACGCCTTGGCGTGTTTGATGATGCCGCCGATGTAGTAGAGCGCGAAATCGGACAGTCCTCCATAGCCGTTGCCCGCAAATAGATTGGTGCCATCCTTCCACACCGATTGGTGCACGTGCATGCCCGAGCCGTTATCGCCGACCACCGGCTTTGGCATGAAGGTCGCTGTCTTGCCATAGCTGGCGGCCACGTTCCACACCGTGTACTTCAAGATCTGCATCCAGTCCGCGCGCTTGACCAGCGTGCTGAACTTCGTGCCAATTTCGTTTTGGCCCGGCGCCGCCACCTCGTGGTGATGCACTTCGACTTCGACGCCTTGTTGTTCGAGCAGCAGACAGATCTCGGACCGAATGTCCTGCAGCGAGTCGGTCGGCGGCACCGGGAAATAGCCGCCTTTAACGGGTGGTCGGTGCGCCAGATTGCCTGCCTCATAGTCGATGCCGGTCGACCATGGTGCTTCTTCGGACTTGATCTTCACGAAGGAGCCCGACATATCGACGCTCCAAGTCACCGCATCGAAGATAAAAAATTCGGGCTCGGGGCCGAAATACGCGGTATCGCCCACTCCGGTTGACTTCAGAAACGCCTCGGCGCGCTTGGCTAACGAGCGCGGGTCACGGTCGTAGCCCTTCCCGGTCGACGGCTCGATCACGTCGCACGTCAGGATCAGCGTGTTCTCTTCGCGAAACGGGTCCATATGCGCCGTGTCGGGATCGGGCAACAGCAGCATGTCCGATGCTTCAATGCCCTTCCAGCCGGCGATGGACGAGCCATCGAACGCGTGGCCCAGCTCGAATTTGTCATCCTCGAACGCCTTCACAGGCACCGAGACGTGCTGCTCCTTGCCCTTGGTATCGGTGAAACGAAGGTCGATAAACAACACCTCGTTGTCCTTTATTGTTTTCATTACGTCTTTGGCCGTCGCCATTCGAAGTTCTCCTAGCCGGTTAACAGTGGGGTGATGACGCGATGAGGTGCCAATCGCCTTCATTTGATGCCGCAGCGCAACGCATTAATTGTGCCAAAAGTTGTCATTTACGCGGGCTGACTGCACTACCCTTGTGCATCAAGTATTTAGCACGTCCGATTTACAGACCACGAGCCCGTGCCGTCTTCACTTATGCCCCAAGACTGTGCAGTATGCCCCGAAATGAGGAGGAGACAGCGCTAAGAGGGCGCAGCGGCTTTCAGAAAGAGCGTCTGCAGGTCCGTTAAAAAACGCAGACCCAACGGCGTTGGTCTCATCGTTCGATGGTCGCGCACCAGCAGGCCGCGCTGTTCCGCTCTGTTCAGTTCGGACTCGACCGTGCTGAGCGGGACGCCGGTTCTCTCAAGAAACGAGTTGCTCGGCACGCCGTCGGTCAGCCTCAACGCGTTCAGCATGAATTCGAACGGCAACTGGTCGCGGGCGACTTCGTGGCTCTCCGCCACGAATTCGCCGCGGGCTGCGCGCTCCAGATACGAGGCCGGTTGGCGAAATCGAACCTGGCGAACAACGCGATGCGGGAAAGAGATCTTGCTGTGCGCGCCGGCGCCCACACCGAGGTAGTCGCCGAACGTCCAGTAGTTCAAGTTGTGCCGGCACTCGCGACCCGGACGCGCATAGGCCGACACTTCGTAGCGGTGATAGCCAGCCTCCGACGTGCGGAATTCGAGCCAGTCATGCATTGCTGCCGACGTGTCGTCATCGGGTAGCACCGGCGGATGTTTGGCGAAGACGGTATTCGGCTCCAATGTCAGTTGATACAGCGATAGATGCGGCGGCCGAGCGGCGAGCGCGTGTTCGACGTCACCCTGCAATTCAGCCAGCGATTGGCCCGGAAGCGCATACATCAGATCCAGATTGAAGTTATCGAAGTGACGCCGCGCGATGTCGATCGCAGCGAAGGCCTGCGCGCGATCGTGAATCCGGCCGAGCGCCTTGAGCTTTTCTTCGTCGAACGATTGGATTCCGATCGATAACCGATTCACGCCCGAGGCGCGGTACGCGGCGAAACGTTCCGCTTCGAACGTCCCGGGGTTGGCTTCGAGGGTTATTTCGCAATCGAGTGCGAGCGGCAGCAGTGCGCGAACGTCCGACAGCAAACGGTCCACCGCCTGGGCGCTCATCAAACTCGGCGTTCCACCACCGATGAAGACGCTGACGATGCTGCGACCCCAAACGAGCGGCAGCGCCGCTTCAAGATCGGCGCGCAGCGCGTTTAAGTAGTCATCCTCAGGAGCACCGCGCGCGCCCGCTTCGTGCGAATTGAAATCGCAATAAGGGCATTTGCGAACGCACCACGGGTAATGGACGTACAGCGCGAGAGGCGGAAGCGCCGACAAGCTGATACTTCCCGACCGAAGATAGGTGGACACGTCGGCGCCGCGCGCTCCCGACTGCTCCGGCTTGACCTTGATAATCGAAGTCATCAACGCCAACCCGCCAGCTTTTCCGCCAACGCACCCAGTGCAAGACCGCGGTGGCTGATCCGGTTCTTTTGCACGGGATCGAGCTCGGCAGCGGTGACGCCAAGATCGGAAACATAGAACAACGGGTCGTAACCGAACCCGCCCTCGCCGCGCGGCGCTTGCGCAATTTCGCCGTACCAACGCGCATCGACGACCAGCGGCTCTGCATCTTCGATTGAACGGACCGCAACGAGCACACATGTGTAATGCGCCTGCCGCTGTGTGACGCCGGCGAGTCGCCGCAGCAGCTCCGCGTTGTTGTTCTGATCGTTCGCGTCGTCGCCCGCAAAGCGCGCTGAGAAAACGCCGGGTGAACCGTTTAACGCATCTACGCACAGTCCCGAGTCGTCGGCCAGCGCCGGCATTCCTGTGCACGCCGATGCATGACGCGCCTTTGCAAGCGCGTTCTCAACGAACGTTGGATGCGGCTCGTCTGTCGCATCGACGCCCAATTGGCCTTGCGGCACGATTTCCCAGGTAAGACCGTGCAACGTCATCGAGATTTCGCGCAGTTTCGCCGCGTTGCTTGACGCCAGGACGATGCGGCGGCTCACAGCTCGAGTGCGTGCTTCTGCGCGGCAACCAGCGAGCGGATGCCGCCGTTGGCTAGTTGCAGCATCGACTCCATCTGTCGCGCGGTAAACGGTGCAGCCTCTGCCGTGCCCTGAACTTCCACGAAGCCGCCGTTGCCGGTCATCACCACGTTCATATCGGTATCGCAGCTCGAGTCTTCGATGTAATCGAGGTCTAGCACGGGCACGCCAAGATGCAAGCCGACTGATACGGCCGCGACGAAGTCCGACAACGGCACGTTGTCGATCATGCCGCGCGCGCGCAACCAGCGGCACGCGTCATACGCGGCGACAAAGCCACCGGTGATCGCCGCGGTGCGCGTGCCGCCGTCGGCCTGAATAACGTCGCAATCGATATGCAACGTCCGCTCGCCGAGCGCCGCGAGATCGAACACCGCGCGCAAGCTGCGTCCGATCAATCGTTGAATTTCCTGCGTGCGGCCGCCCTGCTTGCCGCGCGCCGCCTCGCGATCCGAGCGCGTATGGGTCGAGCGCGGCAGCATGCCGTACTCGGCGGTCACCCAACCCTCGCCCTTGCCCTTCAAGAAGGCGGGGACGCGCTCCTCGACACTGGCGGTGCAGATGACGCGGGTATCGCCGAACTCGACTAGCACCGAGCCCTCGGCATGCTTGGTGAAATTGCGCAGCAGGCGCACCGGACGCAACTCGTCGGGACGACGACCGCTAGGTCGTGAAGTTGAAATCATTAGCCGTTGCGTGCGGCGCAGCCGCACGCTCCCCTGAACGTAACTCGCTATTTTGCGACGAGTTTGCCGCTGCGCTGAATTGCCTTCTGGATTTCGGCCACCGCGTCGTCGATTTGCTCTTCGGACAGCTCTTCGTCGACACCCGGCTCGCCGACTCTAGGCATCTGAATAGTAGATGCAACTGTTCCCTCGGGGATCAGCAAGGTGGACACCGGCGCTTCGCTCGGCGGCATCATTTCCATCGACTCGGTGCCAGCCCACGTCATTGCAACGCCGGTACAGTTGTCGGACTCGGGGCCGCCGAGCTCCAGCGCGAGCTCCATCAATTCCGGTACCGCGCGCATCACCGTCTTGCCGGCGAAAGCGTCCGCAACCTGGCGATCGTTCAAGGTGCCCCACAGGCCATCGGAGCACAGCAGTAGCGTGTCGCCGTTGCGCAAAGCGACCGGCCGACTGACCTCGACAGTCGGCGCGACGTAGGCGCCGATACAGTTGAAGATGCGGTTGCGTTCGGGATGATCTTTCGCGTCTTCGGCGCGAATCAAACCCGATTGCACCAGGTGATGCACGCGCGAATGATCGATTGTGCGATCCAGAATGCGCCCACCGCGAATCATGTACAAACGCGAGTCACCCACGTGCGCCCAAATGGCAACGCCCTGTTGCACGATGCACGCGACCAGCGTCGTACGCGGCGCTTCCGGCAGGCTGTGCTCGGCACGATAGCGGTGCAGCTCGCGATGCGCAGCCAGCACAGAGTCTTCCAGAAATCGCACAGGATCGGCCAGCAGCGGCTTGGCATCGCGCTGATAGATGGATGCCAGCGTCTGCAACGTCAATTGTGAAGCCACCTCGCCACGCGCGTGACCGCCCATGCCATCTGCTACCAACATCAACAGCGAATCGCGCGTGTACAGGTACCCCATGCGGTCCTGATTGACACGCCGGCCGCCTTTCTTGCTCTCCTGGTAAACGGAAAAACGCATGGATTCGGTGAGTGATCAATGATCTGGTGAACGGCTGCAAGTCCCGACTGTGCGACCGAGTTTCCCGCCTTTTCCTGGCCGTTGCTCTCAAAAAATCGTCTGGCTTTGCCACCGATTTTTTGCAAACTAATCGCACAAAAGTAGGCTTGCACTTTTGTGCGCCGCTTAAAACCACGTAATGTTGTGATCTTTCATGAAGCGCGAGAGGCGCTCCTGCAGGTTGCGCCAGCGCGCGCCGGTGCGTTCGACCATCGAGAATTCGGGGCGCTCGGGAACGTTTTGCAGCAGCTCTTTTTGCACGGCGAACACGGTTTGCGGCCGCTCCAACGAATTGAGCCGCAAACAGCGCTCAACCATCGATATCAACTGATTCGAATACAAGCCGCGGAACGAGCGCAGCGCTGTCGGCATCTTATCGTCCTTTAGCCGATGGTCGGATTCCTGCGGCGGCATGCCCGACATGCACGCATACACGCAAGATCCGATCGAATACACATCGGTCCAAGGGCCAAGCTCGGCGTCGCGCTTGTACAGCTCTGGCGCGGCGAAGCCCGGCGTATACATCGGGTAGGTCTTGCTGATGTCTCGCTGCAGCGTCTGCCGTGCGGCGCCAAAATCGAGCAGGATCGGTGTGCCGTCCATCCGCAGATAGATATTGGCGGGCTTGACGTCCAAATGCAGCAAGCGGTTCGAGTGCACTTCACGCAAGCCATTCATCACCTGCGCAAACACGCGCCGGATAAACCGCTCCGATAAGACGTCTTTCTGATCTTTGTTGCGATTGCGCAATACGTGTTCCTGCAGCGAGCGGCCGGATTCGTAATGCATCACCATGTACACCGTCTCGTTCGCACGGAAAAAATTGATGACACGAACGATATTCGGGTGATAGATCGACGCCAGCGCGCGACCCTCTTCAAAGAAGCACTTCAGGCCGATGCGGTAGGTATTGAGATTTTCCGGCGCGATGTACGGCGACAACTCGCCGGGTTTGCGCTGTGCCAGCGCCGCCGGCATGTATTCCTTGATCGCTACCGAATTCCCTTGCTCATCGGTCGCGAGATAAACGATCGAGAATCCGCCTGAAGATATCTTCTTTACAATGCGATACCCGCCGACCTCGAGGCTTTCAGGTAACGAAGCGTTGGTTTGCGCGGGCATAGTGTTGCATCTTGGGAACCGCGGCGATTCTAGCCAATAGGACTCGGTGGACCGTAACAACAATAAGGTGCGTTTTAGCCTGTTTTCGTCTTAAATCTCCATATACCTCTCGATCCCTGTTGATACTTCGCCCGTGATGACATTGCTTTGGACGGTTTCGTCGGTAGTCGCTCGTTGATTTCCACATGAAGCCCGTCGCCAGCATGACCGGCTTCGCGAGTGCTGTGCGCCCGACTGCGCTAGGCCGTTTGACGCTCGAACTGCGTTCGGTTAACTCGCGCTTTCTCGACCTGTCGCTCAAGATGCCCGATGATTTGCGCGGCACCGAAGCCGCAGTGCGCGAAGCAATCGCCGCGCAGCTTGCACGTGGCAAGGTGGAGTGCCGTATCTCTATCGCGCGCGGTGCGGGCGAAAGCGAGCCGCGATTGAATCCCGAGGCATTGGAGCAACTCGCAGCGCTCGCCTCGCAGGTTGCACTTAGCCTGCCGGCGGTCTTGCCGATCAGCACCGCCGACGTGTTGAACTGGCCTGGTGTCGTCGAAACTCCCGGCGCAGAGCCTGACATTCTGCGCACGCAAGTGTTGGCGGCATTAGCCGAAGCGCTCGCCGCGCTAGCGGAATCGAGACGCCGAGAAGGCGCGGCACTGAGCACCGTCCTGCTGGCTCAGTGCGAGCAAATAGAGCAGGTGGCAGCGCAGTTGACCAAACGCGCGCCAGACTTGATCGCGGCGGTCGAGCGCAAGTTGAACGAGCGGCTTGAAAGAGCGCTTGGACCTGCATTGTCCGGCGCGTCCAGCGCTGACGCGCGAGGAATTGTCAGAGCGCATTCGGCAGGAAGTGACGCTGTACGCGCTGAAAATGGATGTCGACGAGGAAATCAAGCGGCTTGCCACGCACGTGGCTGAAGTGCGCCGCGTGCTGGCGGCGGGCGGCGCAGTGGGACGCCGCCTCGACTTCCTGATGCAGGAACTCAATCGTGAAGCCAACACGTTGGGATCGAAAGCCGCTGCGATCGAAATGACGAGTGCGTCGGTTGAACTGAAGATTCTGATTGAGCAGATGCGCGAACAGATACAAAACCTCGAGTAACAGCTGGCGATGGCAGACCCACTTTCGAGTTCCAATGCCTTCGACAACGGTTACGCCGGCAACCTGTTCATGGTCGTCGCGCCGTCTGGCGCCGGAAAATCAACGTTGGTTAATGCACTGCTCGCGCGCGAGGGAAACATTCAATTATCGGTTTCGTACACGACACGCCCGCCGCGGCCTGGCGAACAAAGCGGTCGCGAGTATCACTTCGTCGGAGTCGACGAGTTCCAGCAGCGGCGCTCGGCCGGCGAATTCATCGAAAGCGCCGAGGTGCATGGCAACTACTACGCGACGTCGCGTGTCTGGATCGAGGAGCGCGTGCGCTCCGGTATCGACGTCTTGCTCGAAATCGACTGGCAAGGTGCACGGCAGGTCAAAGCTCAGTTCGCACACGCTGTTGGGATCTTCATCCTGCCGCCGTCGATCGAAGCACTCGAAGCGCGTTTAAAAAAGCGCGGGCAGGATGCGCCGGCGACAATCGCGCGCCGGCTGCTTGCCGCCCGCAGCGAAATCGAGCACGCACCCGAGTTCGACTACATCGTCATCAACGAGGATTTCGATCTTGCGCTGTCGCAACTGCTGGCGATTGTGACCGCCACGCGACTGCGGTACAGCACGCAGGCGGTCCGCCATCGAGAGTTATTCACGCAATTAGGGATCAGATAGCGCCGATTTGATAGCACCAGCTGCTGCGCTCGGCTAAAATGGCGCCACATCCGACAAAGGTACCGCCATGGCCCGCATCACCGTTGAAGATTGCCTGAAGCAGATTCCAAACCGCTTTCAACTGGCGCTCGCCGCCGCGTATCGCGCGCGTCAGTTGGCGCAAGGCCACACACCCAAGATCGATACACGCGACAAGCCTCCGGTAGCGGCATTGCGCGAAATCGCCCAATGCAAGGTCGGCATCGAGATGCTGCGCAAGGTTCCGACGTAAAGCGAACCACTGCCTGAGCACATCAGCTCCTGACCCCACGTGGCCGGCGCGGGCTGATGGAATCGCAAGACCCACCGGTTGCATCGAACCCCACCGAACCGGCAACGCCCGGGTTCGCGCGGCGCGCAGCCCAAGCATTCAAGAAAGCCGTCTGGCGTTCCGAGCCTGACGCTGAACCTGCGAGCGCGGTGGCCACAGTCGCCACGCTGACCGACCGCGTCAAGAAATATCTACCCTCTGCAGACGTTCAAAAAGTCAAAGAAGCGTTTCGCTTCTCCGACGAAGCACACCTAGGGCAATTTCGCCGCAGCGGCGCGCCTTACATCACGCATCCGCTCGCGGTGGCGGAGATACTGACCGACTGGCGTCTCGACGGTGCGGCGATTCAGGCTGCGCTGTTGCACGACGTGATCGAAGACTGCGGTGTCGAGCAATCGCAACTGATAGAGCGCTTCGGTTCGACGGTTGCGGAATTGGTCGACGGCGTATCGAAACTCGATCGCCTGCAGTTTTCGTCGACCGAACAGGCGCAAGCCGAGAACTTTCGCAAGATGCTGCTGGCGATGGCGCGCGACGTGCGTGTGATGCTGATCAAGCTCGCCGATCGGCTGCACAACATGCGCACGCTCGATGCAGTCGACGCCGAGCGGCGCCGTCGCATCGCGCGCGAAACGCTCGAAATCTATGCGCCGATTGCGCACCGGCTCGGACTGAACACGTTGTTTCGGGAACTCGAAGAATTGAGCTTCGAGCACCTTTACCCGCTGCGCTACCAAGTACTCAATCGCGCGGTGCTGGCGGCACGCGGCAATCGGCGCGAAGTGCTGGGAAAGATGATGGTCTCGGTGCGCAAGTCGTTGGCCGATGCCAAGCTCCGGGCGGAGGTGCAGGGACGAGAGAAGACGGTGTACGGCATCTACCGCAAGATGGCGGACAAACGCCTTTCGTTTTCCGAAGTGCTCGACATCTACGGCTTCCGTGTCGTGGTGGACACGCCGGCGCAGTGCTATCTGGCGCTGGGCACGCTGCATAGTCTTTACAAGCCGGTGCCGGGCAAATTCAAGGATTACATCGCGATTCCGAAGGTCAACGGCTATCAATCGCTGCATACGACGCTGATCGGCCCTTACGGTACACCGGTCGAGTTTCAGATCCGCACCAAGGATATGCACCATGTCGCCGAAACCGGCGTCGCTGCTCACTGGCTGTACAAAGACGACGACTCCGATCTATCGGAGCTGCAGTCGCGCACGCATCAGTGGTTGCAATCGCTATTGGAGATCCAGCGGCAAACGGGGGATTCGAGCGAGTTTCTCGAACACATCAAGGTCGACCTCTTCCCGGACAAGGTCTACATATTCACTCCGAAGGGCCGCATCGTCGCGCTGCCACGCGATGCGACACCGGTGGACTTCGCTTACAGCATCCACACCGACGTCGGGAATAAGACCGTTGCGGCCCGCATCAACAACGAGATTCAGCCGCTGCGCACGCAATTGAAGAATGGCGACATGGTCGAGATCGTCACCGGGCCCGAGGCGAAACCCAATCCCGCATGGGTGTCGTTCGTCAGAACTGGCAAGGCAAGATCGGAAATCAGGCATTTCCTGCGCACGATGAAGTTTGATGAGTCGGTCGAACTGGGTGAGCTGTTGCTTGCGCAGGCGGCTCAGCAATTTAGCCTTCTGCTAGCTGATGTCAGCGAGGATCAATGGGCCAAGGTCATCAAGCAGTCGGACAACAAGTCACGCGACGAACTGTTGGCTGACATCGGGCTCGGCCGCAAGCTGCCAGCCGTCGTCGCGCGGCAGCTTGCATTGGATTCTGTCGACGGCGACGACTCGCAAAGCGCCGGGCCCGTGGCGCAAGCGAGCCAGGTTCCTGTCGTTGTGCGCGGTACCGAGGGCATGGCCGTCCAAATGGCGACGTGTTGTCATCCGATTCCGGACGATCCGATCGTCGGGCATATCCGCAAAGGACAGGGACTCGCGGTGCACCAGGCCGAGTGTTTGCATGCGCAGCGCGCGCGGCGCGCTGATCCGGATCGATGGATTGAACTGCAGTGGGCCAAGGACCCGGCCAGTAATTTCACGGTCGGTGTCGACGTCAGCGCATTAAACGAACGCGGTGTACTGGGCCGCATCGCGATCGCGATCGCGGAGGCGGAATCGAACATTTTGAACGTGCATCTGGAAGACGAAGACGCCAAGCTCGCGCTAATTCACTTCAAGATTCAGGTCCACGATCGCGCACACTTGGCGCGCGTGATTCGCGCCTTACGCCGCGTCAAGAATGTGCAACAGATCGTGCGGCCGCGGAGCGGCGGTACCGGCGCACCGCGCGCGCATGTTCACGATTTGGCGTAGCTCACGTCGAGGATCTCGAGCGTCTCGGTTCCCGCCGGCGTGCGCAACGTCACCGTGTCACCCGCGTACGCCTTCAAAAGCGCGCCTGCGATCGGCGAGATCCAGCTAACGTAGCCTTGCGCAGGATCGACTTCGTCGATCCCGACAATGGTCACGCAATTCTCGCTGCCATTTTCTGTTGAGTAGCGCACTGTGGCGCCGAAAAATATTTGGTCGGTGGGTTCACGCGCGGCGGGGTCGACCACTTCAGCCACGTCCAGCCGCTTCGTCAGAAACCGGATGCGCCGATCGATCTCGCGCAAGCGCTTCTTGCCATAGATGTAGTCGCCGTTTTCCGAGCGATCGCCGTTTGACGCGGCCCAGGATACGGTTTTCACGACCTCGGGCCGCTCCGTGTTCAACAACTGCAGCAGCTCGTCTTTTAAGCGCCGATGTCCGGCCGGCGTGATGTAGTTGCGCACGCCGGCAATCTGCGGCGAGTCGAGCTCGTCGTCGTCCTGATCGTCGGATTCCTTGACAAATGCCTTACTCATATCACGACGACGCGCAGGTGATTTGAAACGTCGCTCGTGTCTGCGAGCCTAGCTCAAAAGCCGCGAAACTCGAAAAGCGGCCACACGGAGTTATTTCCGGCTGTCCTTGTTCTTGACAATGTCCTCAGGGTGGTCGAGCAACGGATCTTCATCTTTAGCGCGCTCTCGTCCCGCTTGCTCGGCGCGTTCCAACTGCTGCTGCTCGCGTTCGCTTTTTGGCTCTGCGTCACGTGCCGCTTCAGCCACATCTTCGTCCTCTACGAATTCACGTGTCGCCTCGTTATAGCGACGTGCAGCCCTGTAATCACCTTCGCCCTGCACTTCGCCTTGACTCCTGTCCTTGACTTTATCGCTGGCCATGTGTGCTCCTCGTTACTCGGGGCCACATTAAGGCTTGGTCGTGACGGTGTCCTTCTTGTCGGCCGTCATGCTCGACGGCGGGGTCGGCGAAGTGGCCATCGTCGAAGGCGGTGGTGTCGAACTCGTGGTCGTCGTAGTGGGCGCGTTCAGATTGTTCTGCACCCGCGTCACTCCGCTCACGCCTTTTGCAATCTGCTCGGCCTTCTGCATGTGGGCCGGACTGTCCACGGCGCCGCTAAGGGTTACCACGCCGTTGTTGGAGTCGACATTGATCTGCGTACCCTTGACCAATTCGTCGGCGAGTAACGCCGCCTTCACCTTGGTGGTCAACGCAGCATTGTCGACCACGTTAGCGGCGGCGTTGGTCGCTTGCTTCACTTCGGTACGCACTTCCTTACGCTCGTCCCGTGAGCATGCGCCGAGGACAAGTATGGCTGCGGTGGCCGCGACCACCGCTCTGAATGTGTGACGTGCAGCTTTCTGCATGATCTGGCTCCTCTTGGATAAGTTAATTTGAGCCCTTGCTTGCATGTCGACGGGCCCTATGCCTCGCGCAAGTACAAAGCATGCGCAAGCAGGCCTAAGCGTTCGGCAAGTAATATGCCCGCGTCTACCTGCGATCGACAACCCGAGACGGCCAAGCGGGCTATGCAGCAGCCCGACGCTCCTTGGAAGGCTGTGCACCTTCGCCGCCGTAATCCTTAAGCCGGTTATATAGGGTCTTCAGACTCACCCCAAGCGCCGCCGCGGTGCGCTCTTTGTTCCCCTCGAAGTGTTCGAGCGTTGCAAAAATCAGTGAGCGCTCCATTTCGGCCAAGGTGGTACCGATCGGAACCGACAAGATCGACGGATCGCCCAGCGCGGAACGCCCGGCCTGCAGCTCCAGCCATTCATCGTTGATAGTCGAGTCGGATGCCATTACATAAGCGCGCTGCACGACATTGCGCAACTCGCGCACGTTGCCGGGCCAGTCATACTCGTTCATTCGCTGATAGGCGCTCTTGCTGAGGCGCTTTTCCTTGCCTTCTTCCTTGCAAATTTCCAGCCAGAAAGTGATCGGCGAGTAACGCGATGTCTTCCCGACGTTCGCGCAACGGCGGTAAGCGGATAGGGAACACGTTCAATCGATACAGCAGATCCTCGCGCAGCTTGCCATCGGCCACCGCCCGCTCGGGCACGCGGTTCGTCGCACCCAACACTCGCACGTCGGCACGTTGCGTTTCGGTCGATCCAACTCGGTTGAACGTACCGGTTTCAAGAACCCGTAACAGCTTGACCTGAAGGTCGGGCGGCATCTCGGTTATTTCATCCAAGAACAGCGTTCCACCGTGGGCACGCTCAAAGAAGCCGAGGTGTTGCCGATTGGCGCCGGTAAAGCTTCCTTTCTCGTGCCCGAAGATCTCGCTTTCCATCAGGTGAGGCGATATCGCGCCGCAGTTGATCGCGAGAAACGGCCGGCTGCGGCGGCGGCTGAGCGAATGAATCGTTTGCGCCACCAACTCCTTGCCGGTGCCACTTTCGCCCTGTATCAGCACTGTTACCGCCGTGGCGGCGACGCGCGACACCTGCTCGTACACACGCTTCATCGACGGTGAGCCACCCCACATATCACCGAAGCGCCCGCTGCGATCGAGTTCGCTGCGCAAGTCCGAAATTTCGGCCCGCAGCTCGCCGGGCCGCATGATTCGCTCCAAGATTCCCTGCACTTGTCCGGGGCTTACAGGCTTGATCAAATAATCCGCAGCACCCAGGCGCAGCGCCTCGATCGAAGTCTCCAAGCTGGCGTGCCCCGTGATCAAGACAACTTCCGTATCGGCCAGCGCCGCCTTGTCATTGAATAGTTCGATCCCTTTACCGTCAGGCAATACGAGATCGAGAAATACGACATCGGGCACACTGGTCGCCAATTCGCGCCGCGCGTCGCGCATCGTGCGCGCAGTGGCGGCAGTAAATCCTTGGCTCGCGACCAACTCCGCAAGCATTTCCGCCGTATCGGAATCGTCATCGACGATGAGTGCGTGACTCATTACCTTCCCCTTTTTGGGCACACGAACGCACGCTGAAACGTGTCCTTGGTGCAGACAACAACGATACCGTAGTTGTCACTTCCAGCCGCCGATATGCGGCCTAATCGGCTAAATCAAGGGGAAATATGAAGGGATGTGAGCGGCCTGGCGGGTCGGATCGCCCGCACGTCGCGCTGGCCCTGCGTAGGACTGCGTATGACCGCGTAACGCCCCCGAGCCAGCCGGGGGCGTGCAGCTAAACGACGTGGCGACCGGCCTCGACCACCGTCAGCAGGAAGTTGTGGCTGCCAAACGCGTGCGCCAAGTCGGCTGCATAGGCGGCAGCCGCGGGCAACGAACTCAAGACCGCACCCGCAATCACCCGTCCCTGATAACCGACGACCCAGCAGCCCTTACCGAGCCGAGCCAGCAAGAATTCGTCACGGCCTGATTGCGCAGCGGACACCCTCTTTGCTTGCGCTTTCCTCGGTGCTTTCATCGTTGCTCCATTCTTTTTGGGTACGTGGTACGTTCTAAGCAACGTACGTGCCAGAAATTTTTTGGGAGCGCACGCACGCTCCAATAGGCATACAGTTTGCTTGTGACAGATATTGCGGTTCGCTTGCTGGTGTCGCGCTCCGCTTCTCTTCACAGTTGTGAACCGGCGCACTTAAACCAACCAACTCGAGGAAAACGTAATGATTAACTTCATCATTTGGCTGATCGTGGGCGGCGTCGTTGGCTGGCTGGCGAGCCTGATTATGCGGACCGATGCGCAACAGGGAATTTTTCTTAACATTGTTGTCGGCATCGTCGGAGCGGCTTTGGGCGGATGGCTGATCTCTCCATTGCTGGGTGTGCCCTCGATCAATCAGGATGCCTTTAGCTTCGGGGCATTGGTCGTGTCGCTGATCGGCGCTGTCATCCTGCTGGCGATCGTCAACTTATTTCGTCGCGGTTCGGTCCGTTAATGACGGGCCGTTGATTCCCGGCCCGCTGCGCGGGCTGGGAATCAGCATTGAACATAGAACGCATCTCGAAAATCAATAGGGAGCACAGATGGAAACAAGCACTCCGAATACCGGCAACCTAGGCACGGCGGGGAGTACCGGCAAAGTGAGTCCGGCTCAGGCGGCTGAGCGCGCGCACAGCACGGTAGATCGCGTGGCCCAGGGTGCGCACGAGACCGTCGATCGCCTCGCGGCGAAGGCGGCACCGATGCTTGACCGCGCGCGGTCCGCCGCGAGCGATGCGCAGGACACGCTTTATGCCAAGTACGACGATTTCGTTGCGATGGAAGAAGAGTGGGCGGAGTCGGCCCGCGATCAAATCCGTGCGCACCCCTTGGCAGTCGTCGGCATTGCTCTCCTCGCGGGGTTGCTGATTGGGCGTTTGTCACGCTAATCGCGTCGGTTGACGCCGATCTGATCTGAGCGCAGTGGATATCGCCCGCGACAAGGCGGTCAGCGGTGGCAGCGCACCGCCGGCGGCTGCCCAACCGGGCGCAGACTCGGCGACAAGTCGAGAGTCGTTCGCGCGACCGCGTCCAGGTTCTTCCTCGACTGCAGCTTCGGCGGGAGCATCGCCTAGTGGCACCGCGCGTCCGCGCGGTTCGCCGCCGGCGCGTCCCAGCATTGCGCAATTCGTCAGCGAGATCCGCGCCGCCTTTAACGCACGTTTTTATCTATTCGAACTCGAAGCGAAGCGAGCGGTCTGGTCTGCCGCTTACATGTTGGCATTCGCGGTGGGCGCGGCGCTGCTCGGCGTTACCGCGTGGCTGATCCTTATCGGCGCATTGATTTATGGCGCCGTGACGGCGGGTGTGCCGTGGTTGATCGCCGCGATCGTCGCAATCGCGTTGCACGCGGTTGCCGTCTTCTTGTTGGTTCGGGCCATACGCGCGATGGTTGACAACCTGACCTTTGCCGCGACGCGCCGCACATTGTCGAAAGAGGATTCCTAGAGGCACAGCATGGCAGCGGCGCTTGACACCCTAAGGACCGACATTGAGGCGGCGGAAAGAGCCGTTCGTGTAGCCGACCAGCGGGTGGCCAACACAGGTCGGGCGCTACGCGCGAGTTGGCGCGCGAAGGGGCCCACCATTATGGGAGCAGCAGGCGCGGCGTTGCTTCTACGGCAGGTGCTAAGGGCTCGACGCAAGGTGCCCAGGGATCGTGTACGCGGCCAGGGCTTGGGTGCATGGCTTCGCGCGTATGGGCCCTACGTGGCTGCGCTCGGTCCGCAGGCGCTAACCGCGCTTAGTGCGGTAGTCGCCGCGATCGTCGCGAAGAAGGCCAAGAAGGCTCTGGCGAGCGCGGCATACGTCGATCTGGATCGCTTTGCAGGCAGCTGGTTTGAGATCGCCCGGCTGCCTGATCGGCAAGATAAGGAGTGCGTATCTGATGCGCGCGCGACCTATGCGAGGACCAACGACGGACTTCGCCTGCTGAGTCTATGCCGGCGCGAAAATGGAAGCATTAGGCGCTCTACTGGGCGCGCGAAGCTGGTCGATGACGCAACTCAAGCTCGCTTCAAAATTTCGTATTCGCACTCCGCGTTGGACGTACTGCCGTTCGTATGGTCGGATTACACGATCATCGACGTCGCCGACGATTACAGCACGGCAATCGTCGGCACCGCGGACCGTAAGCACCTATGGCTCCTTTCGCGCCAGCCAACCGTAGGCGACACCGAACGGCAGGATTTCCTGAGCAAGGCACGGGCACAAGGGTTCGACACGAGCGCACTCGTTTACACGCGGCATAGCACTGCATCTGCATCGAACAATTAAGTACGATAGCTTTAGAAGGAGATCGAAGTGTCACTACTCGTTCGCGCCGCCCTATTGGGTGGTCTTGCCTATGTTGTTTCGCGCGCGGTTCGCAAAAGTCAACAGTCGATCGATTCTTCCAGCGCCGAGGCGCGACGCCTTGCACGCAACGCGGACGTCGACCAAGAGGAGAAGTGGTCGACCGATAAACAACCGTCGACCACCTACATGTAGGTCAGCGCCTAAGAAATGGGGACTTAAGTCCCCATTTTTATATCCTGGCCTTTGTCTAGCGACCCTTGCTGCGCGAACCACTCAGCGTGTCACGGTCAGAACCCGTTGATGATTCCGTGGCGCCTTGTGGTCGATTGGTTTGCTGACCTGTCTTCGACGAACTGCTGGTGCCGTATTGCGCATCTAACGCACTCTGGCGAAGCGTGTCGTCGGCCTGATTCCACTGCTCGCCCGCCTGATTCATCTCGGGAGACTCGTCGTCCTCGGTTGACACAGAACCGTGTTGACTCGGTTTCTGTCCGCGCTGCACCCCCTTTTGCGAATCCTGACCGTGCGATCCAGAAGACTGGCGGCTACCGGACCCTTGATCAGCTTGCCGCGCTCCAGGTTGACCCTGCGACCCCGGCTTCCTTCCCGGCTGACCCTGCGGGTTTTGGCCGCCCTGCTGTTCAGGATTTTTCCCCCGCTGTGAATCGTTCTGCTTCTGCTCTTTCTGTTGTGGCTGTTGCTGAGTCTGCTTCGTCATGTGTGCTCCTGTGTAGTCGAACGGGCAAACTAAGCCGATGTTCGTTGCTAACTGCCCGTATTACATTCGCCGCAAGCCATGTGCCCGGCTCTGTCAAACAAAGCACGAGAGGCCTTATGCGAATACGGTATACGGGAATGGCACTTGCACATGCGCGTGCGAAGTGCGCCCCAATCGACCGAGCGACCAGCAGCCAGCTCACGCTGACGCGACATGAACACGACCGCCGTTATTAGCGATACGGATAGGCGATGTGGTGCGTATTGGCTGGCGAGGCTTGACTCCACTGGCCGCAACGAACTGTTGGTCGCGTTGCTCAGTCGTTTCAATCACGATCTTCGAACGCCGCTTAACACGATCCTCGGCTGGACACATCTGCTGCAGAAAGGCGGCCTCGACACCGTCCGTGCGCGGCATGTAGCCGATGTCATCGCGCGCAATTCACGTGATCAAACGCAGCTGCTGGAGGAGTTTGTCGACGATGGCCGAGCCATCCTCGGTGTATTGCAGCTGCAGTTAGCCGCCCTGAAAATGGACGACGTGTTGACGGAGGCGATTGAGCGTCTGAGCGGTTTGCTCACGCTGCACGGCGTGTCGTTGCAATCAAAATTTGATACCGCAAACGTGTCAGTGAACGGCGACGCGCGCCGCCTGACGCGCTTGGTCTACCGGCTGCTGGTTATCGTGACGCGGCGTGCGCGTGAAGCTAGCACCATCGAGATCGAGACCGACGTCGATCGTGGGCAATACGCGCTGACACTTTCAGGAACTGCCTATGAGCCCGATTGGTCGGAATCGGCGTTGCTTGACTTGCGCATCAGCACGCTGGTGGCGGCGTTGCATGACGGTGAATTACAAGTGGGCGCCGACGCTACTCGGCCCTGCATTGCACTCAGACTGCCGTGCGTCTAACGTATTCGTTCAAAGCCGATACTTCGTATTCGGGAGTTGTTCATGCCAGATAGCACGCTTGATATCGTCCTTTCAACTCCGCCGGTCACCGACAAGGGCCACGGGACTCGCGCTCTTGGACCCAGCGATACGTCGGACAGCGGCAGCGACCTGCAGGGGCCCGGCATTTACGAGATCGATGCTGACGTGCTCGGCCTCGATTCGGGGACCAACGAGGATGTTGTGCACGGCACCGGTGCTGGCCGCGATATCGGCGATGCGAACCTGGATAGCGACAGCGATGCGGGCGGCACCGGCGAGCGCGCCAGTGCGGGACGCGATATCGACGTCGAGGCAGGAAGCGACATAGCACCTGACCGGCTGGTCCGATCTAAGGCACCCATTCCAACAGACGCTCTCGATCGCATCACGAGCGAAGCTACCGACGATGATTCGGAAGGCGCCGAGCGCCGAACCGAGAGATAAACGCCAAGACGTCCGCACTTGCCCATCGCTCTATGCTTCGGCGAGACTGCCTGCGATGAGCGATCCGAAACCTTCCTTCCGCATCGAGCACGACACCTTTGGTGATATAGAAGTCGCGGCCGACAGGTTATGGGGCGCTCAGACTCAACGCGCCTTGCATCACTTCGCGATTTCCAGCGAGCGCATGCCGCCCGAATTGATCTTCGCGCTTGCGCTGGTCAAACGTTCGGCCGCCTTGGTGAATTCGGAGCTCGGCGTTATCGATCCGGCGCACGCTGCGGCGATTGCGGCGGCGGCCGACGAAGTTCTGGCGGGTGAGCATGCCGATCAGTTCCCACTGTCACTGTGGCAGAGCGGATCGGGCACGCAAACCAATATGAACGTCAACGAAGTGCTCGCGAATAGGGCGTCCGAACTACTCGGTGGTCGGCGCGGGGTTGGACGCTTGGTGCATCCCAATGATGAAGTCAATCGCGGCCAGTCGACCAACGACGTTTTTCCGACCGCCATTAGTGTCGCCGTCGCCAAAGCGATGAGCGAACGGTTGCAGCCCGCCCTCGCGGCGCTGCGTACGACGCTGTCATCAAAAGCGCAAGAATTCGATCGCATCATCAAGATTGGCCGCACGCATTTGCAGGATGCAACGCCGTTGACTCTCGGCCAGGAGTTTTCCGGCTACGCGGCGCAGCTCGAGTTTGCGCAGCGCGTGGTTCAACAAGGCGTCGACAGCTTGTTGCCGCTCGCGATTGGGGGAACTGCGGTGGGTACCGGAATCGCAACCCACCCCGAGTTCGGAACACTTGTGGCGGCGCATATTGCTGCGGCAACCGGTTTGCCGTTTGTGTCGGCGCCGAACAAGTTCGCTGCCCTCGCGGCGAGTGACCCGCTGGTGTTTGCGCACGGCGCGCTGAAGACACTCGCTGCAGCGCTGTTGAAAATTGCCAACGACGTTCGCCTGCTTGCCAGCGGCCCGCGCTCGGGGATCGGCGAGATCGCTTTACCGGAGAACGAGCCGGGCAGCTCGATCATGCCAGGCAAAGTGAACCCGACGCAGAGTGAAGCGCTGATCATGGTCTGCATGCAGGTTTTTGGGCATGACGTGACGATCAACTTCGCCGGTGCGTCGGGCAATTTTGAGCTGAACGTTTGCCGACCGGTGCTTGCGCATGACGCACTGTCGAGCGTGCGGTTGTTGTCGGATGCGATGTCGAGCTTCGATCGGCACTGCGCGGCCGGCATCGTGGCGCGACCCGATCGGATCACCGACATGGTCGATCGATCTTTGATGCTGGTGACCGCGCTGGCGCCGCACATCGGCTACGACAAGGCGGCGCAGATTGCGCAACGCGCACATCGCGACGGCACGACGTTGCGCGCAGCAGCGCTCGCTTTAGGTCACGTCAGCGACGAAGACTTCGATCGATGGGTAAAGCCTGAATCGATGATCGGGCGCTAGTCGCAAGACTCGCGCGAGCTCACTTTTTGTCAGCGGTCTTGCTGTCGCTCGATTGAGCTGCGCCGGTTCCGGCCCCACTGTCCGTGCCTGTGCCTGGTTTGCCGCTCGAAGCGACGGTGCCGGACTCGCCCCCTACCATTCCGGTACTCGTACCTTTCTTGCTGGCATCCTCGCCGGTTCCGGGCGGAACGACCGGCGCCGTAGAAGTTGGCGCGGGCGTGCTGGCCGGCGGCGTCGGAGCCGGCACGCTCTTCGCGGCGGGCGCAGTGGTCGTGTCCGGTTTACGATCGCTGCACGCACTCAGTGAGAGCGACAGCGCTGCAATCAACATTGCGGACACCGGAATCAAGGCTTGCGCTGCGTGCACACCGTTTCGTACTTGGCTCATGCTGTCTCCCGGTTGTCAGGCGCCAACTTTAGTGTGGGCGCAAGAGTCTTGAACAAGTGCCTCGGCTCGCGGCAACATCGCCGCGAGCCGAGGAAGCAAGCTAGGCCGTTGTCTTATAGCTGTCGCGCAGTGCCTTGATCTGATCGTGATTGTGTCGCGCGCCTTCGTATTGGCGGCGAACGACCGCCTCAACTTCAGGCGGGAGATCTTCTTGCAGCGCCTTGCGATATCGGTTGATTGCGATGTCTTCGCCACGCTCGCACTCATTCAGCATTGCCTGATCGTCGTCCAGCGCAACGGCTCCGCGCACGGCAATCCATCCGCGGTGCGCTGCACCTGCAACGGTGCCACTCGTATCCGGCGTACCTCCGAAACGCGTTACCAATGTCTGCAACTCCTCCGCCGCTGCGCGGCACTGGCCTGCACGCTGCGCAAACACGCTCTTCAGATTGGCGGATTTGGCATGCTCGGCACACGTGCGGAAGCCGTATTCGCCATCCTTGCAGTTTTCGATCAGGTCATTGAGTGTTTCGACAACGTCATCGCGATCCATGACTGGCTCCTCGGTTGTAGTGGTGGGACAGATTTCCACTTCGGCAGTTTTCGTGCCTGAGCGCGCCAAATCGGCATTGGTTTTGCTTTGTTTATCCTCACGGCGTCAAAGTACTCACAAGGAGCGAGAAGGGTGGGCAAATTGTCGATGCCGGGGGCCGGCGGAGTTCGGCGCCCGCATCTGCTGGACGTCACGATGTTCTGGAGCCCGCGCGGCGGCGGCGTTGCTCGTTATCTACGCAGCAAGCGCGATTGGCTCGGCGCGCACTCAAATTGGCGCCACACGATCATGACGCCCGGTGCATCGACACCCGAAACAGTCGGCATCGCCGCCATGCCGCTACCGTTTTCAGGCGGCTACCGCTTCCCTTTGCGGCGCAACGCAACCGCTCGCGCGATCGTGCGCCAACAGCCGGACCTGATCGAAGTGGGAGACCCGTATCGCTGTGCGTGGTCAGCATTGGACGCAGGTCAGCAGCTGGGAGTGCCGGTGGCTGGCGGTTTGTCACTCGAATGTGGAAGCTTTGGCCAAACAATGGCTGCCGCGCGCATCGCATGCGCTAGTGCGGCAGTACCTGCGTCATCTTTATCGCCGCTTTGACGCGGTGTTTGCACCAAGTCATTGGGCCGCCGACGCGTTACGCGAACTCGGCCTGGACAATGTCGTGCTTCAAGCGCACGGCGTCGATTGCCATTTGTTCCATCCGCGGCGGCACGATGCGGCGTGGCGACTTGAAGTGGGGTGCGCAACTTCCGACATCGTGTTGCTCTACGCAGGCCGCTTCGCGCCTGAGAAAAATCTGGATCGACTGGCCGCTGCCGTTGACCGCCTTGGCGCTCCGTATCGGCTGATCGCGATCGGTGATGGCCCGCGTCCACCGCGCGGCGCGCGGTTGCGCGTGCTGCCTTACCAGTCGGACGCCGCGGCGCTGGCGCGCGCGCTGGCAAGCGCCGATATCTTTGTGCATGCAGGCAACCAGGAGACGTTTGGTCTCGCTGCATTGGAGGCGCTCGCGTGCGGCACGCCGGTGATTGCGCGCGCATGCGCCGGACTGACCGATCTGATCGACGGCCGCTCAGCGATCGGTGTCGAGCGCGACGATGCTGCCGTGTTTGCCGAGACGATTGCTGCAGCGGCGCCGATGGCAGCCACACTGCGCAATGAAGCGCGCCGCCGCGCGCTCGAGTTCGATGCGAATCACGCGTTCTCGCAGCTTCTCAATCGTTACACCGCTTTGTGTATTTCGGCGCGTTCCGGCAGGTGCAGAGGCGAAGGAGGAGCGATATGCGGCCTGATGTCGCTGCCGAATCGGCGGTGGGGGTACCGCAGCGCTGGCTCTGCGTGTCATTGCACGACGTCGCGCCGGCAACCTGGCCGTCTTGCCAGAAAGTACTCGATGCCGTGCGCGAGGTCGCCGATGTCCCGTTGACATTGCTCATCGTGCCTGCGCATCACGGCCAGTGCTCGGCGCAGCCCGAATTCGAGCGCGCGATCAGTGCGCAACTCGCGGCCGGGACACGAGCTGGCATTGCACGGATACTTTCATGTCGATCCGCACGTACCCAGCGACCTCGTTGACTGGATCCGCCGGCGCATTTACACGGCCGGTGAAGGCGAGTTTTGCGGCCTGTCCGAAGACGAAGCGCGTGAGCGGTTAACCCTTGGCGCCCGCTGGTTCACCGCGAACGGCTGGCCGATGGCAGGTTTTGTGGCGCCGGCGTGGCTGCTCGGCGCCGGCGCCTGGAGAGCGCTGCGCGCGCGGGACGGATTGCAGTACACCACCACGCTGACGAAATTGATCGTCTTGCCGGAAGCGTATGCAATTCATGCGCCTTGCCTGACTTACAGCGTCCGCAGCGCCTGGCGCCGCCCCACGTCGATCGTGTGGAACACGCTGCTTTCCCGCGTCACGCAGGGCTCGCAGGTCTTGCGCCTCGGACTCCATCCCCACGACGCCGAGTCGCGCGCAGTGCGGCGGTCGTGGCAGCGCCTGCTGGAGCGGGCACTGTCGGATCGCAAAGCCGTCACCAAGGCCGAGTTCGTGCGCCAGTGGAGAGCACATTCGGTTCGGTACGGTGAGCGACGGCCTGTAGCGCCGATTCTGCAATCGCTTTCGTGATTCGGTAGCCATTACCCACCAACACGGAGATTCGTATGGACACTTTCAGATCGATATTGTGTGGCACGGCGCTTTTTGCTGTCTCGTTTGCCGCCTGCGCTGAAATTATCGAGGGTCGCACCGCAAACGATCGCGTATACGTTGCCGGTGGCGTGGGCCTCGAAGAGTCCGAGCGCCTAAAGCAAATGGCGGATAAATATCCATTGCAGCTGATCGTTGCTGCGCGATCGGGTGCCTACCTCGCCGATACGAAGGTCACGATCATCGGTGCGGACAGCCAGAAAATTCTGGATCTGGCTTTGGACGCCCCGTGGTTACTGGTCGATCTCGCCCCGGGTAGCTATAAGGTCTCTGTTGCGCATGCCGGGTCTACGCAGGAGCGCAGTGTGACGCTTGCTCCCGGCAAGCGCGAACAGATGGTTGTTCAGTTCAATGTTCCGGCTGACACTGCCAAAGATCCGGTACCGTCACCGAAATGAAGCGCCGCCGGCACAGCGATTGCTACTGACTCTAGGCCAACCAATCGTCCCCGACAGTTGGTTGTTAGGCCCGCGTCCCTCCCCTCCCCTTCCCCGAGACGCCGGGTCTGTTTCGAAGCCCCGCCCTCGCGCGGGGCTTTTTTTTGCCTGCAGAGTCGTCGCAGGGAATTGCGACAATTTCAATCGGAGGCGGCAACCATGGCAACGATCATCGCAGGACGAGTTGAAACGCAACAGCGCGCCGACGACTTAATGGCGCAATTGCAGTCGCGCGGCATCGCAGCCAGTGACATGCAGGCGTTCTATGTAAATCCGCCAGGGCAGCACGGAACGTATCCGATCGGGGGTGACATGGAGGCCGATCCGGGCACTGAGGAAGCTGGCTTGGGCCAGGCATCGGGCATCGCTGCGGGCGCGGCTGCCGGACTCGCCGCTGGCGCAGTCGCGGGCGCCGCCGTACCGCCCTTGGCGCCGATCATCGCGGTGGCGATGGCCGGCGTCGGAGCGCACGTCGGCGGAATGGCCGGCGCACTTGCATCGACCCGGACGCCGCACGAAGAGAAAGAGGAGACGGAAACGAAAACACCCGATGCTGATGCCGTCGACATGCGCCGCGGTGGAATGATGCTCGCCGTGCGCGTGGACCCGGCCAACGAGAGAAAGTCATCGACGTGTTGAGGGCCGCCGGGGTTGAAGACTTGGAACGTGCGCAAGGCGACTGGCAGGATGGTCAGTGGGTCGACTTCGATCCGCTAGCCCCGCCGCACAAAATCGACGTCGAGACTCACACTCAGTAGAGCAGCGCTACGCCGAGTCCCACCGAGGCCCCGATCAAGGCACCCGCCGCAACGTCGCTCGGATAGTGCAATCCCAGCGCGACTCGAGATAGCGCGATCAGCAGTACCAGCGGAACCAAGGCTGCTCCCACTAACGGAAAGTGCCAGCTGAATACGACTGCGAACGCAACCGCGTGCAGCGTGTGGCCCGACGGAAAACTGAATTTGTCGAGCGCGCGTACGCAGGCTCGAATGTCTGGGCAGGCGACGAAAGGTCGCGGCCGGCCAATCGAGTGCTTGAGCCAGAAGTAAAGCGGTAGGTTGAGCAAGGCGGTGAGGGACATTTGCGCGGCGACGTCCCTACCGTTGGTACCGCCAAGCAGTGCCAGTGCGGCGATCAGCACGTACCAGAATAATCCGTCGCCCAGCTTGCTGATGATGACCAGCGCTTTTACCGGTGTCTGATATCGCGCTACGCGGTGCAGCCATTGCGCCCAGTGCAGGTCGCGTTCGACCCACACGTCGCGCCGGGCGTTACGCAGGGCACGATCCAGCAATAGGTACTTGGATTGCATGTGCTGCGTCCGACAAACAGAGCTCGAATCGATTGATCACCGCATCCCAATTGGCCGCCACGCCGGCGCGGCGCGCGCCGGAGCGCATCATGCCGAGCCATCGAAATTGATGCGCCAGCGCACACGCACTGGCAATGAACCCTTGCTCATCGCCTGGTTCGACCAATAACCCGCTGGTGCAATCGTCAATATGCACAGCGGCCGCGCCGGAGCGAAAAGCCACGACCAGCAATCCGGAAGCAAGCGCTTCGAGTGTCACATTGCCAAAAGTCTCGGTCAGACTGGGAAACAGAAAAATGTCGGCCGACGCGTAGTACTCTGCCAGCGCTGCGCCGCGCTGCGGCCCCGCAAAAATCGCATCGGGATGCGAGCGGGCGAGTTTCTTATGCATCGGTCCATCGCCTACCACGACGAAGCGCACGCCAGGCACACGCGCCCGCACCGCTTCAAACGCACGAAACGCGAGCGGCACGTTTTTCTCGGACGCCAAGCGGCCGACGTATAGCAACACCGGTGTGCGCTCATCTGCGCGCCAGCGGCGCGTAACTTTTCACTGGCGTGCAGCGGCGAGAATTTTTCCGGGTCGACGCCGCGTCCGATCACCTCGGTGCGTTCGAAGCCCTGTTGCGTCAACGCTTTGCTTAGGGCCAAAGTAGGCACAAACGTCCGATCCGTCGCGTTGTGAAAGTGTTTTAGGTAGCCTCCGACGATGCCGCGCAGCCAGCCGAAGCCATAGTGTTCGCTGTACTGGTCAAAATTCGTGCGGAAATCCGACGTGACCGGTACGCCGAGGGTGCGCGCCGCGCGGATAGCGGCCCAGCCGAGCGGACCTTCGGTCGCGACGTGAACCAACTGCGGACGCGAAACACTCCAGCGTTTAGTGAGCCGCGAAATCAGCGGCAGGCCGATCCGCAAATCTCGGTACATGGGTAGTGGGATGCCGGGAGATCGCCACTCGCTGCGGCTCTCGCACTCTGACTCGTGAGGCTGGCGTGGCCTTACCAGGTCGACTGCATGGCCGCGCGTCCGCAATCCGCGCACAAAGCGGTCGACGGTCAACGCGACGCCATTGATTTCTGGCGGGTAAGTTTCAGTAACGTAGGCAAGGCGCACGGCTCTGTGACCACAAGCAACATCGATGCCTACGACATGCCGGTCGGCGGAGCGAGGCAGACGCCGCGGTAGTCCGACCGCGTCAGAGCCTCAAGGTGTAATCGTTAACTGACTCCTGCTCGCTCAGTTCGGCCGCTCGTTCAAACTGCGACGGACCAAGACGCGAAGGCGGCGCGTGATCGGATCGGCCCGGCGATCGACTGGGATACGGTCCGGATGATCGGTTGGCTCGCGGCTCACCTTGTCGGTCAAAGGTACGAGTGAAAAAGGAAGGCCGTGAGGAAGCGGATCCATAGAGGTATCTCCCGTCGATCGTTCTTGTATTCCGCACAGTCGAGCAACTGTCGTGCCCAGCAATGTCGCGGTGGGCGGGCTACCGACCGCGTGCGAATTCTACTCGCGCAAGTGTGTCAATCCGATAACGGGGAGTGGGTGGATGTTGCTGTTCGCGAGATTCGGAGTCGTCAGGGTCAGGCTCGGCGGAGGAACGCCTTTCTTCCGCTCGCGCGTCCCTGCGGCGCAGTGTCCGCCTGGCCGCTTGGTGCTGACGCTTCGGACGCGCGCCGGCGTCGGCGGCGCAAGCCTATTCCAAGCAATGAACGCATGGTCGGAAGCTCCGGCCTGCCGCGGTCCAGGTAGACACACCAGAGCCGTAGGTTTTTCGAGCGCCGAGCTGCGCTGCGAATAATGACCAGCAGCGGAACTGCCAGGAACGCGCCCGCTATACCCCACATCCATGCACAGACCATGACCGCCAGAAAAACAAACAGCGGGCTCATCTCGAGGCGGCGGCCGACGATCCACGGTGCGATGAAGTTGCTCTCGATCACGTTGATGAGGGCGTACGCGACGGCAGGCGCAATGATTTCGCCGAACGTCGTGTAGGTGATCGTGCCAGCGAGCAGCAGCAGTGCGACAGAAACCAACGGGCCCAAATACGGAATGAAACCGAGCACTGCAATGACGACGCCCCACAGAATCGGGCTTGGGAATCCGATCGCCGTCAGCGCCAAGGTGGTTGCAACGCCGACGCCAGCATTGATCATCGCCTGCGTGCCAAGGTAGCGGGCAATGTCGCGCTGCGCCGCGCGAAAGCCTCCCAGCAAGGCAACGCGCGCGCGGCGCTTCGGAATCGCCTCGACGGTGCGCGCCATCAACCAACGTTCCGAGGCGAGAAAAAAGAACAGCAAAATGATCGTCGCGACAGTCGATACCAATAGCCAGGTGGCCTGCCTGATCAAGGATCCGGTGAGCGCAATACCCTCGATAGTGATCTTGTCTTTAAACGGATCAGATGTCGGCGGTGCTGGCGCGGGGACTATTTCTGCCGCCGGCCGGCCCTTGACGGTGACCGTGGGTCTGAGCGCGACTTCAGGCGGAGCCATGAACGGGATCGATTTGCGCAACCGCTCATAGGAATCGATCAGTTGCTGCACCGACCTCGGGGCGCGCGCAACCCATTCGGTGGCCGGCGCAACGAGTCGGCTGCCCAGAAACCCAAGCGTGAAAAGCAACCCGAAGACGACTATCGCAGCGCCAAGCGCTTCGTTGACGCCGCGGTTGCGCAGCATGCGAACCAGGGGCGCAAGCAGAAACGTCAGGATGATTGCGATCGCCACCGGCAACACGACCTCGCGTGCTCGCTCTAACAGGAAAATCAGCGCAACGAATGCGAGGACTTTGACGGCGAGCGGCGCACGCGGCCGCTCGGTCACTGCGCCGGGCGAAACTGCCATCGTCAGAGGTGAGAGCGGGTGCGGAGAACTATGCGGGGATAGTAATGCACGGCTCTGCCTCAAACTGTTTCGGCGTCTCCTTTCACGTCCGAGCGCTGGGAATAGCCTTCGAGCCGGTTGTAAAGCGTCTTCAAGCTGATGCCGAGAATCTCGGCAGCCCGTTTCTTGACGTGGCCACACCGCGCCAGCGTGGCCATCGTTACACGCTCCTCGATCTCATCGAGCGGCGTGCCGATTCTTACCGTTATCTCTTCGTCTTCATCGGCACTCGCCGGCGCCGCCTCCGATTGCGCATCGTTGTCTATCACGGCGTCGGCCAGCAGGTAAGCGCGCTGCACGTAATTTTTCAGTTCGCGCACGTTGCCCGGCCACGTATGCTGGTACAGCGACGCCGTCGCCGATGCGCCAAAGCGTTTTGCAGACTGTTCGGTCGCGTTGAGCTCATTCAGAAAATGCTCGGCCAACATCTCCAAATCGGTGCCGCGATCGCGCAGAGGCGGCACGTGAACCGGAAACACATTAAGCCGGTGATACAGGTCCTCGCGGAACTTGCCCTCGACCACCGCTTTACCCGGTTGCCTGTTCGTGGCTGCGAGGACACGCACGTCAGTCGCGATCGGTTGCGTACTGCCGACTCTGACGAACGTTCCGGTTTCGAGCACGCGCAGCAGCTTGACCTGCAACGCGAACGACATCTCCGTGATTTCATCGAGCAAGATCGTGCCGCCACCTGGCGCGCTCAAAGAACCCCTTATGTTGCTGGTCGGCTCCGGCGAAGCTGCCCTCTTCGTGGCCGAACAGCTCGCTTTCAATGGATTGCGGAGACATCGCGCCGCAATTGATCGCCAAAAACGGCGCGCGCTTGCGTTTCGACAGGTCGTGAATCGTGCGCGCCGCAAGTTCTTTGCCGGTGCCGTTTTCGCCGATCAACAACACGGTGGCGGAGGTTGGTGCCACCCGCGCTATCTTGTCGTACAGCGCCTGCATCGGCGGCGACGATCCCAGAAGGTGGCCAAAGCGTCCTACCTTACGCAACTCATCCCTGAGCTCACCGATCTCGTGTTTCAAATCCACCGTTCGCGGCTGACGCCGAAAGATATTGGCAAGCCGCTCGACCTCGATCGGCTTGGTCAGGTAATCGGTGGCGCCGGCCCGCAGCGCATCAACTGCAGTGCCGACCGAAGCATGGCCGGTCACCACGATGATCTCGGTTTCGATTGCGCGATCCAGATCGCCGATTAACTCCATCCCGTTGCCGTCCGGCAACTGCAAGTCGGCCAACAGCACGTCAGGGTGCCGTCGCGTTAGTTGCGCACGAGCCGATCGCAGCGTGTCCGCAGCAGCCACGCTAAAGCCTTCTGCACGCGCAACCTCCGACAGGAAATCGCGGGTGTCGGTGTCGTCGTCAACGATAAGGGCGTGCGGCACAGTGTTCTCTATTTTGACATTTCATGCGCGCATTAGACGCACATGGCAAGCGCATGGGACACGCGATTACGTGAGTGAAATCGCTCTGAAACTCCAGGCCAGGCCTGGAAAGAACAGGCCCGATGATCGGGCCCATCCTTACCCTAGCCCGCCGGCTTGACCGAGATCGCGTTCTGGACCTGTTTTACGCCAGGAACCGCGGCGGCAATTTGCGCGGCACGATCCCGCTCCGCATCACTGATCGCGAAGCCGGACAACTGCACTACACCTTTTAGTGTTTCGACGTGAATGCGATTGGCGGCCACGATTTTGTCTTCGACGAAGCGTGATTTGACGCGCGTTGTAATAGTCGAGTCATCAACCACATCACCCACCGATCTCTGGCCACTGGCCACAGAGCATCCGGAGCTGTAGACGGCCGCGAGAGCCACCATGGCGGCAACTAGTATGTTCTTCATTGTTTCCTCTGTAGTTTGTGAACAACACGCGCGGCTTTCACCCCCACGCACCCATCACGCGGCAACGGGCGTGCCCAAAAACGCGCGTGCCGATTAGCGGCGGTGCCCCACGGCGCGTGCTGCCCTGCCTATCGGCGCGGCGAACGACTGCAGCGAACCCCATAGCGGGCGGCGACTATCGCATGTGGCGCAGTCCGATCGCAAAGACGACTTGGAACGCGCCGGCACGCTAACTGCTCGAAACGGTCACACCAAACAAGGGAGTCGCGATGCCGATAAAGGGTGATCGTTTGCGGTGGCCGCCGCGTCCTGGCAAGAAGTTCTCGGCGGGGGCGGCGCCGTCAGGTGGCCGCCGCTCGCCATCGGGTGATCAGCAGTCAACAAGCACGCACGATCCGCAGCTGCAGCCAAATGACCGCGACGAAACTGCAGTTCAACCCTCGAACGCTCCGCGCGAGGTGATCGAACAAGCGCACGATGACGCCGAAAGCGGAAAGGAAGATACCGACCGCCGCCATCAAACCGCACAGGGTTTGACTCGCACGCCCGATGGTTGAGTAACCTCTGAGGGCGATCTGAGCGCACTGCTGTTGCGAGCATCGCCTTCCCAAGAAAATGTAGAAAGTGCGCGGTCCAGCGCGCTGGCGATTGTTTTACAAGCGTGTTTGGGTCGGCACGCACTTTGCTTGGTAATCAATTACTCGACGATCGCCGAGGACCCCCAACAACGTAGAACGCCAACCCCGCCCGCCCGTATGCATTCATGGTCGCCGGTTGTGCTTTCCCGCTGCCGGCTGCCTGTACAACGATTGCGAAAGGCTTTTCTTGAAAATGACCGCACCGGTTATTCGACATGAGCAGCGCCAACATCAGACGTTGACGCCGCGGCTGCAGCAAGCCGTGCGGCTATTGCAGCTTTCATCGCTCGACTTCGCGCTGGAAGTCAATCAGGCGATGGGCAACAACCCTTTTTTGGAGCCCGACGAGGCCGAGGCAGAAACGGTTGCTGCGGCTGAAACGAACGCCGAGCCAACCCCGCCGGTCGGTGCGCCAGCGACTGCTACGAGCGCGGAAGGTGCAGCCGAAGCGCCCATCGAGAACGCGTGGGAAGGTGGTGATGGCTGGGCGCAGTATGGAACCGCTCGGCGCAGTAACGGCGCTGAGCACGACTTCGATTTTTCCGACATCACGCCCGCTGATCAATCGCTGCGCGATCATCTGCTTGCACAGTCAAAATGCCTCGCTTTATCGGCGCGCGATCGGGCGCTGATGGCGACGATCATCCACGGCATGGATGACGACGGTTTTGTGCGCATCGAGCTCGAGGAACTGAAAGCGCTATCCGGGCTCGAGCCGGTCCCGGATGACGACGAAATGGCGATCGCGCTCAAACTCGTGCAGTCACTTGAGCCTGCCGGCGTCGGCGCGCGCGATCTGCGTGAGTGCCTGTTGCTGCAACTGCGCGAAGACGATGACCCTGAGAGAGCGGCTGTGTGCCGTCTTGCGCAACGGATCGTGATCGAGCACTTGGACCGGCTTGCGATGCGCGATGTACCGGGGCTTGCGCGCTCGCTCGGCGTGTCCGAGCACGCGGTTTCGCAGGCAGCCGATTGCATTCGGCGTTTGCAGCCGAGGCCGGGTTGGCGCTTCGGTGCGGCGAACACGCGCTTTGTTACGCCCGACGTCGTGGTGCGCAAGATTCGTGGTAACTGGACGGTAACGCTCAATCCGTCGGTCGTGCCCAAGGTGCGGTTGAACCGGATGTACGCAGATCTGTTTCAAAGCCATCGTGACGCACGTCACTCCGATCTCGCCGCGCAGCTGCAGGAGGCCCGCTGGACGGTGCGTAACGTCGAGCAGCGTTTCGCAACCATCTTGCGCGTCGCACAGGCAATCGTGCAGCGTCAGCGGCACTTCCTGGATTACGGTGAGCTCGCAATGAAGCCCCTCGGTCTACGCGAGATTGCCGACGAACTCGGATTGCACGAGTCCACTGTATCGCGGGTTACGAACAACAAGTACATGGCCACTCCGCTCGGCGTGTTCGAGTTGAAGTATTTTTTCTCGCGCGCGTTGGCGACGAGCAGCGGTGGAAAGTGTTCGGCGACCGCGATACGCGGCGCAATCAAGGACATGATTCATGAAGAGAATCCGCAGGAGCCTTTGTCTGATGCGAGCATCGCGCGGCTGCTCGCGCGACAGGGCTTGCAGGTGGCGCGGCGCACCGTTACGAAGTACCGACAGATGATGCGAGTCCCCGCCTACGAGATGCGCCGGCGCGGCGCGTAAAACGCGCGGCTCGCCGGAGAAAACGTTGGTTCTGCCCGTACCGCATACGCCGGAGGAAGTTCCGGTCGTCCCTCCGAACATCGACAGCCCACCAAAGCCGCCGGTCGAAGAGCCTCCGAGACAAAGACCCCGATGAAGACAAACCGGTGGAAGAGCCTGAGCGCTCTCCTCCGGAAGTGCCACCGCACGATGAGCCGCAGCCTGATCCGGTCGACGATCCCACGCCGAACGAACCGCCGCTAGATGACCCGGGGCGTACGCCCCCGGTACAAGAACCGCCGCGAGACTTTGGGGTGGCTGATGGGATTCGAACCCACAACAACCGGAATCACAATCCGGGACTCTACCGTTGAGCTACAGCCACCACTAAATACTGGCCTGCCCGACAGGACTCGAACCTGTGACCCCCAGCTTAGAAGGCTGGTGCTCTATCCAGCTGAGCTACGGGCAGATCCTGTGCTGACACTTGCTGAGCAGATGTTTGGTCGGGGTGGAGAGATTCGAACTCCCGACATCCTGCTCCCAAAGCAGGCGCGCTACCAGACTGCGCTACACCCCGAGGGCGGCGAATAGTAACACCGGCACTTCGCGGGAAGCGCTATGCAGTCGCGGTCGCGACATCGTCTTGAGTGAGCAATCTCTCGACCGGAAGCACCGCCGAAAACGTGCTGCCGCGGCCGATTTCAGATTGCACATCAAGATGCCCGCCATGCCGCAATAAAACATGTTTGACGATCGCCAGCCCGAGGCCGGTGCCGCCGGTTTCGCGCGATCTGCTCTTGTCGACGCGATAAAAGCGCTCCGTTAACCGTGGAATGTGATCGGGTGCGACGCCGAGGCCGGTGTCGCTCACTTCGAAGCGGCCGCCGCTCGCGTCTTCGCGCCAGGCGAGCGAAATGATCCCGCCGTCGGGTGTGTAACGCACCGCGTTCGAGACGATGTTGCCAAAGGCGCTGCGCAATTCTTCGCGGCTGCCACGCACAAAGCCCGGCGTCAGATCGACATCGATCTGATGCCGGCCGAGAGATAACGCGCGCGCTTCATCGGCCACCTCACGCACCAGTTGACGCACGTCGACGACTTCGTCGGACACCGGCGTTTCACGCGATTCGAGCCGCGATAACGTCAACAGATCCTCGACCAGCCGGTGCATGCGCTGCGCCTGCTCGTGCATCAGCTGCAAATGATGCTGGCGCGTGGTCGCCGTCTTCCGACTGCGCGTCGATCAGCGTTTCCAGAAAGCCATTGACGACCGTGAGCGGTGTGCGCAGTTCGTGCGACACGTTGGCGATGAAATCGCGCCGCACCGCATCGACGCGCTCGCGCTGCGTGATGTCGCGCGTGATCAGAATCGAGCGTGCAAGCTCGAACTCGACGACACGCACTTCGAGCGCCAGGCCCGGGCGCGACATCGGTTGGAAAACCAGCGCTTGATCGAAGCGCGCCGAGGTCAGGTAGCCGACAAACTCCGGATCGCGCACCAGGTTCGTCACACGCAAACCCTGATCGGCGCGCAATGAAATACCCAAGTGCTGCTCGGCGACCGGGTTGCACCAGTCGATCTGCAGCGTTGCATCGATCAACACGATGCCCTCCGGAAGCGCGCTGATCGTGCGTCTGAAGCGCTCCTCGTTCTCCAGCAAGCGGTGCTCGTTCTGTTCGGTCGAGCGGCGCGTGCGATACAAGCGCGCAAACACATCGGTCCAGATGCCCCAACCGTCGGGTATGTCGGTCGAGGTCGGGACGCTCGAGCCACGCTGCAAGCAGGCTCGCATAGACAAGATGAATCACGAGCAACGCAGCGAGCCCAACCACCGCGACTGAAAGGCGATGACCGGACCCAGCAGCAGACCGAACGACGAGAGCCGACAATCGTCGGCAAACAGCCGCGAGTCCGGCCAGCGCGCAGCAGCGCAGGAGCAAGAGAGCGACTCAGTCCGCTACGCGCGACCGCTCAGAGCATTGCATGCGCTACGTGTTCCGGTCGCGTCGACAGCCGATAGCCGAGGCCGCGCACGGTTTGCATCAGATGTTGCGCATTGACCGGCGCCAGTGCCTTGCGCAAGCGCAGTACATGCACGTCGACCGTCCGCTCCTCGATAAACACGTGGTCGCCCCAAACACTATCGAGCAACTGCGTGCGTGAGAACACGCGATCGGGATGGCTGATCAGAAATTTGAGCAATTTGAATTCAGCCAGGCCCATCTTGATCGAGGTACCGTCAACCAAAATCTCATGGCGCGACGGATCGACTGATTAGCGGGCCGTACTCGAGCGCCTCGCCACTGTGCTCGGGCGCACGACGTCTAAACACCGCGCGCATGCGTGAAAGGAGCTCGCGCGGTGAAAATGGTTTGACGACGTAGTCGTCGGCGCCCGTATCGAGTCCGACCACCTTGTCGGCTTCGTTGCCCTTCGCGGTCAGCATGATCACCGGCATCACTTTGGTGCGCTCGTGCGCGCGCAAATCCTTCAGCAATTCGATGCCTGGCCGATCCGGCAGCATCCAGTCGAGCAGCACCATGTCGGGCAGCTCACGGTCGATCGCGTCGCGCCCTGCGCCGACCGAATCAGCACGGCGCACCGTGTAGCCCTGCGTGCTGCAGGTGTAGGCGACCAGCTCCTGAATCGCAGGTTCGTCTTCGATCACCAGGATCGATGCTCAGCTGGTCATGCGCGCGCGCCACCGCGCGCTTCGACGTCTTCCAGCGACTGATGGCGCGCGTCCCAGCCCTGCGAGATGAAGATCACGTGCTCGGCAACGTTCTTGGCGTGGTCGCCGATGCGCTCGATCGCCTTGGCGACCCATACGCAATCGAGCGATGCCGAAATCGTGCGCGGGTCTTCCATCATGAACGTGATCAACTGCCGCAACACCGCGCGAAAACGATCGTCGATGCCGAGATCATCCTTGATGATCGAAGCCGCTGCCACCGCATCCATGCGCGCGAACGCATCGAGCGTACGCCGCAACATCGATGCCGCTGCCTCGCCCGAATACTTGATGTCCGGAATGCGATTGAGCCGCGATTGATCGTGTTTCTCGTGCAACCACTTGACGGCACGCGCGATCTTGCTGGCCTCGTCACCAATTCGCTCCAAGTCGGTGATCACCTTGGCGACGCCGGTAATCATTCGCAGATCGCCGGCGGTCGGCTGGCGGCGCGCGATCACATAGTTGACCATCTGATCCACGTCCATTTCGAGTTCATTGACTCGCTTGTCGGCGTCTATCGCCTGCTGCGCCAAGTCCAGGTCGGCACGTCTCAAAGGCATCCAGCGCCGTGCGTACCTGCGACTCGACCAATCCGCCCATTTGCAACACGCGCGAGCGCATCGCCTCGAGTTCTTCGTCGTACTTCCGTACGAATGTTCGCCAGTCTGCATCTCAGTTCCTGGCGTGGGTTCACAGAGCGATTGTCAACCAAAGCGGCCGGTGATGTAGTCCTCGGTCTCCTTGCGCTTCGGCTTGATGAATATCTGGTCAGTTTCACCGAACTCCATCAACTCGCCGAGGTACATGTAAGCGGTGTAGTCCGATACACGCGCTGCCTGCTGCATGTTATGCGTGACGACGAGAATCGTGATCCTTATCCTTCAATTCGGTCATCAACTCCTCGATCGACGCGGTCGAGATCGGATCGAGCGCCGACGTGGGTTCATCGAACAGCAACAGTTCCGGATCGGTCGCCAGCGCACGGGCAATGCACAGACGTTGTTGCTGTCCGCCTGAAAGATTGAATGCCAGATCCTCAAGACGGTCCTTGGCCTCGTCCCAAAGTGCAGCGGCGCGCAACGCCTGCTCGACTTTGTCGTCGAGCATGCCCTTCGACGAAAGCCCGCGAACTCGTAGGCCGTAGGCGACGTTCTCGTAAATTGTTTTCGGGAATGGATTTGGTTTCTGGAACACCATGCCGATGCGCATTCGCACCTCGATGGGGTCCACGCCTTTCGCGAGCAGGTTGACGTTGTCGGGTTGCAGTCGGATTTCGCCTTCGTAGCGGTTGTTCGGATAAAGATCGTGCATCCGGTTAAAGCAGCGCAGGAACGTAGACTTGCCGCAGCCCGACGGGCCAATTAGCGCCGTCACGCGGTGTTGATAGATTGGCATGTTCAGATCCTTCAGCGCCTTAAAGGATCCGTAATAAAAGTTCAGGTCGCGCGCCTCGGTCTTGATGGACGGCAATGGCCCGACTTTAGGCTCGGCGCTGGCGACCACGGGCGCAGGAGTGCTTACCATTTGATTTTCTTTCGCACTTGATAACGGATATAGATTGCGCAGGCATTCATTGCCAGGGTCATCACCAACAGGATGACGCCAGCTGCCGCCGCATTCAGCTGAAACGCCTTATCTGGGCGTGAGACCCAGTTGAACATCTGGATCGGCAATACGGTGAACTCCGCGAACAGCCAGTCGAAATTGATGAACGGTGGCGTAGACGTAATTGGAGAACCGGGCAAGAACGCGATGAAGGTCAGCGCACCGATCGTGATGATTGGAGCTGTTTCGCCGATGGCGCGCGCCATACCGATGATGACACCGGTCATGATGCCCCCCGCCGAATACGGCAGCAAATGGCCCGAAATCATCTGCCAGCGTGTGGCGCCCAGTGCATACGCCGCTTCGCGCATATGACTTGGCACAGCACGCAGCGCCTCGCGCGTCGCGACGATCACGATGGGCAGTATCAGCAGCGCCAACGTCAGACCGGCCGACAAAACGCTCTGGCCAAAACCGAATTGATATACGAACAGACCGAGAGCAAGCAACCCATAGACGATCGACGGCACGCCGGCCAAATTGGTTACGTTGATCTCGATGATGTCGGTAATCCAGTTCTTTTTTGCATACTCCTCGAGGTAAACCGCGGCGCCGATTCCAAGTGGCACACCGGCAAACATCGTGACCAGCATCACAAGTGCGCTACCGACCCAGGCGGACAAAATCCCGGCTTCCGTCGCGCGCCGCGACGGGAAGTTGGTCAGAAAGTCGATCGATAGGCGAGGCAGGCCATCAATAAGCAGATCGAGAAACGCCGCCATCAGCGTCAGTAGTGCAATCGTGGTGCAAAACAGCCCAAGCGCGGCGAACATGACTTGCTTGCGCTTGCCCGCCGCGATCAACGCGCGCATGTCCTGCAACTGCGGTGCTCTCGAAGGCGCTGCTGTAGAGGCTCTGGACATTGTCGAGTCCATCAGTAGGCCTCCCGGTAGCGTTTGCGCATCCAGTGCCCAAAAATGTTGAAGCCCAATGTCATCAGCACCAGCGTGAGGCCGGCCGCGAAGATGCTTTGATACCCGATCGACCCGTGCGGCAGGTCGCCGAGCGCGACCTGCGCGATGTAAGCGGTAATGGTCGCCGCCGGCTCCATCGGATTAAACGTCAGCGTCGGATTCAGCCCGGCTGCGATCGCGACGACCATGGTTTCGCCAATTGCACGCGACACCGCCAGCACGTACGCCGCGACAATGCCCGACGTTGCAGCCGGAGTCACGATGCGCAGCGCAACTTGCAACTTGGTCGAGCCGACTGCATATGCACCCTCGCGCATTGCCATCGGCACCGCGCGCATCGCGTCTTCTGCCACCGAGCTGATGTAGGGTGTGATGAAGACACCGATGACCAGCCCGGGCGCCAGCATGTTGAAACCGGGAAGGTCGGGCAAGATCGTGTCTTGCAGCAGTGGCGTGACGAACAGCAGCGCGAAGTACCCAAACACGACGGTAGGCACAGCCTCAAGCATTTCAAGGAAAGGCTTGACGACTTCACGCATGCGATGAGGCGCGAACTCCGACAAATAGATCGCGATGATCGTGCCCATCGGAATCGCTACCGTTAGCGCGACGGCCGCGACGGTCAATGTTCCCGACACGAGTGGCAGGATTCCATAGCGAGGGTCGGCGAACAAAGGCGTCCACATCGTGTCGGTCAGAAAGTCGATCAGACTGACGTGCTGGAAAAATCCAACCGACTCGAACAACAAAATCGAAACGATGGCGATCGTCGTGAACACGGCGACCAGCGCTGCGCTGAACAGCAGCAACTCGATCGCTTTTTCCTTGGCCAACCGCGATCGCTTGTGCCGCAGAGGTTCGATGACGGTCCCAAGATGCGGGGTTGCAACCGTGGGATTAGCAGCCATGCAGCATCGGACCTTTAAGCAAGAGACTCAGGAAACCCCATAAACAAACAGGGCCGGGGTTCCTGCCACCCCGGCCCCGGGAACCGAGCTACTAGCTTACTTCGCTTCCATTTTCATCAACTGCTCGATCGTGACGCCGACCAGGTTCTCGCCGCCGAACTTCGTGCCCGTCTTCATCTTTGTCAGCACGTCTTGGTTGTAGGCATAGGCCGCCGCCGGCAGCGGGACGTACTTGACTTCGCTCACAAGCTTCGGTGCGTTGCGGTTGTAGAACTCGACAAACTCCCGAACCTCAGGTCGCTTGGTCGAATCCGCCTTCACATAGATGAAGATCGGGCGCGACAACGGTTGATAGGTGCCGTCCACCACGCTGTCCGTCGACGGCGCAACCGACTTGCCGCCTTTCCAGGAGATCGGAAGCGCCTTTAGTTTGTCCTTGTTCTCAGAGTAATACGCGAGACCGAAAAAGCCGAGAGAATCGACGTCGCGCGACACGCCCTGCACCAGCACGTTGTCGTCTTCCGAGGCAGTGAAGTCGCCACGGCTTGCTTTCGATTTACCAGTGACTGCTTCGGTGAAGTAGTCAAACGTTCCCGAGTCCGCACCCGCGCCGAACAGCTTTATCTGCCGATCCGGCCACGCCGGGTTAACCTGATTCCAGCGCGTAATCTTGCCTTGGGCCGACGGCTCCCAGATCTTCTTGAGATCTTCGATCGAAATATCCTTAAGCCAGGTGTTCTTTGGGTTGACGACGACTGAAAGTGCGTCGTACGCGATCGGCATTTCCAGATACGTGACGCCGGCCTTCTTACATTCTTCCATCTCGCTCTTGCTAATCGGGCGCGATGCGTCCGAAATATCTATCTCGCCGCGGCAGAATTTCTTGAAGCCGCCACCGGTACCGGAGATGCCGACCGTCACTTTGACCGCGCCCTTCTTAGATTTCTGAAATTCTTCAGCGACCGCTTCCGTGATCGGGAAGACGGTGCTCGAACCATCGACCTTAATGGTTTGGCTTTGCGCCAGCGCACTGCCACTCGCACCCACCAACGCGAGCGCCCCAACCGTGGTGGCGGCGACCAATGCCCGCTGAAAACCAATCAATTTGCTCATTCTGACTCCGAGGAATTGTCCGCGAGGAAACGGTAGGACTTTAGGCGTACCGCATGACCGATCCGTGACATGAAGTGCTTACCTGCCTGCGGGAAACGCCTGGTTGCAGGGGCTTGTCATCGTGTTGTCATCGGCCGCAACCGCCGTCGGTCGGACGGCCAAACGCCAGCTCAGACCGCTGTCAGACCTTCTTACAGCTCTTGCTGAGCACCTTGCCCTCGTGGGCGAGCGAAACGCCGTCGGGCCCCGTGGTACGAAGCACGAAACCATCGCCGGAGTAGCTCCCTTCAGCTGCCGGCAAAAGCTCGGCGGCGCCATGCTGAGAACGGACGCGCACCGTCTTGCCATCCGGATCCCAGCGCGCCTGGAAGCTGCCCTTATCGCAGTTAAACGTCACGAATTTGCCCGCTTCCATCCCGACAGGTGTTTCGGCAGTCGTCGCGCAGGCGGCCAGCGATAGCATCAAGCAAGAAGTCAGGCACAGGCGAACCATGGACTCTCCTTTCAGCGAAGCGCACATTGTGTTGGGGCGACATGACCGAACGGTGACACTTGAACTGTGGCCTCCGGTGCGAGCCCGCTACGCACGGATTAGGGACCGTTTTTCACCGTCGACTCCGAAATGTGAAGGCGACGCATTCGTTCCCATAGATTCTTGCGGCTAATTCCCAGGGATGCTGCACTATCGTTGATTTGCCAGCCATGACGCTCGAGCACACCAACGACATACTGACGCTCGCAGCGCTGGAGGTAGTGAGTCAGCGTGTCGGCTTCAGCGCCTGTTTCGGCGAAGGTTGTTGCAAGACCATCTTCGAGTAGGTCGCGACGGCTCCAGTGTGGTGTGTCGGGCCAGGATGCATGCTCGCGCAATGCAGTGTTGCAACTCTCGGATGTTGCCAGGCCACGCTTGTGCGACCAATGCTGCTTCGGCAGCAACACTCAACTTCTTGACCTCGCCCGGACGCTGGCGCGCATGTTCGGCTAGAAACACGCGTGCGAGCCAGAGGATGTCATCGGGACGCTCACGCAGCGGCGGAATGCGTAAGTGAATCACGTTGACTCGATAAAACAGATCTTCTCGAAATCGTCCTGCGACGACTAACGCGTGAAGGTCTGTATTGGTAGCGCCCACCAGGCGCAGTCGGACAGGGATGCGACGCTCACCACCCACGCGCATCACTTCCCGTTCCTGGATTGCCCGCAAGAGTTTCGCTTGCATCGTCAGGGGCATGTCGCCGATTTCATCCAGGAACAACGTGCCGCCTTCAGCTTGCTCGAACACACCGCGCTTGGTGCGAACGGCTCCTGTAAAAGCGCCTCTCTCGTGGCCGAACAACTCGGCCTCCAACAGACTTTCTGACAGGGAGGCGCAGTTCACGGCGATAAATGGTTGCTCGCGCTGCGGGTCGCCCAGACGGTGCAGCAGTTGCGCAACGCGCTCTTTGCCGACTCCGGACTCACCGGTGATCAACACGGTGTCAGCGCATTGCGCGATACGTGGCAATAGCTCTTCGATCCGCCGCATCGGTGTGGACACGCCCAGCACAGGCGGTGGCGCCGCGATTGCCGGCACCGGGCGTGGAAAGCCGCGCACACAGCTGCAGTTTCGCAATGAGTAGTTCAATATCGAACGGCTTCGTGATGTAGTCAGCCGCGCCGAGTTTGAGCATCTCAACCGCTCGATCGACCGTGCCATAGGCAGTGATGAAGATAAAGGGCGGTAGGTCCTGATCTCGCGCGCGCAATTCGCGGAACAAATCTTCCCCGCTCAGATCCGGCAGACGTATATCGCTGACCACGGCACCGTACGGTTCACACCCAATGCTTTCGAGCGCTGTGCGACCGCACCGATGCCAGTCGAACTGAAAGCCTTCGAGCGCAAAGCGATCGCACAGCGACTCGCCCATGATGGGATCATCTTCAATCAGACAGAGCTTGCTGGTCATGCTGGCGTTGCCAACGGCAGGCTCACTGTGAAACAAGTCTCCGGCGCTTCACTCTTCACCGTAATTGCCCCCTTGAGTTGCTGCACGATCTGATAAGTGACCCACAGCCCGAGGCCGCTTCGCAACTCGCTGGACGTCGCGAACGGCTCAAACAAGTGCTCCAGCTGCGCCGGCGCAATGAGCTTGCCGTCGTTACGAACATCGAGCACAAGCGAACCATTGTGGCGCGTAATGCTGCAGCCAACACGACCGCGCTCGGCGGCTGCTTGAACAGCATTAAGCAACAGGTTAATTAGGATCTGTCGCACTTGCGTCGATGGCAGTGGCACGGTCTCGGTAACGGAATTGTCCCAGCTTAACGCTATGGCTTTTTCCTTGGCTTGCGGCTGAATCAGTGTGCGAATGTCCTCCACGTCTTCATGAGTCAGCGCATGTACTTCAAGCCGCGCCTCGACCAACAGTGCGTTGACCGTATTGCGAATCTGCAGCAGACCGCGCTGAAGCAGCGACATCGTGCGCGCTGCGACGGGATCCGATTTGGCGTGATGGCCGAAGGTATTGATCGCGTTCAACATGCCCCCAAGCGGGTTGTTGATTTCGTGCGCAATGCCAGCCGTGAGCCTGCCGATCGCCGCCAGTCGGTCAGCGGCAATCATCTCTTTCTCAAGCGCTCGTTTTTGATCTAACTCGTCAAGCATGCGCTCAAACTCACGCCCGAGCTGACCAATTTCATCACCGCCAAAGTAAAGCCCGCGCGACAGGTCTGCGCGCGGCGCGCTACCTACCCGGCCCATTGCTGTTGCAAGACGGGACAAAGGCACCGTAATGCGCCGTCCGATCAACCACCCCGCAGGAAGCAGAATCGCAAGGATGAGCAGCGTCGAAAGCGCGACCCGCCTGAGCATCGCGGTAAAACGTGGCAGAAAGAGCGATTCGGCATAGGTAAGCAACACTGTTCCGAGGCGTGTGCCATCGTCGGCAAGCACTGGAACCGCGATGGCTATGTGATTCCCGTCTTGACCCGCCAGCTGAGTCGTTCCCGTGCGGTTTTGCGCCGCTGTGGTGTCAATCAACGACGCGGAAAGCGGCTCAACCTCGGCTAACAAAGCCAACGTCGGGAATAGGGCCGGATGCGTAGAAACATAAATACGGCCGTCGGCTGACATCACCGTGATCGTTTTCTCATCTGTAACGACGCTGGTGTCGCGCTCGAGCGGTGTCATCACGATCTCGTAGGCCTGCCACAGCTCGTCGCGCAGCATCACGGGCGCTAGTGTGCGTGACAGCGTACTACCAAGGCTTTCTGCATTGGCGACAAGATCGCGCCGAAGATCACTGTAGCTCTGCCAACCCAAGATCGCCGATACAACCGTCACGGCGACGATGATCACAACACTGAGCGTCAGGGGAACCTTGTAGCGATAGCTCAAATGTCTCATGCGCGCACCAGACTATTACGGCAGCCGTTGTCTCGCGGCGACAAACTCCATCGCTCGCGCGATGCCATCGAATAGGCGTTCCTCGCCCGGAACGAAGCCGTCGAGGTTAAGGTCCTGCAGTAATGCGCGCCCGGCTGCATCCTTGTTCATGCCAACGAGCGTGGTCTGCATTGCCGAGAACTGGTCGACCTCGATAGACTTGCGCGCCACCAGCGGCGGAAAGCCATATTCGTCCGACTTGCGCGCTAC
>CAWAYV010000033.1:0-20117 GCA_963786295.1 uncultured beta proteobacterium | reverse complement strand
TCCGCCGCGCCGGATGCGCAACGACAGTCCCTTCGATGCAGCCAGCGGCGTGAATTCCTGTTCCAGCAATGAGAACATGTCGTCGATGATGACTTGCTCGAAACGCGGCTGAATCGACCCCGAATCGAGGCGCGAGATTTCCAGCAGCTCTTCAACCAGCTTCGACAACGTCTCGACGGCGGTCGATAGATTGTTGACGAGCGGCTCGAGCGGTCCGTGCGCCCGCTTCTTCAGCAATGACACGTAGATGCCGATCGCCTGCAACGGTTGCCGCAGGTCGTGACTCGCCGCTGCAAAAAACTGGGTCTTCGAGCGCGTGGCGTTTTCCGCTTCGCGCCGCGCCTCCTCGGCCATCCGCTTTTCGGCGACCAACTGTTCGACCAGCACTTCATTTTCGTAGGTGTTCTTGACCGACTCGAACACCGCGTTGCCGAAGTCGCGGCCGTACAGCACCGTAAACAGGAACACCGCCGTCATCACCACCGCGGCGGTGTAATACGTCGGGTCCTGCACCACGATCATGCGCACGATCAGCGGCAACACCGCCAGCAGCATGAACACATGGAAGGCAGGACGGTGGCTCGCGTACAACGTCAACGAACCGAACGCGACACTCAGAACGACGGCCACCAGCACCACCTGATGCAGCGGTTGGCTGTCGGAAAAGAACAAGTAGCCCGCAAGGCCCCACAACACGCCGGCCGCCACCGCCTGCACAACCCAGCGTGTGGCCCACCAGTCGATCTCGTCGGCGATACGCTCGGTGCGCCGAAATTTGTACGAAAGACGCAGTCGCGACAGCGATTCAAACAGAATCAGCAGCGACCAGCCAAGCAGCAAGTCCTGGTTGATCCAGTTCCACAACACCATCACGAGCGCGAATGCGCCGACGATGCTGACCAGCACCGATTGCGGTACCTGGCGGTACACCGACGCCATTACGCCGGCAAGAATCTTTTCCTGCCGTTGCTCAGGGGTCTCTTCGGCAAAGCCGAATCGGGTCAGCGGACCGGACATCGCATGCGGGTCATCGTTAGGGCGCGATCATAGGCGAGGAACGACGCAGCGGTACAGCATGACGTCACCTTACGATGGGGTCGTCGAGGCCTGCCTCGTTGGATCAGACCAGGCTCGGATAGCGGCTGAGCTCAAGTATCGCGCTACCGCTGCGCTTGACCGTCAATCGCGCGTGTCCGCCCACCGGCAGAGTCAGCTTGCGCAGCGAATGGCCGAACGGCAATCCGGTAAACACGGGCACACCGCTGATCTCCCGCAAGCGCTGAATGGCCGTGTCCAGATTGAAGCCGTTGTCATTCGGCATCGGCGTAATCGGCGAAAAGTCGCCGAGCACGATTGCCGCTTGCCGCTGCAACACTCCGGCGTGCGCCAATTGATAAAACATCCGCTCGAGTTTGTATGCCGGCTCGTTGACGTCCTCCAGAAAGAGAATGCCGCCGCGCACGCGCGGAAAGTGCGGCGTTGCAAGCAGTGCCACGACCATCGCCAGCGTTCCACCCCACAGCCGTCCCGAAACATCGGCTCGCGGCCCGTGTAACTCGAGCTCGATCGCGTAGCGCTTGGCGCCCAATAGGCCAAAAAAATGTTCGACCGTGAAGGCGCTCGGCTCGGGGGCGCCGAACTCGATGGCGCACGGGCCTGCGAAGCTCACGCCGCCGCGCGCCAGGTAGGCCAGATTGAACGCAGTGAAATCGCTGTAGCCGACCATCAGCGGCGCGCGCGCCCTGATCGCTGTGAAGTCGATTCGGTCGAGAAGGCGCGAGAGGCCGTACCCCCCACGCGCCGACACCAGCAGCGCAACGGTGGCGTCTGTCGCGAAACGATGGAGATCCGCCAGCCGCAGATCGTCGCTGCCGGCGAAGCGCTGCTCGCGTGCAAAAACACTCTCGCCCGCCTCGACCTTCCATCCGCGTGACGCGAAGAAGGCCGCCGCGCGATCTACTGCCGTGGGGTCCGGAACGAATCCGGATGGGGCAATGATGCCGACGGTCTTCCTACTCACCTTCGTCGGCATCGGGCGGCAAGCTGCCTTGGCGCTTCAATTCCCGCCGCTCGACAAAAAAGCTCGACAGCAATCTGCGGCTCTCGTCAGCCAGCACGCCCGCACGAACGGTAGTGTGGTGGTTGAGCCGAGGCTCGGCGAACAGATCGATCACGCTGCCGCACGCACCGGTCTTCGGGTCCGCCGCGCCGTAAATCAGGCGCTTGATGCGCGCGTGCTGCATCGCGCCGGCGCACATCGCACACGGCTCAAGCGTCACGTACAACTCGCAATCGGTAAGCCGATAGTTTCCAAGCAACTGCGCGGCGGCGCGCATCGCGCGAATCTCCGCATGCGCCGTCGGATCTGCATTGCCGATCGGGTGATTAAACCCAGTCGCCAAAACTTTCTTGTCCTTTACGACCACCGCACCGACCGGCACTTCAGACAGCGCCCACGCGTTATGCGCCTGATCGAGCGCGAGCCGCATGTACGTCTCATCGGTGCTCTCTTCGATGGTCGCTTGATCGCCGCCCTCAGTGACTTCTATCTGGCTGGCGAGCCACGCCTGGCGGCGCGTTTCGCGCTGCGCCTCGTTCGCGCTGCGCGACTGCGCAACGGCTTTTGCAATGCGCTCGAAGTCGAGTTGCTGGGCAGATTCGGCAAGCCAATCCGGGATGGTTCCTCTTCGGTAATCGGTGCCGTAATCCGACCGCTGCAGGAACCCGGTGTCGACCATCCAACGACGCAGCTCGACATGATCGGTAGACACCATCACGCCGGCGCTTGCCAGAAATCGTTCGAGGATTTCATTGGCATCGCGTTCGCTGAACAGCGTGCCCGCCGGAAACGCCAGCGCGGCGCTCGCGAACAGCAACTCAAGATCGCGACCATCCTTCTGCTGCAGCGTCGACAGATGCACGCCATGCCGCAGCGCGAGTTGCGACATGCGCTCGAGCCAGTCGCTCGCGGTCAGTGCGGAGCTCGTTTCGTTCATCCGTGCAGTTTACTAACTACTCCCACTCAATCGTCGCCGGCGGCTTGCCGCTGATGTCGTATACAACCCGGTTGATTCCGCGCACCTCATTGATGATGCGGTTCGACACCCGGCCGAGCAACTCGTGCGGAAGCTCGGCCCACTGCGCGGTCATGAAATCCGACGTCTGCACCGCGCGCAATGCGACGACCCACTCGTACGTGCGGCCGTCGCCCATCACGCCGACACTTTTTACCGGCAAGAACACCGTGAACGCCTGGCTCGTGCGGTCATACCATCCGCTGGAGCGCAGCTCCTCGATGAAGATCGCGTCGGCGCGTCTTAGCAGTTCTGCGTGCTCGCGCTTGACCTCGCCCAGAATGCGTACGCCGAGCCCCGGGCCCGGAAACGGATGCCTGAAAATCATTTCACGCGGCAGTCCAAGTGCAATGCCGAGAGTGCGCACCTCATCCTTGAACAACTCGCGCAACGGTTCAAGCAGCTTCAGATGCAGCGTCTCGGGCAGGCCGCCGACGTTGTGGTGGCTCTTGATCGTCATCGCCTTTTTTGTCTTTGCGCCGGCTGACTCGATCACGTCGGGATAGATCGTTCCCTGCGCAAGCCATTTAGCTGCAGGTAGCTTCGCGGCTTCCTCCTGAAACACATGGACGAATTCGCGGCCGATGATCCTGCGCTTGGCTTCAGGATCCACTTCACCGGCGAGCGCCTTCATGAAGCGGTCGCTCGCATCGACATGGATCAGCTTGATCCCCATGTGCTTTTCAAACGTATCCACGACCTGTTGGCCCTCGCCGAGCCGCAACAGGCCAGTGTCAACGAACACACAAGTCAGCTGCTTGCCGATCGCGCGATGAAGCAGCACCGCAGCGACCGATGAATCGACGCCGCCGCTCAGCCCGAGAATCACATCGTCGTTGCCGACTTGCGCGCGGATTTTTTCGATCGCTTCGGCCGCGTAGTCACCCATCACCCAATCGGGCTTGCAGCCGCAGATGTCGAGCACAAAGCGGGTCAGGATCGCCTGGCCCTGCACGTGTGTGCGTCACCTCCGGGTGAAACTGCACGCCGTAAAGACCGCGCGCTTCGTCGGCCATGCCCGCGATCGGGCAGCTCGGTGTAGACGCCATCAGCTTGAAGCCGGGCGGCAACTTGGTGACCTTGTCGCCATGACTCATCCACACTTTCAACAGGCCGTGGCCATCGGCAGTGCGCTCGTCTTCAAGGTCCGAAAGCAATCGTGTGTGGCCGCGCGCCCGAACTTCGGCGTAGCCAAACTCGCGATGCGTGCTCGCTTCTACCTGGCCGCCTTGCTGCACGGCCATCGTGAACATGCCGTAGCAGATGCCAAGCACCGGCACGCCAACTTCGAATACGGCAGGCGGTGCGCGCAGCTCGTGAGCCTCGTATGTTGAAGCGTGGCTGCCCGACAGGATCACGCCCCTCGGCGCAAAGTCGCGCACGAACGCATCGTCGACGTCATACGGATGAAGTTCGCAATACACACCGGCTTCGCGCACGCGGCGCGCGATCAATTGGGTGACCTGCGAGCCGAAATCGAGAATCAGTATTCGGTCGCGCGGCGTCGACTTGGAACCCAGCGACTCGGGACTCGCCAACTCGGAATTCACTACTAGGTCTCGAGGCGGTAGTTGGGCGCTTCCTTCGTTATTCGCACGTCGTGCACGTGCGATTCGCGCATTCCCGCGGCGGTGATCTCGACAAACTTCGCCTTCGTGCGCATCTCGTCGATCGAGCGGCAGCCGCAATAGCCCATGCTCGAGCGCAAGCCACCGGTCATCTGGAACACGATGCCGAGCACGCTGCCTTTGTAAGGCACCATGCCTTCTACGCCTTCGGGCACATACTTGTCGACGTTAGCGTCGTTGTCCTGCAAGTAGCGCTCGGCCGAACCTTCTGTCATGGCGCCAATGCTGCCCATGCCGCGATAGCTCTTGTACGACCGGCCTTGAAACAAAATCACTTGGCCCGGTGCCTCTTCGGTCCCCGCAAAGATGCCACCCATCATCACCGAGTGAGCGCCGGCGGCGAGCACCTTCGCCACGTCGCCCGAATACCTAATGCCGCCATCTGCGACCAATGGCACGTTGGTGCCGTCAAGCGCCTTCGCAACATTGGCCACTGCGGTAATTTGTGGCACACCGACACCGGCGACGATGCGTGTCGTGCAAATCGACCCGGGTCCGATGCCGACCTTCACGCCATCGGCGCCCGCATCGACCAGCGCGCGCGCGCCTTCTGCGGTGGCGACGTTGCCGCCGACCACATCGACCTCCGGAAAATTCTTCTTCACCCAGCGCACACGATCCAGCACACCTTGGTGATGGCCATGCGCCGTATCGACAATCAGCACATCGACGCCCGCTCGCACCATTAACTCGGCGCGCTCGTCGGAATCCGGGCCGGTACTGATGGCACCGCCGACTTTCAACTTGCCCAGGTCGTCCTTAGCGGCATTCGGATGCTCGGTCGCCTTCGTGATGTCCTTGACGGTAATCAGCCCGCGCAATTCATCGTCGCCATTGATCACTAACACACGCTCGAGCCGATGCTGATGAAGCAACGCTCTCGCTTCCTCGGGAGTTGTCCCTTCGCGCACCGTCACCAGACGTTTACGCGGAGTCATGATGTCGCGGATCGGCGCATCGAGCCGTGTCTCAAAGCGTAAATCGCGATTGGTCACGATGCCGACGACGCGCTTGCCCTCGACCACGGGTAGACCGGAAATCTTGTGCGCGCGTTGAAGTTCGATTGCATCGCGCACCGTCATGTCCTGCGTGATCGTGATCGGGTCGCGCAACACGCCGGCTTCGTGACGCTTGACCTTTATCACCTGAGCCGCCTGCTCTTTGGGAGTCATATTTTTGTGAACGATGCCGATACCCCCTTCCTGCGCGAGCGCGATTGCAAGCCGCGCTTCAGTCACGGTATCCATCGCCGCCGAAACGAGCGGGATGTTCAAAGAAATGTTGCGGGAGAGTTGGGTAGAAAGCTGTACGTCGCGGGGGAGGACCGCCGAGTGGGCGGGGACGAGCAGCACGTCATCGAAGGTCAGCGCTTTTTGTACCAACCGCATACTTTTCCTCAGACGCAAAGACGGATTATACGGGATCAGCCGCACGACCTAGCGCGTTGGAATCGCACGGCGTTTAAACGCTGAATTGAACGGCCTTTACACCCTGAATAGCACGGCCTTTACACCTTGTTTAGGTATTCCCTGCCCTTGCCGCAGTCCACAAAAGCGTCGGAAAATGTGTTGCGCCCAGGAGAACGTATGTCTGCTATTTCACGTGTGATTCGGGCAACCATCACGGTTGCCGTCGTTGTGGCCGGTTTCACATCCACGCCGAGCGAAGCTCAATGGGCCTGGAAAGATGGCAACGGTCGTCTGGTGTATTCCGATCGCCCTCCACCGTCGGATGTCAAACCGGCCAGCATCGTGCGTCAGCCGACCCAGCAAATGTTGCCCAACCCGCTGGTCGGCTCAGTTGACGATGCGAGCAAACCGTCTGACGCGAAGTCTCCCGATGCGAAGGGGGCGCCGAACGCTCCGAAAACGATCGCCGAGCGCGACATGGAATTCCGCAAGCGCCAGCAGGAGCGCGCAGAAAGCGACAGGAAAGCGGCCGAAGAGCAAACGAAGAGCGCGGCCAAGACGGCCGAGTGCGAGCGGGCGCGTGGCTACATGAAGTCACTCGAAGACGGTGTACGCATCACGAAGACCGACGCCGCAGGCAACCGAGAATTCCTGGACGACGCGCAGCGGGCCGCAGAAGTCGATCGCACGCGCAAGATTATTCAAAGCGCCTGCAGCTAGGGCTTGACGCGCCGTCTGCGCCGTAGATCGGCGCGTGCGCGACGCACCTCCATTGGATCAATGGTCAGCGGTCGATAGATTTCGACGCGATCGCCATCAATCAGCGGCTGGTCGATTGAACACCGACGCCCCCAGATTCCGGCGTCGACCGGGTCTTTCAATTCCGGCCTGCGCGCGCGAAGTCCCGCCGCGGCGATTGCGTCCCGCACGGTCGCACCGGGCGGCAACGTTACCTCGCTGACATCCTCGACGCCCGGCGCGCAGAACGCCACGGTGACCCGCAGCAAGGTCGAATCCATCAACGCGCGTGACAGTGAGATATAAAGCCGAATTGTATTGGCGGCGGCGACGCAGGTTGCAGTGACGATTGTTCAAAACAAAAAGGCGCACCACGACTATTCGATCGAGGAGCGCTACGAAGCGGGTATCGCCCTCGAAGGCTGGGAAGTCAAATCGATCCGGGCCAATCAAGTTCAGTTGAACGAGGCGTACGTCATCGTGCGCAACGGCGAGTTGTATTTGCTGAATTCGCACATCAGTCCGCTGCCGACCACGTCGACACACGTCAAAGCGGAGCCGGCACGCACGCGCAAGCTTTTGTTGCACGCTTCAGAAATACGCAAACTGATCGGTAAAGTCGAACGCGCGGGATATTCGCTCGTCCCGCTGAACATGCACTACAGCAAAGGGCGCGTGAAGCTCGAAGTCGGCCTAGGTAAAGGCAAGCGGCAGTTTGAAAAAAGAGCCGCTGAAGCGGATCGCGATTGGAAGAAGGAACAGAGTCGGCTACTGAAGCAGCGCAGCCGGTAGCGGCTCTTTTTCGGCGAGGCTAACTTCGCGCAGCGAAGTTAAGGCGACCGTAGGTCGTCGGCCGAAGCCAAAAGCGCGTTAAACCCGCAGCATCCTCTTCAGAACCACGGCGTCGTCGCGGTTCTCGTAATACCCCCGCAGCAGCTCTACCTGTCGGTAGCCATGCTTGCCGTAGAACTGGCGTGCCGCGAAGTTGGTCTCCCGCGCTTCGACCCGAATCGACGCGATCCCGGCCACTCTTGCCGTCACCTCCAGCCAATCCAGCAGCGCCGAGGCCACGCCTCGCCGCCGCCGCGACGAATGAACCGCCATTAACAGCAGATGCGCGTCTTCCTCGCGGTACTTCATGATCGCAAAGCCCGCCAACATCTCACGCTCGCGCGCCACGATCGTGTTGGTCGCGGCATCCCGCATGTTTCTGAGCACGCGCTGAGGAGTCCAAGACCAATTCAGCCCACGCTCGATCGCATCACGTGATAACGCCGCAATCAGCGGCGCGTCGGAGGATCGAGCAAGAGTGATTTCGCAGTTGGCGATCATTGGGATTCGGCAAGGCGCCTTACCGCGGCGCCGGTTGCGCCCTGACTACCGTTAGCGCCGATGCTACAAGCGTTGAGATGTCCGCCACGTTCGACGGCACGATCAGCGTGTTGTTGGTCTTTGCCAGATTGCTGAACGCGTCGACGAAACGATCGGCAACGCGCAGATTGACCGCCTCCAGCCCCCCAGGCTGGCGAATCGTTTCAGCCACCATCTGAATCGCGCGCGCGGTGGCTTCGGCGACCGCGATGACCGCACCCGCCTCGCCCTGCGCAATGTTGATCTGCGCCTGCTTCTCGCCTTCCGAGCGCGCGATTTCGGCCTCGCGCGCGCCGGTCGCGATGTTGATCTGCTCCTGCTTGCGGCCTTCGGACGATGCGATCAGCGCGCGCTTCTCGCGCTCGGCGGTGATCTGCTGCTGCATCGCGTGCAGGATCGCATTCGGCGGCGTGATGTCCTTGATCTCGTAGCGCAGCACCTTGACACCCCAGTTCATCGCCGCCTCGTCGATCGCGGTCACCACACTGTGGTTGATGAACTCGCGCTCTTCGAAGGTCTTGTCCAGCTCGAGCTTGCCGATCACCGAACGTAACGTCGTTTGCGACAACTGCGTGATCGCAAGAATGTAGTTGCTCGCGCCGTACGACGCGCGCTGCGGGTCAGTGACCTGGAAATACAACACGCCATCGACCTGCAGCTGCGTGTTGTCCTTCGTGATGCAGACCTGGCTCGGCGTATCGAGCGGCACTTCCTTCAGGCTGTGCTTGTAGGCAACCCGGTCGATGAGACGGAATGACCGGATTCAATCCCGGCTGCAGGGTGCCGTGATACTTGCCCAATCGCTCGACGACCCACGCGCTTTGCTGCGGAACAACCTTCAGCGCAGTGATCGCGAAAGTGATCGCGACGATCACAATGACGAAAAGAATCAGCCAAGTGCCACTAAATCCGAACATGACAGTCCCCTCTTTTTAGATTATTCAGCGCGGCTTGGCCGCAACGATCAAGCGGTTGGCGTTGATCTCGCGGATGACAAACTCGCCGCTCGCGGGCTCCTCGCCGGGCGCAAGTTCAACATCCCACGTAGCCCCTCTGTAGTTTGCGCGCGCGGTGCGGTTCGGCGCCCATTGGTCCACACGTAACGTCTGGCCAACATCCATGTTCTGCACGCGATCGCTGGTCGCTCGATCGCGCAAGCGCCGTCCAAACTGCGACTGGCGCAGCCATAGCGTTCCACCGAGGCTGAACGCCGCAGCGGTCGCGAGTTGCAACACGACTGACGCACCGAGAAGCGCCACCACACCGGCTGCGCCGAACGCGACGGCAATCACAAGCAGATAGAACGTGCCGGTCAGCAGCTCGGCGATCACCAGGCCGAAGCCGATCACAAACCACACGACGTAGTCATCCATGGGCTTCAACCCTCTCCCGCAGCGATGCTGTTCCCGAGGAGCCGGCGAGCCGCTGCCAGGTCTCCACCACCGTATCCGGATTCAACGATATCGAATCGATTCCCTGCGCCATCAGCCACTCGGCAAAATCGGCATGATCCGAAGGGCCCTGCCCGCAAATGCCGACGTACTTGCCGCGTGCACGGCAAGCAGCAATGACCTTCGAGAGCAGCGCCGTGATTGCCGGATCCCGCTCGTCGAAGCCTTCGGCCACCAGACCCGAGTCGCGATCGATTCCAAGCGTCAACTGCGTCAGATCGTTGGAGCCGATCGAGAACCCGTCGAAGTACTCGAGAAACTGCTCAGCCAGTATCGCGTTCGACGGAACTTCGCACATCATGATGACGCGCAAAGCCCCGGTGCCATCAGTCGGGGCACCGGTTCCGCGCTTCAGCCCGTGCGCCGCCAACAGCTCCATTACGCGCTTCGCTTCGGTCAGCGTGCGCACGAACGGCACCATGATCTCGACGTTGGTGAACCCCATCTCGTCGCGCACTTTCTTCAGCGCGGCGGCTTCCATTCGAAAGCATTCGCGAAACGAATCGGCGATGTAGCGTGAGGCACCGCGAAAGCCGAGCATCGGATTTTCCTCGTCGGGCTCGTAGCGCGAACCGCCGATCAATTTCTTGTACTCATTGCTCTTGAAGTCCGACATGCGGACGATGACCGGCTTAGGCCAGAACGCGGCCGCGATCGTCGCAATGCCTTCGGCGAGTTTCATTTCAAAGAACGCGCGCGGATTTGGGTAACCGTGCGCGAGGCCTTCGACCGCCTGTTTCAGTTCCGCATCGAGGTTCGGATAGTCGAGCACCGCCTTCGGATGCACACCGATCGCGTTGTTGATAATGAACTCGAGCCGCGCCAGTCCGACGCCCGCGTTCGGCAGCGACTGAAACTCGAACGCAAGCTCCGGATTGCCGATGTTCAGCATGATCTTGACCGGAATCGGCGGCAGCGCGCCGCGCTGCACCGTTTCGACTTCCATTTCGAGCGCGCCGGCGTAGACGTTGCCGGTATCGCCTTCGGCGCAACTGACGGTCACAACACTGCCTTCGGCCAGATCGTCGGTCGCGGTGCCGCACCCCACCACCGCCGGAATCCCGAGCTCGCGCGCAATGATCGCCGCATGACACGTGCGACCGCCGCGATTGGTAACGATCGCCGCCGCGCGCTTCATCACCGGCTCCCAGTTGGGGTCCGTCATGTCGGTCACCAGCACATCACCCGGCTGCACCTGCTCCATCTGCGCAATGTCTTCGATAATGCGCACCGGGCCGACACCGATCTTTTGACCGATCGCGCGACCGGTCACCAGCACGTCGCCGTTACCTTTCAAGCGAAACCGCTGCTGCTGCGTGTCCGCGTTCGATTGCGACTTCACCGTCTCCGGACGGGCCTGCAATATGTAAATCGCGCCGTCGCCGTCCTTGCCCCACTCGATGTCCATCGGGCGGCCGTAGTGCTGTTCGATAGTCACCGCGTAGCGTGCGAGCTCGAGAATCTCCGCGTCGGTCAGCGAGAACGCATGCCGCTCACGGGCAGGAACATCGACCGTGCGCACGCGCTTGTCGCCATCGGGGTCGAACTCCATCTTGACGAGCTTCGAGCCGAGGTTGCGCCGAATGATCGGAAACTTGCCGGCGGCGAGCATCGGCTTATGCACGTAGAACTCGTCCGGATTCACTGCGCCCTGCACGACCGTTTCGCCCAATCCGTAGCTCGAGGTAATAAACACCACGTCGCGAAAACCGGACTCCGTGTCCATCGTGAACATCACGCCGGCCGAGCCAAGGTCGCTGCGCACCATCTTCTGCACGCCGGCTGAAAGCGCCACGTCAGCATGCGCAAAGCCTTTGTGAACTCGGTAGGCGATCGCTCGATCGTTGTACAGCGATGCGAACACGTGCTTGATGCGATCCAGAACACGCATCGATGCCGCTGACGTTCAGAAACGTTTCCTGCTGTCCGGCGAACGACGCGTCAGGCAGGTCTTCGGCGGTGGCGCTGGAGCGAACCGCGAACGAGACTTTGCTTGAATCTTCTGCTTCAAGTTCTTGAAATATAGATGTTATTTCGGTTTGAAACTCCCTAGGAAATGAGGCAGCGACAATCCATCCGCGAATCTCCTCCCCTGCGGCGGCGAGCGCCCGAACGTCATCGACCTTCAGTGCTGCAAGCCGCTGCGCGATGCGCTCGCGCAGTTTGCCGTGATCCAAGAACAACCTGAACGCTTCGGCAGTCGTTGCAAAGCCGTCCGGCACGCGCACGCCAGCAGCGCTCAACTGACTCAACATTTCGCCCAGCGACGCGTTCTTGCCGCCGACCGATTCGACGTCGGTCATCCGGAGTTGCGAAAAGGGAATGACGTACTTGCCGCGCTGCATGCTTTTGGTGCCTTCACGTTGCGAACCGCGCGCAGTGTAATGGCGCTGCCGCTAACATCCGGCGATGACGCAACCCTCGGCAGCCGCACACGATCGCACCGTCTTCTTTGTGTCCGACGGCACCGGGATCACCGCCGAGACGCTGGGACACAGCGTGCTGACGCAATTCGAGCATCTGCGTTATCGCCCGCAGCGGCTTCCGTTCATCGACAGCGCAGACAAGGCGCGCGAAGCAGCAGTTCGCATCAATGACGCCGGCGCCAAGGACGGCAAGCGGCCGATCGTGTTCTCGACGCTGGTCGATCCGGTCGTATCGAGCGCGCTGCGCGAGGGCGCCGAAGCGTTCTTCATCGAGATGTTCGAAACGTTCGTCGAGCCGCTCGAGCGTGAACTCGGACTGCACTCGACGCACACCATCGGCCGCTCGCACGCGATCCGCGTTAACTCCGAGGACTACAAGAACCGCATCGAAGCGATCAACTTCACCCTGGCGCACGACGACGGACAGTCAGCAAAAGGACTGGCCGGCGCCGACGTGATCCTCGTCGGCGTATCGCGCTCAGGCAAGACGCCGACCAGCCTGTACCTGGCGATGCAGTACGGCGTAAAGGCCGCCAACTATCCGTTGATTCCGGAAGACTTCGAGCGCGGGCAACTGCCCAGCGCGTTGCCGCAGCACAAGGACAAGATATTCGGACTATCCATTGCGCCCGAGCGGTTAGCCGAAGTGCGCCATGAGCGGCGGCCGAACAGCCGCTATGCGGCGCTGGAAAATTGTCGCAGTGAGGTAGAGGCGGCGGAACGAATGATGAAGCGTGAAGGCATTCGGTGGTTGTCGTCGACGACGAAGTCGATCGAGGAGATTGCCGCGACGATCATGCAGGAGGTGCGGCTGGAGCGGCGATCGTACTGAGCTAGGGCCTGAGGGCAGTTGCCGACGCGACCTCTGGCGCTGCGTTAGGTCATACAGTCGGCCAGCCTCGTCCGATCGGACGAGAAGAAATGCCTGCAGATCGACATCTGTCGAGCTGCGCAGATTCGAACGCCGGCACTGGCAAAATCGCGTGGGGACTCAAACACATGACACGCGTACTCATCGTCGACGACCATCCGCTAGTCGCGCGCGCGACCGCGAATGAAGTGCGCATGGTCAAGCGCGATGCCGAAACGCGACTCGCCCATTCCATAGAGGAAGCGGAGCGCGTCATCGCCGAGTGGGAAGCGCCCGACACGATCCTGCTGGACCTGCGGCTGCCCGACACCGATGGGCTCTCCGGCCTGGTTCACCTGCACAAGCTCGCACCTAAAGCGACGATTGCGATCATCAGCGCCGAGGATGATCCGCACGTGATGCGCGATGCTTTCGCGCAAGGCGCACGCGGCTACCTGACGAAGGGCCGCGACATCGATCAGTTCACCGAAGGGCTGCGCAAGGTGCTCGACTACGGCTTCTACTTCCCGCCCGAAGTAACGACGCCAGCGCCGACTCCGCCTTCCGCAGCACCTGACCGACCGCGAAGAAGAGGTCGTCAGAGCCTTGGCACTGGGCAAGGTCAACAAGCAACTGGCCGACATGCTCGGCGTGAGCGAAAGCACGTTCAAGACGCACCTGCGCGCGATCTACAGAAAGCTCGGCGTCAGAACGCGCATTCAGGCGGCGGGCCGAGCGCGTGAGCTCGGACTACTCGCCGTGCGCAGGCGCGCGTGAACGATCCGATCTTTCGCAGGATGCCGCGCCTGACCGGCACGATGACGCCGGAGGAACGAGTGCGCGTCGTCGTCGCACTCGATCACGACGGCCGCCAGCCGCAGACAACGCTGGCGATGAGCCTGCGCAACCTGCGCATTCTCGTCAACGATCTGGATGCGAACACGTCGGTCAAGGCGCTCCGGAAATCGATTCCGTCGGTGAAGGCTGAGCTCGTCGCGGTGCAGGCCGCCGTCCGCCAGATCATCGATCTTCAGCAAGACCTGGTCGATGCGATCCGCCTGGAGCTCGACGACACGCGCCCTTCCCCGCGCACGATCAACGCCGACGAAATGGTCGAGCGCGCATGCAAGAGCAACATGACGCTCGCCAAAGACCTGGACATCACCGTGCGCGGCGCCCGCTCACGGCTCGCCTTCGTCGCCGATGAACGCTGGGTCGAGCGCATCCTGAACAACCTGGTCGCCAACGCCATCTGGCACTCCAACGGCAAGAAGATTCTGATCGGTGCCCGGCGCAAAAAGGATGACATCGTGTTCGAGGTTCGCGATAACGGCCGCGGCATGAAGCCCGAAACCGTCGCCGGCATCTTCGAACCGCTCAAAGCGCCCTCGCTATCGCCGATCGGCCAATCCGCCGCACGCTCGGGACTCGGCCTCTACAACGTGCGGCTTTACACCGAGCGCATGGGCGGAACGGTGAATTGCGAATCGACGCCGCAGCGCGGCACCATGTTTCGGATCACGCTGCCCGGGCCGATAACAACCGTCGCGCCGCAACCGCGTCTGCACGACGTCGACGCAGCGAAGCTCGCCAAGAACAAGCTCGTCGCCATTCTCGACGACGACGTCAGCGTGCTGCGCACGACCGAGCGTCTGTTCGGCAGCCTGGGCGTCGAAGTATTCGCGCACAGCGAGCCGCTGGTCTGGCTCAATGGCGTGGTCGAGATGAAGCGGATGCCCGACCTCGTCATTCTCGATTACCAACTGAAGGATGGCGACTGCACGACGTATCTCGACGTGATCCGCGGCCGATGGGGCGGACAAGGGCTGAAGATGATCGTGGTCACCGGCCACGCGCGAAATCCCAATCTCATAAGAATCTCGCAGCAGGTTCCGGTGCTGCGCAAGCCGCTGACTGAAGCGACGTTTGCGCTGATTCTGGATGTGCTGGGCGGGCGGCGGAAGTTGCCTGCTGCTGGATTCCTGTAACGCAAATGAACTCGCGCCAACGTTTACTCGACGTTGCATCAGATGCGGACATGCCTTACGCAGGGGCTCCCGATCTCCAAGCGCGTCTTGAGCGTCTTAAGGCTAGGTTGCTAGCGGACGAAGAATCGCTTTTCGCGCCCGCGGAAGTTGCGCTGCGAGCATTGAAGGGAGAGCCAGCGACAGAAGCTCACGGAGCGTGCTGGTTTTTCGTTTGCCGCTGGCACTTTTATGAATCTTGAGTACGAGGCAGCCGAAGTGTGCGCTGCGCAGGCCGTCGCTATTGCGCGCCGCGCTAACGATCCGCTACTGCTCGCAAAAGCGCTCAAGATGCTAGGCGCAGCGCTCATGCGAAATGGGAAAGCCGGCGGACGCAGTTCCTGTCTTGCTGGAGGCTCTCGAAAACGCTCGGTCAGCGAACGATGCCGATCAGATTTCAGGAGTACTTACGAATTTGGGCGTCGCGCAGCTTTACGGCGCTCGCTACGGCATCGCCTACGAGTGTTTCGAACAAGCGTTGGACGTCATTGCCGGCGAACGCACATGCATTGTCGCGCGCCTGCGTCTTGGTCAATCAAGGCCAACTACTGCTCAGGATCAAGGAGATCCAACGCGGACTTGAAGCCGCTCAAGCCGCACGCTCGTTTCTAACAAATCCGCAATCAGTGGAGCAGGCCGTCCTGCGCATGCGCATGTCGAATTGCTCTTAGCGCAACTGCGCGTGGCCATTGGCGATATCCGGCAAGCGGCGGAGCATGCGAGGTGCGCGCGAGAGTTGGCGCCGAGCGCGGGCGAGGTTGGACGACGAATCGCCCGGCTCGCATCGCTGTTAGTCGATGCCCACGACGCAGCAACCGCCGATGAAGCGATCGATGCTCTATTTGCCGAAGTAACGAGGAACAAGAGCCGTTTCGCTCTTTATCGCATCAGCCTTGACGTCGCCGTTGCGGCTCTGCAGGGCGCGGGACGACCAGAAGAGGCTCTCCAGTTCTTGCGCGAAGCCGCTCAACTTGATATGTCGCTTCATGTTGGCGTAACGAGTCATGCATTGCCGATAGACATCAGCGGCAAGCGATTGGAGCTTGATGATCTAGCAGACGTCAGAGCCAAAGAGCATCGCAGCACTCTGCTGGCGCAAGCCGCGCACCTCGGAGCAGCAGCGGACGAGCGCATCGAGCATCTCGTCGGTCTAGCGATTCGCGCAGAACTGCGTGAAGAGGACACGTTTTCAAACGGCGAACACGTTTATCGCGTCGCTCGACTGAGCGAGTTACTAGCGCGTGAAGCGGACTGTTCGGATGAAGAGATCGCAAACGCTCGGTTGGCAGGTCTATTGCACGACGTCGGAAAGGTCTTTGCACCAGACCAATTACTTCTGAAGCGTGAAGCCCTCACTGAAGGCGAGAAAGCGCTTCTCAGAAAGCACTCTGAGGATGGCGCTGGTCTGATCGAAAATCTGAAAAACAATGCGCTACTCGTCGTCGCGGACGCGGTTAGACGCTCGCATGAACGCTGGGATGGCGGCGGGTATCCCGCTGGCATGCAAGGCGAAACCATTCCAATAGCGGCTCGAATCGTCGCCATCTGCGACAGCTTCGATGCAATGACGCACTGGCGACCCTTCAGAAGTCCGCGCTCGTTTGCTTCGGCACTGTCCGAAATTGAAGCGGGTTCCGGCTCACGGTACGACCCGCGGCTGTCTCGCCTCTTCGTAACCCTCTTGCGGCGACTACAGCGCGAGACTGACGATCTCGATCGGTTCTTGGCCGAAGGCGCGGAGAACTCGCCCGTCGTCCAAGAGCAACGTCGTCTCGCGAAGTTGCTGCGGCCTCAGCGAGAAACTTTGTAAGCGTTCGAGCCGGTTTCGGGAAGAGTCCGAACCCGATTATGGCTAACCGTATTTGACGTCTGTAGATCGCCGAGCTGGCTGCCGCTCAGGCTCGACGCCCTCAATCGGCCTAGCCAGCGACTCTGCAATCTTCTGCCTCGCCACCGTAAGCGCGGTTTGCCTCGCAGCCTGTCCGAGAAACGCATCGAGGTCTGCGTGCTCGGCGCGCAAGCGCGTGATCATCGGACCGAAGAGGTCAATCAACTTCGGATCGAACTGCAGCGCACGGCCACGCAGCATTTCGGCGAGCGCCTCTTCGCCGGACAGCGCGCGCCGATACGCCTTGTCGTGCGTCATCGCGTCGTAGACATCGCACACGGCCACGATGCGAGCCGCGAGCGGAATCGCCGAACCGAAAATGCCATCGGGATATCCGTGTCCGTCCCAGCGCTCATGGTGATGACGGGCTATGTCCTCCGCCAGTTCGCCATACGAAACCTTCGTTCGGGATAGCAGCTCGGCGCCGGTCTTCGCGTGTGTCTCCAAAATCTGACGCTCGCCGTCCGAAAGCAGCGTGGCCTTCTGCATCAGCGTGTCCGGAATGCCGACCTTGCCGATATCGTGCAGCCGCGCCGCCAGCTCGATCGTCGCGCAGGTCTGAGGCGACTCGCCGTGCGCCTGCGCCAGTAATGCCGCCAGCTTGGCGACGCGATAACAGTGCTCGCCTGTCGGATCGTCACGCATCTCGGCGGTGAAGGCCATCTGCTCGAGCAAGCGCCCTTGCCTTGCGCCGACGGTTTGAGCGGCGATTTTTTGCGTCAGCTCGGCGTCTTTCTCTTCCAGAGGTCGCTGCGGAAACTGCGCGGCCTCGTCAGCTTCGAGCTGCTTCAAGTGCAGCTCCTGATGTCGAACGATGTTTTCGTGCTGCGCCTTTCGAATATGCAGCGTCAATTCACGATGCAGGGCCAGAGCGCGCTCGGGGCGACCCGCCTTTTCGTGTGCTTGCACCATCGCAAGCAGCGTTTCGCGCAGCGAAGGCTTGACTTGCCGAGCCTTCTCTAGCGCTTGCATGCCGCGTGACAACCCGACATCGCCCAGTCCTGAATAAACCTCGACCAAGCCCTCCGAGCACGCAGCAGAAATATCTGCTCGGACCGATTTCGCACTCGGCGGCAAAGCTCTTCGCCAACTGCCGCGCGGTCACCTGCTTCCTTGATGCAACCGGTGTGGAGCAACAATCGAGTAAATGTGCCTTCCGCCTGTACATCGTGCTAGCAATTCCGGAGGCGAATGTCGGCGGTGGCATCAGCTGCAATCGCTGCGCGTATCTTGTCGATGCCCTTCTCGTGTTGGTGCGTGTGCAAGCAGCAAATCGCTGCATTGGCCATGGCCCATGAACGAACATGTTGTGAGTTCTCTGATCTTCAGCCGCGACTGCCGACGCCCGCTCATAGCATTCACGCGCATCCAGATACAGCGCGGCCTCGTAAAACGCACCGCCCAAACTGTTCCAGACTGCTGCGACTGCTACCGCGTCGTGCAAACCTTCGGCCAGTCGCAGCGCGTCAGCCAGCGATAGCAAGCGCATCGCCTGGATTGTTTGTCTGATGAAAGGATGATTCCCTGAAACGTCAATGCCTTGCGATGCAGTGCCGCATCGCCCAAGTCAGCAGCCACCATCACGGCCAGAGCCGCTGGTTCCACCCCACTAAAAACGCTCTGCCCTTGGTGATAAAACTGTTGAGCAATACTCAACAAACACTCGACTCGCCGTGCCGGCTCAATCGAAAACGGAATCTCTCGAAGGCGATCCAGCGCGTCATTCAAGGAAGCGAGCGTGTCTCGGGCGCGGCGACACCAAATTCGATCTAAGCTCGTTCGTCAATGGTCGAACAAGCTTCTGCACGTCCGTTTGACTCATCGCCAATTTCTTAGAGGTGTGGGATTCTGCGCTGTACGAGCATGGTTCGATAGCCGTGTGCAGGCGATTCTCTTCGCGAGCCAAAGGCATGCATGATCCGGCTAAGCTTCGGCGCGCCACGCAATGAAGCGGAGTCCACAATATCAACCAAGGAGCACTCGAATGAACGCGAAATCCGAGTTTGACCTAGTCGAAGTAGCAAGTGTTGAAACCGTTGAGGAGGTCGCTGCGATCGAGATGTCCCTCAGCGATCTTGATATCGTGGCTGGCGGTGCGACAGTCTCGTCGTATCTACTGAACCGCCCTTCGCCGGCTCGCGGCGCCTAGCGCGGCTCGGCCGTGCCTGGATAGCGCGGCGATCAAGCCTCATTGGCGGCGCTAGATCAGCTAGACGCCCCATAAAAAACGCCCCGCGATGCGGGGCGTTTTATTTGAGTCCGGCGCTGCTTATTTGACCGACGCAGTCGCCGCCTTGCGGCTGCTCAGTAAGCTACGCTTGCCTCTGCCGCCACCCACCATGCTCAGACACTCGGCGGACAGCTCAATCACAACAGGTTGCTCCGTCACTTCTTCTTGCGTTTCGATGACAACTTCCATGGTTCCCTCCCGCGCGAAGGTAATTTCAGTCCCCGAATTGGCCCAAAAGCTTGCGCTTTTCGGTCTAAGCAGGGTCAATCGGACGTGTAGTTTGCTTAGTTGAGTCCATCCGACCTGCGAAAGTTAAATGCTTGTTGCTGATCAGTCAATGACTGCTTGGGCGGGCCTGTTGCCTTTCGCGGACGCCCCTGACCTCCCAGAGCGGTTTCAGCGGCTGGACGACCACCTGCGTAAGGCCCCCGCCACCGGGGATGGGTCCGAAATTTTCGATCTGGCATGGGACGCCTTTTTGGCGCTACCCGAGGAGCCAACGACCGAAGCTCGGGCGATGTGTCTGCTTGGCATTGCGCGCAACAGGTATCTGCGCGGCCTTCCATTCGACGGGATCGAACCGGCCAATCATGCCGTTGCAGTCGCGGAGCGCCTCAAGAACGACCTCGTCCTGGCCAAGTGCCTGAAGATGCTGGGCGTGATGTACATGGAGACCGGAAACTTTCCGGCCGCCATGACCGCGTTGACGCGTGCCCTGCCAGCGGCCCGCAACGCGGGAGACTCGGACCAGGAGTCCGGCATCTTCAACAACCTCGGGCTTGGCCCACCAATACGCGGGCCAGTTCAGCATGGCCATTCCGTGCTACGAGCGATCGATCGAGATTGCTCGGATTCGGCGGCGACACCCCGGTTGACGCAGGCGCTCCCCCTTCTAAACATTGCAGTCGCGTCTCTCTATCTTCGAGACTTCTCGCGAGGATTGTCTGCCGCCGAGCGGGCGATCGAACTTCTGCCCGAGCCGAGCGATGACAGTGAGCGCATGACTCGCGCGACGATTGAGTTTGCCT
>CAWAYV010000032.1:0-64960 GCA_963786295.1 uncultured beta proteobacterium | reverse complement strand
GTGCGCCGACGTCGGCGAAGAAATAACAAGAGATCGAGGACAAAAATGAAAAGAGCGATAAGTACGGTCGCGGCGGTAATTGCGACGCTATGTCTGCCATTACAAGCCAATGCGCAAGCTCCATCTGATCGATGGACATTCTCTTTGCAGCCGTATTTATGGCTCCCAAGCGTTGAAGGCGACCTGCGCTACGGGCCCCCCCCGCCTGGCGGTTCATCCGCGACTGTCAAGCTCTCTGAGAAAGACTTCCTCGAGACGATCAACTTCGCTTTGTTGCTGCAAGGCGAAGCACGCAAGGGCCGATGGCTGATCGCAAGCGACTTGATGTACTTGGACCTGGGAGCGAAAACAGTGAGGTGCGCAGCGTCGACTTCAATCCGGGTTCAGGTTCAGGACCCATCAACATTACGACGGCACAGCTGAATGCTGGCACGGAGACCGCAATCGATGCGGTCGTATGGACGCTGGTTGGCGGATACAACGCGGTTCAGAACCCGGCAGTTACGTTGGATTTGATCGCCGGGTTTGCTACCTCAACCTTGAGGCCCGCACGAATGTGCGGCTCACCGCGACGGTCACGGGACCCACGGGTTCGCAAGCGTTTGCACGCGAGGGCAGCGTTGAAAGGAAGGAGGACCTTTGGGACGCGATCATCGGCGCTCGCGGCCGCGTGAAGCTGGGCGACGGCAATTGGTTCATGCCGTATTACATAGACGTCGGTGCCGGCGATTCGGAGTTGACGTGGCAGGGTGCGCTCGGCGTCGGATACGCATTTACGTGGGGCGAGCTGGCGTTGACGTACCGCTATCTGTCTTACGAGCAAGATGATGACAAGTTCATCCAGAAGCTGAACTTCAGCGGGTTCGCACTCGGTGCGAATTTCCGTTTTTGACGACTACACAAGCCAGCTAGCTGGCATGTTGGAAGCGGGATGGACCTATTAGCGAAGGATTCATATGACGCTTCGACTCGGTCTATGCGTTTACGCGCTTGTCGGAGGGACGCTAGCGACCAGTGCGGCGGTGGCGCAGACCAGCGTCAATTACGGAAAGATCACTGCGGTGAAGCCAGTTACCGTGGAGAACCGCCAGGCACAAGGTGCGGGTGCATTGGTCGGTGGGTCGATAGGTCTCATTTCCGGCAGGAACCGGTCGGGCAGCAACCAGGCACTACGCGGCGTCGCAGGTGGCGTGGCGGGACAACAGATCGCGAAGCATGCGAGCTCGAAACAGGCGTTCGAGTACACGATTCTGGTGGGCGGCAAGACAACCACCACGGTTGTCACCGATGAGGCCGGCATGCGTATTGGTGATTGCGTCGCGCTCGAGCAAGGCGCGTACGTGAACCTGCGATTGGTGGACGACCGCCAGTGCGCGGCGGGGGCCAAAGCTCCTCCTAACGCAACACGCGATGCGGCTGCCTGCAACGCGGCAAAGGACGAAGTGTTGAAGTCGAACGATGATGAGACATTCGCCAGGGCCGAGCGCAAGGTTCGGCTGCTCTGCGATGACTGAGAGGAGGACGGTCATGAAGACATCGATGGCAAGCAAGGCGGGCGTCGTTCTCCTCGCGCTGATCCTGGGAGCATGCGCGACTAAGACCGGCGTCGTCGAGGATTCGGGCTTCCTACGGGATTATTCCAACCTGCGGGAAACCAAGGACGCCCAGGGTAAGACCATTCGAGCCTGGGTGAGTCCCAAGCTCACGCCCGCCAACTACGATGCGATTCTGTTGGATCCGCTCGTCTTCTACCCCGAGCCGAGGCCCACCGAGCAGGTGAGCGCCGAGACGCTGCAGCAAGTTCTCGCCTACTCCAACGACGCAATAGCGGTCACTCAGCGAGCGATTCAGGGTGGTCGATCGTGCCGGGCCGCGCGTGCTCCGGATTCGCGCGGCGGTCACCGGAGTCGCCGCGGACGAAGGCCTTAAGCCCTACCAATACGTCCCCATCGCCCTCGTGGCCACGATGGCCTCAAGGTCCGCGTCGGGTACGCCGCAACGGGCGTTCATGGAGGGCGAAGTCGAGGCAACAGACAGCGTCACGGGCGAGTTGCTGGCGCTGAGGGTGCGCATGGCGACAGGCGAACGCCTGAGCCAGGTTGGCGACCGCAAAGTCGTCACGTTTGACACGCTGAAGCCGGTGTTGGACGAAGTGGCTGCGGGTGTCTTTCCGGATCTTGCGAAGTACGTCAAGCCCAAGTGAGACGATGGGGGCGGCCGGCCGGCGGGTACTTGTTCACGGCCGGACGGTAGGTAGAGACGCGCGAATCCGCTGCGAGAAGTCTTCCGTGTTACCGGCACCCTGCGCAGCGTTGTTGATCCAGGAGCGCTGCCGCAGCTCGTCAAAAGGCAATGTCGACTTGATCCCGCCCGACGCGTAGAGATACCCGTCGATCAACCCGTTGAGCGAGTGGCGGATATCGTAACCGCCGACGCGGCCCGCGGCATTCGCGTAACGAATGATGTTGATCGTGCAGCTGTTGCTCAGCAAATGGTAAAACTCGGGCCGATCGGCGAGCTGATTGATCCGCTGCAAATAAACCTCGAAGAGCCGGCGCGCATCGGCAGGCGCCACGTCAATGCGGTACAAAAGCACGTCTTCGTCCCGATAGTTGGTGCGAACGCGCACGATGTCTCGCTCATCTCCAACGACATAGATCAGCTCGAATTGCTTGAACAGCGAGGCAAGTAGATCGAAGCTCTCTCCCACTTCCGGTCTAATTTCGATCGAAATGTTGACCGGCGGTGCATTGTCGAAGATGAAACTCACGAAGGTGTGCGCAACCGGACCTATTTTCCAATAGGAGATGAAGAAATCCACTCCGGTCAGATGCGAGAGTTGCACCTCGCGTTCCTCGTATCGCGCCGTGAAGTCGTCCCGGCTGCGGTAGTCGAAATTGCGGAACCCCGTGAAGCGCACGCGATCGCCGTCGATGATCGCCCGCGGCATCACCGCCACATCGGGTCGCCACGGGCGATCGTGCGAAGGCTCGATGAAAGTCCAGCTCACGGCCACCGCGACAAACAGTCCAGCGAACGCCCAGGACATGTGCGACCGCTTGGTCAACCACAAGGCCCAGACGCTGAAGCCGAGGAATGCGGCGGCCGGCACCCATGACCATGGCAGGTTCGAGTAATAGATGGCCAGCGTGGCCCAGCCGACGAGCACGACCAAGATGAGCGCTCGAGTCGCCGCAAGAACCGACCGGCCGATGCGATGCGTCAATCGGTTGGGTGCGTCAGTTCGCAAGGGCGATTTTGCGACCCTCATCAGCGACTATTCGACGTGGAACGTTGTGATCGAGCGCTGTGCCTGATCTGTAGCTTGGTCTGCGAGCTGCACCGCGGGATAATAGTCAGGGCCGGGTCACAATCGGCTTGATGAGTTCGGCGCATCCCATCATCTCCATGAAACGACTCTCGCGCAGGCTCTTGCATTGGCTTCTGATTGCATGCGTGACTTTACCGGCCGCGTCGGCGGAATTGCATGCGCAGAGCGTGACGTCCGTAGCAGATCCGGCGGCGTCACGTCCAAAGATCGGCCTTGCGCTATCCGGCGGTGGCGCGCGGGGTGCCGCGCACATCGGCGTGTTGAAAGTACTCGAAGAACTACGTGTGCCCGTTCATTGTGTGGCAGGCACCAGCATGGGCTCCATCGTCGGTGGCGGCTTTGCGGCCGGTGCTACACCCAACGAGATGCAGCGGCTGATGACAGAGACCGATTGGAACGATGTGTTCGTCGACCGTCCTCCGCGTGGTGAGATTGCGATTCGGCGCAAACTCGATGACTACAAGAATCTCTTTGCTCCGGAGTTCGGACTGCGCGACGGGTCGCTGTTGCTACCGAAAGGACTGGTCGCCGGCGTCTCGATTGAAAGCCTGATTCGCAAACTCACCGAACCCGCCGCTGCTGTGGGGGACTTCGGGCGGTTGCCGGTGCCGTTTCGAGCCGTGGCAACGGACATCGAATCGGGCGAAGCCATCATCCTTTCGCGTGGCAGTCTCACTCAAGCGCTGCGAGCCAGCATGGCCGTCCCGGGTGCGATCTCACCGGTGGAGATTGATGGCCGACTGCTTGTTGATGGTGGCATTGCCAATAATTTACCGATCGATCAAGTGCGCGAGATGTGCGCCGATGTGATCATTGCCGTGAACATCCAGACTCCGACGCTGACGCGCGCGGAAATCACGTCGGCTCTGACCATTGTCGTCCAGCTGATCAATTTCCTCGGCAAGGACAACGTTGATCGGCAGCTAAAGAGCCTTGGACCGCGCGATGTCCTCATACAGCCGGACCTTGGAGATATCTCCGCCGGCAGCTTCGACCGCGGGCGGGAGGCGATAAAAATCGGCGAGGCTGCGGCGCGCGCAATGGCCGATTCGCTGCGCCGCTACAGCGTTTCCGAGAACGAATATGCGTTGCTGCGCAAGACGCAGCTCGCCGAGAAGCACACTCTCGGAAAAGTCGATGAAATTCGATTCGAAGGTGTCGAGCGAACCCGCTCTGAGGTCCTTGCCGCGCTGATCGAATCAAAACCGGGCGAGGAACTGTCCGAAGACAAGATCGCGGCCGATCTGCGTCGCATCTATGGGCGCGGCGATTTCGATGCGGTCGATTACCGGATCGAGCAAGGACCCGGCGCGCGTGCGCTGGTGATTCGCGTTCACGAAAAAGAGATCGGCCCGAATTATTTGCGCTTCGGTCTCGGCCTTGCGTCTGACTTTCAGGGCGACGCGAACTTCAATGCATTGATCAGCTATCGCCGCACCTGGGTCAATCGGCTTGGCGGCGAGTTCGTCGCAGAAGCCCAGGTGGGGCAGAACAACTATTTGTTCACCGAGTTCTATCAGCCGTTCGAAGCGCGCGGACGGCTGTTTGGCGCTGCCTATGGGCAGGTCGGCCAGTACACACGCGGCGTTTTTGTCAATGACGACCGGATCGCCGAGTACCAGGCACGCGAAAACCGGCTTGGCCTTGACGTCGGCGCGACACTCGGCACGTGGGGCGAAGTGCGCGTTGGACCGCTCTATCGTGACGTTCGGGCCGAGGTTGACACTGGAGCACCGGTACTGCCTGAGATCAACGCAAACGCGAGTGGCGTGCGCATGCGTGTCGTCGGCGATCGGGTGGACGCGCCATGGTTCCCACGCAGCGGTCATCGCGCTGTGCTCACCGCGTTCAGCACGACCAGCGCGCTTGGCGCAGACGAGTCATATCAGCGTTACGAAGGCGCATTGACCGCGGCGGCAAGTATTGGCCCACACACATTGAACGCGGCGATCCTGGCCGGCACCGATGCTGGATCAAACGTTCCTCCGTACGATCCATTCATGCTCGGCGGCCCATTCCGGCTCTCCGGCTATCGGATCGGTCAATTCACCGGTCAGTCAATGGTATTCGCCAACGTCCGCTATTACCATCAGATTCACCGGCTGCCCTCACTGATCGGATCGGGCATCTACGCAGGCGGCTCGCTCGAGGCCGGGCGCGTGAACGATCTCTACGACGGTCGATCGTCAACAGGCAATCTGTGGTCGGCTTCGCTTTACATCGGCGCCGAAACGTTTCTCGGTCCGTTGTTCCTTGGTGCCGCAACCGGCGGCGGCAAAAATCGCACGATTTATCTGTTGCTGGGCGCTCCCTGAGGCTACGAGATCGTGATGCTCCTACTGGTTTAGGTGGGCATGCGCGTAGCTAAAAGCATCTCCGGAGACCTTGAGCATGCCTTCAAACGGCTCACCCAGTTCCAATATGAGGAAGATAACGCTACCAACAGACAGCGCACAAACAAGGAGAAGTACGAAAACCGTTGCGTTTCGCGGAGCGATCAGCCCGTAGCTGGTGAACGAGATCGTGAGCCAGAATACGATGACGACAAGGAACGCCACAGGGACTGACGGTCCGCCGGCGGTGAACACTAGCCATCTGGTCTTAAGCAGCCTCTCCGCGAGCTCCAGCGCACGGGATTGGAGCGACCGCTGAGCATCATCGCGCGGGGCGAGACGGCGAATCGCTTCGGCGAGGCCCTCGACGCGCGATGCTGTTTCCAACGGGTCCGCCACGCGGGCGGGCCGAGATGACTCCTGCGGCCAAGTCGTGTCGATCCTGTCCGCAACCGCCTGCCGCAATGCCACACGGATCTCCTTGGTCTCGGGCCCGTAACGAGCGAGCAACCGGTCGAGCGTGAGGATGTCGGTGGCGATCTCCTTCACCGAAGTATCGACAGCGTCAAAGGAACTCTTGGCGGAGGCAGTGACGAGGCCAAGGACGAGAGCGGTGATCGTGGCGATCAGACCGACGGCCATCTCCACTGTGTCCCTCGATTCTTCGGTGATGTGATTCCGAGACCAAGTGCGACGCAGCTGGGAACCGATCAGCGCGCCGGCGATCGTGCATGCGAACACGATCATGCCCACCACAAACGGACTCATCATGTGATGCGGCTCCCCCCGCTGCCCGACTCGTTTTGGATTTCACGCCGCCGTCAGATTTTTCATCCAGGCGTGTACCAGATCGGCGATGTATACGCGCGCTCCTGAATGGAAGCAGGCACATCGGTGGGCAGCTTCACTTTGAAGAACTTCGCGTCGTACGTTGTCCATCGCGGTGTCGGGATCTCCAGGACGCGGACGTAGTAGAAGGCGCGTTGCTTCGGATCGAAGTTCGGATCTTTCCAGAACACTTGCAGCGCGGGCGAGCCGATCGAATTGTCGTACGTGGCTTCGGCGACGTTGACGGTGCTGCCCACCGCAGGCAGCTTGCCCTTTGCGTCGGGCTTGCGATTGCCCGACCACGCCACGTCGTACACCTTCTCCTGTGGCTTGCCGGAAGCGTCTATCCAGCCCTTGATCACCTGGATGCGATCGAGGTTGGCGCCGTCCACATCGCGAATCGCGCGTATCAGCAGCGTCGGCGCCTTGCCGGCCGCTGCGGTCTTGAGATCCCCGCCCATCGGCACGCCGTTCGCGTAACCGTGCGCGGCAAAGTCGGACCGATTGAGATCCTTCTGTGAAAAGTCGAAGCCGCCGAACACGCGCACGATCAACCGCGTACCGCTGGTTCCGAAGACTTCTTTGCGCGCCATCGCGTCCCATAGCGCTTCGCGCGTATTGTCGCGCGCCCAGACGGCAGCCAGGCCTGCAGCGCTCCCTTCCCGCGCATAGATTTGAGTGCCCTTCGGTGCAGGGCGGCCCGTAATGACTTCCTCGAATCGGATCGGATCGCTCGAGGGCTCGAGCATGGCAGCCTTGCCGAAGAAATTGCTCTCCTCGGCCGTGGCAAGCGAGGTGTGCGAATCGGTCGAGCCGATCATGCCGAACTTGAATGGATTGACACCCAGCTTGGCCTCATAGGCGAGGCCGCGCTTCAATGCCTCGCGCGCGTATTCGCGGGGCAGCATGTCCTTCGTCTTCGGCACCGGACCGAAGCTTCCCTTGTCCCAGATCTCGAAGTTCGCGAACTCGTCGGTCGATGAGAGTTGCGGATGAGCTTCGCCGGTGCCCTTCGACTGGGTCGTTTCGTACAGCGGCTCCCACTTCGAGCGCCGCATCGCATAGTCGCGGTCGAGCGGCTTCTTGGTCGTGAGCGTGACGTCGTCGAACATGAGTCCATTGGAGAGGTTGCCGTTGTGCGCGATGGCCAGCAGCCGGCCGCCGGTCTTTTTCTCGTAGTCGGCCATCCAGTTATAGAGGTCCTCGACATCGACACTGTCGTATTGCGAGAACGGCAGGACCTGGTCGGCCTTGTCCTTGGCGTCGCGATAGATGACGTTGCGATGCAGATTGTTGCCGCCGGGCGACGACGTCCATTCGTAGCCGATGAACGCGGTGAAGCGACCCGGCTCGTTGTATTTTTCCGCTGCCGCGGTGATGCGCTCCCACGCCGTACGCACCATGGGCGATCCCTTGAGCGGATCCTGACGAGCGATCATCGCCGCACCCCACGCGTCGTACGCGTCGAAGCCCTTGCCGGCCTTGACCAGGTCGTGCACCTTGCGGCCCCACTCGGACTTGAGCAGCTCCGGGTTCGACTCGGCGATCATGGGCGAGAGGCCCAGGTTTTCGGAGTGATCCGCGACGACCAGGAAATCCAGCGGCCGACCGAGTCGCGCCGGCAATCCGGTGCTGGATTTCACGGTCTCACCGCGCGCAAAGCGATACGCCTCCTCCGGGCCGAGACGGTTACCGATCATGCCGGCATCGGTCGAGTAGCTGGTGTGCAGATGCGTATCGCCGAAGAACACCCGGTTCGGGAAGTTCTGCTCCGGATAGGGTGAGTACGTGATCTTTCTGTCGGTGGGCGGAGGCGCGTCTTGCGCCGCGGCTCCGGATGGCGGCGCACCCTTGGTCGCTTGAGCCAGCGCAGGTGACACCGACTCCGGCCATACCGCGACTGCTACCAGAGTGGCAACGGTAAGAGTTGCGCTGAGGCCAAGCAGCGCAATGCGACCTTTGATTCGACGTGTCATCGCGTTTCCCTCCGGCGTATGTGTTCCGGCGACGTCTTATTTTTGATCGGATGTTTGATCGAAGAATACTACTGGTCAGAAGTTGCCGACTATCGTGTGTCGATGACAGCGAAGCGACACGCATCCCGCGCAGCAATCATCGCGGCGGCGTCGCGAGATCCTCCTCCAAGAAGCGCAGGAGCGCTTCCAATAGCGCCTCGCGTGGATAGGCGTTCTGGGTCACGAACAGGGACGTGATCGTGGGGTGCGTGCGGGAAATTGGCACCGCGACTGCCCAGTGGTCCGCATTGAGATAGCCGACGAGGGTGCTGCCGGGCACCAGCTGATCGTAGAAGATCACCTGGCTGTCGTTGCGCGCGTCGACTCGCGCCAGCTTGTCGTAGCTCGTTTTCAGAATCGACGAGATGCGCTCCGGCTGCGGGAAGGTCGCGAGCGAGTAGTAGCGAACGTCGCTCGGCAGCGGGTTCTGCGCGAGCCACGCCTGGCGCGTGGCGGGCCGCAGGCTCTCCACTGCGCGGCCGTCGCCCGAGCCGCAGGTTGCGCCCGGAAAGTACCGCAGCATATCGGCCTGGTATTGCTCGGCATCGTTGGCGAGCGCTGAGCCACCGACCGAGCCTGCAGCGCTTACCACGGCCGCCACGCGGCTCCGGATCTCTGGATACTTGACCACCGCCTCGAGGATGTCGGGTGCGCCCTTCGAATAGCCGATCAGCACGAGGCGCGGCGCTTCCGCATCGCGCGGCATGGCCATGATCGCGTCGCGGATCTGGCGCGCATTGTTCTCGGTGCCCGATAGCGCATCGACCTTGAGGGTGATTGCGTCATACCCGTATTGGCGTACGTGCGCCGCGACGGTGCCAGGCGGCTGGAGCCACTGTTCGAAGCATTCGTACCCGATGCCGGGTACCACCGCCGCGACGAGGCGCCGTTTCGACGGGCCGAGATCGACGCGCTTGCCGGTGCCGGCGGGTTCGGCACCGACGCGGGCCAGTGCTTCGTCGCAAGGCCGGTAGTCGGGAAGCCCGCGTCCATGCGCCTCCAACACGGCGCAGTAGGTCTCGCGGAAGCGCGCCCGCTTGTCCTGCACGCCCGTTTGGGAAGCCAGCGCGAGAACGAGCGGCGGCGTGTCGGCCGAGTACGGCACGAGGGGCGTCGTCGCGCATGCGCCGAGCGCGAGGCATGCCACGACAACCATCGCGTGAACAATGCCGCCGTTCGCCGCACCGATCGTGCGGGCGCGTCGCGACGCTACAGACGCTTGCGATTCAATGGCCGAGTCACTTGCGCACATTGTTGCTTTGCTCGCGTGCGGCAGCCTCGCGTCGCTCCAAGAAAGGCACCCAGTCGAGAATCTCCACGTCCGAAAGGTCGAGCGGCCGCGTCGCGAAGAAAAGGACCGCGCGCAGTCCGTCGGTGTGGTAGCGCGCGCCGTTGAGTGCGGTTCGGGGCAGCGTTTCGGGGGCCGCGCCGACACCGGTGACGAACCCGAGCTTTTCCAATCCGCCCGAATACATCATGTCCTGAATCAGGAGGTTCCTCGCCTCGTCCACATCGTCGTGCAGGATGATGCTTGCCGCGTCGCGGGGTGCGAAGCGCCCGCCGACCGGCCGTCCGACCTGCACCACGAAGACTGGCTTACCGTCGAAGCGCATCGGCGCCACCCATAGGCGTATCCAGGTCGCCGGCGCGCCCGCTTGCGCTTGTTTCCGCGCGACGAAGTAAGGCTCGCGGCCGAAGACCCGTTGCGCCGTATCGGACTCGTAGAAACTACGCCGATAGCTGCGCCGAATGCCCGCAGCGCCGATGTCCGCGATGGTGCCGATGAAGACAACGTTCAGCGGGTCGCCTTGCCCCGTCCCGCCGGCGTCGGTCGCACAGCAGGGCAACCGCTCGAGCGCCGCACGGAGCGCGGCGAGGTCCTTGTAGTTCGTGATCTGCGCATCGGGATACTGGAACGAGAGCTGCGACAGGCGCTCATCCACGGAGTCGTCCGGCACCGGCAGGAACAGGGAGAACGGAATCAGCGTCTTGTTCCCCAGCAGATCGACATTGAGCAGCTTCGTGCTGCGCTGTGGGTTGGTGAAGAGGATCCCCGTGCGCGTCGCCCCCGGCGGGATCGGATTCTTGAACCCCAATCTGTCGAAGTGGTCGTCGATGCTCGCGTTCGTGTCTCTCGCGAGCGGTGTGTGCATGGACCACGCGACTTCGAGCGGCGAGAAGTAATCTGGGTCGGTTCCCGACCGCAGCAGCCACAACGGTTGCGACGTCCGGTTCTGGACTTCGACCCAAACCGGCTGCACTTGTGTCTTGTTGACGTCGGCACCGAACATGCGCCGGCTGTCTTCTGCGCTTAGCACCGCCGCGGTCACGCGCACGTCGCGCACGGTGTCGCTCATGGCACGGGCGCGCAGCGCGGCGTCGCTGACCTCGGCAGGGGCTTGCCACGTCGCACAGCCAACGAGGGCGAGCGATATGCTCACCGCACACGCCGCATTGCCGAGGACACGCTGAATCAGCGGCAACACGCTCATTGCGTGCCTCCCTGGGTCGCGTCCTTGAGTCTGTCGACCGCACTCCACGGAAGAAACTCGATCTCGTCCAGCGAGGTCGGCTTGCGGTCGAACACGAGCACGTGACGCAACCCGTCGGTGTAGTAGGGGTCGGTGGTGAGGTTGCCGCGTGGCGCGTCTTTCGGGGCAGCACCCACCCCCTTCACGAGCCCGATCTTCGCGAGGTTCTGAGAATAGGCCATGTCCTCGGCAAGCGCGACGCGCGCCTCGTCCACGTCCGGGTCGATCTTGTGCGTCGTGAATGTCGGGGAATGGATGGTAAGACGGCTCCCGATGTCGCGGCTGATCTGGCCCACCCATACCTGCTTGCCGTGGTAGCGCATCGGGCTCAGCCAGAGCCGCAGGTGGTTGCGCTGGTGGATGTTGTCGCGCGCCTTCTGCAGCGCGAGGTCCTGCGCGCGTCCGTAGAGGTAGAGATCGCTCACGGGTGCATAGGCGTAACGCTCGCCAGAGAGCGCGGAGGTCACCATCCTCGTGATCGAGCCCGTCCACTTTTCCTCAGTCGGACGCCAACCGCGCCGCGCAAGCGCCGGAAACGCATCGTCGAGGCCGCCCACGACCACCAGATTGAGGGGATCGCCGTTCTTGGAACCGTCCTTGTTGGTCACACAGCAGGGCAGGGCCTCGAGCGCCGCACGGAAAGCGGCGTCATCCGTGTAGTCCACGATCTTCGCGGGCGGGTAGATCTCGCGCCTGAACACTTCGCTGATGTGGTAATCGGCGCGAAAGCCGGGCACGATCGTGACGATCGAGAATGTCCTCGTGCGCCCGCTCGCAACCAAGTCGACCTGGACAGGCTTTACGCCCTCGTCGAGGTTGGTCAGGACGAACCCCGATGTCGTCGCGCCGGGCAGGACTGGATTGCGGAACGCGAGCTGTCGAAAGCGCCGGTCGAGCGCGGCGCGTTGCTCACGCGAGTCGCCCGCCGCGAACGCTTCGGCCGCTTCGGAAGCCGGGAAGAAATTCGGGTCGAGGCCCGGCGACAGCAGGAAATAAGCGCGATCGTCGCGGTTCTCGACCTCGATCCACACAGGCTGAATCGCCCGCTTTGCGAGCGGCACGCCGTACACGGCGGCGCTCTCCTCGGCGGACAAAACCGCGGTTGACACCCGGACGCCGCCCTCGGCGCGCGTCACCGCCCGGCCTTTGTAGTCGGGTCCTGCCGCGGGTGACGGCGGCGGGCTCGAGGCGCAGCCGACGAGCGTACCGGCGACGACCGCGGCTGTGAGCCTTTGCCTCACGATGCTGTTCATATCGAGTGCCTTACTCAGGCGAATCGACGGCAGGTCTTCTGGTTCGTTGTTGAAAGGCTAACTCGAGAACGCGAGACATCACGAATCGATACTTGTCTTATCCTAGCCTAGCCTTGACGGATTTCGTTCAGCAGGGCGTTCACAACCCAAGCTTACCTTCGCCATACAGCGATGCACGCTACATGTCTGCCTAACTTGCTGGCGTGCGATGCGTCCTGGCAAGCCTGCTCGTTGTTTGTTGCTGCTGTCCACCTGACGACAGGAAATGAAAACGGCCGCTCGCGATGAGCGGCCGTGATCACGTTGCGGCGAAAGGAAGCGGACCGCGGCTAGGCCATCGCGGCTTCAAGCTTCGCGAGCGCAGCCTTTTCGTCTTCGCTGACCTGCGTGCCGCCGATGCCGAGGAAACCACCTTCCTTGGCAGCTTCTGCGGTTGCCTTGCCGATCGAACGGATCGTTGCCTTGAACGCTTCAAGTTCGCCCGGTGAGCGCTGCTTCACCGCAGCGGTGGCATCAGCAACCAGACGCGTCAGGGCGTCGCGATCCTTCGCCATCGCGTGCACCGACTTCAGTGCGCTTTCCGTGAGGCCGCCGCCGAAGGCCGCGGCGAGTACGGAACCATCCGGCGCAGCCTTCGTCGCCTCCAGCAGCGCCGCTTGAGCGGCCTTGACTTCCTTCATCGTGTCGATTGGGCCGTCGAGGTCCGAGCTCGACACGGCCAGCAATGCGGCGACGGGTGCGGCGGCGACCTTGTTCCAGTCTGCGCCGTAGGATCCAATCACTGTCGCGGCCTTGTCGCCGGCGGCCGTGGCCTCGTTGACCAGCTTCATTGTCGCCGCGTTGGCCGGGTTGCTGCTGAACTGCGTGGTTTCGCGCTTCAGCAGCCCGGCCAGTCCATTGGCGTCGAGCTTGTCGGTTTGCACAGCCTTGCTGACCAGGCCCATCAATGCCGGGGCAACCATTCCGATCAGCGGCATCACGTTGAAGCCGAGTGCCTTGGTCAGCGCGCCGCCGATCGCGTTGGCTCCTGGACCTAACAAGGACGACAGCATGCTGTTGCCGGTTGTTGGGCCGCCGCTGAACAGGTTGCTGATCAGGCTGGTGAGGCTGCCGAAGCCGCCGAATGTCCCGGTGTCCTGCGGCAGCATCTTGAGCAGCGACTCGGCGCCGGACGGCGTGCTCGCCATCTTGCTCATGCTGCCCATCAGCAGCGGTCCGGTGGCTGAAAGGCCCTGGTTGATGGCCGAAGTGTCGGCGCCCAGCGCCTTGCCGAGGGCCGAAACGATTTCGGGGTTGATCGCAGAGGACAGCGATTCGAATAGGCTGGCCATGAAGTTACCTCCGCTGGATGGGTTGTTGAGAAGCGATGGTGCTCCGGTTCCTTGCAGCTTCGCAATTGTCCATTGGTGCAGGGTGGTCGCCGGGCGATCAGCGCGCTCGTCTACGACACCGAGCGTTCGCGATGTCAGCAACCCGAAGTGGGACGATCAGCGTCGGCGTCGTGTTGCTGCTGCCAACGCAATGATGACTCGCCCTAGCGTCGAACCTGCGGATATATCTCGAGCAACCTATTGGCTACGCAATCGACATAGTTGTCCGGAATGCGCCAAACGCGCTTTCCTTCCGGGTTGGTCAGGCAGCGTCGTTCAGGCGGGATTGGGTATCGCAGCGACAGCGCCACGTCGGTCGAGATGATCTCGTTCGCGTACCAGTAACCATGGCCCTTCATGCCGCCCATCTCGTGCGCACCGCGCACGTCAGACACGTCGACGGCCTGGAAGCGAGTACCCGCAGCGAATCGTTGTATCTCTTCGACCGTCAGATCCGAGATGTCGGGCTGTCCGAGGCGCGAGGTGCCCGCGAGCAGCGCCGAGAAGCCAAGCGCGCGATCGACCCGCGAGAAGTAAACGATGACCTGACGCGCCAGGTCGAGTGCGGGCTGCACGTGATCGCGCGCGAAGGTCTTCAGATCGACATCGGACGCGACGAAGATGACGTTGCCCAGCCGGTAGCGACGCTGCAGCGCTTCGTGATCAAGCTCCGGAGTGCGTGCGCGCAGACGATTGAGCGCTGATGCAAGCAACGGCGAACCGCAGCTGTAGGCCATCACGTTGATGTACTGCGCCTTGGTTCGCGCAAGTAGCGCAAGCATGTGCTCGATGTCGGGGATGTAGCGATGCGCGCGCGGACAATCGGTCACGTAATTCCAGAACATCGTGCCGGTCGGCCACTGGAACGTCACTGTTGCCTGCTGGCCGAGGTAATGCGCGAACGAACCCATCTGCACCGCGACTTCGTCGAAGGTGACTTTGTAACCGTGTACATAGAAAATGAGCTCCGGGTTTCGAATGCGAGCAAGGTGTGCATCGATCGCCGCGACGAACGCGCGATCCGCGTCGCTTAGCACGGCATCGTCGCCGGCGCGGCCAAGGGTCTCGACGGATTCCACTGCGCCATTGCGCGGTTTGTCGACGCTGCTGGTTCGATCTGACGCAATCAGCTCGGCCCAGCTCCAACCCTGCTCGCCCAGGCGCACGCGCGCGATGCCGAGAGTCAACGGCGCGGAGTCGTTGCTGAAGTGTTCCGGGCCTTCGGTTGCGGCGCGTGTGGTGGCGAAGAAAACCGGCAGTCGCGTCGATTGAAGTTCCACCGGCAGTGCCTTATCGAACGAAAGGCGTGCATCCTTAAAGACCGCCGGTGCGGGCACGAGATGCGGCTCGACAGTCGCGCATCCCGCGAGCGCTGCCAGTGCACCCAGCAGCAAACTCAGCTTGAAGCGCCTGCTCATGATCCGTGCTCCTCCTTCGTGTCGATTATCGCTGAGGTTGCGCAGTGGCCTGCACCAAAGGGCATTCGCTTTGCACTAAGGGGCCATTTCGCGTTACGTTCTCTGTGCGCAACATCACAGGCCAACAAGATTGCGGTCTCGACCGTGATCTGGCCGAGCAGAGCCGGCTGCAGAGAGAGGACATGAAAACGAAACGGTGAAACGCCGCAATCGCACGCAGAGTCGTCAACAAGTATCGTTGAGGAGAATTCGATGAGAGCAAAGTTGGCAGCGGAGTTTTTGGGTACTTTTTGGCTCGTGCTCGGTGGCTGCGGCAGCGCTGTGTTGGCGGCTGCGTTTCCGGAAGTCGGCATTGGACTGCTCGGCGTTTCGCTGGCGTTCGGACTGACGGTGTTGACCGGTGCCTATGCGCTTGGTCCGATCTCCGGCGGACACTTCAATCCGGCGGTGTCGATTGGTCTGTGGGCCGGCGGACGCTTTCCCGCGACGCAGCTCGTGCCATACATCATCGTGCAGGTGATGGGTGGCATCGTCGGCGCCGGCGCGCTCTATCTGATCGCGAGCGGAAACGCTGACTTCAGCCTTGCCGGGGGACTCGCATCGAACGGATACGCCGATCACTCGCCCGGCAAATACTCGCTGCTGTCGGGGCTGGTCACCGAAGTTGTGCTGACGTTCATGTTCCTGATCGTGATTCTCGGTGCGACTCATGATCGTGCTCCGGTCGGCTTTGCAGGATTGGCGATCGGCTTGGCGCTGACGCTGATTCACTTGATCAGCATTCCGGTGACCAATACGTCAGTGAATCCGGCGCGCAGCACTGGGCCTGCGCTCTTCGTCGGCGGCTGGGCGTTGCAGCAGCTCTGGTTGTTCTGGATTGCGCCGATCGTCGGCGCCGTGATCGCGGGATTCGTTTACAAGTCTGTTCTCGAAGGCGACCGAGTCGAGCCGCCGGTTACCGGACGAGTGCAGCGATAGCTTGAGCTCGGCTGGGCGCTAACCGCACGGCCCGATGTCGCACGCTTTCGCTGAGACTTGCCTCAGTCATCTCTATTGCCGTGCCATCGCGAGACGGAAGCGCTCTTCGGCGCCGATCATGTGGTCGACGTCTACGCGCTGTTCGAGCGACTCGTTCACGACGCGCTTCGGCCGAGCGGATCGGCCTCCTCAGGCGCGAGCAAGCCCGCCAACGCCGATGGCGTCGGCGGACTTAAGCGCTACGCCGGTGAAACTCAGTTGAGGTCTTTGTCCTTCCAGAACTTCGTTCCAGCGACTGCGAGGCCAGCCTGCAATCCGTTCTTGGTGAGCGTGTAAGTGGAGGCGTCGGAGACGGCCTGCTCGCCAACAGCCGGGCCCACTGACTTGCCGCCTGCACCGGCCTGAGCCGCGGCGGTACCACTCGCTTCCCAGCCCTTGTCGATGAAGTTCTGCATGGCAGCGTGAGTCTTGAAGATAATCAGCGTCTCGCTCGTGGCGGCACCTATCTGCAGGCCGGCGCTCGCTTGCGCCATGTCCATGTAAGTGACGTGCTTCGTCACGTTGTTGACGACGACTCCCTTGCCGCCGGCGCCGCCGATGAGAAAGCTGATACCGAAAGTCGTGAAGACAGCGGAGCCCGGTGCCTTCTCAACCGCGTCCTTGAGCTTCGGGTCGGCCTTGTAGAACTTCTGGAGCGTTTCCGATGTGACCTTGCGAACCTCGGCCTGCTTCTTGGCTTTGTCGTCTTGCGCGAATGCACCGCCGGCGGCGAGCGACAGGGCCAGTACGGCTGTAAGTAAATGATGAAACCTCATAGCGTTGCTCCTTGTGAGTACCGCAAACATTATGAACTTGTTGCCGGCGCCGCGGAATTGCGGGCACCTATTGCCTCAACGTCTGAACCCTCCGAAAGGACCACCGCCGAAACCTCTGCTTCATACCACTGCCTCGCGTTACTTCGGAAACATCAACTGCACCTGGAACCGGATCTGCCAGTTGGCACCGTTGTCGGGCTTCACGACGTTGTAGTACGCCGACAACTGCGTGTTCACCGGCAGCCGGCCGAGATGGAATATCTTGCCGACGCCGCCGCCGATGGGCACGGTCCACTTCTCGCCGCTAGCGGCGTCCCAGTCGACTGTCAGGATGGGTGCGCTGGTGAGGTAGAAGCCCTCCTTGAAGTTGTAGTTGACGACGCGCCGAGCTGGAAGCAAAGATCAGCGCCGCCGGTGTGTCGATCTGCGCCGATCAGTCGTCGCAGGCGAGAAACAAGCTGACGATCCTCGCACGCTGATCATTAGTGCGAATCTTGGTGAGGTCGGTGGCGGCGGATTTCTGAAAGCGCGCGGCAGCAATTAGCTGCAGAGGGGCAAGCATGACTTTCGTGGATATGGTCGGGTTCTCTGCAGCTGCCGCATCCTTCGTGGCGTTTTCCGCGAAGACGATGATCCCGTTGCGTATCGCGGCAATCTGCAGCAACGTACTTTTCATCGCGTTCGGATTGCTCAGCGGGTTCTGGCCGTCGGCACTGCTCCATACCCTACTTCTGCCGCTGAACATTCATCGCTTGCGAGCGATGCACCGCTTGGTCCGCCGCATCGCCGTTGCCGCGCGGTCCGGATGTCTTTGAGTCCGAGTGGCTGCGGCCCTACATGAGGCGGATGTCCTTCACCAAGGGCCGCACCATCTTCGCTAAAGGGCGAGCCCGCACACGGCGTTTACTTCATCGTATCGGGCCAGGTGCACTTCCCGGAGGTGGACGAGCACGCTGGCAGCGGGCTGCTCTTCGGTGAGATCGCGATATTCACGGACGAGGGACGGCGAACGCTCAGCTGCGTGTGCGAGACAGACGTGGAGGTTCTTTACATGACCAACGAGGAATTGAAGGAGCTTTACTTTCAGAATCCGGAGTTCGGATACCACCTCGTGCGTCTGATCGTCGATCGGATGAAAAGGCAGATTGACCAACTGCAGGCGCATGCGCAGCCGGCCTGAGCAATCTCCAGTTTTCCGCTCGCCTCCGATCGCTGCATCGAGGGGAATTAGCGGCCGGAGTCGTGAGCAGTCAATGAGTGTCTGTGTGTATGTGTGTGTGGGCGACTCTTTGCAACAATCTCGACGAAGCAGCTGATTATCTGATCCGGCATGAACATGAAGATCCGAAAGATTGCGGTCAGCCTCATTGCTTGTTTGTCGACGGTTGTGTGTTGCGGCACGCAAGCGCAGTTGGCGCCCGCGCCCCCTAGCAGCGACACGACCGCTACGCAGCCGCCTCGGCCGAAGATCGGTCTTGTCCTGTCCGGCGGCGGCGCACGCGGTGCTGCGCATATCGGCGTATCTGAAAGTTCTCGAAGAGCTGCGCGTTCCGGTCGACGTGATCGCCGGCACCAGCATGGGGTCGATCATCGGCGCCGCGTACGCGACGGGCATGACGGTGCCGCAGATGGAAAAGGAGATCAAGAGCATCACGACCGAAAGCCTTTTTACCGACCGGCCGCCGCGGCAGGACCAGTCGATGCGGCGTAAGGAAGATGATCTGCGCCCGTACTTCGTACCCGAGCTGGCCGTTTCAAAGGACGGTGTGCTGTTGCCGAAGGGTGTGGTTACCGGGGTCGCGCTCGAGGGTGAGCTGCGCAAGCTGGTGCAGATCACGAGCGTGCGCAGCTTTGACGAGTTGCCGATTCCTTTCCGCGCGATCGCGACCGATATCGGTACCGGTGAGATGGTGGTGCTGAAGGAGGGCAGCGTAGTGCAGGCGATCCGCGCTTCGATGTCGGTGCCTGGCGCGGTTGCTCCCGTCGAAATGGGCCAGCGCCAGTTGGTCGACGGCGGCCTGGTGCGCAATCTGCCGGTGGATATTGCGCGGGCAATGGGCGCCGACATCATCATCGCGGTCAATCTCGGCACGCCGCTGCTGAAGCCCGAACAGATTACGTCGGTGCTGACCGTGTCGCTGCAGATGATCAACATCCTGACCGAGCAGAACGTCAACCGCTCACTGGCGGAGCTGACGCCGCAGGACATTTTGATTCTGCCGGAACTGGGCGACTACTCGGCCGGCGACTTCGATAACCTGTCGAAGACAGTGCCGATCGGCGAAGCTGCGGCGCGCAAGATGGCAGATCGCCTGCGCGCGTTGTCACTGCCGCCCGAGCAATACGCAGCCGTGCGTGCACGACAGGCGGTCACCGTAATGGCCGGCACGTTGATAGTCGACGCGATCAAGGTTGAAGGCACCCGCAGCGTCAGCGACGCGGTCGTGCTGCAAGCGATGGAAACGCGCGTCGGCCAACCGTTGGATCGCGACACGATCGATCTCGACATGCGACGCATCTTCGGCCGCGGAGATTTCGAGACGGTTAACTATGCGATGCAGGACATCGACGGCAAGCAAACCTTGGTCGTGCTGGTCAAGGAAAGGCAGGAGCGCAACTACGTGCGGTTCGGTCTTGAGCTCGACGCTTCGCTGGGTGACCAGGCCGACTTCAATCTGCTCGCTTCGCACCGGATGAAATGGTTGAACTCGTTCGGTGCCGAGTGGCGCAACGACTTAATACTCGGAAGCGATGTGTTGTTATCGACCGAGCTGTATCAGCCGCTATCAACGCGACAATATTTGTTCGTGGCACCGAGCCTGCGATACTCGATCGACGAATTCGATCTGTATGCGGATAACCTGCGGATTGCCGAGTACCGCGACCAGACGACGACAGTGGGGATCGACATCGGAGCCAATTTCGTTCAGTACGGTGAAGCGCGCGCCGGCGTGCGGGTCGGTAGCCGCAACTTTCAGTTGCGCAGCGGCGGCGTGGTCGCTGTAGCCGGCACCGAAGTTGTAGCGTTGCCGGTCGACGACACGTTCCAGGTTGGCGCGTTCACGTTCTCTGCCACGCTGGATCGGCTCGACAGCATTAACTTTCCGCGCCACGGTTATTACGCGCGCGCCAACGTTTACGCATCGACCGATCTGCTCGGCGCCGATGAGACGTACACGCGCTGGGACGCGCTGGTGAGCGCTCCAATTACGTGGGGGTCGCATACCGTAGAGGGACTGCTCGCTGCCGGCGGCAAGATCGGCGGCGACCCGATACCCGGCTACGATCAATTCCCGCTGGGCGGCTTTCTGAATTTGTCCGGCCTCTCACGCGCACAGTTGCGCAGCGATCGTTTTTACTTCGGGCGCCTGATCTATCGCAGCAAGGTAGGCAACCTTCCCTTGTTCGAGGGCATACACGTTGGTGGTTCGCTGGAAGCAGCGAACCTGCAACCGTTGGTGCCGCTCTGGCGCGGTAGCCTGGTTACAGGTGACCTCACAGTCAAGGCTGCATCGGTGTTTCTTGGAATCGATTCGCCGCTCGGCGCGCTGTTTCTCGGGTTCGGCTACGCGAACCGCGACAACAAGGCGGTGTACCTTTTCCTCGGGCGGCCGTAGCGCGTACGCTATGTTCCAAAACGTTTGGTTTGAATGACTCGAGAATGCCAATGAGACATCGAAAACCAATCTGCGATGTGTGCGTGGCGCTGATCGCCGCGTCGTTTTCTTCTCAGGTGTTCGCGCTCAACGCTCTCTTTGCCGTCCAGGGACCCCTCGCACACTTGACAAAGGAAGACGCGCAGATCGCGCGCGCGGAAATCCAAAAGGCGCTCACTTCCGGAAAGGACGGTCAGACGTACACGTGGAGCAATCCGAAAACCCAGGCCTCCGGGACCGTCACACCGACGAAGACGTTTACGAAGGACGGCATGCGTTGCCGTGCCACCGACTTTTCAACATCAGCCGGCGGAGAGCGCGGTGCCAGCACGTGGAATATGTGCGACACCAAAGACGGCTGGAAGATCGTCGCGCAATAAACAAAGAGGAGCCTGACGGCGGTCAACAGTCCCGGCGGGAGCGCAACCTTCTGCACCCCTTTGCCGGTGCGGACGCAGGCTTAACTGCTGTTGGCCGGAGCCTCTCTCGAGCGCTTGGGTCGCGCGTTGTGACCCTCTGTTGTTCTGATTGCAGCCAAGAGCACCTGTTCATCAAGCGGCTTGCGAAGATAGGCCAGCGCACCGGCCGCCAGGCATTGCGCCTGCGTCTCCGGCTCGTCGTGGGCGGTGATGACGATGACCGGCACCGGTGCGGGAGTGCGAGTCAGCTGTTGCAAAACGTCGAGGCCGCTGAGCCCTGGCATGTGCAGGTCCAGTACTACAAAGTCAGGCCACCTGTCCGCGAGCGAATCAAGAAATGCCTGCCCGGAATCGAACGTCTCGGCCTGGTAATCAAGAGACGAGAGCAAGCGTCCCAATGCCTTGCGAACGCTTTCGTCGTCATCGACTACGGAGATAAGCAGCTTGTCTTGCGGTAACTTTCTGCGCTCATTCCCCATTCAAACAGGAATAAGGCGAGTCCGAAATTGGGCTTTGGTCCAGCGGGTGGATTCGCATCAATCCACAAGCTAGCCCGGATTCACCCTTCAGATCGACTTGCGCGTGCGCTCAATTCCGCGCGTTCGGTCACTCGCACCAGCTCGGCCAGCGATGTCACCTTCATCTTCTCCATCACCCGATGACGATGAAATTTGATTGTATTTTCAACGATGCCGAGATCGGCGGCGATCTGTTTGTTGAGGCGACCCGCGACGACTCTCTGCAGAACTTCGCGTTCCCGCTGTGTAAGGGTTGCGAATCGATCTAAGAACAGCTGCGATTCTGCGCGTGCAGCGCGCACCCGACGATCCTTGTCCACTGCCGCGCGAACCGCGGTCAGCAAGTCTTCGTCATTGATGGGTTTTGTAAGGAAATCAACGGCGCCTGTCTTCATCGCTCGGACACTGACCGGGATGTCACTCGTGCCGCTGATGAATACGATGGGCCGGTCTTGTTGCAACGCAATCAGCGTTTGTTGCAGCTCAAAGCCATTCAGGTCGGGCATCGTAACGTCGAGTACCAGACAGCCCGGCACGGCTGCAGTGTCCTGCTCCAACAGCGCTCGCGCCGAAGCGTACGTTTGCACTGCGTAGTCAGATGAGCGCAACAAGCGTGACAGCGCAGTGAGGACCGCCGGGTCATCGTCGACGATGAATACCGTGGGCGAAACCAAGGTCTGCTGCGATTCGCTCATTGACTCTCGGATGTGGGCAGAGTGAGATGGAAAGTTGCACCGCGACCGAGATTATTCTCCGCCCACAAGCTTCCGGAGTGTGCGTTTGCGATCGAGCGCGAGATCGACAATCCCAGCCCCAGACCGTGTTCCTTCGTCGTAAAGAACGGTTCGAATAGCTTCTCGATCCGGTCTGGCGGAATGCCCGGACCCCGGTCAGCGAGCGAAACGAGACCTTGGCCAGCGATGCTGGATCCTACGACGATCGACAAATGGCGTTCGTCCTGCGGGATTGCGTTCATCGCGTCTGCAGCGTTCATGATTAGATTCAACAACACTTGTTGCAGTTGAATTCGGTCACCGCGCACTGCGACCGAGTCCTTTGCAAGCGTCGTCGAGACGCTGATGTTGCGCAAGCTCAAATCGCCTTGCGCCAGCTTGAGCGCTTCGGCCACGACGTCATTCAAATCGATCGCTTGAAGTTGTGCTTCGCCTCGTTTCAGCAGAGCACGCAAGCGTCGGATCACCTCCCCGGCGCGTTTGTCGTCACTGACGATGTCGTCGATGATGGCGCGCACCTCGTCCAGATCAACCGAGTCGCGCTTGAGAAATCGCTGCGCCGCCTGCGCATTGGAAAGAATCGCTGTCAACGGTTGATTCAGCTCGTGCGCAAGCGCGCCGGACAACTGACCCAGGACCGCTACACGCGTGAGATGCGCCATTTGATGACGCTGATCCTGCGCTTCGCGCTCGGCTCGCCGCTGGCTTGTCATGTCGCGAATGACCGAGATGTAGCAAAGCTCGCCACTGATCTCCACGGTCTCGGCATTGAAAATTGCCTCGAGCGTGTCGCCTAACCTCGTATTCAAATTCAGCTCGACGTTCCGAGCGTGACCGTGCGTCTTTAGCAGCCTGTCGAGCCTTGTTTGATCGGGCGGTCGCACAATTCCCAACTCAACAAGAGTCCGGCCCAAAGCGTCGTCGCGAGCAAAGCCGAACAGAGTCTGCCATCGATCATTGACATCGATCAGTCGACGATTCGCTTGCTGAGCGATGCACACGGAATCCGGGCCGGAGTGAAATGCCTTGGCAAAGCGTTCTTCTGACGTGCGCAGTGCCTGTTCGGCCCGCGCGCGGTCGGCTATCTCCTCGCGCAGACTCGTGTTGACACGCAGCAGTTGTACTGTGCGCTCGTTCACAACGTGTTCAAGCCTATCGCGTATTTCCTGCAAAACTCGCTCCGCATGCTTCTGATCATCGATATCCGTCGCGGTCCCATACCAGCGGACCACGTCCCCGGCATCGTCGCGCACCGGTAGCGCGCGTGCGAGGTACCAGCGGTATTGGCAAGTTTCTGAAACCAGTAACCGGCATTCCGTTTCGTACGGCCGCCCCGATTTCACAGCATTGTTCCAGGCGTCAAGGCATGCCGGTCGATCGTCGGGATGCACTACGCGCCACATTTCTCCGCCGGTGGCACCTTCCTGGATGCCGATCAGCTCGTACGTACGTCGATTGAAGTACTCCACCTGACCGTCCGGCGTTGCCGTCCAAACGATTTGTGGCATCGCGTCCGCCAGCTTGCGAAATCGCGCTTCGCTTTCCTTCAATGTCATCTGCTCGCGTAGTGCTTCCTCGGCGCGCTTGCGGTCGGTGATGTCGACGTTAACGCCCAGCATGCGGTCAGGCTTGCCAGTCTCGTCGTATAGGACCGCTCCTTTACCTAACACCCAGCGGACAGTTTCGTCGGGACGGACGACGCGAAACTCAGCTTCGAAAGGCAACTTGTCCACCATTGCACGGTACATCCCTCGGGTGACCGCATCTCGGTCGTCCGGATGCAGCAAATTGCGGAAGTGTTCGAAGGTGAGGGCATTGTGCGGACCAGCGATGCCAGCCATTTGATTCGACTCTTCTGACCACGAGGCGGTGTTTAGCTGAATCCACCAGTCCCATGTGCCCATCTTTGCCGCGCTGATAGCCAGCCGGAATCTCTCTTCGCTATCGCGCAGCGCCTTTGCTGTCTGTCCATTCTGCTCGATCACCGCAGACAGAAGCAGCAACGTTATCGAGAGCACGCTTAGAAAGAGTTGGATCGACAGCACACTGTCTTCCGGCAACGCCGCAACGAACGGGCCGTATCCGTGCATGGCGCCCCAAATCACAAAGATGGCAACCATCAAAAGTGATGTGCTCGTTCCGAGTGGCCCAAGCCTTAGTGCGGCCCATAAAAGAAATGGCACCGGCGCGTAGAGCAGCACCGGTGTTGCGCTGCTATCGAGCGTGTTTGCTACAAATACCGTGAAGCTCACCAGTAAAAGTCCGAACAGTAGGGCACCGGCTTCCGCATATCGCTGCACGCGCGCTGTTCGCAAGGTCCCTGAGCCGAGCGTCACCCACGTCACAATGACCGGCACCAGCACGAGACTCGTCAGCATGTTGGAAAAGAAGCGCGTCTTCCATAGAGTGGTGTAGCTTCCTTGTCCCCAGCCAATGGCGGTGACGAACGCGACGTCGATGAATGACGAGACGAAAGGCGCGAAGAGCGCGCCGAACAACACGAATATGCAAACGTGCCGGAACGAATCAAATCGCAGCGGGCCCCGAACGAGCCAATAGATGCATCCGGCACCGATCAATGCCTCACTGCAATTGGTAATGAACCACGCGATGACTTGGATAGCCGGAACACCACTTTCCGCCTGACCCGCTAAGTGCGCCGGAAACGCGGCGAGTAGAAGCAGCCACCACGAGCGCGGCTTGGTAAGAACAAGCGCTGCGAGCAGGATCGAGTTCGGCGGCCACAGTATCGAGATTGGATTCGGCTGGAACGTCAGCGCGAAGCCGATCTTGGTGCCGATGAAGTAGCCGAGGCAAACGAGCGCCGCCGTCAACCATTCTGGGATTCCGTGCTCTGCGGCGGATGCGGATCGCAGATAGTTCAGTTCGGGCCTAACTGTCCCGATGGTCATAGCTTCCTCTGGGAGACTGCGATCAGCAAACTGCGGGACGCAATTCTATGAATACGCGACAGCCCGAGGCATCCCGCCAAAAGTTGTCACGAAATGTCAATATTTCTCAGGGCTCGGCGCGCACACACATCGGCAAGTTAATGGACCAAGGTCCAGTTCCTGCTCGTTCGTGTTCCCGCGATCATATGTTTGATTGGTCACAGGAGCAAGAATGCAGGCCACCGCCATTGAGCCGCCGAGCGCGCGATACATCGACGCGCGCCGCACAGGCATGTCGCATGATCTTCAACATCGGCCCATTCGGGTGGGCCTGCGGCTCATTGGACCAAGGTCCAATTCACCGCGCGCACGACATCGCCGATCATGTTGGCCTCGATTGGCTGCGATTAGCCCATAGAGGATTACGAGTGAGACGACGACCGTTCTTCGGGTTCGGCCGATTGGCTGGACCGTGGTGAGCATGAAGACCGACTGGAAGCAGATCTTGCCTTTGAGTAATCGGCATAATGCAAGGCGTGCCTGAATCGATCTGATCTGTACCTTTTCCTCGGACGACCGTAGCGCGAGGTGCTGCCCATGTCGCGGTGCTCTCCGTTCACTGCTATGGGTAGTGGGATCCTGCAACGCGTCCAAGCCGCCGTAAACGCGTTGGTGCAGCTCGGTGTGTGGGCGTTGATCGCGATTGCAACGCCGGTACATGCGCAGGACATAGAGCCTCGCAGTTACTCGAACGCACCGATCGGGGTCAATTTCTTGATAGCCGGTTACGCGTACACGCAGGGCGGCATCGCCTTCGGTCCAGCGCTGCCGCTCACAAACGAAGAGCTGAAAACGTCCAGCGCGATCCTCGCGTACGCGCGCGTGTTCGACTTCATGGGCATGTCCGGCAAGTTCGACGCGATCGTCCCGTACACATCGCTATCGGGTTCGGCCGACTTTGCCGGCGAGCAAGTGACGCGTGACGTGACCGGATTTGCGGACGCGCGTTTGCGAGTGTCGGTCAACTTCTATGGCGCACCGGCACTGAAGCTGAGCGAGTTCAAGGACTACGAACAGGATTGGATCGTCGGCGCCAGCCTGCAAGTGGCTTTCCCATCGGGCCAGTACGACAGTACGCGGCTGATCAACATAGGGACTAATCGCTGGTTCATAAAGCCTGAGATCGGCATATCGAAAGCCATGGGTCCGTTGACGCTCGAGGGCGCGTTCGCCGTGACTTTCTACACGGATAACAACGACTTCTTTGGTGGCAAGCAGCGTTCGCAGGATCCACTTTATTCAGTGCGGGCGCATGCGATCTATAACTTCCCTTCAGGTCTCTGGGGCTCGTTTGACGTTACTTACTTTACCGGCGGTCGCACAACGGTCAACGGCGTGCTGGATTACAACCTTCAACAAAACTGGCGGGTTGGAGGCACTCTGGCGATTCCCATTGACCAGCGGAATTCGATCAAGCTCAACGCCAGCTCCGGAGTGTCAGCGCGCACCGGCAACAACTTCGATCTGGCCGGAATCGCGTGGCAATACCGCTGGGGTGGCGGTCTATGAATGCGCGCCGCATCTTCATCGGCATCGCCGCCGTCGCGGCGCTGCTCGTCGCCGCGATCGCATCCCTCCCGTTCTTCGTCGACCAAGACCGCGTCCGGCGCGTCGTCGAACAGCGGATCTCGGCGGTGGCCGGCGGGGAGGTGCACTACGAGTCGCTCAAGCTGCGCTTCTTCCCGCAGCCCTCCGTCGAAGCCCGCAACGCCACCGTCCGCATTCCCGGTGTTCTCGAAGGCCGGGTCGACACGCTGGCGATCCGCATCGCGTTGTTGCCCTTGCTCACCGGCAACGTCCGTCCGGTGGCGGTCAACCTCGCGCAGCCGACGCTCGAGGTCACGATCCAGCCGGGCGGCGGCAGCGGCGGCGGCGATCCGTTCGCCGCGTACCGGGCCGCGCTCGGTCCGGTCGTCGACGCGCTCGTCCGCGACGCGAGCGGGATGTCGCTCGGCGTCACCGACGGCAAGGTCGTCGTGGTGTACGCGGGGCAGCGGATCGTGTCGCTCTCCGGGCTCACGGCCGACGCGCAGGTCGCGGCGGACGCGCTCACCGTCGGTGCGAGCGGTGCCGCGGATCTGTGGCGCACCGCCAGCGCGAACCTGAAGATCGCGCCGGATTCGCTCGCGGCGACGGGCAAGCTGCAGCTGAGCGGCCTGCGCCTGGCGGAGCTGCTGCAGGCTGCCGGCGCGCAGGGCGAGGTGCGCGTAAGCGCCGGCGCGATCGACGCGTCCCTCGACGCGCAGACGGACGGACGCGCGAGCGTGCGCGGCACGCTCACCGCCGCGGCGCCGGATGTGACGCTCGCGCGGGCCGCGCGCACGCTGCGGTTGGGCGCCGTGCGGGCGGTGCTCGACGCGCAGCGCGACGGCACGGCGTTGACCGCTTCGGTGCGCGAGCTCAAGGCGGGCGATCTCCTCCCGGCGGCGACAGGGACGCTACGCGCGAAACCCGACGGTTCCGCGCCGACGGTCGCACTGCAGGTGCCCGCGCTCGACCTGGCGCGGCTGCGCACCGCTCTGGTCGCGCTCGCGGGCGATCTCGACGGCGTACAGGCGGCGCTCGCGTTCGTCCCGACGGGCACGGTGCAGGCACTGAACATCACCGCGGCGGGGAGCGATTTCGGCGCGCTCGCGGCGCTCGGGTCGATGCGCGCGGAGGGACAGCTCGCGAACGGTGCGCTGGAGCTGCCGACGTTCGGCATCGCGGTGACCGGCGGCGTCGGGCGCTTCGCGCTCGCCGACGGCACGCTGCGGTGGTCCGAGCTCGCGGGCGCGATCGGCAAGTCAACGTTCACTGGCGGCACGCTAACGGTCGACTTGATACCCGACGCGGTCGACTTGATACCCGACCCGGCGCTGCGCAAGCTCGAGGCGACGGTCGACGCGGATCTCGCCGGGACGCTGCCGATCGTACGGCGCCTGGTCGGCAGACCCGAGCCCGCGGCGCTCGCCAACGTCGAGTCGCTGCGCGGTCGCGCGTCAGGCACCGTGGTGTACGAAGCCGACCGGCGCCGCGCGCACGTCGCGGTCGACCTCTCGCGGGTGCAGGGGAACGTGCGCTATCGCGGTGTGCCGCTGCCGATCGAGGTGACCGGTGGCGCGGTCCGCTACGCCGGTGATCGTCTCGACGTGCGCGGGCTCGACGGCAGGGTCGGGCGCTCGCAAGTCCGAGCTGGTGCGATGGAGCTCGTGCTGGGATCGGTGCCCACCGTACGCGCCGCGAGCGCGGACGCCGTGGTCGTGCTCGACGAGATCTATCCCTGGCTCGCGTCCATCGAGGGGTTGCGGCGGCCGACGAGCGCGATCCCCAGCGAGAGCGGTACCGTCGCGGTGCGGCTCGTGCGGCTGTCCGGTCCGCTGAACCAGCCGGCGGCACTCGACTACGAAGCGGTGCTCCGACCTCAACAGGTGCGCATTGCCGGCCCGACGCTGCCTGCGCCGGTGACGGTCACCGGCGGGGAGGTGCGAGTCACGCCGCGCACGGTCGCCCTCGACCGGCTCGACGCCGTCGATGCTCGACGCGCGCATCGTCGCGTCCGGAACGATCGAGGACTACGCCGCGCCCGATCCGCGCTTCGACCTCACGCTCGCCGACGGACGCGCCGGCGAGCGCAGCCTCGAGTGGGCGCGCACGCGCTGGCAGCTGCCGCTCAAGGTGATGCCTCGCGCGCCGCTCACGCTCGCCTCGGGGCGCTTGCAGCGCGCTGGCGGCCAAGCGGCCCCGCTCGCCGCGCAAGCGTCGCTCGTCCTCGCCAGCGACGTGCGGGCCGATTTCGACCTCACCGCGCAATCGGGCCACTTCGATCTGCGGCGACTGGTGGTGAACGACCCCGACACCAACACGACTGCGTCGCTGAAGTGGGCGGCCTCGACGCTCGAGCTCACGTTCAAAGGGAAGCTCGACAACCGCACGCTCGCCCGGGTGCTCGCTCATCCGCCGAAAGGGGATGGCGCGCTGCAGGGCGATTTCAGCGCGGCGATCGATCTCGCCGACCCGCGGCGGTCGAGCGCCGCGGGTCAGCCTCGAGGGCGACCGGATCGACATCCTGGAACGCTGGGACATCCCGGTCGCAATCGCGCGCGTCCGCCTCGACGTCGCCGGCGACGTGGTCCGGATACACGAAGGCGCATTCGTGGTCGCCGGCGAGCCGCTCGTGCTCACCGGGACGGTCACGCGCCAGCCGAAGACGTTCGGGCTCGATCTCCGCGCGACGGCGGACGCGATTGACGCCGAGCGCCTGCTCCGCGCGTTCCCGCGCGGCGAGGCCCGGCCGCGAGACGCGGCCGGCTGGAACCTGCCGGTCGATGGCCGCATCGCCGTCGACGCGAAGAGCGTCACCTACGGTCGGTACGTCGTGCGGCCGCTCTCGGGTACCGTCACGCTCGCGCCGGAGCGCATCGTGGCGGACGTGAAGGAGGCGCGACTGTGCGATCTCGCACTGCCGCTGCGCGCGGTGCTCGTGCCCGGCAGCGTGAGCGTGACCGGCGAAGATCGCAGCGCGCGGTCAGCCGGTCGCCGATGTGGTGGCCTGCCTGACCGGCGCGCGCCTCGCGCTGACCGGGACGTTCGATCTCGACGCCGACCTCGCCGCGAGCGGACCAGTCGACGAACTGGCGCGCGCCGCACGCGGCACGTTCCGCTTTACCGCTCGCGACGGCGAGATCCTGAAGGCGCCGGCCCTCGCGCGCATCCTGTCGCTCGACGCGGTCGGCACGCTACTGCGCGCCCGGCCGTCGGAGCTGCTGGCGAGCGGCCTCGACTACAGCGAGCTCGCGGCCGCGGGCACGCTCGACGCCGGCCTCGTGCGCGTCGAGAGCGGTACGCTGAACGCGGCGGCGCTCGGGCTCGCGATGACCGGCGAGATCGACTTTCGCGGCGGACAGGTCGACATGCGCGGCATCGTCGCGCCGTTCAACCGCATCCGGGGTGTGTTGGAGCACGTCCCGATCGTCGGCCGCATCTTCGGCGCCCGCGTCGTCGGGATCCCGCTCAGCGTCACCGGTGACCTGGACGACCCGCGGGTCGTCCCGCTCGGGCCGGCGGCGATCGGCCAGAGCGTGGTGAACCTCCTAGGTGCGGTGGTCAAGATGCCGATCGACCTCATCGATCCGTTCGTCGGACGGCCGCAGCCCGCGCGCTAGTTGCTCGCAGCAGGCGGCGGCGAGATCTTCCAGAAGGGTCGCGAGATTTCTTCGAGCGGGCGGCCCGGATCCCTAGGCTCGAGCCCATAGCGAACGAGCGCAACCGAGTCTGCACTCACCGCAGGATCGGACACGAAATAGCTGTGGCCGATGAAACCAGCTGTGTCGGTGACCTGGATAAAAGTGGCGAAGCCAGCGACCTGTTTCGCCTTGGCGAGCTCCGCATGGCCGCCGCGCATTGAATATCGCGGAGCGTTCTTTCACGTCAGCTTAACGGAATGCTTGGCCGGCACACGGCGAAGCGCCGGAGATGCAAAGCGGTGTATCTTTTCCTTGGACGACCGTAGGTACTGCGCAAGGTGCTCGAAGGGGATGGTGATGAGCGAACGTCTCGACGTTCAAGCCAAAGTCGCGCTGGTCACGCTCTCGTTGTGCTTGAGCCTCGTCGCTTCAGCCCAGGCACCTACAGAACCGCGCGAACTAAGTCTGGCAACTAGACCGTGGGCCGGCGACTTCGACGCGATGGTCAACCGTCGCATGATCCGCGTGCTGGTGCCATACAGCCGCACGCTTTATTACAACGACAAGGGACGCGAACGCGGCTTGACCGCGGAACTGGTGCGCGACTTCGAGCGCTACATCAACCAGAAGTACGCGAAGCAACTCGGCACGCGGCCGATCACGGTTTACATGATTCCGACGACGCGCGACAGGCTGCTGCCGCAACTCGTCGCGGGCTATGCCGATATTGCGGCCGGGAATCTGACCGCAATTCGCGGAGCGATTGAAGAGCGTTGACTTTGTCGCGCCGCGTGACCGCAAGCCGGTGCGCGAGGTCGTCGTGACAGGCCCCACCGCGCCGCATATCGCTACAGTCCAAGAACTGTCCGGCAAAAAAGTTCACGTCAACCCGGTAAGCAGCTACTACCAAAGCGTAGTGACGCTAAACGACAAGCTAACGGCCGCTGGTAAGGCGCCCGTCAAGATCACTTCGGTGCCCCATGAGCTCGAAGACGAGGACAAGCTCGAAATGCTGAACGCCGGAATGTTCGACTACCTCGTCGTCGACGAGTGGAAAGCGAAGATCTGGGCGCAGGTGCTACCGAAGGTCAAGGTGCGCGAGGATCTCGTTCTGCGTGACGATGCCTATACCGGCTGGGCGATTCGCAAGAACAGTCCGCAACTGACTGTGGCGCTGGAAGACTTCTACAAGAACTTTGTTAAGAAACATGGTGTCGTGGAGTCTCGGATTGCGCAGTTCAACAAGCGCATCCAGCAGATATCGAACAACACCGATTCGGTCGAAATGATGCGCTTCGAAGCAACGCTGGACCTGTTCGAGAAGTACGGCAGCAAATACGGCTTCGACCCGCTGATGCTCGCTGCGCAGGGCTATCAGGAGTCGCGGCTCGATCAAACTGCCAAGAGCCACGGTGGTGCGATCGGTGTGATGCAGATCACGCCGGCTACGGGCGCGAGCTTGAAGGTCGGCGACATCCACCAGATCGAGCCCAACATCCATGGTGGGGTCAAGTACATGGATCAGCTGATGACGCGCTACTTCCCCGACGCCAAATTCACCGAAGGCAATCGGCCGCTGTTCGCGTTCGCAAGCTACAACGCTGGGCCGGGCAATATCGCGCGCATGCGCACGGAGGCGGCCAAGCGCGGGCTCGATCCGGACAAGTGGTTCAATAATGTGGAGGTTGTCACGGCCGAGAAGATCGGCATCGAGACGACAACATATGTGCGCAACATCTATAAGTACTACGTCGCGTACAAGTTGCAGGAAGAAATGTTGGCGCAGCGGAAGAAAGCGCGCGAGCAACTGACTCCGGCCGGCAAGTAAGTTCGTCCAAGAGCGTGTTATTTGCCTGCGGGATAACTCGCGGACCCCATGAGATTCGTCATCGCTCTGCTTTTTCTGTCGCTGATGTCCGACGCCGGCGTCGCCGCTGACGGAACAGTTTCCGGAACTGCAACCTACCGCGAACGCATTGCACTGCCGCCGGATGCGGTGTTCGAGGCGACATTGGAAGATGTGTCGAAAGCCGGTGCGCGCGCCGAAGTGATTGGGCGGGTGCGCATCGACGCTCCGGGCAATCCGCCGATCCGCTTCACGATTACCTACGATCCAGCGCGCATCGAGAGCAATCACGCGTACTCGGTGCGCGGCCGTATCTTGCGCGGAGAGCAGCTGATGTTCGCCACTGACAAAGCCTATCCGGTGCTCACGCGCGGTCATGGGAGCGAGGTATCGCTGATGATGCGCAGGGTCGGTAGCAAGCAACCGCCAGCGGAGATGACCGGCATGTACCGCTACATGGCAGACGCCGGAATCTTCATGGACTGCGCGTCGCGCCGTCGTGTTCCGGTCGCGCACGAACAGGACAACGCCGCGCTGGAAGCGGCCTACGCCAAGATGCGCAGTGAACCCGGTGCGGAACTGTTAGTGAGTTTGAAGGGGCAGATTGCGATGCGGCCCAAGATGGAAGGCAAGGGAGATCAGCCGACGCTGGTGGTTGAGCGATTCATCAACGCGTGGCCGGGCGAGACCTGCGGTGCGCAGCACTCGACGGCGACGCTGCAGAACACCTACTGGAAACTGACGCGTCTGGGTAACGAGCCCGTCATCGTCGGCAAGAAGCAACGCGAGCCTCATTTGATCCTCAGGTCGGAAGACCGTCGACTCAGTGGCTTCGGCGGCTGCAACCAATTGCTGGGCGGCTATGAACTGAACGGTGACAAGCTCTCGTTCGGCAAGATGGCCGCCACACAGATGGCGTGCCTGCAAGGTGCGGATACCGAAAAGACCTTCCTCGATGCGCTGATGAAAGTCCAGACTTGGAAGCTCAAGGGCGAGCACCTGGAGGTGTTTGACGCCGGTGGTAAGCGGCTTGCTCGCTTCGAATCGCGCTATCTGAAGTGAGCGTACGAAGCACACGAATCAAACTTCGCGCAACGAACGCCGATACTGAATTGCCTCGGCGACGTGCACCGTCGCAAGCTCACTGGCGCCACCGAGATCGGCGATCGTGCGCGACACTTTCAGCACCCGGTGATACGCGCGCATCGACCAGCCGAGCCGAACTGCAGCTGCATGCAATAGCTGCTTGACCGCGCCGGTTACGCCGCACACCTCGTCGATCTCGGCCGGCTGTAGATGATCGTTCAGTTTGCCTTGCCGCGACAGCGCTTGGTTGTACGCCTTGCGCACGCGCTCGGCGGCGAAGCGCGTCGGCTCGCCGTCCTGCATTGTCGTCAGCTCCTCTTCGGTGAACGACGACACCTCAACGCGCATATCGATGCGATCGAGTAGCGGACCCGATATGCGGTCCTGGTAGCGCGCGATCAGATCAGGCGTGCAGCGGCATTCGATCGTCTTGTGTCCGAAGTATCCGCACGGACAGGGATTCATCGCGGCGATCAGTTGGAATCTCGCCGGGTAGTCGACCTGACGCGCTGCGCGCGACACGGTGATGCGGCCCGATTCGAGTGGCTGCCGTAGCGATTCGAGCACGCGTCGTTCAAATTCCGGCAGCTCGTCCAGAAACAACACGCCGTGATGGGCCAGCGAGATTTCGCCGGGCAGCGGTGGATTGCCACCACCTACAAGCGCGACCGCGCTCGAAGTGTGGTGTGGCGAACGAAAGATGCGGGTGGCCCAGCGCTGCGTCGCGAACTGCCCGACCAGCGATAACACCGCCGCGGATTCGAGCGCTTCGTCAGTCGTCATCGGCGGCAGAATTCCCGCGAACCGCTGCGCCAGCATCGTCTTGCCGGTGCCCGGCGGGCCGACCAGCAGCGCGCTATGGCCGCCGGCGGCGGCAATCTCCAGCGCGCGGCGCGCAGCCAGTTGTCCCTTGACGTCGAACATGTCGGGATACGTGGGTGGCGTCAGGCGCACCATCGCCTGGTGGACATCGATCCGCCGCGCATCCGCTTCGCCCGAGTCTGCGCGCAGATGCTCGACCACCTGCAGCAGCGTCTTGGCGGGATAAATCGGCACCTGCCCGACCAGCGCGGCCTCGTCGGCGCTCTCATAGGGCACGACAAAACCGCGCAGGATGCTTCGCTGACCCACTGTTTTTTCGTTGCCGGACTCTGAGGCCGCCAGCGTCACCGCATAAGCCATCGCCAGTGTTCCGCGCACCGGCCGCAGTTCACCCGACAACGACAACTCGCCGGCGAACTCGTAGCGGTCGAGCACGCGTGACGGCAGTTGCCCGGTCGCAGCGAGAATTCCAAGCGCGATCGGCAAGTCGAAACGAGCGGATTCCTTCGGCAGATCGGCCGGCGCCAGGTTCACGGTGATGCGCCGCACTGGAAAATCGAAGCGGCTGTTTTGCAGTGCAGCCCGCACACGCTCGCGCGCCTCGCGCACTTCGGTATCGGGCAGCCCGACCAGCGTGAAGGCCGGTAAACCGTTGGCAAGATGCACTTCGACCGTCACTTCAGGCGCCGACATACCCGCCAAACCGCGGCTGCGAACGACAGCGAGCGTCATTGCATCGGTTTCATCGGGCGACTGGCTGCGCAGGCATGGCGCGCGATTCTATCGGCGCACACGCGCGACACGCGCGGCCTAAACCGTTCACGCGATTGGAAGCGCAGCGTCCGGCGTTCCCGCATCCCCCGTTTTTGGAGTACAGAAGCCTAATCGGACGAAGGAAAAATGACCCGTTTGGCCTGATATTCGTAGGGGGTGGTCTGCGTCATCGTGGCACGATACAGTCACGCATTTTTATGACCGTCAACTTGCACATCGGCACACGTACCTAGTGGCAACTTTCCTTCTCGCCATCGTTATCTTCGTCACGCTGACCGGGCTTTACGTGTGGGCGCAACGGCGCGCACGCGCGATTCGCGAGAAGTCCGCAGCACGCGAGCAAAGTGCGATGGCGCTGATGCTTGCGGGAGGACAGCTGGACGAAGACAGGCCTGACGAGAGTGAAGAGCGAGTCAAGCCGAAGGTCGTCGGTCGGCTACTCGAGGACGATCCAGCTGAAAAAGCCGCAGCCGCGGCGCGACACGCCGCGGCGCGAAATGCGGCAAAGGAAAAATCGCGCGAGCTGCCACCGCTCGACTTTGGTCACAGCAAGCCGCATCATTCGAAATCGCGCAGCAAGTCGAAGTCGAAAAGCACGCAAACCGGAACGCACCACCCGACACCGGCCGAGCTGGCTGCGGAGGGAATGGATCCGATCGAGGACCTGATTTCGCAGATCATGGAGCCGTCTTCGAACACGCGACCCAACACCGGGGCGCCGCCGCCCCCGCGTTCCAGCCAACCGCCGGCCAAGCACAAGCCCGATGCGATTTCACCGAACGTGCCGCTGCGCGAACTGGTGCTCGCCTGGTATGAATCGCGCGGCTATCGAGGATCGCCCGCGTCGCCGGCGGTGTGGCCGATCGAGCTCGTGCTGCGCCATCGAGGAGATGCCGCGCGCGCCTATGCATTCGTCGTGCAAAACGATCACGTGTCGGCCGACCGCATCACGGCGTTGATCGAGCAGGCGCGGGAAATCGGAATGATGCGCGTTGCGGTGATCGCCGAAGCCGGCTATGAAAGCAGCGCGAAGGAAATTGCCAAGCGCCGTCATGTGCGCTTGATCGACCGCCCGGCGATGGAAGCCGAATTAGCCGAGCTCGAGTTGCCCACCGCGGCAAAAATCATTGCGATTGCTCGCAAGCGCTCTGCCACCGAATCGTCGGCCGCTTAACGCTTCTTGCTGTTCTCGATCTCCGTCAGTCTGCGCTCCAGCTCTTCGAGCTTGGCGCGCGTTTTCGCAAGCACCTTGGTTTGAGTATCGAATTCCTCGCGCGTGACGAGCTCGAGCCGCGCGAACTGTTGCGTTAGCAGCGCCTTCAAGTTCTTCTGCATGTCGGCCGCCGGTGTGTTGCGCATCAGTGCAGCTCAGCCGGTCCTGCAACTCATCGAGAAACGAAACCTTGTCCATGACGCGAATTTAGCCTATTGACGTTTGTTCACGAGCGCGCCCCACGCTCGTGCGCACGCGCACTGCCAGCGTGCGCGAGCTTTGATCAGTAGCGTCATTTGCACCGTGATTGCGCATTTTGGCGCTGCAACAATTGGCATGCATGTTGCGTAGAGCCCCTCGGAGTTTGTTGACGACCACATCACAGAGGGGATAAGAACATGAGAAGAGCGCTGATTGCTTGCGCGATCGCGATCGGAAGTGCTGCGCCGCTCGGCGCCACGGCGCAGACGACACCAGCACCGGCAGCGAAACCGGAACCCGAATTCACCTTCACCGGCAACGCGGGACTGTTCAGTGACTACCGCTTCCGCGGCTTTACGCAAACCGACTACAAGCCCGCGTTTCAAGGCGGTTTTGACTTCGCGCACAAGTCCGGCTTCTATCTGGGCAACTGGAACTCGAACGTCGAGCAACTGCTGTTCAACGGCGCATCGCTCGAAATGGATTTCTACGGCGGCTACAAGACGACCTTCGGCGACTTCGGCCTCGACGTCGGCGTGATCTATTACTACTACCCGGGCACGAAGAAGGTCTCGCCCGGCCTGGACGCGAAGAACTTCGAGGCCTACATCGGCGGGACGTGGGGACCGGCGTCGCTGAAGTACTACTACTCGTTCACCGATTTCTTCGGGATCAACTCGAACGATCTCGGCCTGCCGGGCGGTATCGACACCAACGGTTCGCAGTATCTCGACCTGACGCTGACGTTTCCGTTCGACGGCGGTTGGGCCGTCGTCGCGCACGCCGGCTGGCAGAAGATCTAGATCTGAAGAAGTTCGGCCCGAACGTGTTCGGTGTCCAAGAAGACAGCTACTACGACTACAAGCTCGGCGTCACCTACGACATCGCAGGATCCGGCTGGATCGTCGGGCGCCGCGGTCGTCGGCACCAGCGAGAAGAATCTGTTTACAGTCGGCGATTCGTCGGAAGGTGGCGGCAAGACGCGTCGTGAGTGATCTCTATATCCAAGACATTCTAAGACCCGGGAGATCACGAATGAAACTGATCACCGCCATTATCAAGCCGTTCAAGCTTGACGAGGTGCGTGAAGCGTTGTCCGCCGTAGGCGTGCAAGGCATCACGGTCACCGAGGTCAAAGGCTTCGGAAGGCAAAAGGGTCATACCGAGCTGTATCGAGGCGCCGAGTACGTCGTCGATTTCTTGCCGAAGGTAAAAATCGAAGCCGCGGTGTCCGATGACATTGTCGAGCGCGCGATCGAAGCAATCGAAGGCTCCGCGCGCACCGGCAAGATCGGCGACGGCAAGGTATTCGTGTTTGATCTCGAGCATGTCGTTCGCATCCGAACCGGCGAGACCGGCAAGGACGCGCTCTAACCGATGAGGATGACGATGAAGAACCTAATGGTCATGCTCCTCGCTGCAGGAGCGTTTGCAATCGGATCGCTGGCGCCCACGGCCGCGGTCGCGCAGTACGAAAATCCGAAACCCGCTGAAGCGACGAAGGCGGAGGCCGCTGCCACTGCGGCACCGGCGAAAGCCGACGCTGCCGCACCGGCGGCTTCGGTAGCGCAAGCGCCCGCTGCTCCGGCAGCAGCGCCTGCAGCTGCCGCGCCTGCGGATGCACCCAAACCGCCGAACATCAACAAGGGCGACACGGCTTTCATGTACGCCGCGACGATGATGGTCGTCCTGATGACGATTCCCGGTCTGGCGCTGTTCTACGGCGGCCTCGTGCGCTCGAAGAACATGCTGTCGGTGCTGATGCAGGTGTTCGTCACCTTCTCGCTGATTGCGGTGCTGTGGATGATCTACGGCTACTCGATGGCGTTTACCGGCGGCTCGCCGTTCATCGGAGGGTTGTCGAAGATGTTCCTGTCGGGCGTAACGCCCGAAGCCGGCGCGGCGACGTTCAGCAAGGACACCTACATTCCGGAGCTGATGTTCGTCGCGTTCCAGTGCACGTTTGCAGCGATCACGTGTGCGCTGATCGTCGGCGCATACGCTGAGCGCATGAAGTTTTCCGCGGTGCTGCTGTTCATGGCGCTGTGGTTCACGTTCAGCTACCTGCCGATGGCGCACATGGTGTGGTACTGGGACGGACCCGACGCGATCAAGGATGCGGCCACAGAGACCGCGGTCAAGGAAGCGGCCGGTTGGTTGTGGGCCAAAGGTGCGCTCGACTTCGCCGGCGGCACGGTCGTGCACATCAACGCCGGTGTCGCCGGACTGGTCGCCGCCTACGTGCTCGGCAAGCGGCTCGGATACGGGCGCGAATCGATGGCGCCGCATAACCTGACGTTAACGATGGCCGGTGCGGCGCTGCTGTGGGTCGGCTGGTTCGGTTTCAATGCCGGCTCCAACCTCGAAGCCAATGGTGTCGCGGCGATGGCGTTCGTCAACACGCTGTTTGCGACGGCGGCAGCGGTGCTGACCTGGACGTTCGTCGAGTGGATGGTCAAGGGCAAGCCATCGATGCTCGGTGCGGCGTCCGGCGCAGTCGCGGGGCTGGTCGCGATCACGCCGGCGTGCGGATTCGTCGGGGTGATTGGCGGCGTGGTGATCGGTGCAGCAGCAGGCGGCTTGTGCTTCTGGGGCGTCACCGGCCTGAAGAAGATGCTGGGCGCTGATGACGCGCTCGATGTGTTCGGCGTGCACGGTGTGGGCGGCATCACCGGTGCGCTGCTGACGGGCGTCTTTGCTTCACCATCGCTCGGTGGCCTCGGCATCTGCAACTACATCACCAACAAGTGTGGCGATCCGGCCGACTTTCCTGGCGTCGGCGCGCAGGTGTGGATCCAGTTTCAGGCGGTGCTGACTGCGATCGTGTTGTCCGGGATCGTATCGTTCGTCGCGCTATTGATCGTCAAGATGGTTATCGGCATCAGAGTCAACGAGGAAGAAGAGCGCGAAGGCTTGGATACGACGTATCACGGCGAGTCCGCGTACAAGATGTAAGAGGCGCGCGTGGTGCAAAGCGCCACGCGCATGCCTAACAAAGGTTGTGTCTCCCTAGCTCGCCTGATCGCGTTTGCGGTCCACGTACCAAGCGTCCAGGCGAATTTTCGGGCACCTCATGCGGGGTGCCCTTTTTCATGGATTATGCTGCCGCGCGATCGAGCGCCGGTCGCGTTCTGATCGCCAAACCTCACACGACGGAGGAGCGTTGCACGCAGGGGAAGGTTTGAAGCGCATGCCATTACGCCGCTTTGCCCGGCGCGAGGATCTGGCGTTAAGGCCTGCCGAGTTTGCGCTACTTCAGCGGCTGTCTACACCGCAGAAAATCCAGTCGTTCATCAATGCGGTTCCGATCAACCACGAACTGAACGGCGAGACGATCCATTCCGTGCGCTCGGTGATCCGGCATCGCCGCGCGCACTGCATCGAGGGCGCGATGTTTGCCGCGTGCGCTTTGTGGGTGCATGGCGAACCGCCGCTCGTCATGCACCTGGACTGCTCGTTGAGCGATTATCCGCACGTAGTGGCGCTGTTTCGCCGCGGAGTCCATTGGGGCGCAGTGTCCAAGACCAACGGTGCGGTGCTGCGTTATCGCGATCCGATCTATCGCAGCCTGCGCGAACTCGCGCTTTCGTACTTCCATGAGTACACCGACCGACGCGGCTGCAAGACCTTGCGCAGCTTTTCCGCCGCATTCGACTTGCGTCGCATCGATCCCAAGCTTTGGGTGACCAACGACGATGACTGCCAGGAAGTGGAAGACCTGCTGGTGGGATTGCGTCACTACCGCCTGATCTCCGTGCGGCAGGAGCGGCTGCTTGCGCGCCGCGATCCGTTTGAGCGCAAGGCGTCGAAGCTGATCGAGCACCCGCGACCGGGTTCGACCGGCTGAATTCGCGCCCGGCGATCGGTTCATTCGCATTCGCCTTTGAACCGATCGCCGAAATCGGGGAATAAACTGCACTTGGCTCGTGGGTGCCGAACGGGCGCTCACCGCCGAGCCCAATCGACCCTATGAAGCCCGAAACTGGCCCTGCCGCGCTTACCGGCGTGCCGCCGCCCGACGAAGCGGAACTCCTGCGCCGCATCGCGATCCGCGACCGGAGCGCTTTCGATGTTCTTTACCGCGCCTATTTTTATCGGCTGAGTCGCTTTCTCGAGCAAATCACGCATAGGCCGTACCTGAACGAGGAAATCATCAACGACACGATGGTCGTAGTGTGGCGTAAGGCGCACACATTCAACGGAACATCGCGGGTCTCGACATGGATATTTGCCATCGCCTGGCGCACCGCGTTTAAAGCGTTGACGCGGTTGGGCGCTGCCACTGAAATCACGGAGGACGAAACTCCGGCGTCCGCGGTTGACGAACCCGAGAACGCGTTCGTGCGGCGCGAGTGGCGCGAGCGAATCGCGCGTGCGCTCGCCACACTATCCGCCGAGCATCGTGCCGTGGTTGAGCTGACCTACTACCACGGCTGCGCGTATCGCGAGATTGCACAGATCGTCGGCTGTCCGGTGGACACCGTGAAGACGCGCATGTTTCATGCGCGCCGCAAGCTGAAGGAACTCCTTGGGGGAGAGGCGGAGGACACTAGATGAGCCTGCGTTTGTTCCGGACAGACGATCCGTCGGAACGCGAGACCGAGGCGCTGCTGGCGTGGTACGTCAACGGCACGCTCGACACATCTGAGCACGCGCGTGTGGAACGTCACCTCACCGAATGCTTGCGCTGTCGCCGCGAGGTGCAGAGGCTGCGCGAATTCCAAGCGGGCATGATGCAGGAGGTTTCTGTGCCGGCGCTTGAACGGGCGCTCGCCGGCGCGCACGCGCGACTCGACGAATTCGAGCAACGCTGGCGTCCCGCGGCGCTGGTGCAGCGGCTCGCAAAGAACTGGCGCGCTGCGCCATCGGTGGTGCGCGGCGCGCTCGCCGTTCAGCTCGTTCTTATCATCGGTCTGGGCCTCGCCTTGACGTTGCCCCGTGAGCCGCCTGCACCTTATCGCACGCTCTCCGCGCCGGCGGTAACGACACACGGCGCGGCGACGATTTTCGTTGTCTTTGACGGCGCGACACAAGAAGCCGAGCTGCGCGCGCTGCTCACCGGTGTCGGTGCGCGCATCGTCGGCGGTCCGTCTGCTGCAGGCGTCTACACCGTCGACGTTGCGTCCGGTCTGGAGAGCGAGGTGATCGCGCAATTGCGCGCGAGCCCGGCCGTTCGCTTCGCCGAGCGCGCGTCGTCGAGCACACGATGATCCAGCTTGCGGTCGCGCTGCTCTTCGCGGCCCTAGTCGGCTGCGCGACGCATGATCCGGGCACTACGCCGGCCGGCGACCACGAGCGCCAACTGTTGGTGATGATCACCGCGGCGCCGCCGCACTATCGCCCCGGCACGTCTGCGTCCGGCTATGGCTCAGGCGCGACACGCCCGCGCTTTGACCTCGCCGGGCTTGCGCTTGCGCGCGATCACGGCATGACGCTCGCCGATGACTGGCCGATGCCAGCGCTTGGCCTGCACTGCTTCGTGATGACGATTGCTGCGGGACAGTCACGCGAAATGCTCGCCGCGCAACTGGCCGCCGATCCTCGCGTCGAGTCGGTGCAGCCGGTGCAGCTGTTCCGCACGCTGGCCCGCAACGATCCGTACTACGCGATGCAGTCAAGCGCGCGCGCGCTTGATCTCGACGGGCTGCACCAGATCGCGACCGGCCGCAACGTGCGAATTGCGCAAGTCGACACCGGCGTCGACCTGTCGCACCCGGATCTGCTTGGCGCACTCACCGACGGCGAGAAACTTCGTCGACGGCAGCAGCTACGCCGCCGAGGTGCACGGCACGGCGGTGGCGGGCGTGATGGTCGCCCGCGCCGACAACAGCCTCGGCATAGTGGGCGTTGCGCCCGACGCGACGTTGTTGCCGTTGCGCGCCTGCTGGCCGGACCAGGCCGACTCCGATACCGCACTGTGTTCGAGTTTCACACTAGCCAAAGCCATCCAGTTCGCCGTCGATCAACGTGTGCGCGTGCTTAACCTCAGTCTTGGTGGCCCACGCGATCGTCTGCTCGAGCGCTTGATCGATCGTGCCACGGATGCGGGGATGACCGTTGTCGGCGCTGTCGATGCCGCCGCGCCGGGGCGAAGTTTTCCGTCAGCGCATCCGCGCGTAATCGCGATCGTCGCAGCCGACGAACCGCGACTTGCGCTTTATGTGGAGTTGCCGCGGGGTGCAATACTCGCACCCGGCCGCGATGTTCTGACTACCGTTCCACAAGGGCGCTGGCGGTTTTTCTCCGGCGCTTCGTTTGCTGCCGCGCATGCGACCGGCGTCGTGGCCTTGCTGCTCGAGAAGAAGCCCGACTTAAATGGCGAAGCAGTTCGAGCGTTGCTTGCGCAGCCCGACCCGCGCGGCGAGCCGACGGCGGGGTTGCGGCTCGATGGCGCTGCGGCGCTGGCACTGCTGGGCGCCCGGCGCGATTGCGGCGCCGTCGCCGTTCGACCAGCGCAGAGCGTGGGCCTCCGCAGCGACTGCTGAACTGCGCGCGTGTTTGCGAAGCTTGGTCTTCGCGGCGGCATCGCTGCTCGTGGGGCAGGTCGACGCGCAAGTCTCCGCCAGCGTCGCAGCGCTGTCCGACTATCGCTTCCGCGGCATCTCGCAGTCCGATAACAACCCTGCGTTGCAAGCCACCCTTGCGTTCGATCACGCGACGGGTCTTTTCGCCAGCGCGTTCGCGTCGAGCGTGGATTTTGGTGGCGCCTCGGATGCGAACGTCGAGACCGTGCTGGCGGCAGGCTACGCGGCGCGCCTGCATCCTGACCTGTCGTGGGAAGCGGGCATTGTGTACTACCGCTATCCGGGCTCGCGCGCTGAGCGCGAGACCGATTACGCCGAGGGTTTCGTCGGTGTGACCTGGCGCAACGTGAACGCACGGCTCTATGTCACGCCGCATTACTTCGGCGGTGGGCGGAGCGCGCTGTACGCAGAGCTGAACGCCACGTTTGCGCTGAGCGAGCGCTTGGCGGTGACTGCGCACGCGGGCTTTGCGCGGATTACGGGGCTTTACAACCGGATCGACGTGAGCACCAGCATCTTGATCGATCTGCGTCACGCGACCTTGGAACTCGCAGCGGTGGCGACCGATATACCGGCCGCAGAGTGTCCACTCGGCCCGAAGGCTTGCCGGCCGGGGGTCGTGGCGGTGTTGTCGCGGAGCTTTTAACCACCGAGAGGGCGAAGCGGCGTAGCGCGACAACGGCGCCGATTGAACCTTTTGCGGTCGCTGGCGCATATACCGCCCCGCGACACAGCACTTCGCCGGATGCGCGTCGACATGATGCTCTCCCGTCACGCACAACCACGCTGAGGCGATACAACCGCTACTGAAGGAGCTGCCATGGACCGAGCTGCTGAACACCCTGAACAACCCGATCCGCCGCCACCGACCGACGCAGCGCGGAGAAGCTTTTTCGGCAGCATGGGTGCATTCGCGTTGCTGCTGAGCGCGTGCGGCGGCAGTGATGACAGTCCGGCCCCGGCCGCCGTGGCCCCGGCCCCGACCTCCACCCGGCACCCACACCCACACCCACACCGGCACCCACACCCACACCGGCACCCGCGCCTACACCCGCGCCGGCACCCACGCCTACACCCGCGCCGGCACCCACGCCTGCACCCGCGCCTCCACCGCCAGGCCCGAGCTCGTGCGGCGCCACCGCCATCTCCGACAATCACGGCCACGCGCTGACGATCCCGGCCGCCGACGTCGACTCGACCGTCCCCATGACGTACAGCATTCTGGGCATCGCAGACCACCCTCACACGATCACTCTGACGCCCGCGCAATTGGCGCAGATCAAGAACCTGACGTCGGTCACGGTCAGCTCGTCTGTCGACAGGTCGAATATCTATGCCACCCATTTCCACGCGGTGACGGTGAACTGCGCCTAGCAGTGTCGTTGGCTGACGGATGTCGGCGACGCGGCGTGAGCAGCGGTCGTGGCGTTGCTACTAATGACGGAGGAGACACACGCCGAGAGCGGCGCGCGGCGTTTGCGCCGCTGTCCGCTGCGGGATGCATCGAAATAGCCATAGCCGTCCTGTTGCTGTAAGTCAGAGTTGTTTCGGGACCTCACAGCACTGCGGAGCGATGCACCTTGTACGTACATCGAAGGCGCGATTGATCGCCTAGCGGCACGGCATCCGTGATCAGATCAACGTATCACGGCACAAGAATTGGCTCGGAGCGCGGGGTACACTGGCCGGCGTTTTTTACCGAGCGAGTGCAAAGTGTCGGACCCTGCCGTTCCTCACCTGTTGACTGCGCAAACCGGGCCATTGCTGCAGCTCGAGCAGCGCATTTTGGACTCTCTGCCGGCGATCGAGCGCTGGTTTCGCCTGCAATGGCAGGATCACACGCCGCCGTTTTACGGGTCGGTGGATCTGCGCAACGCCGGCTTCAAGCTCGCGCCGGTGGACATGAATCTGTTTCCAGGCGGATTTAACAATCTGTCTGACGCCATGTTGCCGGCGGCGGTGCAGGCCGCGCAAACCGCGATCGATCGGATCTGTCCGGATGCGCGCAACTTGCTGCTGATTCCCGAACGGCACACGCGCAACCAGTTTTACCTGACCAACGTGGCGCGGCTGGTTCGAATCCTGCGCCAAACAGGGCTGGAGGTTCGTCTCGGTTCGCTGGCCGACGACGTTACGCAGCCGACGCGCATCACACTCGACGACGGCGATGAGCTGACGATCGAGCCGCTGGTGCGCGACGGCGATACCCTCGGTGTCGAAGGATTCAAGCCATGCGCGATTCTGCTGAACAATGACCTTTCGGCCGGTATTCCGCCGATTCTGCGCGGGCTGGACGATCAGATCGTGATACCGCCGTTGCAGGCAGGTTGGGCGATACGCCGCAAATCGAATCACTTTGCCGCCTACGACCAGATTGCCGACGAGTTCGCGCAATTGATCAACATCGATCCGTGGTTCATCAACCCGTACTTCGGGCGTTGCGGTGAAGTCAACTTTCACGAGCGCGCCGGTGAAGAATGCGTCGCCAGCAATATCGACTTCGTGCTCGACCGTATGCGCGACAAGTATCGCGAGCACGGAATCACCGACACGCCTTACGTCGTCGTTAAAGCCGATGCCGGCACCTACGGCATGGGCGTGATGACAGTGCGTGATGCGTCCGAAGTGCGTGCGCTGAATCGCAAACAACGCAACAAGATGTCGGTCGTGAAAGAGGGTCTGGAAGTCACTGAAGTGATCATCCAGGAAGGCGTGCCGACGCGCGAGAACGTCGACGGTGCGGCCGCCGAGCCGGTCGTTTACATGATCGACCGATACGTGGTCGGCGGCTTTTATCGCGTGCACACCGACCGCGGACCCGACCAGAACCTGAACGCGCCAGGCATGCACTTCGTACCGCTGGCGTTTTCCAACAGCTGCAATCTGCCCGACTGCACGGCGCAGGCGGGCGACAGCGCGCCGAACCGTTTCTACGCTTACGGCGTGATTGCGCGCCTCGCGTTACTGGCGGCCGCGATCGAGCTCGAAAGCACGGCGTCGCGATTGCTCGAAGTACCCGCACCGTCGGCGGCGCTCGCCGCCGCGATAGCGGGATAGCTCACGACCTGAGCTCGCACGATCGCATGGCGTTGACGCTGCTGTTTATCGTTGATCCGCTCGACCATCTGAAGGAATACAAGGATTCAACCGTCGCGATGATGCGTGAAGCCGCGCGTCGCGGCCACGTGGTGCACGCCGGCACACCCGCCGAGCTTTGGTTCGACAGTCATGATGGCCTGGTGCGCATGCAGTCGCATCATCTTGAGATCACGCAGCAACCGGAACCGTGGTACATCGATCAGGGGCTGCGCGATCATCCGCTCACCTACTACGACGCGGTGTTGATGCGCAAGGATCCGCCGTTCGACATCGAGTTCTTGAATGCGACATTGTTACTGTCGCGCGCGGTCGCACAGGGAGCGCGCGTGGTCAACGAGCCGCAGGCGCTGCGCGATCACAATGAGAAACTCGCAGTGCTCGAGTTCCCGCAATACGCCGTGCCCACGCTGGTGACGCGCAGCATTCCGGGGATTCGAACCTTTTGGGCGGAGCACAGCGACATCATCGTGAAACCGATCGACGGCATGGGAGGCACGGGTGTCTTTCGTCTGCAACCGGGCGATCTGAACGCCGGCTCGATTCTTGAAGCCGTGACGCAGCACGGGCAGCGCACCGTGATGGCGCAGCAATTCATTCCCGAGATCAGCGAGGGCGACAAGCGCATCCTGGTGATCGGTGGTAAACCGGTGCCGTACAGCCTGGCGCGCATCCCGGCGCCCGGCGAAACGCGCGGCAATCTCGCCGCCGGCGGCAACGGCAGAGCGCAACCGCTGACAAAGCACGACGAGATGATCGCGCGTGCGGTCGGTAAAAAGCTACTGCCGCGCGGATTGCTGCTGCTCGGACTCGATGTGATCGGCGATCATTTGACCGAGATCAACGTCACCAGTCCGACGTGTTTCGTGGAGATCGCGGGGCAGGCTGGTTTTGACGTGGCCGGCATGTTTATCGACGAGCTGGAGAAAGCGGTGATCCGCTGATGGTCGGCATTGTTGTCATTGCCCACGCGCCGCTCGCAAGCGCGCTGAGCCAGTGCGCGGAACATGTCTACAGCTGCGAGCCGAACGCGCGCCGTGAGCTGCGTGCTCTCGACGTCGACGATAACGCTGACCTGGCGCACACGGTGGCACGGGCACGCGAACTGGTGCACGAGGTCGATCGCGGCGAAGGCGTATTGATATTGACTGACGCCTTCGGAGCGACGCCCGGCAACGTCGCGACGCAACTGGGTGAGTTGGAGCGAGTGGCGGTGATCGCAGGCGTCAACCTTCCGATGCTGCTGCGTGCAGTTTGCTATCGAGGCGGACGCCTCGAAGAAGTTGCCGAAAAAGCGTTGGCCGGCGGCCGCCAGGGCATCCTGCAAGTCGATGCTGCGCGATGATCAGCAAGGACTTCACGATCAACAACAAGCTCGGCCTGCACGCACGCCCGTCGGCGCAGTTGACGCAAATCGCGGGCCGCTACGAAAGCGAAGTCTTCATCGCCCGAAATGGTCGCAGAGTGAATGCCAAGTCGATCATGGGTGTGATGATGCTGGCTGCCGGGCCTGGCTCAACCGTGACGGTCGATGCGGAGGGCCCCGACGAGCAGCAGGCGGTCGATGCGATCGGCGTATTGATCGAATCGGGCTTCGGCGAAGCGCATGGCTAGGATGGGCGATGTAGCTGAGCGTCGCAGAGAGTCGCTGGTCGGAAGCGGCGTCGCAAGCGGGATTGCCGTCGGCCGTGCGCATCTGCTCGCGCCGTCGGAGCTCGACGTTCGCCAGTACACGATCGAGCGGCGTGACGTACTGCACGAAATCGGCCGATTGACCTCTGCATTCAATGTTGTGCGCGAGGAGTTGGACGAGCTGAAGTCGGGCATCGCTCGCGACGCGCCGAGTGAAGTGCGCGCGTTTCTGGACCTGCATCGGCTGATCCTCGGTGATGCATTGCTCGCCGAGGCGCCGCGCGATCTGATTCGCAGCCGGCTGATCAACGCGGAATGGGCGCTGACGATCCAGCTCGAGCAGCTGGTCAAGCAGTTCGATGCGATCGACGATGAATATCTGCGCGAGCGGTCGACCGACGTGCGGCAGGTGGTCGAGCGCGTCGTGGACGCGCTTGCCGGAGGGCGGCCCACCCGCGTCGCGTTCACAAAGCAATTGGCGCCGGGTGAGCGCCTGATACTGATTGCGCAGGACCTCGCGCCGGCCGACGTGCTGCACTTGAAAGACCGCGCCGATGTCGACCTTGCCGGATTCGTCACCGAGCTCGGCGGCCCGACGTCGCACACGGCGATCCTCGCGCGCAGCCTCGGATTGCCGGCAGTGGTCGGCGCCGAAAACGCGCGCAGCATCATCAAGGAAGGCGATCTGGTCGTCATCGACGCCGACTTTGACGCGGTCATCGTCAATCCCAGCGATGAGGAGCTGGCCGATTTCGGCAAGCGGGTGCGCGACGAAAGCGAGCATCGCGCTCAACTGCGCAAGCTCAGAGGCAAGATTGCGCGCACCAGAGGACGGCATCGCGATCGAGCTGCAGGCGAACATCGAGCTGCCGGAAGACGCGCGCGATGCGCTCGAAGCAGGCGCCGACGGCATCGGCCTATTTCGCTCCGAGTTCCTGTTCATGGATCGCGACGAACTGCCGAGCGAGGACGAGCAGTACGAGGCGTACGCCAAGGTCGCGCGAGCGATGAAAGGCAAGCCGGTGGTGATTCGCACGCTCGACATCGGCGCCGACAAGGTGCTGAATGAAGCTGCGCGCGAGACGCTCGGAATGGGGAAGGGTGCTCCGCGTCCGGAGTCGAACCCGGCGCTTGGCTTGCGCGCGATTCGTTACTGCCTGGCGTACCCCGAGCTGTTTCTGACGCAGTTGCGCGCGATCCTGCGCGCGTCCGAAGTCGGCACCGTCCGCATCCTGGTGCCGATGCTGGCGCACTTGCACGAAGTCGAGCAAGCACTCGCGTTTGTTGCGCAGGCGAAGCAGCAACTGCGCGAACGCAGGCGCAAGTACGACGGCCGCGTGCAAATCGGCGGCATGGTCGAGGTGCCCGCCGCAGCGCTTTCAGTGCCGCAATTGGTAAAGAAGCTGAAGTTCCTATCGATCGGCACCAACGATCTGATCCAGTACACGCTTGCGATCGATCGTGCGGACTCGAGCGTTGCACATTTGTATGATCACTTGCACCCGGCCGTGCTGCGGCTGATTGCGTATACGATCAAGGAATGCCGCAGAGCCAGGTCACCGGTTTCGATCTGCGGTGAGCTCGCCGGCGAGCTGGAAATGACCGAGCTGTTGCTCGGCATGGGGCTGCGTCAGTATTCGATGCATCCGTCGCAGATCCTGCCGCTCAAAGAGCGGCTGTTTACGCTTTCGACCAAGGACTCCGCACGGCTCGCTACGCGCGTGCTGCGCCAGTCCGATCCGGTGAAAATCAAGGCCGCGCTCGTGCGCGCGGCGAACGCAGATCTTTCTTGATCAGTGCCCGTAGCCCGCGTCGTCCTCACTCTTGACGTGAAACACGCGGTAGTTAACCCAGGTGTGGATCAGGATCAGCGGAACCAGAATCAGCAATCCGGGCAATAGAAAGCGTTGCGACTCTGGCGATGCGGCCGCCGCGAACAGCGTGAGTGAAGGTGGCGGCAGTCTGGGAAAGATGCTGATCGCCAGGCCCGAATAGCCGAGAAAAAACAAGCCAACGCACAGCACGAAAGGCACCGCGCTCGGCGTTTTCTTTATCGCTCGATAAGCGCCCCATGCACACGCAGCGGTTAGCACCGGTACCGGCGCAAATGCGAGCGACTTTGGAAAGTCGAACCAGCGCGCGGCGATCGCGGACGACATCAACGGCGTCCAGATGCTGATCGCTGCGATCGCCGCCAACATGCCGACCAGCAGCACCGGCATCCACGTGCGCGCCTTTTCCTGCAGCGTGCCGTACGAGCGCCAGAACAGCCACGTGTTACCGAGCAGCGCATAACCACACAACAGAGCGACCCCGGTCACCATTGAAAATGGCGTCAGCCAATCCCACGGGCCACCGGCGTATTGAAAATTCTCCATCTTGATGCCTTGCACGAAGGTGCCAAGCACCACACCTTGCGCGAAGGTGGCAATCATCGAGCCAGCAGCGAATGCCACGTCCCAAATGCGCGGGTGATGTTTGAAGCGAAACTCGAACGCCACGCCGCGAAAGATCAAGCCCAGCAGCATCACGATGATCGGCAGATACACCGCAGGCAGGATCACCGCGAACGCGAGCGGAAACGCCGACAAAAGAATCGCGCCGCCGAGTACGAGCCAGGTTTCGTTGCCGTCCCAGAACGGCGCGATCGAATTCATCATCTGATCGCGTTGCGCATCGTCGTCGGCAAACGGAAACAGAATACCGACGCCAAGATCGAGACCGTCGAGCACGACGTACATGCCGACCGCGAAAGCGACCACGCCGGCCATGAAGAGCGTCAGCCAATCGGCAGCGGTCATTTGGATAGCTGATCATCGGGCGCCGATCACTTTGCCGCCGCCGGAGACATCCCCGCCATCGGCCGGTTACCGAGAGCCGGCGCTTCCGGCAGCGCGACTTCGACGGGGCCTTTGTGAATCGTTCGCAGCAGGTACCAGAAGCCGGCTCCAAATACCGCGCTGTAGATAACGAAGAACATCGCGAGCGATAGCGTCACGCTGCCTGCGGTCACCGGCGACACCGCATCCGCCGTGCGCAGCACTCCGTAGATCACATACGGTTGGCGACCGATCTCTGCCGTGTACCAGCCCGCCACGATCGCCACGAAGCCGAGCGGCGACGCAAGCATCAACAAACGCAGAAACCATCGGCTCGAATACAGCCGCTTGCGCAGGGCGAGCACGGCCGCCGTCACTGCAATCACTAGCATCAGAAAGCCGATGCCGACCATCACGCGGAAAGTCCAGAACACGATCGCCACCCTCGGCCGATCCTCGGCAGGAAACTCGAGCAGACCTTTTACCGGCTCATCCAGCGAGTGTTGCGTGATCAGGCTGCCGAGTTTCGGAATGCCGATTTCGAAATGGTTGCGAGCCGCGGTTTGATCGGGAATCGCAAACAGTCGCAGCGGCATCACACCGGTTTCCCACTGCGCTTCCATCGCTGCGAGTTTGGCCGGTTGATGATCGCGCACGATCAATCCAGCCATATCGCCGACGACAATCTGCAGCGGTGCGAGCGGCACGATCATCAGCAATGCCAAAGCCATCATCGGCTTGGCCAGATCGATGAATCGATCTTTCAATAAGTACCAGGCCGCGACGCCGGCCACGACGAACGCGGTGGATAGATAGGCCGCCATCAGCATGTGCGCGAAGCGCACCAGGAACGATGGATTGAAGATGATTGCCCACCAGTCGGCCGGATAAAAAATGCCGTCGCGCACGACGTAGCCGGCGGGCGTCTGCATCCAGCTGTTGGACGCCATGATCCAGAACGCCGAGATGCAGGTGCCCAGCGCGACCATCAAGGTCGAAATGAAGTGCATGCGCCGCGAAACGCGCTTCCAGCCGAACAACAACACGCCGAGAAAGCTCGCCTCGAGGAAAAACGCGGTCAGCGTTTCGTAACTCAACAGCGGGCCCATGATCTGGCCGGCCTTCGCCATCAAGCCGCTCCAATTGGTTCCGAACTGATACGCCAGGACGATTCCCGACACCACTCCCATGCCGAATGAGAGGGCGAACACCGTCGTCCAGAATCGCAGCAGCCGCCAATAGCGTTCTTCGGCCGTTGTGAGCCACAGTGTTTCCAGCACGACGAGAAAACCGGCCAGGCCGATCGACAGTGCAGGGAACAGGATGTGGAACGTGATCGTGAAACCAAACTGGATGCGCGACAGCATCGTCGCGTCCAGAAACAGCATGCTGTCGGGCATGAGGCGCTAGAACGACCCTTTTTCGAGCCAGCGCTCGATCTGCGGTATTCGATCGTTGCCCCAGAAGACTTCACCATCGACGATGATGGTCGGCGCACCGAAGATGCCCGCCTGAATCGCTTGCTCGACCTGCGCCCTTAACCGCTCCTTGGTCTCGGGTTGTTGCATACCGGCGGCGAGCTCGGCCGGATCGATGCCGACTTCGCGCGCGATCTCGCCGACCACGGCCGCGTCCGAGATGTCGCGATCGTCGACAAAGAACGCTCGGTACACCGCATGAATGAAAGGCGCCACGAATTCAGGCCGATGCTGCTGCAGCCACACGACCGAGCGCTTCGCCGCCAGGCTCGCGATCGGAAATCGGCTCGGCAGCCGGTAGGGCACGCCGGCATAGCGCGCCGAGCGTTCGAAATCTCGCTTGGCGTAGCTCGCCTTGGGCCCATACAGTTCGGTCAACGGTGCGCCGCCCGAAATCTTGAACACCGCACCGAGCAATACGGGTTTGAACTCCACTGTGCGTCCATGGCGCGCGGCTACGGGTTCGATCTGCTCCGACGCGAGATACGAATACGGCGAAGAAAAGTCGAAGTGAAATTCGATCGGCTTGGGCATCGCATCCTCGAGACAGTCGTTGCGCTAGTTAAGCTGCGCGTAGTGCATACGCGTGCGATACATCATCTGCACGGTGCCGTTTTTAGCGTGTGTGTCGAATAGGGCATTTAGCGCGAGCAGCATCGCGGCGTGTCGCGGATCGCCTGGCGGCGGCAGATATGACGCCGATCGGGCGAGCGCCAACAGATCTTCGCGCTCGAGCTCTCGCGGGTTGTCGAACGTGACGACAGTCGTCTGCGCTGGCGCAAAGAATTGCGCGATCGCTTTCTCGTCGATATGGCGATGGAGCAACTTCGCGTAGTCGATACCGTGCGTGCGCAGCAGCGCTTCGTAGCCGGCGAGAAATGCGCTGCCTGTCGATTGCCGGTCGTTCCAGATCAACGCACCCCAGCCGCCGGGGCGCAGGATGCGCCGCGCTTCGATCGCGGCGCGCGGCACATCGAACCAGTGAAACGCCTGGCCCGCAATCACCAGGTCGGCCGCATCGTCCGGAAGCGTGGTCGCTTCGGCCGTGCCGGCGACGCTGCGATAGCCAGTGAATTCACGCAATTGCTGATCGCCCGTTGTCCGCATCGCTGCATTCGGTTCGACGCCAATCACCGTGTAACCACTGCGCAGAAACGGCTCCGCCGACAGTCCGGTGCCGACGCCGAGATCGACAACTGTGTGCCCTTGCTTTAGCGCACCGACTTTTTGCAATTGTTCAACGATCGCTTGCGGATAAGTTGGCCTGCCGCGCACGTACGCGTCGGCTCGATCGGAAAATCGCTCGGTAGCGCTTAGTGGCATCGTGTACCTATCGCTCTCACAGGTGCCGCGCGATCAGGATCCGCTGAATGTCGCTGGTGCCCTCGTAAATCTGGCACACACGCACGTCGCGGTAGATGCGCTCGACCGGAAAGTCGGCGACGTAACCATAGCCGCCGTGAATCTGAATCGCACTCGAGCACACGGCTTCCGCCATTTCCGAAGCGAACAGCTTCGCCATCGCCGCTTGTTTCAAGCACGGCTCGCCGCCGTCCTTCAACGCGGCCGCGTGATGAATCAGTTGCCGCGCGGCTTCGAGTTGCGTTGCCATGTCCGCCAGCCGGAATTGCAATGCCTGATGCTCGAAGATCGGCTTGCCGAATGCCTCGCGCTCCTTTGCATATTTCAAAGCCGCTTCGTACGCCGCGCGCGCCATGCCGAGCGCCTGCGACGCAATGCCGATACGCCCGCCTTCGAGTCCCGCCAACGCGATCTTGTAGCCCGCGCCTTCTTCGCCGATCAAATTCTCGGACGGCACCCGGCAGTTTTCGAACAGGATCTGCGCGGTGTCCGATGCGTGCTGCCCCATCTTGTCCTCAAGGCGCGCGACGACATAGCCAGGTGTTTTCGTTTCGACGATGAACGCACTGATCCCGCGCTTGCCGGCTGCCTTGTCCGTGACCGCCATTACGATGGCGACGTCGGCCGTCTTGCCACTGGTAATGAATTGCTTGACGCCGTTCAATACCCAATGGTCGCCTTCGAGCACGGCGCTAGTGCGCAGGCCGGACGCATCGGAACCGACGTGCGGCTCAGTCAGGCAAAACGCGCCGAGCATTTGTCCCTGCGCCAGCGGCACCAGGTACTTCTGCTTCTGCGCTTCGTTCGCCCAAGCCAGCAGAATGGCGCATACCGGGCTGTTGTTTACGCTGATGATCGTGGAAATCGCGCCGTCGCCGAAGGCGATTTCTTCGAGCGCGATGGCGGTCGCGGTGGCATCCATTCCGGCGCCGCCGTATTTTTCGGGAACGGCGATACCGAACGCGCCGAGTGCGGCCAATTCACTCAACGCCTGCTTGGGAAAGGTGGCGTTGCGATCCCAGTCGGCTGCAAACGGCGTCAGGCGGTTGGCGGCAAACTCGCGCAGCGAATCGCGCAACAGGCGATGCTCGTCAGTTTGCATCGCACTTCATTCGGCGGCTTTGCGTGATGCGCCTTTGTAGGACAACCAATCGACACGGCGCTTCAACACGATGCCGACGACGGTGCCAGCGATCAGTGCAGCAAGGAGCAGCGGCCCGCCGCCGATCACCGTGGTGACAAGCACCACGTCGCGCGTGCAACTCACAGCACGATACCCGGGACACCACAGAGCACTGATGTAAATCGACAGTACAAGCCACGTCAGAATCGCAACGGTCAGTGCGCGCGACAACGATTGCCGAATGCCCGAGATCTCGCTGGCTGCTTTCCGATACATCAGCAGTGCAAACAACATCGACAACAAACCGGGAGCGATGATGAACACCCAGGTCGGCACACCGGCCTCGGCGGCAAAGTCGCGCATCACCACTTCCACCAACCCGACGCCGAGCAGGCAACAGATTCCGAAAACCATCGTCGCGAAAACGGCTACCGGCATGTCGACCCCACTCGAGCGGTGACTTCGATTTCTATTTTCATCCGTGCGTCGACCAGGCCGCAGACAATCGCCGTCGCTGCCGGTCGTGCGTGAGCGAAATACTGGCCGAAGATCGGCGCCAGGCGCTCGAACGATGCCACGTCGGTCAGGTAGTAGCGCACGCGAACCACATCGTCGAGCGTGCAGCCGGCTTCGCCGAGCGCCGCCGAGACGTTGCGGAAACACTGGTGCGCTTGCGCGACGACATCGTGCTCGATCGTCATCGCCGCGTAATCAAACCCCGTTGTACCGGAAACGTGCACATAGTCGCCGTCAACCACCGCTCGGCTGTATCCGGCAGCCGCTTCGAAGGATGAGCCCGACGAGATCAGGCGTCGCTGATACGACGTTGCTACCAAGACAGTTGCTCGCCGTTGTAGTTGATGAATTTTCCGTTCGAAGAATCGTTGGCGGAAGCAAGAACCCGGCGCATGCCTTCGACGCTCGTCTTGGCGTCGATATCGGCACTGCCGCCGCCCATATCGGTACGCACCCAACCCGGATGAAACGCGATGCAGACGACACCTTGCGGTCCGAGCTCGAGGCTCGCCGCCCTCAGTGCCGCATTCAGCGCCGCCTTGCTTGCGCGATATAGCCAGTTCGCGGTGCTCGTCATCAGCGACAGCGATCCCATGCGGCTCGACACGACGGCGAGCTTGCCGCGCGCCGCGATCAACGTAGGCGCAAGCGCCGGAATCAACTGCATCGGTGCACGCACGTTGGTGTGCATCACCGCATCGAAGTCGAGACCCCCGGGCGATGTGATGGCTTGGCCGCGAGGGCCGACGACCCCGGCACTGATGACTACGATGTCGATTTTCTCGCTGGCCATTTTTTCGCCAAAGTCCAGCACTGCGCCTTCGTCGAGCATGTCGAGCACTGCCGGCTTCGCGCCCAGTTCGCGCAACTTTGCACCGGACTCCGGCTTGCGATGCGTTGCAATCACGCGATTACCCTCGGCCGTGTATTGCCGAACGAACTCGAGGCCGATCCCGCGCGATGCACCGACGATCAATACCGTGGCCATTAGCGCTCAGCCTGCACCAATCGCACGGCCAGCGCCGCGAACAGTGCGCCGCCGATCGCGTTCAGCACGCGCCGCGCGGTGCGGTTCGCTCCGAAGCGTCGCACCCTATGTGCAAGCGCGACCAGCGCAAATAGAAACAGCGTGCCGTTGACGATGAATACCGCGGCGAGAAACAGGAATGCGAGCGGCTTATTCGGCGCATTGGTCGCGATGAACTGAGGCAGCAACGCAAGGAAAAACAGCGCGACCTTCGGATTCAGCACATTTGTCAGAAAACCCTGCCAATAGATCTGACCGAGTGGTTCGGCGCGGAGCATCGGATGCGCGCTCGCGATGGCTTCATCAGCGCCTCGGGAGGCGGCGGCGCGTAGCATGTCCCAAGCCAGCCACAACAAATACGCAGCGCCAAGCCACTTTATCGCGGTAAACGCCAGGGCGGACGCTGCCAGCAACGCAGCCAGTCCTGCCGCAGCGGCCATCGTGTGCACGACGCATCCGCTGATGATTCCGAGCGACGCGGCGATACCGGCTCGCCATCCGTGCTGCAACGTGCGCGAGAGCGTAAACAGCATGTCGACGCCGGGTGTGGCATTCAACACCAGTCCGGTCGCAACGAACAAGGGCAGATCATGTGTACCGAACATGTGCGAACTGGGGCTCTACAAAAGTTCGATAGCCATTGCGGTGGCCTCGCCGCCGCCGATGCACAGTGCCGCGACGCCACGCTTGCCGCCGGTCTTTCTCAGCGCGCCGAGCAGGGTGGCGACGATGCGCGCACCCGAAGCACCGATCGGGTGGCCGAGTGCACACGCGCCGCCGTGTACGTTGACTTTGTCGTGCGGCAGTTTCAGCTCGCTCATCGCGGCCATCGTTACCGCGGCAAACGCTTCGTTGATTTCCCATAGATCGACGTCGCTCGCTTTCCAGCCGACTTTTTTCAGCAGCTTGTTGATCGCGCCGATCGGTGCAGTGGAAAACCATTCGGGCGCGCTGGCATGGACCGTGTGCCCGAGCACGCGCGCAATCGGTCGCGCGGCCATCTTTTGCGCTCGATTGCCGCATCATCACCAGCGCCGCCGCGCCGTCAGAGATCGACGAGGCATTTGCGGCAGTGATCGTGCCGTCTTTCTTGAACGCCGGCTTCAAGCCGCGGATTTTGTCGAGCTTCGCTTTGAAGGGCTGCTCATCCTTGCTCACTTCGATATTGCCGCCCTTGCCAAGGACCGTGACCGGCGCGATTTCCCAGTCGAAGCTGCCGTCGTTATTCGCTTTGATCGCACGCTCGGTCGAGGCGATCGCAAATTCGTCCTGCTGTTCGCGCGTAAAGCAGTATTTCGCGACGCAATCTTCGGCAAATACACCCATCGCCTTGCCGCGTTGATACGCGTCTTCCAGGCCGTCGAGCGCCATGTGGTCAAACGTCGTCACTGCCCCGTAGCGATAGCCCTTGCGCGCGTTGACCATCAGGTGTGGTGCGTTGGTCATGCTTTCCATGCCGCCGGCGACGATCACGTCGGCGCTCCCGGCCGTCAGCATGTCGTGCGCAAACATCATCGCGCGCATGCCGGAGCCGCACATCTTCGACAACGTCACCGCGCCTACCGACTGCGGCAGCCCGGCGCCGAGCACCGCTTGACGTGCCGGCGCTTGCCCCTGGCCAGCCATCAAGCAGCACCCCATTAGCGCCTCATCGACCGCGTCATGCGCGATACCGGCACGATCGACCGCCGCCTTGATCGCGGCGGAACCGAGCTGGTGCGCCTGCAGTGAAGCGAAGTCCCCGAGCAGGCCGCCGATCGGCGTGCGGGCGGCGGAGACGATAACGATCGGATCGTTCATGGTGCGTTTATCGAGCTAGGCGATTGAGAAACCGGATTTTGACGTATGCCGCTCCGCGAAGCGCGCATTGAATCGCAGATTCCGCGGGTAAGGAAAGACGCTCTCCAACTGCCCGGCCTGGATTCGCTGCTTGCGCGCGTTCCAGAAGTCCGGTGTCAACAAGTCCGCATGGTGTCTGACGAATGCCGCGCGGATGCGATCGTCTCCGAGCAGAAACACGCCCCATTTTTCGGGAAACATGTCGTGCGCGCCGACTGAGTACCAAACCTCGTTCGACATCTCGTCTTCGTCGTGCCGCGCTTGCGGCACGTGACGGAATTCGCAGGTGGTCATGTACTCGATCTCGTCGTAGTCGTAGAACACGACGCGGTTCAAGCGCGTGACCCCGAAATTTTTGTACAGCATATCGCCCGGGAAAATGTTGGCTGCAGCCAGCTCCTTGATCGCGTTACCGTACTCGAATACCGCGTGGTCGAGTTCTTCGTCGGTGGCATGGGTCAGGTAGATATTAAGCGGAGTCAAGCGCCGCTCGATGTACACGTGCTTGATCAGGACGGTCTTGTCGTCGACTTCGACAATGCTCGCACAATCCGCCAGCAAGTCGCGCAGCAGCGGTGCCGAGAAACGCGAGCGCGGTAGCGTCACTTGCGAATACTCCCAGGTATCCGCCATCCGGCCGACGCGATCATGCAGTTTGACCAGCTGATACTTGGCCATCACCCGCGGCCGATCGGTGTCTTTCGGATGCGGAATCACATCCTTGATCAGCTTGAACACGTACGGGTACGACGGCAGCGTAAACACCGTCATCACCAGCCCCTTGATGCCGGGCGCAGTGACGAACTCGTCGTACGAGTGCTTCAGATGGTGCAGGAAGTCGCGGTAGAAGAGCGTCTTGCCCTGCTTCGCGAGCCCGACGCTGGTGTAGAGCTCCGAGCTCGGTTTGCCGGGCAGGATCGAGCGCAAGAAATCGACATAGGCCGCCGGCGCCTCCATGTCGACCAGGAAGTAAGCGTGCGTGAAAGAGAACAACACGGTCATCAAATCGGCGGTGAAAAGCGCGGTGTCGATGTACAGCGCTCCGCTCGAGTTGCGCAGGATCGGAACCGCCACTGGCGTGATGCGAGTGCCATTGACCACGCGGCCGACGATATACGCCGCCTTGTTGCGGAAAAACAGGTTCGAAAGAATTTGCAGCTGAAAGTCAGGCTCGATATGCCACGGCCGCTTGAACGCCGCTCCTGCGCGGTGGGCGTCGATCACTGCATGCACGACGCGCCGGATATCGCGCTCGACGTCTTCCCAAGGACAAGCCAATCCGAAGTCGATGATGATTTTTCGCAGGACTTTCTTCAGGCCGTCGGTTGCCGGGTAGTAGCTGCGGTACGACGGTGGGTCGGAATCCATATGCTCGGTTGCCACGCCCGGCCGTACGAAAATAAAACGGTTGTGAAAGTAATCGCGGTGCAGGAGCTTTGTGCACACCGAGTTGAAAAACGTTTCGGCGCACTCGGGCTGTCGATGGTCAGCCAGCAACGCTACAAAGCTCTGCTTGACGGCTTGCCATAATGCATCGCGCTCCACGTCGGTCAGCGAGTCGAGGTCGAAATTGCGCTCGATGGTCGCCGTCGCGTCGAGTACGCGACGATCGTAGAAATCGATGCGCTCACGAGCTCGCTCGCGCATCGTGTGCCAGTTACCATTCTCGAATAATGCTTTCGCCTGCTGCGCAACGTAACGAAAGCGCCGGTAGTGGTTGTCGAACCCGTCGAGAATCGCGCGCGCGATCGCCGCTGGCGACGGCATCGAACGGTCGAAGGCAACGGCGGCGACATCCGGAGAGTCCATGCTGATTGCATTGTCGCGCACCGGAATCACCGGTGGGACTAGAGAAAGCGCAGTGACGACAAGCGAACGAGGAGCAGCTTTCAGCAGGTAAGCGAAAGAACCGCGATGCGGTTCAATTCGAGCTGTGCCGCGGCGTCAACGCCAGCCACACCGCGAGCACGCCGAACGCGCTGCCGAGAAACCAGCGCTGCAACTGCAGCCACTGTGGCCTTCTCGCGAACCATGCCGCCAGCAAACCGGCCACCGTGACTAGGGACACGTCCATCGCCGCGGCGGTGGTGATCTGGATCGCACCGAGTAGCAGACTTTGACCCAGCACCGGTCCCGACGTCGGATCGACGAACTGCGGGAACAACGACAGATAGAAAACGGCTACCTTCGGATTGACGACGGCGGCGACGAAGGCCTGCCGTATCAGCACGCGATCGCGCACGGGTTCCAGCGGCTGCGGCGTAAACGTGAAGCCCGCGCCGCGCACGGTCGTGTACGCGAGCCACAGCAGGTAGGCAGCACCGGCCAGCTTGATCGCATCGAACGCGAACGGCACCGCGAGTAGCACGATCGTCAGTCCGAATGCGGCAAATGTCGCGTGCAGCGACAGCCCCGCCGCCACGCCGAACATCGAAAAATATCCCGCGCGCCGTCCTTGGGCCAACGTGCGAGAAATCAGGTACAGCCATACGGGGCCGGGTGTTGCGGCCAGCACCAGCGATGCCAATGTGAAAAGCGCGAGACGATCGGTCGTCAAGCCCAGCATTTACTGACTCCATTCAAATCGTTGTTCAAGCACAGGCGGACCCCACGCCGTGGTGGTGTGTTCGTCTATTAATGTAAAGCCATGCTGTTGATACAAATGGCGCGCGGCATCGAGGCCCGCGAACGTGTGCAAATAAACGTGCCGATAGCGTGCCCGGCAAAAGTTCATTGCGGCCGACATCAATGCGTGCCCCAAACCGTGCCCGTGCAATTCTTCATCGACGATAAACCAACGCAGCTGCGCGCTGCCGCTGGGTGGAGCGCCGCCGTCGATGACGATCGATCCATGCACACGCCCGCCATCGACTACAAGCCAGATGCCGTCATGCGCGGTGTTGTACCGATCGAGAAACGCGCCGACATCGCTAAGCCGTCCAGCTTCGAATATCGCGCCGAAGCCATGATATCGGGCGTAGTAGCGAGTCTGCAGCGCGCAACTCGCCGCGAGCCCGCCGGGTATGTGAGCCGGCACGATGCGCGGCCCGCAGCCGATCGGATTCATTGCATGCTCGAACGGATAGAGCAATTCAAACCGTTCTAGGCACACCTCGGCGTCCTCGCTCATCGCGCGTCCGAGCGACTCGCACTCGCGGCTGAAATATTGCCAATGGCCACGCTTCCAATCCTCCAGCGTGCGGTCTCCTTCGCCTTCGTCCCAGGCAAATGACGCATCGACTTCGCGAAACTTACGACGCTCGAGTCCACTGGTGCGTATGACCGCGCGCGGCGCTCCGTCGAACTCGGTCACGACGCTGTAACCATCCGGCACCGCCGCGGTGTGCGGAAGCGCATCAGTTGTCCAGCCTAGTCCGGCTGTTGCGCGCTTTGGTCCGTGCAACACGAGTTCGACCAACTCGTGCGCGAGTTGTGGGCTGTCACCGAAATACCAGGCTTGATAAGGCGTGCTCTCCGACAGCTTGGACGCGCGGCAGTAGGCAGCCCAAAAATCGGCACACCGCGCTCGATCCACCGTGTTGTCTAGTGACAGCTCATCGTGCATTGCTTACGGCTCGACAACAGGCAGGTCGTGGTGCCGCCGTGCGGATACGGCTTGCCGTCGATGGTGAACAGGCTCAATCACAAACGATGCGATTACATCGTCTCAGCGAACAACTCGCGGCCGATCAACATCCGTCGGATCTCACTCGTGCCCGCGCCGATCTCATATAACTTCGCGTCGCGCCATAGGCGGCCGGTTGGATAGTCGTTTACATAACCGTTGCCGCCCAGTGCCTGGATCGCTTCGCCGGCCATCCAGGTCGCTTTTTCCGCCGAATACAGAATCGCGCCGGCGGCATCTTTGCGCAGGCTGCGCATCGACTCCGGAGTTGCGCGATCGCACGCGCGGCCGACCTCGTACACATACGCGCGACACGCCATCATCGTCGTGTACATGTCGGCGAGCTTGCCCTGCATCAATTGGAACTCGCCGATCGATTGACCGAATTGTTTGCGTTCGTGCACGTAAGGCAGAACAGCATCCATGCAGGCGGCCATGATGCCGAGTGGTCCGCCGGAGAGCACCGCACGTTCGAAGTCGAGGCCGGACATCAGCACGCGGGCACCGCCGCCTTCTTCGCCGAGCACGTTTTCAATCGGCACTTCGACGTTGTCGAACACCAGCTCGCCGGTGTGCGAGCCGCGCATGCCGAGTTTGTCGAGCTTCTGCGCGACCGAAAAGCCCTTCATGCCTTTTTCGACGATAAAGGTGGTCATGCCGCGTGCGCCCATCTGCGGATCGGTCTTGCCGTAGACCACGAGTACGTCGCAATCGGGGCCGTTGGTAATCCACATCTTGGTGCCGTTAAGAACGAAGTGATCGTCCTTCGCGTCGGCGCGCAGGCGCATGCTGACGACGTCGGAGCCCGCGTTGGGCTCGCTCATCGCCAGCGCACCGACGTGTTCACCGCTGACGAGTTTCGGCAGGTACTTTTTTCGCTGCGCCGCGCTGCCGTTGCGCCGAATCTGGTTGACGCACAAGTTCGAATGCGCGCCATATGACAGTCCGACCGACGCGCTGGCACGCGAGATCTCCTCCATCGCGACAATATGCGCGAGGTACCCGAGCTGAGCACCACCGTATTCTTCCTCGACGGTAATGCCGAGCACACCGAGCTCGCCCATCTTGCGCCACAAGTCCATCGGAAACTGGTCGGTCCGATCGATCTCGGTGGCGCGCGGCGCGATTTCTGTTTGCGCGAAGTCATGCACAGCTTCGCGCAATGCGTCGACGTCTTCGCCTAAATGAAAGTCGAGGCCGGGCAGTTGCATTGAAACTCAGGACGCGGCGCGGCCGGGCGCAGCGAGCCCGTCAGAAAGACGAACTGCGCCGCGGATCAATCGATAGACGACCCATAACCAGACGATCGTTAGGCCCAAGCCACCCAGAACGGCTGCGCCTATCAGTTCCCACGGAATGTTGAAATACTGCCTGGTTTCGACGGCGCTCTCGACTTCTAGCGCGTGCGGAATCACCACAGCCAGCATTGCGCCGATAATCAACGTCCACGCAACGACCCACCACCAGAAAGTGCGGATCAGCCAGCGGTAATGTGAAGACAACAACTCGGGCACATCCTGACGCTTCACGTAGGCGATGACTACGCCGATCAGCGTCGGCCAAAGCAGAAGTAGGCCGAGGCCATACAAACCGTAGGTGACGCCGACCAGGGTAAAGGCCTGTGACGACGGAATCGCTTCACTAGCGTTAGTCGTGTTCATCGGTCGACCGGATCTGTAAAAGCGGCGATGGTACCGCCTCGCGCTACGCTCGCCACACCCCGCGCTACGCTTGCCCGATGGTCACCCACACTGCCCAGTCTGTCCTGAAGCACACGTTTGGCTACGACAGCTTTCGTGGTTTTCAGGCGGAGGTGATCGAGCACGTCAGCGCTGGTGGGGATGCGCTGGTACTGATGCCGACCGGCGGCGGAAAATCGCTGACGTATCAGATTCCCGCGATGTTGCGCCCGGGAGTCGGCGTCGTCGTCTCGCCACTGATCGCACTGATGCAGGATCAGGTGATGGCGCTGGCGGAAGCGGGTGTGCGCGCGGCGTTCCTGAATTCGAGTCTGTCATCTGCCGACGCGGCGTCAGTCGAGCGGCGCATGCGTGCCGGCCAGCTTGATCTCGTCTACATCGCGCCCGAGCGGCTGACGGGTGAACGCTGCCAGCGATTGTTGAGCGACGTCCAGCAAGGCGTGGGGCTCGCGCTGTTCGCAATCGACGAGGCGCATTGCGTGTCTCAATGGGGTCATGACTTTCGGCCCGAATACGGGCAGCTTGCCATCCTGCGCGACCGCTACGCAACAGTGCCGCGTATTGCGCTGACGGCGACTGCCGACGTTCCGACCCGCCAGGAGATCGCGCAACGGCTATTGCTCGATCCGCGCGTTTTCGTGGCGAGCTTCGACCGCCCCAACATTCGCTATCGGATTATCGAAAAGCACGATCCGCGCGATCAGCTGCTGCGCTTCATCCGCGACGAGCATCCGGCGGATGCAGGCATCGTCTACTGCCTGGCGCGCAACACGGTCGATGAAGTAGCGGCGTTTTTATGCGCCAACGACATCCCGGCGCTGCCGTACCACGCCGGCATGGACGCGACGGCGCGCTCGGCGAACCAGAACACGTTCTTGCAGCAGGACGGGCGCGTGATCGTGGCCACTATCGCGTTCGGCATGGGCATCGACAAACCCGACGTGCGCTTCGTTGCGCACCTGGATATGCCGAAGAGCATCGAAGGTTATTTTCAGGAGACCGGTCGTGCGGGCCGCGACGGCGAGCCGGCCGACGCGTGGATGACGTACGGCTTGGTGGACGTCGTGCAACAGCGGCGCCTGATCGAAATGTCCGAAGCCGACGCGCTGTACAAGCGATTGTCCGGCAAGAAGCTCGATGCGATGCTCGGATTGGCGGAAGCGGCAGATTGCAGAAGGGTGCGGTTGCTTTCTTATTTCGGTGAAACCAGCGAACCATGCGGCAATTGCGATAACTGCCTGATGCCGCCGCAGAGAGTCGATGCCACCGAAGCTGCGCGCAAGTTGTTATCGTGCATTTACCGCTGCGAACGCGGCAGCGGCTTTGGTTTCGCTGCCACTCACATCATCGATGTACTGCGCGGCAAACAGACAGAAAAGGTCGCAAAGTTCGGCCACGAACGGCTGTCGACCTTCGGCATCGGCGCGGAATTGACGGAGGCTGAATGGCGTCTGCTGCTGCGGCATCTGGTCGCGCAACATATCGTCGAGGTCGATCACGCGACCTTCAACGTGCTGCGCCTAACCGACGCCAGTCGAGCAGTACTGCGCGGGGAGCGCACGATTGAACTGAGGCATCAAGTTGCGCAACCGCGCCGGCGCAAGAGCAAGCAGCGAGCGACCAGTGCAGCGACCCACGAGCATGATCCATTGTTCGAAACGCTGCGCGCCTGGCGCGCAACGGTAGCAAAGGAACATGGCCTGCCGGCTTTCGTTGTGTTTCACGACGAAACGTTACGAGCGGTCGCCCAGGTGCGCCCCAAGTCGCTCGACGAGCTACGCACGATTTCGGGAATCGGCGAAAAGAAGCTGGCAAGCTATGGCGAAGGGCTATTGGCACTGCTTGCCGCAGGCGCGTGAGCAAGCTAAATGAATCCGAACGAACACGAACTTCAATACCCATGGGCGGATGCTCCCGCGCTCGGCACCTTGTTGACATTGCGCGCCGGCGTGCATTGGGTGC
>CAWAYV010000031.1:0-40418 GCA_963786295.1 uncultured beta proteobacterium | reverse complement strand
ACGGGCAAGATTGCGACTCCCGGCAACAGCCCATTTTCACTGACGGGCCAGCCGTCGGCGTGCGGCACGGCGCGCGAAGTCGGCACGTTCTCGCATCGTCTGCCGGCCGACATGGTCGTCACGAATCCGAAACATCGCGCAACGGCCGAGAAGATCTGGAAGCTTCCGGCCGGAACGATTCCCGACAAGCCCGGCTATCACGCCGTTCTGCAGAACCGCATGCTGAAGGACGGCAAGCTGAACGCCTACTGGGTGATGGTCAACAACAACATGCAGGCGGCCGCGAACCTCATGCAGGAAGGCCTGCCCGGCTATCGCAATCCGCAAAACTTCATCGTCGTGTCGGACGCGTATCCAACGGTGACGACGCTCGCCGCTGACCTGGTGCTGCCGGCGGCGATGTGGGTCGAAAAAGAAGGCGCTTACGGTAACGCCGAGCGGCGCACGCAGTTCTGGCACCAACTGGTCGACGCGCCCGGTGAAGCACGCTCCGATCTATGGCAGCTGGTCGAGTTCTCGAAGCGCTTCAAGATGGAAGAGGTTTGGCCGAAGGAGCTGCTCGACGCGAAGCCCGAGTACCGCGGCAAGACGCTGTACGACGTTCTCTACCGCAACGGTGACGTCGACAAGTTTCCTGCATCGCAGATTGACCCGGAGTACGCGAACGCGGAAGCGAAAGCCTTCGGTTTCTATCTTCAAAAAGGACTGTTCGAGGAATACGCCGAGTTCGGCCGCGGTCACGGCCATGACCTTGCGCCATTTGACGTCTATCACGAGGCGCGCGGGCTGCGTTGGCCGGTGGTCAACGGCAAGGAAACACTGTGGCGTTATCGCGAAGGTTCGGATCCGTACGTCAAGAAGGGAACCGGCTTTCAGTTTTATGGCAATCCCGATGGCAAAGCGGTGATCTGGGCGCTGCCATACGAGCCGCCACCGGAGGTGCCCGATCAGGAGTATCCGTTCTGGCTTTCCACCGGTCGCGTGCTCGAGCACTGGCACTCCGGGATCGATGACACGCCGCGTGCCCGAGCTTTACAAGTCTTTCCCGAACGCGGTCGTCTACATGCACCCCGAGGATGCCAAGAAGCTCGAAGTGCGTCGCGGCAGCGAGGTGAAAGTCGTATCACGCCGCGGCGAGATGGTGACGCGCGTAGAGACGCGCGGACGTAACCTGCCGCCGCGCGGTCTCGTCTTTGTGCCGTGGTTCGATGCGAGTCAGCTAATCAACAAGGTCACGCTCGATACAACCGACCCGATCTCGTTCCAAACCGACTTCAAGAAGTGCGCATGCAAGATCGTCAAGGTTTAGGAGGCCGCATGCGCACACGCTTTGCAGTCTCAGCCGTGCTGATACTCATTGCAGTCGGTACGCTGGCGCAGACGGCGCGCGTCGACGGTACGGGTGGCACGGCGACGCACATCGACGGCATGCGCGGTCCGACGGCGATCGCCGATGAGCCGAAGCCGCCAGCCGCTCGGTAATCCCGAAAACAAAGACGTGCGCCGCGAGCGCTCGTACTCGATGCAGCCGCCGACGATCCCGCACAAAATCGACAACTACCAGGTCGACCAAAACATCAACACGTGTCTCAGTTGCCACAGCCAGAGGTCGGGCGGCGTTGACGCAAGCGGTTGCCGTCAGCGTCAGCCACTACATGGACCGCGACGGCAACTTCCTCGCGGAGATCTCGCCACGACGCTACTTCTGTGAGCAATGCCATGTCGTGCAGTTCGACGCCAGGCCGCTGGTTGAAAACCGTTTCGAAGACGTGGATGACATCATCAAGCGAACGGCCGGCAAGGGGACGCAGCCCCGGTAAAAGAAATAGCATGAAGAAGCTGCGTCGAGATCGCCCGACGATACTGGATCGTCATCAACCGGCCGAGCGCCCATTTCAGCCTGGGCTTTCTCGTCGTCGGCTCGTTCATCGCCGGCATCGTGTTCTGGGGCGGCTTTAACACCGCGATGGAGCTCACCAACACCGAGCCTTTCTGCACGGGCTGCCACGAGATGAATGAGAACCCCTACGCCGAGCTGCAGCGAACCATTCACTACACCAACCGCAGCGGCGTCCGTGCGATATGCCCCGATTGCCACGTGCCGCACAACTGGACGCACAAGATCGCGCGCAAGATGCAGGCGTCAAAAGAAGTCTGGGGAAAGATTTTCGGCACCATCAGTACGCGCGAGAAGTTTCTCGACAAGCGTCTCGAGCTCGCACAGCACGAGTGGGCGCGTATGAAGGCGAATGACTCGCTCGAGTGCCGCAACTGCCACGGTTACGACTACATGGATTTCACGCGCCAGAGTCCGCGCGCCGCGTACATGCACTCGACCTATCTGGGCACCCGGGAGAAGACCTGTATCGACTGCCACAAGGGCATCGCGCACCGGCTGCCGGACATGACACTCGCTCCGGGGCAATAGCGCAGTCGCCGTAGCCCGTTGGGCTTCGGGCCGCGATGCCGCTCACTCTTCGCGTTGTGTCGAGTCTGACGGACGATGCTTCCGGCGCCAAGGCATCCACCAGTATTGCGGCCACTCGGTGACGGCGAAAGTTTGCCAGTTGAAGCGGATGGCGAGCAGCCGCAGCAGCAGCGTGGTGCCGATGGAAGCGAAGGCGGCTTGCTGCACTGGCAGGCCGTACTGGCGTAGTAACACGACGAACAGCACACAGCCACCGAGGGCCGCGAGCACATAGAACTGGCCCGGCTTAAACAGCAACGGCTCTTCTCGAACCAGGATATCGCGCAGCAATCCGCCTCCCACCGCATTGGTCATTCCAATGACGACGGCTCCACCGGCGCATAGCCCGCCACCAACGACTTATCGGCTCCGACGACCGCATAGACCGCCAGCGCTATCGCGTCCACGTAAGCGACGAGGCGCTCGAAGCGCAGCGCGAGGCGGTAAAACAGCACGCCTATCAAGACCGCGCCAAGTACCGCGAACAGATAAAGTGGGTTTTGCATCACCGCCGGCGGCTGCGACAGAAAGACGCTGTCGCGGAGCAGCCCGCCGCCCACACCACTGACGAAGGCCAGTGTGAACGCGCCGATCACATCGTAGCCACGCCGGCTTGCGGCCCATACGCCTGTCATCGCCATCAGAAATGTGGCAGCGAGGTCGAACTCGATCGGCAGCAGAAACGATGTGGTTGCCATGCCTTGCTGGCGAACAGTATCAAATCGCGACTTGATTCAACGGGTGACTGTTTGGGTGTCGCCTTCGCGCATGGCCCGTAGCGCGGCTCGAATCTGCTGCAATTCGCCGAGCAAGGCGGACAGCAGTGCGCGCTGTCGGAATCGACGCAGGCGTACAACTAGGCTACTGAGGCATCGGCACCAGAAGACCTTTGTGCTCGCCGATATGAGTGCGGATGGCCGAGAGGATCGACTGTTGACTTGCCCGACTCCCCCCGGAGCGCGCGACGCCATCGGCCGGGCGTCGTTCCAGACCAGCGCCGGAACGTGCGCATGAACGGAGTTACGGCCGAGTAGCCGAGTATCGCCGCAATGTCGTCGAGGGCGATGTCTGAAGCGAGCAGTTCGCGCGCCATTTGAAACCGCACTTGGTCGAGCACCGCCTGGAACGAAGTGCCCCGGGCTTGCAGCCGCCGATTCAACGTGCGCCGATGCATCGACAGCATGTGAGCAATCTCATCGCCGGAGTGCCGCTCGTCAATCAGCAGCCGACGTGCCACACGGTACACCTGCGGCAGCAGCCTGCGCTGATGCTGTGCGAGCAATCGTTGCAAGGCGGCTCGCCACCGCTCCGGGTCCGCACCGACGACGGGCATATCCAGCTGTTTAACCGGAAACCGGAGCGCACAGAAGCTGGCATTGAAATGCGGCAACACCTTAAAGAAGCGGCGGTGGTGAGCGACATTGTCTGGTTTCGCGTACACGAGGAAGACTTCCGACGGCATCCATCCCGGGCCACACAGTTCACGCATGAAGTTCATGCACACCGCCAATGCTGTGTCGTAGAGTTGGTCCGCGCCTACGACCGCCGGATGGCAGATCGCATAGCCCAGGTCCGCGGAACTTTCGCGCTCGATCAGAAACGGGAGGCCGCCCTCGCTGCTCCCGTGGTGGTACGCGGTCAACGTCTGCAGTGCACGACCGACCGACGGCGAATGACGCATGGCCTCGCCTAGAACACCGAGATCGGCAAGATGCCACATATGCCCGGCCAATAGACCCAGGTGCGGGCAGGCAGTTTTGAGGGCGGCTTCGCGCAACAGCGCCACCAGCGCCTGATACGGAATTTGGCCTTCGGGATTAGCGATGGCTTCCGGAGCTATGCCCACATGAGCCAACAGGGCAAACGGATCGGCTCCAAGCTCACGAATCAGGGCGGGCAGACTTGCGAAGCCGCCTACGCGCTGCCCCCATCTCTCGTAGTACGACGCACTGGGAGCGGGTGTCTTTAAATATCGTAGGTCGTCCATCGCTACACGCTACCAGCGATTGATTTCGATTCTGCCACCCCCTGCGGGTCATCGGTAGCAGTGAATCAACTTACCGTTTGCTAGCGCCACCCAAACCGGGGATGCCTTAACTGTCGAGAAGCGAGAGGACAAGAGAGGCAGAAATCCGGAAAGTTGCAAACGGATTGGCTCTGAGGCGGCACAGTGACTCAGCGTACGTTCGTCGAGGTGGCAACCCCGAATCGACCTCGGGTCGGAGCGGCGACCGTCGCGCGCATCTCCGATGTCGCCATCGCGCTGTTCAATGTGGACGGACGCATTCTCGCCATTGACGATCATTGCATTCGCTGTGGAGCATCGCTGGCGTCCGGTGTGGTCGCTGAGGCGAGCGTCAGCTGCAGCAGCTGCGGATGGCGTTATGACCTCGCGACCGGCCGACTGACCGCACTACCCGCGCTCCGTGCCGACACGTTCGAAGTGAAGATCGTCGATTCGCGGTTGCTGGTTGCTGCCGAACCAAGTGTGCCCGAGCCGGGCTGAACGCTTTTCTTATACGCGATTACGCGTACACCCTCGCGGTCGACTTCGTCGAGGTTCCTCGCCCACCGTTTCGCAACACGCGTTGAAAGCTGCGGGAGGCAAGCGCCTCAGTGACGGCGGTGCGTCGACGGCTTGTCATCAACGGTACATATTCGCGTGTATCGCTTGCATGTCGAGAAGTGCGAAGACGCCGCTGCACCCGCGCGGGTACGGTTGTTGGTCCAAGTCGAAGGAGAGCAAACGATGAAATCGAAATCGCTGACTTGGCAAATCACGCTCGCGGCGGCTGCCGTGCTGTGCTCGACAAACACATTCGCGCAGAAGCATTGGGGCTACGAAGGCGAGGAAGGACCGCAGAACTGGTCGAAGCTCGATCCGAAGTTCGTCATGTGCGCGCTCGGTAAGAACCAGTCTCCGATCGACCTCACCGGATTTGTCGAAGCCGACCTGAAGCCGCTCAAGTTCACGTATTCGGCGGGCACGCAGGAAATCGTTAATAACGGCCACACGATCCAAGTCAACTACGCACCGGGCAGTTCGCTCACCGTGGACGGACGCGAGTTTGAGCTGAAGCAATTCCACTTTCATGCGCCGAGCGAGAACAAGATCAACGGCAAGCAATACCCGCTCGAAGCCCATCTCGTGCATGCGGACAAGGACGGCAATCTTGCGGTGGTCGCGGTGATGTTTCAGGAAGGCGCCCCGAGCGCGGCACTGACGAGGCTGTGGGAAAAGATGCCGGCCAAGACCGGCGACAAGAATCCGCTGCCTGCGGGCATGAGCGTCGCGCAGTTGTTGCCCGCTGAGCGCGGTTACTACCGCTTTGACGGTTCTCTGACCACGCCGCCGTGTTCAGAGGGCGTGCGATGGCTGGTGCTGAAGAAGGTCGCGACTGCATCCAAGCCGCAGATCGATCTGTTCGCGAAGACGGTCGGGCATCCGAACAATCGGCCGCTTAATCCGGTTAACGCGCGGACGGTCTTGAAATAGAAGTCGAGGGCGGCTTTGAACCCCTGGATCAAGCCGCCGATTGCATCGCACTAGGTATCACGGCCGTCGCACGTCACGGCACGAAAGCGGCAACGCGATCGACAAACCAGAATGCCGCCAAGCTGCCGATCGCGTAAGTCGCGATGGGCTTCGCCTGGCGCGACACCGCGCCAGGAACCGGAATTCGACGTGCGAGGCCCAACGCGATGAGTACTGCGGCGATGAACGCGAGTTGTCCCAGCTCAACGCCGACATTGAACGCGAATAACGCGAGCGGAATGTCGCCCTTCGGCAAGCCGACTTCCGCCAGCGCGCTGGCGAAACCGAAACCGTGTAGTAGCCCGAACGCGAACGCCACGAACCAGGGCCAACGCGCCGTGAAACTGGGCTGGCCGGAAGACGAACGCATGATTTCACAAGCCAGCAGAAGAATACTGAGTGCGATGGCTGCCTCCGTCGGTGGTGCCGGCGCGTGCACGAAACCGAGCGTTGCCAAGGCAAGCGTGATCGAGTGTGCCAGCGTGAAGGCGGTGACTGTCGCGACCAATACCCGCAGTTTCGGCACGATGAGGATGAGCGCCAAAACGAACAAAAGGTGGTCGTAGCCGAGCAGGATGTGTTCGATCCCGTGCACGAGGTATGCGGTTGCGACCGTCGCAGCGCCGGGCGTGGCAACGATGTCCAGGTTAGGGCGTGATGGACGAACGAGTGCCGTTGAAACTACGCCATCGTGCGTCTGCATGCGCACGAGCACGTCGGTTATCGTGCCTTGCAATCCCGCAAATTCGATGCGCTTGCCACCGAGGCCGCCCGGCGCGGTAATGATCCGGCGCTCGACAATCGAGTCAGGGAGCTCGTGCAGCCGCGGCTCGACGAGGTTTTTCGCCTCATCGGGAAACCGTAGGACAACCGGCAGTCGAACGCCGGCGGAAACGGGTGTGCGCCAGACGACGTCGTAACGATCAGGCAGCGTCTCCGTCAACTCGAGGTACGCCGGTCGCGCTTCATGTGCAATCGCGGCGTGGTTTGCAATCGCGGCGACTACCGCCCCGGCCAGCAACCGCCCAAGCCATCGAAAGGCGCGCGCCCCGTCGATCACCGGGCCGAGCTCGTATCGGGTTTAGGTGTGACGGTCGCAATTCGCGCTTCCGGCAGATGGACTTCGTAGCGCGACTTCATCGCCTCGAAGGCACGCTGCCGCGCTAACGCGCGCTGTTCCTCCATCCATCCGCGCTTGATCTCCCCTTCGATCTCGTCGTATGAGGGCGCGCGTCCGAGTGTTGCCGAGTTAACGAACACGAGGTGCCAGCCGAGGCCCGACTCGATGGGGCCTTGCCAGGAGCCGGGTCGGACCTGGTCGACCGCCGCGGCGAACGCGCTTCCGAATATCGAAGCGATCTGTTCAGGCGAGCGATCGCCGTAGTGATCCTGAAACATGAAGGGATCACCAACGGCGCCGACAACCGGCGAATCGACCGCCTTGTCGGCGAGTTTGGAGAGCGCCCGAATCGCGTCCGCGCGTGCCTGATCGCCCCTGCGATCGGTAGAGAAATACACGTGCCGGAACGACCGCCGACCCGCCTCGGCGAAGCGGTCCCCGTTCGTCACATACCACGCCCGCAACTCGTCCGCGGTTGGATCGCGGACAGCCGAGATATCACCGACGAGAAATTCCATCTTCTGCGCCAGTCTTCGCTTGACGATGGTGTCGCCGCGATCGAGGCCGAGGGCGAGAGCCTCGCGATACAGGATCTCCTCGCGAACGCGGCCTTCGACGAGTCGATGCATCTCCTCCGATGTCGGCGGCCTGCGCCATTGCGCAGTCCAGCCGACCTCGAGCTGTCGAAGATCGTCCTCGGTCAGCTCGATGCGATTGACCTCGGCCGTTCGGGAGACCTCGGGGTGCAGCATCCGGTACGCAGCGAACAGCAACACGCCGATGACCAGGAAATGCAGCAACGGCTCGCGCAACCAGCGCTTCGGCGAGGTGCGCATGGCGCTCTACTCGATCTCGTAGTTGGCGTACCCGAACTCGTTGCTGCGTGCGGCAATGTACTTGTCGCCAAGCTTGTACAGCGTCACCTCGAACGGCGTGCCGCGATCGTGGTGACGATCTTGCCGCCGCGAATCTCGTACTGTGCCGGCGATCCGAGCTCGCCGCTGTGCAACACGTCGCCCAATTGGCCGGCGGGTGGCTGCTTCCCGTCAACGCTGACGATCAGGCGCCGCCCGTTCGTTCCGTACAGGATTTCCAAGCGTTGTCCGGTGACCGTGTTGCGGACCTTGAAGGTTTTTCCGACGATCAGTTGTTTTAACTGCGCATCGTCCAGCGCTACGGCCCCCTTTTGCCGCAAGTCCGCGACCGTGGTTCCAGGCTTCGCAACCTTGCGCGCTTGATCGCTCGGCGAATACCAGATCGGTGAAGTCCACGCCCGATCCTGAACCGTCGCGGAAACGTTGCTCGGCGGCAGGACGCCGAGCTTCTTCGCGTCGTATGTCGTCCAGCGCGGCGTCGGGATCTGCAGCACCCGTGCGTAGTAGAAAGCGAATTGGCTGGGGTCGAAGTTCGGGTCCGTCCAGACCGACTTCAACTCGACTGCGCCGATGGAGTTGGCGTACGTGGCGTTCTTCACATCGACGGTATTGCCCACGGGCGGGAGCTCGGCTCGACCGTTGCGCACCTGCGTATCGGAGACTTGTCCGCCAAGCTTGCGGCTCGACCAGGCGACGTTGTAGATCTTCTCGAAAATCTGTCCGTTTTGTGTCCATCCCTTGACGATCTGGATGCGATCGAGGTTGGCGTCATCGGGATCCTTGACGGCCCATACGATGAACGTCGGTGCCCTCGACTTAGCGGCCGGCAGGTCACCGCCCATCGGTACGCCGTTCGCGTACCCACTCTTGACCCAGTCCTTGTTTTGCAGGACGGCGGGCGCAAAGTCCCAGCCGCCGAAGAACCGCACCTTGATCCGCACGCCGCTGGTGCCGAAGGTCTCCTTGCGCTGCATGGCCGCGAAGATCGCCTCGCGCGTGTTCTCCTCGGCCCACACGCCGCCTAGTCCGGCCGTCGAAAACTTGTCGGATGTCATACCGGAATGCTTCTCGCCGCTGAGTCGGCCCTGTGGGGTTGCGTCGAGCAAGCCATGACCGCCGAAAAAGTTCGATTGGGTATACGACGTCGCGGTACTGTGCGTATCGCCGGCACCGACGAGGCCGAACTTGTACGGGTTGTAGCCGCGCGTGTCCTGCATCGCCAGGCCGTTCTGGTATGCCTCGCGGATATAGCTGCCGTAAAGCTTGGGCGCGCGATCGATCCCGCCCAGCAGATACTCCAGAATTTCGTGCCGGGCGAACTCGTCGTTGGGCGAAAGCGCCGGATGCGTTTCCGATGCGCCCTTGAGCTGCTGGATCTCGGACAGCGGCTCGTTGTTGACTCGCGATTGCGCCCACGCCGCGTCAATCGGCCGGCCCTTGCGGTCGACTTCCAGCGGAAACATGACGCCGTCGGAGAGGTTCGCGTTATGCGAGATCGCCAGCACCTCGTTGCCCGCCTTGCGCTGCCGATCCATCCAGTTCCACAGATCCTCCGGCTGGTCCGAGTCGATTGCCGCTGAACGGCAACGTCGGAACCTTCTTCGAATCCTTGAAGATGATGTTGCGATGTAGGTTGCGATTGTCCGGCGTCGAGCTCCATTCGTAGGCGGCGAAGGTCGTGAACTTTCCCGGCTGGTTGTACTTGTCGGCGATTTCGACGACTCGCTTCCACACGAGACCCGGCGACCTCAGGGCTGGTCAACTCCTTGGATCGGCTCGTTCGTGACGATGGAAGTGGCGAGGAAGAGATAGACCTTCTGAATATCCTCCTTGCTCCTGACCCTGAGCTTCTCGGCGATCGGCAGCTTGCTCAAGTCCGAGCTGCGGGTCGTTCGCGAGCCTGACCGTGCCCATGTATTCCGAATGGTCCGTCACGGCCTGAAAGTCGAGCGGCCGCTTCATCTGGACCATGTAGCCCGCGGGATGCTTGATCGGCTTGCCTAACGCGTACTGATAGGCCTCTTCCGGACCAGCGAGCGTGTTGCCGAAGACGTAGGCGTCGAACGACCAACTCGTGTGGAGGTGGGTCTCGCCGAAAAAGACGTCGCGCAACGGGTTCTTCTGCGCGTGGGCGAGCAGCGGCGAACCGCAAATGCCCGCGCCGAGCAACATTGCGAGGAATAGGCGAACGTTGAATCGATCTCGAACGTCTGCGTGCGGCGCATCGCTGCTCATTGTCCCCTCCAGAATCGACCTCGGATAACGTCCCGGGGATTGTCGTAGTACAGCGATCTTCTTGCAATCGCTGGATATCACACACGAGCGTTCGCGGCGCAGCTTCCGCGTGCCGGGCCCACTGCGCGCGATTGGTAGCTGGCTTGCTGCGGTCAGTGTGCTGATGCTCGGCTGGGCGCTGCGTTCAAGTGTCATCTAACGGTCATCAAGTTACTGCGCGCTCGGCTTGCTCAACCCGCATCCCAAGTTGACGCTGCTCCGGTTCGGAGTACTCGCCTCGACGATCGACATCCCGGCGCATAGACTACAAACGATCTGCCTGTAGGAGTTCTTACGGCTTGGGGGAGTCTGATGACAATTCGATTCGACTTATATGTTTGCGCGCTCATCGGATGGACGCTTACGACCGGCGCGGCGGTGGCGCAGTCCAGCGTCAACTACGGAAAGATCACTGCGGTGAAACCCGTTACCGTGGAGAACCCTCAGGCACAAGGTGCTGGCGCATTGGTCGGTGGGTCGATCGGTCTCATTTCCGGCAGGAATCAGTCGGGCAGCAACCAGGCTTTGCGCGGCGTCGCGGGTGGCGTGGCGGGACAACAGATCGCGAAGCGTGCGAGCGCCAAGCAGGCGTTCGAATACACGATTCTGATGGGTGGCACGTCGACCGTGACAGTGGTCACTGATGAGGCGGGGATGCGTGTTGGTGATTGTGTCGCGGTCGAGCGCGGCGCGTACGTGAACCTGCGGTTGGCGGACGACCGCCAATGCGCGCCAGGCGCCAAAGCTCCTCCTAACGCAACACGTGACGCGTCGGCCTGCAACGCGGCAAAGGACGAAGTGTTGAAGTCGAAGGATGACGAAGCATTCGCCAGGGCCGAGCGCAAGGTTCGACTGCTCTGCGCTGATTAACAGGAGGACAATTCATGAACAAATCGATCGCAAGCAAGGCGGGCGTCGTTCGTCCTCGCAGTGATCCTCGGAGCATGCGCGACTAAGACCGGTGTCAGCGAGGGTTCGGGCTTCCTACGGGATTATTCCAACCTGCAGGAAACCAAGGACGCCCAGGGTAATACCATTCGAGCCTGGGTGAGTCCCAAGCTCACGCCCGCCAACTACGATGCGATCCTGTTGGATCCGCTCGTCTTCTACCCGGAGCCGAGGCCCACCGAGCAGGTGAGCGCCGAGACGCTGCGGCAAATTCTCGCCTACTCCAACGACGTCTTTAAGCGGTCACTCAGCCAGCGATTCAGAGTGGTCGATCGTGCCGGGCCGGGGGTACTTCGGATTCGCGGCGCGGTCACCGGAGTCGCGGCGCAGGACGAAGGCCTTAAGCCTTACCAGTACGTCCCCATCGCCCTCGTGGCCACCATGGCCTCAAGGCGCGCGTCGGGTACGCCGCAACGCGCGTTCATGGAGGGCGAAGTCGAGGCAACGGACAGCGTCACGGGCGAATTGCTGGCGCTGAGGGTGCGGATGGCGACAGGCGAGCGCCTGAGCCAGGTTGGCGACCGCAAAGTCGTCACGTTTGACACGCTGAAGCCGGTGTTGGACGAACTGGCTGTGGGTGTGTTTCCGGATCTTGCGAAGTACGTCAAGCCGAAGTAAGACAGACCGTCCTCTGATTGCGGGAGGCGAGGCTACGGCGGAGTTGCCGGGCGACGCGATCTGTACTTGTTCACGGCCCGACGGTAGGTAGAGACGCGCGAATCCGCCGCGAGAAGTCTTCCGTGTTGCCGGCACCCTGCGCAGCGTTGTTGATCCAGGAGCGCTGCCGCAGCTCGGCAAAAGGCAATGTCGACTTGATCCCGCCCGACGCGTAGAGATACCCGTCGATCAACCCGTTGAGCGAGTGGCGGATATCGTAACCGCCGACGCGGCCCGCGGCATTCGCGTAACGAATGATGTTGATCGTGCAGCTGTTGCTCAGCAAATGGTAAAACTCGGGCTGATCGGCGAGCTGATTGATCCGCTGCAAATAAACCTCGAAGAGCCGGCGCGCATCGGCAGGCGCCACGTCAATGCGGTACAAAAGCACGTCTTCGTCCCGATAGTTGGTGCGAACGCGCACGATGTCTCGCTCATCTCCAACGACATAGATCAGCTCGAATTGCTTGAACATCGAGGCAAGCAGATCGAAGCTCTCTCCCACTTCCGGTCTAATTTCGATCGAAATGCTGACGGGCGGCGCATTGTCGAAGATGAAACTCACGAAGGTGTGCGCAACCGGACCTATTTTCCAATAGGAGATGAAGAAATCCACTCCGGTCAGATGCGAGAGTTGCACCTCGCGTTCCTCGTATCGCGCCGTGAAGTCGTCCCGGCTGCGGTAGTCGAAATTGCGGAACCCCGTGAAGCGCACGCGATCGCCGTCGATGATCGCCCGCGGCATCACCGCCACATCGGGTCGCCACGGGCGATCGTGCGAAGGCTCGATGAAAGTCCAGCTCACGGCCACCACGACAAACAGTCCAGCGAACATCCAGGACATGTATGACCGCTTGGTCAACCATAAGGCCCAGACGCTGAAGCCGAGGAATGCGACTGCGAGCACGACTGCAGCCATGGCCATGGCAGGTTCGAGTAATAGATGGCCAGCGTGGCCCAGCCGACGAGCACGACCAAGATGAGCGCTCGAGTCGCCGCAAGAACCGACCGGCCGATGCGATGCGTCAATCGGTTGGGTGCGTCAGTTCGCAAGGGCGATTTTGCGACCCTCATCAGCGACTATTCGACGTGGAACGTTGTGATCGCGCGCTGTGCCTGATTGTAGCTTGGTCTGCGGGCTGCACCGCGGAATAATGGTCAGGGCCGGGTCACAATCGGCTTGATGAGTTCGGCGCATCCCATCATCTCCATGAAACGACTCTCGCGCAGGCTCTTGCATTGGCTTCTGATTGCATGCGTGACTTTACCGGCCGTGTCGGCGGAATTGCATGCGCAGAGCGCGACGTCCGTAGCAGATCCGGCGGCGTCACGTCCAAAGATCGGCCTTGCGCTATCCGGCGGTGGCGCGCGGGGTGCCGCGCACATCGGCGTGTTGAAAGTACTCGAAGAACTGCGTGTGCCCGTTCATTGTGTGGCCGGCACCAGCATGGGCTCTATCGTCGGTGGCGGCTTTGCGGCCGGTGCTACACCCGCTGAGATGCAGCGGCTGGTGACAGAGACCGATTGGAACGATGTGTTCGTCGACCGTCCTCCGCGTGGTGAGATTGCGATTCGGCGCAAACTCGATGACTACAAGAATCTCTTTGCTCCGGAGTTCGGACTGCGCGACGGGACGCTGTTGCTGCCGAAAGGACTGGTCGCTGGCGTCTCGATTGAAAGCCTGATTCGCAAACTCACCGAACCCGCCGCTGCTGTGGGGGACTTCGAGCGGTTGCCGGTGCCGTTTCGAGCCGTGGCAACGGACATCGAATCGGGCGAAGCCATCATCCTTTCGCGTGGCAGTCTCGCTCAAGCGCTGCGAGCCAGCATGGCCGTCCCGGGTGCGATCTCACCGGTGGAGATTGATGGCCGACTGCTGGTTGATGGTGGCATTGCCAATAACTTACCGATCGATCAAGTGCGCGAGATGTGCGCCGATGTGATCATCGCGGTAAATATCCAGACTCCGCCGCTGACGCGCGCGGAAATCACGTCGGCTCTGACCATTGTCGTCCAGCTGATCAATTTCCTCGGCAAGGACAACGTTGACCGGCAGCTAAAGAGCCTTGGACCGCGCGATGTCCTGATACAGCCGGACCTTGGAGATATTTCCGCCGGCAGCTTCGACCGCTCGCAGGAGGCGATAAAAATCGGCGAGGCTACGGCGCGCGCGATGGCCGATTCGCTGCGCCGGTACAGCGTTTCCGAGAACGAATATGCGTCGCTGCGCAAGACGCAGCTCGCTGAGAAGCACACACTCGGAAAAATCGATGAAATTCGATTCGAAGGTATCGAGCGAACGCGCCCCGAGGTCCTTGCCGCGCTGATCGAATCAAAACCGGGCGAGGAACTGTCCGAAGACAAGATCGCTGCCGATCTGCGCCGGATCTATGGGCGCGGCGATTTCGACGCGGTCGATTACCGGATCGAGCAAGGACCCGGCTCGCGTGCACTGGTGATTCACGTTCGAGAGAAGGAAATCGGACCGAATTATTTGCGCTTCGGTCTCGGCCTTGCGTCTGACTTTCAGGGCGAGGCGATCTTCAATGCACTGATCAGCTATCGCCGCACCTGGGTCAATCGGCTTGGCGGCGAGTTCGTCGCAGAAGCCCAGGTGGGGCAGAACACCTATTTGTTCAGCGAGTTCTACCAGCCGTTCGAAGCGCGCGGGCGGCTGTTTGGCGCTGGCTATGGGCAGGTCGGCCAGTACACACGCCCCGTTTTTGTCAATGACGATCGGATCGCCGAGTACCTAGCACGCGAGAGCCGGCTTGGCCTTGACGTCGGCGCGACACTCGGCACGTGGGGCGAAGTGCGCATTGGACCGCTCTATCGTGACGTTCGGTCCGAGGTTCAGACTGGACCACCGGTACTGCCTGAGATCAAGGCAAACGCGAGTGGCGTGCGCATGCGTGTCGTCGGCGATCGGTTGGACGGGCCATGGTTCCCACGTAGCGGTCATCGCGCTGCGCTAACTGCGTTCAGTACGGCCAGCGCGCTTGGCGCAGACGAGTCATATCAGCGTTACGAAGGCCTATTGACCGCGGCGGCAAGTATCGGCCCACACACATTGACCGCGACGATCCTGGGCGGCACCAGCGCTGGATCAAACCTTCCTCCGTACGATCCATTCATACTCGGCGGCCCATTCCGGCTCTCCGGCTATCAGATCGGTCAATTCTCCGGTCAGTCAATGGCATTCGCTAACGTCCGCTATTACCATCGGATTCACCAGCTGCCCTCACTGATCGGATCGGGCATCTACGCAGGCGGCTCGGTCGAGGGCGGGCGCGTGAACGACCTCTACGACGGTCGATCGTCAACAGGCAATCTGTGGTCGGCTTCGCTTTACATCGGCGCCGAAACGTTTATCGGTCCGTTGTTCCTTGGTGCCGCAACCGGCGGCGGCAAAAATCGCACGATTTATCTGTTGCTGGGCGCTCCCTGAGGCTACGAGATCGTGATGCTCCTACTGGTTGAGGTGGGCATGCGCGTAGCTCAGGGCATCTCCCGAGACCTTGAGCAAGCCGTCAAACGGCTCACCCAGTCTCCAATACAAGGAACATAACGCTACCAACAGACAGCGCACAAACAAGGAGAACTACGAAAACCGTTGCGTTTCGCGCGGCAAGCAGCCCGAAGCTCGTGAACGAGATCGTGGTCAACCGTCCACAACCACATCAGTGCCACGCTGACGTAAACACCGCCATAGGCGGCGTAAACTCGCCTGCTCGCGTGCGGATGAAGCGTAAGCATCCGTCCCAAGAGCTGCGAGAGGCGATACCCATGCAACTCCATTGCGCCGTCGCCTGCCTCATTTCGGCCATCGTGCTGGCTGGCTGCGCCAGCCGGCCGATCAACGAGCCGATCACCCAAGTCGATCCGAAGGCGGGTTATCGACCGTACCTCTTGCTACCGAAGCGCCAGAACAACCACCTGCACACACTCTTCGTGCTCTCGTTCTCCGGCGGGGGCACTCGGGCCGCGGCGTTCTCATATGGCGTGCTGGAGGAGCTCCGTCGCACCGAGATCGTCATCGATGGTCAGCGCCGCCGACTGATCGACGAAGTCGACATGATCACCAGTGTGTCGGGGGGAAGTTTCACCGCGCTCGCGTACGCGCTTTATGGCGAGCAGCTGTTCTCCGAGTACGAGGAACGCTTCCTCAAGCGCGACGTGCAGGGCGCGCTGCTGTCGCGCACCCTCAACCCGTACTACTGGAACAGGTTCATCGGCGGGAGCGCCGGGCGTTCGGAGCTCGCCGCGGACTACTACGACGAGATCCTATTCGGCGGCGCAACCTTCGCCGATCTTCTGGACAAGCAGGCGCCTATGGCGATCGCCACCGGTACCGACTTCTCGACGGGATCGCGGTTCGCCTTCTTCCAGAACGATTTCGACCTGCTTTGCTCGGACCTGAACAAGGTTCGCCTGTCGCGCGCGGCGGCCACGTCTTCCGCGGTTCCGGTCGTGCTGTCGGCAGTGACGTTCAACAACTACGGCGGCACGTGCGGATACCAGTACCCGGCCTGGGTCCGGGACGTCGCCAACCCAGAGCATCGAGCGCGTCCGTCGGGACGCGCCGTGCAGCGCTACAACGAGATGCAGGCGTTCCAGAACAGCAAGGAGCGACCGTACATCCACCTGGTCGACGGCGGCGTCGGGGACAACATCGGCGTGCGCGGCGTGCTGGAGGCAATGGAGGAGCTCGCAGCGAGCGCGGCGTTTCGCGAGCAGGTCGGATTCGGCGTCGTTCGGCGGTTCGTGGTCCTGGTCGTGAACGCCCGCTCCTCGCCTCGCACCGAGTGGGACCGTCACGAGTCGCCCCCCGGGTTTGTCGCGCAGCTGCTGCAGTCCTCGGGGGTGCCGATCGAGCGGTATTCGTTCGAAACCGTCGAAACGATGAAAGATCGCGCCGAGCTCTGGTCGCGGCATCGCGAGCTGCTGATCGCGCGAGCGCGCCTCGCGGGTGCAACCCAGGCGGAGGCGGAGGCGCGCGTACCGGATCTGACGCTGCAAGCGATCGACGTGAGCTTCGATGCGATTCCCGACCCGAAGGAGCGCGCCTATTTTTTCGACTTGCCGACGACGTTCGTGCTTCCGGCCGAGGCTGTCGACCGCTTGCGCGAAATCGCCGGCCGGCTGCTGCGCGAGTCGAAAGACTACGAGGTGCTCTTGCGCGAACTCGGCGGCACGCCCGCACATTAGGCGCCGCATCGCATGCCACCGGGCCCGAGAAGCGCGGCGGGGCCGGCCGCGCGGCCGTTCAAGTGACCGGTTCGGCGATGCCGTGCCCCCGATTGGAGGTTTCACTGCAAATGCTGATTGTCGGCGGGCGCTGTGAATCGGCCTTGGCGTACGCCAGCCGAGTGCTCGTCGCGCTGGTCCTCGTGACGAGCACGTCGAGCGCTGCAGCGCAGGATCTGGAGCCACGGGCATACTCGAATACGCCGATCGGCCTCAACTTCCTGATTGCAGGTTATGCGTATACGTCAGGCGGCGTCGCGATTGATCCGGCGCTGCCTCTGAAGAACGCTGATGTCGTGATGCTCCTACTGGTTGAGGTGGGCATGCGCGTAGCTCAGGGCATCTCCCGAGACCTTGAGCAAGCCGTCAAACGGCTCACCCAGTTCCAATATGAGGAAGATAACGCTACCAACAGACAGCGCACAAACAAGGAGAAGTACGAAAACCGTTGCGTTTCGCGGAGCGATCAGCCCGTAGCTGGTGAACGAGATCGTGAGCCAGAATACGATGACCACAAGGAACGCCACAGGGACTGACGGTCCGCCGGCGGTGAACACTAGCCATCTGGTCTTAAGTAGCCTCTCCGCGAGGTCCAGCGCACGGGATTGGAGCGCACCGCTGAGAGTCATCGCGCGGGGCGAGACGGCGAATCGCTTCGGCGAGGCCCTCAACGCGCGATGCTATTTCCAACGGGTCCGCCACGCGGGCGGGCCGAGATGACTCCTGCGGCCAAGTCGTGTCGATCCTGTCCGCAACCGCCTGCCGCAATGCCACACGGATCTCCTTGGTCTCGGGCCCGTAACGAGCGAGCAACCGGTCGAGCGTGAGGATGTCGGTGGCGATCTCCTTCACCGAAGTATCGACAGCGTCAAAGGAACTCTTGGCGGAGGCAGTGACGAGGCCAAGGACGAGAGCGGTGATCGTGGCGATCAGACCGACGGCCATCTCCACTGTGTCCCTCGATTCTTCGTCGATGTGATGCCGGGACCAGGTGCGACGCAGCTGGGAGCCGATCAGCGCGCCGGCGAGTCGTGCAACGAACACGATCATGCCCACCACAATCGGACTCATCATGCTGATGCGGCCCTCCCTCGCCGCACAACGACTGAGTTCAGCGACCGGCGCTGACAACGCGCGTTCGCCGGAGCGGATGATGCTGTAAAACCACTGACCGCGAGTTTTTATCCGCGCCGGCGATACCCGGTGTTCTCGACGATAACCGCGAGATCCTTGGCCTTGGCGTCAAGTTGCGTCCGCGCGGTGTAGATCGTGCCGTCTTGCAGCACGCCCATCCCCACGTTGAGCAGCACGACATCGGCGCTATCCTGCAGGTAGCTAGACACCTGCATCCCGATCAGCCGGTTCGTCGCGTTGTCAATTTCCACAGCGAGCGTATCGCCGGCCTTCAAGTAGTCGCGAAACTGCAGGCGCACGCGGCGACCGCCGTCGAGCGGAGTCACGTTGAGGCGGCCGGTGTTTACGGCCTGCTGAATGCGAGCGGGATCCGGTGGCAGGTACGCGTGCACGAGTTCGACAGCCTGCTTCATGTACGCGGTTAGCTCCTCCTTCTTGCGCTCCGCGACCTTCTTCTTCAGCGGGCCAGAGGGCGGCCGGATCCGGATTCGCCGGACGAAATGGGCAACTTCTGGAGCTTGCCGTCCGCACCGTAGTAGCAGCGCTTCTCGGTCTTGGACTTCTCCTCCCCGCCCTTGGCGACCGTCGTCGTCTCGATCCACTCGTAGGCGCGCAGCTGCGCCTGGCTCGCCTGCAGCCACTGTTTCAGTGTCGCCACGCGCTGCTCGGGGGTCGCCTGCGGCGGAGGCTGCCCGTTGGCCGCTGTACCGATCAGCAGGGTGAGCGCAACCGTCGTAACGACAGCGAGTACTCTCATAGCTCTCTCCAATTTGGCGCACACACTTTCAAAGCGAATTCGCACCGAGAGCACAGCGCTAATACCCCGGAGGAGGTGGCACCGGCATGTACACCACACCGCCACTGCCATAACCGGCCGTGTACCAAGTTGCGCCGCATTTGTAATACGGCACGCCACTGACCGGGACCGGCGCAACATTGCAGGGCGGTGCGGCTTGGAGCGGGTGCAGCCGTGGTTGCGACAGTTGTTGTTTTAGGTTGGGATGCTGCGACCACCGCTCCGCCGACCACTGCTCCCACCACGAATCCGGCAGCTGCATCGCCGCTGTCCCAGCCGCAGTTGTAGCAGCCGCTGCTACCATAATAGTTGGCTTGATAGTTGCCCTGCATTTGAGTCGCGGTAGACGCTGTCGTGCTCTGCATTTGAGTGGCGGTAGACGCCCTTGTGCTTTGCATCTCAGTAGCAGTAGATGCTCTCGTGCTTTGCGCCTGCGTCGCGGTGGACTGCCGGTTGTCTTGATTGGACGCTGACTGCGTCTGCCGGTTGGCTTGATTGGACGTTGACTGCGCCTGCCGGTCGTCCTGGTTGGTCGACCTCTGAGCCTGATTGCTCGACTGCTGGGCTTGCCGGCTCTGCCTGATTGCCCGACTGCTGGGCTTGCCGGCTCGCCTGACTGCTCGACTGCTGCGCCTGCAAGTCGCCTTGGCGCTCGCTCGCCGAACCTTGTCGCTGTGCCTGTGCGGACTGCGCGCTCTGCTGGGCTCCGCCCGCTGATGCAGAGGCTCTCTGCCCTCCCGCGGCTGCACCCGATGCCGAACGCTGCCCTCCCGCAGCTGCACCCGATGCCTGCCCTCCTCCCCCAGCGAAACCACCGTGCGACGCGGCGCCGCCGCGCGAAAACCCACCTGCCTGCGCCCCGCCCGCCTGCGCCCCGCCTCCACCCCCGCGGCCGCGCTCCGCATATGCGTCTGCCTGCAGGCTCAGAAGCACAACACTTGAGAGAAGTATCGCCGCGACACCACACAACAATGAATCCCGCATCACTTGGCTCCTTTGCTCGAGATTGACTGGCGCGCAGTGGGCTGCGGCGCGCGGAAGCTGCGCCGCGAACGCCACTCTTTGCGCCCCTTCCGGCGCGATGGCCGCGAACGTCGACTCTGCGATCGTCGGCGCGAGGTTCCAGTCGGACAGCTGCGCCCAGAATTGCGGCTGGCCTTGCGCGTTCTTGTAGGTGATCACCACGCGCTGAGGCAGCGGCTTATCGCCCTCCGTGATCCAGATCTGGAAGTCGACAGTATCGGTACGGGCAGCGAGGTGATGCGCTGGAGAACCGTGGATGCCTGTCTTCTCCACGTAATCGATAAACTTGACCCTGCCGTCGAGCTCGGCAGGAAGCCGGCTCAACAACATTACCGCCAGCGGCAATCGCATCCCCAAGTCCTGGACGAAGTGCACAAGCGTTTCATCGATGGGCCCTGGCTGTGGGGCGGTTGCGATGACATTGGCGGTGGCGTCGATCAGTGCGATTTCCGTTCCGGTGAAGACGGCTAGCATTTTCGCCCCGTCGCTGCGCGCACTCTCGACACGCAAGTTTCTCGGCCGGCTGACGGTGATCTGCTGGGTTTCGGTGAATTCGATCTTCTGGCCGGAGCCTTGTACCGCGTCGTATCCGGCACGCAAGCTGACACTGAAGCGTGGAGTTGCGCTAATGAACTCCGCCATTTGCATCAGAATGGCACGCGCTCGTGTCTGCGACTCGGTGGGCTGCGGGGACACAGCCTTGGCCGGTGACTTGCTGCCGGACGCTTGTTGTGAGCGCGCTGGGCTTGCAGCGAGCGACGCAAGCACTATTAATAGCGACGTCAGCGCAAGGCGGCGCAACGCTTCGGTGCTTACTCTCATGGCGGTTTCCTGACGAAGGTTAGACAAAACACCGCGCATGCCGGCGCGGGCTATTGGACCTTGGTGTCACTCTCGAAACCGTAAGAACTCCTACAGGCAGATCGTTTGTAGTCTATGCCCCGGGATGTCGATCGTCGAGGCGAGTACTTCGAACCGGAGCAGCGTCAACTTGGGATGCGGGTTGAGCAAGCCGAGCGCGCAGTAACTTGATGACCGTTAGATGACACTTGAACGCAGCGCCCAGCCGAGCATCAGCACACTGACCGCCGGAAGGCAGCTACCAACGGCGCGCGCCGCGATCTTCATCCACGATGCGCGCGCTGCAACAACCAGCGCGGCGAGCCATGAAAAAGGGCACCCGCATGAGGTGCCCGAAAAATTCGCCTGGACGCTCGGTACGTGAACCGCAAACGCGATCAGGCGAGCTAGGGAGACACAACCTTTGTTAGGCACTGCGCGTGGCGCCTTGCACCACGCGCGCCTCTTACATCTTGTACGCGGACTCGCCGTGATACGTCGTATCCAAGCCTTCGCGCTCTTCTTCCTCGTTGACTCTGATGCCGACAACCATCTTGACGATCAATAGCGCGACGAACGATACGATCCCGGACAACACGATCGCAGTCAGCACCGCCTGAAACTGGATCCACACCTGCGCGCCGACGCCCGGAAAGTCGGCCGGATCGCCACACTTGTTGGTGATGTAGTTGCAGATGCCGAGGCCGCCGAGCGACGGCGAAGCAAAGACACCCGTCAGCAGCGCACCGGTGATGCCGCCCACGCCGTGCACGCCGAACACATCGAGCGCATCATCAGCGCCCAGCATCTTCTTCAGGCCGGTGACGCCCCAGAAGCACAAGCCGCCTGCTGCTGCACCGATCACCACGCCGCCAATCACCCCGACGAATCCGCACGCCGGCGTGATCGCGACCAGCCCCGCGACTGCGCCGGACGCCGCACCGAGCATCGATGGTTTGCCCTTGATCATCCACTCGACGAACGTCCAGGTCAGCACCGCTGCCGCCGTCGCAAACAGCGTGTTGACGAACGCCATCGCCGCGACACCATTGGCTTCGAGGTTGGAGCCGGCATTGAAACCGAACCAGCCGACCCACAGCAGCGCCGCACCGGCCATCGTTAACGTCAGGTTATGCGGCGCCATCGATTCGCGCCCGTATCCGATCCGCTTGCCGAGCACGTAGGCGGCGACCAGTCCGGCGACACCCGCGTTGATGTGCACGACCGTGCCGCCGGCGAAGTCGAGCGCACCTTTGGCCCACAACCAACCGGCTGCTTCCTTGACCGCGGTCTCTGTGGCCGCATCCTTGATCGCGTCGGGTCCGTCCCAGTACCACACCATGTGCGCCATCGGCAGGTAGCTGAACGTAAACCACAGCGCCATGAACAGCAGCACCGCGGAAAACTTCATCCGTTCAGCGTATGCGCCGACGATCAGCGCACAGGTGATCGCTGCAAACGTGCACTGGAACGCGACGAACATCAGCTCCGGAATGTAGGTGTCCTTGCTGAACGTTGCCGCGCCGGCTTCGGGCGTTACCCCCGACAGGAACATCTTCGATAGCCCTCCGATGAACGGCGAGCCCCCGCTAAACGCCATCGAGTAGCCGTAGATCATCCACAGCACCGCAATCAGCGAGAAGGTGACGAACACCTGCATCAGCACCGACAGCATGTTCTTCGAGCGCACGAGGCCGCCGTAGAACAGCGCCAGACCGGGAATCGTCATCAGGACGACCATCATCGTCGCGGCGTACATGAAAGCCGTGTCGCCCTTGTTGATGTTCGGCGGCTTGGGTGCATCCGCGGGTGCGGCAGGCGCTGCCGCCGGAGCGGCGGGCGCTTGCGCGACCGAAGCCGCGGGTGCGGCAGCGTCGGCTTTCGCCGGTGCTGCAGTGGCAGCGGCTTCCGCCTTCGTCGCTTCAGCGGGTTTTGGATTTTCGTATTGCGCGACCGCGGCCGTGAGGCGCCGAGCGATCCGATTGCAAACGCTCCTGCAGCGAGGAGCATGACCATTAGTTTCTTCATCGTCATCCTCATCGGTTAGAGCGCGTCCTTGCCGGTCTCGCCGGTTCGGATGCGAACGACATGCTCGAGATCAAACACGAATACCTTGCCGTCGCCGATCTTGCCGGTGCGCGCGGACCCTTCGATCGCCTCGATCGCGCGCTCGACGATGTCGTCGGACACCGCGGCTTCGATTTTTACCTTCGGCAGGAAATCGACGACGTATTCAGCGCCTCGATACAGCTCGGTATGACCCTTTTGCCTTCCGAAGCCTTTGACCTCGGTGACCGTGATGCCTTGTACGCCTACTGCGGACAACGCTTCACGCACCTCGTCAAGCTTGAACGGCTTGATAATGGCGGTGATCAGTTTCATTTCGCTATTTCCCCGACACTTAAAACGTCTTGGACAAACTCACCACGACACCCGTCTTGCCGCCGCCTTCAGACAAGTCGCCGACCGTGAACAGGCTCTTTTCACTGGTGCTGATCACCGAGGCGCCGACGATCCAGCCCGACCCTGCGATATCGTAGGTCACTCCCAGCTTGTAGTCGAAATAGCTGTCTTCGGGCGCGCCGAGCTGTTTGTAGTTTTCGATCTTCTGATAACCCACGTGTCCGATGACGGCCCACCCGCCATCGAACGGAAACGTGACCGTCAGATCGAGATATTGCGAGCCCTTGGTGTCCACCCCGGGCGGCACCGTTCCCGGCAGCGAAAGCGTCGCTGTTAAGACCGAAGAAATCGGTGAACGAATAGAAGTACTTCAGCGACGCCGGCCCCCACGACCCACCGATGTAGGCCTCGAAGTTCTTGGCATCGACTCCCGGCTGGACCTTGTTGGTGCCCGGATAGTAGTAATAGATCACGCCGACATCGAGTCCGAAGTCGCCGAAGGTGTGCTTGTATCCACCGTAGAAATCCATCTCGAGCGATGCGCCGTTGTACAGCGCTTGCTCGACGTTCGAGTTCCAGTTGCCCAGATAGAAGCCGGACTTGTGCGCGAAGTCAAAACCGCCTTGAAACGCGGGCTTGTAGTCGGTTTGCGTAAACCCGCGGAAGCGGTAGTCGCTGAACAGACCCGCGTTGCCGGTGAACGTAAATTCGGGTTCCGGTTTGGCTTCCAGTGCCGCTGCCGCTGTCGTTGCCGGTGCCGGTGCCGTCTGCGCCATGGCGCCGAGCGGCGCAGCACTTCCGATCGCGATCGCGCAAGCAATCAGCGCTCTTCTCATGTTCTTATCCCCTCTGTGATGTGGTCGTCAACAAACTCCGAGGGGCTCTACGCAACATGCATGCCAATTGTTGCAGCGCCAAAATGCGCAATCACGGTGCAAATGACGCTAATGATCAAAGCTCGCGCACACTGGCAGTGCGCGTGCGCACGAGCGTGGGGCGCGCTCGTGAACAAACGTCAATAGGCTAAATTCGCGTCATGGACAAGGTTTCGTTTCTCGATGAGCTGCAGGACCGGCTGGCTGCACTGATGCGCAACACACCGGCGGCCGACATGCAGAAGAACTTGAAGGCGCTGCTAACGCAACAGTTCGCGCGGCTCGAGCTCGTCACGCGCGAGGAATTCGATACTCAAACCAAGGTGCTTGCGAAAACGCGCGCCAAGCTCGAAGAGCTGGAGCGCAGACTGTCGGAGATCGAGAACAACAAGAAGCGTTAAGCGGCCGACGATTCGGTGGCAGAGCGCTTGCGAGCAATCGCAATGATTTTTGCCGCGGTGGGCAACTCGAGCTCGGCTAATTCGGCTTCCATTGCCGGGCGGTCGATCAAGCGCACATGACGGCGCTTGGCAATGTCCTTCGCGCCGCTTTCATAGCCGGCTTCGGCGACCACCGCGACGCGCATCATTCCAATTTCCCGCGCCTGCTCGATCAACGCGGTGATGCGGTCGGCCGACACGTGATCGTTTTGCACGACGAATGCGTAGGCGCGCGCGGCATCTCCGCGATGGCGCAGCACGAGCTCGATCGGCCACACCGCCGGCGACGCGGGCGATCCACGATAGCCGCGCGATTCATACCAGGCGAGCACCAGTTCGCGCAGCGGCACGTTCGGTGAAATCGCATCGGGCTTGGGCTTGGCCGGCGGTTGGCTGGAGCGCGGGGGCGGCGGCGCCCCGGTGTTGGGTCGCGTGTTCGAAGACGGCTCCATGATCTGCGAAATCAGGTCCTCGAGCGGATCCATACCGGCCGCGGCCTGCTCGGCCGGTGTCGCATGGTGCGCTCCGTTTTGCGCGCTTTTCGACTTCGACTTGCTGCGCGATTTCGAATCATGCGGCTTGCTGTGACCAAAGTCGAGCGGTGGCAGCTCGCGCGATTTTTCCTTGGCCGCATTTCGCCCCGCGGCGTGTCGCGCCGCGGCCGCGGCTTTTTCAGCCGGATCGTCCTCGAGTAGCCGACCGACGACCTTCGGCTTGACTCGCTCTTCGCTCTCGTCAGGCCTGTCTTCGTCCAACTGTCCGCCCGCAAGCATCAGCGCCATCGCACTTTGCTCGCGTGCGGCGGACTTCTCGCGAATCGCGCGTGCGCGCCGTTGCGCCCACACGTAAAGCCCGGTTAGCGTGACGAAGATAACGATGGCGAGAAGGAAAGTTGCCACTAAGTGCGTGTGCCGATGTGCAAATTGACGGTCATAAAAATGCGTGACTGTATCGTGCCACGATGGCGCGGACTACCCCCTGCGAATATCAGGCCAAACGGGTCATTTTTCCTTCGTCCGATTAGGCCTCTGTACTCCAAAAACGGGGGATGCGGGAACGCCGGACGCTGCGCTTCCAATCGCGTGAACGGTTTAGGCCGCGCGTGTCGCGCGTGTGCGCCGATAGAATCGCGCGCCATGCCTGCGCAGCCAGTCGCCCGATGAAACCGATGCAATGACGCTCGCAGTCGTTCGCAGCCGCGGTTTGGCGGGTATGTCGGCGCCTGAAGTGACGGTCGAAGTGCATCTTGCCAACGGTTTACCGGCCTTCACGCTGGTCGGGCTGCCCGATACCGAAGTGCGCGAGGCGCGCGAGCGTGTGCGGGCTGCGCTGCAAAACAGCCGCTTCGATTTTCCAGTGCGGCGCATCACCGTCAACCTGGCGCCGGCCGATCTGCCGAAGGAATCCGCTCGTTTCGACTTGCCGATCGCGCTTGGAATTCTCGCTGCGACCGGGCAACTGCCGTCACGCGTGCTCGACCGCTACGAGTTCGCCGGCGAGTTGTCGTTGTCGGGCGAACTGCGGCCGGTACGCGGAACACTGGCGATGGCCTATGCGGTGACGCTGGCGGCCTCAGAGTCCGGCAAAGAAAAAATAGTGGGTCAGCGAAGCATCCTGCGCGGTTTTGTCGTGCCCTATGAGAGCGCCGACGAGGCAGCGCTGGTCGGGCAGGTGCCAATTTATCCCGCCAAGACGCTGCTGCAGGTGGTCGAGCATCTGCGCGCAGACTCGGGCGAAGCGGATGCGCGGCGGATCGATGTCCACCAGGCGATGGTGCGCCTGACGCCACCCACCTATCCCGACATGTTCGACGTCAAGGGACAACTGGCTGCGCGCCGCGCGCTGGAGATTGCCGCCGCCGGCGGCCATAGCGCGCTGCTGGTCGGCCCGCCGGGCACCGGCAAGACGATGCTGGCGCAGCGGTTCGCGGGAATTCTGCCGCCGATGACGACTGACGAAGCGCTCGAATCCGCGGCTGTGTTATCGCTGGTCGGGCAGTTCGCGACGCAGCGCTGGGCCACCCGCATCTTTCGTTCGCCACACCACACTGCGAGCGCGGTCGCGCTTGGTAGGTGGTGGCAATCCACCGATGCCCGGCGAAATCTCGCTGGCCCATCACGGCGTGTTGTTTCTGGACGAGCTGCCGGAATTTGAACGACGCGTGCTCGAATCGTTACGGCAGCCGCTCGAATCGGGCCGCATCACCGTGTCGCGCGCAGCGCGTCAGGTCGACTACCCGGCGAAATTCCAACTGATCGCCGCGATGAATCCCTGTCCGTGCGGATACTTTGGACACAAGACGATCGAATGCCGCTGCACGCCCGATCTGATCGCGCGCTACCAGGACCGCATATCGGGTCCGCTGCTCGATCGCATCGATATGCGCGTTGAGGTGTCGTCGTTCACCGAAGAGGAGCTGACGACAATGCAGGACGGCGAGCCGACGCGCTTCGCCGCCGAGCGCGTGCGCAAGGCGTACAACCAAGCGCTGTCGCGGCAAGGCAAGCTGAACGATCATCTACAGCCGGCCGAGATCGACGAGGTGTGCGGCGTAACCGGCGCGGTCAAGCAGCTATTGCATGCGGCTGCAGTTCGGCTCGGCTGGTCGATGCGCGCGTATCACCGCGTGCTGAAGGTGTCGCGCACGATCGCCGATCTGAGCGGCGTTAGCGAGCTTGCGACGGTGCACGTTGCCGAGGCAATTCAGTATCGGCGTTCGTTACGCGAAGTTTGATTCGTGTGCTTCGTGCGCCGACTGGGAATTTACTTGCCGGCCGGACTCAGTTGCTCGCGCGCTTTCTTTCGCTGCGCCAGCATTTCTTCCTGTAGCTTGTACGCGGCGTAGTACTTATAGATGTTGCGCACATAGGTTGTCGTCTCGATACCGAGCTTCTCGGCGGTGACAACCTCGACATTGTTGAACCACTTGTCCGGATCGAGCCCGCGATTGGCGGCTTCCTTGCGCATGCGCGAGATATTGCCCGGCCCAGCGTTGTAGCTTGCGAACGCGAACAGCGGCCGGTTGCCTTCGGTGAACCTGGCATCGGGGAAGTAACGCGTCATCAGCTGATCCATGTACTTGACCCCACCATGGATGTTGGGTTCGATCTGGTGGATGTCGCCGACCTTCAAGCTCGCGCCCGTAGCCGGCATGATCTGCATCACGCCGATCGCACCAACGTGGCTCTTGGCAGTTTGATCGAGCCGCGACTCCTGATAGCCCTGCGCAGCGAGCATCAGCGGGTCGAAGCCGTATTTGTTGCCGTACTTTTCGAACAGGTCGAGCGTTGCTTCGAAGCGCATCAACTCGGCGCTTTCAGTGTTATTCGACATCTGCTTGATGCGCTTGTTGAATTGCGCAATTCGCGCCTCTACCACCCCCTGTTTCTTGACAAAGTTCTTGTAGAAATCTTCCAGCGCCGCAGTCAGTTGCGGACTGTTCTTGCGAATCGCCCAGCCGGTATAGGCATCGTCACGCAGAACGAGATCCTCGCGCACCTTGACCTTGGGTAACACCTGCGCCCAGATCTTCGCTTTCCACTCGTCGACGACGAGGTAGTCGAACAAGCCGGCATTCAGCATTTCGAGCTTGTCCTCGTCTTCGAGCTCATGAGGCACCGAAGTGATCTTGACGGGTGGCTTGCCGGCCGCCGTCAGCTTGTCGTTTAACGCCACCACACTTTGGTAGTAGCTGCTTACCGGGTTGACGTGAACAGTCTTGCCGGACAGTTCTTCGACTGTAGCGATATGCGGCGCAGTGGGGCCTGTCACGACGACCTCGCGCACCGGCTTGCGGTCACGCGGCGCGACAAAGTCGACAATCTTCAACCGCTCCTCGATGGCGGTCAGATTACCGGCGGCGATATCGCCTCCGCCGGCGACGAGCTGCGGCAACAGCCTGTCGCGCGTAGTTGGAATGATGTAGACAGTGATCGGCCGTTTGTCGAGCTCCTTGGCGTACTTTCGGTTGATGTAATGCTCGAAGTCGCGCACCAGCTCCGCAGTGATGCCGCGCTCGCGCCCCTTGTCGTTGTAATAAAGGGTGCGACTGTGCGGCACCAGCACGCGGATCATGCGACGCTTGACCATCGCGTCGAAGTCGCCGGTCCACTGCTTACTCGTCAGATTGAGTTGGCGCGGTTTGCTCGCGGCCGTGCGCCGACGGTGCAGCGGCTTGCGCGACGACCAGCGGTGAATCAAGTGGTTGTCCGCCAAGCGGTAGCGGCGCAGCGGTCGCGGTGACTGCAATAACAGTTGCCAGAAGAACGCTATTCATCGGCGACGCTGCGATCCCACTCGGCGCACTAACCCGATCGGCTAGAACGGCATCATATTCGAGCCGCAGGCTCACCCGAATGGGCCGATGTCGTAACACCATGCTAAGGATTGCGAGCATGCCGATAACCAGCAGCAGCACCGCGACCATCAGCGTCAACGAAACCGGAAACACGCTTTCGGCGTGAATCAGCCCGTCGCGCTTCATCTGCTCGCGCTCGTTGCGCAAGCCAATCATGAACTTCAAGTGATAAACGATGCCGACCGCGAGCATCGCGATTCCCAGCACTACCAGCGCGATACCGAAGTTCAAAGGAGCGTTGCCGCTTTTCAGCATCCCCGCCTGATATGCCTTATGAAACACCTGAAAGATCGTAAATCCGAAACCGATCAGCGATAGCGAAGTGCGGATCACCGACATCAGTGTGCGATCGGCGCTCATGCGCGTGCGCTGGAAAGACATGCCGGTGCGGCGCGCGGCGAGCTCGGTAGAAATGTCTGCCGAGCTTGACTGCGATGTCACGCGCGATTCAGGACTGTTCGTCACGTTCAGGCTCCTTTCAGTCGCGCGCCATTGCGGCGGCCATCTCCCGCTCCAGATCCAAGCAGGCATCATCGCGCGAACACGCAGGAGCAGGAATTGGACCTTGGTTCAACGAGTTGCCGACGTGTGGCGCGCCGAGCCCTGAGAAATATTGAGATTTCGTGACAACTTTTTCGGCGGGATACCTCCGGCCCGTCGAGTATTCGTAGAATCGGCTACCGCAATTCCTGTCGTGCGTCTCCCAGAGAGGAAGCTATGACCATCGGGACGGTTGAGCCCGAACTGAACTATCTGCGATCTGCATCCGACGCAGAGCACCCCGGCATCCCGGAATGGTTGACGGCGGCGCTCGTTTGCCTCGGATACTTCATCGGCACCAGGATCGGCTTCGCGCTGACGTTCCAGCCGAATCCAATCTCGATTCTGTGGCCGCCGAACTCGATCTTGCTCGCTGCACTCGTTCTTACCAAGCCGCGCTCTTGGTGGCTGCTTCTACTCGCCGCGTTTCCGGCGCATTTAGCGGGTCAGGCGGAGAGTGGTGTTCCGGCGATCCAAATCATCGCGTGGTTCATTAGCAATTGCAGCGAGGCATTGATCGGTGCCGGATGCATCTACTGGCTCATTCGAGGCCCGCTGCGATTTGATTCGTTCCGGCACGTTTGCATATTCGTGTTGTTCGGCGCGCTCTTCGCGCCTTTCGTTTCGTCATTCATCGACGTCGCATTCGTCACCGCCATCGGCTGGGGACAAGGAAGCTACGCAACTCTATGGAAGACGCGCTTCTTTTCCAACGTGCTGACGAGTCTCGTGCTGGTGCCGGTCATTGTGACCTGGGTGACGCTCGGCTCAGCGACCTTGCGAGCACCACGCGTGCAGCGACTTGCGGAAGCCGGTGCCCTGCTGATCGGTCTTCTACTGGTGAGCTTCACCGTATTTGTAGCAGACATGCTCGATAGCAGCGCAACACCGGTGCTGCTCTACGCGCCGGTGCCATTTCTTTTATGGGCCGCACTAAGGCTTGGGCCGCTTGGTACGAGCACATCGCTTTTGACGGTTGCCTTCTTCGTGATTTGGGGCGCCATCCACGGACACGGCCCGTTCGTTGCGGCGTTGCCGGAAGAAAGCGCGCTGTCGATCCAACTCTTTCTAAGCGTGCTCTCGATAACGTTGCTACTTCTGTCCGCGGTGATCGAGCAGAACGGACAGACAGCAAAGGCGCTGCGCGATAGCGAAGAGAGATTCCGGCTGGCTATCAGCGCGGCAAAGATGGGCACGTGGGACTGGTGGATTCAGCTAAACACCGCCTCGTGGTCAGAAGAGTCGACTCAAATGTTTGGCATCGCTGGTCCGCACAATCCCCCCACCTTCGAACACTTCCGCAATTTGCTGCACCCGGACGACCGAGATGCGGTCACCCGAGGGATGTGGCGTGCAATGGTGGACAAGTTGCCTTTCGAAGCTGAGTTTCGCGTCGTCCGTCCCGACGAAACTGTCCGCTGGGTATTGGGTAAAGGAGCGGTCCTGTACGACGAAACTGGCAAGCCTGACCGCATGCTGGGCGTTAACGTCGACATCACCGACCGCAAGTGCGCCGAGGAAGCGCTACGCAAGCAGATGACATTGCAGGAAAGCGAAGCGCGATTCCGCAAGCTGGCGGACGCGATGCCGCAAATCGTTTGGACGGCAACGCCGGACGGTCAGGTGGAGTACTTCAATCGACGTACGTACGAGCTGATCGGCATCCAGGAAGGTGCCACCGGCGAAGAAATCTGGCGTGTAGTGCATCCCGACGATCGACAGGCATGTCTTGACGCCTGGAACGATGCTGTGAAGTCGGGGCAGCAGTACGAAACGGAATGCCGGTTAATGGTTTCGGCAACCGGCCAATACCGCTGGTATCTCGCACGCGCGCTACCGGTGCGCGACGATGCCGGGGACGTGGTCCGCTGGTATGGGACCGCGACGGATATCCATGATCAGAAGCATGCGGAGCAAGTTTTGCAGGAAATGCGCGATAGGCTTGAACACGTTGTGAACGAGCGCACAGCAGAACTGCTGCGTGTCAACACGAGTCTGCGCGAGGAGATAGCCGACCGCGCGCGGGCCGAGCAGGCGCTGCGCGTGTCGGAAGAGCGCTTTGCCAAGGCATTTCACTCCGGCCCGGATTCCGTGTGCATCGCTCAGCAAGCGAATCGTCGACTGATCGATGTCAATGATCGATGGCAGACTCTGTTCGGCTTTGCTCGCGACGACGCTTTGGGCCGGACTCTCGTTGAGTTGGGAATTGTGCGACCGCCGGATCAAACAAGGCTCGACAGGCTGCTAAAGATGCACGGTCACGCTCGGAACGTCGAGCTGAATTTGAATACGAGGTCAGGCGATACGCTCGAGGCAATTTTCAATGCCGAGACCGTGGAGATCAGCGGCGAGCTTTGCTACATCTCGGTCATTCGCGATATGACAAGCCAGCGGCGAGCCGAGCGCGAAGCACAGGATCAGCGTCATCAAATGGCGCATCTCACGCGTGTAGCGGTCGTGGGTCAGTTGTCCGGTGCGCTTGCGCACGAGCTGAATCAACCATTGACAGCGATTCTTTCCAATGCACAGGCGGCGCAGCGATTTCTCAAGCGCGACTCGGTTGATCTGGACGAGGTACGCGCCATCATCGACGACATCGTCAGTGACGACAAACGCGCCGGGGAGGTGATCCGACGCTTGCGTGCTCTGCTGAAACGAGGCGAAGCACAACTTCAAGCGATCGATTTGAATGACGTCGTGGCCGAAGCGCTCGAGCTGGCGCAAGGCGATTTGAGCTTGCGCAACATCAGCGTCTCGACGACGCTCGCAAAGGACTCGGTCGCAGTGCGCGGTGACCGAATTCAACTGCAACAAGTGTTGTTGAATCTAATCATGAACGCTGCAGACGCGATGAACGCAATCCCGCGGGACGAACGCCATTTGTCGATCGCTCGTAGGATCCAACATCGCTGGCCAAGGTCTCGTTTCGCTCGCTGACCGGGGTCCGGGCATTCCGCCAGACCGGATCGAGAAGCTATTCGAACCGTTCTTTACGACGAAGGAACACGGTCTGGGGCTGGGATTGTCGATCTCGCGCTCGATCGCAAACGCACACTCCGGAAGCTTGTGGGCGGAGAATAATCTCGGTCGCGGTGCAACTTTCCATCTCACTTTGCCCACATCCGAGCGTCAATGAGCGAATCGCAGCAGACCTTGGTTTCGCCCACGGTATTCATCGTCGACGATGACCCGGCGGTCCTCACTGCGCTGTCACGCTTGTTGCGCTCATATGACTATGTAGTGCAAACGTACGCTTCAGCGCGAGCGCTGTTGGAGCAGGACACTGCAGCCGTGCCGGGCTGTCTGGTACTCGACGTTACGATGCCCGACCTGAATGGCTTTGAGCTGCAACAAACGCTGATTGCGTTGCAACAAGACCGGCCCATCGTATTCATCAGCGGCACGAGTGACATTCCGATCAGTGTCCGAGCGATGAAGACGGGCGCCGTTGATTTCCTTACAAAGCCCATCAATGACGAAGACTTGCTGACCGCGGTTCGCGCGGCAGTGGACAAGGATCGTCAGGTGCGCGCTGCACGCGCAGAATTGCAGTTGTTCCTAGACCGATTCGCAACCCTTACACAGCGGGAACGCGAAGTTCTGCAGAGAGTCGTCGCGGGTCGCCTCAACAAACAGATCGCCGCCGATCTGGGCATCGTTGAAAATACAATCAAATTTCATCGTCATCGGGTGATGGAGAAGATGAAGGTGACATCACTGGCCGAGCTGGTGCGAGTGACCGAACGCGCGGAATTGAGCGCACGCGCAAGTCGATCTGAAGGATGAATCCGGGCATTACGGATTGACCCAAATCCGCCCGCTGGACCAAAGCCCAATTTACGGACGCGCCTTATTCCTGATTGAATGGAGGAATGAGCGCAGAAACGTTACTGCAAACCAAGCTGCGTATCTCCGTAGTCGACGACGATGAAAGCGTTCGCAAGGCATTGGGGCGCTTGCTCTCGTCTCTTGATTACCAGGCCGAGACGTTCGATTCCGGGACGGGCCTTTCTTGATTCGCTGGCGGACAGGTGCCCTGACTTTCTAGTACTGGACCTGCACATGCCGGGGCTCAGCGGCCTCGACGTTTTGCAGCAGCTGACTCGCACTCCCGTACCGGTGCGAGTCATTGTCATCACCGCTTACGACGAGCCGGAGACACAGACGCAATGCCTGGCCGCCGGTGCGCTGGCCTATCTCCGCAAGCCGCTTGATGAGCAGGTGCTCTTGGGTGCAATCAGAACAACAGAGGGTCACAACGCGCGGCCCAAGCGCTCGAGAGAGGCTCCGGCCAACAGCAGTTAGGCCTGCGTGCGCACCGGCCAAGGCGTGCAGAAGGTTGCGCTCCCGCTGGGATTGTTGACCGCCGTCAGGCTCCGTCTTTGTTTATTGCGGCGCGACGATCTTCCAACCGTCTTTGGTGTCGCACATATTCCACGTGCTGGCACCGCGCTCTCCGCCGGCTGATGTTGAAAAGTCGGTGGCACGGCAACGCATGCCGTCCTTCATAAACGTCTTCGTCGGTGTGACGGTCCCGGAGGCTTGGGTTTTCGGATTGCTCCACTTGTACGTCTGACCGTCCTTTCCGGTAGTGAGCGCCTTCTGGATTTCCGCGCGCGCGATCTGCGCGTCTTCCTTTGTCAAGTGTGCGAGGGGTCCCTGGACCGCAAAGAGAGCGTTGAGCGCGAACACCTGAGAAGAAAACGACGCGGCGATCAGCGCCACGGCGATAACGCAAATGGGTTTTCGATGTGTCATTGGCATTCTCGAGTCATTCAAACCAAACGTTTTGGAACATAGCGTACGCGCTACGGCCGCCCGAGGAAAAGATACACCGCCTTGTTGTCGCTGTTCGAGTAGCCGAACGCAAGGTACAGCGCGCCGAGCGGCGAATCGATGCCGAGGAACACCGATCCTGCCTTGATCGTGAGGTCGCCCGAAACAACGCTGCCGTTCCAGATCGGAACAAACGGTCGCAGCCGTGCCGCTTCCAGTGAAGCCCCGACGTATATGCCCTCGAACAGCGGGAAATTGGCGATCCTGCCGCGGTAGATCAAGCGCCCGAAGACGAAACGATCGGTGCGCAACTGCTGCGGCGACAGGCCCGACAGACGCAGAAAGCCGCCCAGTGGGAACTGATCGTAGACAGGTATAGCGTCGGCGCCGATCTTGCCGCCACCGGAGATCAATGCGTCTACCGTGTGCGGCCCCCAAGTAAACGGAGCGCTTAGCAACGCGTCCCAGCGCGTGTAGGGCTCGTCGGCCCCCAACGCCTTGGTCGAGTGTATAAACGTCGCCGCGCGCGTAATAGCCGTAGCGCGGGAAGTTGATGCTGTCGAGTCGATCCAGCACGCCCGAGAACGTGAACGCACCGATGTTGGTGCCGCCGGTAGGCGGCACGGTCACTAGAGGCTGATCGTCGCCGGGCAGAACCAGCACGCCTCCGCTGCGCAGGTCGAAGTTGCGGTGGCCGACCCGCGCGCCGAGCCGCGCTTCACCGTACTGGATGAAATTGGCGCCGAGGTTGATGCCCGCTACAAAGGCCTGATCGCGGTACTCGGCAAACTGCAGCTCACCCGCAAACAGATCGAATTCGTCGATCGAATATCGCAAGTACGGTGCGACGAAAAAGTACTGCCGCGCTGACAACGGCTGATACAGCTCGGTCGACAACAACACGTCGCTGCCGAGTATCGCGTCGTTGCGCCATTCCCCACCAAATGAATTGAGGTACTTCAGCCGGTGCGAAGCGAGCACATTGAAGTTCGCCTGGTCGCCCAACGCAGCTTCGAGCTCGAGGCCGAACCGCACGTAGTTGCGCCACGGCTTTTCCTTCACCAGCACGACCAACGTTCGCTTGCCGTCGATCTCCTGCATCGTGTAGTTGACCGTCTCGAAATCTCCGCGCCCAAAGATACGTCGCATGTCGAGATCGATCGTGTCGCGATTCAACGGTTCGCCAACACGCGTCTGCATCGACTGCAGCACGATGGCATCGCTGACGAAGTGAGTGCCTTCAACCTTTATCGCGTCGACCGTCAACGCGGCGACTGTCGCCGGTGCGGCCTGCCGCGCACGGACTGCTGCGTATTGTTCGGGCGGCAGCGATAACGCGCGCAAGCGGTCTGCCACTTTGCGTGCCGCGGCTTCGCCGATCGGCACCGTCTTCACCAGATTGTCGAAATCGGCGGCCGAATAGTCGCCAAGCTCGGGCAGGATCAAAATATCCTGCGCCGTTATCTCCGCCAGCGAGCGGTTGACGTTCTGCTCGGTCAGGATATTGATCATCTGCAGTGACACGCTCAGCACCGACGTGATCTGATCGGGCCTCAGCAGCGGCGTGCCGAGATTGACCGCGATGATGATCTCGGCGCCCATCGACCGCGCAATATCGACCGGCAGATTGCGCACCAGGCCGCCGTCGACCAGCTGCCGATTGCCGACTTCGGCAGGAGCCACTGCGCCGGGCACCGACATCGAGGCGCGGATTGCCTGCACCACGCTGCCTTCTTTCAACACCACCATCTCGCCGGTGCCGATATCGGTCGCGATCGCACGGAAAGGAATCGGCAAGTCGTCAAAACTGCGCACGTTCGTGACCTGCACCAGCTTGCGCAGCTCGCCCTCGAGTGCGATCCCCGTAACCACGCCTTTCGGCAACTGCAAGCCGTCTCGCGTCAGAGGCAGCTCGGGCACGAAGTACGGCAGCAGATCGTCGTCCTTGCGCCGCATCGTCTCGTCCTGCCGCGGCGGTTGGTCGTTAAAAAGACTCTGAGTCGTAATCGACGCGATCGCCCTTTGCATCTGTGGCACCGTCATACCGGTCGCGTACGCGGCGCCGACGATCGACCCCATGCTGGTCCCGGCGATCACATCGACCGGAACGCGCAGCTCTTCGAGAACTTTGAGAACACCGATGTGCGCTGCGCCGCGCGCGCCGCCGCCGGACAGGACAAGACCGATCTTCGGACGTGGTGGCTGCGTAGCGGTCGTGTCGCTGCTAGGCGCCGCGGGCGCGCGACTGCGCTTGCGTGCCGCAACACACAACCGTCGACAAACAAGCAATGAGGCAGACCGCAACCTTTCGGATCTTCATGTTCATGCCGGATCAGATAATCAGCTGCTTCGTCGAGATTGTTGCAAAGAGTCGCCCACACACACATACACACGACACTCATTGACTGCCCACGACTCCGGTCGCTAACTCCCCTCGGAGCTACCGGGCTTCACAGCCTGAGCGATCTTCATGCCGACGATAGTGGCTACCACAATTGCGATATAAAACTGGCCGCACATCACTTCCAGCCACTTCAGCGTGTTCGAGGTAGGCGAGATCGTGCTGATATCACCATAACCCACACCAGTGATGGTGGCGAAGCTGAAGTAGTCGAACAGCGCGCGCCGCGCGTGCCATTCCTGCAGCTGCCATGCAATTTTCGGATCGATGCTGAATGAGCTGGCACAAGCAAGTGGGTTAGGGCGTACAGATTTCCCCACAGCACCGCCACGATCATGTAGCCCGCAAACGCGCCGATGACGTCATCGATTTCCAGAAAGCGCTTGTGGAAAAGTCGAAACAGGATGAGCGCAACGACGAACGCCAGAAATGAGACGACGCAGATGTGATACACGACGGTGAAAAGCGGTTGCAAAGCCTCCGGCAAGGCGTCATGAGCGCATCTCCACGATCACCACTGGCATAACAAGTGCCGCTGCCCACCAACGCTGGCGGCCGGGGTTCAAAGCAGCGATCAATACAGCGAATCCGACCGTGAATAACAAGGCAGCAGACAGAGCGCGCGCAAGGCCGCTCTCATATGCCAGGTACGGCTGCGCGACCTGCATCGCTATCAACGCAGCGAGCATCCAGATGTATTTGCGGCTACCGAACCCGAAGGTCACCAGCTCCCCCTGTAACTCGCATACTAGCGGCGTCGCCGTGATGGGGTTTTCCCGCCTTCTTGGAGAGCGGCTGCTGTCACATCGCCGTCATCTCGTGGCCTTGCACGTTAGCGCGCGGCGGACAACTGTCCTAAAGGTGAGTAGCCGCGCCGGCCCTCGCGGCGCTACCGTCACTGTTTTTGCATCTGTGAAGTGGAATGCGAACGTACCGTTCGGTCGCGCGGCTACGGCCCCTTTGTTTCGCCGCCTTGTCCATCGGTGCCGTTGGCGCGTTATCCACGCAGGCGTCGCTCGCGCAATCTGACCGACCCGCGGAAGAAAAGACGTGGCGCATCGTGGTGCTGAACAACGCAGATTTCCTGTTGCCGTCATCGGCCCTTATGGACCAAGCACTGCGCGAGACGTTGACGCGCGAAGCGCCGCACTCGGTCGAACTTTTCGGAGAGGCGCTGGATTCGATCCGCCATCCTGGGACGATCGACGACTTGCACTATGCATTGCTGCGCAAGAAGTACGAGAAGATCAAAGTCGACCTCGTGATGGTGCGCGGGCGCGGATCGATTGACTTCGTCCGCCGTTATGGCAAAGAGTTGTGGCCCAACGTGCCGGTTGTGTTTTACAACGAGCGGCTCGAGGTATTGCGCGACAAGGGCGCCCCGGCGAATTCCACCGGCGTCTTGGTCGACCTCGACGCTGCCTCCACGATCGATTTGGCATTGCGCCTGCACCCCCGTGCACGCAACATCTATGTCGTTGGCGGGACTGCTGCGTACGATCAAAGCTGGAAACGCCGGCTGCAGCCAATGTTGTCGCGGCTTAAGGATCCCTACACATCACATGGCTCGACCATCTTCCGGTGCCCAGGATTCTCGAGACGGTCGCTGAGTTACCGCCGGATTCGCTCGTGCTGTACACCTCGATCCTTATCGATGCCGAAGGCAAAACGCGGACCAATCCACAGGTGGCCGCGCCAGGTTGCGGCGGCATCCGCGGCACCCGTCTATGGCTATCTTGAGACGTATTTAGGCGTCGGGGTCGTCGGCGGCGCGATTCCGGACTTTGCTGCGCACGGCCGCGACGCTGCGCGGCTTGCCTTGCGGGTACTGAACGGCGAACCGGCTTCGACAATTCCGGTGACACCGGCGTTGCCGGCGAAATGCGTCGTCGATGAGCGGGCGATGCGACGCTTCGGCATCGACCAGAATCTTTTGCCTTCAGACTGCGACGTCCGGTTTCGTACACCGTCCGTATGGCGCGAGTATCGATGGCACATGCTCGCTGCTTTGGCAGCGATTGCACTGCAGTCGCTGCTGATTGCGGCGCTGATCGTGCAGCGGCGGCGGCGCAGAGTGGCGGAGCTCGCTGCGCATCAGCAAAGCATGGAGCTTGCCCACACACTTCGACTGTCAACCGTCGGCGAGATGACGGCGGCGATTTCGCACGAGATCAACCAGCCGCTGGGTGCGATCCTGAGCAATGCCGACGCCGCCGAGATGCTGCTCGACTCAGGCGCTCATTCGATCGATCAGTTGCGCCACATTCTTTCCGACATCCGCCGCGATGATCTGCGAGCGAGCGAAGTCGTGCGGCGCCTTCGTGCGTTCCTGCAAAAGCACGACGTCGAAAGGCAGACGTTCGACCTGAACGAAGTTGCGCTCGATACGCTGCGTCTGGTGGGCGTCGAGGCGGCCCGCCGCGATGTCACTGTCGACGTACAGACCGCACCGCAGCCGCTGCGTGTCAATGGCGACCGTATTCAGCTGCAGCAGCTGCTGATCAACCTCGTGATCAATGCAATGGATGCGATGGCGAATACGTCTGTGGCGGCTCGCAAGGTCACGCTGCAGCTATCGCGCGTGAAAGGTGGAAAAGTGGAGATTGCCGTCATCGATGGAGGCCACGGCATCGAGGCCGGCGTCAGGAACCGGCTGTTCGATTCCTTCTTCACTACCAAGCCGAAAGGGCTCGGGCTCGGACTGTCGATCGCGCGGACGATTGCCGAAGCGCATGCTGGCAGTATCCGCGCCGAAAACAATCCATCGGGCGGGGCAATCTTCCGAGTCATACTGCCGGAGGCTCAGGAGGAGTCCCCTCCTCCGCAGGCCACTGCTGAAACATCGCAAGCAGGCGCGATATGACGGGCCCGGTCCCGACCGTTCATTTGATTGACGACGACGATTCGTTCCGTACGGCGGTGGCGCGTGTACTGCAGTTTGCCGGCTACCGGATTCAGGAATACTCGTCTGCGGGCGCATTTCTTCTGCAGCAAGCAGCGCGCCGCGAGCCCGGCTGCATCTTGCTCGATCTGCGCATGCCGGGACCCAGCGGACTGGAATTGCACGAAGCCATCAAGCAGATGGAAGATGCGTTGCCGGTCATCTTCGTCTCGGGGCACGGTGATGTGGCTTCGAGCGTGCGTGCGATGAAGGCGGGTGCCGTCGATTTTCTGACCAAGCCGGTTGATCGCGATACGTTGCTTGCGGCGGTCAGCACAGCCGTAACTCGTGATGCGAAGCGCCGCGCGCAGCGAAGCCATCAACGCGGGATCGAGGCACGTTTCGCGGCGTTGCTACCACGCGAGCGCGAAGTCTTCGAACACGTCGTTGCGGGCAAGCTGAACAAGCAGATTGCAGCGGAGCTCGGCATTGCCGAGCGCACGGTGAAGGCACACCGGGCGCACGTGATGGAAAAAATGCAAGCCGAGTCGCTGGCCGAGCTCGTCCTGCTTGCCGCGCAATTGCACGCGCACAGCGATACCCCAGCCGTCGAATAGCTTTGTCATCCGTTCCAGGCGGGCCTCTGGCAGACGGCGCTTGTCAGGATGCTCTTGCGCGAGTGCCGGTTGGTCGTTGCACCAAAGGGCAACGGCCGCATCACCCAAGGACATCGCCCGCCGCTCCAAAGGCCGATGCGCGCCGAGAGGTGTCAGCCGAACATTCGACTTCAAATCCGCGGCGCCACTAACCGGAGAGACGCGATGAGCAG
>CAWAYV010000030.1:0-32272 GCA_963786295.1 uncultured beta proteobacterium | reverse complement strand
ACCGGTAAACCATTGCTGAGTGCTGGGTACAACTGTCTGCGCGAAGGAGTCAATCTACGCGTCGGAAGTATATTTGCGTTCGCCCGCCGGAGACACTCGATGACCCATCGGATATCGCACAACACCCGCCGCCGCTTGCTCGCGACTGCCGCCGCCGTCACGCTTGCACCGTCGAGCGCCATCTTTGCGCAAGCCTATCCGGCCAAGCCGGTGCGCTGGATCGTTCCCTATCCAGCGGGCGGCGGTTCGGATTTTCTGGCGCGAACCGTCGGTGCGCAGATGGAAAAGCAGTTGGGTCAGCCGCTGGTGATCGAGAACCGGCCGGGCGCGGCGACGATGATCGGTGCCGAAGCGGTGGCGCGCTCGACCGCCGATGGTTACACCGCTGCTAAGCGGCGACAACGGTACGTTCGTTTTCAACACTGCGCTGTACAAAAAGGTGCCGTATGACCCGGCGAAAGACTTTGCGCCGATCGGGCTGATGGCGCGCTTTCCGCTGATCGTCGTGGCGAACCCTGCGACAGGCTTCAAGACGATGCGAGATCTGGTCGATGCCGCCAAAAAAGAACCGGGCAAACTTTCGTACGCATCAGTCGGTGCCGGCAGTCCGCATCATCTGGCGATGGAGTTGATCAAGGACCGCACCGGCGCGTTTATCGTGCACATTCCGTATCGCGGCGCGGCGCCGGCGGTACAGGACGTGTTGGGCAATCAGTTGCCGGTAATGGTGATCGATACCGCTGTTGGCCTGCCGCACATACGCGCGGGCAAGCTGGTGCCGCTGGGAGTGTTGAGTCGCCAGCGCCTGCCCGCGCTGCCCAATGTGCCAACGCTCGAAGAGCAGGGCATTCGTGATACCGAGGTGTACGCGTGGCAGGGAATGGTGGTGCCCGCCGCGACGACGCGCGAAATCTCGTCGAAGCTGACGGCGGAGTTGAGTCGCGCGATTGCCAACCCGGAGGTCACGCGCAAGCTGCAGGAATTCGGGCTGGAGCCGATCCCCGGCAACGCCGAGCAAATGGCGGCTTACATCAAGAGCGAGACCGCGCGCTGGCACGCGCTGATCAAGCAGCGTGGTCTGACGCTGGATTAGCGCTACGTCGTCGCAAGCGGGCGCTTGCGCTTTGGCGGCGGAAATTGCGCGTCGATTTGCGCCAGGTCATCGGCGTTCAATTCAAGGTTTGCTGCCGCAAAGTTTTCGCGCAGATGCGGCTCGCTGGCCGACATCGGAATCGCGATCACGTCCGGTTGCCGCAGCACCCACGCGAGCGCGACACTCGATGCGCTGACGCCGTGGCGCCGGCCGATCGCCGCGAACGTCGTGTCGCGTGCTAACGCGCCCTGATCGATCGGCGAGTACGCCATCGTCACCACGCCATGGTCGCGCTGCCATGGCAGCAGATCGAACTCAATGTTGCGTTCGCTGGCGGAGTAGTACACCTGATTGGCGACGCAGTTTGCGCCGGCCGGAAGCGACCACAGTTGCTGCATGTCGGCGGTGTCGAAGTTGCTGACGCCCCAGTGACGGATACGTCCTTCATGGCGCAGTTGTTCGAATGCAGCGACGGTCTCCTTCAACGGCACCGAGCCGCGCCAGTGCAATAGATAAAGGTCGATCACGTCGAGCTGCAAGCGTTTCAGGCTGCGCTCGCAGGCGCGCAGCACGTCAGCATGACTGGCGTTGCTCGGCAGAACCTTTGAGACGATCGTCAACTCTTTGCGCGAGACATTCCCGGCTTGCAGGGTTTCCTGAATCGCGGCGCCCACCACCTCTTCAGCGCCGCCGTCGCCATACATTTCGGCGGTATCGATCAGCCGGTAACCGATCGCAAGCGCCGTCTTGACAGCCGCGATATCGGCTGCGCGCGTGCGCTTGCCCTCACCCATGCGCCAGGTGCCAAGCCCGAGCGCGGGAACGTTATCACCGCCGGCCAATCGAACAAGTCGCATCACTCACCCCCTGCACGTCCATCGTTGCTAAACAAGCAAGCGGGCATCCGCCTTGCTTTGCGCTTAACCACGCCGTTCGGCGCGCAATTATTCCAATGATTAAGGCTACTTGGCTTGCGGCCCTTGCCCTGCTGATCGCTGCGACGGCACCGGCTGCGGACGCTTTCGGCTTCACCGACGTCGATCGTCGTGCGCGCGAGCTGGCGAATCGACCGTACGTCAAGCAGGCGCCTCCACTGCCGAAGGCGCTGAAGGACCTGACGTACGACCAGACACGCGACATTCGATTCGATCCAGCACGGTCGCTCTGGCGTGAGCACAACTTGCCGTTCGAGATTCAGTTCTTTCATCTGGGCGGCTACTTCGATCAGCCGGTTCGCATCTACGAAGTGGTCGGCAAGGACGTGAACGAGATCGCGTTCGAGACGGCAGCATTCGATTACGGCAAGAACAAGCTCGATCGCTCGCAGTTTGCAAGAGTCGGTTTCGCCGGCTTTCGGGTTCACTACCCGCTCAATCTCGCGCCGGGCAAGCCCGCCTACAAAGACGAGTTGGTCGCCTTTCTCGGTGCCAGCTACTTTCGCGCGCTCGGACAAGGCCAGCGCTATGGGGCGTCCGCGCGTGGCCTCGCGATCGACACCGCCGAGCGCGGCGGCGAGGAATTTCCGCGTTTCGAGCAATTCTGGATTGAACGGCCGGCCGCTGGCGCGAAGGAACTCGTTATCCACGCGCTGCTTGATTCGCGGCGTGTGACTGGTGCGTATCGTTTTGTGATCCGTCCCGGCGTCGCGACGGTCACTGAGGTGCAAGCGCGGCTGTACTTACGTGAGCCGGTGGCAAAGCTGGCGGTTGCACCGCTGACGTCGATGTTCTACTTCGGCGAGAACCAGCGCGCGCCGAGCGAGGACTTTCGTCCCGAAGTGCACGATTCCGATGGACTCTCCATCCACGCAAACAACGGTGAATGGATCTGGCGGCCGCTGGTCAATCCACGGCGCCTGTTGGTGACTTCGTTCGCACTGACCGACCCGCGCGGTTTCGGGCTGATGCAGCGTGATCGGCAGTTCGATCGCTACGAAGACCTGGAAGTCGCGCTACGAATCGCGGCCCAGCATTTGGGTCGAGCCTGTCACAAAGTGGGGCGCCGGCCGAGTCGAATTGGTGCAGATTCCCACACCCAACGAGGTCTAACGACAACATCGTCGCGTATTGGGTTCCGAATGCGGTGCCGCCGCCGGGCACGCCGCTTGATCTCTCGTATCGCATGCTATGGATGAAAGACACGGATCGACGCCCGCCCAACGGCTGGGTCGTGCAGACGCGCCGCGGACATGGGTATCACCGAAACCCTGCGTCGAGTGACACGTTAAAGCTCACGGTCGACTTTGACGGCCCGGCACTGCGCAAATTGCCGGTCAACGCACCGGTGCAGGCTGACGTTGGGATCACGAACGGACAGAGCACCGACCTCGTCGTTTATCGCAACGACGTCACCGGCGGCTGGCGCATGGTCGTCGAGCTGCGCAGGCAGGACAAGGAAAAACCCACCGAAGTGCGCGCACTTTTGCGCAACGACAAGGAAGTCTTGAGCGAGACATGGAACTACATCATTCCGCTGCAGCAGTAGCGGCGCTTGTCGCGCGCGAATGCAAGCCGGGACCGGCGGTGCCTGCTGCGGCTCCTCCGATCCTGCGCACGCCGATGGCGCCGCGCCGCTGGGGGCGTGTCGGTCCGCTGTCCTGGATGCTGCGCCGGCTGTTCGGGCTCGAGCTGCGGCTTACCGATGTCGACGGGCCGGCACGCGGCGCCGGGCGTCGCCGGCGCTTTGTGCTGCTGTCGCTGTCGCTGGGGCCGGCGTTGTATGCAACGTATGTCCTGTCTGGGCTGCTACCGAAGGTCGTCACCGCCAATGAAACCGTCGATACGGCCATCGCTTGGGGCGAGAGCGGATTGCTCGTCTTGTTTGCCTTGTTGACCTGCTGGCTTGCGGCGGGCTTCTGGACGGCGGTGATGGGATTTTTCGTGCTGCTGCGAGGCGGCGATCGGCACTTGATCTCTCGTTCCGCCGTGTCTGCCGACGCCGTGTTGCCCGCGGCGGCGCGCACCGCGATCGTGATGCCGATTTGCAATGAAGACGTGCGTCGCGTATTTGCCGGCTTGCGCGCGACCTATGAGTCGGTCGCGCGCGCCCATGCGCTCGATCACTTCGATTTCTACGTTCTATCCGACACCGGCAACCCCGATGTCTGCGTGGCCGAGCTCGATGCGTGGAACGCGTTACGCGAAGACCTTGGCGCCGAGTCTCGATTGTTTTACCGGCATCGCCGCCGGCGCGTAAAGCGCAAGAGCGGCAACATCGACGACTTTTGCCGGCGCTGGGGCGCGAAGTATCGCTACATGGTCGTGCTCGATGCCGACAGCGTCATGAGCGGCGAGTGTTTGACTACGCTGGTGCGTCTGATGGAAGCGCGGCCGGACGCCGGCATCATTCAGACCGCGCCGCGCGCGGTCGGGCGCGACACGCTGCATGCACGCATGCAGCAGTTCGCGAATCAAGTTTATGGGCCGTGTTCACCGCCGGCTTGCACTACTGGCAGCTCGGTGAATCGCACTATTGGGGCCACAACGCGATCATCCGGCTCGAGCCGTTCATGAAGCATTGCGTGCTGGCGCCGCTTCCCGGCCGCGGCTCACTGGCAGGAGAGATTCTGTCGCACGACTTCGTCGAAGCCGCACTAATGCGGCGCGCGGGCTACGGCGTATGGATCGCATACGACCTCGACGGCAGCTATGAAGAGACGCCGCCCAATCTGCTCGACGAGGTCAAGCGCGACCGCCGCTGGTGTCACGGCAATCTGATGAACGCGCGGCTGATGTTCGCGCGTGGAATGCATCCAGTGCACCGCTGGGTCTTTCTGACCGGTGCGCTCGCCTATCTGTCGGCGCCGTTATGGCTCGGATTTCTCGTGTTGTCGACCTGGCTATTGCTCGCACATGTGAACGTCGAGCCGCAGTACTTCGTGATGCCGCACCAGCTGTTTCCGCTCTGGCCGTCATGGCGCCCAGAGCATGCCGTGACTCTGTTCTCAGCGGTGGCTGCCGTGCTGTTCCTGCCGAAGATCATGGCGGCGCTGCTGGCTGCGGTGCGCAGCGCTTCATCCTATGGCGGAGTGGTACGGCTGATGCTGAGCGTGCTTGCCGAGATGCTGATGAGCGCGTTGCTCGCGCCGGTGCGCATGCTGTTTCACACGCAGTTTGTTTTCGCTGCCTTGCTCGGTTGGTCGATCCATTGGAAATCGCCCGCGCGCGCCGACAAGTCGACACCGCTCATGCAAGCGTTGCGCCGACATGGGCTGCAAACCGCGATCGGGCTCGCATGGATCGGCGTCGTGGCCTGGAAGGCGCCGGACGTGTTGCCGTGGCTCGCGCCGGTCGCGGCGGGCTTGTTATTGGTGATACCGATTTCCGTATTGACCAGCTATCCAGCGCTCGGTCTGCTCGCGCGCAAGGCGAAGCTTTTCATGACGCCCGATGAAACCCGGCCGCCCCGCGAAGTGGTCGAGACAGCACAATATGCGCGCAATGCAAGAGCGCTGCCTCGCTTCGTCGATGCGGTCATCGACCCGGAGATCCATGCGGTGGTTCGAAGCGCAGCGCGTCGTTCGCGATCGGCGCTCGCCGCCGCTCAGTGCATGCAGCAGGTCGAGCGTGCGTTGCAGGCCGGGCCCGATGCGCTAAGCCATGCACGAGCGCGTCGCATTGCTGCACGACAGCGGCGCGCTCGATCGAGATGCACCGCATCGCGCGGGCCGCCCCTATTCATCCATCTTGGTATGCGAGTTCGGCGTCGGCGCGACGCGCAACGATTAAAGTCTTTGGCCGGCCGCGTGACGAGCGGAATGCGACCGTCGCCACGCTGGTGCGAGCGCGGTAGCGCTCGCCCAGCGTCACAGAACGATCTACAAAATCCAGACCAGCGCCAACAACCAGATGGTCGCCGCGAAGCTGGTGGCTGTAACACCGACTCGTTGAATGCGGCGCAGCGAATTCTTCGGCAGCGCGTGTACTTGATGATCCATACCTGTCCAGCCGGCGGCCCATGGACAGGCCCAGCGCGGCACACCTTTCGTGGCCCTATTCTGGGGCCGTTCCATGACTTCTCCGTTTAAATATGATGACTTAGCCGTGATGTGCTACGCCATCCAGACTACGCAGCGCGGGTTCAAGCAACGCGGCGGGCTGGGCCTCCTCGGAGGCGGGTGAAGTCTTCGGCGAGCTCTGAGACGGGGCATTAGCCAAGCCATAGTCCTCTGCCGAAAACGGACTCGAGAGAAAGAACGAGACCAGTACCACCGCCACTGCGGCGATGACGTAAATCTCTAGCTTCTGCAGGGTTGAATCGACTCGCATGATGTCCTCCTGTTGAGTTTGCAAGACGCTTGATCGCGACTCATTAGGACATACGGCACGTACGGCCGAAACCGGCCAGTACGTGCGCTGCGTGTCGAAAATTCACGTCACTGTCACTGGCCGGTCATACACGCTCGTTCCGTATGTCCGATCAACTCGGAAATTTTTCGGGATTGACCGGAGAAGAGATGAACCACCGCGTGACCACGGCAAGTGCGGACCGCCCCTTAACGACCCAGCCCTCGACTGCCGCGCTGTGGCTTGCCCACGTCAGCGTAGCCAGCGTCAACCGTCGTTTATGCGGTCGTTCGCGTGTCGACTATTCATCTGGCCGAGCCGGCGGGTTGACTGCGTAATGGCGGCAGGAGTTCGCAGTCGATCGCGAACTCTTCCGCGATCGGGCACCGGCGGAACCGCGGGGCCCACATTAGACGAGGTTCTTATGAATCGCTTGAAAGCAATTGGCTCGGCATTTCTTCTGGTTCCTGCTCTGGCTCTTGTTTCGACGCAAGCTCGCGCCGAGTACAAATGCAATGAGCCGCAAGTGACTTTCGATCGCACAGCGTGCGAGAAGGCCAAAGAAAGTCCGGACGCACTGCGTCAGTACATTCAGCGCGTACGGGGGATCGATAGCCTTCAATTCTCAGACTACGTGAGCGAAGCGCAAGCACGTGCCTGGTTGCAAGCCGAGTCGGACCGTGCTGCGGCCAAAAAAGCATCCGTTCAATCGGCGGAGTTCTTGCCGGAAAACCCGGGTGCGTAACGATGACCAGCTTAGCGCGGCAGCTCAATGCCGCGCACTTCATGCGCGAGACGCTGAAAATACGCAGCGAACTCCGGGTCCTCACCCTTGAGAAGATGGGGCAGCCGATAGAAGAAAGCGTCGCGCTGTAGCCACTCGCGCATGAAGTCCTCCCACGAATTCCAGCGGCGGCGCTGAGACGGCGTCATGTTTTCGCTGTGCGCCGTCAAGTAAGCCCGCTCGAGCAGCGAGATCAGCATGTCGAAGATCAACAGCATGCGTTCCTGCTGCTCCGGCGAAAGGTCGGGGGTTACCGCATTGCTGCGCAAGTGCAGATCGGGGTTGTCGATCGCGACGCGCAGGAAATCGTTGTAGGCGTCCGCGAGCAGTTGATAGACCCCGTCTTCTTCATTGCGCCGCTCGCGCCGCTGCTCGAGTAAAAACACGCCGATCGCGAGCGGCAAGCCGATGACGGTCACGACGTAGCTGGCGATCTCCCACCACTCGACGCTCATCGCTCAGCCTCCATAGCGTCGCAACTGCCGCCGATCAACGATGCGCGGACACTGCCGTAGTTCGACTCGTCCACCAGCTTGCCGCTTTGCGAGCCAGCATTGCAGCGCCTGGTTGACTCGCTGCCGAGATACGCCGGACAAACTAGCCGATCTCTTCCTCGAGCGATCATTTCAAGCAATCATTGCGATGGCCGGGAAAGCCGCGGCCCCGTTGATACATCTCCGCGTCTGCTCGCGCAGCACGCGCGCACGCGTCCACGGGCCACTGCGATTCGCGAAAAGGATCTCGGCATCTGGCAGAGCTGGACGTGGCAACAGATGCAGCAAATGTGAGTGAAGTCGCGGCCGACTTTTCAGCAGACTTCAACGCGGCCAACACTTGCCGATCATCGCGAGAACCGTCCGCGGCTCTATTTCACGATGACAGCAGTGCAGTGCCTCGGCGGAATACCGGTGCCGATGTATAGGATGCTACCGCTGCCGAAATGGCGTTCGTATTCGATAACGCCGAGATTCATTTTGCGGTGGTGGAGGATCAAGAGCAGGTCGACAATCTCAATCTCTAAAGTCCGCCTTGCAACAATTTTTTCATCATTCGCTCGTACTCGCTACTACCAGCAGCCGATTACTGTCTACTGCCTCGTTCATTGCAGCAATTTTATTTTTTTTTTTTTTTCAGGAAACGATTGAAGGCGATGCTGGTGGAAAGCAGCCAATCGAAGGTCGAGCGCGGCATCCAGGCCATGCGGGTATCGCGCAGCGCGACGATGTCGTACTTGCGCGCTTCGCTCTTTAGCAGCGAGCCCTCGCCGAACCAGCCGCCGGCGCCGACACCGGTGAACGTCACGCTCTTTCCGGCCGCAGAGACCGAACTCATCTTGACCAAACCTTCGATGACACCGGTCCAGGCGTCGACGATTTCGCCTTTGCGCATTCTTGCACCGACTGTCGCCGGAACGACCGTTTGCCCGTCCGGCGGCGCCGCTTTGTCGCCGCAGCGACAGTCTGCCGACGGGCGAAGCCTTACCGTTCGAACTTGTCCACGAGCGGTGCGTAGTCCGTGCAGTAAGCTACCTCGCTTTTTACCATCGACGCGATCGAAATCGCGCAATCAAGGAGATGATCCGTGAATCCGGCGGCCAGCGCTGACACTTTTCCGCGTCTGCTCGCGCATCACGCGCGCACACGTCCACGGGCCACTGCGATTCGCGAAAAGGACCTCGGCATCTGGCAGAGCTGGACGTGGCAACAGATGCAGCAGGAGGTGACTGAAGTCGCGGCCGGACTTTTACAGGCCGGCTTCAAACGCGGCCAACACCTGGCGATCATCGGCGAGAACCGCCCGCGGCTGTATTTCACGATGACAGCAGTGCAGTGCCTCGGCGGAATACCGGTGCCGATGTATGAGGATGCCACCGCGGCCGAAATGGCGTTCGTATTCGATAACGCCGAGATTCATTTTGCGGTGGTGGAGGATCAGGAGCAGGTCGACAAGGTGCTCGAGATCCGCGAAAAAGTGCCGCACTTGCAACAGATTTTTTACGACGATGCGCGCGGCCTGCGCCACTACCAGCAGCCGGGTCTACAGTCGTACGAAGCACTGCGGGCGGGCGGCCAGCAAGTGTTGAAGCAGCAGCCGACGGTGATCGAAGACGAAATAGAAAAAGGCCGCGCGACCGACATAGGCGCGATGTTTTACACGTCGGGCACGACCGGAAACGCCAAAGGTGTCGTGCTCGGGTACGACAACCTGATCGCCGCCGGCCGCGCTGGCGCCGAAATGGAGGCGCTGAGTTCGAACGAGGAAGTCCTGGCGTACCTGCCGATGGCGTGGATCGGCCAAAATATTTTTTCGTATACGCAGTGGCTGGTGTGCGGATTTACGGTGAACTGCCCCGAGTCGGCGGCAACGGTAACCGCGGACATGCGCGAGATTGGCCCCACCTACTACTTCGCTCCGCCGCGCGTGCTTGAGGCATTGCTGACGCAGGTGATGATCCGGATGGAAGACGCCTCCGCGATCAAGCGGCGCATGTTTCACTATTTCATGCGCGTTGCGCGCAATGTCGGCGGGAGATTGCTGGATAAGCAGCCTGTGGGCGTCGGCGATCGGCTGCTTTATGCACTCGGCGACTTGCTGGTCTATGCGCCGTTGCGCAACTCGCTCGGCATGAGCCGCGTCAGGGTTGCATACACCGCAGGCGAGGCAATCGGGCCGGATCTATTTACGTTCTATCGGTCGCTCGGCATCAACTTGAAGCAGCTGTATGGCTCGACCGAGACCTCGGTGTTCGTGTGCGTGCAGGAAAACGGCGGCGTCAAGGCCGACACCGTCGGCCCGCCAGTCAAGGGAGTCGAAATCAAGCTGACCGACGCCGGCGAAATCCTGATTCGCTCGCCGGGGCTGTTTCGGGAGTACTACAAAGCACCCGAGGCTACGCAGGAAGCGAAGGATGGCGACGGCTGGTTTCACACCGGGGACGCCGGCTACTTCGACCAAGGCGGTCATCTGAAAATCATCGATCGCGCGAAGGATGTCGGCAAACTATCGGACGGCACACTGTTCGCACCGAAGTACATCGAGAACAAGCTGAAGTTTTTCCCGACGATCAAGGAAGCCGTGGCGTTCGGCGACCAGCGTGCGATGGTCACCGCGTTCGTCAACATCGATATGGAAGCCGTCGGAAACTGGGCGGAGCGTCACAACCTGCCGTATGCCGGCTACACCGATCTGGCGGCAAAGCCCGAGGTTCTTACGTTGGTGCGCGAAGCCGTCGGCAAAGTCAACGCCGATCTCGCCAGCGATCCGACGCTCGCCAATGCTCAGATTCATCGCTTTATCGTGCTGCACAAGGAGCTTGACGCCGACGACGACGAACTGACGCGCACGCGCAAAGTTCGCCGCCGCTTCATCCAGCAGAAGTTCGATCAACTGGTCGGTGCGATGTACGGCGGACTCAATGAGCAGTACGTCGAAACCGCGGTCAGGTTCGAGGACGGGCGCACCGGAAAGATCAGTGCGACGCTGAAAGTCATCGACGCCGAAGTATTTCCTGCGTTAAAGAAGGCGGCGTAGGCAGATGAGCGCGCGTACCGTGGCGGCCATCGCCTGTCTGGTGGTCGGCGTGGGACTTGGCGCATGGTCATTGGCGAACGGTCAATTGCTGCTCGCAGTCGTTGGCTTTGCATTGATCTTCACATTCCTGTATTTGGTGATCGAAGCCGCGAACAAGGCGGGCAAGCCCAAGCACGAGATCAAGCGTGCGGCAAACTCGGCGTGGAGCATGAAGGACGAGCCGAGCCGGCCGAATAACGAGAGTGAGGGCCGGCAGTGAGCCGCGTGCGCGCCGAAAGCGCGCGCAACGTGTTGTTGAACGTCGAAGACGTCTCGCTTGCCTTCGGCGGCGTTAAAGCGCTGCAACAAGTGTCGTTCGACGTCTATGAGCACGAAATACGCGCGATCATCGGGCCCAATGGTGCCGGCAAGAGCTCGATGCTCAATGTGATCAACGGTGTTTACACGCCGCAGCACGGTCGGATCACGTTTCTGGGCAAAGTGCGCGAGAACATGGACACGCACGAGGCAGCGGCCGACGGCATCGCGCGTACGTTCCAGAGCCTGGCGCTGTTCAAGGGAATGAGCGTGCTCGACAACATCATGACCGGCCGCAACCTGCGAATGAAAACCGGCGTGCTGCTACAGGCAGTGCATTTTGGCCCGGCCAAGAAGGAAGAACTTCGGCACCGCGAACACGTCGAGCACATTATCGATTTTCTCGAGATTCAGGCGCATCGCAAGACGCCGGTCGGGCGCCTGCCATACGGTTTGCAAAAGCGCGTCGATCTCGGGCGCGCGCTCGCGATGGAGCCGAAGCTGCTCTTGCTCGACGAGCCGATGGCCGGCATGAACCTCGAAGAGAAAGAGGACATGTGCCGCTTTGTGCTCGATGTAAGCGAAGAATTCGGCACAACGATTGTGCTGATCGAGCATGACATGGGTGTGGTGATGGATATTTCGGACAGAGTGGTCGTGCTCGACTACGGCAAGAAGATCAGCGACGGCGTCACCCGATGACGTCCGCAACAGCCAGAACGTGATCGACGCCTATCTGGGCGTTGCGCACTAATGGGCGCTTATCTGCTGAAGAACTGGGCAGTCGTCGCGCTGATCATTGCGTTGGTGATCGGCATGGTGTTGCCGCTCGCCACCGGCATCAGCGCGCCCGGGTTTTATTTCGAAGTGATGCTCGGCGGATTGATGTCGGGCGTGCTTTATTCGCTGGTGGCGCTGGGTTTGGTGTTGATCTTCAAGGCCTCCGGCGTGTTCAATTTCGCGCAAGGCGCGATGGTGCTGTTCGCGGCGCTGTCGGTTGCGCGCATGAGCGAGGTGATGCCGCTGCCCGTCGCATTCGTCTTAGCGATTGGCGTGATGGCCATTTTTGCGTGGCTGATCGAGCGATTGGTGTTGCGGCATCTGGTCAACCAGGACGCGGTGGTCCTGTTGATGGCGACCTTGGGCGTTTCGTTTTTCCTCGACGGCTTCGGTCAGACCGTTTGGGGTAGCGACATCTATCAAATAGACACCGGCCTGCCAAAGACACCGGTGCTGGTCGCCGAGAACATCTTTCAGGGCGGCATTCTGATCAACACCGAAGACCTTGTCGCCGCCGCCGCGGCGGCGCTATTGGTGATTGCGTTGGCGCTGTTCTTTCAAAAAACACCGACGGGGCGCGCGTTGCGTGCAGTGGCGGACGATCATCAGGCCGCGCAGTCGATCGGCATTCCACTGAACCGGATCTGGGTCATCGTCTGGACCGTCGCCGGCTTTGTCGCGCTGGTGGCCGGCGTCGTGTGGGGTTCGAAACTCGGAGTGCAATTTTCGGTGTCGCTGGTCGCCCTGAAGGCGCTGCCGGTCGTGATCCTTGGCGGCTTCACATCGGTACCGGGCGCGATTCTGGGTGGGCTGATCATCGGGGTCGGCGAAAAATTCGCCGAAGTCTTTCTCGGCCCGATCATGGTCAAGCAGTTCGATCTGGCCGGCGGCGGTATCGAGAACTGGTTTGCATACATGCTGGCGTTGTTGTTTTTGTTAGTGCGACCTGAAGGTTTGTTCGGCGAAAGCACATTGACCGCGTATAGCGGTCAGTGTGCTTTCGGTGAGGCTAATGTGAGCGAAGCGAACGTTAAGCGAGCGGATGCGAGCGGCCGGTGCCAAAAGCACCTCGACCGCGTCTGATCACATGCTCTACCGAGAAAACGGTCAATTCAAATCCAGCTACGCCGCCGATCAGCAGCTGCTGCCGATCGCGCAGGACCGCTGGTTTGTGGTCGGGCTGATCGCGTTCGCCTACTTGGCCATGCCGGTGCTTGCGAGCGACTACATGTTTCGCGCGCTGATCATTCCGTTTGTGATTCTCGCGATTGCGGCGATCGGCCTCAACATTCTCGTGGGCTATTGCGGACAGATCTCGATTGGAACAGCGGCGTTCATGGCGGTCGGCGCTTACGCTGCGTATAACCTGGTGATCCGCGTCGAGCAGCCTCAACTTTCTGATCGTGCTGGTGCTGGCGGGCGGCATCGCCGCGCTGGTCGGTGCGCTGTTCGGCATACCGAGCCTGCGCATTAAGGGCTTGTATCTGGCTGTCGCAACGCTGGCTGCGCAATTCTTTATCGACTGGATGTTTGCGCGAGTCAAGTGGTTCACCAATTATTCGTCGTCAGGTTCGGTGTCGACCGCGCCGATCGAGATCTTCGGCTGGACCGTGGTGTCTCCGGTTGATAAGTATCTGTTCGTTCTATCGATCGCGATCGTGCTGACTCTGGCGGCAAAGAATCTGGTGCGCGGGCATATCGGCCGCGCGTGGATGGCCACACGGGACATGGACGTCGCTGCCGAGGTCATCGGCATCAAGCCGCTGACGGCCAAGCTTTCCGCCTTCGCGGTCAGCTCGTTTTACGCCGGCGTGGCGGGTGCTTTGTGGGGGTTTGTCCACCTAGGCGCCTGGGAACCATTAGCGTTCAATATCAACCTATCGCTTAACCTGTTGTTCATGATCATCATCGGCGGCATGGGTTCGTTGCTCGGCGCATACTTCGGCGCGGCGTTTATTCTCTTGTTACCGATCCTGTTGAATCAGGTTCCGGGCTTGTTTGGTGTGCCGATCTCGACCGCGCTGGCATCACACCTGGAATCCATGATCTTTGGCGGCTTGATCGTGTTTTTTCTGATCGTCGAACCGCATGGGCTGGCGCGCCTGTGGGCGATCGGCAAGGAGAAATTGCGGCTTTGGCCGTTCCCGCACTGAAGAGGTCCAAGGCGGGCTGGCCTCCATCTAAACGAACCGGACCAAAGGAGACCACCATGGCAGTTTTGCAACGAACGAAGGCGAGTGCGATCTCAGCGCTGGTCGGAATCGCCACCGCCGTCGCGCTGAGCATGTCAGCGCCGGCTGGCGCGCAACAAAAGGCGCCCGCTGCGGGCAAGGGCGAACAATTTTTTCCCGTGCTCAGTTATCGCACCGGTGCGTACGCGCCTAACGGCGTGCCGTTTGCCAACGGCTATGTCGATTATCTAAAGCTGGTCAACGCCCAGGGCGGAATTAACGGCGTCACGATCACGTTCGAAGAGTGCGAGTTCGGCTACGCGACCGATCGCGGCGTCGAGTGCTACGAGCGGCTGAAAGGCAAGGGCCCGACCGGAGCAACGGTGTTCCACCCGCTGTCCACCGGCGTGACTTTCGCGCTCACCGACAAGACGGTCGCCGACAAGATTCCGCTGATTAGCGCCGGCTACGGCCGCGCCGATTCGGTCGAAGGCGAGGTGTTCCCCTATAACTTTCCGCTGCTGGGGACCTACTGGAGCGCAGCCGACATCCTGGTTCAGCACGTCGGCAAGCTCAACGGCGGACTGGACAAGCTGAAGGGCAAGAAGATCACGCTGGTCTATCACGACTCACCGTATGGCAAGGAGCCGATTGCACTGCTGACCGAGCGCTCGAAGCTGCACGGCTTCGAGCTGACGCTGATTCCGGTTACACATCCCGGTGTCGAGCAGAAAGCGGCGTGGTTGCAGATTCGTCAAAACCGTCCCGACTATGTGTTCCTATGGGGATGGGGGGTGATGAACTCGACCGCGGTGCGCGAAGCGGTGGCGACCGGCTTTCCGCGCGACCGCATGTACGGCGTGTGGTGGTCCGCGGCTGAGCCCGATGTCACACCGGTCGGCGCCGACGCCAAGGGCTATAACGGCCTGGCGCTGCAGCACAGCGATGATCGCTCCCGAGTCCACGAAGACATTCTGAAATTGGTCCATGGCAAAGGTCAGGGCACCGGGCCAAAAGAGGAAGTGGGCACCGTGCTGTACACGCGCGGCATGATCAGCGCGATGCTGAGTGTCGAAGGAGTCCGGCAAGCGCAATTGCGCTATGGCGTGAAGCCGCTGACCGGCGAGCAGGTGCGCTATGGCCTGGAGAACCTGACCATCGATGCCAAGCGGATCGAAGCGCTGGGGCTGACCGGAGTGATGCGGCCGCTTGCCACCAACTGCCGCGATCATGAAGGTTCCCGAGTCGGCGCGCATCCATCAATGGGACGGCAAGCAGTGGAACTACACGTCCGATTGGTACGAAGCCGACATGCAGATCATCCGCCCGTTGATTCGCGATACATCGCACGCGGTACGCGGCGGAAAAGAAAATCACGCGCCGCAGCTGCGAAGCGGAGATGAGAGAGGCGGCCAAGGAGCCCTGCCAAGACACCGATGGCAGCAGCGAAGAAATAGTTACGTTCAGGGGCGCGGGCGCGCTGTGCGCGCGCCCGCAACTGCAGCTTGTTGAAAACCCTGGCGCCGGCCATGTCTCCCCTTCTAAACGTCAACGGCATCGAGGTCATCTACAACCATGTGATCTTGGTGCTCAAGGGCGTGTCGCTGACCGTTCCGGAAGGCGGCATCGTCGCGCTGCTCGGCGCCAACGGGGCAGGCAAAACCACCACGTTGCGTGCGGTATCGAACTTGCTACACGGCGAGCGTGGCGACGTGACCAAAGGATCGATCGAGTATCGCGGCGAGCGCATCCAGGGTCTGACCGCGTACGACCTGGTCAAGCGCGGGGTCGTGCAAGTAATGGAGGGCCGCCGTTGCTTTGCGCACCTAACAGTGGAGGAAAACTTACTGACCGGCGCGTATTCGCGCAGCTCGTCGGGCCGGGGATCGTCGCGCGCTGAGATGGCGGCCGATCTCGACAAGGTGTACACCTACTTTCCGCGGCTAAAGGTCCGGCGCGCCAGCCAGTCTGGTTATACGTCGGGCGGCGAGCAGCAGATGACGGCGATCGGACGTGCGCTTATGGCGCGTCCGTCGATGATCCTGCTTGACGAACCATCGATGGGTCTTGCGCCGCAGTTGGTCGAGGAGATTTTCGGCATCGTGCACGACTTGAATGCAAAGGAAGGAGTGTCGTTCCTGCTGGCCGAGCAGAACACCAACTCGCGTTGAAGTACGCCAAGTACGGCTACATCCTCGAAAACGGCCGCGTCGTGATGGACGGTGAGGCGCGCGCTCTGCGCGAGAACGAGGACGTAAAGGAGTTTTATCTTGGCTTGTCCAAGGCCGGGCGCAAGAGCTTCAAAGATGCAAAATTCTACAAGCGCCGCAAGCGCTGGCTTGCATAAGGTGACACGGATGCGCGCGCATCCATTCGTGCTGATTGCAGCCGTGGCGTTGGTCGCCTGCACGCGCGAGGCGAGCGATCCCCCCAAAACACCGCTTCCGACGCGGCAGACAACGATCGATCCTGTCACCGAGAAGCTCGATACCGCGCGCGAGGAAGCGGAGCGGCGCCGCCAACAAGCTGACGACGCATACAAGTAAAGCGCATACCGCCATGACCGAACATCTCGACAACCGTGAAGCGCGCGACCCGCAGCGGCGTGAGCTGGATTTGATGGGCCATCTGCCAGGCCTGCTCGCGAAGGCGCTGAAGTCTCCGGGCTGGCAACGGCATTTGGGCAATATCGATACTACGCAGTTCAACAGTCGTGCCGCGCTCGCGCGCCTTCCGGTACTGCGCAAATCGGAATTGCCCGCTTTGCAAAAAGCAAAACCGCCGTTCGGCGATTTCGTATCTGACGATTTGGAGCGATTTGGCCGGCTGTTTACTTCGCCCGGACCGATCTACGAGCCCGAGAGGAAACACGACGATGCGTGGCACGCGTCCCGCTCGTTGCACGCGGCTGGTTTCGTCAGCGGTGACATCGTTCTGAATACCTTTTCGTACCACTTGGTGCCGGGCGGCTTCATCATGGATGGCGGCGCGCGCTGCCTCGGGTGCACAGTTATTCCGGCTGGCCCGGGCAACACCGAACAACAGCTGGACGTCATCGAGCAACTGAAGCCCGTCGCCTACACCGGCACTCCGGACTTCCTGAAGATTCTGCTCGATGCAGCCGATGCGGGCGGCCGGGATGTGTCTTCGATCAAGAAGGCGGTCGTATCGGGTGCGGCGTTTCCTCCATCGTTACAAGCGACGATCAAGGCGCGCGGTATCGACGCCTATCAGGCGTATGCGGTGGGCGATATCGGCGTGATCGCGTACGAAAGCCGGGCGCGCGAAGGGTTGATCGTCAACGAAGATGTGCTGATTGAAATCGTGCGTCCGGGTACCGGCACTCCGGTGGCCGACGGTGAAGTCGGCGAGGTCGTCGTCACGTCGTTCGACCAGGACCATCCGTGGATTCGGCTGGCGCTCGGAGACCTGTCCGCGATACTGCCCGGCCTGTCGCCGTGCGGCCGCACCAATGCGCGCATCAAAGGCTGGATGGGCCGTGCCGATCAAACGACGAAGGTCAAAGGGATGTTCGTACGCCCCGAGCAGATGGCCGAAGTAGCACGCCGGCACGCGGAACTGAAGCGCCTGCGCTTGGTGGTCACGCGCGCCGGCGAGATGGATGCGATGACCTTGCGCGCGGAGTCCGAGTCGCACGACCCATCGCTGCAGCGCGCGGTCGGCGAAACGCTGCGCTCTATTACGAAGCTGGGTGGCGCAGTTGAGTTGCTCGCGCCGGGATCGCTGCCGAATGACGGCAAGGTGATCGAAGACGCACGCAGTTTTTAACCGGCTGTAGTCAGCCAATGCGCTGCGCCGGCAACCTTACCGGCGGCGCGCTGCGACAGCGCCCTTTCTGACTGCTTTTTTCGGCGGGGGCAGCCGCTTAGCACTTTTCTTTTTCACCGCACGCTTGGCCGTCTTTTTGACCGGTGCTTTCTTTGCGGCACGGGACCTGATCGGGGTCTTGCCATTACCGGTAGCGATGCTGCCGGTCGCGATATCGATCGCGGCCACCATTGCGTCGCGCATCGAGTGCGCCATCGCGTTAATTGCGTCGGTCATCGCCGCCGCAGGCTTGCCGATCGCGAGCTTGACGGTTTTTGCCGGTGGCGCTGCGGCCTCTTCGTTGATGTCCCAAAGTTTCAGCAACTCGGCCTGCGTAGGAACCGCGCCCTGAGCGACCCGCTGCCTGCGCGCCGCCACCGAATCGCGCACGATCCGTTCCACGACGTCGAGCGGCAACCGGTTCAGATCCGAAAATTTGATAAAGCTCTTGGCGGCGTTCACGCCGGTCAGCGCATCCTTGTGCTTTAAAACCACGTCTCTTTCGGCCACGTACAGCGACATATGACGGCGACCGGATTCGAGGGCGAACAACGGTCCGTCCAATTCGTAAAAAGCCAGGCCGTAGCGCATGCTCTCGCGCACACCGCGTGCGGAGCGTCGGATCATGCTGCATAGGCGCGCCATCGCGACGCGCCTATCCGGCGGCAGATCGCGCAAGTAGGCGCCCACCGTCGAAGCAGTCGAGATCATTATTTTCCTCCGGCAAGAACACACGCAAACGTGCGATTTTACCGCGTTCGTCAACAGACGACGGATTACTCTCCGCGCGGCCGATAGAACACAAAGTCGGAGGTGAAATCGACTCGCAGCAACTGGTTCAGTTGCGAGGCCTGGCAGTGCGCAGGCGGCATGCCGCCCGCGGTATTGACTCTCTGAACGTGACTGACGTTTTCGAGCGCTCCCTTTCCGAAGCTGCGCGTGGTTAGCAGCAGCCAGCGCAAATCGGTGGGTTTCGAGGCTTCGTCATAGGCGGCGATGGTCGAAACCAGTCGGCTGCCATCGTCGTGCTCGAAAGAAAAGTTGGCGCCGTGCTGGCCGACCGTCTTGCCGTTGCCATCCAGCAGCTCGGCTTGCGGCTGGCGAAACACCCATACAAACCCTTGCTCGCGCTTTTCGCAGCGGAATATCTGGACGCCACGCGACGCGAGTTGAAGCGTCGGCTCGTGGGTTGACGGCACCTTGATCTTCGAAAAGAAGCCAAGACTCGGGCTTGCGACCGGGGCAGCACCCGGTGCGGTGCCTCCCGCGGCTGGGGGAAACGTTGAGCGAGGAGTGGCACACGCGGCGAGCAGAGCGAGCAAGGCCGATCCGATAACGAGGCGAAAACGATTCATGGGAAGCTGTTTTGGCGCAATCGAAAATTGGACAGTTACGCAGCTCGATTATTGCATTGCAATATCGTGAAGTCGGTTGAAGCAAGAACGCGACCGGCATATATTGCGCGCAGCGCCAGCTGTAATTAGATGAGATGGCGTATGCGTTAGCCCTTGCGTGAAAAGTAGAAAAAATTTGACCACGCAAGTAGTGATGAGTTGAAAGTGCAATAGCACTTTTCAGGGAGACGGATCGATGAATGCACCGATGAATCGTCGCCAGTTCTTTCGAATTTGCGCGACCGGACTAGGCTACGTCTTCGGTAGTAGGGCTCGGCTTCTCGCCGCAGCTTGCACTGGCTGAAGTACGCGCCTTCAAGCTTGCGCAAACCACGGAGACACGAGGCACGTGTCCGTATTGCTCGGTCAGCTGCGGGGTCATCATGTACACCCGCGGCAATAAGGAGAAGAACACCAAGACCAGCATCATTCATATCGAGGGCGATCCCGATCATCCGGTGAATCGCGGCACGCTGTGCCCGAAGGGCGCTGCGCTGCTCGACCTGGTGCATTCGCCGCATCGCCTTCAGTATCCGCAAGTGCGCGAACCCGGCACCAACGAGTGGAAGCGCATTTCGTGGGACGACGCGCTGACCCGCGTGGCCAAGCACATGAAGGCCGACCGCGACGCCAACTTCGTCGAGACCAACGACAAGGGCGTCACGGTCAACCGCTGGAACACGACCGGCTTGTTGATCTCGAGTGCAATCTCGAACGAGCCGGGTTACCTCGTCAGTGAAAATGGCACGCGCGCTCGGGATGGTCGCGCTCGATACCCAAGCGAGGGTTTGACACGCGCCAACGGTGTCCAGTCTGGGCCCGACATTTGGCAGAGGTGCGATGACCAACCACTGGGTGGACATCAAGAACACTGACCTCGCAATCATCATGGGCGGCAACGCCGCCGAAGCACACCCGTGCGGCTTCAAGTGGGTCACCGAAGCGCTTGAGCACCGCAAGGCGAAGCTGATCGTGGTCGATCCGCGCTTTACCCGTTCGGCCGCGATCGCCGATGTATACGCGCCGATTCGAGTCGGAACCGACATCGCCTTCCTGGGCGGCGTTATCAACTACTTGCTGTCGAACAACAAGATTCATCAGGAGTACGTGAAGGCGTATACGAACGCCCCGTTCCTGATCAAGGACGAGTTCGCGTTCAACGACGGGTATTTCACCGGTTACGCGGCCGACAAGCGCACCTACGACAAGTCGAGCTGGGGCTATCAGATGGGCGCCGACGGCTACGCGATGATCGACGAGTCGCTGGAAAATCCGCGCTGCGTGTATCAGCTGATGAAGACGCACTTCTCGCGCTACACGCCGGACATGGTCAGCCAGATCTGCGGCACGCCGAAGGACAAGTTCCTGCAGGTGTGCGACATGATCGGTTCGACCGCGACTCCGCACCGCGTGATGACGATTCTGTACGCGCTCGGCTGGACGCAGCATTCGGTCGGCTCGCAGAACATCCGCACGATGGCGATGATCCAACTGCTGCTCGGCAACATCGGGTCGATCGGGTGGCGGCGTCAACGCGCTGCGCGGCCACGCGAACGTGCAGGGCATTACCGACATGTGCGCGTACTCCGAAGTGCTGCCGGGCTATCTGTCGGCGCCGACCGACGCCGACGACACGCGCGAAAAGTACACCGCCGCGCGCACGCCGAAAGCGCTGCGTCCGAACCAGATGAACTTCCCGCAGAACTTTTCGAAGTGGCACGTCAGTCTGCAGAAGGCGTGGTTCGGCGACAACGCGACCAAGGAAAACGACTACGCGTATGACCTGATACCGAAGCGCGACGGCGCGTACGACGTCCTCGCGATTTTCGAGCGCATGTATCAGGGCCGGGTCAACGGATTCATTACGCAGGGCATGAATCCGCTGGCTGCGTTGCCGAACAAGAAGAAGTGCACCGCTGCGCTGTCGAAGCTGAAGTATCTGGTCATCATCGACCCGCTGCGCACCGAGACCGGAGAGTTCTGGAAAAACTACGGCGACTCGAACAACGTCAAGCCGGAGGACATCAAGACCGAAGTGATCATGCTGCCGGCCAACTGTTATCCACGAAGAAGCCGGGTCGTTTACCAACTCGGGCCGAGTGGCGCAATGGCACTGGGCCGCCGCCGATCCGCCGGGCGAAGCCAAGATCGATCGCGAAATCATCGGCAGCTTGTTCATGAAGCTGCGCGAGATGTACGCGAAAGACGGCGGCAAGTTTCCCGACGCGATCATGAAGATCACCTGGAACTATGCGAATCCGAATCTGCCGAGCGCCGAAGAGTTGCTGCGCGAAATCAGCGGCCGTGCATTGACCGATGTCGTCGATCCCAAGGACAAGACCAAGATGCTGGCGAGGGCCGGTGAACAGCTTCCGGGCTTTGGCATGCTGCAGGACGACGGCTCGACCGCGTGCGGCAACTGGCTGTATTGCGGCTCGTGGTCGCAGGCGGGCAATCTGACCGCGCGGCGCGATTCAAGCGATCCAGGCAATCTCGGTAATAACCTGAATTGGGGTTACTCGTGGCCGGCCAACCGGCGCGTTCTTTACAACCGTGCCGGCGCCGATCCGAGCGGCAAGCCGTGGGATCCGAAGCGCGGCGGCATTCGCTGGGACGGCACACGTTGGGTCGGCATCGACGTGCCGGATATCGCTCCGACTCTCGGGCCAGACAGCGGTGCCGGGCCGTTCATCATGACCAACGAAGGTGTCGCGCGCCTGTTTGCGCCGGCGCTGAATGAAGGCCCGTTCCCCGAGCACTACGAGCCGTTCGAGACGCCGATCGGTACCAATCCGCTGCACCGAAGGTCGTCAGCAACCCGGTTGCGCGCGTGTTCAAGGGCGACATGGAATCGTTCGGCAAGGCCGACCTGTTTCCGTACGCGGCCACGACCTATCGCCTGACCGAGCACATGCACTTCTGGACCAAGAACGTCGAATCCAATGCGATCGTTCAGCCTGCACAGTTCGTCGAAATCGGCGAGAAGCTGGCGAAAGCGAAGGGCATCGGCAACGGCGACCAGGTCAAGGTGACGAGTAATCGCGGCGAGATCAGGGCCAAGGCGGTCGTCACCAAGCGCGTCGCCGATCTGACCTGCAACGGCAAGGAGGTGATGACGGTCGGGATCCCGATTCACTGGGGCTTCATCGGGGTCGCGAAGAGCGGCTTTCTGGCGAACACGCTGACGCCGTATGTGGCCGACGCCAATTCGCAGACGCCGGAATACAAGGCGTTTTTGGTCAACATCGAGAAAGCGTAGGAGGAAACCATGCCATCTATGCAATCACTCGATATCCAAGACCGTTCGGCCACCACCACCGCAACGCCGCAGGTTCGCGTTGCTGGCGCAGCCGGTCGCCAAGCTGATCGACATCTCGAAGTGCATCGGCTGCAAGGCGTGTCAGGTCGCGTGCATGCAGTGGAACGATCTGCGCGACGACATCGGCACGACCGTCGGCGTTTACGACAACCCGATCGATCTGACCGATCAATCGTGGACCGTGATGCGCTTTGCCGAAGTGACGCGCGACGACGGCTCGATGGAGTGGCTGATCCGCAAGGACGGCTGCATGCATTGCGAGGATCCGGGCTGCCTGAAAGCCTGCCCGGCCCCCGGTGCGATCGTCAAGTACGCCAACGGCATTGTCGACTTCATCTCCGAGAACTGCATCGGCTGCGGCTACTGCATCGCCGGCTGTCCATTCGACATTCCGCGCATCAGCAAGAAGGACAACAAGGCCTACAAGTGCTCGCTGTGTTCCGATCGCGTAGCGGTCGGCATGGCGCCTGCGTGCATCAAGGCCTGCCCGACCGGCGCGCTGCAGTTCGGCACCAAGGTCGACATGGTCGCGCGCGGCGAAAAAAGAGTGGTCGATCTGAAGGAGCGCGGCTTTCAGCAGGCGGGGCTTTACAACCCGCAAGGCGTTGGCGGTACGCACGTGATGTACGTGCTGCAGCACGCGGACCGGCCCGGCCTGTACAACAACCTGCCGACCGATCCGACGATCAGCCCGTGGGTCAGCCTGTGGAAGGGCATTGCCAAGCCGCTAATGGCGCTGGCGCTCGGTGTGGCGGCGCTCGGCGCATTCTTCCATTTCGTGACGCGTGGGCCGAAGGAAGTTGACGAGTCGGCCGATTCCGGCGGGCGCACCGTCACACGCCACGATAGGGAGGTGTAATGGCAGTCGTGATGAGAAGTGGGGAGATCCGGCGCTATGACGCGAACGAGCGCCTGAATCACTGGGCCGTTGCGATCCTGTTCATTCTGCTGGCCGCCTCGGGCCTCGCGTTCTTCCACCCGGCGTTCTGGTTTTTGAGCGCACTGCTGGGTGGAGGCACGTGGGCGCGCATCCTGCATCCGTTCCTCGGCGTACTGATGTTCGTGCTGTTCTTTGCGATGGCGATGCGCTACTGGACCGACAACAAGATCCAGCCGTACGACCGCGAGTGGAGCAAACGCCTGTCCGACGTCATCGAGAACCGCGACGACAACCTGCCGGCGATCGACAAGTACAACATCGGGCAGAAGTGGGTGTTCTGGACAATGGTCGTCACGATGGTGTTGATGATCATCTCCGGCATCATCATGTGGCGCCCGTATTTCGCGGGCGCATTCGCGATCGACGCTATCCGCATCGCAGGCGCTCGTTCACGCCGTGTCCGCGTTCATCCTGATCCTGGCCATCATCGTGCACATCTACGCCGCGATTTGGGTGAGTGGCACGATACGTGCGATGACGCGCGGCTACGTGTCGCACGCATGGGCTCGGCATCATCATCCGCTGTGGTACCGGCGCATGACGGGCGGCAACGCCGAATAGCCGCAGCTCTGGCTCGGTAAAGGCGGCAGGAGCAATCCTGCCGTTTTTGCTTCAAACTTGAGTTATGGCAACCCCGATCATCACCGATGGCAGCCTCGATCGTGTGCGCAAGACGCCGCGCGTCGTGCTGCCAGTCCGCGCCGATATCTTCGGCGAGCGTGCGACGCGCTTTGCAAGCGTGGCCACCGGCAATGCGATGTCGGGTTACTTGCAATTGATGGCCAAGGTGGCGCGCGCGCAGCAGTCGGCGCTTGCGAGCCGTACTGCGGAAGCTGTGCCGGAAGCTGCGATGGCGGCAAGCCGCGAGTACGGAATGCCGCCGCTGTCGGCGCAATCGCACGAGCGTTCGCCGCAATGGCGCGCCGACCTGGCCGATATCGTCAGCGACGTTCGTGCGCAATCGACCAATGGGGTGCAGGCTGCGCTGGCGACGCTCGGCGCGCTCGACGAAGCGGCGCAGGAATCGCTGGCCGACCGCGTGCTGGCCGGCACTTCGCTTGACGATGAAGCCGCGCTCGTGCCGTTTATCGGTGCCGCGCTGCAAACCTATTTCACGCGGCTCGCTGCGACGCTCGATGTGGCGTTGGTTGAGCATTGCGATATACCGGGCATCTGTCCGGTGTGCGCGTCGCGGCCGGTAGCCAGCGTGCTCCGCATCGGCGGCGAGCAGGCGAACTTGCGGTACCTGGTGTGTTCGCTATGCGCGACCGAATGGAACATGTCGCGCATTCAGTGCACGTCGTGCGATACCGACAAGGGCGTCAAGTATCTGGTGCTGCAGGCCGAAGGCGACTCAAAGACCGAAGCCGCAGCGCGCGCCGAGACCTGCGACGAATGCAAGAGCTATCTGAAAATCTTTTACCAGGAAAAAGATCCTCACCTTGATCCGACCGCCGATGATCTGGCCACGCTGGCGCTCGACCTGCTGGTCGATGAGCAGGGCTACGCGCGCTCGGGGCCGAATTTGTTGTTTCATCCCGGCAGCTCCTAGCGATGCCGAACTTGGCTCTGCCCGGTACGGGCGAATCAAGCGAAGGCAAGACAGGCGGATCAAAATCCGACTCCTCGCCGGGGACATCGATTCGTCTGCCCGCCGTTGATCGGCTGCTGGCTTCGCCGCAACTAAACGCGGTCGCGGCTGAACATGGGACGTTGCAGGTCAAGCGCGCGGTGCAGGAGGTATTGGCCGAAAACCGCGCAGCGATTGTTGCGGGTGCAGCGGTTCCAGATAACGACACCTTGATTGCGCAGGTGCGGCTGCGTCTATCGCAAGTCAGCGCTTCGAGGCTGCGGCCGGTATTCAATCTGAGTGGCACCGTCATTCACACCAATCTCGGTCGGGCGCTGCTGGCGGAAGAGGCGATCACGGCGGTCGGCGACGCGATGCGAAGCTATACCGCGCTCGAATACGACGTTGCCAGCGGAAACCGCGGTGACCGCGACCATATCGTCGAAGATCTGTTGCGCGAGTTGACCGGCGCCGAGGCCGCAACGGTGGTCAATAACAATGCCGCGGCCGTATTGCTATCGCTGAAAGTGCTTGCCACGCGCAAAGAAGCGATCATCTCGCGCGGCGAGCTGATCGAAATCGGCGGCGCGTTTCGCATGCCCGACATCATGAAAGCCGCGGGCTGCAAGTTGGTCGAAGTCGGCACCACGAACCGCACGCATGCGCGCGACTATGAAGATGCGTGCGGACCGAAGACCGGCTTGATCGTCAAGGCGCATTGCTCGAACTACGCGATTACCGGGTTCACCGCGACGGTCGACGATGCAACGTTGGCGCAGATTGCACACGCGCGCGGCGTGCCGTACATGGTGGATCTAGGCTCGGGAGCGTTGATTGACTTGGCGTTGCACGGGCTGCCCAAGGAGCCGTTGCCGCAAGAATCGCTGGCGGCCGGCGCCGATATCGTGACTTTCTCGGGCGACAAGCTACTCGGTGGGCCGCAAGCGGGATTGATCGTGGGGCGCAGCGACGCAATCGCAAAAATCAAGAAAGATCCGCTGAAGCGTGCGCTACGCGTCTCGAAGCTGACGATGGCTGCGCTCGAGGCTACGCTGCGCATCTATGCGAGCGGTCATCGGCTTGAAGAACGACTGCCGACGCTTGCATTGCTGACGCGCCGACAGGCCGAAGTCCGCGCGGCGTGCGAGCGAATTGCAGGTGCACTGAAAAGCGCGGTCGCGCCGGCTTTCGCGGTGTCGGTTGAAGAGTGCGCCAGCCAGATCGGCTCGGGCAGTATGCCGGCCGAGCGTTTGCCATCGGCCGCGCTGGTAGTGCGTCCTGGCGGCAAAGTCAGCGGCCGCGCGATCGAGCGGTTGCAGGATCGACTGCGCGCATTGCCAACGCCTGTGATCGGCCGCATTGCCGACGGCGCGCTGTGGCTCGATGTGCGCTGTCTTTGGCCGCGCGACGAAGCGGCGTTTGTTGAGAATCTGAAGGTGCTGGTCACGCCATGATCATCGGAACCGCCGGACATATCGATCATGGCAAGACATCGTTGATCAAGCGATTAACCGGGCGCGATACCGATCGACTGCCGGAGGAAGTCAAGCGCGGTATTTCGATCGAGCTCGGCTATGCGTACGTGCCGGTCGGCGACGATATGCTGGGCTTTGTCGATGTGCCCGGGCACGAACGCTTCGTGCACACGATGCTCGCGGGTGCCACCGGCATCGACTTTGCGCTGCTGGTGATCGCGGCCGACGACGGCGTGATGCCGCAGACCGATGAGCATCTAGACATCTTGCTGCTGCTCGGCATTGATTCAGGAGCGATTGCGCTGACCAAGATCGACGCCGTGTCGGCCGAGCGTGTCGATGAAGTGCTGCTTCAGCTGGCCGATCGTGTCCGCAACACTGCTGCGGCGAACTGGCCGGTTTTCCCGGTTTCGTCGCTGAGCGGCGACGGTATCGACGAGCTGCAAGCGCATCTGCTCGATGCGGCAGCGAGCCACGCGGCGCGAACGTCCGCCGGGCACTTTCGCATGGCGATCGACCGTTGCTTTACGTTAGCCGGCGTCGGCACCGTCGTGACCGGCACCGTGCACGCAGGCGAGATTCGCGTCGGCGAGTCGGTCCGCGTGGGACCGACCGCCCACGGCGCGCTGACTGCGCGCGTGCGCACGATCCATGCGCAAGATCGAGTGAGCACGGTCGGTGTCGCCGGACAACGCTGCGCGCTGAACCTCGCGGGAATCGAAAAGGCGCAGATCGAGCGCGGCATGTGGGTGCAGGCGCCATCGCTGGCCAACGTGACGGAGCGATTCGACGCGACGTTAACTTTGTCGCCGCAGTGTCGCAAAGTCGAATCGCTGTAACTCCTCGACGGTGCATCTGCACCACGGTACTGACGATGCGATGGCGAAAGTGGCGGTGCTGGATGCCACGCGCATCGATCCTGGCGAATCGCAGCTGGTATCGCTGACACTCGACCGCCCGCTCGCCGTGTGCCGTGGCGACCGCTTTGTGATTCGCGATGCATCGGCACAGCGCACGCTCGGCGGCGGCACCGTGCTCGATGTGATGCCGCTCGGCTCCGCCGCGAGACGCGGCCGGCGCGCTCCTGCGCGGCTGCAATTGTTGGCGGCGCTGCGCGACGGTTCGCCGGTCGATGCATTGCGCGCGTGGCTGGATCGCGAGCCGGTGGCGCTGTCGCGCATCACCTCGGGCTGGAACCTGCGTGACGAAGAGCTGCGTGAATTGATCGTTGCCAGCGGCGCGCACGTCGCTGCCAACGTGGCCATCTCCGCTGAACACTGGCAGCGATTACGCAGCGAAGTCGTCGCGGCGATCGGGCTTGCGCACGAGAAAGAACCGGAAATGCCCGGAGTCGAGCAACAACGGCTGCGGCGCATGATCGCGCCCGCGCTCGACATCGACGTGTTCGGTTCGCTGATCGACGAGCTGCTTGAACAATCATCTTTGCAGCGCCGCGGCGCATTTCTCGCGTTGCCCACGCACACCGCAACGTTGGGCAAGGATCAGCGCGTGCGGTGGGAGCGCATCAAGCCGCTGCTCGACGATCGCAAATTCGATCCTCCTCGAGTACGTGACATCGCGCGCGACACCGGCATCCCCGAAGTCGAAGTACGGCACTTGCTGAAAACCGTCGCGCGCACCGGTGATGTGGCGCAAGTGGCGCACGATCACTTTTTCCTGACGACGGCTGTGGCCGAACTCGCCGACATCGCAGGCAACGTGGCTGAGCGCCACGGCGCCGCGCGCGCCGCCGAATTTCGCGACCAAATTGCGACCGGCCGCAAGCTTGCGATCCAGATTCTCGAATTCTTCGACCGGGTCGGTTACCTGCGCAGGGTGCGCGACGATCACTTGGTCAGACGAGCAAACCCATGGCGCGCTTAAGATTCTTTGCGAACATCATTGACCCGGAAGAGTGTCGTGTCCCGGTGGGCCGGCCAGACTTCAAATCTGGTAGGGGTTGCCAGCAATCCCTGGTGGGTTCGACTCCCATACTCTTCCGCCAAAACAACGCTGTGCGTTGTTCTCGGCGGTACCGGCGCTTCGCGCCGGCCGCAGGTTCACAACGAGGGGGCTCAGGGGCCCCGGCACCGCCGGGGAAGTTCATACTCGCCCGCCGGCCAGCGCGTAGCGCTGGCCCCCTCGTGCTCCCCGAGCCAGTATGAGGGGCGCTAGCGAATGAGTTCAATACTCGACCAACTCGCCACCGATTGTCTCTACGCGCCCGAGCAGGACATGTGGGTGCGCTTCGATGCTGACGGTCACGCCCGCGTCGGGGCCACCCACCTGGTGTCGGCGCACGGCCAGTTCATGTTGTTCACTCCGCGCCCGGCCGGCAGCACGATCGATCGCGATCGATCAATGGGTGTGATGGAGACCGGCAAGACGGCGGTCGCGATTCATGCGCCACTGTCATGCCGCATCATCGAGGCGAATGCGTCCGCGGTCGACAACATCCATCTGATCATCACAGACCCGTATGGCGCAGGCTGGCTGTTCAATGTCGAGCCGACGGCTTTGGCGACCGAGCGTGCGATGTTGATGGACGTAGCGGCTTACCGTGAATGGCTGCAGCCACGATTGGCCGAAAAATTGGTGCCGCCAATCGATGATTTCTACACCGAAGACTTTGATATTGACCCCAATCGTGGTTATTAATGAGCGCCGATATCGACAAACTGGTGATCGTCCTGTGGTCGGCTGGCCCGGAGCAGCCGGTGTTGGCGGCCGCTCCGTTTGTTTATGCGTTGGCGGCGCGTGCGCTCGAAGTCGACGTCGATATGCATTTCACATCGAGCACCGTGCGCTGGCTACTGCCCGGCGTGGCGGACGCCGCGTACACCGATGCCGAGCGCACAAAGACCGTTGGCGATTTCATTCGCGAAGTCAAAGCTGCCGGTGTGCGTTTGTTTGCCTGCGGGATGGCGATGCACGAGCACGCGCGGAACCAGACGCTGATCGAAGAGTGTGACGGCCAGGCCGGTGCCGCCACGGTTGTTTCCGAGACGATGCACGTCCGAACTCGGACGATGATCTTTTGAGCTAGTTCTTCTACTTAATACCGTTCGTCGGGACGATTAAACGCCGACGTGCGCGTGCCGATGTTAGGTCAGGGCCGTGATAAAGGAGATCGCAATGGCGGATGACGTCAATAAGGGTGCGGACTTCAAGTGACGATTTGCATCTGCTAGCGGGCGTAGTGGGCTTGGTGTCGCTGGCCCTGATGGCCGTTGCGCTGTGGGCTTAGTGGGCAAGCCGGCTAGTCGCGATTGACGACGATTCCGTCGCGCAGCTCGAGCGCGCCACCGGCTGCCAATTCATCGACAGTGCGTCGAATGAACTCGGAAAACGGCAACCGAAAATACTGCTCGTTGACTGTCCGCGCGTAGCGCCACCCGCCGCAGCGCGCGATTAGATCGTCCAGCGCTATCTGGCGAACGATCAACAGATGAAACTTTAACAACGTTCTAATGACGTTGCGGGCGTTACGCACAGGGCTGGCTTCAAGCGCATCCAGACGCGCAAACGCGTACGCGAGCGCCTGATTGACGTCGGTAAACGGTGCGCCATGGCCGGGAATGACCAGGTGCGGTCGCAGTTCCTTTATCAACTGCAGGATCGCGCGCTGCTCGGCGAATCCTGATTGACCTTCAACCTCAGGAAATATCGCGCCGAAGCCGTGCTGCCACAGCGCATCGGCTGAAATGAGGGTGCGGTCGTGAGAATTCCACAGCACGATCGAATGCGGATCATGACCCGGCGATGCGAACGCTTGCCACTCATCCCCAGCCAGCATCAGACGCTCACCAGGCTGGATCAACGCGTCGTGCATGAAGCGATCGCACGCCTGACCGCACGCCGAGTAGCCGAGCGCCGCATCATCCCAGCGCCCGACCGCCTCGGCGTGCCCGGGCGGAATCAACACAGCCGGGCCGAGCGTTTTCTTCAGCAGCGCGTTGCCGCCGCAATGATCCGAATGCAAGTGCGTATTGATGATGCGCGTGAGCTGCCGTCCATTGAGCGCGTGGCGCACCAACAGCAACGTTTGCTCGCTGTGGGCGACGTATCCAGTGTCGATCAATGTCGCCGAATCGTCGCCATCAAACAGCAAAATATTGTTCGAAGAAACCCAGCCGCGTTCGAGCACGCGCATGGTCGATGGCAACGCTGCAGCTGTAGCGGTCAATTCGCGGTCACTTCGAAGTGCGGCGTTCCGTCAGTTGTGACCACACTGCACGCTTTTCATCGTCGCTCATCTGTGACCAGCAGGCGATTTCGTCGATCGAGCGCAAGCAGCCTTCACACAAGCCGCTGCCTGCATCCATTTTGCAAACAGAAATGCACGGCGATGGCACGGTTGAATCCTGTTGCTCAGCCGGCATTGCGTTCAAGGACGGCACTTCGCTTCGATTGCAACCTCTGATCGAAACGCGCCGCATCGATGATGACGCGCTCGTGCGTACCCTCGGAAATCAGGTCGTGGCCGTCATGAGCATGCGCGCGAAATACGACTTTGCGGCCGTCGACGCTTAACACTTCGCAGTGCACGCGTACCGTCAGGCCGGGTGGTGTTGCGGCGACGTGCGAAAAATTGACGTGAGTGCCGACCGATTGCTCGCGCGGCCAGTCGAGAAACGGTTTGATCGCCAACTGACACACGCCTTCCATCAGGCCGATCAGGTATCCGGTGGCGAAAACTTCCGGCATCTCGCCGAACTCCGACCATTCCGGATACAGACGAGCCACGGTCTTGCTCTCCGGCACTTTGTAGTCGAAGTCAAATTGAATACCGGGCTTTAGATCGGGCGACATGGTGAGTCGGTGACGGTGATCAAGAAATCCTAGGCCGCGAGCTTTGCGGTCACCGCGTTACCGGCGCGCGAGTGCGCCTTGCGGTCAAGAATGCCGCTGATCCATTGGCCGGTCGCGACCGCTTTCGTGAAGTCGATTCCGGTTTCGATGCCGAGGCCACTGAGCAGGTACAGCACGTCCTCGGTGGCGACGTTGCCGGTCGCGCCCTTCGCATACGGGCAACCGCCCAGCCCGGCAATGCTCGAATCAAAGCTCGAAATACCAAGCTCGAGGCACGCGTACACGTTGGCGGTGGCCATGCCGTAGGTATCGTGAAAATGGCCGCTGATGGCATCGAGCTCGTAAACCGCGAGCACCGCCTCCATGACGCGCTTGGTCTTCTCCGGCGTCCCGGTGCCGATCGTGTCAGCGACGCCGACGTGCTGCACGCCGATGTCCTTCATTCGCCGCGCGACGTGCGCGACCGCGCTGGCGTCGACCTCACCCTGATAGGGGCAACCCAGCGCGCACGAAATGGCGCCGCGGATGCGAATGCCGTGCTGCTGCGCCTGCGCGGTGACCGGACGAAACCGCTCGATCGATTCGTCAATCGAGCAATTGATGTTTCTCTGTGAAAACGCTTCGCTGGCCGCGGCGAACACGACGATTTCGTCGGCTTTGGCAGCGAGCGCACCTTCCATGCCCTTCGCGTTTGGCACCAGGACCGAGTAGGTGACACCGGGCTTGCGCCGAATGCGCGCCATCACTTCGGCCGCATCGCCCATCTGCGGCACCCATTTTGGCGAGACAAACGACGTCACCTCGATGTTGGTAAAGCCGGCGTCGGTCAAGCGATCGACCAGCTCCACCTTGACGTCGGCGGAGATCATCTGCTTCTCGTTCTGCAGCCCGTCACGCGGGCCGACATCGACGATGTGTACACGCTTTGGAAGTGTTGGCATGACCATTGCTCCTGGGCTATCCCTTGATGTTAGCGCCGGTTGTGAAGCAGTT
>CAWAYV010000029.1:0-143882 GCA_963786295.1 uncultured beta proteobacterium | reverse complement strand
CGGCAAATTCAACATTGGGCAGAAGTGGTTGTTCTGGGTAATGGTTGTCACGATGGGGCTGCTGATCGTGACCGGCATCATCATGTGGCGCCCATATTTCGCAGACGCATTTGCGATCAATGGCGTACGCATCGCGGCGCTGGTGCACGCTGTGGCCGCGTTCATCCTGATCCTCGGCATCATCGTGCACATCTACGCCGGCGTTTTCTGGGTGGCCGGGTCGCTCCGAGCGATGACGCGCGGATATGTGTCGCATAAGTGGGCGCGGCATCATCACCCGCTGTGGTATCGGCGCATGACGGGTGGGCAACGCCGAGTAGGTTGCTGACTCGTTGAAAGCGGCAGGAGCGATCCTGCCGTTTTTGTTTCACAATCTACCCTATGGCTACACCGATCATTACCGATGGCAGCACCGATCGCGTACGCAAGTCGCCGCGCGTCGTGCTACCGACCCGGAGCGATCTGTTTGCTGAGCGCGCAGCACGCTTTGCTACTGTGGCCGCGGGCAGTTCGATGTCCGGTTATCTACAGCTGATGGCACGTGTCGCGGCGGCTCAGCACTCGGCGCTGACCAAGCGCGCGCCGGAAGCGTGCCCGACACTGGCACTGGCGGCGAGCCGCGATTACGGAATGCCGCCGCTGTCGGCGCAATCGCACGAGCGCTCTCCGCAATGGCGTGCCGATCTGGCAGACATTGTCAGCGGCGTAAGAGCGCACTCGACCAACGGTGTACTGGCTGCCCTCGCCACGCTCGATGCGCTCGACGACGTCGCACGAGAGGCGCTGGCCGATCGCGTGCTGGCCGGCACCTCGCTCGACGACGAGGCCGCGCTGGTGCCGTTTGTCGGTGCGGCGCTGCAGACGTACTTCACTCGGCTTGCTGCAACGCTCGACGTTGCCTTGGTCGAGCATTGCGATATCGTCGGAATCTGCCCGGTGTGCGCGTCGCGCCCGGTCGCGAGTGTGGTGAGAATCGGCGGCGCGCAAGCCAATCTGCGCTACCTCGTGTGCGCGTTGTGCGACCGAGTGGAACATCGTGCGCGTGAAGTGCAGCTCCTGCGAGGAGGACAAGGGCGTCCAGTACCTGGCGCTGCAGGCCGAAGAGCGCGGACGCGGCAGTGCGCGCCGAGGCCTGCGACGAGTGCAAGACCTACCTGAAGATCATGCACCAGGACAAAGAGCCGACCTCGATCCGACCGCCGACGACCTTGCGACCCTGTCGCTCGACCTGCTGGTCGACGAGCAAGGCTTCGCGCCGCTCGGGCCCCAATTTCCTGTTCCATCCGGGCAGTCGACGGATAACCCATGGCGGACTTGACTCTGCCCGGTGCGGGCGAAGCAAGCGACGAAGCCGGCATCTAGCGCCGAACTCGCCCGCCGCCATCCATCGACCGCCTGCTCGGTCGAGCCCTCGCTTGCGCCGCTGCTGGCGCAGTTGCGGCGCAACCGCTCGGTGAAGCGGGCGGTGCAGGAGGAACTGGCGGCGCGACGGGAGCGATTGCTGGCGGAAGGCTGCCGTCCCAGCCATCAGACGCCACCTTGATCTCGCGGAGGAGGGGACTGCGTCTGCTCGAAGCTTCTGCGCTTCGCGGTTGCCGGCGGTATTCAATCTCACGGGCACCGTGATTCATACCAATCTCGGCCGGGCGTTGCTGGCGGATGAAGCGATCGACGCGGTCGTCGCGGCGATGCGCGGGTATGTCGCACTCGAGTACGACGTCGAAAGCGGCGGGCGCGGCGACCGCGACGATATCGTCGACGAGCTGCTGCGCGAACTCACCGGCGCAGAAGCCGCGACGGTGGTCAACAACAACGCAGCCGCCGTGCTGCTCACGCTCAAGGCGCTCGCGCGCGAAACGCGAGGTGCTGATTTCGCGCGGCGAACTGATCGAGATCGGGGGCGCGTTCCGGATGCCCGACATCATGAAGGCGGCAGGCTGCAAGCTGGTCGAGGTCGGCACCACGAACCGCACGCACGCGCGCGACTTCGACGACGCGATCGGGCCGAAAACCGGCTTGTTCTCAAGGCGCATACCTCGAACTACGCGATGACCGGGTTCACCGCCGCGGTCGACGATGCAACTCGCCAGCATCGCCCACGCGAAGACATCCCGTCATGCGTCGATCTCGGCTCGGGTGCGCTGATCGATCTTGCGCGATACGGTCTGCCGAAGGAGCCGCGGCCGCAGGAATCGCTCGCGGCCGGCGCCGATGTCGTGACGTTCTCCGGCGACAAGCTGCTCGGTGGACCGCAGGCGGGTTTGATCGTGGGACGACGCGATCTGATCGCCAGAATCAAGAAAGATCCGCTCAAACGGGCACTGCGCATCTCGAAGCTGACGATGGCTGCGCTCGAAGCGACGCTGCGCATCTACGCGAGCGTTCGCCGGCCCGAAGAACGACTGCCGACGCTTGCGTTGCTGACGCGCCGACAGCCGAAGTCCGCGCGGCGTGCGAGCGAATTGCAGGTGCACTGAAAAGCGCGGTCGCGCCGGCTTTCGCGGTGTCGGTTGAAGAGTGCGCCAGCCAGATCGGCTCGGGCAGTATGCCGGCCGAGCGCTTGCCATCGGCCGCGCTGGTAGTGCGTCCTGGCGGCAAAGTCAGCGGCCGCGCAATCGAGCGGCTGCAGGACCGACTGCGCGCATTGCCAACGCCTGTGATCGGCCGCATTGCCGACGGCGCGCTGTGGCTCGACGTGCGCTGTCTTTGGCCGCGCGACGAAGCGGCGTTTGTTGAGAATCTGAAGGTGCTGGTCACGCCATGATCATCGGAACCGCCGGACATATCGATCATGGCAAGACATCGTTGATCAAGCGATTAACCGGTCGCGATACCGATCGACTGCCGGAGGAAGTCAAGCGCGGTATTTCGATCGAGCTCGGCTATGCGTACGTGCCGGTCGGCGACGATATCCTGGGCTTTGTCGATGTGCCCGGGCACGAACGCTTCGTGCACACGATGCTCGCGGGTGCCACCGGCATCGACTTTGCGCTGCTGGTGATCGCGGCCGACGACGGCGTGATGCCGCAGACCGATGAGCATCTAGACATCTTGCTGCTGCTCGGCATTGATTCAGGAGCGATTGCGCTGACCAAGATCGACGCCGTGTCGGCCGAGCGTGTCGATGAAGTGCTGCTTCAGCTGGCCGATCGTGTCCGCAACACCGCTGCGGCGAACTGGCCGGTTTTCCCGGTTTCGTCGCTGAGCGGCGACGGCATCGACGAGCTGCAAGCGCATCTGCTCGATGCGGCAGCGAGCCGCGCGGCGCGAACGTCCGCCGGGCACTTTCGCATGGCGATCGACCGTTGCTTTACGTTAGCCGGCGTCGGCACCGTCGTGACCGGCACCGTGCACGCAGGCGAGATTCGCGTCGGCGAGTCGGTCCGCGTGGGACCGGCCGCCCACGGCGCGCTGACTGCGCGCGTGCGCACGATCCATGCGCAAGATCGAGTGAGCACGGTCGGTGTCGCCGGACAACGCTGCGCGCTGAACCTCGCGGGAATCGAAAAGGCGCAGGTCGAGCGCGGCATGTGGGTGCAGGCGCCATCGCTCGCCAACGTGACGGAGCGATTCGACGCGACGTTAACTTTGTCGCCGAGTGTTGCAAAGTCAATCGGTAACTCCTCGACGGTGCATCTGCACCACGGTACTGACGATGCGATGGCGAAAGTGGCGGTGCTGGATGCCACGCGCGTCGATCCTGGCGAATCGCAGCTGGTATCGCTGACACTCGACCGCCCGCTCGCCGTGTGCCGTGGCGACCGCTTTGTGATTCGCGATGCATCGGCACAGCGCACGCTCGGCGGCGGCACCGTGCTCGATGTGATGCCGCTCGGCTCCGCCGCGAGACGCGGCCGGCGCGCTCCTGCGCGGCTGCAATTGTTGGCGGCGCTGCGCGACGGTTCGCCGGTCGATGCATTGCGCGCGTGGCTGGATCGCGAGCCGGTGGCGCTGTCGCGCATCACCTCGGGCTGGAACCTGCGTGACGAAGAGCTGCGTGAATTGATCGTTGCCAGCGGCGCGCACGTCGCTGCCAACGTGGCCATCTCCGCTGAACACTGGCAGCGATTACGCAGCGAAGTCGTCGCGGCGATCGGGCTTGCGCACGAGAAAGAACCGGAAATGCCCGGAGTCGAGCAACAACGGCTGCGGCGCATGATCGCGCCCGCGCTCGACATAGACGTGTTCGGTTCGCTGATCGACGAGCTGCTTGAACAATCATCTTTGCAGCGCCGCGGCGCATTTCTCGCGTTGCCCACGCACACCGCAACGTTGGGCAAGGATCAGCGCGTGCGGTGGGAGCGCATCAAGCCGCTGCTCGACGATCGCAAATTCGATCCTCCTCGAGTACGCGACATCGCGCGCGACACCGGCATCCCCGAAGTCGAAGTACGGCACTTGCTGAAAACCGTCGCGCGCACCGGTGATGTGGCGCAAGTGGCGCACGACCACTTTTTCCTGACGACGGCTGTGGCCGAACTCGCCGACATCGCAGGCAACGTGGCTGAGCGCCACGGCGCCGCGCGCGCCGCCGAATTTCGCGACCAAATTGCGACCGGCCGCAAGCTTGCGATCCAGATTCTCGAATTCTTCGACCGGGTCGGTTACCTGCGCAGGGTGCGCGACGATCACTTGGTCAGACGAGCAAACCCATGGCGCGCTTAAGATTCTTTGCGAACATCATTGACCCGGAAGAGTGTCGTGTCCCGGTGGGCCGGCCAGACTTCAAATCTGGTAGGGGTTGCCAGCAATCCCTGGTGGGTTCGACTCCCATACTCTTCCGCCAAAACAACGCTGTGCGTGTTTTGGCGGAATGGCGCATGCGCGCCAGCCGCGAGGATCACAACGAGGGGGCTCAGGGGCCCCGGCACCGCCGGGGAAGTTCATACTCGCCCGCCGGCCAGCGCGTAGCGCTGGCCCCCTCGTGCTCCCCGAGCCAGTATGAGGGGCGCTAGCGAATGAGTTCAATACTCGACCAACTCGCCACCGATTGTCTCTACGCGCCCGAGCAGGACATGTGGGTGCGCTTCGATGCTGACGGTCACGCCCGCATCGGGGCCACCCACCTGGTGTCGGCGCACGGCCAGTTCATGTTGTTCACTCCGCGCCCGGCCGGCAGCACGATCGATCGCGATCGATCAATGGGTGTGATGGAGACCGGCAAGACGGCGGTCGCGATTCATGCGCCACTGTCATGCCGCATCATCGAGGCGAATGCGTCCGCGGTCGACAACATTCATCTGATCATCACAGACCCGTATGGCGCAGGCTGGCTGTTCAATGTCGAGCCGACGGCTTTGGCGACCGAGCGCGCGATGTTGATGGACGTAGCGGCCTACCGTGAATGGCTGCAGCCACGATTGGCCGAAAAATTGGTGCCGCCAATCGATGATTTCTACACGGAAGACTTTGATATTGACCCCAATCGTGGCTATTAATGAGCGCCGATATCGACAAACTGGTGATCGTCCTGTGGTCGGCTGGCCCGGAGCAGCCGGTGTTGGCGGCCGCTCCGTTTGTTTATGCGTTGGCGGCGCGTGCACTTGAAGTCGACGTCGATATGCATTTCACATCGAGCACCGTGCGCTGGCTACTGCCCGGCGTGGCGGACGCCGCGTACACCGATGCCGAGCGCACAAAGACCGTTGGCGATTTCATTCGCGAAGTCAAAGCTGCCGGTGTGCGTTTGTTTGCCTGCGGGATGGCGATGCACGAGCACGCGCGGAACCAGACGCTGATCGAAGAGTGTGACGGCCAGGCCGGTGCCGCCACGGTTGTTTCCGAGACGATGCACGTCCGAACTCGGACGATGATCTTTTGAGCTAGTTCTTCTACTTAATACCGTTCGTCGGGACGATTAAACGCCGACGTGCGCGTGCCGATGTTAGGTCAGGGCCGTGATAAAGGAGATCGCAATGGCGGATGACGTCAATAAGGGTGCGGACTTCAAGTGACGATTTGCATCTGCTAGCGGGCGTAGTGGGCTTGGTGTCGCTGGCCCTGATGGCCGTTGCGCTGTGGGCTTAGTGGGCAAGCCGGCTAGTCGCGATTGACGACGATTCCGTCGCGCAGCTCGAGCGCGCCACCGGCTGCCAATTCATCGACAGTGCGTCGAATGAACTCGGAAAACGGCAACCGAAAATACTGCTCGTTGACTGTCCGCGCGTAGCGCCACCCGCCGCAGCGCGCGATTAGATCGTCCAGCGCTATCTGGCGAACGATCAACAGATGAAACTTTAACAACGTTCTAATGACGTTGCGGGCGTTACGCACAGGGCTGGCTTCAAGCGCATCCAGACGCGCAAACGCGTACGCGAGCGCCTGATTGACGTCGGTAAACGGTGCGCCATGGCCGGGAATGACCAGGTGCGGTCGCAGTTCCTTTATCAACTGCAGGATCGCGCGCTGCTCGGCGAATCCTGATTGACCTTCAACCTCAGGAAATATCGCGCCGAAGCCGTGCTGCCACAGCGCATCGGCTGAAATGAGGGTGCGGTCGTGAGAATTCCACAGCACGATCGAATGCGGATCATGACCCGGCGATGCGAACGCTTGCCACTCATCCCCAGCCAGCATCAGACGCTCACCAGGCTGGATCAACGCGTCGTGCATGAAGCGATCGCACGCCTGACCGCACGCCGAGTAGCCGAGCGCCGCATCATCCCAGCGCCCGACCGCCTCGGCGTGCCCGGGCGGAATCAACACAGCCGGGCCGAGTGTTTTCTTCAGCAGCGCGTTGCCGCCGCAATGATCCGAATGCAAGTGCGTATTGATGATGCGCGTGAGCTGCCGTCCATTGAGCGCGTGGCGCACCAACAGCAACGTTTGCTCGCTGTGGGCGACGTATCCAGTGTCGATCAATGTCGCCGAATCGTCGCCATCAAACAGCAAAATATTGTTCGAAGAAACCCAGCCGCGTTCGAGCACGCGCATGGTCGATGGCAACGCTGCAGCTATAGCGGTCAATTCGCGGTCACTTCGAAGTGCGGCGTTCCGTCAGTTGTGACCACACTGCACGCTTTTCATCGTCGCTCATCTGTGACCAGCAGGCGATTTCGTCGATCGAGCGCAAGCAGCCTTCACACAAGCCGCTGCCTGCATCCATTTTGCAAACAGAAATGCACGGCGATGGCACGGTTGAATCCTGTTGCTCAGCCGGCATTGCGTTCAAGGACGGCACTTCGCTTCGATTGCAACCTCTGATCGAAACGCGCCGCATCGATGATGACGCGCTCGTGCGTACCCTCGGAAATCAGGTCGTGGCCGTCATGAGCATGCGCGCGAAATACGACTTTGCGGCCGTCGACGCTTAACACTTCGCAGTGCACGCGTACCGTCAGGCCGGGTGGTGTCGCGGCGACGTGCGAAAAATTGACGTGAGTGCCGACCGATTGCTCGCGCGGCCAGTCGAGAAACGGTTTGATCGCCAACTGACACACGCCTTCCATCAGGCCGATCAGGTATCCGGTGGCGAAAACTTCCGGCATCTCGCCGAACTCCGACCATTCCGGATACAGACGAGCCACGGTCTTGCTCTCCGGCACTTTGTAGTCGAAGTCAAATTGAATACCGGGCTTTAGATCGGGCGACATGGTGAGTCGGTGACGGTGATCAAGAAATCCTAGGCCGCGAGCTTTGCGGTCACCGCGTTACCGGCGCGCGAGTGCGCCTTGCGGTCAAGAATGCCGCTGATCCATTGGCCGGTCGCGACCGCTTTCGTGAAGTCGATTCCGGTTTCGATGCCGAGGCCACTGAGCAGGTACAGCACGTCCTCGGTGGCGACGTTGCCGGTCGCGCCCTTCGCATACGGGCAACCGCCCAGCCCGGCAATGCTCGAATCAAAGCTCGAAATACCAAGCTCGAGGCACGCGTACACGTTGGCGGTGGCCATGCCGTAGGTATCGTGAAAATGGCCGCTGATGGCATCGAGCTCGTAAACCGCGAGCACCGCCTCCATGACGCGCTTGGTCTTCTCCGGCGTACCGGTGCCGATCGTGTCAGCGACGCCGACGTGCTGCACGCCGATGTCCTTCATTCGCCGCGCGACGTGCGCGACCGCGCTGGCGTCGACCTCACCCTGATAGGGGCAACCCAGCGCGCACGAAATGGCGCCGCGGATGCGAATGCCGTGCTGCTGCGCCTGCGCGGTGACCGGACGAAACCGCTCGATCGATTCGTCAATCGAGCAATTGATGTTTCTCTGTGAAAACGCTTCGCTGGCCGCGGCGAACACGACGATTTCGTCGGCTTTGGCAGCGAGTGCACCTTCCATGCCCTTCGCGTTTGGCACCAGGACCGAGTAGGTGACACCGGGCTTGCGCCGAATGCGCGCCATCACTTCGGCCGCATCGCTCATCTGCGGCACCCATTTTGGCGAGACAAACGATGTCACCTCGATGTTGGTAAAGCCGGCGTCGGTCAAGCGATCGACCAGCTCCACCTTGACGTCGGCGGAGATCATCTGCTTCTCGTTCTGCAGCCCGTCACGCGGGCCGACATCGACGATGTGTACACGCTTTGGAAGTGTTGGCATGACCATTGCTCCTGGGCTATCCGTTGATGTTAGCGCCGGTTGTGCAGCAGTTTGGGTGACCGCCAGGCGATGCTGGGCGGAGACTATGAGCGTTCGACCCTCTGGATCCATCGTGCCGACCGGTTTGCCCCCTTCAAATTCATCTGCGATACGAAAACCGCCGGGCTCTCAACTGACGGCAATGGTCACCTTCGTCGTAGTGACCGGCATTTTGTACTTTGGTCGCGAAGTGCTGATTCCGCTCGCGCTGTCGGTGTTGCTGAGTTTCCTGTTGGCACCGGCGGTACGGCATCTTGAGCGGCGCCGTGTGCCGCGTGCAGCCGCCATAACGCTGATGGTGGCGTTGTCTTGCTTTGTGATGGCTGGTCTCATCTGGGTGTCGGCGGCTCAATTTCTGAACCTGGCCGCGAGCCTGCCCGAATACAAGAAGAACATTCAAGAGAAGGTCGCGATTTTGCGGTCCGATCCGACCAGCAGTCTCGTCAAAGCGAAGCGCACGATCGATGAGATCAGCACCGAAATGGCGAAGCAGGACGCTGCAGCCGGCCCACCGGCTCCGCGCAGCGCGGCGCCGTCGGCTCGGCTGCGCGCACCGGCCGAGCGCCCAGTTCCGGTGACGATCGAAGAGCCGTCATCGACGCCCTTTGAGTTCTTGCGCGAAATAGTCACGCTATTGGTGGTGCCGCTGACGATCGCCGGCGCCGTGATTTTGTTCACTTTCATCATTCTGTTGCGGCGTGAGGATTTGCGCGACCGCTTCATTCGCCTCGTTGGTCATGGACAGCTCAGCGTCACGACGCAGGTGTTGGAGGAAGCGGCCGATCGCGTGAGCCGTTATTTGCGTGTACAGCTGATCGTCAACGTCAGTTACGGGGTTCCGGTCGGACTCGCGCTGTACGCGATAGGCGTTCCCAATGCGGCGCTGTGGGGCCTGCTGGCGATTGCCTTGCGCTTCATTCCATACATTGGCGCGTGGATCGCGGCAGCGATGCCGATCGCTTTGGCCTTTGCAGTCTCCGACGGTTGGTGGCTGGTGATATGGACGGTGGCCGTGTTCGTGGTGCTCGAAATCATCAGCAACAATATTGTCGAACCGTGGGTGTATGGGTCAAGCACGGGCATGTCGGCAATCGCGGTCATCGTGGCCGCGATCTTCTGGACCTGGTTATGGGGCGCAGTCGGCCTGTTGCTGGCGGTGCCGCTGACGGTCTGCCTCGTCGTGATGGGCCGCCATATTCCGCAGTTTGCATTCTTGAGCATCATGTTCGGTGATCAGCCGGTGTTGCCGCTGCAGGAACGCTTTTATCAGCGGCTACTGGCCCGCGATCAGGAGGAAGCGGCCGAACTTGCCGAAACGTACGTCGCCGAGCATGGACTCGAGGCGTTGTACGAAGACGTCCTGATCCCTGTGCTCAATCTCGCCGAACGCGACCGCCATACGAGGTGCTTTCAGAGGAGCGCACGCGATTTGTCTTGGACAGCATGCGTACGCTGGTGGATGACTTGTCAGAGCGTCCGGAAGCAGCCAAGGAGAGATCGGATGCGTCGGGCGCAGCGCAGCAGGAGTCACTCGCCGAGACACCGTTGGGGCCAGTCAGCGTCTGCATCGTGCCCGCGCGCGACGAGGCTGACGAGATCGTCGGCACAATGCTATTACGGCGTTTGACTGCACGTCGCGTCGCGGCAGAACTGCTGACGACCGATGTGCTGAAGAGCGAGGTGGTCGAGCATGTGGCCGAGCTTGCGCCGCAGGCGGTTTACGTGTCTGCGCTACCTCCGGCTGCGGTGTTGCATGCGTCATTTTTCTGCAAGCGGTTACGTCCGCGATTTCCGGATCTGAAGATCGTCGTGGCGCTTTGGCACGCCGACGGCAGCATAGAAAAAGGGCGTGCTCGTCTTCTCGCTGCGGGAGCGTCCGAAGTCGTCGTCACTCTCAAGGGCTGCATCGAAAAATTGCCGCCAGCCGCGTTGGTCACCGCGATGCGTTCTGTAGACGCTCAGCCTGACTCTGTTGCCGGCGAAAACCGTACGAGCTCCGCGCCTTCAACGACCTGATCGCCGACGGCGTACAAAACTTCGCTGATGACGCCGTCCGATGGAGCGACGACATGCGCATGGCTGGGAAGTGACATTGACGCGCTCCGAAGGGAGTGCACAGGTAGCTCGCAGCGGCTCACAAACCCGCGTCAGGATCTGCAAATCACAGACGCCGATAAGCCAGGAACCCGGCGACGGCAAGTCCCGCGAGCAGCAAGACGAGCCAGACAATGCGCCACTGCGGGGGAACCTGCTTGGCATCGGCATCATCCGTCGGCTGCGTCGGTTCACCTTCCTGCAACGCAGCGCTACGAAGCGTGGCGGTCTTTAGACGATCTGACTCGCGGTACGCGGCTTGCAGTTCACCGTGCAACTCGTCGGGCAGGGAGTGACGCGACAACTCCGCGCGCAGGCCGTCGAGCGATGCTTGCACCTGACGCGAGGCTCGCCCTTCCGCAAGGCGCGCGGCGAGCCGGAAGCGCTCAAGACGCTGGCCAATGCGGAACGCCGCAAGTGAATCCATCGACACCGCGGCGCCTTGCAGCCACCATTCGACCAGATGGCCCATTTGCGCCGCGTGCTTCATCAGACCGACCGCTTCGCGGTCGACCGTCAGCACCATGCGGGTAGCCGAGGTGGTCGCAACGGGGGGTCGTCTAGAACCGTCCATGGCCTCAAAGTGCCACACCGGTGAGCTGTGCGAGCCCCCGATTTGCAAGCCCGGGACTCGGCAATTCGCATGAAGCGCATCGCGGGTTCGCGGGGCGTGCGTGCGGAAGAACTGCTGACGACCGATGTGCTGAAGAGACTCTCAAGGGCTGCATCGAAAAATTGCCGCCAGCGGCGTTGGTCACCGCGATGCGTTCTGTAGACGCTCAGCCTGATTCTGTCACCGGCGAAAACCGTACGAGCTCCGCGCCTTCAACGACCTGATCGCCGACGGCGTACAAAACTTCGCTGATGACGCCGTCCGATGGAGCGACGATCGTGTGCTCCATTTTCATCGCTTCCATCACCAACAAAGGTGTACCGCGTTCGACGCGCGCACCAGAGACCGCATGGATTGCGATTAACTTGCCGGGCATCGGCGCGGTCAGCCGCCCGGTTTCGACTTCGGCCGCTGCCGATTGCGCAATGATGTCCGCGAGTGCGAGTACGCGGTGCCGACCGTTGTAGAACACGTGCAGCTCATCGCCGGCGCGCACGACATCCGCCGACAACGTGTGCTCACCGAAGCGAATCGCCATCGCGGAACCGGCGTGGGCCGTAAATGCCAACGCGGTGCTCGTGCCGCCATAGTGAAACACGTAACCGTCGCGCGCGTATTCGATCACGACATCGTGCGCGGTGGAATCGGCATTCAGCGTGAGCACGCGTCGGTAGGTGGTGTTCAAGCGCCATCCGTGCGCCGAGCTCCACGGATCGGCCGCTGCGTTGCGCGTTTCATCTGACAGGATACGAGCGCAAGCGAACGCAAGCATTGCGTGCGTTGCTTGCGACTGGCGTTCGTCGCCGTCGGCGCCGGGGAACAGTCGCTCGCGTTCCTGTTCGATCAGACCGGTGTGAACGTCGCCGCGCGCAAAGGCGTCGTTGGCAACCAGACGCGACAGAAAATCGACGTTATTGGCGACGCCGACGATATGGAATTCGGTCAGCGCCGCCTGCATGCGCGCGAGAGCATGCGGACGATCCTCGCCCCATACGATCAATTTCGCGATCATCGGGTCGTAGTGCGGTGTGATCTGATCGCCGGCTCGCACGCCGGCATCGATGCGCACTGGCGCGGGATCATGAAAGCTGTTGTCATCGTGATTGCGCCGAAACTCGACGGCGCCCGGCTGCGCCAGATGCAAGATCCGGCCGGTGGCTGGCAAGAACCCTTTATCAGGATTCTCTGCGTATATGCGCGCCTCGAATGAGTGGCCGCGAATGGACAGCTCCTCCTGCAGATCAGGGATCATGCCGGTCAACGCTTCGCCGGAGGCTACCCGCAGTTGCCATTCGACCAGGTCGTAACCGGTAATCATTTCGGTGACCGGATGCTCGACCTGCAATCTCGTGTTCATCTCCATGAAGAAAAACTCGCCGGCCTGATCGGCAATGAACTCGACTGTGCCGGCGCCTTCGTAGCCGACCGCTTTCGCGGCGGCAACCGCGGCTTCGCCCATCGCCCGACGGCGCGCCGCCGTCATTCCCGGGGCGGGCGCCTCTTCGATAATCTTCTGATGCCGTCGCTGCACCGAGCAGTCGCGCTCGAACAAACTGACCGCGTTGTCATGGCGGTCGGCGAATACCTGAATCTCGATGTGCCGCGGCCGCTGCACGTATTTCTCGATCAGCACGTGCTCATCGCCGAACGATGCCTTGGCTTCGCGCTGGCATGAAGCGAGCGCCGTGATGAACTCGTCGCGCTTGGCTACTACACGCATGCCCTTGCCGCCGCCGCCGGCGCTGGCCTTGATCAGAACCGGGTAGCCAATCCGGTTGGCTTCCGTCAGCAGCAGATCCTGTTGTTGCTGGTCGCCGTGGTATCCGGGCACCAACGGCACCTTGGCGCGTTCCATTAACTTCTTGGCTTCGCTCTTGCTGCCCATCGCACGAATCGCCGACGGCGGCGGGCCGATGAACGTGATCTTGGCATCCGCAAGTACTTGCGCAAACGCTTCGTTCTCTGAAAGAAAACCGTAGCCGGGGTGCACGGCGTCGGCTCCGGTCGCCCACACCGCCGCGACGATCCAATCACTACGCAAATAGCTCTCGCTCGCCGCCGCCGGCCCGATCCGCACCGCTTCGTCGGCCATCGTTACGTGACGGCTGTTCGCATCAGCGTCCGAGTACACGGCCACCGTGCGAATCCCCATCCGCCGCGCGGTGGTCATCACACGGCAGGCGATTTCTCCGCGATTGGCGATCAGTACTTTATTGAACATTGTTGCGCGCGGAGAAATCGCCGCATGCTGCGCATGCAGGCGTGATGTAGCTCGCGGCTGAAGGCCGCTTGGCCCCGCGATTAGCGATGAGGATTTTGCTGAACATGATGATTGGGGGATATTGAAAACAGCCTCCGCACCACCCGCGCAATGAAGCGTACGAGCTTGGGCAGCAGCCATATCGCGAGAATCAGCAGCACGATAACGATGCCTAGCGCGACCAACGGGTAGCTGAGCACGAGCCACATCAGGCCCGCAATGCCGAGGTCCTCAGCGACCGACAAGCCAATGTTGGAAAACGGCTCGGGCGACGTGTTTGCGGCCGCGCGCGTGCCGGCCTTGGTGAAATGGCTGGTGGCTGCCAGCGAACCACCGACGATCGCGGCGGCCGTCGTCCACGCTGCGTTATCGATGCCGCCGAACACGCCGGCGGCCAATGCTGCGCCGGCCGGAATGCGGACGAATGTTTGAATCGCGTCCCAAACAGTGTCGACGCCCGGAATCTTGTCGGCGACAAACTCGACCGCGAACATGGCGCCGGACGCGGCGAGCACCCACGGATGCTGCAATATCGCGAGGCCGCCGGGTAGCTCGACCCAGCCCGCGTAGCCGACCAGGCCGGCGATCAGCAGCACGGCGTACAAGCGGATGCCGCTCGCAAAGCCGAGCACTGCGGCGAGTGCGATCAACTGCGGAATATCGAACGACTGCATCATTCGCGAGAGTCGTCTTCGGCTGCGGCCATCGCTTCGTAGTCGACCACCCACTTTGGCTTGCGTTTCTCGAGGAACGAGCGCACACCTTCGCGTCCATCCACGCTAGTGCGAATGTCGGCAATACGTTGTGCAGTGTTGGCGACCACGCCGTCATCGATCGCACGTCCGGTCAAATCACGCACCAGTTGCTTGGCCTCGGCCACGGCGTTTTGACTGGTCAACATCAATGCACCCAGAATTTCATTGACCCTGCCATCGAGTTCCTCGAGTGGCGCCAGGTCATGCACCAGCCCGATGCGAAATGCTTCTCCCGCAGTGAACTTTTCTGCCGTGAGAAAGTAGCGGCGGCCAGCATTCGGGGTCATGGCGCGCAGCACATACGGACCCACCGTCGCTGGAATCAGGCCCAGCTTGGTTTCGGAAAGACAGAAATTCGCATCGATTGCGGCGACTGCGATATCGCAGGCGGCGACCAAACCGACCCCGCCGGCGTACACATCGCCGTGCACGCGAGCGATCACCGGCTTCGGACATTCGTAGATCGTGCGCAACATGGTTGCAAGCTTCATCGCATCGGCTTGATTCTCCGCGTTCGAATATCCCGACATGCGTCGCATCCAATCGAGATCGGCGCCGGCGCAAAACGCCGGCCCTTGAGCGGCGAGCACGATGGCACGCACCGCGTCGTCTTGTCCGAACTGGTTGAACGCTGCTGTCAGTTCCGCGATCGACACTTCGTTGAACGCGTTGCGCACGGCTTCGCGCGCGAGCCATATGACCGCGACGCGATGATTGATGCTGACTTCCAGAGTGTTGAATTTCATTTCGATTGCAGATACCGGGCGAGGAATTGATCGAGTTCGGCGAGCGATGCTTCGCGCGATGGCGTTGCCGCCGACATGTACTCCGCGCTTGCCGGCCCCGGCCGGGATTTCGGGCGAAAGCGCACAGGTGATCGGCTGTCGAACCCGTGATGGCCGTCTGCGTAGACGTGTACGGTGACGAGTTCAAGCCGGCTCCCATCGCTTCGCCACTTCCTCGAGCATCACTTCGGTGGCGCCGCCACCGATCGCCAGCACGCGCGCATCGCGCACCAGTCGCTCGATGGCGCTTTCGCGCATGTAACCCATGCCGCCATGAAACTGCTGGCAGGTGTAGGTGACTTCGTTGACCAACTCTCCGGTCAGCGCCTTCAGCATCGACACTTCGCGCACCGCGTCGTGCTGGTGGTCGACCATCCATGCGCAGTGGTACAGCAACTGGCGCGCAGCTTCGGTCTTTGCTGCGAGCATCGATAGCTGCTGCCGGACCGTTTGCTTTTCCCATAACGCTGCGCCGAATGCCTTGCGCTCGTTGACGTAGCGATAAGCGAGGTCAAGCGCAGTCAAGCAATGCCCGACCGCCATCGAGCCGAGCGCGATACGCTCCGTCTGAAAATTGCGCATGATTGCGTAGAAGCCGGCGTTTTCTTCGCCGATCAACTGATCGGCAGGGATACGGCAGTCGTCAAACACCAGCTCTGCCGTATCCGAAGCGAGCCAGCCGCTTTTCTTCAACGCGCGGCCGACTCTGAAACCCGGCGTGCCTTTCTTGACCGCGAAAATCGACAGACCGCGCGAGCCTTTCGCGCTCGTATCGGTACGCGCGGCGACGAACACGAGATCGGCGTGCACGCCGTTGGTAATGAACATCTTGCTGCCGTTGAGCACCCATGTGTCGCCGTCGCGCTTCGCGCGCGTGCGAATCGATGCCACATCGGAGCCTGCGTCGGGTTCGGTGACCGCCACCGCGGTGATCAGCTCGCCGGAAATTACTTTCGGCAGCCAACGCTGTTTTTGTTCGGTGCTGCCCGCATGCGCCAGGTGCGGGCTCGCCATGTCGGTGTGCACCAGCACGGTAATCACGAATCCACCGGACGTCGCGCGCGACAGTGCCTCCTGGAAAACAACGTTGGTCGTCATGTCTGCGCCGGCGCCGCCATACTCCGGCGAATACATCAGGCCAAGCCATCCGAGCTCGCCCATCTTTCGCAAGACGTCGCGCGGCGTGAACCCCGCTTCATCCCATTCGAGCGCATGCGGCTCGACTTCGCTCGCGAGAAATCGTGCAACTTGCCGACGCAGGTCTTCGTGCTCGGGCCGCGTATGAACGCTGACGCTCATTGCATCCCGCAACTACATCCGAAACACGCCGAACTTCGTCTCCGGAATCGGCGCATTCAACGCTGCCGACAGCCCGAGCGCGAGGCACATGCGGGTGTCGAGCGGGTCGATGACACCATCGTCCCATAGTCGCGCGCTGGCGTAGTACGGGTGACCTTGGTACTCGAACTGTTCGAGAATCGGCGCCTTGAACGCGGCTTCTTCCTTTGCGCTCCAGGCGCCGCCGCGCGCTTCAATCCCGTCGCGCTTGACGGTGGCCAGCACGCTCGCCGCCTGTTCGCCGCCCATCACATTGATGCGCGCATTCGGCCACATCCACAAAAAGCGCGGCGAATAAGCGCGGCCACACATACCGTAGTTGCCGGCTCCAAAGCTGCCGCCGATGATCACCGTGAACTTCGGCACCTGCGCGCACGCCACCGCGGTCACCATTTTGGCGCCGTGGCGCGCGATGCCTTCGTTCTCGTACTTGCGGCCGACCATAAAGCCGCTGATATTCTGCAGAAACACCAGCGGCACCTTGCGTTGGCAACACAGCTCGATAAAGTGCGCTGCCTTTTGCGCGCTTTCGGAAAACAAAATGCCGTTGTTCGCAATGATGCCGACCGGCATCCCTTCGATCCACGCGAATCCGGTGATCAACGTCGTTGCGTAGCGCGCCTTCCATTCATCGAGCTCCGAAGCATCGACAATGCGCGCGATGACTTCGCGTACGTCGTAGGGCCGGCGCGTATCCGTCGGGATCACTCCGTACAGATCGGCGGGATCGTGTTTCGGCGGCCGCGCTTCGCGCAGACCTTGCGCGGCCGGCTTGATGTAATTGGTCGTCGCCATAATGCGGCGTGCAAGCGCCAGCGCGTGCGCATCATTCGCCGCCAGGTGGTCCGCAACGCCGGATAGCCGCGTATGCACATCGCCGCCGCCGAGTTCTTCGGCGCTGACGATCTCGCCCGTAGCGGCCTTCACCAGCGGTGGGCCGCCGAGAAAAATCGTCCCCTGATTGGCCACGATGATCGACTCGTCGCTCATCGCCGGCACATACGCGCCGCCTGCGGTGCACGAGCCCATTACCACCGCGATTTGCGGAATGCCCGCGGCCGATAACGTTGCTTGATTGAAAAAAATGCGGCCGAAATGTTCGCGATCCGGAAAAACGTCGTCCTGGTTCGGCAGATTGGCGCCGCCGGAATCGACCAGGTAGATGCAAGCCAGTCGGTTTTCACGCGCGATCTCTTGCGCACGCAAATGTTTCTTGACGGTGATCGGATAGTAGGTGCCACCCTTGACCGTCGCGTCGTTGCACACGATGACGCACTCACGGCCAGCGACTTTGCCGACGCCGGTGATGATGCCGGCCGACGGCGCGGCATCGTCGTACATACCGTAGGCGGCGAGTTGCGACAATTCGAGAAACGGAGTGCCGGGGTCGAGCAGCATCTGCACACGATCGCGCGGCAGCAGCTTGCCGCGCGCGGTGTGCTTGCTGCGTGCCTCGGGTCCGCCACCGGCGGCGATGGCGGCGATTCTGTCTTTTAGATCAGCGACCTGAGCGCGCATCGCTTGCGCGTTCGACTGAACTTCGGCGCTACGCGAGGCAAATCGTGTCTCTAGCACACCCATGGTCGTATGTTAGTGCTTAGAGGTCTAGGCGCGCTGTCCGAACAAGTCGGCTTCGGTCCAACCGAGTGCAGCGAGGTCGTCGACGCGGTAATGGGTTTCGCTCGGCATGACAAATTCGTCGAGTTGCGGCGGCTTGATCGCGGTGCCGGCCAGCATCGCGTGCGCCTGGCCGCGATGGTGAATTTGATGCGTAAGTAAGTGCATCAGCACATGGCGCGCAAGGTCGCGCTGTACGAACGTCTCGCGATCCATTTCTATCGGAGCATCGAGCGCTGCATCGTCGGCCGCTTCGCACCAATCGATCAGGCGCTGATCGGATTTCACCTGTGCCGCAGCGAGTTCGCGCATGTTGTCATACGGCGTTTCTGATTCAAACGCGCGTCGCATATCACGCTCGCGGTATAGGGCGGCGATGTAGTACCAATCGACGATCAGGATGTGATTCAGCGTTGCCCATAGGCTCGGAAAGAAACTCGTGCGTGGCGCTTTGAATTCTTCGTTGGTCAGCGTGCTGCACGCGCTGTGCAACCGATAATTGGCGAGTCGATTCGCGTGTGCCAGCGTACGAAAGTGCTGCAACAGTCGGTTCATGGCGACGGCATGACCGACACGCCGGGCGCTGCGGCAACTCGCTCGAGCCACGCACGAACGGCAGGATACGGTGCGATGTCGAAGCCTCCCTCGTCGGCCTTGTGTGTGTAGGCGAACAGCGCCAAGTCAGCGATCGATAGCGCGTCGCCGACGAAGTACGCGCGGTCCGACAGATGCCGGTCCATCACGCCGAGCGCCGCGTAACCGCGCTTTTGGAGCTCGGGCAGGCGCGGGTCGTCGTGCTTCTTCAGAAACGCGCGCAGGAAGCGTGCGACCGCAATCGCGGTCTCATGGCTGTACTGCTCGAAGAACATCCACTGCAGTACGCGCGCTCGTTGGAACCGGTCTTCCGGCACCAGCGGCGTTCCTTCGCCGAGATACCACAGGATCGCATCCGATTCGGGCAGGTAGGTCTTTTCATCCACCGCGAGTACCGGCACCTGGCCGTTGGGATTCATCGCCAGAAACGACGGCGTTCGCGTTTCACCCTTCAGCGTGTCGATCTCGCGCCATTGATATGGCAGCCGCAGGTGATCGAGCGCCATCTTGACCTTGTGGCAGTTGCCGGACGATGCCATTCCGTAAACAACGTAGTTCACGAAGTGCTCCTTTCCGTGAGAAAAACCGAGTGAGACCGAAGTTTGCCATTGCGGGTATCAGGCAAACTCCGTCCACAATGAGCGCTTCGCCAGGTTCGGTCGGCGTCGTCACGCCGCAGTTGCTTCGGTTCGACTCGCCGCTTCAGTTGTCAAGCGGCGCGGCGATCGGCGGCTACTCATTGATGGTTGAAACCTACGGCGAGCTTAACGCTGACCGCAGCAACGCCGTCCTGATCTGTCATGCGCTGAATGCGTCGCATCATGTAGCCGGCCTGCACACCGACGATCCCGATTCTCTCGGGTGGTGGGACAACATGGTCGGCCCCGGAAAACCAGTCGACACGCGCCGCTTTTTCGTCGTCGGCGTCAACAACCTCGGTTCGTGCTTCGGCTCGACCGGGCCGATGTCGATCGATCCCGCGACTGGCAAGCCGTATGGGGCGAGCTTTCCGGTCGTCACCGTCGAAGACTGGGTCAACGCGCAAGCACGGCTGGCCGATGTGCTGGGCATCGAGCGCTGGGCGGCGGTAATGGGGGGTTCGCTCGGGGCCATGCAGGCGCTGTCGTGGACGATTCAATATCCGGAGCGCATCGCTCACTGTGTGGCGATTGCATCGGCTCCGAAATTGTCCGCGCAGAACATTGCTTTCAACGAAGTCGCACGCACCGCGATCCGCTCCGATCCGGATTTTCACGGCGGCGACTATTACGCGCACGCGACGGTGCCGAAGCGGGGGTTGCGCGTGGCGCGGATGATCGGCCACATCACGTATCTGTCGGGCGAAGACATGGCTGAGAAATTCGGCCGGGCGATGCGCGAGGCCCACTATCAGTTCCACTACGAAATCGAATTCGAGGTCGAGCGCTATTTACGTTACCAAGGCGATAAATTTACCGAGTACTTCGACGCCAATACCTATCTGCTGATCACGCGGGCTCTGGATTATTTCGACCCGGCCAAGGCCACAAACGGCGATCTGGTCGCGGCGCTCGCGCCGGCGCGAGCGCAATTTCTGCTGGCTGCATTCACCACCGACTGGCGCTTTCCGCCCGAGCGCTCGCGCGAAATCGTCGAAGCGCTGATCGACAACGGGCGCGACGTCGCCTACGCCGAAATCGACGCTCCGCACGGCCACGATGCTTTCCTGCTGGATGATGTCCGCTATCACCGCGTGGTGCGCGCGTATTTCGACAACATCGCGAGATCCTTGGCACATGAGAACGCACGCGGTGATCTTGCTACGGCCCCTCTCTCGGGGAGGGGTCGGGGGAGGGTCATCAATAATCGCCCAGCGGGCGAGTGCGCCATCGGCGCACTTCGCCCGCTATCACCGCGTGGTACGCGCGTACTTCGAGAATATTGCGCAGGCGCTGTGATGACGGCAGCCCGCCCGCTTCGCGTCGACCTGCAGCAGATTGCCGACTGGGTGCGGCCCGAAAGTCGCGTGCTTGATCTCGGTTGCGGCGACGGCGCGTTGCTCGCGCATCTGCGCGAGCACAAGCAGTGTCGTGGATACGGCGTTGAGATCAGCGATGATCAGGTGGCCGAATGCGTGCGCTCCGGCATCAACGTGATCCAGGCCAATCTCGACGCCGGCCTGCGGATGTTTGCCGACGCAATGTTCGACACGGTGGTCTTGTCGCAGACTTTGCAGGCGATGCACAACGCTGAAGGCATTTTGCGCGAGATGGCACGAGTCGCGCGCCAGGGCGTTGTGAGCTTTCCGAACTTTGGTCACTGGAAGCACGCGGTGTCGTTACTGGCCGGCCGCATGCCGGTAACCCGGCACATTCCTTATCAGTGGTACGACACGCCGAACATCCACTTGTGCACGCTGAAGGACTTTGAAGTGCTGGCGGCGAAGGTGGGGTTGAACATTACCGGCCGCGCTGTCTTTGCCAACGGCTCCAGCGTGACGATGTTGCCTACGCTAAGAGCTGCGTTGGCGGTGTATCGGTTCGAAACGCGCTGACGAAAGGCTTGCTCGCCGGCACAGAACGCTGTCTACTTCAAACGGTGTCGGGCAAACAGAGAGGGAGGCTGCCGATGTTCCGCTTGTGTGTACTGATGGCTGCGGCGCTGGGCGTAAGTTCTGCCGTGATCGCCGCAGACGACGCGCCGCGCCGCAAGTCCGGCCTGTGGGCGATGTCGGTGCTGACGCCGGGTGCGGCGGTTCCGATGACGATGCAGCAGTGCGTCGATGAGAAGACCGATGACATCACTGCAACGATGACGGACAAGACCAAACAGGCGTGCAAGAGCCAGATGAAGCGCGACGGTGGCCGCCTGATCTTCGATTCGACATGCAAGCTAGGGGCGACGACGGCAACGACGCGCGGCGTATTCGTCGGCGATCCCAAGTCCAGCTATACGTTCGAATCGACCACGACGTTCAACCCTCCGATGGCGGGGATGCGGGACGGCGTCACAAAAGCGACTGCCCAGTGGTCCGGCCCGTGCACGGCCGGTATGAAGCCGGGAGACGTGGTGATGTCGAACGGGATGAAGTTCAATGTCAACGACTACAAATCCGCGAAGAAAAAATGAGCGCGACACTGCGCGAGAAGCTGGTTCGCAACATGGATGACGTCGATTGGCGGGCGGAGAAAGCTCACTCGCCGCTCTATGAGGGTGTTCGATCGGCGAGCGTCATCGGCCGGCGAGTCGCCGGCACCGTCGCAAAGAAATTGGGCGCATCGGTTGATGTGGTGCCGCCGGGCAAAGCGACCTGTCCGTACCACTTTCACTACGCGCAGGAAGAGATGTTCGTGATTCTCGAAGGGTCGGGTACGTTGCGCGTGGCCGGCGAGCGGATTGCGGTACGGCAGGGCGACGTGATCGACATCCCGCCCGGTCCGGAATATCCGCACCAGCTGATCAACACATCGAATGCCCCGCTGAAATACCTGTCGATCAGCACGCAGGAGTTTCCCGAGGTTTGCGAATACCCGGACTCCGGCAAGTACCTGGCGTTCACGCCGGTTGCCGGGCCGCTGCTCGAAAAAGGCCGCATGCATCGGCCGGACACAGACCTCGACTACTGGGACGGCGAGCCCTGAACTCTGGCCGTCCGCGCACGGCTCACTAGCCATATCAGCAGCAACACTGGCACGCCGAGCCACGCCGTGGTGTGAAAAAACGTGACATACCCATGAGCGTCGACGAACGCACCGGAGAATCCGGCAACGAATTTCGGCAGCAACAGCATCACCGATGAGAACAGCGCATATTGCGTGGCCGAATACGCGATGTTGGTGAGGCTCGATAAGTACGCAATGAATGCCGCCGACGCGATGCCTCCGGATAAGTTGTCGGCCGAGATCACGAAGATCAGTCCGGTCAGGTCGTGGCCGCGTGTTGCGAGCCACGCGAACAGCAAGTTCGACGCTGCCGATAGCACCGCACCGGCAAACAAGATTCGCATGACGCCGAAGCGCAGCGCCAGCGCTCCGCCGATGAATGCGCCGGCCAGCGTCATCAGCACGCCATAAACCTTCGAAATCGCCGCCACTTCGTCTTTCGAGTAGCCCATGTCTACATAGAACGGAAACGCCATCACGCCCAGTACCACGTCGGAAATGCGATAAGTGGCGATCAACGCGAGCAGCAGCAGCGCGTGCCAGCGAAAACGTCGGATGAAATCAGCGAACGGCCCAACCACGGCCGTTTGCAGCCAGGCGAGCATCCGCGCGGCAGGAATCGAGACACCGCGCTCGGCGGCAAGTCGTTGCGCCAACTCGAGTTCTTCGACGGCGACGACGTCGCGTGCTTCGCTGCGGACCGGCTCGGGCGCGAGAAAGACGGCGATGACGCCGACCAGCATCGATACCGCCATCGCCAGATAAGCGGTGGTCCACGCGGACGAGATCTGCACGCTTGCCTGTGAGACTTCGGCACTGACATCGCCCGCCGCTCGCGCGGCAATCCACAGCACCCCGGCGCCGGCCCAAATGGTCGCTAGCCGGTAACCCGTCTGATACATCGCTGCGAGCGCGGCCTGCTTCTCGACCGCGGCCGATTCAATCCGGTAGGCATCCAGTGCAATGTCCTGTGTCGCTGATGCGAACGCCACGATCAGTGCGAACCACACCAGCGCGTGCAATCCGTCGAGTGGATTCATCAACGCCATGCCGATCAACCCGCTGATGATCGCGAGCTGCGATGCCAGCAACCAACTGCGGCGGCGCCCCAAGGTACGAGTCAGCCACGGCAATGGCAACCGATCGACCAACGGCGCCCACGCCCACTTGAATCCATAGGCGAGGCCGACCCAGCTCAGATAGCCAATAGTGGTGCGATCGATTCCAACCTCGCGCAATCGAAACGACAGCGTCCCCAGCACCAGCAACAATGGCAAACCGGCCGAGAAGCCGAGGAAGAACATGCGCAGCGTCGCGGGTTCGGCGTACACGCGCAGCGTGTCGCTCCAACTGCGGTGCATGCCCGTTGAAGGCTCGATCATTCGCGCGCCCGCAAATTCATAAACGGCCGGTGTATCCGATGGTCAATGGCGCGTGATCCGAGAAGCGCCGGTCCATGAAGATCTCCGCGGTACGTGCCCGTTTGGCGATGCCCGGCGTCGCGATCTGATAGTCGATCCGCCAGCCGACGTTTTTCGCATAGGCTTGGCCAAAGTTGCTCCACCACGTATAGCGCTCGGGGCGCGGATCGAGCGCGCGGAATACATCGACCCAGCCGTGCTGCTCGAACACGCGCGAGAGCCACGCGCGCTCTTCGGGCAGGAATCCCGAGTGCTTTTGATTGCTGCGCCAGTTCTTCAAATCGATTTCGCGGTGCGCGATGTTGATGTCGCCGCACAAAATAAACTCGCGCCCGCTGGCTACGAGTCGTCTCAGATGAGGAAGAAACTTGGCCAGGAACCGATACTTCGATTCCTGCCGGTGCGGTCCGGATGAACCGGACGGAAAATACACAGAGATGACGGTAACAGTGGAAAATTGCGCTTCGACATAGCGGCCCTCGGCGTCGAATTCTTTCGATCCGAAACCGAGGCGGACTTCGCGTGGACGCTTCGCCGTAAGCAGCGCGGTGCCCGCGTAGCCACGCCTGGTTGCGCAGTGATACCACGCGCGCATACCGTGCGGCCGGCTCTCTGCGGGAATGTCGCATTCATCGGCCTTCACTTCCTGCAGACAGACGACATCGGGCTTCGATTGCTCGAGCCACTGCGTCAAGCCTTTGCGCGTCGCCGAACGGATGCCGTTAACGTTAAGGGTGGTGATCCGGAACATGGCAAAAGCCAGGACATTTCCAAGCTAAACCGAAAAATCACGTCAATTTTGGTCGTTTGATGCGATGGCTTGCGGCAAAATCAGCGGGACCAGTATTGGACTAAGGTTATACGCATCGTCCGTTCGACCTAACCCAAGACTCTCGACGTGGATTCTCTGCAACAACAATTTATCGAGTTTGCAATGGCCAGTAAGGTGCTGACATTCGGCGAGTTCAAAACGAAAGCCGGTCGTTTGTCGCCCTATTTTTTTAATGCCGGCCTTTTCAATCGCGGCGCCAGCCTAGGGCGGCTGGCGACGTTTTATGCACAGACATTGTTGCAGGCGCGTGCGCAAGGGCGCGTCGAATTCGATATGTTGTTCGGCCCTGCGTACAAAGGCATTACGTTGGCATCCGCTACCGCGGTCGCACTGGCCAACCTCGGCGTTGACGTGCCGTTCGCATTCAACCGCAAGGAAGCGAAGGATCATGGAGAAGGTGGTGTCATCGTCGGGAGTCCGCTCGCGGGGCGAGTCGTGATCGTCGATGACGTGATTACCGACGGTGCGGCGAAGCGCGAATCGGTCGAGCTGATCCGCGCGCACGGCGCCACGCCGGTTGCAGTATTGATCGCGCTCGACCGGGTGGAACGTGCCGCTGCCATGGCGGGAAGCGGCGAGAGCCTGTCGTCGCAGTCGGCGGTTCAAGCGTTTGAGCAGGAGTTCGGCATCCCGGTGATATCGATTGCGAACTTCGGCGACCTGATGCAGTTTCTCGATTCCGATTCACCCCACGCGCGGGATGCGCGCGCTTTTCGTTCCGCCATGGAACAATATCGGGCCAAATATGCAGCGTGACTCATTACTTTATTTCTTCCGGGGGGTGCGGCCTCGCCGGTGCGTCGCGTTGATGTCGTTCTGCAGCGTTTGTGTGCTGGCAAGCACCGGTTCGGTGTGGGCCGCTCCGGGAACGATTCAAGGGTCGATCTTCACTTGCACCGTAAGCGGCAAGACTTTTTCGGGTGATCGTGTGCCCCAGGAGTGTGCCAATTCCGACGTGCGCGAGTTGAACCGCGATGGCTCCTTGCGCCGCACTATTCCGCGGCCATTGACGCAGGACGAGCTGCGTGCACGCGCCAATGAAGCGAAGAAGCGGCTGGAAGACGAAGACAGGCAGCTCGCGCAGCGGCGCCGCGACAAATCATTGCTCGAAGCGTATGCCAGTGATGAAGAGATCGAAGCGGCGCGTGCCAAGTCGCTCGAAACCGCTGCGCAGGCCATAGCGCGCGCCAGCCAGCGCATCGCCGGCCTGAATGGTGAGCGCAAGAAGCTCGACGATGAATCGGAGTTCTACAAGAAGCGTGTGCTGCCGGATCAGATCAAGCGCAGCTATGTATCGAACCAACAGCAGCTAAGTGCCGAGGAAAAAATCCTGAGTGATGCGCACGCTGAGACACAGCGCATCAACGAGCTGTTCGATGCTCAAAAGAAGCGCTTTCGCGAACTGCTAGCGCAAGGCGCGCGGCCTGTGCAGCGAAATCCGGAAACAGACATCTTGCTCGACCCGCGTTTTCAAGGAAAATGAGCGAGGAAAATGAGCGGAGGAAATGAAACGCCGGGTTTTCCTGTGGTTGTACGTGATCGCAACTGCGGCGGGCGCGCAAGATAGCGGCGGTTTGTATGTCGCGGGCGGCAATTTTGATTTCACGCAGGCGGTCGAGCGCGCTTTAGCGCAACATCCGACGCCCTCGAAATTTTTCGTGCTGGCCACCGGTGATTCGGTGCGCGGTCTTTCGGTCGTGGCGCCACCCGAGCTGGTCGAAGTCCGCAATCGCGGCGCCGCGCGGGGCGCGGTCTACTTGGTGTGTCGGCGCGATATCGAGCGCGAAGCCTTCAGCCTGAACGAGCTGGTATCCGGCGTGGTCGCGGTAAGAGGCTGGCCACCGCCGGGCAGCAATGAGTTGCCGGAGGGCACGAACTATTACCGCGGCGAGGACCCGTCCACGTTGCCGAGCTCAATCGAGCTGCTGCGGCGACTGCGTTCGACCTGTTCGTAGACTAGGTGCTCCTCGTGTACGCGAGCCTTCGGCGTCGCACGTGCACTCGTCGCGATTAGTTAGGCGCGCTCCCTTCGGAGCGGCCGCGCGTCCGCGCGCAGGACAAAGGCGAGGGGGCCGACTCGCGTCAGCGCCACATCTAAGCCTCTCTAGCTTGCGACGGAGGATTTCGTTGACCTGCTGCGGATTGGCCTTGCCGTGCGTGGCCTTCATCGCCTGACCTACGAGCGCATTAAACGCCTTGTCCTTGCCGGCGCGAAACTCCTCGACCGATCGTGCGTTGGCTGCGAGCACTTCGTCGACGATGCTCTCGATCGCCGATAGATCGGATATCTGCTTCAACCCCCTGGCTTCGATGATCGCATCGGCGCTTGCACCCTGACGTTGCCAAAGCGCGGCGAATACCTCCTTCGCCGTCTTGTTGCTGATGGTTCCATCCTGCACTCGGGCAAGCAAGTCTGCCAACTGCGCAGCCGATACCGGCGCGTCCGCAATCGCAAGCCCGGATTCATTCAGATGGGCCGCAAGCTCGCCCATGACCCAGTTCGCGGCCAGCTTCTTGTCTGCCACCGAGGTTGCGAGCGATTCGTAGTACGCGGCGAGTTCGCGCGACGCGGTCAGCGTCTGTGCGTCATAAGCCGGCAAGCTGTATTCGCGCTCGAAGCGCTCGCGCATCGCGCCGGGAAGCTCGGGCATCGTCCGGCGCACCCGCTCGATCCAGTCGTTGGCAATCGCCAGCGGCAGCAAGTCCGGATCGGGAAAGTAGCGATAGTCCATCGCGTCTTCCTTGCCGCGCATCGATCGCGTCTCATCGCGTTCGGGGTCGTACAGCCGCGTCTCCTGCACCACGGTGCCGCCGTCCTCGATCAATTCGATCTGGCGGCGGACTTCGAATTCGATCGCGCGCTCGAGGAACCTGAAACTGTTCAGATTCTTGATCTCGCACCGGGTGCCGAGCGTCGACTCCCCCGCCCGCCGCACCGAAACGTTGGCGTCGCAGCGAAAGCTGCCCTCCTGCATGTTGCCGTCGCACACGTCGAGCCAGATGACGAGCGCGTGCATCGCTTTCGCATAGGCGACGGCTTCGGCCGCCGAGCGCTAGCTCGGGCTCGGAAACGATTTCGAGCAGCGGTACGCCGGCGCGATTCAAATCGATGCCCGAGACGCCGTCCACGCCGATATCTTCATGCAGCGATTTGCCCGCGTCCTCCTCGAGGTGCGCACGCGTCAGCTTCACCGTCTTGATGTAGGGCTCGCCTGCTTTGGGCTGCACCACGAACGTCAACGCGCCCCCCTTGACCACCGGAGTTTCGTACTGGCTGATCTGGTAGCCCTTCGGCAGATCGGGATAAAAGTAATTCTTGCGCGCAAAGATGCTGTGCCCGGCGACGGTGGCGCCGATCGCGATGCCGAAGCGGATCGCACGCTCGACCGCACCTCGATTCAACACCGGCAACGTGCCCGGCAAAGCCAGATCGACCGCGCTCGCCTGCGAATTCGGTTCGGCGCCGAACGCGGTAGACGCGCCCGAGAAAATCTTGCTCTTGGTGGTCAACTGCGCATGCGTTTCGATGCCGATAACGACTTCCCACGCCATGATGACTAGTGCAGCGTGGTCACTGTGTTTTCGTGCAACACCCGCCGCGTTTCGCTTTGTTCGTGACCATGGGTATCCCAAGCGGCCTGTGCCATCGTCCGATGCTGGCGCGCCTGCGCCGGTTGCTGCACGGCTTCGAGCGCAGCTGCCATGTTCTCGTGCACGATGGCACGAATGTCGGCCGGCGCAGATTCGTCCAAGCGCCGCAATGCCGACACCGCCTGCGCATAGCCGGCATCTGTTTCACCGAGTTGCAACAGGCAGCTCGCTCGATCGGCCAGCGCAGCGGTGCATTCGTGCAGAAAGCCGTCGCCTTCGCATTGCGGCAAATGCAAGTCGTATAACGCAAGCGCCTGCTTGTAGCGCTTTTGCAGCACATACATTTCGGCGAGCAACAAATGGTCGAGCGTGGTCGTCGGCCCATCCGGGACCTTCGCAGCGTACTCGATGCACTGTTGCAGATCTGCGATTGCCTGTTTTACGCCGGACTTATCGAGTTCGCCGCGACCCGCGGATTGCCGCGCGTGCGCGGCCTTTGCCAACGCGGCGCGCTGCAGCCAACTGGCCATCGCGATTTCGTCGTCAAGATCCTTGACCACATCGTGCGTCTCGCGATAGAGCCGGTAGGCCGTCTCATAGTCGTGTGCATCCTGATGCAGCGACGCCAGCGCGAGCGACGCGCGATAGCGCGCCTCCAGCGTGGCATTGGCGTTCGCCAGCACCGATCTTGCATGCGCAACCGCCGCCCGCACATCGCCTTCGCGCTGCATGAACAGCGCCAGCGCCGATTCGCACTCGGCGATCAAGGTCGGCTCGTTCGACTGCCGCGCCTCGCGCAGCGCGGCGTACATTTTGCGCTGCGCGTCGGCAAAGCGCTTCGAAAAATAAGCGTCGATCGCGCGCACGTAGGCGAAGCGCAGTTTTAGCACGCGCGGCGCGTCTTCCGGCATCAGCTGCTCGGCATCCGAAAGTGTTCGCTCGGCTTCGGCCACTCTGCCGAGGCGCGCGAGCAGCACGGCCCGGTCCTGCAGCAATCGGACCCGCTCATTAACATGCGCGGCCGCAGCAACGCTGCGTTGATTGGCCTCCAACAATCGTTGCGACACGAATCTACCTAGTACCCTTCAGGACGACGCAAATGCCAATCAGTAGCGCGCTGATAGGCGTGTGCCACGCCGAGCATGCGTGCCTCGTCGAAATAGTTTGCAATCAACTGCAGCCCCACTGGACGTTTGCCATTGACCGGCCCGGCGCCAAAACCGCACGGAATACTCATCGACGGGACGCCCGCCAGGCTTCCCGGCACCGTGTAGTAATCCGCCATGTACATCGCGACCGGATCGGCCGCCTTCTCCCCGAAGCCGAAGGCTACGCTCAAGGTCACCGGGCCCGCGATCACGTCACATTGGGAGAACGCTCGGGTGAACTCGTCGGCGATAATCCGGCGCACCTTTTGCGCCTTGATGTAGTACGCGTCGTAATAGCCGTGCGAAAGCACGTAGGTGCCGACCAGGATGCGGCGCTTCGGCTCGGCCCCGAATCCCTCGGAACGTGACTTCTTGATCATGTCCGTCAGATCGGTGTAGTTGGCAGCGCGGTGCCCGTAGCGCACACCGTCGAAGCGCGCCAAATTGCTCGACGCCTCGGCCGGCGCGACCACGTAGTACACCGGGATGCCGAGCTCGGCGTTCGGCAGCGAAATGTCGACCAGACTGGCGCCCAGCCGCTTGTATTCGGCCAAGGCCTCGCGCACGGCGGCTTCGACGTCGGGCTGCAACGGCCCGCCAAAAAACTCCTTTGGGACCCCAATCTTCAGTCCTTTGACGCCGAGGTTCAAATGCCGCGTGTAGTCCTCGCGCGGCCGATTCGCGCTGGTCGAATCCTTTGGGTCGAAGCCGAGCATCTGGTTAAAAACGAGCGCTGCATCCTCGGCCGAGCGCGTCATCAGACCGGCGGTATCGAGGCTCGAGGCGAACGCGATCATCCCCCAACGCGACGGCCGGCCGTACGTGGGCTTGGTCCCCGTGACGCCGGTAAACGCCGCCGGTTCGCGAATCGAACCGCCGGTATCGGTCGCGGTCGCCGCCGGCGCCAGTCGCGCGGCCACGGCGGCTGACGAGCCACCCGACGAGCCGCCCGGAACTGCCCCCGGATCCCACGGGTTCAGTACGTTACCGAACGCACTGTTCTCGTTCGACGACCCCATTGCGAACTCGTCGCAGTTGGTCTTGCCGAGCGTCACCATGCCGGCCTGCGTCAGGTTTTCAACGACCGTCGCGTCGAACGGGCTCCGATAGCCGCGCAAGATCTTGCTCGATGCCGTCGAATAGAAATCCTTGGTGACAAAGATGTCCTTGTGCGCGATCGGCACGCCGGTCAGTGGGGTGGCATCGCCCTTGCCATTTCGCGCCAAGCGCGCATCGGCCGCGGCCGCCTGCGCCAGTGTTACTTCGGGCCGAACATCGAGAAACGCATTCAACTTCTGGTGTGCTTCGATGCGGTCCAGGTGTGCCTGCGCCAGCTCTACGGCCGATACTTTCTTGTCGGCGAGCGCGCGCGACAATTCCGCGATAGATCCATGTGCGATCTGCATCGCTATTCAACTACCCGCGGAACGATGTACAGGCCGCCCAGCTGTTCCGGAGCGTTGGCCATCGCTGCGGCACGTTGATCGCCCTCGGTCACCACGTCATCACGCAGCCGCTGGGAGCCCCCCAGCGGATCGGCCATCGGCTCGATACCGGCGGTATCGACCGCCTGCATACGCTCGATCATCGCGAAAATGTCGGTCAGCTGTGCCAGCGTGCGCTGCGCTTCCTCGTCGGTGATCTCGATGCGCGCGAGATGCGCGATACGGCGGACCTGGTCGAGATCGAGTGACATGCGCGCGGGATGGTTACGAGGGAAAAATAGGGGAAATCGAGGAGATCAGAAGCGAAAAAAGTTTATCATTCGCCCCACTTTCGAGCCTGGCGGCCTAGTTTGTCACTGCTGCCCACCCATCACCCATGTTCGGTTTTCTTCGCAGTTACTTTTCCAACGATCTTGCAATCGACCTTGGCACCGCCAACACGCTGATCTACGTGCGCGGCAAAGGCATTGTGCTCGATGAACCTTCGGTGGTTGCGATCCGGCAGGAAGGCGGCCCCAACGGCAAGCGCACGATCCAGGCGGTCGGCAAGGAAGCCAAGCAGATGCTCGGCAAGGTGCCCGGCAACATCGAGGCGATTCGCCCGATGAAGGACGGTGTGATCGCCGACTTCACCGTCACCGAGCAGATGCTGAAGCAGTTCATCAAGATGGTTCATCCATCGAGCCTGTTCGCGCCGAATCCGCGCATCATCATCTGCGTGCCGTGCGGCTCGACACAGGTCGAGCGCCGCGCGATTAAGGAGTCGGCTGAGGCCGCGGGTGCCTCTCAGGTGTATCTGATCGAAGAGCCGATGGCGGCGGCGATCGGCGCCGGTTTGCCGGTGTCCGAAGCGTCGGGCTCGATGGTGGTCGATGTCGGCGGCGGCACGACCGAAGTCGGCGTGATCTCGTTGGGCGGCATGGTCTACAAAGGGTCGGTGCGCGTCGGCGGCGACAAGTTCGACGAGGCGATCATCAATTACATTCGCCGCAACTACGGCATGCTGATTGGCGAGCCCACTGCGGAGAACATAAAAAAGCAAATCGGCTCGGCGTTTCCGGGCTCCGAAGTGCGTGAGATTGAAGTCAAGGGCCGCAACCTGTCCGAAGGGATTCCGCGCAGCTTTACGATCTCGAGCAACGAGATTCTGGAGGCGCTCACCGATCCGCTGAATCAGATTGTTTCGAGCGTAAAAATCGCGCTCGAGCAGACTCCACCCGAGCTCGGCGCCGATATTGCCGATCGCGGCATGATGCTGACCGGCGGCGGTGCGCTGTTGCGTGATCTCGACCGCTTGATGATGGAAGAAACCGGGCTGCCGGTGGTCGTTGCAGAAGAGCCGATGACTTGCGTTGTGCGCGGCTGCGGCATTGCGCTCGAGCGGATGGACAAGCTGGGGACGATCTTCGCGACCAGCTAGCGGCCTCGCTCGATGGACTACGGCCCGCCGCCACTGTTCAATCAGGGCGTTTCGGCGCGTGCACGGCTCGCGTTTTTCTCTTTTCTTGCGATCGCGCTGATCATTATTGACTCGCGCGTGCGCATGCTCGAAACCGTAAGGGTCGGGCTCGGAGTCGTTCTGTATCCGATGCAGCGAGCACTCCTGGTGCCGAGCCAGGTGGCGGATACCGTCGCCGATTACTTCACCTCGGTCACCAGTCTCACCCGCGAGAACGAACAGCTGAAGCGCAAGCAGTTCGAGACCTCTCAGTCACTGCAGCAGGCGCGCGAGCTGGCAGTCGAGAACGAGCGCTTGCGCAAGCTATTGGGTGCGCGCGAAAGACTCGGCAACGCGGCGGTGCTGGCCGACGTTCTGTACGAATCGCGCGACCGGTTTGCGCGCAAGCTGGTTATCAATGTGGGCATCAACGATGGCGTGCGCGCCGGCAGCCCGGTCATTGACGATGCCGGCGTGGTCGGTCAAATAACGCGTGCGTTCAACGAAACGTCGGAAGTCACGCTGCTCACCGACAAAGACCAATCGATTCCTGTGCAGATCCTGCGCAACGGGCTGCGCGGCGTTGCGTTTGGCGGTGCCGAGCCGGGCACGCTGGATCTACGCTTCATGGCCGCCAATGCGGACGTTGTCAATGGCGACGTCGCGACCACCTCGGGGATTGATGGTGTCTATCCGTCCGGGCTGATGGTCGCCACCGTCAGCCGCGTCGAACGCGCGGCCAAGGACCAGTTCGCGCGCATCGTGATGTCACCGGTGGCCGGCATCGAAAGCAATAAGCACCTGCTGGTCCTGCTGGTCGAGCCCGCCAAGCTGGTGGCGCCGCCCGCAGCCGCTGTCGCAGCCCCCCGCAAGGGCGCGCGCAAGTGAGCCGTACGTGAGCACTGATTCGACTCGTTCTCCGGCACGACCGGCCGGCGTCCGCGGGTGGCTCGGCAGCAATTTTGCGTTGCGTCCGACTGATCCGATCGAAATTCCGGGCACGCGCATCGGCTACCGACCGCAGTACCTGCTGCGGCCCGCCAATCCGCTGTTCATCTGGGCGTCGCTGATCGCAGCGTTGGTGATCAATCTGCTGCCGTGGGGCCGCACGCCGCTGGTGCCCGATGTCCTCGCGATCACCCTCGTGTTCTGGAACATCCATCAGCCACGCCGAGTCGGCATCGGCGCAGCCTTCGCTTTCGGCCTGTTAATGGACGTGCACGAAGCTGCACTCTTCGGCGAGCATGCGCTCGCGTACACGCTGATCTCGTACGGCGCGATCACACTGCACCGGCGCATCTTGTGGTTCCCACTCGGCGCGCAGGCGCTGTACGTGCTCCCGCTACTGCTGATTGCGCAGCTTGCTTCGCTCGCGATCCGAATGTGGGTCGGCGGCACGTGGCCTGGCTGGATCTACTTCGGCGAGAGCGTCGTCGGCGCCATTTTGTGGCCGCTTATTTCGTGGGTGCTGCTGGCGCCGCAGCGGCGGCCGACCGATCGGGATGAGACGCGACCGATATAGGTCGCGCCGAGAACCTCGCCGCGTCACCTCGCGATCGGCGCCCGATTGATGCGGTGCGCTTAGCCTTTGAAATTGGCGTTGCTGCACCGCGCACCAAATCCCATTGATTTCGCTCTGCGTCCACTATCATCCCGCGCCATGGCCTCCAGGCGTTTGTTTCGTCGTCGTCGCTCGACCGGTGACGAACTTTCGTTTGGTCCGCGCTCCGCGGCGATGCGCAATCCGGAGCGCGAGGTTTATTACTTTCGGATCCGCATCGCGGTGGCGACGGTGTTCGTGCTTGCTGCGTTCGTCACGCTGCTGGCGCGCCTTGCGTGGCTGCAGGTCGTCAAGCACGACGCCTACATGGCGCAGGCCGAGCTCAACCGCATCGCGATCGTGCCGGTAGCGCCGAATCGCGGGCTGATCAAGGATCGCAACGGCAAGATCATCGCGCGCAACTATTCCGCCTACACGCTTGAGATCACGCCGGAGGGTCTGCGCGACCACGAGAAGACGATCGATGAGCTGGCGCAGGTGATCGAAGTGCAGCCGCGCGACCGGCGCCGTTTCAAGAAGCTGGTCGAAGACAGCAAGTGGCTTGACGCGATTCCGATTCGCACGCGGCTGACCGACGCGGAAGTCGCGCGCTTCAGCGCACAACGCTATCGCTTTCCGCATGTGGAACTGCGCGCGCGCTTGTTCCGCGACTATCCGCTGGGTGAAATTGCCTCTCACATGATCGGGTACATCGGCCGTATTTCGCCAAACGACATGGATCGCATCGAAAAGCGTGGTGACACGACTGCCTACCAGGGTACTCACCATATCGGCAAGGTCGGCATCGAGCAGAGCTACGAAGCCGAGTTGCACGGCACCGCTGGGCATGAGGAAGTCGAGATCACCGCTGGCGGTCGGGCGGTGCGCACGCTATCGCGTAAGGCGTCGATGCCGGGCAACAATCTGGTGCTGTCGGTCGATATCGAACTGCAGAAGATCGCCGAAAGGGCGTTCGGCGATCGGCGCGGTGCGCTGATCGCGATCGAGCCGAAGACCGGTGACGTGCTTGCGTTCGTCGCCAAGCCGACGTTCGATCCGAATCTGTTCGTCGACGGTATCGACCCGAAAAATTGGGATGAGCTGAACAACGATCCGGACAAACCGCTGTTGAATCGCGCGTTGCGTGGCACGTATCCGATCGGCTCGACGTACAAGCCGTTCTTGGCGCTGGCCGCACTGGAGACCGGCAAGCGGCGGCCCGAGACAGGTAATTCAGGACAACGGTGTGTTCGTGTTCGGCAATCGGCGCTTTCGCGATTCGAACAAAGTGCCGCTGGGGCCGGTCGATTTGAAGCGTTCGATCGTCAAGTCGAGCGACATTTACTACTACATGGTCGCGAACGATCTTGGCGTCGACACGATTCACGACTTTATGAAGCCGTGGAGTTTTGGTCAGATCACCGGAATCGATGTCGAAGGCGAGCAGACCGGGCTATTGCCATCGACCGCGTGGAAAGAGCGGCGTTTAAAGCAAAAATGGTATCCGGGCGAGACGATTTCGCTCGGCGTCGGCCAGGGTTACAACGCATTCACGCTGCTTCAGTTGGCGCACGCGACGGCGATTCTGGCCAACGACGGCGTGGTGATGAAGCCGCATCTGGTGAAAGCCGTCGAAGATGCACGCACCGGTGAAAAGCGGCTGACGGTGCCGCAAGAGAGTTACCGGATTGCCATCAAGCCCGAGCACCTGAAGCTGGTGCGCGAAGCGATGGTTGAGGTCAACATCAGCGGCACCGGACGGCGCGCGTTCGAGGGTGCACCGTACAAGGTGGGAGGCAAGACGGGTACCGCGCAGGTCATTTCGATCAAGCAAAACGAGAAATACGTCGAAAGCAAGGTCGACGAACGCCATCGCGATCACTCTCTATTTATCGCGTTTGCGCCGGCCGACGATCCGAAAATCGCCTTGGCGGTGCTGGTTGAAAACGGCGGATTCGGTGCACGCGCCGCCGCGCCGATCGCGCGCCAGGTGATCGACTATCAGTTGCTCGGCAAGGTGCCGAACGCGCCGGCGAAGGAAGGGCCGGACGAAGAAGTGCCGTTGCGTAGCGCGGCGCTGCGAGTGCAGCCCGTCGCCGCAGCGACGCCGGTCAACGCTATCGCCGGGACCGCGCAATGAACAACGCCACCGTCGCACAGCGGATCGGCGCCTTGGCGCGTCCGTACGTTGCGGTGTTCGATCCGGCGCTAATGGCGATTGTCGGCAGCCTCGGTGTGATCGGCTTGATCACGTTGTATTCGGCGGGTAACGACTATCCATGGCGCGTGACCGATCAAATTCGCAACTTCGGCATCGCGTTCGCGGCGCTGTTTCTCGCCGCCAACGTCCGGCCGCAATGGTTGATGCGGCTGGCGCTTCCGGTGTATGTGATCGGCGTCGGCCTCCTGATCGCGACCGAAATCAGCGGCGAGACGGTGAAAGGCGCGACGCGCTGGCTGGATATCAAGGTGACGCGCATTCAACCGTCCGAGATCATGAAGCTCGGGGTGCCGTTGATGCTCGCGTGGTATTTCCATAAACGCGAAGGTGCGCTGCGCGGCTACGACTTTCTGGTCGCTGCGGTGCTGCTCGCGATACCGGTCGCGCTGATTCTGAAGCAGCCTGACCTCGGTACCGCCGTACTCGTGTTCGCCGCAGGCGTGTTCGTGATTTTCTTCGCCGGTTTGCCATGGAAATGGCTGGCGGTGATGTTGGTCAGCGGAGTCGCGCTGTTGCCGGTGGCGTGGACGCTGCTGCACGATTATCAGCGCGAGCGCGTAATGACGCTGATCGATCCGTCGACCGATCCGCTCGGCAAAGGGGTTTCATACGCTGCAGGCGATGATCGCGATCGGCTCGGGCGGCACGTTCGGAAAGGGCTGGATGCAGGGCACGCAGGCGCACCTGGAGTTCATTCCCGAGCGCACCAGCGACTTCATTTTTGCCGTTTACTCGGAAGAGTTCGGGCTGGTCGGCAACGTCGTGCTGGTGCTTCTGTTTTTCGCGCTGGTATGGCGCTCGTTCGCAATCGCGATCAGCGCGCCAACACTGTTTGCGCGCTTGCTCGCCGCCGCGATCGGTCTGATCATGTTCACGTACGCGTTCGTCAACATGGGCATGGTGAGCGGCATCCTGCCGGTCGTAGGCGTGCCGCTGCCGTTTATCAGCTACGGCGGTACCGCGCTGGTCACGCTGGGCATGGCTTGCGGGCTGCTGATGGCGATTTCCGCGCACCGCAAGCTCGTGCAGTCATGAACCTTCGGGGCCTGACCCCGATTGTTCTTGCGGGCATGCTGACTGCGTGCGGCACGACGCAGCGCGGTGGGTATTACCAAAACGACGGGCCACCCGATCGAGCGCCAAGCGATCTTGCTTCGGTCTTGGACGCAGTGCCGAGGATCGAGCCGTTTCTGGCGCGCGCCAACCGGCCCTACGTTGCACTGGGCCGCAGCTATACACCGCTGACGACGGACGTGGCATTTCGCGAGCGCGGCGCTGCGTCGTGGTACGGCAGGCAGTTCCACGGCAATCGCACCGCGAGCGGCGAGATTTACGACATGTTCGCGATGACGGCTGCGCATCCGACGTTGCCGATTCCGAGTTACGTGCGTGTCACCGGCATACGGTCGCGACAGAGCGTCATCGTGCGCGTCAACGATCGCGGGCCGTTCAAGTCGGATCGCATCATCGACCTTTCGTACGCCGCCGCATCGAAGCTCGGCTTCGTCGCTGCCGGCACTGGCCAGGTCGAGATCGAGCGCATTACCCATGCGCAGATCGCATCAGGTGAGTGGCGTAACGCCGAGCACTAAGCGGACTTGAGTTGCAGCGCGAGCGCGTACAGCGCCTGCTTCGGTTGGCCGCTCGCCTTGGCGGCAATCGCCGCCGCACGCGACGGCGGCATTTCCTCGAGCAGCGCGGTGAGCCAGCGGGCCACGGACGGATCGATGTCAGCCGGATCGATGTCGGTCGCGGGAGCCACGTCGACCAGCACGACGTATTCACCGCGCTCCTCGACGCGCAACGCGGTCAACTCGGAGGCTTTGTGAACCGACACCGTTTCGAATTTCTTTGATAGCTCGCGCGCCAGCACGACCCGCCGCCCCGGCGCAAGCACCGTGGACAGCAGTGCGATTAGATCGGCTATCCGATGCGGCGCCTCGAACAGCACGAACGCCTTTTTCTCTGCGGCCAGCGTTCGCAAGCTTCGCTCGCGCTGCTGCGCACCGGTCGGCAGGAAGCCGGCAAGTACAACTGGGCCGGCGCCAACGCCCGACACCGACAGCGCGGCGATTGCGCTGCTCGGTCCCGGAATGGGAACCACGCGCCGCCCGGTTTCCAGCGCTGTGCGTACGATCAGTGCGCCCGGGTCTGACAGCCCGGGCGTCCCGGCATCGGTGACCATGGCGACGCGCTCGCCACGTGCGAGCCGCTCGACGATGTGTTGCGCCACTTCGCGCTCGTTGTGCTGATGTGCGGCGAGTAACGGTGTGTCTATCCCATAGCGCGCGAGAAACGGGCGCGTGACGCGCGTGTCCTCGGCGGCAATTGCGTCGGCCTGCGACAGCACCCACAGCGCACGCAGCGTAATGTCGGCCGCATTGCCGATCGGCATGCCGACTACATACAATGAGCCAGCGGGCAGATCCTGTGCCGCGACTTCGGATAGCGCGATCAATCGATTCTGTTGCAGGTCTTGCGTGATGGTTCCCATCGCCACACTTCGCTCGCTGAACTTGCGCTTGGCATTGCTGGTAAGTGTCGCATGCACTGTGGGGACGCATGCACTCGCGCAAACTGTGCCGGCGATCGACTCAACTCAACCGATAGCCGCGCCGGCGATTGCACTGGTTCTGCCCAACCAACAAGGGATTTTTGCCGCGGCTGCGGAGGCAGTGAGGCAGGGATTCTTTGCCGCGCACAAGGTCAGCGGAAGTACGGCGACGATTCAGGTGATCGAGGTCGGCGATGACGTCGAGCAGGTCGGCAGCGCGCTCGCCGCCGCCCGCGACCGCGGCGTGCGCGTCGCCATCGGACCTTTGCGGCGCGACGAGGTCAACGCCATCGTCGAAGGCGGGCGCGCGGTGCTGCCGCTCGTGACGTTGAACTTTCCGGATCGCGATGCGGGCGCACCGGCGACGATGATTGCGTTTGCACTCTCGGCCGAAGCCGAAGCCGATCGGGTCGTGCAGATCGCGCTTGCCAGTTTCGTCAACCTGCGTCCAGGGGTGTCGACCGGTGCCCGCATCATGGTGTTGGCCGGCGCCGGTGCGATCGAGCGACGAATCGCGCAGGCCTATGTCACCACATTGCGCGCGGCTGGCGAGGTACCGGTGACGATCGAAGCGACGCCCGCTGCGCTGGATCGGCTCGGCCGGCAGTTTGAAACCGGCACCTACGATGCGGTGTTTCTGGCGCTCAGCGCGCGCGAGGCGTCGCTGGTGCGGCCGCGTATTCCGCGCGGCATCGCTATTTTCGGAACGTCGCTGCTCAACGTCGGCGATCCGGCAGGCTCGCCGGTGGCGTCCGCACTCGCGTTTGATCTCGAAGGCGTGCGGTTTGTCGATATGCCGTGGCTGTTGCAGCCCGATCACCCGGCGGTGATGGTCTACCCGCCGCCAGCGCGTCCGATGACGCTCGAAATGGCGCGGCTCTACGCGCTCGGTATCGATGCGTTCCGAATTTCGCAAGTCTGGATGAAGGGCGAACTGCGGTTCGAAGTCGATGGTGTGACCGGCCGCTTGCGCGTCGATCGCGCGCAAAGCGTGCGCGTCGAACGGATTCCGACGGCGGCGATCTACCGCAACGGAACGATCGAGCGCGAGGAGGTGGCCCGCTGATGTCCTCGCCGGCGCCGCGGCGCACTGCGGTGCGAACGCCGAAGCAGCGCGCGGGCGATGCGGCGGAAGATGCGGCTGCGAAACACTTGGCGGCGGCCGGCTGCCGCATCGTGGCGCGCAATGCGCGCTATCGGGACGGCGAGGTTGATCTGGTCGCACGCGAACGCGATGTGCTGGTATTTGTCGAAGTCCGCATGCGTGTCAGTTTGCGCTTCGGCGGCGCCGCGGTCAGCGTGAATACGTTGAAACAGAAGCGAATTGCGCGCGCCGCGCAGCATTGGCTGCTCGGCGAGTACGGCGAGCGCTGGCCCGCGTGCCGGTTCGATGTCGTCACGGTCGATGGCAGTGGCACAATCGAGTGGATACGTGATGCATTTCAAATGTAAATGGGCAGCGAAGGTGAATGATGCGGGAGACTCGAATGAAGCGGACTCTTAAATGGATACTGGCTGCTGCCGCGGTAGCGCTAGCGTTGCCTGGTTGTGCGCCGCTAGTAATCGGCGCCGTTGCAGCGGGCACGGCGATCGTCGCCACGGATCGCCGCAGCACCGGCACCCAACTGGACGATAAGACCCTACAAGTAAGAGTCGCGAATGAGTTGACAGAGGCGCTGCGCGGCAACGACATTCATATCAACGTCAACAGCTTTGAGCGCCGGGTGCTGCTCACCGGTGAGGTGCCTACCGAAGCACTCAAGGTCCAAGCCGGCACCGTCGCGTCGCGCTCGAAAGACGTGCGCCTGGTCAACAACGAACTGGTTGTCGCGACGCCGTCAACATTTAGTGAGCGGACCAACGACAACACACTTGGTGCCCGCGTGCGCGCCGCGTTCGTCAACACAAAGGAGATCGCATTTAACTCGATCGACATCGTCACGGAGCGGCGCACCATCTATCTGATGGGCACTGTCACGCAAAAGGAAGCCGACGTTGCGGCGCACGTCGCCAGCCGCGTGTCGGGGGTGCAACAGGTCGTCAAATTGTTCGATGTCGCGTCGCCGTCCGCGCCGCCCACGCCGGCGCAAGCACCGACCACGATGGCGCCGGTGACGACGACACCTGGAACGTCGCGCTGACGGTCGAACAGCGGACGAAACCTGCTGGGCGCCGTTCGTCAATTCAGGCTTGCACGCGCGGACGTTTGTCTTATAGTCCGCGCGCCTTGAAATTCTGGTGACAGGCCGGCACGCAACTGCCGTCGTGGTTCGAAACTGACTGGAGGATTCGATGGGTTGGATCATCGTGCTGGTCGTCATCGCAGCGATCGTGTTCTGGGTGGTGGGCGCCTACAACCGCCTTGTAAGTTTGCGCAACAAGTTCAAGAACGCATTTGCGCAGATCGATGTTCAGCTGAAGCGTCGCTATGACCTGATTCCGAATCTGGTCGAAACCGCCAAGGCGTATATGAAGCACGAGCGCGAGACGCTCGAAAATGTGATTCGGGCACGCAATTCCGCAGTCACCGCAAACGCCGCCGCCGCTGCTGATCCGGGATCGACGCAGGCTATCCAGGGGCTGGTGGTCGCCGAAGGGGCGTTGAGCGGCGCGCTGTCCAAACTGTTTGCCCTGGCTGAAGCGTATCCCGACCTGAAGGCAAATCAGAACATGATGCAGCTGACCGAAGAGCTGACCGGCACCGAAAACAAGATCTCATTCGCGCGCCAGGCGTTCAACGATTCGGTGATGAGCTACAACACTGCCGTTCAGCAGTTTCCAACCAACGTCATTGCAGGCGCATTCACGTTCACCGCAGCCGAGCTGTTGCAAGCGACTGAAAGCGACGAGGAGAGGCAGGCGGTTCGCGTTCAGTTTTGACCCATGGTCGCGATGTGGGTGCTACTCGCTTGCGGCGTGGGGCTGATCGCGTGGGGTGTGATCAGTGTCCGGCGCGGCACGGTGTGGGACAACGATGTCGCGGGCGACTGGATCCGGCGCGATGATGATCCGACGATGTTCTGGACTGCAGTGTCGCTGATCTTCACGATGGCGGTGCTGGCGATTGGTGCCGGCGCGATTGCTGGCTACGCTTCGCGGCCGCTTTAGCCAGGCGACACAACCGTGGATTTTTTTGAGCATCAGGAGATCGCTCGCCGGTCGACGCGCCGTCTCGTTGTGCTGTTCGCCATTGCCGTTGTTGTTATCGTTATCGCGGTTAATTTCGCCGCCACCGCGATCTACCTTGGCTTTTTGATGCCGGCCGGCACTGCACGCACAGCGGCGGCGTTGCCGGCCGGGTTTTACTTCATCAACACCCTGGTCGTGCTGGGCCTGATCGGCGGCGGCACGCTGTACAAGATGAGCTCGCTCAGCGCGGGCGGCGCCGCCGTCGCCAATCTGGTCGATGCGCGCGAAGTCGATATGACCACCCGCGACTTGCTCGATCGGCGACTGGTCAATGTCGTCGAAGAAATGGCGATCGCTTCGGGCGTCGCGGTGCCGCGCGTGTACGTGATGGATAACGAAACGGCGATCAACGCATTTGCTGCCGGCCATTCGATCAACGATGCGGTGATCGCCGTGACGCGCGGCACCTTGACGCGGCTGTCACGCGACGAATTGCAAGGGGTGATCGCACATGAGTTCTCGCATGTCTTGAATGGCGATATGCGGCTCAATCTGCGGTTGATCGGCGTACTGCATGGATTGTTGATCGTTGCGATTGCCGGCCGCCTGCTGTTGGAGTTGGGTGGCCGCAGCCGAGGCGGAAGCAGCAGCAGCCGCGGCGGCAACGCGCTCGCCGTTTTGTTTTTTGCCGGCATCGCGCTGTGGATACTGGGCTACATCGGTGTTTTCTTTGGGCGCCTGATCAAGGCCGCGGTCTCCAGGCAGCGGGAGTTTCTGGCCGACGCCAGCGCGGTGCAATTCACGCGCAATCCCGACGGCATCGGCGGCGCGCTGCGCAAGATCGGCGGGCTTAGCGAGGCGACCGGGCTTGGTACACGCATCGATCACCCGCAGGCCGAGACGCTGTCGCACTTGTTTCTGGGTGCCGCGCGGCCCAGCTTCGTGCGCGGCTTGTTCGCCACGCATCCGTCACTCGAGGAGCGCGTGCAACGCATTTACGGACGCAAGCAGTCGTTTTTGCCGGCGCCTGAAAATGCGCTGGCGCTATCGATGGGCGGGTTGGAACCGGCGCTCGAAATCGAGCGTCCGCGCTCGCCGATCCAGTTTGTGCCATCGGGCGCTGAGCACCGAACGGTGGTATCGCCCGCGACGGCAACCGTGAATGCCTTGTCGCCGGTCGCAGGGTTGGTAGCGATGGCGGCGGCCGGCGCCGACGCGCCGGCCGAAGTTGCCGCAGCGGTTGGCACGGTCAGGCCGCCTGCGCATCGTGAATTCGCATTGGATGAATCGCAGCGTGCGACGGTCGACACCCTGCGGCGCGCGGCCAATGACGCCGTGCATGCGCAGCTGATCACGTATGCGTTGCTGGTAGAAAAAGACAGCGAGCTGCGTGCGCAGCAATTCGATTTGATCGCAGAAGCGTATGGCGCCGAAGCTTCGCAAATCGCCGACAGGTATCACGGATTGATTCATCAATTGCCACCCGGCGTACGCCAGCCGCTGCTCGATGTTGCGATGCCTGCGCTGCGCAAGCTGCCGGAGCAGTCGCGGCAGCGAATACTGAAGCTTGCACACTTGTTGGTCGTTGCCGATGGCCGCGTATCGGTGCGCGAGTTTCTGCTGTTCACGATCCTGAAGCGGCGGCTGGGGCCGGAGGCCGGCAGGGCGGTGCCGGTGCGCTACCGCGCGGTGAGCGAGCTGGCGCAGGATGCTGCGCTGGTCCTGTCGTTGGTCGCGGTTGTGCGGCTGCCGAAGCGGCCCGAGCACGCGTTTAACGCCGGCGCCTTGTTGTTGCCTGACACAAACGTCCAGCTCGTTGGCGGCGATGCGATCAAGCTCGATGACGTATCCGCCGCGCTCGATCGGTTGAATCAATTGGCGCCGCTCGCAAAGCCACAGCTAATCAAGGCAGCCACCGCGGCCGCGTTTGTCGATAGCGAGACGAACTGGCGTGCCGCCAGCACGCTGCGCATGATTTGTGCTGCACTCGACGCGCCGTTGCCGCCGCAGGTAGTGATGGCAGAGGCGGTCAGCTGAGGAAAGCTCTTAGAATCCGTGTCGTCATTTAAGACTCTGATTGACAATGGCGAAGTTCGGGACAAAAGGCGACAAAAAATAAACAATGAAAACGACTGCCTCGAAAGTCCGCAGGCAACTGCAAAGACCCGTTTGCCTATCTTGTATGTCGTTCGACGTTGAGGTCGTCGTCGACGCGGAGCCGGCGAAGTTGGAGTTATTCGCCTGCTTTGATTGTCAGGATGTCTTTTACTTCATGCCCGACGCGCGGCCGCGCGCGCGGGAACTTGGCTTGTTTGAGGTGTATTGAGGTGGGCGGTTGAGTGCCATACGTTCGGGCGCCCGCAATCGAGGAGTGATTCATGTCAATTCGTAGATTAGCGGCGACGGCTACCGCAGCGGTACTGGCCGCATGTGCGCCTGACGCCTGGCAAAGCTACAAAGCGACAGGCTTTAACGCGTTTCTGGACACAGTAGGCAACCAATGCCAACCGCTGTGGATCGGCCAGCAGCAGCTGCAGCAGATCGATTCGCAATATGCGATAGGCTGGCAGTCGAACTTCGATGTGTTCCTCGACAACACGTCGCGGCTCTATTACAACCGCATGAGCCCGGCCGACTATCGCGTCGCGGTGCAGTCGATCGCGTTGACCACGACTGACTCTCGTACCAATCGCTCGATCGATTGCATCATTGCGAAGTTGCCGCCCGATCGTCCGAGCAAGCAACGGCGGGAGGCTATTAACCGCGCCGGCCGCATGGGCCTGGCGGTCGGCGTGATAGCTCGATCGCACCAGCGGGCCGCACGCCGCGTGCGAAAAGCCGATGCGCGATGCTTCGGCTTCGAACATTCGAAACGTGTCAGGGTGCACGTAGCGCAACACCGGTAAATGGTGCGCGCTCGGCGCCAGGTATTGGCCGACGGTCAGCATGTCGACGTGGTGCGCGCGCAGATCGTGCATCACTTGCACGATTTCTTCGTCGGTCTCGCCCAGTCCTACCATCACGCCGCTCTTCGTCGGTACGTTAGGGACGACGCGCTTGAACTCGGCAAGGAGCTTCAGCGAGTGTGCGTAGTCAGAGCCCGGCCGCGCGTGGCGATACAACCGCGGCACGGTTTCCAAATTGTGATTCATCACGTCGGGCGGTGCGGCTTCGAGAATTTGTAAAGCACGATCGAGACGGCCGCGAAAATCGGGCACAAGCACTTCGATGCGCGTCACCGGCGAAAGCTCGCGCGTTGCGCGAATGCAGTCCACAAAGTGCTGCGCCCCACCGTCCTTCAAATCATCGCGATCCACCGAGGTAATGACGACGTATGAAAGCTTCAGCGCCGCGATCGTCCGGGCCAAATTGAGCGGTTCATCGACGTCAAGAGGATCGGGACGCCCGTGGCCGACATCACAAAACGGGCAGCGCCGCGTGCACTTGTCGCCCATGATCATGAAGGTCGCCGTGCCGTTGCCGAAGCACTCGCCGATATTCGGGCACGACGCTTCCTCGCACACCGTGTGTAGCTTGTGTTCTCGCAGAATGTTCTTGATCTCGTAAAAACGCGTGGCCGGTGAGCCTGCCTTCACTCGAATCCATTCGGGTTTTTTCAACGCTTGGTCAATCGGCACCGGCGTGATCGCAAACTTCTTAAAAACCTTGCCGGTTTTTGCTTCGCCTTTTTTCTTGGCGAAGTCGAGTGCAGGTGCGGAGGTGTCCATCAGGCCGTTAGTCTATCGAACGCTGGCTCGCGGGCCCGCGCCGACAGATGCGCTTGCAGCCGTTCGGCCAGGCGCATCGCGACGTTTTCGCAATCGGCTTCGACGCCGAGCGTCGCGAGGTCAATGACCTTTAATCCGGCGTAGCCGCAAGGATCGATCAGTGAATACGGCGTCAGGTCCATCGCGACATTCAGCGCAACACCGTGATAGCTGCAGCCGCCCGCGACCTTGATGCCGAGCGCGGCGATCTTTGCAAGGCCATTGAACGGCGGCGGCGCGTGACTTGGCCATGGCGTGAATACGCCCGGCGCACCTGCCACACGCCGGCCGTCGACGCCCAACGACAGCAGCGTCTGAATCACCGAATTCTCGATCCGAAACACCAGCTCCTTTACGTAAATGCCAAGGCGCCGCAAGTCGAGCAGCGGATAGGCGACCAGTTGACCGGGGCCGTGATACGTAATCTGGCCTCCGCGATCGGTGGCCACGACTGGAATACTGGTCGCGGCGAGCAGATGCGCGCGCCGACCCGCCTGGCCCAAAGTAAAAACCGCGGGATGCTCTACCAGCCAGAGTTCGTCGTCGGTGTCCGGAGTCCGCTGCGCATTGAATTCACGCATCGCATGCCATGTGCGAGCGTAATCGGCGCACCCCAAATGCCGAACGATCATTGCCACTAAAGCACGACCTTCACCAGCGGATGGCTGGTCAGCGCGCGATACAGATCGTCAAGCTGCTCGCGCGACGTCGCGCGAATCGTGGCAGTGACCGACAGATAATTGCCGTCCTTGGAGGTCCGCATCTCGAGGGTGCTGGGATCAAAATCGGGCGCGTGCACCTGCACGACTTCGACGATCGCCTGCGCGAAGTCGTCGACGCGGCGGCCCATGATCTTGATCGGAAAATCGGTCGGGAACGTCAGCCCGGGCGGGCGCGGCGTCAGGTCGGACGGTTTCGGTTCGTTGCTCATGCGACTCGTTTGCTCGCGCGAGTTTCGATCGAGCGTGCGCCTCGTTGCGACACCCAGTCACGCGCGTCCTCGCGCTTGGCCTGCTGAAACCACTGGTGCATCTTCCGATACATAGGGCCCGGTTTACCCGCACTTGCTTCAGGCCCCACTGCCGCGCCGTCGAGCGAGGCGATTGCCAGCAGTTCGCGGCCGGATGAACAGAGCCAGATTTCATCGGCCGTTTTCAGCTCGCTCGCAGCGACCGGCCGCACATCGACGTTGACGCCATGCTGTTGCGCTATGTGAGCAATGCCGTCAACGGTGATGCCTGGCAGTAGCTGCACCGACTTCGGCGGCGTGCTAATCACGCCATTCTTGATCACGCTAACGTTGGTGCTCGATCCTTCGGTCAGGAACCCGTCGCGCAGCATCACGGTTTCACTTGCGCCGTTGTCTACGGCGTACTGCTTCATCAGCACATTGCCGAGCAACGACGTGCTCTTGATGTCGCAATGCAGCCAGCGCTCGTCTGCGTGCGTGACCGCGGCCACTCCCTGTTCGATCTGCTCGCTCGGAATCGATGGCCATGGCGTAGTGCTGACGAACACCGTCGGCGCCACACCGGCCGGAAACGGATGATCTCGCTTCGCCACGCCGCGCGTGATTTGCACGTACACCAGCTGGCGCGGCCACGGGTTGCGTTCGATCACTTCCGCGGTCAGATCGAGCCATTGTTCCACCACAAGCGGGTTGTCGATGCGAACCGCGTCGAGGCTGCGCTGCAAGCGCGCGAAGTGTGCATGCGCACGAAACGGCGCGCGCATGCCGTCGACGGTATCGACGGCGATCACCTCGTAGACGCCGTCGCCGAAGATGAAACCGCGATCGAGTACCGACACTTTTGCGTCGGCGAGCGCGGTCCATTCGCCATTCAGATAACACGTGGCCTGTTGCCAATCACTGGCGAGGTCGTTTCGCAATTCAACCACTGCGTTTCCTCCACCACAGCACGATGGCATCGTACGCGCGGCGTATCAAGCCGCCGGAGTCGACCCTCTCCAGCGCGACGACCGGGACGTCGGCGACCTGCCGGCCACCCGCACTGATCACCATGCGACCCACCTTTTCGCCACGTTGCAGCGGAGCAAGCAACGGATCGGAGCGCTCGATCCAAGACTTCAATGGCTCGCTTCCCAGTGCGCGCAGCTCGCTGGCGGGCACCGTGACATACACGTCGTGGTCGACACCGACCGGTACGATGCCGCGTTCGCCTTTCCAGATTGCCGGCTTTGCCAGCACATCGCCGCGCCGATAAAGCTGCACGGTATCAAACGCGGCGTAGCCATGATTGATCAGGCGCAATGTTTCCTGAGTGCGCGCCGCATCGCTCGGCGCGCCGAGCACCACCGCAATCAGCCGCCGCTGAAAACTGCGTTCACCCTCGCCCTGGGCACGCGCCGTGGTGGCGACGACCGACCAGCCGGCGGCGGACAGCTGCCCCGTTTTCATGCCGTCGACATGTGAATCGGTCCACAAAAGTCGGTTGCGATTTGCTTGCGAGACGTTGTTGTAGGCGAACTCGCGCTGCGCAAACAACGGCGCATGCTGTGGAAAGTCGGTAAGCAGGCGCCGCGCAAGGATCGCCATATCCTCCGCACTCGAATAATTTTGCGCGTCGGACTGCCCGGTAGGATTTGCGAAGTGCGTATTGGCCATGCCGAGGCGGCGCACTTCAGCGTTCATGCGATCAACGAACGCGTCGACGCTACCCGCGCTGTGTTCGGCCAGTGCGACCGCGGCGTCGCTTGCCGAAACTGTCAGCATGCCGCGCAACAACTGGTCGACGTTGACCGCGCGACCTGGCTCCAGGTACATCCGCGCAGCCGGATTTGCCCGGCGTTGCGAACGCGGCCGGCGAGACGGTGACGGTGTCGGTGAGTGCGATGCGATTCTCATTCAGCGCCGTAAACACGACGTAGGCCGTCATCAATTTGGTCAGCGATGCCGGTTCCAGGCGCGCCGTGGGTTCATACGCAGCCAACCGTGCTCCGCTGGTGGCGTCGACCAAAATCCAGGCGCGCGCCCCCAACATCGGGGGCGGCTGCGCAGCCGCATAGGAGGCGGCCAATTGCAACGAGATGAAGAAGAGCGTAAGGGCGTGGCGCAACATGATCAGAGCGGCGTGATGCGGCAATCGAGGTAAGCAGGATAGCGAAGTTGAATTCGCGAAGTCGAAACTCGAGAGTTGGAACGCAAAGCACCGCTGCAGTTCACTCCCGCGCGTTCGGCAAACGGAGCTTCCGCGCTCAGCCGCGGCGCAGCGCTTTCAGATACTCCTGAGCCGCACTGGCGCCGAGTGCAGTCGAAATCAGGCGCTCGGCTTCGCGCACGCGGTAACGAAACTCTTCGATCGTGCGACAACTGTCGATGCGCATCGCCAGCGAGTCTGCTTCTGGACCCAGACGATCGTAGAGGCCGCGCACTGCACGGCGCTTGACTTCCTCCAATGTGATCGGGCTCGGATCTCGTTCGTCGAGTCCCCCGCTGGTGCTCGGCCCGCCGAACCCGGATGAAAAGCCGGCGTCGCTGTCGCGTCCGTTGATCGTCGGCACATCGATCGCGCCTTGGTACGACACGCGCTGAATCAACCCGCCGCTTTCCAGGCTCGCAATGGCACTTTCGATTTCGCCTGGTTTGGCGAGAATCGACAGATCGTCAACAGTGCGTTTGCCGTCGATCATGATCAGTACGCGCCGCGCCGTCATTGGCAGCTGCGCGCTGCGCAGTGAGATTTCCGCAATGCCGCGCGGCGTCTTCGAATAGACGAGGGTGCCGTCCACCATCATAGGTACGCGATGCGCACCGTCGTCCTCATAGCGTGTGTCCAAGAAGGTTAGGAAATGAGCGCTGCGGCGGCGTCTGTTTTGGGTTCGATGCCCGCCACAAAGCGAACCCTTTTTAATCAGTTTGCCGGGCGGCGTCAATTGCGGGCATGCCGAGAATATGCGCGCTTATCAGGCGCTTAAGCAGCCCCAGGCGGCGGTGAAAGAAGTGATCCGCGCCCGGAATAACAACGATCGGCAAGTCTTGCGGGCGCGCCCAGTCGAGAACATCGGCCAGTGGAATCGTTTCATCCAATTCGCCATGAATGACGAGCGTTTCGCGCGCTACGTTCGGCATCGGCCATTTGCCGGCGGCCGCACCGATCAGCACGACGTATTTCACTGCTCGCTTTGAAGCGGCCAATGTCTGCGCGGCCTTTGCCGCAACGAAACTGCCGAATGAAAAGCCGGCAAGCGCAATAGGCAGCTCGTCGGGAAGCCGGGGATTGACCGTCGGCAGCTTTGGAACCGCGTCGATCAAGTGCAGGAAGTCTTCGGTTTCCCCGCTGCCTTCGTCATGCGTACCGACAGACGCACCGACGCCGCGAAAATTGAGGCGCACCGCAAGCCATCCGAGGCCGGCGAACGTCCGCGCGATGGTGACGACGACCTTGTTATCCAGCGTGCCGCCGTAAAGCGGATGCGGATGACCCACGTAAACGATGCCCTGCAGCGCGCTGACCGGCCAGTCGAGCGCGAGTTCGATGCGCCCGACGCCACCGTCGATCAATATTCTTTCAATCGACGCCGGCATCGTTGCGACGCCTTCATATGCGCTAAATGCGAAGCCGCTCGACGACTTCACCCTTGATCAGGTGGCGGTCGATGATCTCGTCGATGTCGTGCACATCGACATACGTGTACCAGACACCGTCGGGGTAGACGACGACGCAGGGACCTTCCTGGCAGCGGTCCAGGCAGCCGGACTTATTGATTCGAATTTTTCCTTCGCCGTTTAAATCGAGTTCTTTTATGCGCGATTTGGCATGCTTTTGCATTTCAGCAGCGTGATGGTTCGCGCAACAGGCAGAGCCATCGTCGCGCTCGTTAAGGCAGAAGAAAACGTGACGCTGGTAGTAGCTCATTGAGGAATTATAAGGACGCGGGCGAAGCACGTCGCGCAGCATTCGGCAGCAATTCCATCGCGAGTCCATAGGCCAGCGCATAAGGCCAAAGCAACGACAACCAATGGGCGAGCGCGTTGAAGTTCAGCAGCTTGCCCTGCCGCCACGCGCTGAGGGCGTCGACGTAGTACGGATTTTCCGGAACCAAATTGACGGCGACCACAAGTGCGACGAGCGCCAGCATTGCAAAGCGCGCGGACCAGATGCGCGGACCTGCGCTCGCAGCCAGTAGCGAGAGTAGGCCGAGCGCTAGCCCGCCGTAGACGCCGGGAGTCAGCCACGCCAGTGCACGCTCCGGACCGAACTGGACGGCGTTGGCGAGAGTCTTGGATAACAGCGCTATCGACAGCAACGCGACCAGCAGCTTTACTCTGGGCGCATGCGGCCGCATCGTCGAAGTAAACGCGAGTCCCACTGCAAGAATCGCTGCCGCCACCACGAACGCTTCGGCAAGCACAAACTCGGCAACATCGAAGGTATCGGCAAACTCGGCTACCGCGAACATCACATCATCGATCGGCAGCACCGCGCCGAGCGCGGTGAACAGTGAGCCGAGCTCGTCACGGATATCGCCATTGCCGAATAGCATCGGCTCCGGATAGATCTGCGCTGCGGGCCAGAGCGCCACCACCAACAACAAAACTGACCCGCGCCGCTCGAACCAGCGCAGCCGCCAGTCGGCCAAACGCCCGCGATCGATCAATCTCGAGGCGAATGGGGCCGCGATTAACGCCCCCAATGCAGCGCCGGCCGAGTTCGTTAACAGATCGAGGTTCGATGAGATGCGGGTCGGTAAGTAACTCTGCACCGCTTCGATAACGGCGGCGAGCAGCAGCCCAGCGAGCGACGCGATCAGCACGGCAGACCAGCCGCGCGCTGCCGGGTGCAGCGCGAACACGAGTAACGCACCGAACGGGAAGTAGGCAAGCACATTGACCGCAAGGTCGAAGTTGGTCACATGAGCCGGAATCGGCGCCGCCAGATAGGCGAATGGGTTCAAGCCCAGATCGCGCCAACCGCTCCACGGCGCCAATCCGGAATAGACCAGCAGCAACGCGTACACCGCGCACGCGGTGCGTGCCAATGGCGAATGCCGCGAATGCCAGGGCTTGCCCGACAATGTCGAACCGCTGATCGAGGCAGTCATTCATCTATTGTCGGACGCTTGCCGGCGCGCTGACAAGCACGCATGAGCACGGCGTGAGCGATGCTAAATTCGAATGGAACGTTTTACTGATCAGAACCTGGATGAGCACTTGACTGCGACGCCGAATTCGATGCCGATCGCGGATCGACCCGGTGCGGTTGCACTCGATGTGGCTGACATTGCGCAATCGTTGGCGCTCGCATGGGATGGCGAATGCGCGGTCGAAACGGTTGCTGTCACCGGATCGACCAACGAAGATCTGGCCGCCCGCGCGCGAGTACGACAGCCGTCCGGGCGTGTGTTGCGCGCGGCTAACTTTCAAACCGGCGGGCGCGGCCGGCAGAAGCGAGCCTGGCACGCTGCACCCGGTGACGCGCTGTTGTTTTCGGTGGCGATTCCCGTTGTCACCCGTGCGGAATCGCTGCCGGCGATAACGTTGGCGTGCGGTGTTGCGCTGGCCGAATGCCTCGCCGAGCACGGTGTGGCGGTGCAGCTCAAGTGGCCAAACGATGTTCGGGTCGACGGTTGCAAGCTGGCCGGCATACTGACCGAGCTCGTGCCGGATCGCGACGCACTGAACACGCTGGTAATTGGCGTCGGCATCAATCTGCATCTGGACGACGCAGCGCGGCGCGCAATCGAGCAACCGGCAATAGCGCTCGATCAATTGCTCAGCGCAGTAGCACTACAGTCGCGCGGGCAATGGATCGGGCGATTCGCCGGCGCGATCATCGCTGCGGCGGCGCGATTCATGCATGACGGCTTCGATCCGTTTTGCACGCGCTTCAATCGGCTGCTCGAATGGCGCGGCCAGGTCGTCGATATCCTTTACGAAAAGCCGCTTGCCCAAGCCGCTATCAGCGGCCGTGTGATCGAAGTCGATCGCCATGGGCGCCTGGTGATCGAAGCCGAAGGGCGCCGCCATAGTGTCAGCGTCGGCGACGTGTCGGTGCGGCGATGACGCTGCTGGTCGACGTCGGCAACTCGGCGATCAAGTGGGCGCAACTGGCGGTAGACGGAACGGTTGGCGCTGCGAGAAGGCAGTCGCATCGAGGCGTCGCCGGAATTGCTTCGCAGCTTGCAGACGAATGGCGAGGCAACGTGCCGCGAGGTGCGGCAGTGATCGCGTGCAACGTCGCCGGGCCCGAGGTCGTCGCAGCCGTCGAAGAGGCGGCGCGCACGCTTCACTTGCAGGCGGTTCGCTGGCTACTTACACAGCGCAGTTTCGACGGACCCATTGCGCTTACCAACGGTTATCGCAACCCGGCACAACTCGGCGCGGATCGCTGGCATTGCATGCTGGGTGCATGCTCGACGTCGAACACACAACGCACGATGAACTCGCTCGTCGTCGTCAATGCCGGCACCGCAACCACCGTCGATTGTGTCGACGCGAATGGCAGGGATGGCGGCAAAGCACGATTTACGGCGAAATTCATCGGCGGCGTTATCGCACCGGGTGTACGCTTGATGCTCGAATCCCTGGCACTTCGGACGGCGGGCTTGCCAAGCGCCGATGCTGATTTTTCCGATAACGCCGCTGAGTTTCCCGATAACACCGACGCGGCGATCGTCACCGGCGTGCTCGACGCGCAAGCCGGCCTGGTCCATCAGATCTGGCATCGATTCGCCGCGCGCTTGGGTGTTGAACCGCGTCTGATCTTGACCGGCGGCCATGCGAAGGCCCTGTTTTCGCGTCTGTCGATGGCGGCCGACATCGAACATAATCTGGTCTTGCGCGGCCTTGCGCTACGCGCGCAAACCGAGTTATCAAGCGCACGATGAAGCTCGCATTCCTTATCTTGTTGCTGCTGAATCTGGCACTGTTGGCATGGCAGCAGGGCGTGTTTGGTCGCGTCGGCGAAAGCGGCCGCGAACCGGAGCGCGTCGCCCGTCAGATCGAAGCAGAGCGTTTCCGTGTGCTCAGCGAAAAGGAAGTGCAAAAGCTGCGCGAGCGCGCCAGCCAGGTAAAAAGTGGTGGCGCGGATTCGACGATCGGGCAGTAATTTCGTGCGCTTGCCGCTTATCGGGCGAATCCCCTGGAGCACGAGGGCGGATTAAACTGCGCACCGCGGCTTGTATGCGTTGCCCATCCATCATCCTGGAGAACCTATGAATCCTAGCCTGCAAACTTCTGGCTATCACGGTTCGGATGCGCTTGCTGTACAGCGCAACCGAGTGCTGCGCAACACCTATTGGCTATTGGCACTGTCGATGGTTCCCACCGTATTAGGTGCGTGGGTGGGCGTATCCACCGGAATCACGCGGGCGATGTCGCCCGGAATCAGCCTGATGGTCTTTCTGGGTGGCGCGTTTGCATTCATGTTCGCCATCGAGAAGACGAAGAATTCTGCCGCGGGCGTGCCGCTGTTATTGGCGTTCACGTTCTTCATGGGAGTGATGCTGTCGCGCCTGCTTGGAGCCGTGCTCGGCTTGGCAAACGGCGGCAGTCTGATCATGGTGGCGTTTGCCGGAACCGGCGCGGTGTTTTTCGGCATGGCCGCGTTGTCGACCGTGATCAAGCGCGACTTGTCGACACTGGGCAAGTGGCTCTTTGTCGGCGCGATCGTCGTGTTCGTGGCGGCGATCGCCAACGTGTTCATTCAGTCAGGGCCGCTGCTGCTGACGATAGCGGTGCTCGCGATCGGCATCTTCACGGCGTTCATTTTCTATGATCTGAGGCGCGTGCGCGACGGCGAAGAGACCAACTACATCACCGCCACTCTCGGAATCTATCTGAGTCTGTACAACGTGTTCCAGAGCTTGCTGGCACTGCTGGGGATCTTCGGCGGCGAGCGCGACTAGAATCTGAAAACTGCGCGGGCAATCTGCGGCGGTGCTACGAGCTACGCTCCCGCGACCTTGCCGCTGCAGGCTCAGGTAACGCGCGACACTTTTTCCGCGATCACTTCGCGCAGCCGATCCACCAACGCCCGCCGCGACTGCAGTGTCTGGTCATCGGGCGTGCGCTGCGGCGCGCCCCAGACCGGTTGCGGATAGTGCAGATCGTCGGCAAAGCGGGCGATCACATGCCAGTGCAGATGCGGCGTCATGTTGCCCAGGCTGGCGAGGTTGATCTTGTAGCGGCGCGAGCACTTCGCGCTGCGCCGATTCGACCGCGAACACGGTTTTCATCAACCTTTGGCGCTGAGCTTCGTCTAGCTCGGTCATCTCGCGCACATGATCGTTCCAGATGACGCGCGCGTAACCCGGATAGTCCGCCTGGTCGACCAGCGTCACGCGCAGCCATTCGTTGGTCAGCACGAGCGCTCCGCCGTCGCTTTTGCAAAGCTCGCAGTCGGCAACCTTCATTGGTTTCCCCAAACGCGCTCGATCCGCCACGATTCGCGGCTCACGTAGCGACAGCCATGGCGCCCGTCTCCGCCACTGCCCGCCGCTACGTATTGCGCGCCATTAGCCTCGTACGATACTGCGGGCATCCACGTATCCAGTTCTCCGAGGATATGACGCGCCATTTCAACGACGATGTAATCAGCGTCGATGTCGGCATCGTGGTTGTAGCGTTTCAATCCCTGCAGGCACGACGGGCATGAAGTCAGCACCTTGACTTCGCCGTCGAATCCGTCGGCGCGCAGCTTGTCAGCGCCGGCACGGACTTCGCGCTCCTTGCGAAAGCGCACCTGCGTTGCCACGTCAGGCCGCGCGACTGCGAATGTGCCGGATTCGCCGCAGCAGCGATCGTTGTTTTCGATCGCAACGCTATCGGCGGTCTTGACCAGCGCATTGACGGTCTTTAGCGGCGCCTGCAGCTTCATCGGCGTGTGACACGGGTCGTGATACATGTAGCGCACTCCGGTAATTCCCTCGATGCGGACGTTCTTTTCTAGCAGGTATTCGTGGATGTCGATAATGCGGCAGCCGGGGAAAATGTCCTCGAATTTGTAGCCCTGCAGCTGGTCGTAGCAGGTGCCGCAACTGACCACCACTGTCTTGATATCGAGGTAGTTCAGCGTGTTGGCTACGCGATGAAACAACACGCGATTGTCGGTGATGATCTTTTCCGCCTTGTCGAACTGGCCAGCGCCGCGCTGCGGATAGCCACAGCACAGATACCCGGGAGGCAGTACGGTCTGCACGCCGGCGTGCCATAGCATCGCCTGTGTTGCGAGCCCGACCTGCGAGAACAGCCGCTCGGAGCCGCAACCGGGAAAGTAAAACACCGCCTCGGTTTCGCTCGTTGTTTTCTGCGGGTCGCGAATGATCGGCACGTAGCGTGAATCTTCGATATCGAGCAGAGCGCGCGCCGTCTTCTTCGGGAGATTGCCCGGCATCTTCTTGTTGATGAAGTGAACGACCTGCTCGGTCATCTTTGGCCGGCCGCCGGTGGTCGATGGCGGATGGCGAACCTGCAGCGCCGCCGCCGGCCTGAAAAACTGATTACCGAAGCGCTGCAACTTGAATCCCCACTCGAGCAGGACCGTGCGCGCGAGCTTGATCGTCTGTGGATTGGTCGCGTTCAGAAAAAACATCGACGCCCAGGCGCCGGCGTTGAATTTCTTTTTTCCCATCCGGCGCAGCAGGTCGCGCATTGCCATCGAGACGTCGCCGAAGTCGATATCCACCGGGCATGGTGATTCGCACTTGTGGCACACGGTGCAGTGATCGGCGACATCGGAGAACTCGTCCCAGTGCTTGATCGAAATTCCGCGCCGTGTCTGCTCCTCGTACAAGAACGCCTCGATCAGTAGTGACGTCGCCAGAATCTTGTCGCGCGGCGAATAGAGCAGGTTCGCACGCGGCACGTGCGTCGTGCACACCGGCTTGCACTTGCCGCAACGCAGGCAATCCTTGATCGCATCGGCGATGCTCGCGATGTCGCTCTGCTGCATGATCAGCGACTCGTGGCCCATCAGCCCGAAGCTCGGGGTGTAGGCGTTCGACATATCGGCGCCGGGCAACAGCTTGCCCTTGTTGAAACGGCCCTCCGGATCGATCGAACTCTTGTAGCGGCGGAAGCCGGACGTCTCTTCGTCGGTCAAAAACTCGAGCTTCGTGATGCCGATGCCGTGCTCGCCCGAGATCACGCCGCCCAGATCGCGCGCGATCTGCATGATGCGAGCGACCGCGGCGTTCGCTCGCTGCAACATCACGTAGTTGTCGGAGTTGACGGGAATATTGGTATGAACGTTGCCGTCGCCCGCGTGCATATGCAGCGCCACGAACACCCGGCCGCGCAGCACGCGTTTATGAATGGCTTCCACCTCTGCAAGCACAGGCATGAACGCATCGCCGGAAAAAATGCGGTGCAGCGGCGCGCGCACCTCGGTCTTCCACGAAGCGCGGAGCGTGTGATCCTGCAAGACGTCGACGACGCGGACGTCACTGTTGACCGAAACGCGGCGTTCGAATTCGCCCATCAAGTGCGTCAGCCCAAGCGGCGACAGCTCTAAACGCGCGGCGGCCAACGGCGTGTCGAGGTGGTTTAACAAGTAGCGCCAGCGTTCGCGCGTGTAAGAAAGCAATTCGCGCGCTTCACCGAGCCGCTCGCCGATGATCTCGTCGCGCGGCAAGCGGTCGAACTCGGCATCGCCGGTCTTGCCAAGCGCGAAGGCAGTGTCGAAGTACCGGCCAAGCTCGTCGAGCAGCTCGAGCTTGTTCTCCAGCGAAAGCTCGATATTGATGCGTTCGATCGCATCGGTGTACTCGCCCATTTTCGGCAAGGGAATGACGACGTCCTCATTCAGCTTGAACGCGTTGGTGTGCTTCGAGATCGCTGCTGTCTTCGCGCGATCGAGCCAGAATTTCTTGCGCGCATCGGCGCTGACGGCAACAAAGCCTTCGCCGCTGCGTGCATTGGCCATGCGCACCACCTCGGACGTAGCGCGTGCGACCGCCGCATCGTCATCGCCGACGATATCGCCGACCAGTACCATCTTCGGCAAGCTGCCGCGTTTCGATTTGGTCGTGTAGCCGACTGCCTTGAGATACCGGTCATCCAAATGTTCAAGTCCTGCGAGACGGACGCCGGAGGCGTTCGTCTCGTTATCTAGGTAACGAACTATTTCGACGATCGACGGAATCGCCTCGTGTGCTTGTCCGAAAAATTCGAGGCACACGGTGCGAACGTGCTGCGGCATTTGGTGCACGATCCAGCGCGCCGACGTGATCAGTCCATCGCAACCCTCTTTTTGCACGCCGGGGACGCCACCCAGAAATTTATCGGTGACGTCCTTGCCGAGACCGACCTTGCGAAACTGCGCACCGGCAATCGTGAGACGTTCGGTGCGTAACACTTTTGCCTTGTCAGCCGATCGCGTGCCGTCCTTGTATGTCAGCTCGAACACGGCCTCGCGCGCGTCGTGGATCTTGCCGAGGTTATGACCGATGCGCTCGACTTCGAGCCAGTTGCCCTCGGGATCGACCATGCGCCACCACGCAAGGTTGTCGACTGCCGTGCCCCACAGCACAGCCTTCTTACCGCCGGCGTTCATTGCGATATTGCCGCCGACGCACGATGCGTCGGCCGATGTTGGATCGACTGCGAACACGTGGCCGGCACGTTCGGCTGCTTCGGCGACTCTGCGCGTAACGACTCCCGCGCCCGACAAGACAGTGGGCACTGGCGCATCGACGCCAGGCAGCGCGACCCACTCCACTTCCGACAGCGTTTCAAGTTTCTCGGTATTGATCACCGCCGCGTGCGGTGTCAGCGGGATGACACCGCCGGTGTAACCCGTCGCACCGCCGCGCGGAATGATCGTCAAGCCGAGTTCGATGCAGCTGCGAACCAAGCCGGGAATTTCGTCTTCATTGTCGGGGTGCAACACTACGAACGGATACTCGACCCGCCAGTCGGTCGCATCCGTCACATGCGTCACCCGCGCGTAGCCGTCAAAGCGCACGTTGTCATTGCGCGTGTGGCGCGCCAGTACGCGCCGCGCCTTCTTGCGCAGATCCCACGTCGCGCGAAATTCCTGTTCGAATGCCTGCACCGCGGTGCGCGCCGCAGCCAACAGCTGCCCGACCTTCGCGTCGCGCTCGAGATTGGCATCGGGAGTAGAAGCGGGCTCACGCCGCTTCTCGATCTCTCGCAGGCGATGATGCAGCGCTTCGATCAGCGCGGCGCGCCGTTTCGGATTGTCGAGCAGATCGTCTTCCAAGTACGGATTGCGGCGCACAACCCAGATATCGCCGAGCACCTCGTACAACATGCGCGCTGAGCGCCCGGTGCGACGCTCGCTGCGCAGCTCGTCAAGCACGCGCCATGCTTCGGTTCCGAGCAGGCGCATAACGATCTCGCGGTCCGAGAACGACGTGTAGTTGTACGGAATCTCGCGCAGCCGCGGCGGTTGGTCAGCTCGGCTTGCGTGCGCACGGATTGAGGTGACAGCGGGGCGTTCATCTACGTTGCCCGAGCGCTCGTTGCGCTTGGCGCGCAAGTGTAGCGATTCGTGTGTCGACTTAGACGACGATCGTTTCTTCCTGCATCGCTGCGATCTGCTCGCGCAACTCGAGGATGCGATCTTCCCAGTATCGGTGCGTGTTGAACCACGGAAACGCGGCGGGGAATGCGGGGTCGTCCCAGCGGCGCGCGATCCAAGCCGAGTAGTGCAGCAGCCGCAAGGTTCGCAGCGGCTCGATCAATGCCAGCTCGCGACGATCGAACTCGGCGAAATCTTCATAGCCTTCGAGCAGGTCCGCGAGCCTCTCGGTCTGTTCGGCACGGCCCGCGCCGAGCAGCATCCAGAAATCCTGCACCGCCGGCCCCATGCGGCTATCGTCAAAGTCGACGAAGTGCGGTCCGACGTTGTTGATCGAGTCGGTCCACAGCACGTTACCTTCGTGACAGTCGCCGTGCAGCCGCAGCGAGTGATGTGCGCCGCGGTCGTATTGGGCGGCGATCAGGTCGAGCGCCTGCTGCGAGACGCCGTCGTAGACGCTCTTCAGCTCGGGGGGCAGCCAATCGCCTTCGAGAAGATAACGGCGCGGCTCGACGCCGAAAGTTGCGATATCGAGTGCTGGCCGATCGATGTAGGGCTTGGCGCGCCCGACCGCGTGGATGCGACCGAGAAAGCGACCGAGCCATTCGCGCACACTTGGGTCGTCCATATTCGGGGCTCGTCCGCCGGAGCGCGAAAAAATGGCAAAGCGAAAACCTTCGAATGAATGCAGCGTATTGCCGGCAATCGAAAGCGCAGGAACCGCCGGTATCTCACTCTCCGCCAATTCAGCGATGAAGCCGTGCTCCTCGAGGATCTGCACGTCCGACCAGCGACCTGGACGATAGAACTTGGCGACGACGAAGCTTCCGCCCTCCAGCCCGACTTGAAACACGCGATTCTCGTAGCTGTTCAGCGCAAGCTGGTGGCCATCAGTCACGAGACCCGCGCTGTCGATTGCATTGAGTACGACATCGGGCGTTAGCCGGCCGTACGGCGTATCGGCATCGGGTTTGTGCATAACTCCGATGGTACGGCGTCGCTCTGCTGGCAGAATCCGGTCGGTTCGAACGGGATCGGGAGGCTTCCATGAGCGTGCGGGTGGTGGTAGGCGCGATCGCTGCGGCGATCGCGGCAGTGAATTCGAGCGGCGCGACTGCGCAAACCAAATCACCGCAAGTCGTCAAGCCGCCGGTGGCACAGCTATGGATGGATGTTGCCACCATGACGATGCCGGGCATGCCCGACATGGCATCGATTCCAGGAGCTGGAGCGCTGGGCGGACTATTTGGTGCCGGTGGCGGAGGAGGCAACAACGCGTTCGGCAACACGCGCGGCATGATGCCCGGTCGTTATGTCGATATCGCGTTGTTCACGCAGCGAAAACCTGCCGGCACTGAAGGCGTGCAATCGGTGCCGCAGGTGACTGGACTGGCGCCCGACGTTACCGCTGGTGCCACCGCCGGCGCGCTCCGGCCCAACCCCGACCGACTCGAGCCGACCGGACCCGACTGAAATCGAACGGCCCAAGGGGCGGATCTTGTTCTATTGGGGCTGCAGCGAAGCCGTACGCCCTGGCCAGCCCCGCGTGCTCGATTTTGCGCGCGCCGCTCCACAGGAGTGGGCCGGCTTCATGCAGGGCCGCGCGACCAGCGACCGCGGCGCACTCTCGCGCCCCGGCCACGCGTTATGGCCCAACGAAAAAGACCGCCGCTCTTTTGGCCGCGACGCCTCGCTGGTCGGCGACCATTCGGTGTCCGGCGAAGGCGTTCCGGCCGGCCTCAAGTTTGCGCTGTCTGAGGCGAACGATTTCATGCCGGCGATTGCGCTCACGCAGTCGGGCACGCCGGCCGATACGCTGCAGCTGAGTTGGCAGGCTGTTGGCCCCGCGCGGGCTTACTTCATCAATGCCATCGGCAGCGGCGATGGCGACACCGTGTTCTGGAGTTCAGCCGAGGTGCCGGAGGTCGGTATGGGGCTGATGGATTTCGCATCACCGGCCAACGTCGAGCAATGGCTGAAGGAAAAAGTTCTGCTCGCGCCTACCGTCACGCAGTGCGCGGTCCCGAAAGGCATCTTTGCCAAGGCCGCCGGCGCGATGCTGCGCATGATCGCTTACGGCCCGGAGCTCAACATCGCGTATCCGCCGCGACCGGCTGACGTAAAGCAGCCCTGGGAGCCCGAGTGGGCGGTGCGAGTGCGGACAAAGTCAACCGCGATGGCGCAACTGGGCGTGGAGGCTCGCGGTGCGGCCCCCGAGCGCATGGGTTCTGAGCGAGCGCCACCGCCATCGGTTGAAGCAAAAAAAGACGAGCCTAAGGTCCCAGGTGCGGTAGACCTCCTGCGCGGCATACTCGGCCGCTAACGGATCGCATTGGCCCCGCACTAGGCGCAGAGTTTCGAGTGCCCGCTCAGGAATATCTGCGCCGAATCCTGACTGCGCGGGTGTACGACGTCGCAATCGAGTCGCCGCTGGAGGTGGCGCCGGGGTTGTCGGAGCGGCTTGACAACCAGGTGCTGCTTAAGCGCGAAGACCTGCAACCGATCAAAAGCTTCAAGCTGCGCGGCGCGTACAACAAGATGGCGCGGCTGTCGCGCGAGCAACTGAAGCGCGGAGTCATCGCGGCCTCGGCGGGCAATCACGCGCAGGGCGTCGCGCTTGCCGCGCAGAAACTGGAATGCCGCGCGCTGATCGTGATGCCGGTCACGACGCCGGAAGTCAAAGTCGACGCGGTGCGTGCGCGCGGCGCCGAAGTCGTGCTGTTCGGAGATTCGTACTCCGATGCGTACGCGCATGCGCTAAAGCTGCAACGCAGGCACAAGCTGACGTTCGTGCATCCGTTCGACGATCCAGATGTGATCGCAGGGCAGGGCACGATCGCGATGGAGATCTTGCGTCAGCATCATCCGGTCGAGCACGGGCCGATTCACGCGATCTTCGTGGCGATCGGCGGTGGTGGGTTGATCGCCGGCGTGGCGGCGTACATCAAGGCGCTGGCACCGCAGATCAAGGTCATCGGCGTGCAGACGACCGATTCGGATGCGATGGCGCGTTCGCTCAACGCCGAGCGCCGAGTGAGACTGCACGACGTCGGGCTGTTTTCCGACGGCACGGCGGTGCGCGAGGTCGGTCAACACACGTTCAAGTTGATCCGCGATCACGTCGACGACATTGTGCTGGTCGACACCGACGCGATTTGTGCCGCGATCAAGGACGTGTTCCAGGACACGCGCTCGATTCTGGAGCCGGCGGGCGCGCTGGCGATCGCCGGCATGAAGGCGTACGTGCAGCGGGAAAAGCTTAAGCATCGCACGCTGGTGGCGATCGCAGGCGGCGCGAACATGAACTTCGATCGGCTGCGTTTCGTCGCCGAGCGCACCGAAGTGGGCGAAGCGCGCGAAGCGCTGTTTGCGGTCACGATTCCCGAAGAGCGCGGCAGCTTCAAGCGCTTTTGCGAACTGGTCGGCAACCGCAGCGTCACCGAGTTCAATTACCGGATCTCCGACCCTTCCGTGGCGCACGTGTTTGTCGGCATCGGCACCACGAGTGCGGGCGACAATCAAACGCTGGCGCGCCTGTTTCGGCGCCACGGATACGCAACCGTCGACCTGTCGCATGACGAGCTTGCGGCCGAGCACGTGCGCTACATGGTCGGCGGCAAAAGTGCGCTGGCTGCCGGCGAGCTGATTTATCGCTTCGAGTTTCCCGGAGCGGCCCGGTGCGCTGATGAAGTTCCTAACCAGCATGGCGCCTGAGCTGGAACATCTCGATGTTCCACTATCGCAACCAGGGTGCTGATTATTCGCGCGTGCTGGTGGGGTTGCAGGTTCCGCCCAATGAAAGGCGCGCGTTCAACCGTTTTCTCGCAGCACTTGGCTATCGCTACTGGAACGAGACCGAGAATCCTGCGTATCGATTGTTTCTGTCTTGATTTCCACAGATCGCGCCGGGCCGATCGCTTCGATTTCCACTAGCAAATCGGCACGGCATATGTCGGCGTGCAGGTATAAAACGGCGTCCGCATCGAGCCCGTGCCCGGCCAGAACTTGCCGCACCAGAGGCTGGTCGCTCGCGTGGCGCACATAGGCTTTCAGCATCAGATCCGAGAGTAGCGCGATGTCTCGCGCACCACGGCTTATTGCTGCCGCAACGACGGATTGCAGGTTCGTAAGCGTTTCGTGCGCCTGCGCCACGACATTCCCGTCGTGCAGCGTTTGATGACCGACGATGCTCGCGGTGCCGGAGACAAACAAAATGTCGCTATCGCTGCCGGCGCCGCTCCACAACGCGGCGCGCGAAAAACTCGGCGCGCGCGGGCCGTATTGTTGCGGGTAGCGGTACGCACTGGTCTGGCGCGGGTTTTCGATGGACTCCGCCGGCGTTTTGGACGCCAGGCAATAAAGCACGAGCGGCCCGCCGTAGCTGCCGAGCGCACATGCTGCTGGCGCGCCGCTCTCAGTCGGTCGTTTTGACTCGGCATACGCCTTGTAGCGATGCAGATTGAAACGCCGGTAGCGTTCCAGTCCGCCGTCATCGACGTTGATACCGGGAATCGAATTCCAGATCCGCAGCAGATGCGGATAGCCTGTCACCTGCAGTGCATCGAGCAACGAGCGATACGCGGTGTAGGTGGCCGCGCCGAGCGCATCATTTCCGTCATCCGAAACGATCACCGACACCGTCGCAAACAGTACCTCGCCGTTGAACCGGCAATGTGTCGCGCCGATGATTTCGTCATGCGCTTCATCGCGCCCACTCCATAGCTCGACCACCGGCTGATCGCGACCGATCACGCCCTTCAGTAAATGTGCTTGCGGCAGATGCGACGCGCAGACAAGCGGCGCGGCGCCGCCGTGAGTCGCCACACCGAGCGTGCGTGCGTCGTGCAGTAAGCGAGATCCGGCGAGATCCGTCGCCGGCATCCATTGCATTCCGATGCGATTTAGATTCTGGGTCAAGGTGCTGATACCCGGCAAAAGGTGCGAATTCTAGTCATCGGCACCGAGCCGATTGATACACTTGCGCAGCCATGTTTACAGCACTCCACGCGACTGCCCAGCACGACGACGCGCCGCTCGCGGGGCTGCCCGCCATCGACGAACGCAGCGCGGATGTCGTGATCATCGGTGGCGGCCCGGGCGGTAGCACCGCCGGTGCATTGCTGGCAGAAAAGGGTTGGCGCGTGCTGTTGCTCGAAAAGGATCGGCACCCTCGCTTTCATATAGGGGAATCGCTGCTGCCATTGAATCTGCCTTTGTTTGAACGGCTAGGGTGTGCACCGGCGATTAAAAAAGTCGGGCTTGTCAAGAATTCGGTGCAGTTTCACTCGATCGAACATCAAGCGAGTCAGACATTTGCGTTTGCCGACGCATGGGATGGCGTGCCGAAGTATGCCTATCAAGTGCGGCGCTCGGAATTCGATCTCGCATTGTTGCAGCATGCGCGTGGACGCGGCGTCGAGGTCATCGAATCGTGCCGTGCGGGCAATGTCCGTTTCGAGTCCGATCAAGTGGTTGTCGAGGCGAAATGCGGCGATGGCCGCAGCCTCAACGCCACCGCCCGCTACCTGATCGACGCCACCGGGCGCGACACCTTCATGGCGTCGCGTCTCGGCATCAAGCGCAAGAATCCGAAGCACACCAGCGCGGCACTGTACGGCCACTTTCGCGGCGCGCAGCGCAACGCCGGTGATGCCGAGGGCGATATTGAGATCTACTGGTTCGCGCACGGCTGGATGTGGTTCATTCCGCTGGCCGACGGCACCACCAGCGTCGGCGCAGTGTGCTGGCCGTACTACCTGAAGACACGCGACACCGATCCTTCGACATTCTTTCTGCGCACGTTGCAGACGTGCCCGCCACTTTGGGAGCGCGTCAAGAATGCGACGCTGATAGAACCGGCGACCGCTACCGGTAACTATTCGTATACGTCCGACCGAATGGCGGGCGACCGGTACGTGATGGTCGGCGACGCGTTCGCATTCGTCGACCCGGTGTTTTCGAGCGGCGTGTATCTGGCGATGAACAGCGCGCAATTTGCCGCCGGCGTGATCGATGGCGCACTGCGTGATCCGTCGGCAGCGCCGCGGCTGAATCGTGCGTTCGAACGCCGCGTGCGGCGCGGGCTCAAGACATTTACCTGGATGATCTACCGGATGACCTCACCGATCATGCGCAACCTGATCATGAATCCGCGCGACATTTTTGGTGTGCAGCGCGCCGTTATTTCGTTTCTTGCCGGGGATGTCTACGACTCGGGGCCGGTGCGGCGGCGAGTAATGGCATTTCGTGGCATCTACTACCTCAGTGCGCTGAGGCACTGGCGCTACGCTTGGGCGAGTGTGCTCAACCGCAAAAATGCGATCCGGCCACAGACGATCTACGCGACCGACGGATCGGGCTAGCGGTGCCGGCCAAAGGGCGCAACGGAGCTCGCGCTGCGCTTTCTTTGCTGCTAATCAGTATCGCGTCCTCAGCAGCGCCGCAGCAACTCGAAGTACTGCCATTGTGGGAGCTGGGCGGAGGCGCTACGGCATTGCGCATTCCGGACTATCGTGGCTCGGAAGAAATTCGCAACTACGTGTTCCCGATTCCGTGGGTCGTATATCGCGGCGAAATCTTCCGCGCCGATCGTGACGGCGTGCGTGCGCGTTTTTTCGACACCGATCGGATCGAACTAAGCGTCAGCGTCAGCGCCAGCGTGCCGGTCGACAGCGACCGCAACACCGCGCGGCAGGGGATGGAGGATTTGAGGCCGTTATTCGAGGTCGGGCCGCTCGCCAACATTCACCTATGGCGCACCGACGATCGCCTCGCGGCGCTCGATCTGCGTCTTCCGGTGCGCGCAGCGTTTACGTTTCAGAGTGGCGTGCGCAACGTCGGCTACGTGTTTGCTCCTCAGCTGAATCTGGATCTGCGCTGGCCTTCGGCCTCAGCGCCCGATCGATGGAATCTGGGACTGCTGGTCGAAGCGCCGTTTTCGGACCAGCGCCTGAACGGATATTTTTACAGCGTGCCCGCCGCCGATGCGACTCCGACACGCCCCGAATATCGCGCACCGGCGGGCTACGGCGGGTGGCAGGTGTTGGCAGCGCTGTCGCACCGGATCGACCGCTGGTGGTTCGGCGGCTATATCAAGTACGACAATCTCAGCGGCGCGGTCTTTGCGGATTCGCCGCTCGTTACACAGCGCCGGCAAGTCAGCGGCGGCGTTGCTTTCAGCTACGTGTTCGCACGATCAGCGACGATGGTGCCGGTAGACGACGATGGTCCCGGTAGATTACTGAAATGAGTCCGGAAAGCGCTTCAACGACCCGCTCGACACGCAGCATATGGCTGCTCGCCACTGTCGCGATCGTCCTGTCGATCGTGCTGCATGTGGTGCCGCAACTGCTGCGCGATTCGTTTGATCCGGCCTGGTCAATGCTGGTGTTGATGATCGTAGATGCCTGTGTCTTTGCGCTAATCGTGCGCAGCCGAACCGCCCTGCTGGTTGGAGTATTGCTGGCGGCGTTACTGGGTGCGGCGGTGTTGTCGCATCAGCAAGTGCTGGCGGCGCTGCCGTCGATCGCGTTGAATCTAATGCTTGCGGGTCTGTTCGGCGCGACGTTGCGCCCAGGCGAGACACCGCTGATCGTGCGCATCGCCGAACTCGATGACGGCGTACTCGCGCCGGAATTCGTCCGCTATCTACGCGCACTGACGCAAGCGTGGGCGATATTTTTCATCACGATGGCAGGCCTGTCGCTGGTGTTGATGCTCTATGCGCCGTTCGAATGGTGGTCGCTGTTCGTTAACGTGCTCTCGTGGCCACTGGTCGGCATGATGTTCGCGCTGGAATGGATGGTGCGCCGCTTCGGCTTCAAAGAGTTGCCGCCGCACACACCGCTGCATATCGTGGCACGTATCGTTGCCTATCAGCGGCAGGTGGGACAGATGCGGGCCGCGCGGCGCGCCGGATGACAGACGAGTTGTTGATCGGGCATCGGGCGCCCGAAGCTCGCATCGCTGTGCGCGCGGGCACTCCGATCACCGCCGGACGGTTTGTGGCCGACGCAGCGGCGCTCGCACGACAGTTGCCGCCCGCGCAGTATGTGCTGAATGGCTGCCGCGATCGGTATCTGTTCGCGGTCGGATTCGGTGCGGCGTTGCTGGCCGGCCGCACCAGCTTGCTGCCGCCGTCGCGCACGCCGGAAACACTGGCGCAGCTGGCGATGCGCTATCCGGACACGCTGTACCTGGGCGACGAAGCCGGCCACATTGCCTGGAACCGCGCCTCGTCATCTGCAACCGAGTGGCAGAGCGGGATGGACTCGTCGGTGTGGCCGCCTCCGGCGATTGCACGTGAGCACGTTGCTGCGGTCGCTTTCACGTCGGGCAGCACCGGCGAGCCGCAGGCACAGCCGAAAACGTGGGGTTGCATCGTGGACGGGGCGCGCTCCGAAATCATCGCTCTGCAACTGGATCAAGCGCCGATCGACGACGTAGTGCTAATCGGCACGGTGTCGCCGCAGCATATGTACGGTTTCGAATCGACGGTGCTACTGGCGTTGCACGGCCCGTGCGCACTTGCAGCAGAGCATCCGCTGCATCCGCATGAAGTCGTTGCCGTGTTGTCGCAGGCCACCGGGCGGCGCGTGCTGATCACGGCGCCTGTGCATCTGCGGGCGCTTGCAGAGACGGTGCACTCGATGCCCACGCTTGACCGGGTCGTCAGCGCCACCGCGCCGCTCGCGCTTGAGCTGGCCCAGCGGTGCGAATCGATGTGGCGTACGCGCTTGTTTGAGGTCTACGGTTGCACCGAGACCGGCATGGTGGCGACGCGGCGCACGGTCGATGGTCCGGTGTGGACGGCGATGCGCGACGTGAAGATCGAGCAGCGCGACGGTGAATTCCACGCGCACGGTGGCCATGTGCAGCCGGGCCGGCTTGCGGATCGGCTGCGGCTGATCAGCGATTCGGCGTTCGAGCTCGAAGGGCGCATTGATGACGTCGTCAACATCGGCGGCAAGCGGGCGTCGCTGGAAGGGCTTAACCGATTGCTGCTGTCGATCGACGGTGTGATCGACGGCGCGATATTCGAGCCGCCGGCCACCCCCGGTATCGCGCGCGAGCCGCGCCTAATGGCGTTGGTCGTGGCGCCCGCTGTCACACGCGCCGAACTGCTCGCTGCGCTGCGCGTACATATCGATGCGGCGTTCTTACCGCGTCCGTTGTTGCGCGTCGATGCGCTGCCACGCAACGCGCAGGGCAAGTTACCGAGGGCCGAGTCTGCTGGCGCTGGCGGAAAAAGCGCTGCATGCCTGCACCGGGCGTCAACCGAAGGCGGGCGGTGTCGTTGCCCGAATAAGTGGTGCTCGCATTGATTAGTTGGCTTGAATTCACAACGGTTCTCAAATGACCGACGGTTTGCTGCCGCCTTCGCGTGTGCCTGCGCCGGAGCGCGGCATGGTGGGCGCCGACCATCCGATGCTCGCCGGCCACTTTCCCGGCCATCCGATCGTTCCCGGCGCCTGGTTATTGGCATGGGTCGTGGCTGCCGCCAGGCGGCGGTTGCCCGCGGAAGGCGAAGCGCGCGCGATCGCGGCAGTGAAGCGCGCGAAGTTTCTGCGACCGCTGGCTCCGGACCAAACGTTTGAATGCGCGCTGAAGAGGCCTGTACAAGCCGCAGGCACTGAGGCGCGCAGCAATGACACGGTGCGCTTCACGGTGACCAGCGGCGGTACGCTGATCGCCGAAGGATCACTGCAACTGCAGCCGCTGCAGGTTACTTGACGAAGCGCGCGATGACGCACGGTCTCGTTACACGCCGCCATGTACTCGCATTGATCTCGCTTTGTTCCTTGACGTTGTCCTGGCGCGCGCGCGCGGCGGATGATGACCTGGTGCGCCTGTTTTCCGAGCTTGGAACGCGTCGCGAGCGGCAGGCCCGCTTCACCGAGCGCAAATTTTCAGCGCTGCTGAAGGCGCCCGTCGAATCAAGCGGTACGCTGGTCTTTCGCGCGCCCGACCTTCTGGAGAAGCGCACCGTCGCGCCGCAGCGCGAATCGGTGCGAATCGAAGGCAACGTCGTTACCTACGAAGGCGCCCCGCTAGGCGGCAATGTGCAAAAGCGCACATTTGCGCTGTCCGATGCGCCGCTGCTGGCGGCGTTGATTGAATGCCTGCGCGCCACCTTGGCCGGCGATCTGCCCGCATTGCGGCGGCACTACGACGTGTCTTGGAGCGCGCCGCCGTCGCAAAAAGGGTGGCAGTTAACGCTGGCCCCGCGTGAGCAAGCGCTCCGCGATGCGGTGGCCAAGGTAGTTATGCGCGGCGCCGGTAGCGAAGTCAGCACGGTCGAAATTGTCGAGGCGAACGGTGACTTCACTTTGATGCAGATCACGCCACTGGTCGTACCGACCAAAAAATGAAGCGTCGTGCCGTGCGATGGGGCGCGTGGCTGCTCGGTGTGCTTGTGTGCGGCGTGATCGTCGCGCGCGCGACCATCGTCACCGACATCACTGCTTTCTTGCCGGGCCCGGCGACGCGCGAGCAGGCGATGCTGGCCGACCAGCTGCGCGACGGCGTTGCTGCAAGAGTGATATTGATCGGCATTGAAGCGGTGAGCGCGGATCAAGCGGTGGCTGCAGCGCAGCGTTCGCAACAGATCGCGGCGGCGTTGCGCACCGACCCGCGCTTCGCGTTCGTCGCCAACGGCGATCCGGCGATGTTTCTGGCCGAGCGCGAGCGTCTGTTCGATGCGCGCTACCTGCTGAGCGCACAAGTGTCGCCGCAACGGTTCTCGGTCGAAGGTCTGCGCGCCGCCGCCGGCGATCTGGAAGCGTTGCTGCGCTCATCGGCGGCGCCGCTGGTGAAACCGACCGCCGCGCGCGACTTGACCGGCGAACTGCTGAGTATTGCGGCGGCGCTGAAGCCGGCGCGGGCTCCGCTCAGCGCGCACGGCGTGTGGTTCGACCAGTCCGGCCGCACTGCGTTACTTCTGGCAACGACACGCGCGCCGGGATTCGACGTGGACGCGCAAGCCGAGGCAGTGGCGGCGATTCGTGCCGCATTCGGTGCGTCGGGTTCGGCCGAGACACTGCAACTGCATCTAACCGGCCCCGGAGTGTTCGCCGTCGAATCGCGGCGCGCCATTCAGCACGACGCGCGGCGCTTGACGTTGATTGCGACGGTAGCGGTGAGTCTGCTGTTGCTGTTGGTGCTACGCAGCCCGCGTTTTCTGTTGTGGGCGGCGCTGCCGACGGCGACCGGCGTGTTGGCAGGCCTTGCTGCGGTGACTGTCACGTTCGGCACCATTCACGGCATCACGCTCGGCTTCGGCCTGACGCTGATTGGCGAAGCGGTCGACTACGCCGTCTACGTTCAAGTGCAGCGGCAGCGCGAAGACAATACCTACCTATGGCGCGACGAACAGAACGCCGTGCTGTGGCGCGGCTTGTGGCTCGCTGTGCTGACATCGAGTGCAGGCTTCGTCGCGATGATGCTGTCGGGCTTCGCCGGATTGATGCAGCTGGGCCTAATGTCGATCGTCGGTATCGCGGTCGCCGCATCGGTGGCGCGGTTTTGCTTGCCCGACGTGCTACAGCCGCTCGATGCATCGCGCCTGGCGCGATTCGCGCCGCTCGCACGTTTTTCGATGCGCGCGCCGCGGTTGCGGGCTGCGCTTCTGTTGCTCGGTGCCGCCTCCGTGATGCTGCTAGTCACGCGCGGAGATCGCCTGTGGAATGATCAGCTGGCCGCGATTTCGCCGCTGGCGCGCGGATCGGGCGAGCTCGATGCGCGACTGCGCGGCGAGACCGGGCTCGGCGATCTACGCTTCGTGCTCGCAATCGACGGCGCGACGAAGGAGGAGGCAATCGCTCGCGCTGAAGCGCTGCACGATCGGCTAACCAGCCTAAAGTCGCGTGGCGCGATCGCCGGATTCGATTCGCCCGCCACCCTGGTGCCGAGCGCGGCGACGCAACAAGCGCGGCGCGCCGCGTTGCCTGATGCAGCGACATTGCGCGAGCGTTTGACTCAAGCGCTGGCCGATAGCGCGTTGCGCGCAGAAGCGTTCGAGCCCTTTATTGAGGACGTTCAACGCGCCCGCGAGCTCGTGATCGAGCCCGACTACTATGCGGGCACTGCGCTTGGCCAGCGGCTTGCTGCTCAACTCGTCGAGCGCAAGCACGAGACGGGTTCCGAGGCCGTGGCGCTGATCACGTTAACCGGCGTCGATGATGCTGCGAAGGTCGCCGCCGAAGTGCGGGGCGCGAATGGCGTGTCGCTGATCGATCTGACCAACGTGCAGGCACTGGTCGCGGACTACCGGGCGCGCGCGGCGTGGGCGGCGTTAGGAGGAGGATTGTTGATCGTTCTTATTCTGGCGGTGCAGTTGCGAAATCTAAGGGCGACCGCGCGCATCGCAGCGTCGGTTGCCGTCTCGATGGCGATGACCGCCGCGGCACTGGTGCTGATCGAAGGAGGGCTGACGCTCTTTCACCTGGTCGCGCTGCTGCTGGCGGCTGGCGTCGGCACCAACTACGCGTTGTTTATCGGCATGCCGCGCGACGATCAGCGAGCACAGTCGGCAATCGTTCCGCTACCGGTCACATTGTCGGTCACTCTCGCCGCGGGGACGACACTGATTGCCTTTGCGACGCTGGCGATGTCGTCGACCCCGGTATTGCACATGATCGGCGTTACGGTCGCCATTGGCGCGACCATTGCGCTCGTCGTCAGCATGGCGCTAGCCCCCGAGCGCACGCGCGCGTCAACCGCCGCATGAAGTTCGATCCGGTCGCAATCAGTGCGTACACCGCCACCACCGCCGTCGGCCGTGGGCACGGTGCATTGCTCGAGGCATTGCGCACACGGCGCAGCGGACTGAAGCGCTATGAAGCGCGCCGCGACTTTGCGGCCGACGTCGATGGACCGGCGCTCGATACGTGGATCGGCGAAGTCGAAGGGTTGCAGTCGATCAGGCTGCCTGAGCCGTTGTCGCGCTATGACTGCCGCAACAATCGGCTGGCGTGGCTCGGGCTTCAGCAGGATGAATTCGTTGCGAAAGCGCGCGCGGCCGTCGCACGGTACGGGTCCGCGCGGGTGGCGGTGCTCATCGGCACCAGCACGTCCGGCATCGAGCAAGCCGAAAGCGCGTATCGCGCGCGCGACGCCGCGGGCCACCTGCCTCGAATCGTTCAGCTATGCGACGACGCTGAATAATTTCTCGGCGCCCGCGCTGGTAGCGCACGCGGTCGGCGCCGCGGGCCCGACGTTCGCGATTTCGACCGCGTGTTCGTCGAGCGCCAAGGTGTTCGCTGCGGCGGCGCGTTTGATGCGCGCTGACTGGATCGATGCTGCGATTGTCGGCGGCGTCGATTCGCTATGCCTGACGACGTTGTGTGGATTCTCCGCGCTCGAGTTGTTGTCGCGCGACCCGTGCCGCCCCTTTGACCGCGCGCGCAGCGGCATCTCGATCGGAGAAGGCGCTGGATTCGCGCTGCTCGAGGCGCGCGCGGACGCGCCCGCGTATCTGCTCGGCGCGGGCGAATCGAGCGATGCACATCACATGTCGACGCCGCATCCGGAAGGACTCGGCGCGCGCCTGGCGATGCGCGGCGCGCTCGAGACGGCGGGCCTGGCGCCGGAGGCGGTTGATTACGTCAACCTGCACGGCACGGCGACCCGCTCGAACGATCCCGCCGAAGGTCGTGCCGTGGCTGACGTTTTCGGAACTACGGCCAGCAGTTCGACCAAGGGCTGGTTTGGTCATTTACTAGGTGCGGCCGGGATCGTCGAGTCGATCGTGACGTTGCTCGCTCTCGAACACGACATGCTCCCCGGTACGTTGCACACCACCGATCTGGATCCCGATTGTCCGAACACGGTGCTGCTCGACAACGAAACGCGCGATATCGAGGTGGCGCTGTCGAATTCGTTCGGCTTTGGCGGCAGCAATTGCAGCGTGATCTTCGGCCGCGCGAACAGAACGCTGTCGTGATCGCGTGCGCAGTGTTGGGAATCGGCGTCTACGGGCCGGGGCTTGCCGATTGGCCGGCGGCGCGTGCAGTGTTGTCGGGCGCCGCTGCTTACGTTCGCGCCGATAATGCTGCGCCCCCGAGCGGCCTATTGCCCCCCGCGGAACGGCGGCGCGCGACACCAGCGACCCGTTTCGCGCTGACCGCCGCACAGCAGGCGTTGACGCACGCCGGGCTCGACGCCACCGAGGTGCCTGCGGTCTTCGGCAGCAGCTCGGGCAATCCGGACATCATTCACGACATCTGCGCGATGCTTGCTGCGGGCGACTATCAAATTTCACCGACCAAGTTTCACAACTCGGTGCATAACGCGGCGTCCGGTTACTACAGTATCGCGGTGGCGAGTCATCGCGCGGTCACCAGTCTGTGCGCGTTCGACGATACCGCTACCGCGGCGCTGCTCGAAACCGCGGTGCAGGCGATCGCCGCGCATTCGCCGGTGTTAATGGTTTGCTACGACTTGCCGTATCCGTATCCCCTCTCGGAAGCGCGCCCGATAATCGATGCATGGTCACTCGCGCTGGTGCTAGCCCCGCCGGAATTCGAACCCGCTATTGCGCAGCTCACGTTGATTGACGGTACGGGTAGCGCCGCCGAAGACGCAGTCGATACCGCTTTGGCAGACCCGCTGCTGGATTCGATTCGCCTCGGCAATCCGACCGCGCGGATGTTGCCGCTGTTCGCCGCCATCGCGCAGCCGCATGCGAGCGAGGTAGTGCTGCGTCAAAGCAATGGCCGTGTGCTGCGGGTGGCAACTTCTGCATGTTGATGCCTTCGATCGACACACTGCTGCCGCACAGTGGCCGCATGCGGCTGGTCGACCGCATCGTGTCGTACGACGAGCAGCGGATCGTTTGCGAAAGCGATTCGCATCGCGTCCCGGATCATCCGCTGGCCGATGATGGCGCGCTTTCGATCCTATGCGGCCTCGAATACGGTGCGCAGGCGATGGCAATTCATGGTGCGCTGCTGGCGGTAAGTGCCGGGCCGTCGCGTGACCGCGCACGCCACGGTTTCCTCGTCGCCGCATCCGATCTGCGCTGGTCGGTAGAGCGCCTCGACCAGTGCGCAGCGCCGCTGACTATCGAAGCAGTCAGCGAGTTCAGATCCGACAATCAGGTCGCCTACCGATTCGAAATTCGCGCGTCCGGCGCGATACTGTTGAGCGGCCATGCCAGCGTGTTGCTCGACGCACCGGTCCTGCCGATTTCAGGGCCGGGGCCGTAGGGCATCCAACGGTTTGACATGGTGGCGAAAGACTCCGCGGGCGGTGAGTTGCTCGGTTCACCGTTGCTGTGTCTAAGCCGTTTCGATTCGCCGTTAGCCGATAAATGGCAGGCAGCGCAGATAGATCGGCTGACGCCCACCGAACGTACGCGTTTGGCGCACATTGATCGTCCGCTGCGCCGTGAGCAGTTTGTACTCGGCCACAGCACACTGCGCTGGGCGCTGGCGGCTGCGGGTTTTGACGATGCAATGATCGAAATTGCCGCCGACGGCCAGGTGCTGTTGCATGCGAGCGTGCCGGTGTACGCCAGCATCGCGCACAGTGCGAACTCAGTCGCGGTGGTGGTTGCCGGTGCTCGAGTCGGCGTCGATCTCGAATCGATGCGGCCCGTGCGCGATACGCGGGCGGCGGCCGCAATGCTCGGACTGGCAGAGGGTACCCATGACACGGCTTCGGTCCTGCGCGCGTGGGTCGTCGCCGAGGCGCGGCTGAAAGCCGGCCCGCAGGCGCATGCGCAGGTCTGGCGGTCCACCTGGGATCGTTGTCAACTCGCTGTTGCCGGAACCGCAAACCCGCCAATTACCGGCGTATTCGATGCAATGACCGGGACTTACAATACGGCCGAATTGCAGTGGGAAGCCGTCTGATAACTGACTGGCCGAGGCGTATCGGTGCGGGCGAGTCGTGGTCCGTGGGGGAGCGGCACAAGGTGACATGAATGGCAGTTATCCTGTCCGAGCGCGCCGGCACCGGGCGCGAAGAGCTGATACGGCCACAGCCTGCGGCAGGCCGGCGCTCCCGCTTTGCTGCCGGGGCTGATCGCGCCGCCCGGTCGATCGGGCAGATCGCGTTGTTTGGGGTATTTGGCATTTGCGGCGCGTTGATGAGCGCGCTGATCGTGCCGGCGTACTCCGCTTTCGTGCGCGATCGGGTGCGCCGCGCGCACGGCGTACGAAATGTCGTGCACCGCATATTGCGCACCTACGTCGGCAGCATGCGGGCCTTGCGCCTGATCGATCTCGAAATAGTCGGGCTCGCTCGTGTGCCGGCGCCCGGCTCGTTGATCGTCGCCAATCATCCGTCGTTAATCGACGCGCTCATTTTGCTGGGCCACGTTAAAGGTGCCATCGTGGTCGCCAAGCGGTCGTTGCAGATCAATCCATTTACTTCGGGTGCCATTCGCGGTGCGGATTTCGTTGTCAACGCCGATGCGCTGTCGCTCATTGATGAGTGTCGTGCTCGCATCGCTGCGGGAGAGTCGTTGGTTCTGTTTCCTGAGTGCACCCGTACTGGAGACGATGGTGTAATTCGGTTGCGGCGCGGCGCGGCGCATATTGCGGTGCGCGCCGGCTGCCCGGTGATTCCGGTGACGATCGAACTTTCGGAACCGCTGCTGAACAAGAAGAGTCGCTGGTGGCTGGCACCGAAGGTGCGGCCGAAAGTGCGCGTAATGGGACACGCGCCGATCGATCCGGCACAGTTTCTGCGAGACGGTAGCAGCGTGTCGCTCGCCGCGCGCCGGCTGACCGAACATTTGCGTGAGTTCTACATTAGTGAGTTGAACGTTAGGGAGCCCACTCGTTGTGAATCCGCTTGAACACGAAATCGCTCAGTTGATCATCGAGTGCACCGGGTTGGAGGACATGCAGCCCGAAGAGATCGATCCGGTCGCGCCGTTGTTCGTCGAGGGGCTGGGGCTGGACTCTATCGATGCGCTGGAGATCGGCGTTGCGCTTGCCAAGCGTTACGGAGTGAAGCTCACGGCCGACAACGAAAACAACCGTCGGCATTTTGCGAACGTGCGCGCGCTGGCGGCTTTTGTGGCCAGCCAGCGGGGCGCTGAGCGAGCGGCATAGCGATATGAAGCGCGATGACTTCCCGCTGGCGAATGTGCACTCGGTGTCCCAAGCCGACAGTTCGTTTGCCCGCGTCGAGCTCTGGCTGCGCGATTTTCTGCAGCGCGAATTCGCGATCGCCGCGGACCGGTTGGTACTGAGCGCCGATCTTTATCAGGATCTCGATCTGGACAGCATCGACGCCGCGGAAATCGTGATGAAGTTCAACGATGCGTTCGACCGCAACGTCGATGCGCGTGAATTCCGCCGTGTTCGCACGCTGACGCAGGCAATCGATCTGCTGTTGCGCTGAAATATCCGGCAGCACATCGGCACGTTGTCCTCACCCGCCGCGCTTCGCGTTTGCGTCATCGTGCCGGTCTACGACCATCATCAGGCGTTGCCGCGCCTGGTGGACGCGTTGCGCACGACCGGCCTGACGTGCTGGCTGGTCGACGACGGCAGCCATGCGCCATGCGCGCAAGCGGTGCAGGCCTTATGCGCTGAAAATCAACCGTGGCTGCGGCGGCTGCGGCTCGAGCACAATCAAGGCAAAGGCGGCGCCGTTGTCGCCGGACTACGCGCCGCGCACGCCGCTGGGTTCACGCATGCAGTACAGATCGACGCCGACTTGCAGCACGATCCGTCGCGCATTGGCGAATTCGTCGCCGCCGCTGAACGCCATCCCGCCGCGGTGATCAACGGTGTGCCGCAATACGATGCCAGCGTGCCCGCCGTCAGACTGCACGGCAGGCGCATCACGACCGTGCTGGTGTGGCTGAACACTTTGTCGCTGCAGATTGCCGATGCGATGTGCGGCTTTCGGGTGTACCCGATCGCGCCTGCCGTTGCGCTCGACGATCAGGTGCGCATCGGCCGCCGCATGGAATTCGACACCGAGATCATTGTGCGGCTCTTCTGGGCCGGCACCCCGGTCATCAACCTGCCCACTCCGGTGACGTACCCGGCCGACGGCGTTTCACATTTTCGGATGCTGCGAGACAACCTGCGCATTACAGGGCTGCATTTTCGATTATTTGCGGGGATGCTGATCCGCCTGCCACGGCTGCTGCCACGTCGGTTGGCAGGCAAGGCGCCATAGACTCGCTCTGATGCATCATGCCTGTATGACGGCTGTCGACATGCAATCGAATCCGCGCCCGACGCACTGGGCATCGGTGCCCGAAGCCGGGCTCACGATCGGCCTGTGGTTCGTGTATGCATGTCATGCAGTGTTCGGTCGCGTGCTGTATCGCGCGCTGATGTGGCCGGTCTCATGGTATTTCGTCGCGGTGCGGCCACTGGCGCGCCGCGCGTCGATCGACTACCAGCAACGCCTCGGAGTGCTGGCCGGCGACGTTGGCCGGTGGAGCGCATGGCGCGCGGCCGCAAGACATGTGCGTCACTTTGCCGATGCGCTGCTCGACAAAGCGCTGGTCTGGACGGGTGGTATCAAGCTCGACGAAATTCGCCGCGAAGTCGATCCGCGCTTCGATCGGGCGATCGAAGCAAATCGCGGCGGCGTGCTGGTCGTCGCGCATTTCGGCAACCTCGAAGTACTGCGCCGAATGGGCGAGTACGCGAAGCAATTGCGGCTGCACATCCTCGTGCACACGCGGCACGCGGAGCGCTTCAACCGGATGCTGACGCGCGTGAATCCGCAGAGCGCCGAGCGCTTGCTGCAGGTCACGGAAGTCGACACCGCGACGATCGCGCACTTGGCGGCGCGTGTCGAGCTTGGCGACTTCGTAGTGATTGCTGCCGACCGCGTGCCGGTGACCAGCCAACGCGATGAGCGCCGGGCCGCCCCAAGCTCGTCGCGTGCCCCCGCGGGGGGCGGGCGCGCAGCGACCGGGGGCGTACGCAGTGGTGTGCTTGACGTTCCGTTTCTAGGCGCCGACGCTCCGTTTCCGATCGGGCCATGGGTGTTGGCAGCCGCGCTCGATTGCCCCGTGTACTGGCTGGCGTGCTATCAGCGTCCGGCCGATCGTGGACGCTACACGCTGGTGTGCGAGTTGATGCGCGACCGCATCGTGCTGCCGCGCAAGACTCGGGACGCGGCGTTGCGCGAGGTCATCGCCGATTATGTGCGTTACCTCGAACGCGCGTGCCGCGAAGCGCCGCTCGCGTGGTTTAACTTTTTTCCGTTCTGGCGAGTACCAAGATGAGTGCCGGCGAGATGAAGGTCGGCGCCGTGCTGGTCACCGGCTCGAGCCGCGGCATCGGACGCGCCACCGCATTGCGTCTGGCGCGCGACGGCTATGACGTCTGGTTGCATCATTCCGGCCAATCCGACTCTAGCGCGGCGATCGACGCCGTCTGCGTCGAAATGCGCGAGCTCGGCCGCGAAGTTGATGTGCTGGCGTTCGACATCGCCGATCGTGCCGCATGCGCGCAAGTGCTCGGCGCGCAGGTCGAAGCGCGGGGTGCACCCTACGGCGTTGTATTAAATGCCGGCATCGCGCGCGATCAGGTGTTTCCCGCGCTGTCCGGCGAGAACTGGGATCGCGTTTTGCGCACTAACCTCGATGGTTTCTACAACGTGCTGCACCCGCTGGTGATGCCGATGATTCGGCGGCGCCGGCCCGGCCGCATCGTCACCCTGGCTTCGGTAGCCGCGCAAATCGGCAATCGCGGGCAGGTCAACTACAGCGCGTCCAAGGCGGGGATCATCGGCGCGACACGATCTCTGGCGCTTGAGCTTGCCAGTCGCAACATCACGGTCAACTGCGTAGCACCCGGGTTGATCGCCACCGACATGACGCGCGAATTGCCGGTCGAGGAAATGACGAAAATGATTCCCGCCGGGCGCATCGGCGAAGCCGACGAAGTGGCAGCAACGGTCGCGTTCTTGCTCTCCGCTGATGCCGCCTACATTACGCGGCAAGTGATCGGCGTCAACGGAGGGCTGGCAGCATGAACGAGCGGACCAGCGAAATACAAAGGGTCGCGCCGCACCGGCCGCTGACTGAGTATTACGCCGACGAGGCCGCGCGCCATTCCTGGTTGCGTCGCGTGTTCGATTCGACCGCCGTCGATTACGACCGGGTCGAGTCGCTGATGGCGTTCGGCAGTGGCCCTTGGTATCGCCGGCAGGCGCTGTCACGCGCGGGCCTGACGCGCGGAATGCAGGTGCTCGATGTCGGCACCGGCACCGGGCTCACCGCGATCGAGGCTGCGCGATTGAGCGGCAGCGGTACCAACGTGACCGGCGTCGATCCGAGTGTGGGCATGCTGGCGAACGCTCATTTGCCGACGGGAATGCGCGTGGTCGAAGGCCGCGCCGAGGAGCTGCCTGCGGCCGACCGCTCGTTCGACTTCGTCTGCATGGGGTATGCGTTGCGCCACGTAGCCGATTTGCGCGCCGTGTTCGGCGAGTTCTTCCGCGTGCTGCGACCCGGAGGCCGCGCGTGCGTGCTCGAGATCACGCGTCCTTCCAGCGCTCGCGCGACGTGGTGGTTGCGTCTGTATATGCGTCATTTCGTGCCCGCGATGGCGCGCGTCGTCGGACGCTCGCGCGATATGCCACAGCTGATGCGTTACTACTGGGATTCGATCGAAGCGTGCGTGCCGCCGCAGAAGGTCATCGAACAAATGCGCGCTGCCGGATTCACCAGCGTCACCCGCCACGTCGTGCTCGGCATCTTCTCCGAGTATGTTGCTGTCAAGTCAACGTGAAATCGTCGACATCTCACGCTTCGCGTTTCACATTTCATCAGGCGCTGCCGCCGCGCGCCTGGCAGCCGGGCCCGTTGCATTGGTTGCTGGCCGGCAGCCACGCTGCCGGCGTTGCGGCAATCGCGCTGCAGCCGGCATTGTGGCCGTGGGCGGTCGGCGCAATGTGCAGCAGTCATGCATTGAATTTCGCGTTCGGGCTCGCGCCGAGAAGTGCCGCGCTCGGCCCGGTCATTTCGAAACTGCCGATGTCTGCCGTCCAGCGTGGCGAGATTGCGCTGACGTTTGACGATGGGCCGGATGCCGATCTAACCCCGCGCGTTCTCGATTTGCTGGACGAAGCCGGTACGCAGGCGACATTTTTTTGCGTCGGCGCGCGAGCCCGCGCGCATCCGCACCTGGTGCGCGAAATCGCCGCGCGTGGTCATGCGGTCGAAAACCACGGGTTTGACCATTCGCGAGCGATGGGCTTTTATGGAGTCGGACGGCTGGTGCGCGACATCGGCGATGCGCAAAAGGCATTGGCCGACATTACCGGTAGCGCACCGAAATTTTTCCGTGCCCCGTTCGGAATTCGCACTCCGTTGACGGAACCGGCGCTCGCGCGCCTCGGGCTGCGGTGCGTCGCCTGGAACGTGCGATCGCTCGACAGCGTCGACAGCTGCGCCGACCGCGTTGCAGCGCGCGTCGTTCGGCGTCTGGCGCCGGGCGCGATCGTCTTGATGCACGACGGCATCGAGGGCCGGCGCAGGCGCACGACTGCCGGTGCGCCGAGCGTGATCGGCGCACTGCCGCTGGTGCTGGCAACGCTGCGCGAGCGCGCCTGGCGCTCGGTGACGCTGCGCAGTGCGCTGCCCGCCTAATGCGAGCGCGGGCTCGCGACGCGGCGGTCGGTGCCTCGACTGTCCGCGCATCCACCGATCCGATGGCCTCTGCCGAGTCATCCGCTGCGCGATCGGCACCCGCTGATCGAATTGCTGCTGGTTCAGAGCCTGCTTTCCGAAGGCTGGTTGCGCGCGCCGCCTCGCGCTTTCGACCGGCCGGCCGCGGTCCGTACTACTTTGCGCGTGGAAAGCTGGGCGGCGATCCGGTATTCGCTGCGCTGTTGCGCGATGGCCGAATTACATCTGATGCACGCATCGTCGACATCGGCTGCGGGCTCGGGATACTGGCCGCGTTACTTGCCGCCGCCGAGCAGTGCGACCCACGCTCCGCATCCGCATGGCCGCAGACATGGGCCCCGCCGCCGCTCGGCTGGACACTGCGCGGATTCGATTTGCGAATGGACGCAATCGCGACGGCGCAGCGCGCGTTGTTCGATATTCGTGATCGCGTTTCGTTGTCAATCGGCGACGTGCGCGAGGTCACTCTGCCCGAGTGCGACGTCGTGGTCATACTCGACGTGCTGCATTACGTTGATCGTGTTGCTCAGCGCGCGCTGCTGACGAATGCGTATTCAGCGCTGGCGCCGGGCGGCACGTTGTTGCTGCGCGTCGCCGATGCCGCGCCGAACTGGCGCTTTCGTTTTACGTCAGCCGTCGATTGGTGGGTGACGTTTGCGCGCCAAAAGTCGTGGCCTCAGCTGCACTGGCGGCCATTGGCGGAATGGACGGCACTGCTGGAAGCGATCGGCTTTTCTGTCGTCGCGCAGCCGATGAGCGAAGGCACGCTATTCGCCAACGTGCTGCTGATCGCGACCAAGCGCTCGCCGCCCGAACAATGATGACCACCACGATCCGTTCGATTGATATCTCGTCTGCCGAGCGCAAGCGCCGCGCGCGCGAGCGGTTGATCACGTTGACGCGGTTAATGGACTCGGCGATCGACGTGCCGATGCTGCGTACCACCGTTGGGCTCGACGCCTTGCTCGGGCTCGTTCCGGTCGCCGGCGATTTGCTGTCGGCGGCGATCGGCGTCTATCTGATTACGCAGGCGCGCGAACTCGGCGCATCGCGCTGGCTGCAAGCGAAAATGATCCGCAATCTCGTGGTCGACGCTGCGGTCGGCTCGGTGCCGCTGGCCGGCGATGTTTTCGATGTCTACTTTCGCGCACACCGGCGCAACTTGAAGCTGCTGCAGGCGGAGTTGGGCGAGCCGTATTTCGATGCGCCGAATCTCGATGCGACTCCGGTGCGTGCAGGGCGCCGCCGCTAGCGGACACCTCGGATACGATCCGTTCTTTTTAGGCGCATCGGCATCGATGGCGACTGTCGCAACGGCACAGGGCGGCATTCGGCTGCGGCTGCTTGGCGAGCCGAAGCTGGACCTTGGCACCGATGCATTTCCGCTCGAACGCAAAGACGCCGCGCTGCTCGCATTGCTCGCGATCGACGGTGCCATACCGCGTGGCAAAGCGGCGGCACTCTTGTGGCCCGATGTTGACGACGATGCCGCACGCAATAACCTGAGGCAGCGTTTGCATCGGCTGCGCAAGCGCGCTGGCCGCGATGTTGCTCTGACGACCGCCGACGTTCTGCGCCTCGCCGACGGCGTCAGTCACGACTTGAACGGCGTCGCTGAAGTGCTGGCGCAAGACGCAAGCACGGCAACCGGCGAGCTGCTTGGCTCGCTCGACTACGCCGACTGCGAGCAACTTGACGAATGGTTGCAGGCGGCGCGCGAACAATGGCGCGCCACTCGGCGCAATGCTCTGGCCGAGATCGCTTCAAAGCTCGAGCGCGAAGGCCACATCGCACTTGCGTTGCAATATGGCGAGCGTCTGCTCGGTGACGATCCGCTGCGCGAACACACGCATCGCCAGCTGATGCGACTGCACTACCTACGCGGCGATCGAGCCGCCGCGTTGGCGGTGTTTGAACGCTGTCGCGAGCTGTTGAAACGCGAGCTGGGGACGACACCTGGCAACGAAACACTCGAACTGGCTGCACTAATCGAGTCGAGCGGTGTTTTGTCTTCGCCCGCGATCGGTCTCGCAAAGCCGGTCTCCGTACTACGGCCGCCGAAGCTGGTCGGTCGCGACACCGAGTGGAGCGAGCTGGAAATCGCATGGCAGCAGCAGCGTCTTGGCGCTCGTGTGCGGTGAGCCCGGCATTGGCAAGACGCGGCTGCTGGGCGACTTTGTCGCGCGCCATGATGGCGCGATCGTCGTCGGTGCACGTCCAGGCGACGAGCGCGTGCCGTTCGCGTTGTTGGCGCGGCTGCTGCGTGCGGTGACGCAGCGCTATACACCGATCCTTGAGGACTGGGCGAAGGCCGAGCTGAGTCGGTTGCTACCGGAGCTTGGTGCAGCGCCGGAAAGCAAGCTGCAGCCGGTACGGTTTCAGCGCGCAGTCGTGCATGCATTGCTTGTGGCGAGCAACGCAGGTCTTACCGGATGTGCGATCGACGATTTGCAGTTTGCGGATGACGCGAGCGTTGAGTCACTGCTCGCGTTGATCGCCGAGCAAGGAAGCATGTGCGCTGGCTGGTCGGAGTGCGCACGGCCGAAATGCCGCGACGTCTTCTCGAGTGGCTGGAACGCACAGAATCCAACGAAGTCGCGCGCATCGAGCTTGGACCACTTGATGTGCCAGCGATCGAAGCGCTGCTCGATCTCGCTTGCGTTGCCTGATTTCGACGCGCGCGCGTGGGCCGAGCCGCTGGCACGCCACACCGGCGGCAATCCGCTGTTCATTCTGGAGACGTTGTCTGCTGCTTTGGCGCAGGATGCGACGGCGCTTCGAGGTGGTGTTGCGCTCCTTCCGGCACCGGGCAGCGTAGGCCAGTTGATCGAGCGACGTCTGCACAAGCTCTCACGCGATGCACTGAGGCTAGCGCGGGTCGCTGCGCTGGCCGGGCAAGATTTCAGCGTCGGACTGGCCGCTTGCGTGCTGAGTGCACATCCGCTCGATCTGGCCGAAGGCTGGCATGAGCTGGAAGTTGCACAGATCATTCGTGCCGACCGCGAAGGCAGTGCGTTCGCGCACGATCTGATTCTCGAAACCACGCTGCGCTCGGTGCCGCACGCGATCGCGCGCGTGATGCACAAGGACATCGCCGAATTGCCTCGAAGCGCAGGCGCGCAGCCGGCGCGCATAGCCGAGCACTATTACGAAGCCGAGCAATGGAGCAAGGCCGGCGCCCATTACAGAATTGCGGCTGATCGCGCGCGCAACATAGCGTTCGGAGCGAACGCGGCAGAGCTGTACTCAGCGTGCCGCCGACAGTTTGGAAAAGGCCGGACAGCGCACCGAACGCCTCGATGCGATGAGCTGGCATGGCATCTGCCTGCACTTCATGAAGCGCTTTTCGGAATACGCGGCCGTGGCGCAGAAGATGAGCTCGCTTGCCGTCACTCCGCACGAGCGGCTCGGGGCACTCACCGCGCTCGCAAAGAGCCGGTTTGAGATCACGCACGACGACGAATCGATCCGGCTGATGCGCGATGCGCGACTGCTCGCGCGCGAGTTGGGGGACACACCTAACGAATGCAGTCTCGGCGAATGGGAGGCGTTGGCTCTGAGCTTTCGGGGGCGGCAGCAGGAAGCGCTCGAAGTCGGCAAGACGCTTCGCGCCTTCATCGAAGCCAACCCGCAGGACACCGAGATGGCAATGCGCAGGCGGCAATACGCGTATCTGCTGGAAATGGGTGGCCAGTTCGAGCAGGCGACGACGCGCAGATGCCGCAATCGAGCGCGCGCGTGCCGATGGCGATCTCGGCCTGGTGAGCGAAACCCTAGTCACTCGCGATCATGCCTGTACAACCTTGGCCGGTCGACGAGGCGATCGACGAGTACGCAGCCGCACGTCGCTTCAGATCGAAGGCGCTGGCGGAACCGTGGACCCGTGGACCACATACGACATCATGCTCGGGTGCACCTGCAGGAAGCCGCACGTTATCGTGAGGCGCATCAGATCCTCGACGGCGTGCTCGAAGGCCACGGTTCGCGATGGCCAAATCGTTGGATCGCCGCAATGCCGCAATCACGCGCGCTCATTGCTGCTTCACCTCGGGCAGATGGCGCGTGCGCAGAGCCTGCTCGGTAGCGCGCCGCCGATCGATTCGGTCCGGCGCGGCGCATCGGATGGCGCATCGAAAGTCCGGCTCGCACGCGCAGAAAACAACCGACGCGTGCGTTGCTCGACGAAATTGGCGAACAGGCCGTCGTCAGCCCATGCTCTGAACGTCTGACTGGCAAGTGCAGATCGAGCTTGCGCGAGAGTTGGACGCTGCTGAAGCCGTTGCGCTCGCGAAGCAGGTGGCAGCGAAAGCCGGGCAAAGCGAACCTATTCGAGCTTACCTGCCCGCCAAGGCGATGCTGGTCGATGGGTTACGCCGCGCAGGCCGACACGGTGAATCCACAGCGCACCGCGCGCGGACTTACCGACGACCTTGCACGGCGTGCAGCCGACTGGATATGTATCGCGCCGAGGCCTGGTGGCTCGAGTTCGAGGTGTTCAATGCCGCAGGTGACCACGTTGACGCGACAACGTCACTTGCGAGCGCCGTTGATTGGATCAACACCGTCGCATTGCCTAATGTCCCCGACGAATTCAGCGACAGCTTCCTAAATCGCAACCCCATTAACCGCGCCATCCTGACCACCGCAAGCCGGCGACTGCAGCACTAATTGCAGCCGTGGCGTTTGCGCGGCCTATCAGTAACGCCCCAGTAACGCCACCGCCGCTACGTTGCGCTCCGATTGATTCCAATCCGGAATCAACACTTTCGGGGCAACGGGGGGATCTATGTCACGACGCGTTCCTGCACGCTACTTTGTCGTGCCGATGCTGGCGATAGCGAGTTCGACTGCCTGGGGTGTCGATCGACAAATCGGCGTCGACGCGTCGCTGAAGGTAGGTTACTCGCAGCTCACCGGCGGTGCGCCGAGTCCTTGGGGGGTGGCGCAAAGCGTCGCCGTCGGTTTCTGGCAGCGCAGTTCCGGTGCTGCACAGGGAGTCGGCTCGAACAACATTGCCACCATGGAGTACCAGCTGCCCGAGGTGCAACCGACGCGCATCCGGTCGGCGATCTTTCAATTCAGCGGGCGTGCCATCCAGTGCTCCGGCGACGAACAGGTCGTGGTCGACGTCTTCGCGTATCCGGGCGACGGCAGGAGCGACGTCACCGATTCGACCGCCGGCACGCGCGTCGCGACGCTGTCGGCCGATTGCAAGGACAACCCGGCGTTCAACAAGCCGATCGATGTCACCCACCTCGTGCGTCAGTTGTCGGTGCCGTCAGGCGTGCGCCACGTGGGTTTCAACGTGCGCAAAGGCAACAATCGACGCGGCCCGAGCTTCATCGCCGTGTATCCAGGCAAGCTCAACATCGTCGTTGCCGATCAGGACGTCGCCGTGGCACCGGGTCCGGTCGTGACTCGGCGGTACCTACCTCTGGCGCGCCTCCCGCCTCGGGTTCGCAGGTCGACGTCAATCGTGTCATCGGCGGGTTAGTTGGCGCTGCTGGCACGCTGCTAGGCGGTGGCGGCTCGAAACCGGCACGTGATCAGGCAGGTAACGAGGCGACTGCCGTCCTCAGTAATCCGCCGATGATGTCAACGGACCCAGGCGTTGCGCAGGCATCGACGGTTCCAGGCGCGGCTCCAGCGGGCGGCGAAGTTGCAGGCGCTGCTGCGGCTTCCACCGCGGGCGTTCTGGGCTCAGCTCCGGGAGCGGCACCGGTCAATGTCGACATCGTCGGCATCAGGCTCGGCATGACGCTCGATGAAGTCAAGCGCGCAGTGCAAGCGCATTCGCCCGGAATGCAGATAAACGAACATAACGGAATCATCAACAACGCGCCTGCGACGGCTTACATGTCGTGGCTGATTGCCAGAGCCGCCAAGGGCGCTCCAGCCGGTTCGTCCGATGCCATCGGCGTTCACTTTCCTCCACCGCCGAACGCGCACCGTGCACTCTTCGTTGAGCGCTTCACCGGCTTTCTGCACGGCCAGCAGCCGCTTAGTGACGCGATTAAGGAAGCGCTGGTGAAAAAGTTCGGCCCGCCGAGTGTGGTCAGAGAGAGTGCGGGCGATTACGGCCTGATATGGACCTTTAATGCCGCCGGTGTTCAGATCATCGACAAGTCGACGCAAGCGCGCTGCGGAAAATTTACGCCGATCGATCCGCCCGCGCGCGGTCAGAACATCCTGTTCAACGGTTACAAGAGCCAGGGCTGCGGCGTGACCGTTCACGCACGGATCGGGCGTGCCTCGCTGAACGGCCCTTTGAGCGATTACCTCAGCGTGTCGCTGATCGACGATTCTTCATTCGAAGAGATAAGGCAGGCGTCGGCGCGGTTTGCCAATCAGGCGACGCGCGACACCGCGAGCAAGGTCGGTGTACCCAAGCTGTGATCAAGCAAGAACTCGAGGAGATCACGATGAGTGCAGTATCCAGTCAAGTCCGCGACGCCGGCGCGATTCTTCCGGCGGTCGATGCCATCACCAACACCAAAGCGCTCGCGGTCGAGTTCGTCGCGATGGCCGTCGGCGTCGCGCTGTTCGGGCTGTTCGCGTCGATGGGAATGAGCTCGATGTCGTTCAGCGCGTTCGGCCTCGCCTTTCTGCTTTTCTTGATCTGTGCCGGTACCGGTTTTAACGCCGCCGGCGTTGTACTGATGGACGAAGCGTCCGGCGCATCGTCGCGCTCGTTTACCGATGCACTGCTCGCAGGCCTGTTCGCGTTGGGCAAGGCGATTGTCGTGATGATCCTCGCCGGCCTGGCCTTCGTCGCTGTCGTGCTCGCGGTCGCACTGCTGCTGTGGATCTGCAAGATTCCGGTCATCGGGCCGGTGCTGTTCTTTATCGTATTTCCGTTAAGCGCGGTGACGATCGGCGTGCTGTTCGTCGCGTTCGCATTCGTGCTCGCACCGATCGCCAGTGCGGCGATCTGGTCAGGCGAATCGATCGGTACGGCGCTCGCGCGTGTCGCAATGGTGATCCGCAAACGGTTGGTCGGCGTCGTGGTCCGCGCTTGCGTGTTGTTCGTGCTGTTGATCGTCACTGCGATGGTGTTGTGGTGGATTGCACTGTCCGGCACGCTGACCGCAGGTTCGCTGTCGCTCGGAATCGTTGGCGTCGACGTCAATCTGTCGAGCTTGACATCGATGTTCGGCGGCGGATTCGAAAGTGAGATTGGCCGCGGTTACGGCCGCACGCCGCGCGGCATGCCGCGCGGTATGCCCACGACCGCAACGGGTGGTGGCGGCTATGGCGTTGCGATGCTGGTGGGCATTGGCCTGATCATGGCCGCGGTCGGCACGCTGCTGTCGCTGGTGCTGAAGAAAGGCTGGTGTCTGATCTACCTGCAGACGGCGAAGGATCTCGATGTCAGCGCAGTAGAAGCGGAGATGCAGGCCAAGCTGGCGCAAGTGCGCGCACAGGCGCAGGCTGCGCGCGAGCGCGTACAGCAACAGAACCTGGCGGCGCGGCATGGGGTCGCTGACCAGGCGCCGCAGGACCCGAATCCGCAACGCCCAGGCGGGTCGTTCTAGCGAAGCCCGACCGACGCCGCGTCACGACCACCCAACTTTGAGGAGAAAAACCGTGCCTTACTTGAGCCAGCAGCTGTCGCGCCGCAACGTTGCGGCCGCCCTCGCCATTGCCCTCGTTGCCGCTTGTGGTGACAGCGGGCCCAGCGACTCCGAGTTCATAACTGCCTGCCTCGCCGAAGGCGAGCGGGGGGCCAACAAGATGATGCGGCGGGAAATGGGAGTCAAGGGCGAGGACTTCTGCAAGTGTGGCGCCAAGGAAGCACGGTCTGCCATGTCGCCCCAGGCCCGGCAAGCCATGGTTTTCGGCATGCAGGGTAAGAAGGCGGAAGCGCACGCAATCGGAGAAAAGATGAGCGCGCAGGAGCAGGACGCGTTCATGAAGGGCACGATGACGCTCTTCACCGCGTGCGCCGGGAAACCTCGCTAGGAACCGATAGGAGAAATCATGAACCGTTTAATTCAAAGCGCAGTGCTGATAGTCACCGTTGCCAGCGCATCCGCCTGGGCGCAAGGCAAACTCGACGCGGACACGATGAAGGCGTTTGGCGGCACCTATCAGGTCGATTGCAGCAACAACGCGTCGCCGAAGGCGACCGTATTTCCCGATGCGTTGGTGTTCCTGCACGGCGACAAGCGCGTCGCCGGCTCCAAGCCCGAGGCACAGACGTCGTTCTACGGCAATAGTCCGCCGCCGGAGTACCGGAACATGCTGGTAAGCGAGGCGCCGGGACGGGCGAGCTGTTGTTTGCGATTCATCAGGACAAGTCCGGCTATTACCTGAAGTTTGACGGCGATCAGAAGGTGATGGCGGCGATTGGCAAGCCGCTAACCCAACAGAAATTCCGCCGTTGTGACGGCAGTGCCAAACCGATGCAAACAGCAGCCGCCGCACCGGCAGCGGCACCAGCAGCGGGAGCAGCGTCAGCGGGCGTGGGTAACTCAGCGAAGATCTTCAAGGGCTACGCGCTGACCGAACTCTCTGCGGCCGGGCTTCTTTACAACGCGAAGGCAAAGGAGATTTACTACAAGGCGCTCGGCCCGCTCGTGAAGGAGCCGTGGCTCGCCAAGCTCGACGGCCCGAGTTCGGAGGGTCAGGCAATGAAGGTGGCTAACGACGATTACGTGATGCTCTACACCTGCAAGAACCACGACTGCTACGACAACAACGTCGTCCTGTTGTGGTCGGGAATACAGAACGTTGTGTACGGCAAGGTCAATCAGAAGGGCAAGTCGACCTTGATCGGCAACCCACCGCCGGCTGTCGCAGCTCGAGCTCGAGAAGCTGTGGAAGAAGCACTTCCGGTCGCAACCGAAGTAGCTGGATGCAGCAGCGACTCGCAAGCGTTTCTCAACGAGGAGATGACCATGAAGATCCGAAGCTGTCTGTCGTTCACCCCACTGGGCGCCGTGCTGGCGTTGGCCTGCATGATCTTGGCGGGCGGGGCCGCCGCGAAGGCAATCCCCTACGACTTCCAACTGTCCCAGGTCTCGTCGCAGTGCACTGGGCCTGCCCGCTTCAAGGTGCGCATGTCATTCAAGCCGGCGCCTGATGCAAAGGAATACACCGTTGCCAGCGGCAACGCTTGCCACCTCGGGAACGCCCCCTGTGGCACAGGCGGTGGCTGTACGGTCACCTGCAGCGGGCCAGGCCCGTGCGAGTTCGATCTGGTCCAGTGCCAGCAGGGGCATGGCACACCATGGGTCGGGATGTCTGTGCCCTCTCGCTACTACTGGCGCAAAAACAAGCTGATCCAGGCGCCGAAAAGCCCCTGCCCTTAGAGTCCGACCAATTTCGGGTCGCACATGCAAGAACCGGGACTGCTTCGAGAACAACGTCGTGCTGTTGTATTCCGGCGCGCTGGACGTCGTGTCCGCAAGGTCTATCAGCCGGCAAGTCAACTTTGATCGGCTCGCCTCCGCCTGCGGTCGCCGCCGAACTCGAAAAGCTGTGGAAAGCCGAACATCGGCGTGGTACGTAGCCGAAGTGGCGGGTACGGATGCTTACGGGGAGGTTCGCCATGGTGATTGACGACGTTGGCCGTTGCCGCGCATCGACGATGCGGGCCGCGATGTTCGGACTGTGTCTGTGCGGGAGCTTGCCCGCGTTTGCCGCAACGCTTGGAGATATCGCGGCTGCGCTGGCGGCTCCGGCGGGTGCGCCGCAGGCAACCAACGACTGGACGGCGTTTGCCAAGCTGGCCGGCGCCAAGTGGCAAGGCAAGGCGCCCGCCAAGGGCGGCAACAAGTACTACTGGAACGGCACGGTGCCAATCAACGGTGTTGGCCCCGGCGGCATCAGTCTGGTCGGCGATCAAGGCCGCCTGCACTCGGCCACCGTCAACTGGCCGAAGGACATCAAGCTCGCCACAGTGCCTGAGATGCTCGCGGTGCAGTTTCCGAAGGACGCGACACTCGAACAAGTCCGCGGCGCCTGCCCGGACGAGCGGCTGAGCGGCTCACGCATCTATCGCGCGACACTGGCCGGTCGCAAACCGCTCTACCTGCACATCCAGTACGCGGCAGCAGACCGTGGTGGCTCCACGTCGACGATCGAGATGGAGCCCCAGCGCAACAAGCTGCTGGATCTGTTGATGGACAACGTGCGCGTTGTTCGCCTTGGTCGACGAGCCGACGCACGGTCGAGTCATCGAGTGCTACGCCCTCGCGCGCTTGCACTCACAGCAGATGATCGAAGACCGGAATGGCGGTCGCAGCTGAAGTAGTGACCTTGTGATAGGAGAAACAATCATGATGAGTCGATTCATGTCGTTAGTACTTGCACTACTGGTGCCCTGCGCGATGGCGCAGACGCCTGAAGCTGACCGGCAGCGCGAGTATCAGCGTGAGCAGGATCGACAGCGCGAAGAGCAGCAGCGCCGGGCGCAAGAGGAGTATCAACGGCAACTAAGGTCAACAGAAGACGCGAGGAAGAAAACGGAAGAGCAGTCCGACGACGAAAGGCGCTCTGCCAATACTCGTCCTGCCACCTCCTCCTACGATCGCCCGCGCCGCTGCCGAGTTGCAGGCCCTGCGCAGGAAGTTACTCGCGCATGCCGCCATTGCCTGACGAGCGGAATGTGCTGCTCGGGCGCTGGCGCGTCGAAAGTGACGGCAAGCCCAAGAGGAAGGACGAACTGGGACAAGCGATGGCCATGCTGGCCAACCCCGGCCGCGCCGCTCTGCCAGTTCACGTTCGGGGATGGCATCACCGAATTCAAGTCGAAGACCTGGGCCAGCATCGATGGGTACGGCGATGACTCGCTCGGCCCGATCGCCTATCGCGCAGACGGCAAGCGGTTGTTTGCGCTGCCGGCCAAGGGGATTGAGATTATGGGGTTCGATGTCGTCAGTCCGAATCGTATTGAGGTTTTCAACCTCCCGGGCTGCGCCTTGGTTCGCGTGACAGGCACTACGACAGCCACACAAAGCGGGCCGTCGAACCGCGCGCCACCGGCATCGGGCGTCGGTGCGCCGCCGCCGGCAGCCGGCGCGGCCAAGTCCTCGACGGCCGCGGCCAGCCCATCGGCGCCGTCAACGCTGTCGCGGCTGTCGCCCGAGGTCTGCCGCAACACGCTGCTCGACAAGCTCGGCACGGTCGGCGTCAATCAGGTGCGGGCGATGTCGGACGTGCGCTTCAACGAGCCCGCGATCGAAGGCAAGGTGCCGAACACGAACAACCTGCGCATCGACCTGCGCGGTAGCGCCTGCGACGACCCGCGCCTCAAGGCGACGCTGTACGACTTCGACGCGAATGAAATGCTGCAGTCGATCACGTTTGTCTGGGAGCGCCCGGCCTGGGCCGGCGCCGGCGCCGATCTTCCAGCGAGCGTGTGCAGACGCTATCCCGGGTCAATCCCGGCGGCCTGCCCCCGCCGCAGTCACCGGGTCGCCTGCAAGCGGACACATCGATGGGCCGGCTGATCCTGCAGGACATGCCGGAGCGAAACCTGCTGCTCGAGGCGTACAAGGCGAAGAAGTAGTGGCGTTGCCGCGACAAATAGTTTTCTAGGTGAAGATCAGCATGCGCGCATGGATTGTTGGCCTGACTTTCTCCGCCCTGCAGGCGTCGGCGAGTGCGGTCACGCTCGGTGAGTTCGCCGGCGCGCTTGCGGTGCCCGCTACCGCCAACTATTCGGCCAACAACTGGAACGCGCTGAAGCCGATCAAAGGTGTGAAGTGGCGCGACGCCACGGTGAAGGAGGCGCCCAGCGCGTTCGCGCAGGAAGCCGACGTCACGCTCGATGGCCACGGGCGCGGCACCGTGCTGGTGGTCGGGGCGCGGCAGATGATGTTCGATGTCGAGGTGTCGCTGCCCCGGTTGTTCGAGAAGAAGGGTCTCGCGCACACGCTTAAGGCGCAGTTCTCTCCGGCTACGCTGATCGAACAGCTGGGCGGAGAGTGTCGGAAGGAGGCGGCGGGCGGCTCGCGTGTGTATCGCGTGACGCTGCCGGCTAAACGACCGTTGTTCATGCGGCTCGAGCTGCTCACGGCAGCTAACGCGGCCCAGAGTGGCACACGGTTCACGCTATCGATCGACAACAAGCCCAAGTGGGCGTGTTGAAGACGCAGCCGGACAGGAGGTTGCGTCTCGATTCACGAAGGCGGCCCGTCAAGAAGTTGTGGCGATCGAGGCATCTGAACGTCGAGAATTAGTCCCGACGGCCCCAGGTGCCGGCTGCGGGCGCTTAGCATCACGCCCTGGCTACGATCAGGCGCGCTTCAATGAATCGAATCTGACGAACGTTTCGCCCGCACGCTGCATCACGCAAGCAAGTCGACCGAGATCGGACATGCGTTTTCACCACCGATCGTCAACACTTCTGTGTATCGACTGGCGCCCGATCCGAGTGGTCCGTACCAGTACGCCCGCTGGGCCAATCCAACGTGGACCGCATTGGAGGAAGCGTTAGCGATCCTTGAAGACGCCGAGACGGTCACGTTTCCGTCGGGAATGGCGGCGATCGCCGCGTTGCTGTACAGCACGCTGAAGTCCGGCGACCGCGTGCTTGCTGCCGTCGGACGGCTACTACACGGTGCGCGTGTTTGCTGAAAAGTACTTGCTGCCGATGGGCGTAATCGGTCGATCACTGCCCGACGTCGGAAGTCGCAACGCGTTCGCTGGCTGGGTATCGACTGGTATGGATTGAAACCCCGTCGAACCCCGGCCTCGAGCTGGCTGATATCGGTGCCGTCGTTCGACACGCGAAAGCATGCGGGTGCGCTGGTCGCAGTCGATAACACAACGATGACACCGCTTGGTCAGCGCCCGCTCGATCTCGGCGCCGATGTCGTCGTTTCGGCCGACACCAAGGCGCTAAATGGGCATAGTGATGTGCTCTTCGGGCACGTGAGCTCGCGTAACTCACAGGTGATCAGCGCGGTGCGCGATTGGCGCAAGATCGCCGGCGCGGTGCCGGGGCCGCACGAAGCATGGCTGGTGCATCGCGGCCTTGAAACGCTCGAGGTCCGCTATTCGCGCATGTGCGTCAACGCGCATGCGATCGCCGAGCGCCTGGTGCAACATCCGAAGGTGGTCGCTCTGTCGCTATCCAGGCCTCGCGTCGCATCCAGCGCATCGCCTTGCGCAAGCGCAAATGACAAGCGGCGGCTGTCTGATCGCGCTCACTCTTGCAGACCGGGCGATCGCCGATCGTTTCATCGAACGCTGCGCATTCATGCGAGCATCGACCAGCTTTGGCGGAGTTCACACGTGCGCCGAACGGCGCGCGCGTTGGGGCGATGCCGTGCCCGACGGCTTCATTCGCATCTCGGTCGGCTGCGAACCGACCGAAGTGCTGTGCAGGGAGGTCGAGCGCGCGCTGGATGCTGTTTGAACGTCAGCGGCGCTGCTTCTGATACGTGCCGATCAGCTCTGCGTGCGCGACTATGTGGTTTTGCATCGCCTGTTCCAAGCGCGCCTTCGTCGGCCGCGCCAGGTCTGCGAGCTCGGTGTCCAGCGCGTACAGCTTGAAGAAGTAGCGGTGGCGCCCAATGGGCGGACACGGACCGCCATAGCCGGTGCGCTGCCAATCGTTCAGGCCTTCGCGCGAGCCTGCAGGGAGGGGTTTGCCGCGCTCGGGCAAGCCCGTTGCACTAGTTTGTAAGTTGTACAACACCCAGTGCACCCAGGTCATCTTCGGCGCTGCGGGATCGGGCGCATCGGGATCATCGACGATAAGCGCGAGACTCTTGGCCTCGGTAGGGACCTCGCTCCATGCGAGCGGCGGCGAATAATCATCGCCTTCACATGTGTACTTCGAGGGAATCTCGCCTTGGTGCGCGAATGCAGTTGATGTCAGCTTCATCGTCAATCCTCCTCATTTTCTAAGCCTCGCATCGCAAACGACCGCATGGTCAGTTGCTCAAGAGCTGAGATCCTGCTCGCACTCCTTCGGTGCCGCGCGCTGCACGCAGGTAGCTAGGCCGCTTTACGCAAAGCGGATCACGTCGGCCGCAGCATCTTCGTCGGCACTGCACGGCGGGGCATCGAAAGCAATATCGCCGTCGACCTCCGGCCGTCCACTCGCCTGCAATGTTGCAAAGTCAAACAGGTTTGCGTCCATCAGATGCGATGGCACGACCCTCGCCAACGCGTTAAACGTGTTTTCGACTCTTCCGGGGAAACGCTTTTCCCATTCCAGCAGCATTCGCTTGACCTCCTGCCGCTTCAGGTTGACTTGGGCGCCGCATAAATTGCAAGGGATGATCGGAAACGCGTTGACCTCGGCGTAGCGCGCAAGGTCGGCTTCTTCGACATACGCGAGCGGCCGGATCACGATGTGCTTGCCGTCGTCGGATGCAAGCTTTGGCGGCATTGCCTTTAACGTGCCGCCGTAAAACAAATTTAGAAAGAACGTGCCGAGGATGTCGTCGCGGTGATGGCCGAGCGCGATCTTGGTGGCGCCCAGTTCGCCGGCGACGCGATACAAAATGCCTCGGCGCAGCCGTGAACACAGCGAACACATCGTCTTGCCTTCGGGGATTACGCGCTTGACGATCGAATACGTGTCCTGCGCTTCGATGTGAAAGGGCACGCCTTTGGTTCTCAAATATTTCGGCAGGACATCTTCCGGAAATCCCGGCTGCTTCTGATCCAGATTGACTGCAACGATGTCGAAGTCGATCGGCGCGCGTTGCCTCAACAGCAGCAGCAACTCCAACAGGCTGTAGCTGTCTTTGCCGCCTGACAGGCACACCATGATCTTGTCGCCGGCTTCGATCATGTTGAATTGCGCGATCGCCTGGCTTGTCAGGCGTAGCAAGCGCTTTTCGAGCTTGTTGTTCTCGTAGGCCCGCTTTTGCACGCGAAGCGGCGCGTTCATGCGCCTTCCTTGAAATGCACGATTTCGATGCCGACTGCGTCGACGTCGTCGTACACATCGGGTTTTTCGCTCGATACGCGCACCGCGCGCACCGCCGGATGCGCCAGCAATGCCCGCGCTACGTCATCGACCAGAGTTTCCTGCAAGTTGATATGCCCCTGTTCTATGCGATGCTTGATCGCGAGCCGAATGAAGTCATAGTCGATCACTTCATGAATTCGATCATGACGCGGCGTGGACAACGAGAGCGGCACGAATACGTCGACATTGAGTGCGACGCGCTGCGCGCCATTTTTCTCGTGCGCATGAATGCCAATGTTGGCGTCGACGACATAGTTTCGCAGAAAGATCCTGCGGCAATCGGCGAGCCGGGCATCGAACAGCGCGTTCATTGCTTGCCGCCATCCTGATCGAGCTGCGGCTCGGTGGCGAACATCACGTCGCGCGAGCTCGGCACCAGGTGCTGGCCGCCATCGACCAGCAAGATGGTCCCGGTCACCGCCCCGGCGTTTGCAAGATAGACGGCCGCTTGCGCCACATCTTGCGGCGTGCTCGATTGGCCGAGCGGGGTCCGACGATGCGCCTCTGCGAAACCCATATCGCTCTGCAAGTTGGATGCGAGTGTGATACCGGGTGCGATGCCGACGACTCTGACCTTTGGCGCCAGCGCGATCGCCAATAACCTCGTCGCCTCTTTCAGCGCCGCCTTTGACAGCGTGTACGAAAGGAAATCCGGGTTCGGATTCTCGAGCTTTTGATCGAGCAGGTTGATAACCACGCCGTGCGCGTCGTGCGCCAGATGTTCGTGCAGCGAGCGCGCCAGCATTACCGGCGCGGCGGCATTCGTTCGCATCGCGCGCAGTAGATGGTCAGGCGTAAACCGCGCGACGTTATCGTATTCGAACAACGACGCGTTGTTGACCACACAGGTCACCGGAGCGAGTTCGTTTGCGCATTCGGCAAGCAGGCTTAGAACTCCGGGCTCGACGGCCAGATCGCGATTGACCGCGATCGCGCGTCGTCCGATGGCTTCGATTTGAGCCACCGTGTCCAGTGCGTCGTCGCGCGAAGTCGCGTAGTGGACCGCTACGTCCCAGCCGTCGCGCGCCAAAGCAAGCGCAATCTCGCGGCCGATGCGGCGCGCGCCGCCGGTGACAAGCGCGGCCCGGTTCGAGAGTTCAGGCATGTTGGGATGAAGTGCCAGAGGCCAAGCAACAGGCGCGGAAGTTTACCGGCAGTACCATCAACCGATGACCGTGGTTCACTCTTCGATGCCGCTGCCGAGCCCGGCGGCGGCGAAACACAGCACGCGCGTTGTTGCGCATATCGCCGCCGAGATCGCACGCGCAGACGGATGGATTCCGTTCGATCGTTATATGCAGCTGGCGCTGTACGCGCCGGAACTCGGTTACTACGTGGCCGGTGCGCATAAGTTCGGCGATTCCGCAGCGGGTGGCGACTTCGTTACCGCGCCGGAAATATCGCCGCTGTTTGCGCAAGCGTTGGCACGGCAATTCGCACAGCTGTTCGAGCAGGTGCCGGCGCGGATCGTCGAATTCGGCGCCGGCTCGGGAGCGCTTGCCGGCGATCTGATCGCTGCGCTTTCTAAGCGCGGTGTCGCGCTGGAAAGCTATTCGATCGTCGAGATTTCGCCCGAGTTAGTGGATCGTCAACAGCAACGGCTGCAAGGCGCTCCGGTCGATTGGCTGAGCGCGCCGCCGACTGAATTCCAAGGCGTGATGCTGGCGAATGAAGTGCTCGATGTGATGCCGGTCAAGCTTTTTGTGAAGCGCGGCAGCGTGACGTTCGAGCGCGGCGTCGTCATCGGACCGGATGGCGGATTCGCATTCGACGAGCGGCGCGCGAGCGATGCTCTTGCCTCCGCGGTGGCCGCCATCGAAGCCGAACACGGGGCGCTCCCCGACGGTTACGCGTCCGAAGTGAATCTGCTGGCCGAGGGCTGGATGCGGTCGAGCGCGCAGTGGCTGGCACGCGGCGCACTGCTGGTCATCGACTACGGATTTCCGCAGCGTGAGTACTACCACCCGCAACGATTGATGGGCACTGTCATGTGCCATTTTCGACATCACGCGCACAGCGACCCGCTGTGGATGGTGGGGCTGAACGACGTGACCGCGCACGTGGACTTCTCTGCCATGGCTGCAGCGGCGCACGACGCGGGCCTAAACGTCCTCGGTTATACGTCGCAAGCGCATTTTTTGCTGAACTGTGGCGTGCTCGACCAGCTGCAAGCACAGCACACGCCTCAGAACTCAGGGGCATTGCATCGGCTCGTGTCCGAAGCTGAAATGGGCGAGTTGGTGAAAGTCCTGATGGTTGGGCGCGGCGTACAAGGACCGCTGATCGGCTTTGCGCGCGGCGATCGTCTGCATTCGCTGTAGCGCTGCGTAAACTGCCTTGCAAATGAAATGGCTTTTGACGACATTCATTGCGTTGCTGGTGCTGACGGCTCTGCAGCCTTGGCTGAGCCGGCTCGGCATCGGCCGGCTGCCTGGTGATCTGCGCTTCAGGCGCAACGGGCGCGAGTACGTGCTGCCGTTTACCAGCACGATCGTCTTATCGCTTCTGTTGATGCTACTCGCGCAGTTGATCTAACGTCGGCGGGCCTTGCAGCTCGCGGCCCACGGCGACGATGCGCGCCTGTCTGACGGCGCGCTGAATCTGGCTTGGATCATTGCGGTGCATGCTTGCGAGTGCGCCGGCATCGACTTCGGCCGCCACTCGCAGCGCGCGCCGGAAGCGTTCGGCAGACACGTCAGCCGCGGCTTCGAACGCCTGCAACAGCCATTCGAATCTTTCGGGCCGGCGGAATGCATCGCTGCGCTCGAGTACATCGACGATCGCTGCCGAGGTCTCGGCGTTCTTCAGTGGCTCACGCAGTTCCACCAGCAACCGCGCCAGTTGTGCCGCATCGTTCTGTACGCGCAGCTTGCCCAGAAAGTCGGAAACCGCACGCGACGATCGGCACGCGCCGGCCAGGATTGCGAAGCGCGACGGCAACACGAGTTCGCGTTGCGCGGCGCGGTCGAGCGCGGCGCTCGTCGGGCCCAGGTCTTCGAGTTCGGCAAACAACCGGTCGATCAGCCCGCATGAGACGAGCACATTTAACATTTGCGAAGGCTTCGTCTCCATCAGCCCGCGCGAAATCTCCTGCATCACGCGTTCCGGGACGAGCGCATCGGCTTCGCCATTGCGCACCATTTCGCGCATCAGCTCCGCGGTTTCAGGCGCAACTTTGAAATTCGGAAAGCGTGCGGCAAAACGTGCAACACGCAGAATGCGCACCGGGTCTTCGATAAAAGCCGGACTGACATGCCGCAGGATGCCGGCTTCGAGATCACGCTTGCCTTGATACGGATCGATCAGCCCGCCGCCCTCATCGAGCGCCATCGCGTTGATCGTCAGATCGCGCCGCGCCAGATCCTGCTCGAGCGTAACGTCCGGCGCGGCGTGTGCGATGAATCCCTTGTAGCCGGGCGCCGTCTTGCGCTCGGTGCGCGCCAGCGCGTACTCCTCGTGCGTTTCCGGATGCAGAAACACGGGAAAATCCTTGCCGACCGGTTGGTACCCGAGCGCCGTCATCTGTTCAGGTGTTGAGCCGACCACGACCCAATCGCGGTCGGTTTCCAGCGCTGCGTCGAGGTCTCCCAAATGACGGCGCACGTTGCCGAGCAGGTGATCGCGCACGAAGCCGCCGACTCGATACGCTTTCACGCTCGGGCGCCTAGCTCTCGATCGTTTCAGTTTCCGCTTTGGCTGCGGCGATCCATTGCTGCATTGCTGGCAACGACAGTACGCAGTCGGAATACGCCGCGAGCAGTGGAGACAGTTTGACGCCGTAAGTCGCGAAGCGCGTCACGACCGGCGCGTAAAACGCATCGGCGATCGAAAAACTTCCAAACAACATTGGGCCGCCCTGCGATAGGTACTCGGTCCAGACAGCTTGGATGCGGGCAACGTCTGCGGCTACGTCCTCGCGTCGAAGGGCCGTTTGGCCTTTGTCAGCGTGCGCGTGACCGGATATCCATTGGCATGTGAGTGCGAAGGGCGGCAAAGCCCGAGTGCATTTCCGCCACCACCGAGCGGGCCTGCGCGCGCATCGCGACATCGCGTGGCCACAAGGTTCCGTCGGCGTGCTGCTCATTGACGTATTCGCAAACCGCAAGTGAATCGAACACCGTTAACTGCCCATCGATCAGACACGGCACGCGTCCGCTTGGCGAATAACGCAGAATTTTCTCCTTGGTTTCGGGGCGAGCCAAAAGAACGGTGGATTCGTTAAAAGCAATTCCGGCCTGCTTCATCGCCAACCACGGCCGCAGTGACCACGACGAATAATTCTTATTGCCGATCACCAGCGTCAAGCTCATTGCGGTTTCCTTGTCATGCCGCCGCGATACACCGGCTCGATTTCCTTGATGTTCTCGCGGAACATGGTTTCATACTCGTTGCGAAAATACGCTGCCGCCGCGTCGAGCGGCTGATCTCGCCGTTCGTCGCTGGTCAACCAGTTGAATGCGGTGTAGCGCGCCGCGGCATACATCATCACCGCGCGCACCCAGTCGGGCGAATACTGCTCGCCCATTTCGTTGGCAAGGGTAACGAAGCGATCGGCCGCTTCGAGGAACTCGTCGGGGATTTCGTATTTCTCGGCGGCCACGATTTTCTAAACCTTACCGTCCGGCCCGCGCGCGGTAAAAGCCAAAACGGCTGCGAGCGTGCGCGCGCGAGAGGTACACCGGCGCTTCAACTTCCATCGCCGTCATCTTGACTCCCAGCTCGGGCGCAGGCTCGAAAGGCTGGTCAGTGGCAACGTTATCGACCTTCATCGAATCAAGATTGTCGCGCGACATCAATGGCTCGCCGGGGGCAAGTTCCATCAGCAGCGCTTGCACCCGCGCCAATGAATCGGGAAGCCCAATGACGGGACGCGGATGTCCGCTCGCAGCGGCGGCAAACGCGACCAGATCGCGCAGCCGATAGATGCGCGGGCCTGCGAGCTCGTAGATGCGCTCAAACGTAGCGCGGTTATCGAGCGCGTTGGCGAACGCATCGGCGACGTCGCCGACCCACACCGGCTGAAAGCGTGCATCGGCACCGCCTATCGGTAACACCGGAAAAAACTTGGCAAGCTTCGCAAACAGGTTCAAGAAGTTATCTTCGGGCCCGAACACGACCGACGGCCGGAAAATCGTCCAGTCCAGGTGCGAAGCCTGCACTGATGCATCGCCGTCGCCCTTACTGCGTTGGTACATCGACGGTCCGTTCGAATCAGCGCCCATCGCGCTCATGTGCATCAAACGCCGGACGCGGTGTGTGCGGCACGCCGCGACGATGCGCCGCGGCAGTTCGACGTGCGCTCTGGCGAATTCTCGCCCGTACGGCGAGCCTTGCGATCCATGCAGCACGCCGACCAGATTGATAACGGCGTCCTTGCCGCGGATGAGGTTGCTCAGTGCAGCGTCGTCATGCACGTCACATTCGACGACATCAATCGTCGGCAACAAGATCAGATGGCGCGCCCGCGCCGGTCGCCGGGTCGGCACCGTAACGCGCAAGCCGCGCGCGATCAGCCGCGCAACGATGTGGCGCCCGATGAAACCGGCGCCGCCGATGACGAGGATGTCGGAATGTTGCATAAGATTTGTACCGGCCCGCGATTCTATGCCGCACCCGGGCCTCTACCGCTGCAATTGCGCAAGAAGTGCGCGCTACGGCAACTCGGTCGCTCCCGCCGCCTTCGGAGCAATCGTTCCCAGGCGAGCCTTTAACGATGGCGGCGACGCCTTGGCATCGAACAACGCGGAGTAATAGACGCTGTTCGACATCACCTTCTTGACGTAGTCGCGGGTTTCGTTGAACGGGATCGTCTCGGCGAACACGGCTCCTTCGACCGGCTTCGCCAACGACGAGCGCCACGCACGCGGCCGGCCCGGGCCGGCGTTGTATGCCGCGGTGGCGAGTATCGGCAAGCCGTCGAGATCGTCGAGCACCATTTTCAGATAGCCGGTGCCCAACTGCAGATTGACCTCCAGCTCATTGACGCGCGCCGGTGTGTAATTCGGAACGTTTAGACGCTTCGCCACATAGCGTGCGGTTGCCGGCATCAACTGCATCAATCCACTGGCGCCGACCGATGAGCGTGCATCCATGATGAAGCGCGATTCCTGGCGAATAAGCCCGTAGATCCAGTTTTCATCGAGCCCGAGCGGCGCCGAGTATTGAATCAATGAATCGCGAAACGGCGCCGGGAACCGTTGCGCAAAATCAAACTCGTTCTTCGTACGATCCGACGTGCTGATCATGCGGTCCAGCACGCCGCGTTTGCGCGCAAATTCTGCCGCCGCCAGCAGCTGCCGATCGTTCAGTCCGCGCATCTGCCAATTCCATTCGCGGTTGCCTTCGAGCCGCATGCCAAGCTCGTAGAACTTGAACGCGCGCACGAAGCCGGTGTTGGATTCGAACGGCGCAACTTCTTCCGCGGTCGGTGCTTCGGCGCGCGGCGGCAGCACGATTGCCTGCCCGAGCTCCTCGGCCGCGAGCTGGCCATAAAAATGAAACTGCTGGGCAATGCGTGCGAACTGATCCTGCGCCTCGGCCGGGCGCCCCGCTTCGTGTAGCGCGCGGCCGTACCAGTAAATCCACGTCGGATCGTCGCGCAGCGCGGGCGACATGCGCTCGATCGCCGTCTTCACCGTCTTCCAATCGTTCGCGCGCAAAGCGCTACGTACCTGCCACTCAAGTACTTCGTCGACTCGAGCGGCGTCGGGGCCGATGCCGACGTTCTCCCCGCCTCGGCGATACCATTCGTTGGCTTCGCGCATCAAACGCAGTGCCGCCATATGGCCGATACGGCCCCACACGATGCCTCGCTGCTCCGGTGTCAAAAGCAGGTTCAATGCGCCGGCGTATTCCGCAGCGTCCTGCGGGTTATCGCGCGCCAGCCGAACCACTGCCACGATCGCCAGCTCGCGCTGCACTTCGGTCAGGCGCCGCTCGTGCGCCGTCAAGAATGCCGCGGGCCGATCGATCGCCTGCATCAACAACCTTTGATCAACCGGCCGGCCGCCCGCATCCAGCGCGCGCGCGCCGATGCGCTTGGCAGCATCGAGCTGATTCTGCTCGACCAGCGCCCGCACGCGGTCCCACACCGAGATGCGACTGTCGGCAAGCAAGGCCTCGGTCAGCGCGATACATCCTTCGCCTGCCGAATCCTTCGTGTTTGCCAGTAGCTGCCGCGCTTCGCTCGCAAATGCGTCGGCCTGCTTGGCGGTAGCGCGGCGGTATTTGCTGAGCGCCAGATAGCAGCGAAACTGCGCGTCATCGGTCCACCAGGCGAGCTGCGCCGCCTCGCGTTCGAACCCCTGATAGTCGCTTTGGCTCGCCAATACAAGCGCCCAATCGAAGCGCAGCCGATCGGCGATGTAAGTGTCCGCGTGACGGCGCATGAACTGCGCTACATCGGCCGCGGCTTTCGGCTCAGCGCTTCGAATGCGTCCGAGCAACTGCCAGTATTCGATATAGGCCGCCAGCGGGTGCTGCGCCCAGGCGCGCCGCATGCTGCGCGAGCCGCTCGCGATCGCCGATCCGCACCGCATCGCGCGCGTTCAAGAACGCTTGATCGGACGCCGACAGCTCGCTTGACGACGCGGCAGGCCCACGAGCAGGTGCCGCTGGCGCGCACAGCGGTGCGAGTGCGAGTGCTGCCGTATAGACTGCAAGTAGAAGCTTCATCGGAGGCGAATTAGATCATGCGATGCGCGCGCGAGGCTGCTAATTGCGCCTAAAGCGCAACGCTTTTTCTTGGCATGGGGCGGCGCTTGGATAAGGGAGTCGAAAGGAAGTCGCAGCGCACGCGCCTGCTCGAGGCTCGAGCCGCGCTCGTCGACCGTGAAGGGCTTGAAGCCGCCCTGCAGCGCCGTGTGACCGACTGGTTACATCGGGCCGACGTACACGCGCTCGGATTTTATTTTCCGATTCGTGGTGAACCCGATCTGCGACAGGTCATTGCGCAGTGGCTGGCGCACGATAAGCGCCGCGTCGCGGGATTGCCCGTCATCGTCGGAAAGACACTCGAATTTCATGCATGGACTGTCGACGCTCCGATGCGGGCGGGCCACTCCGGCATCCCGGTTCCTGCGCAGGGTCGCGCCGTGCAGCCGGAGTGCCTGTTGATTCCGTGCGTTGGCTTCGACGACAAGCGCTTTCGTCTCGGCTACGGCGGCGGCTACTACGACCGCACGCTGGCGGCGCTAGTGCCTTTTCCGCTCGCTGTAGGCATTGCGTTCGAAGCGACCCGGCTGGCGTCAATCGATCCGCAGCCGCACGATTTAAGAATGGATGTGGTGATCACCGACGCCGCGGTCTATTGACCCGACTAGCAACCGCAGACCTCAGGTCTGCCGCAGCGGCCCGTGCTCGAATTCGGCGCGAATCCAGCTGCAAAACGCGGCAACATGAGGCGTCTCGCGCGTATTCACATTCGCGATTAGCGCGTACTGATAGCCGGTCGGCATCCTGAGCTTCGGAAACGGCGCGATCAGATCGCCGCTAGCCACCAGCTCGTCGACGAACGGCGTGCGCGCCAGCACAACGCCTTGGCCGCGCACGGCGGCCTGCACCGATTGGTCGAGAAACGTGAACATCAGACGCGGTGCGGGAGGAGGCGTACGCACGCCGGCAAATTGGAACCAATGCGGCCACGCACTGGAGGCCGAAGGCGGCAGCGACTCGTCAAGTTCCAGTAGCGGCAGTTGAAACAAGTCTTGCGGTTCTTTCAACGCAACTCCGCTGCGCTCGAGTAGCAGCGGCGACAGCGCGGGCAGCACCTCTTCGTCATGAAGCGGCACCGCACTGCTCGGCAAAGAGGTCGCACGGGTCCAGCGGATTGCGACATCGACGCCCTCGGCATCGATATCGATAAAGCGATCGCTGGCGTCGATGCGCAGCTCGATCTGCGGATGCTCGCGCTGAAACATCGCGAGCCGCGGCACCAGCCAAAGCGATGCAAACGATGCGTACGTCGTAATCGTCACGCGCGCGGCGTTGCGCGGCCCGCGGATGTCTTCGACCGCACGGTCGATTTGCTTGAGTGCTTGTTGCGCTGCCTGAAAGAGCCGATGACCGGCAGCCGTCAGCGCCAATGACCGAGTTTGTCGTGCGAACAATGCGGTGCCGATCTGGCGCTCGAGTTCCGCTACTTGGCGACTAATTGACGATTGCGTCAGGTTGAGTTCGGCGGCTGCGAGCGTGAAGGACATCCGCCGCGCCGACGCTTCGAAGCCGCGCAATGCGCTTAAGCCGATCGGACGTTGGCTGCGCGCGGAGGTGCGGCTGCGAGGCGGCTTCATACCGCCACGATACATGCGAAAAATGCATGTATCAACTGCAATCTTTTCGTTTGTCCGCTCTGAGCCCACAGGGATTTAATGCATGCGTGCGATGCATAGGAGTGGCAAATGAAACACGAATCGACGGTGTTTAAGACGCTAGATCTGCCGGGCGGCAGTGTGGTGCCCTTTCCCGCACTGCCCGGCGAGCGGGTGCGTGTTCTGTATGGCCGTATTTGGTTGACCGAGGAAGGCAGCTTGCGCGATGCCTTTCTCGCCCCCGGTGAAGAAGTAGCACTCGGCGCACGCGGGCTCGCAGTTATCGAAGCGCTCGGCCCGGCGCGGATACAGCTTTTTGAATCGATCGGCTTAGCCGGCGTCGTGCTCCACGCTACGCGGCGGTTGAGCCGATCGCTGACGGCGTGGTGGGCGCGGCAGTTCGCCGCGCGGTCGCACCACGCGCTCATCAACAAGTTATGCAGGGAGCAGACAATGATCAAACTCGAAACCGCGTTGTTCTTCGTCACCACCGTATGCGCACTGGCCTTGGCGGCGGTCGTCGGTATCCAGGAATTCAGTGCTGGTCCAACAGTGCAGCAAGCAGTCGCTATGCCGATCATCAAGATGGAAACGGTGGAAATTGTCGGTCAGCGCGTTGCCTCGCATACAGACCGCCGACGCCGCGCGTAGCGACAGACAATCGAGCTAGCCCAGGCGCCTGCACAGCTCGATGCTCGCCTCCGCCTGGTTCAGCGTGTAGAAGTGCAGACCGGGGGCGCCGACCGCGAGCAATTGTTCGCACAGGTGCGTGACGACATCTAACCCGAACTCGCGAATCGAAGCTCGGTCGTCGCCGAAGCTTTCGAGCCGCTGCCTTATCCAGCGCGGAATCTCGGCGCCGCATGCGTCGGAAAAACGCGCGAGCTGTGTGTAGTTGATGATCGGCATGACGCCGGCAACGATCGGCACGGTGCAGCCCATCGCACTCACGTCATCGACAAATCTGGCGTACGCATCGAAGTTATAAAAGTACTGAGTAATCGCAGAGTCAGCTCCCGCATTGACCTTGCGCACGAAGCTCTGCAGATCGTCAGCCGGCGACCGCGATTGTGGGTGATATTCCGGATACGCGGCCACTTCGATTTCGAACCAGTCGCCCGTTTCCGCGCGAATGAATTCGACCAGCTCGTTCGCGTAGCGAAAGTCGCCCGCGCCGCCTGCAGCGCCCGATGGCAGGTCACCGCGTAACGCAACCAAGCGGTGAATGCCGTGGCTGCGATAGCCCGCGAGCAGCGCGCGCACCGAATCGCGCGACGTGCCGATGCATGAGATGTGCGGCGCGACGGACAGTCCCTCGCGGTGCATCTCCATCACGGTGTTCAACGTGCCTTCGCGGGTCGAACCGCCCGCGCCAAACGTCACCGAGAAATATTCGGGCTTCAGTTCCGCGAGCTGAGCCCGAACGCTGCGGAGCTTGGCCGCCCCTTCAGGTGTGCGCGGCGGGAAAAACTCGAAGCTGATGTTGTCCAAGAGTGATTCTCATTTCCGGTCTGGAATCAGCATCGACAACAACCACGCAATCACGCTGTAAAGCAAAGCGCCGACGAATGCGGAGCCAAAGCCGCCGACGTTGAAGCCGGGCAGCAACGATGCGACCGCCCAAAACAGCAGCGCATTGATGACAAGCAGGAACAGTCCGAGCGTAAGAATCGTGACCGGCAACGTCAGAATCACCAGGATCGGTTTGATCAGCGCGTTAACGAGGCCGAGCACCAACGCGGCCACTGCTGCCGCCTGCCAGTCCTGAATCTGCACACCCGGGAAGAGATAGGCGACCGCCAGCAGTGCGATCGCATTCAGGATCCAAACCAACAGCAGCCGCATCGGCAATCTCCAGGCGGTTAGTAGCGATAGTGGTCCGGCTTGTACGGCCCGTCTTTGGCCACGCTGATGTAGCGCGCTTGCGCATCGGTCAACTCGGTCAACTGCGCATTCAGCTTTTTCAGCTGCAGCCGCGCGACTTTCTCGTCGAGATGCTTCGGCAGCACGTAGACGCCGACCGGATACTTATCGGTATTGGTAAACAGCTCGATCTGTGCGATCACCTGATTGGCGAATGAACTCGACATCACATAGCTTGGATGACCGGTGCCGCAGCCCAGATTTACCAATCGCCCCTCGGCCAGCAAGATGATTCGCCTACCGTCGGGAAAAATGATGTGGTCGACCTGCGGCTTGATGTTCTCCCACTGGTATTGCTTGACACCGGCGATATCGATCTCGTTATCGAAGTGACCGATGTTGCACACGATCGCCTGATCCTTCATCTTCAGCATGTGATCGCGTGTGATCACGTGGAAGTTACCGGTCGCGGTGACGAAGATGTCTGCCTTGTCTGCCGCGTAGTCCATCGTTACCACGCGATAGCCTTCCATCGCCGCCTGCAGCGCGCAAATGGGATCGATCTCGGTGATCCATACCTGCGCCGATAGCGCACGTAGCGCCTGCGCCGAGCCTTTGCCAACGTCGCCGTAACCGGCGACCACCGCGACTTTGCCGGCGATCATCACATCGGTGGCGCGCTTGATGCCGTCTACCAGCGATTCGCGGCAGCCGTACAGATTGTCGAACTTGCTCTTGGTTACCGAGTCGTTGACGTTGATCGCGGGAAACGCGAGCTTGCCCTCTTTGGCCATCTGGTACAGGCGCTTGACGCCGGTGGTGGTCTCTTCGGTTACGCCCTTGATCTTCGCCAGTCGCGTCGAGTACCACGTGGGGTCTTTTGCGAGCTTTAACTTGATCGAAGCGAACAGAAACTCCTCTTCTTCGCTGCCGGGATGCGAAATCACGCTGGCGTCTTTTTCGGCCTTGCTGCCCAGGTGCAGCAACAACGTCGCGTCACCACCATCGTCGAGGATCATGTTGCTGTAACCGCCGTCGGGCCAATCGAAAATCCGATGCGTGTAGTCCCAATAGTCGGCGAGCGACTCACCCTTGACCGCGAACACTGCGGTGCCGCCGGCGGCTATCGCCGCCGCCGCATGATCCTGCGTCGAAAAAATATTGCAGCTGGCCCACCGTACTTCGGCGCCGAGCGCCCGCAGCGTTTCTATCAGCACCGCGGTTTGGATCGTCATGTGCAGCGAGCCGGTGATGCGTGCACCGCGCAGCGGCTGTTGCGCTCGCGAATTCGTCACGGATCGCCATTAGCCCTGGCATCTCCGTCTCGGCAATGCGAATCTCCTTGCGGCCCCAGTCGGCCAAGGCGAGGTCGGCGACGACGTAGTCGCCGGAAGATTTCGATTTATGTGCGGATTTAAGTACGGCGCTCATCTCGCGCTCCTTAGTTAAGGGTTCGCGAGCGCCGTTATTCCGAGTCCGGCGGAGAAACCGAACCGCTTCAAGCCTGGCAGCCCTCAGAAGACTGTCGCAACGCTCCTCGAAGCAGCGACAGTATAAATGCAGGCGAACCGACCCGTTATTAGCGACTGAGGCTAGGCGGTCTTATTAACACTTTCTTGCCTAAACGTTAATAACAGCTTAAATACCTCGCTTTCCAGGCGAGGGCACGAGCTGCTGTGACCGTAGCAACCGAATCATGCTGAGCGACATCGAGATCGCGCAACGCGCCACCCTGCAGCCGATCGTCGAGCTGGCGCGTGATCGGCTGCAAATCCCGGAAAGACCAGCTCGAGCCCTACGGCCGTTACAAGGCCAAGCTGTCGCTGGCTCACATCGCAGGGCTGGCAGGACCGGCCCGACGGCAAGCTGATCCTGATGAGCGGCATCAGCCCGACTCCGGCCGGCGAGGGCAAGTCGACGACGACGGTGGGGCTGGGTCGACGCGCTGAACCGCATCGGCCAGCGGGCGATCGTCTGCCTGCGTGAGCCCTCGATCGGACCGGTGTTCGGCATGAAGGGCGGCGCCGCCGGCGGCGGCTACGCGCAGGTCGTGCCGATGGAGGACATCAACCTGCACTTCACCGGCGACTTCAACGCGATCGCGCTTGCCCATAACCTGCTCGCCGCGCTGATCGACAACCACGTCCACCACGGCAACCCGCTCGGCTTCGACTTGCGCCGCGTCACCTGGCGGCGCGTGATGGATATGAACGACCGCGCGTTGCGCGACATCACGGTCGCACTCGGTGGCCCGGGTAACGGCTATCCGCGGCAGGACGGCTTCGACATCGTCGTCCGCCTCGGAGATCATGGCGATCCTGTGCCTCGCTCAACGATCTGCGCGATCTGAAGCAACGCATCGGCCGCATCGTCGTCGGCTACACGCGCGATCAGCAACCGATCGTCGCGAGCCAGCTTAAGGCGCAAGGTGCGATGACGGCGCTGCTGCGCGACGCGATCAAGCCGAACCTGGTGCAGACGCTGGAGAACAACCCGGCGTTCATCCACGGCGGGCCGTTCGCCAACATCGCACACGGCTGCAACTCGGTGATCGCCACGCGCACCGCGCTGAAGCTGGCCGACTATGTCGTCACCGAGGCCGGTTTCGGCGCCGACCTCGGCGCCGAAAAGTTCATCGACATCAAGTGCCGCAAATCCGGCTTGCGGCCCGACGTTGTCGTGCTGGTCGCGACCGTGCGTGCGCTCAAGTACCACGGTGGCGCCGACGTCAAGGCGCTGCAGGTCGAGGATCTCGCCCGTCTGGAAAAGGGCATCGCGAACCTGGAGCGCCACCTCAACAATGTTCGCAATCACTACGGGCTGCCGTGTGTCGTCGCCGTGAATCACTTCGTGCACGACACCGAAGCCGAGCTGGCGCTGCTCGCGCGCAAGCTCGCGCATCATGAAGTGCCGCTGGTGGTGGCGCGCCACTGGGCCGACGGCGGACGAGGCGCCGAAGAGCTGGCGCGCGTCGTCGTGCGGCTGGCCGAGACCACGCCGGCCGACATGCAGCTTCGTTTACGACGACGAGGCGACCTTGTGGCAAAAGGCCGAAGCCATCGCGAAGAAGATCTACGGGGCCTCCGAAGTCACGGCAGACACGAAGGTGCGCGCACAGCTACGTCGGCTGCAGGACCAGGGCTACGGCCACTACCCGGTCTGCATTGCAAAGACCCAGTACTCGTTCTCGACCGATCCTCAGCTGCGCGGCGCACCGAGCGGCCATGTGCTGAACATCCGCGAAGTGCGGCTCGCCGCGGGCGCCGAGTTCGTCGTGCTCGTTTGTGGCGACATCCTGACAATGCCTGGCTTGCCTGAGCTGCCCTCGTCGGCCGGCATCGACGTCGATGACGATGGCCGCATCGTCGGGCTGTTCTACGACTAGGCCGGTGACCGCTTCCCCCGCTTTTCGGCTAATCCCCGCTGCATCGGCAAGCAGCGCGGCGCGATCGGTTCTCTCCCAGCTGAACTCTGGCTCGTCGCGCCCAAAGTGTCCGTACGCCGCCGTCTTCTCATAAATCGGCCGCAGCAGATCGAGCATCTGAATGATTCCTCGCGGTCGCAGATCGAAATGTTCCGCCACCAGTTTGCTGATTTGTTCGTCCGGAATCACGCCGGTCCCTTCGGTGTACACAGTGATGTTCATCGGTTGCGCGACGCCGATCGCGTACGCGACCTGTATCTGACACTGACGCGCGAGTCCCGCAGCGACGACGTTCTTCGCCACGTAGCGTGCGGCGTACGCGGCCGAGCGATCGACCTTTGACGGATCCTTGCCGGAAAACGCGCCCCCGCCGTGCGGGCATGCACCGCCGTAGGTGTCGACGATGATTTTGCGGCCTGTGAGCCCGCAATCACCCTGGGGCCCGCCAACAACGAAGCGCCCCGTCGGGATTTACCAGGTAGCGCGTGTTCTTAAGCCATTCGGGCGGCAGCGACGGCTTGATGATCTGCTCGATCACCGCCTCGGTGAATTCCTTCTTCATCACCTTGCCGTCCGACATCTCGGGCGCATGCTGCGATGAGATCACGACGGTATCGATCGAATGCGGTTTGCCGTCAACGTAGCGCATCGTGACCTGGCTCTTGGCATCCGGGCGCAAGTACGGCATTCGTCCGTCGCGCCGCAGATCGGCCTGACGCTCGACCAGTCGATGCGCGTAGTAAATCGGCGCCGGCATCAGCTCGGGCGTTTCGTCGCACGCGTAGCCGAACATCAAGCCCTGATCGCCGGCGCCTTGATTCAGATAGTCGTCGGACGCGTGATCGACACCTTGCGCGATATCGTTGCTCTGCTTGCCGTACGCGACCAGCACCGCGCAGCCCTTGTAGTCGATGCCGAAATCCGTGTTGTCGTAGCCGATGCGCTTGATCGTGTTGCGCGTCACTCCGATGTAATCGACGTGCGCATTGGTCGTGACCTCTCCGGCCAACACGACCAGGCCTGTGCTGCACAGCGTTTCAGCAGCAACTCGCGAGCGTGGATCCTGCGCCAGGATCGCGTCGAGAATGGCATCGGAAATCTGATCGGCCACCTTGTCCGGATGGCCCTCGGACACGGATTCGGAAGTGAAGAGAAAGTTGCCGGACATCGTGCACTCCTTTGCGAACGTTAAGTTGCGATTCGCACTCTTCGGAGTGCGACGCTTTAGCGGTATTTGCTCGGCTATGCTCCCGAGGTTCGCCCCGCAAGTTGTCGTTAACTCGGCGAAGCGGCGATTGTAGTAGAACTCGCGGAGAACTCGGCTGGCCGCTCTGACGAACCGCATCGACCTCGCACCCCGGTGCCGGAAGCACGGGTGCACGCCGCACCAGGTTCCAAGTTGAGTGCGCTCGTTGCCGAATCTTCCGCGAAGCTGTGGATCGCGCTGATCAATGCGACGGCGAATTGGCCACAGCGCGCCCGAACGCGGCTCGCCGCAGTGATCGGTGATCTATTGTGGTGGGTCGTCGTGCCGCGGCGGCGGATCACTTTGATCAATCTACGCTTGTGTTTTCCAGCGCTGAGCGAGCAGCAACGCATGCGCATTGCGCGCCGCTGTTTTCGAAACATCGCCCGTAGCGGTCTGGACCGTTCGGTGCTGTCGAAGCGCGAGCGGTTGATCGTCGAACGCTACGTCAAGGTCCAAGGTATCGAGCACTTGCAGGCCGCCGCCGACCGGCCACTGATTTTGATCGCACCGCATTTTGTAGGGTTGGACGCTGGGGGCATTCGCTTCAACACGTTGATGCGCGGCATTTCGATCTACTCGAAGCAGACCAACGCCGTCTGGGACGCGTGGCTGCTGATGGCTCGGCAGCGATTCAACGACCCAGTGCTGATGGCCCGTCAAGGCGCCGACATGCGAACCGTGATTCGAAGCGTCAGAGATGGCTTGCCGCTGTACTACTTGCCCGATATGGACCTCGGCGCGGCCAATTCGATCTTTGTGCCGTTCTTTGGCGTGCCGGCGGCGACGATCCCGATGGTGCCGCGAATCGCGCGCATCATCGGTGCGCGCGTGATGATGGCGGTGACCGAGATGACCGATGAGGGCTACTTGCTGCACTTCGAGCCGCCCTGGCCGGATTTTCCCGGCGAATCGATCGAAGCCGACACCGCGCGCATGAATCGCGAGATCGAACGTTGGGTGCTCAAAATGCCCGATCAATACCTCTGGACGCATCGCCGCTTCAAGACGCGGCCAGCGGGCCTACCGGACGTTTATGGTCGTGCTTCTCGGACAGACGTGACTCGATGAAGCTTCGCTTCACCAAGATGCACGGAGCAGGCAACGACTTCGTGATGCTCAATGGTGTCACGCAGCGAATCGACTTGACGCGCGAGCAGTTGCGCTGGTTGTCGGATCGGCGCTTCGGTGTCGGTGCCGACCAAATTCTGCTGGTCGAGCCGGCGCTCGCAGCCCGATCTGGACTTTCGCTATCGCATTTTCAATAGTGACGGCGGCGAGGTCGAGCAATGCGGCAACGGCGCGCGGTGCTTCGTCAAGTTTGTTCACGACGAAGGGCTAACGTCGAAGCGAGCGATCCGCGTGCAAACGCTGGGCGGCATCATCGAGCCGCGGCTGCAGGACAATGATGAGGTGTCGGTCGATATGGGAGTGCCACGTTTCGATCCGGCCGACGCCGGCTTCGACTCGAGCGGCTTGACGCCGATCGTCGAGCACGATCAAACGCTGTGGCCACTTGACGTCGGACATCGAGTGACGATCGCGGTGTTGTCGATGGGAAATCCGCACGCGGTCCAGACGGTGAGCAATGTCGAAACCGCTGCGGTCACGACCGATGGGCCGTCGATCGAGCACCATCATCGGTTCCGCGAGCGGGTCAACGCGGGTTTCATGCAGGTCGTCAATCGGCATTGCATACGTCTGCGAGTCTGGGAGCGTGGCGCCGGCGAGACGCTCGCGTGTGGCACGGGAGCATGCGCGGCGGTCGTCAGCGGCATTCGGCGCGGATTGCTCGATACTCCGGTTACAGTTATCGCGCGCGGCGGCGAACTGGAAATCGAATGGAGAAGCAGCACAGATGCGGTGCAGCCGGTGCTGTTGACCGGCGCCGCCACGACCGTGTTCAAAGGTGAAATTGAAATTTAACCTCGATCATTAACCCTCATGACAACTTTGCAAGCCGACGACATTGCGCACTATCTGGTGCGTCATCAAGACTTCTTCGAGCAGCATCCGCAGTTGCTGTCGCAGATGCAGTTGCCTCATCCGCACGACGGCCAGGCAATTTCGCTGGTCGAGCGCCAATCGCTGATGCTGCGCGAGCGCGTCAAGGCGCTCGAAGGCAGAATCGCCGAGATGGTGCGGCATGGCCAGGAAAACGATGCCATTGCCGAAAAACTCATCTGCTGGGTCCGCTCACTGTTGACCGAGACGGACGAGGCGGCGCTGCCTGCGACGTTGATCGGCGAGTTAAAACGCATCTTCGAAGTTCCGCATGCAGCGCTTCGTCTATGGAATCCGAAGCCAGCGCTTGCGACTCTTGACTGCGCGCTCGCGGTCGAAAGCGACACCATAACGTTCGCCAATAGCATGCGCGTTCCGTTTTGCGGATCGAACGTCGGCTTTGAAGCAGCCTCCTGGCTCGGACCCGACGGTGTAGTCAAGAGCGTGGCGCTTGCTTCCGTTGCGCGTAGGCGCGAGTCCGGAAACATTCGGCATGCTGGTACTGGGCTCGGCCGACCCCGACCGCTTTCACTCGTCGATGGGAACCGCGTTTCTCGAGCGAATCGGTGAATTGGCCAGCGCGGCACTGGCGCGCCTGCGCGCCTGAGCGCGTCGCAACCTCGATGGCAGGCGCGTTGGTCGATGCTTTTTTACTCGAGCTTTCGACGCAGCGGCGCGCCTCGCGCCACACGTTAGCCGCGTATCGGTCGGATCTGGATCGGTTGATCGAATTCGCTGGCGAGCGATCCATCGCCGAGCTAAGCGCGCACGATATTCGCCACTACGTAGCGAAGCTGCATGCGGGCGGCCTGTCTGCGGCTTCGATCGCCCGCACCCTATCGGCATGGCGTTCGATGTACCGGTGGTTGTGCGAGCGCGGCGACGTGCCGGGCAATCCTGTCGTCGGTGTGCGCGGACCGAAGCGCGTCAAGCGTTTGCCCAAAGCGTTGTCGGCCGACCAGGCCGTCACGTTCGCGGCGAAACCGGCGGGTGAATCGCTGCTGGCGTGGCGCGACCATGCGATCGTCGAGTTGCTGTATTCGAGCGGGCTTCGATTGGCCGAGCTGGTGTCGCTTGACCAGCATTACTTCGATGCGGCGGGTTCATTGCCGGCATCCACCAGCTGGGTTGATCTTGCTTCTGCCGAGGCGACGGTGGTCGGCAAAGGCGGCAAGACGCGGCAAGTGCCGATCGGCGCGCCGGCGTGTGCAGCGCTTTCGCGGTGGCTGGACGCACGTGCGACGCTACTTCGCAGCGAAGAACGCGCGCTTTTCGTGAGCGCCGGTGGCGCGCGCTTATCGGCGCGCAGCGTGCAGTCAAGGCTGGCACTGTTGTCGCGCAAGCTCGGCCTGGGCGTTCACGTGCATCCGCACGTTCTGCGGCACAGCTTTGCGTCGCACCTGCTGCAATCCAGCGGCGATCTGCGCGCGGTGCAGGAGCTGCTCGGACACTCAAACATTGCAACAACGCAGATTTACACGCGCCTCGATTGGCAACACCTGGCCAAGGCGTACGACGCGGCCCACCCGCGCGCCAAGCGCCGCTAGAAGCCGCCTCAAAGCTACTGCGCGCCCGATCCGCGGCCTGCGGTGCTCGCTGTATTGGCGACCACGCCTCGGGCCTGCTCGCGACGCTCTGAAGTGGCTTCTGCAAACCGACTAAACTCTCGCCCCTTCGCGGAGCAGACCTGCTCCAGTTACAGGCGGTTTATGGAAGTCAACGCAAGCGTGCCGCAGGTTCCGGTCACCGTTCTCACGGGGTTTCTCGGTGCCGGCAAAACCACGCTGCTCAATCGCATTTTGACCGAGCAGCACGGACACAAGATCGCAGTCATCGAGAACGAGTTCGGTCCCGAGGGAATCGATAACGAGCTGCTGGTTTCCGAGACGGGCGAGCAGATTATCGAAATGAACAACGGCTGCATCTGCTGCACCGTGCGCGGTGATCTGGTGCGCATACTGAACGACTTGAAGACCAAGCGGCAATCGGGCGAGATCGAATTCGAGCGCGTGATCATCGAGACCACCGGCATGGCGAATCCGGGGCCGGTGACGCAAACGTTCTTCATGGACGACAGCATTTCGACCTACTACCTGCTCGACGCGGTGATCACGGTGGTCGATGCCAAGCACGGGCATGACACGCTGGATCAGCAGCCTGAAGCCCAAAACCAGGTGGGATTTGCCGATCGAATCTTGATGAGCAAGGTCGATCTTGTCTCCGAAGCCGATGCGCAATCGCTAAAAGACCGCCTGGTGCACATGAATCCGCGCGCGCCGATCAAGCCAGTCAATTTCGGCGAAGTGGCGATCGCGGATGTGCTCGATGTGCGCGGATTCAACCTGAACGCGATCCTTGATATCGATCCTGAGTTTCTTGCCGGCGAGCATCCGGACGCGGCGCGCGACAGCGAGCATCATCACCGCGACGATGGAAATCATCACGATCATGGCCATCGGCACAATGGTCATCATCACGACGATGCGATCAAGGCGTTTGTGTTTCAATCAAACCGGCCGTTCGATCCCGGCAAGCTCGAGGAATACCTTGGAGCTCTGACTCAGGTTTACGGGCCAGACATGCTTCGGTATAAAGGCGTGCTTTTCATGAACGGCAGCAATCGCCGGACGATTTTCCAGGGCGTTCATATGCTGATGGGAGCCGATGTAGGCCGCCCGTGGGCTGCAAGTGAAAAGCCTTCCAGCAAGGTTGTCTTCATCGGCCGCAATTTGCCGAAGGAAGCAATCATCAAAGGTCTTGAAGCGTGTCTGGCGCGCTGAGCGCGCCGAATCGCACGCGACACCGATACAAACAGGAATTTTCTAAAGAGGTATTACCGATGGCTGCAGCAAAGAAACCGGCCAAGAAAGTCGCTAAGTCCAGCCGCAAGGCGGCCAAGAAGCCTGCCAAGAAGATCGCGAAAAAAGCGGCTGTTAAGAAGGTGCGGACACCCGCGCGCAAGGCGAAGGCACCGGTCGCAAAGGGCAAGAGCGCTAAGTTCTCTCGCAGAGGGGCAACCGCTAAGCCTTCGAAAGTCGCGCGGACAAAGACAGCTCCCGTCGCGAAAGGCAAAGCGCCCGCGAAGGCTGCGAAACCGTCCGCACCGGTGAGCGCGGCGCCGGTTGGCAGGCCGCGCGGTGGCAGACCTGCGCGTGAGCGCAAGGACCAGAGGCCCATACCGCCGATGCCGGCCCCCGGGCTTGCCAATACCGGACCGATGACGACCCCGCCGAAGGTCACGCCGGCGCCGACACCGAAAGATCTGGCCGCTGCACACGAGTATTTATTAGCGCGCTCCGCCACCCGCAGCGAAGCGCCGGTCGTTGTCAACGGAAGACGTCTGCCAACCGAAGAGCAGCTGTTGAAGACGCGCGAGTCGGACTACATGAACCCCGAACAGCTGGCGTACTTCAAGCATCGGCTGCAGCAAATGGAAGGCGAGCTGCTGCAAAACGCTGACGAAACTACCGAGCATCTGCGTGAGTCCGTGATCGTCCCGGATCCGGCCGACCGCGCCACGATCGAAGAGGAACACGCGCTCGAACTGCGCACGCGCGACCGCGAACGCAAGCTGCTGAAGAAAGTCCAGCAGGCGTTGGCGCGAATCGAAAGCGGTGATTACGGCTATTGCGAGGAGACCGGAGATCCGATTGGGATTCCACGCCTGCTCGCTCGCCCGACCGCCACGCTGTCGCTCGAAGCGCAGCAGCGCCGTGAGTTGAAGCAGAAGATGTTTGGCGACTAGCGTCGCCAAACATCGCCGATGACTATGGAGATGCAAGAGGGAGCTCCGCCCCCTCTTGGAACTCCCCCGACAGGGATAGTGGCACCGAACCGCAGTCCGCGTAGCTGACAGGCGGGATTGCCGTGCAGATCGGCGGTTTGCGGCCCGCCTAAGTTGTTACTATGAAAAAGCGATTGGTGCTTGCTCACTCGAACGCGGTATCAAGTGCGACCGGATCGACTGTCGAGCTTGTGGATACATTCGAACTTAGGCGAAAAGGGTTACTTGTTTCCTGTCCCTCTGCGGGCTGGCATGTGGGCTGCTGATGCCAGAATCGCGTGTGCGGGATCTGAGCACCGGCGAGTCTGTTAGCGCGAGTACAAATCGGACAACGGTAGACAGTAGTGGCATTTTCCTTCTTTAAAAAAGATTCAAAAGATGCCACGGCGGCCGTGAAGGCCGGGTCACGCGCGTCTGCCAAAACGGCCGCCCGGCCGCTTGCAGGCCCGGTCAATCGCAATCCGGCTTCAACGATGGCGCGTGGCGCGCAAGCTCCCACGACCACGACCAACACGATGCCCGACAAGGATTTGCATCGCACACTTGCGCTGGAAACTGCGGCCAAGATCGATGCGATCGAGTCTGAAATGGCGCGGGATTTTCTGCGCCCCGGTGGCGCGCCGACGATGTTCCCGAATTCCGCTGCCAACTCGACATTGCAGCGGCCGTCGCAGCAACCCGACGCGGTGCAGGCGGCGCCGGCGAATGGCAAAGACGACAAGTCGTTCGAAGCGCTCGACATCATCTCCGAGGATTGGGCGGGCAACGTTAACGCGTTCGAGGTGTCAGCCGAAGGCGGCGGCTCGGCGATCGAGGAAACCGCGATCTTGTTTGCCAACGGCTTGATAGAACCCGCCGAGGCCGGATTGCGCGCAGCCATCCAGTCCGATCAACTCGGAGAATCTGCGCAGCGCGGTTGGTTGATGTTGTTCGAGTTGCTGCAGCAGCGCGGCGATAAGGCGGGATTCGACAGCCTGACGATCGAGTACGTGTTGCGGTTCGAAAGCTCGCCGCCGGCATGGCTCGACTACAAGGACGATGACTCCGATTTGGCTGCTGTTGCACTGGCGGTCGGGCGCTCCGCTCAGCCGGCGTCCGCGCCGATCATCGTGCTGCCGGAAACCGTTGACGAAGGCGTCGTCAAGCATCTTGAGCAGTTGAAAAATCATTCGCAATCGCACCAATCGATCACGCTGGATTCTTCGAATGTGCGCAGCATCGATCCGGTAGGCGCCGAGCTGTTACTTCGCGTGATCAACGCCTTCAAGCGCGCGAGCCACGAGCTGCTGCTGCAAGGTGCCGATCAGCTGCTCACTCCGTTGCGCGCAGCGGTTGAAGCCGGCCGTCGCGATCCGAGTGATGCCGTATGGATGCTGCTGCTAGAAGTGTTCCGGTTGCTGAACCGGCAACATGACTTCGAAGAAACCGGAATCCAGTATTGCATTACCTACGAGGTGTCGCCGCCCTCATGGGAGCCGGCACCGCCGAATCTGAAAACCCGCGCCGCAGTACCGCAGGCGGTAGCGCCGGAAGCGGTCGACGGACTCTCTTGGAGCGGTACGCTGCGCGGTGAAGGCGAGCCGCATTTTGGGCGGCTGATGACAGCATCGCGCGTCGAGAAGCGTCTGGTCGTCGATTGCATGTATCTGAAGAGAGTCGAGTTCGCGACTGCCACCGGCATGCTGGCGATGGTCACCAAGGTGCGCCAGAACGGCGCCAGTATCGAGTTCCGCAACGTTAATTACCTGATCGGCGCGCTGTTTTCGCTGCTCGGCGTCGACGCGGTCGCCCAGATCCAGTTGCGTAGAGTCTGATCGCCCCTATCTAAGCCGTATTCTTGCGGCTTCACGGATAAGGGTTGGCCTCAATGGAAGTCTTTCACGGGACGACGATCGTGTCCGCGCGGCGTGGCTCCAAAGTCGCGATGGGCGGCGACGGCCAGGTCACGCTCGGCAACATCATCGTCAAACAAGGCGCAAAGAAAGTGCGCCGGCTGCATCACGATCGCATTCTCGCGGGTTTTGCCGGCGCCACTGCCGATGCATTCACTTTGTTCGAGCGGTTCGACGCCAAGCTCGACAAACATCAAGGCAACCTGATGCGCTCTGCTGTCGAGCTCGCGAAAGACTGGCGCACCGACCGCATCCTGCGCAGACTCGAAGCGATGCTGGCCGTAGCCGACCGCGAAACCTCGCTGATCATCACCGGTACCGGCGACGTGCTCGAACCCGAGTTTGGGTTGATTTCCATAGGTTCCGGCGGCCCATATGCGCACGCCGCAGCCAAAGCGCTGTTGGACAACACGGACCTCGCGCCAAAGGAAATCGTTAAAAAAGCGCTCGAAATCGCAGGCGACTTGTGTATCTACACGAATCAGAGCCACACCATCGAGTCAATAGATTGATTGATGAAGGCGTGGCGACCGTAGTGATTTCTCCCCTTGCCTTTGTACTGCGCGCGTACGCGCGGCCGCTCCGAAGGGAGCGCGCCTAACTAATCGCGACGAGTGCACGTGCGACGGCGAAGCGGTCGCGTACACGAGGAGCGCTTTTATATGATGACCCCTAGAGAAATCGTTCACGAACTTAACAAGCACATCGTCGGCCAGGATCGCGCCAAACGTGCGGTCGCAGTCGCACTGCGTAATCGGTGGCGCCGGCAGCAAGTGGGCGAGCCGCTGCGCTCGGAAATCACGCCGAAAAATATTCTGATGATCGGACCGACCGGAGTCGGCAAGACCGAGATTGCGCGCCGCCTCGCGCGCTTGGCCGATGCGCCGTTCATCAAGGTGGAAGCAACGAAATTCACCGAAGTCGGATACGTCGGCCGCGACGTCGACACGATCATTCGCGACCTGGTCGATATCTCGATCAAGCAAACGCGCGAGGCGGAAACCAAGAAGGTGGCGACGCGTGCACAGGACGCCGCCGAAGACCGCGTGCTCGACATTCTGGTCCCACCCGCGCGCGACGTCGGGTTTTCGGCCGGCAATCGCGATGATCAGAACGCGACGCGTCAGAAGTTTCGCAAGAAGCTCAGAGAAGGCGAGCTCGACGACAAGGAGATCGAGATCGAACTTGCGGCGATGCCTCCGACAATGGAGGTGATGGCGCCGCCCGGGATGGAGGAACTCACGCAGCAGATTCAGACGATGTTTTCCAATCTGGGGCGTGAGCGCCGCAAGCCTCGCAAGGTGACGATCAAGGAAGCGATCAAGCTGTTGGTCGATGAAGAAGCGTCGCGCATGGTCAACGACGAGGAATTGAAGACGCGCGCGATTGCGAACGCGGAATCCAACGGCATCGTGTTTCTCGACGAGATCGACAAGATCGCATCGCGCTCCGAGCTACAGGGCGCCGACGTGTCGCGCCAGGGTGTGCAGCGCGACCTACTGCCGCTGGTTGAGGGCACCACAGTCAACACAAAGTACGGCATGGTGAAGACCGACCATATCCTGTTCATTGCGTCGGGCGCTTTTCATCTGGCCAAACCGTCGGACTTGATTCCCGAATTGCAGGGCCGCTTTCCGATCAGGGTCGAGCTCGACTCGCTTACCGTCGACGATTTCGAGCGCATCTTGAAAACGACCGATGCCAGCCTGACGCAGCAATATGAAGCGTTGCTTGCGACCGACGGGTGCGCATTGCAATTTACCGACGAGGGTATCCACCGGCTCGCGGAAATTGCACACCAGGTTAACGACAAGACCGAGAATATCGGCGCACGCCGGCTCTACACGGTGCTCGAAAAGCTGCTCGAGGAAGTGTCGTTCGGCGCCGGCAGCCAGGTAAGCGGCGAATCGCAAAAGGTGCTTATCGATGCCGCATACGTCGATGCTAGATTGGCCGATCTGGCGCAGGATGAAGATCTGGCGCGCTACGTCTTGTAATCGAGGATGGCGATGAAACGGTCGGCGATAGCTCTGCTGGTGGCGGCAATGTCGTTCGCGGTTCACGCGCAGCGCGGCGCCGAGGTCGACGTCAAATCGGCGTGGGCGAGACCCACTGTAGCGGGGCAGATGGGAACCGGCGCGTTCATGCAGCTGACGTCGCGCGACGGAGCACGAATCGTCGGCGCGTCGAGCGACGTCGCCGGCGTCGTCGAGATTCACGAGATGGCGATGGATGGCGGCGTCATGCGTATGCGGCCGCTTCGCAGTCTTGATCTGCCGCCCGGCAGTACCGTCGAATTAAAGCCCGGCGGACATCACATGATGCTGATGGACTTGAAGCGTCCGCTTGCGACCGGCGAAAAGATCAAGGTCGAGTTGCGTCTTGAAACACGCGACAAGAAGCTCGTCACGCAGCCTGTCGAAGTCGAAGTTCGCCCCCGCGCACCGTAACAAAGACTTTCTTTTGCGCAAGAATGCGCGTGTAACATTTGCGCGCCCATGGATGCCGCGATTTCCGTTCCTACGATTGCCGACACCGCGCTGATCGCCCCGCAGCTAAAAGCGGAAATTCTGTCCGAGGCGCTTCCCTATATCCGGCGTTTCCACGGCAAGACCATCGTCGTCAAGTACGGCGGCAACGCGATGGTCGATCAGAATCTGAAAGAAGCGTTCGCGCACGATGTCGTGCTGTTAAAGCTGGTGGGTATGAATCCTGTCGTCGTGCATGGCGGCGGCCCGCAGATCGACGAAGCGCTCGAACGGGTGGGAAAGAAATCGACTTTTATTCAAGGAATGCGCGTCACCGACACCGAGACGATGGAAGTCGTCGAATGGGTGCTCGCGGGCGAAGTGCAAGGCGAACTGGTAACGCTGATCAATCGCTTCGGCGGTCAGGCGGTCGGACTGACCGGCAAGGATGGCGGACTGATTCGTGCGCGCAAGCTGCGGTTGCTCGATATCGGTGATCCGTCGAAGAGTCATGATATCGGCCACGTCGGTGAAATCGAAGCGATCAATCCTGCCGTCGTCAAGGCGTTGCAGGACGACGCGTTCATACCGGTGATATCGCCGATCGGTTTCGGCGAAGACAATCTGACCTACAACATCAATGCCGATGTCGTGGCCGGCAAGATCGCCGAAATTCTGAAGGCCGAGAAGCTCGTGATGTTGACCAACACGCCGGGTGTGCTCGATAAGAGCGGCAAGCTGTTGACCGGACTGTCGGCGCGGCAGATCGACGACCTGTTTGCCGACGGCACAATTTCCGGCGGCATGCTCCCCAAGATCTCATCCGCACTGGAAGCCGCCAAAAGCGGAGTGAACTCGGTGCACATCATCGACGGCAGGGTCGATCATTGCCTGTTGCTCGAGATCCTGACCGACCAGGGCGTCGGTACGATGATCAAGTCGCATTGATTGGAGTTTTCCATGTCTGCTCGTCCGGGCTTCATTCGTCGCTTTTTCGGCGGTCTGTGGAGCTTGCTCAATTTCACGCGGCAGTTGATATTCAACTTGCTGTTCCTCGCGATCGTCGCGGTGTTGTTGTTGGCGTGGTTGACCAGCGATGGGCCGGCCGCTCTCGGGCCGGACACTGCGTTGGTGATCAATCTGCAAGGGGACATCGTCGAGGAATACACGATCGGGCCGCGCGAGGCGGCGCTTGCAGAGGCGCTCGGCGAACAGCGTTTTGAGACGCGCGTACGAGACGTTCTGGCGGCGATCGACGCTGCCGCCAAGGACCAGCGGATTACACGCGCAGTGCTCGTTCTAGACGAGATGCGCGGGGCGGGTATCGCGACGTTGCGCGAGATTGGTGCCGCTCTCGAACGCTTCAAGGCGAGCGGCAAGTCGGTGTACGCGTGGGGCGAGAATTACGGTCAGGGCCAGTATTACCTCGCAGCGCATGCCAACGAGTTGTATTTGCACCCCACTGGCGCGCTTACCGTGCGCGGGCTCGAAGGCAGGCGCGGCTATTACAAGACGCTGCTCGACAAGCTTGGCGTGAAAGTGAACGCATTTCAAGCCGGGCGCTACAAGAGTTTTGCCGAGCCGTTTACGCGCACTGCGGCAACACCCGAGGCGAAGGAAGCCGACGCGTTGCTGCTGAACGGTTTGTGGTCAACGTGGACCGGCGATGTGGAGCGTGTGCGCAAGCTGAAGTCGGGAACAGTCGACGCTGTGATCGCCGATCTGCCGCAGCGGTTGGCGGCCGCCGAAGGCGACATCGCACGTTTGGCACTCAAGGAAAAGCTGGTCGACGGACTGAAGACGCGCAATCAGTTTCGCGAAGGGCTGCTGCAGAGCGGCGCTCCGCGCAGCGATGAAGACAGCGAAACATTCCGGCAAATTTCGTTGTATTCGTACGTGCGTCGCACCCGGCAGCCGCTCGGCGGCGATGCGGTCGGTGTAATCGTTGCGCAGGGCGAAATCACCGGCGGTGATGCGCAGCAAGGCCGCGTCGGCGCACGCACGATGGTCGAGCTGATACAGCGCGCACGGCAGGACGACAGCATCAAGGCGGTGGTGTTGCGCATCGATTCTCCCGGCGGACTGGTGCAGGCCTCCGAGATCATTCGCGAGCAACTCGACCTGACACGCAAGGCGGGCAAGCCGGTCGTGGCTTCGATGGGCGATGTCGCTGCGTCGGGCGGTTATTGGATCGCGATGGGTGCCGACGAAGTCATTGCCGACGCGGCCACGATCACCGGATCGATCGGCGTGTTTGGCTTGCTGCCGACGTTCGAGGGCACGATGGAAAAAGTCGGCGTTAATGTCGACGGTGTAGCGACGACCTGGTTGGCGGGAGCTATCGACGTGCGCCAGCCGGTCGACAAGCGATTGGCGCAGTCGCTCGAGCTGGTCGTCAACTCGAACTATCGGGAATTTATCGGCCTGGTCGCCGAGCGCCGTAAGTCGACGCCGGAAAAAATCAACGAGGTAGCGCAAGGCCGGGTGTGGACCGGAGCGCAAGCCAAAGAACGGGGCTTGGTCGATGCGCTCGGCGGAATCGACGTCGCGATAAAAAGCGCCGCTAAGCGCGCCAATCTGGGCGAATCGTATGGGCTCGAGTACGTCGAGCCCGAACCGCGCGGGCTTGGCCGTTACTTGTCGTTTTTCTTCGGCCGCATCGCCGCCGCGGTGCGGAGCGGGCTCGGACTTGATGGCGTGCTCGACCTGGGCTCTAAGGGTGGCGGCGCAGTCAGACGTGACCTCGAGCTGCTCTTCGGCGCGCGTGAAAATCCGCTGGCCGCCATCTCGTACTGCTTCTGCAACTTTCGATAGCCGCAGCGCCTGCTGAAGCGATTATCCGGCCCGCGATTCCGGCCCACTTCCACCCTTTGGCCGAGCGCGAAAGTGGTCGCAGGCGCGGGTTTCTAAGATAGTATGCCTTCACGTCGGCCGCCGGCCGACCGGGTTATTCCCACCCACGTCGCCGACGGATCGTCATGGACATCCAAGCGCAAAGCACGCGTAAACCCGGTGCGCGCAAGCTGCAAATTCTGCAGATGCTGGCCTCGATGCTCGAGGACCCGAAGGGTGAAAAGGTCACCACCGCGGCACTAGCGGCGCGGCTCGCTGTGTCGGAAGCCGCGTTGTATCGCCACTTTGCGAGCAAGGCCCAAATGTTCGAGGGCTTGATCGAATTCATCGAAACGACCATCTTCGGCCTGATCAACAAGATCAGCACCGAGGAGCCATCGGGTCTGAAACAGGTCCAGGCGATGGTCAGCATGCTGCTCGACTTTGCCCAGACCAATCGCGGCATGACGCGCGTACTGATCGGCGATGCGCTGGTCAACGAGAACGAGCGCCTGCAGGAGCGCATGAATCAACTGTTCGAGCGCATTGAAGCATCGATCAAGCAGAGTTTTAAGGTTGCGGTCGGCGAAAAGGAATTGCCGGAGTCGTTCGACCCGGGCGCGCGTGCCGCGCTGGTCCTTGCTTTCGTCCTCGGCCGCTGGCACCGCTTTGCGAAGAGCGGATTTCGCAAGACACCGGCCGAAGGGCTCGAGGTTCAGATGCCGGCGCTCGTCGGCTAAGACTTTAGTGGTCGGCGCACACCGGGCAGCTCGGATCGCGCGTGACGCGTACCGAATGCCAGCGCATCGTCAGCGCGTCGAGCATCTGCAGCCGGCCGTGCAGCGTTTCGCCAACCCCGGCGGCGAGCTTTAGCGCCTCGCCGGCCTGCATCGTTCCGATGATGCCCGTCAGCGGCGCAAACACACCCATCGTCGAACACAGCTCATCCTCGGCCGCATTTTCTCCGCATCAGCCGGCGGAAACAGGCACGCGTAACACGGCGACTCGTCGGCACGCAGATCGAACACCGCGATCTGGCCGTCGAACCGGATCGCGGCGCCGGAGACCAGCGGCCTCCGATGCATCACACACGCTCGATTGGTTGCATGGCGTGTCGCGAAGTTGTCTGAGCAATCCAGAACGATCGTGGCTTGTTGCACCAACTCGTCGAGAGCGGCGGCGTCGACGCGGCGTGCAATGGGAGTCACTTCGACTTCGGGATTGATCGCGTGCAACGCCGCTTGTCCGGAGTGTGCCTTCGGCGTTCCGACACGCTCAGTGGTGTGCAGAATCTGCCGCTGCAAGTTGGTCAGATCGACCGCATCGCCGTCGACCAGGACGATCGAGGCCACTCCGGCCGATGCGAGGTAGTAGGCGGCGGGCGACCCCAACCCACCGGCGCCAATGACGAGCATGCGCGCCGTACGAATCTTCTGCTGGCCTTCGACGCCGATCTCGTTTAGCAGAATGTGGCGCGAGTAGCGCAGCAGCTGGTTATCGCTGAAATGAGCGTCGGTCATAAAAGAAAACGGGCCGCAGCGCGGCCCGTATTTTTATACGCTAACTGCTAGCGCGCTGGCGACGTCGCCACGCTATCGGGCTTCGGCTTGGCAACGTCGACCGGCTTTCCCTTCAGATGATTGATCGCCTGCAGCAGCTGGTAATCCTCGGGCGCGCCCCAGTCGTAACGCTTCGGCGATACCGATTTGCCGTCGATCGGCTTCACCGGCGCCGCGGATGGGGTGGCTGAGCCGCGCGGAGCCGAAGCGCCGGGCACCGTCGCCGCGCGGGTCGCGTCTTCGACCTTGGCGTTTTCCAGATGCCGCACCAGATCGGCTTCGCGCACGTTAAAGCCGGCGAAGTTGCCCTCGGGAGTGTCTTCGACAATGAAGTCGGGGACGATGCCTTTGGCTTGAATCGAGCGGCCCTTGGGCGTGTAGTAACGCGCGGTGGTGAGCTTGATCGCCGCCGGCTGATCGCCATCGACGCGCAGCGGAATGATGGTCTGAACTGAGCCCTTGCCGAAAGTCTGCGTGCCGAGCACGACCGCGCGCTTGTGATCCTGCAGGGCGCCGGCCACGATCTCCGAAGCGGACGCCGAAGCGCCGTTCACAAGCACGATCAGCGGCACTGTCTTGGCCTGCGGCGGCAGCTTCGAAAGAATATCTTCACCACGACCGCGCAAGTAATCTTCGGGGGCTGCGACGAACTTGCGGCGCGCATCGTCGGTGCGACCGTCGGTCGAAACGACCAGTGCTTTTGCCGGCAAGAACGCTGCCGACACGCCGACTGCCGAATGCAACAGGCCGCCCGGGTCATTGCGAATATCGAGTACGAGTCCTTTCAGCGGGCCTTGTTTGTACAGATCGTTGACGTGCTTCACGAGATCGTCAACGGTTTTTTCCTTGAACTGTGAAACGCGAATAAAACCGTAGCCCGGCTCGATCAATTTCGACTTCACCGACTGCACGCGAATCACATCGCGCACCAACTTGAATTCCAGCGGCTTGTCCTCGCCCTTGCGCGCGATGATCAAAGTGATCGACGTACGCGGCTTGCCGCGCATCAGCTTGACTGCCTCGGGCAATGTCAGCCCGCGTGTGACCTTGTCGTCGATCTTGATGATCAAATCGCCGGCCTTGATACCGGCGCGTGCCGCCGGCGTGTCGTCGATCGGCGCGATCACTTTGATGATGCCTTCTTCGGCACCGACTTCGATACCCAGGCCGCCAAATTCGCCCTGAATATCGCTCTGCATGTCTTTGAACGCATCGGCATCCAGATACGCCGAGTGAGGATCGAGCCCGGCGAGCATGCCCGAGATCGCCTCGTGCATTAGTTTCTTATCGTCGACCGGCTCGACGTAGTTGGCTTTTACCGCGCCGAAGACGTCGGTAAAGGCGCGAATCTCTTCCAGAGGGATCGGTCCGCGGGTGTCGCGGAACGCGTAGGCAGAAATGCCCAGGCTGACCAGCACGCCGGCGATGGCGCCGACGCCGATTAATCCGAAACTACGAGCCCTGCCAGCCATGCCACCCCCATTTTCGACGTTCGTCGCTCAGTTTGTCACTAGACACTAGCGCGCTGCCAACTGCATAAGCGAAGCAAAAGGCCGCTCTTGGAAACCTAGTTCAAAGTATAGGCCCGTAGCCACGATTGCAACCGTCGTGCCGATAGCCTAACCGTGTGTCCGACAGCCACTGACTTCATTACGTTCCCCACACAGCGCGCCGATGGATCGGTTGGCGGTGTTTACCCGATCCTCGCCTGGCCTTGCGCGGCTACCGCCTGGACGGCGCGCGCGATCTCGGCCGCGTCGCCGAGGTAATAATGCCGGATCGGCTTAAGTTCGGAATCGAGCTCATAGACTAGCGGACGTGCGGTCGGCACGTTAAGCGTCACGATTTCGTCGTCGGAAACGCAATCGAGATGCTTGATCAGCGCACGTAGCGAGTTGCCGTGGGCGGTGACCAAAACGCGCCGGTCGCGCAGAATCGCGGGCGCTATCGAGTCTTTCCAGAACGGAATCACGCGCGCGACGGTGTCTTTCAAGCTCTCGGTGGCCGGCATTTCGTTGGCGGGCACGTGTTTGTAGCGCGGGTCGTCGACGATCCGTCGGGGATCGGAAACAGGCAGCGGCGGCGGCGCCACCGCATAAGCGCGGCGCCATTTGAGCACCTGTTCTTCGCCGAATTTGGCCGCGGTTTCGGCCTTGTTGAGCCCTTGCAGCGCTCCATAGTGGCGCTCGTTCAAACGCCAGCTGTGGACGACCGGCAGCCACATCAAATCCAGCGCGTCGAGCGCGATCCACAATGTGCGAATTGCCCGTCTTAGTACCGACGTATAGGCAATGTCGAACGTGAACCCTTCCTGCCGCAGCAGCTCGCCGGCTGCTTTCGCCTCGCGCCGGCCATTTTCGGTCAGATCGACATCGGTCCAGCCAGTGAAACGATTCTCGAGGTTCCACTGGCTCTCGCCATGACGCAGCAGTACAAGTCTGTACATCGGCCTATTCTATAATTTGCGCCCTTCATCGCCGGCCGCGTCGCTTCGTCGTGCAGTTTCTGATCGAAAATATTTTCCTGATTGCGATCGCGTTTGCCAGCGGCGCGATGCTGCTATGGCCACTGGTCCGAGGCCAAGCGTCCGGAGCCGCGTTGACAACGTTGCAAGTAACGCAGCTGATCAACGGCAAGAATGCGATCATCGTCGATATTCGCCCGCCGGAGGAGTTTGCCAAAGGTTCTCTGCCGAACGCGCGCAACCTTCCGGCTGACAAGGTCAAAGACGGTGCTGGCGCATTGAAGAAAGACAAACCGGTGATCGTCGTCTGCGCGAACGGTCGGGCTGCCGGCAAGGTGGCTGCGCAATTGCGGTCGAGCGGTTTCAACGACGTTTTTGTGCTCGGCGGAGGCCTTGCAGCATGGCGCGAAGCCGGATTGCCCATCAGGACGTGACGGGGATCGGATGACAGCGCACGTCGTCATGTACAGCACCGGGACATGTCCTTTTTGCGATCGTGCCGAAGCGCTGCTGAAAGCGCGCGGCGTTAGCATCATCGAGAAGATCAGGGTCGATCTCGAGCCTGCGCGGCGCGATGAAATGACGACCCGAACCCGGCGCCGCACGGTGCCGCAGATTTTTATCGGCGACACCCACGTCGGCGGCTTCGACGAACTGTCGGCGCTCGATCGTGACGGCAAGCTCACCCAACTGCTGGCCGCGTAGTCCCACATTGATTGCAAGGAAACTAATGACCGACACTACCCCCGCCGTGGGCGCCGCTGGCTCCGTCGCCACAGACCAGGCCCCGGTATTTCAGTTGCAGCGCGTCTATCTGAAGGATGCGTCGCTCGAAATGCCGCACGCGCCGCATATTTTTCTCGAAGCCGAAGCGCCGTCGGTCGACATTCAGTTAGAGGTCAGCAATTCGGCGGTGGTCGACGCTGTGCACGAAGTCGTCGTGCGTGTGACCGCGACTGCAAAGGTCAAAGACAAGGTGCTGTTCCTGGTCGAAGGCAAACAGGGCGGTATTTTCGAGATCCGCAACCTGAGCGGCGAGCAGATGGGCCCTGTGCTCGGCGTCGTGTGTCCCGGGATTATCTATCCGTATCTGCGCGCCAATATTGCCGACTTGATATCGCGCACCGGATTGCCCGCGATTCATCTGGCGGAGATCAACTTCGAAGCTTTTTATTCGCAGAAAATGGCGGCGATGCAGCAGCAATCGGCCAACACTGCAACGGCCGCCCCCGCCCCCGGTAACGGCGCTGCCAGCGCGTAGTTGGCCGTATGAACATTGCGGTGCTCGGCGCAGGCGCGTGGGGCACTGCGATCGCGGCCGTGTTGAGCGCACGGCACTCGGTTGTGTTGTACGCGCGGAACCCCGACCAATGCGCACTGCTCGCACGCGATCGAGTCAACGCCCGATATCTGCCGTCGCTCGCTTTATCCGGATCGCTCCATTTCACCGACGATCTGCACGGTGCTGTAAAGCACACCGCTTCGGATAGCGGCTTGATCCTGGTAGCAACTCCCACCGCTGCATTGCGCTCGATAGTGCGTGACGTCAGCGAGAGCGCGCCGAATGCACCGCTTGTCTGGCTGTGCAAGGGGCTCGAGCAATCGACTGAGCAACTGCCGCATCAGATCGTGCGCGAAGAAATGGGCGAGCGTGCCGACGCAGGGCCGTTGTCCGGGCCGAGCTTTGCAATCGAGGTCGCGTGCGGCTTGCCGACTGCTCTGACGGTGGCTGGCGCGCCAGACTTTTGCGAGCGCGTCACCGAGGCATTGCACGCCGGGGCGCTGCGGATCTATTCGACCGATGACGTAGTCGGGGTCGAGGTCGGCGGTGCCGTCAAGAATGTGATGGCGATAGCGACCGGCATCTCCGACGCGCTTGACCTCGGGCTGAATGCACGTGCGGCACTAATCACGCGCGGCCTGGCCGAGATGACTCGCTTCGGTATCGCGTTGGGAGCGCGCGCCGAAACCTTCATGGGACTGACCGGCATCGGCGATTTGATCTTGACCGCTACCGGTGATCTTTCGCGTAACCGCAAAGTGGGCTTGGCTCTTGGACGCGGCGCAACGACGGAAGCGGCGGTCGCTGATCTCGGTCACGTCGCCGAAGGTGTCCGTTCGGCGCATGCGGTGCTGGCGCGCGCGCGGCAATGCCACATAGACATGCCCATTACCGAGGCCGTCTGCGCGGTGATCGACGGGGCGTTGACGCCCTCGGAGGCGCTGCATGCCCTGCTGGCGCGCGAGCCGAAGGTGGAAGCGCAGCTTTCGTGACGCCCAGCGCCGTATGCGTGTTCTGCGGCTCGCAGCCAGGCCGGCGAGCCGAGTACGTGTCGGCAGCGCGCGACACGGCGCGGTTGTTGGCCCAGAGTGGCATCGAGTTGGTGTACGGCGGCGGCCATGTTGGTCTGATGGGCGCGCTGGCCGATGAAGCGCTCGCGCACGGGGGTCGCGTTGTCGGCGTCATTCCCGAACACTTGATGCGCCCCGAGGTCGCGCACCAGGGCTTGACCGAGTTGACGATCGTGGATTCGATGCACACACGTAAGCAGACGATGGCGCTCCGCAGCGATGCCTTTATCGTGCTGCCGGGTGGCTTCGGTACGCTCGAAGAAATGTTCGAGATGCTGACGTGGTTGCAACTGCGGCTGCAGGCCAAGCCGGTCGGGCTGCTCAACGTCGAAGGCTACTTTGACTCGTTGCTGCAGTTTTTGGAGCATGCAGCCGGCGAAGGGTTGATCAGACACGAGCATCGCGCCTTGCTGCGGGTCGAGCGCACGCCGGCGCGTTTGCTCAGCCTACTAAGTGCCGATATGGCTGCAGCGCGGTTGACGCGCCCGGCTATCGGCGATGTGTCGCTGGGATAACGGCACGTCATCGTCCGCCTGCATAGTTCGCTTGACGCCACGCTTCGAAGATCACCACGGCGACGGCGTTCGACAGGTTCAGGCTGCGGTTGCCGGGACGCATCGGTAACCTGATCCTCTGGCTCTGAGCAAAGCGTTCACGAATAGCGTCGGATAGCCCGGCGGTCTCATTGCCGAAGACAAACCAGTCGTTCGGTGCGAACCTAACGTCATTCAGCAGGCGTGCCCCGCGCGTGGTAAACGCGAACGCACGGTCTAGGGGCGGGTTCTCGTTTGCAACGAGAGCATCGAAGCTTGTGTGCACTTTCACCGCCGCGAATTCGCGATAGTCAAGCCCGGCGCGCCGCAGTTGCTTGTCGTCCAGGTCGAAGCCAAGCGGCGAAACGAGGTGCAGTTGCGCGCCGGTGTTTGCCGCAAGCCGAATGACATTCCCAGTATTGGGTGGGATCTCCGGCTCGACCAGAACGATGTGAAACATCGGCTACGGGGTGCGCGCGACGATCAAGTTGTGAACATGCGCTGCGCCGGCCTGTTTAAGCACGCGCGCCACTTCATCGAGCGTGCTGCCGGTGGTCATCACGTCATCGACGACGAAAACGTGTTGGCCGCTCAAGCTTCCCTCGACGGCAAACGCACCCCGAACGTTGCGTCGCCGCTCCTTCAGCGCCAGAGATTGTTGTGGGGGTGTGTGGCGGATACGGAGCAATCGATCGACGATGAGGCGGCGGTGAGCAGCGATAGCGAAAGCGCGTGCGATATGGTGCGATTGATTGAACCCGCGCTGGCGCGCTCGCTCGAACGCCAGCGGCACCGGCATAACAACGGCATCGTCCGAGGCGGGTGGCATCGCCGACGACAATCGGTTTGCCAACAGTCGCCCAAAAAATTGGGCGAGATCCAATCGGGCGGTAAATTTCAGCGCGATCACCATCCCGTCGACCGGAGAGACATAGTCTGCCAACGTCGTCGTTGCATCAAAGTGCGGCCCATTGGCCAGGCAGCGCCCGCAGATGCGCGGCGCGCCGGTTTGCCCATCCGGTACGCATATCGCACAGCGCTCGCAGCGCGCGGTCTCTGCGGCAAAAAAGTCGGCCTCACATTGGGTGCAAATCGAAGTCGCCGGTGCGCCGGGGTGGAGTTCGCACACGACACAGCGCAGAGGCAGCAACCGATACACCAGAGAACGCAACATGATTCAAGCCGGTTCGATCGAGCATAGCTGCATATACTCGATCGACGATGCCACTGGGTCCTGGAACTTCCGAACTAACGCCGACGATGGTCGCGCCGCCGCGCATTCCGGCACGCGTTGCCACCGTACGGCGTCAGTTCGATGCTCGCGCTGCACGTTTCGGCGAGAGTGCGGCGCTGCCGCGTGAAGTTGGGCGACGGCTGATCGAGCGGCTGCAGTACATCCGTTTGGCGCCGCATCGTATTCTGGATATCGGCTGCGGCGCGGGCGAGACGCGCGCGCCTTTGTTGATGCAGTATCCACGCGCCGATTGGATCGGGCTCGACATTTCCGAGCGCATGCTGAAAGCGGCCGAAGCGGATCGGATACGTACACGAGCTGGCCGCTGGCTGCACGGCGCGTCATCGCACCGTGTGGCCGGCGACGGCGGTCGATTGCCGATCGCCGATGACAGTGTCGAGCTTGTGTTTTCAAACCTCATGCTGCATTGGCATCCGGAGCCGCACACCGTCTTTCCCGAATGGAAACGGGTGCTGAAAACCGACGGCCTGCTGATGTTCAGCTGCTTCGGGCCCGATACGCTGAAGGAGCTGCGCGCTGCCGCGGCCCGAGCCCTGCCCCATTTACGGGCGATGCCGTTTGTAGACATGCATGATTTCGGCGACATGATGGTCGCGAGCGGTTTTGCGACCCCTGTGATGGATGCTGAGGTCATCACGCTGACCTACGCGTCGCCACAGGATCTGTTGCGCGAAGTCCGCGCTCTGGGCGGAAACCCGCGCGACGATCGTGCGCAATCGCTGCCGTCGGGCCGGCAGGCGCGCCAAATGCTCAGTGCGCTTGACGCGCAGCGAGGGGAGGATGGCCGGATCCGACTAACCTTCGAGGTGGCCTATGGTCACGCGTGGAAGCCGAAACCCAGCTTAGGCGGCGTTACGGCAATCACGGTCGAAACGCTTCGCGCCGAGTTAGCGAGCCGTCGTTCCCGGCAAACATAGTTAAATAAAAACTGGATTGCATTTAACCACCGGAGCGTTCAATGTCACTTATCTCTTTTTTCAAAGATGCCGGAGAAAAACTATTCGGCAAGAAGGCACAAGCGGCCCAGAGCGAGGCAACAGCAGACCCGGAGGCGATTGCCGCGGCTAATCGCGAAGCAGCAACCGCGATCGAGAACTACATCAGTTCGATGGGGCTGACCGCGACTGGTCTGACTGTGACCTACGATGGCGCCAGCGCGACCGCCAAGGTCTACGGGATCGCCCAGGATCAGGCTACCAAGGAGAAAATTATCCTGGCCACCGGCAACGTGCACGGCATCGCGGCCGTCGACGACAACATGACGGTCGATTTGTCGCAGCCGGCATCGCAGTACTACACCGTGGTCAAGGGCGACACACTATCCAAGATTGCCAAGGAGTTTTACGGTGACGCCAACTCGTACCAGAAAATCTTCGAGGCGAACAAGCCGATGCTGACGCATCCGGACAAAATTTACCCGGGACAGAATCTCCGCATCCCGCCAAAGTAGCGCTGAAGGCGTGGCAGCCGGAATGCAGCATTCGCTTGCCTTGTAATTGCGCCGGGCGCGCGTCCGCCCAAAGCCCGGCGCATTAACTAATCGCTGGAGTGCACATGCGACCGCGTAGCAGTCGCGCACACAAGCCGCGCCAATCTCATCCGTATAATTCGCCGCCACTCCCCCGAAGCAAACACTTGGTTGATTCAAAAGGCGATGAAGCGGCAATGAACCTCAGCCATGCAGCCATCAGTGGCGTCAGAGGTATAGCGCTTGCGACGCTCTCGATCGTGGCAGGTAACGCCGCCGCAGCGGTGCAAAGCCGTTACAACCTGCCACCGCCGGTCACCCGCTTGGCGGAAGACATTTATGTGCTGCATGACTTCATGCTGATCATTTGCAGCGCCATTTTTGTCCTCGTCTTTGGCGTGATGTTCTATTCGATCTGGAAGCACCGCAAATCGAAAGGCGCAATCGCCGCCAATTGGCACGAGAGCACGACGGTCGAGATCGTCTGGACCGTAATTCCATTCATCATCATCATCGTGATGGCATTGCCCGCCACCCAAGCCATAGTTGCGATGAAGGACACCAGCAATGCCGATCTGACCGTCAAAGTGACCGGCTATCAGTGGCAGTGGGGCTACGACTACATAAGAGGCGAAGGCGAAGGCATCGGCTTCTTGTCGCGTTTGGCCACACCGCGCGCACAGATCGAGGGCAACGAACCCAAGACCGCGAACTACCTGAGCGAGGTGACTGAGCCGCTAGTGGTGCCCGTCAATCGAAAAGTTCGCATCATCCTCACGGCGAACGACGTCATTCATGCGTGGGCGGTGCCGGCACTGGGGGTCAAGCAGGACGCGATTCCGGGCTTTACGCGCGATGCATGGTTCCGCGTCGGTCAGATCGGAACGTTTTATGGCCGCTGCTATGAGCTATGCGGCAAGGATCACGCCTTTATGCCGATTGCGGTGCAAGTCGTTTCGGCCGAGGACTATACGAAGTGGGTTGCAACCCGGAAGCAGGCGCTGGCGGCGCTGGCCGATGATCCTGCCAAGGTCTGGACCCTGCCCGAGCTCGTTGCACATGGGGAAAAGGTCTACCAGGCGAATTGCCAGGTGTGTCATCAGCCCACGGGTTTGGGTGCGCCGCCTGCTTTTCCGCCCCTAGCCGGCAGCAAGGTCGTTGCCAACACGCCGGAGATGCTGCAGATCCTGTTGAACGGGAAAAACGCGATGCCTTCATGGAAGGGCTTGTCCGACGTCGAGTTGGGAGCCGTTACAACCCACGTCAAAAACTCGTTCGGCAACAAAGGTGACCTCGTGCAACCTTCTGAAGTCCGCGCGGCGCGCGCGGGTGCCAAATAGAGAGTCATTAGGAATCAATCATGAGCGCCGTCACCCCGCCGCTTGCACCCGGACCTGCGCATGACCATGCGCACGATGCTGGTCACGACCATGCGCCGTATGGGTGGCGCCGCTGGCTGTATGCGACCAACCACAAGGACATCGGCACGATGTATCTGTGGTTCTCCTTCGCGATGTTCATGTTCGGCGGCACATTAGCGCTCGGCCTTCGCCTTGAATTGTTTGAACCGGGGTTGCAGTTTTGGCGGCCGGAGTTCTTCAACCAGTTGACCACGATGCACGGCATCATCATGGTGTTCGGCGCGATCATGCCGGCGTTCGTCGGCTTCGCGAACTGGCAGGTTCCGCTGATGATTGGCGCGCCGGACATGGCCTTCGCGCGCATGAACAACTTTAGTTTCTGGTTGTTGCCGCCGGCGGCGTTGTTGCTCGTTGTGTCGTTCTTTGTGCCAGGCGGCGCGACGGCGGGCGGTTGGACTCTGTATGCGCCGCTGACAGTCCAAATGGGTCCGGGAATGGATCTCGCGATCTTTGCGCTGCACATCATGGGCGCGAGCTCGATCATGGGATCGATAAACATCATCACGACGATCCTGAATATGCGCGCGCCTGGCATGACGCTGATGAAGATGCCGATGTTCGTCTGGACCTGGCTGATCACGGCGTACCTACTGATCGCGGTGATGCCGGTGCTGGCGGGGGCGATCACCATGACGCTGACCGACCGCCACTTTGGCACGAGCTTTTTTAACGCGGCGGGCGGCGGCGACCCGGTGATGTTCCAGCACATTTTCTGGTTCTTCGGCCACCCCGAGGTCTACATCATGATCCTGCCGGGCTTTGGAATTATTTCGCAGGTGATCCCGGTGTTCGCGCGCAAACCCTTGTTCGGTTATGCGTCGATGGTCTACGCCACTGCGTCGATCGCGATCCTGTCGTTCATCGTGTGGGCGCACCACATGTTCACGACCGGCATGCCGGTCACCGGGCAGCTATTCTTCATGTACGCGACGATGCTGATCGCTGTGCCCACCGGCGTGAAAGTGTTCAACTGGATCGCGACGATGTACCGCGGCTCGCTAACGTTCGAGACGCCGATGCTGTTTGCGATCGGTTTTATCTTCGTGTTCACAATCGGCGGTTTTACCGGACTGATCCTCGCTGTGGCACCGATCGATATCCAGGTGCAGGACACCTACTACGTCGTTGCGCACTTTCACTACGTCTTGGTGGCGGGATCGCTGTTCTCACTGTTTGCGGGTGCGTATTACTGGCTGCCAAAGTGGACCGGTCATATGTACGACGAAACACTCGGCAAGTGGCATTTCTGGCTGTCGATGATCTTTTTTAACGCCACATTTTTTCCGATGCACTTTCTTGGACTGGCAGGTATGCCGCGGCGTTATGCGGACTATCCGATGCAGTTCGCCGACTTTCACGCGATCGGAACGATCAGTGCATTCGGATTCGGTGTGGCACAACTGCTGTTTCTTTACATCATCATCAAGTGCATCCGAGGTGGTCCGCAGGCCGCGGCCGATCCGTGGCATTCGATCGATGGCGGGCTTGAATGGACCCTGCCGTCGCCGCCGCCATTTCACACCTTTGAAACACCACCGGTGGTCAAGTGATGACGCATGATGGCTGCGCGCAACCGCAATCTGACAGCACCGCATTGATCTTGCTGTCGGTCGCGCTCGTTTTCTTTGCTGGCGTCATTGCGAAGTATTGGTTCTTGAGCGGCGGATGAGATGAAAACCGAGCCGCGCGTCTCACAGTCGAGCAACCGGACGATTTTGCGCAAACTGATTGTCGTTTCGGTGCTGATGTTCGGTTTCGGGTTCGCGCTGGTGCCGCTGTATCGCAAGATCTGCGAGATCACTGGCATTAACGTCTTGACCGCGCGCGACTCGGGCACCGAGCGCGCGGCGCGCAGCACGCAGGTTGACCTCGGCCGTACGGTGGTCATCGAATTCGACGCCAACAAGCAAGGTGCGTGGCGCTTCAAGCCGCACAAAAACCATGTTGAGGTGCACCCGGGCGAACTGGTGCAAGTGCAATACGATCTCGTCAACCTTGAGAATCGCCCGATGGCGGGCCAGGCGATTCCGAGCTATGCGCCGATGCAAGCGGCACAGTATCTGCAAAAGCTCGAGTGTTTTTGCTTTCAGCAGCAGACGCTGGCCGCCGGCGAGACGCGTCAGTTTCCGGTGCTGTTTTTCATCGATCCGAAGTTACCCGCGGATGTGAAGACGATCACGTTGTCCTATACGTTCTTCGAGGTCGCAGGAGCGGTGGCGGCCGTGCAATGAACGCGCGTTTATGGATCACGAACCCGGTAAAGAAATCCCCGCAAGGTCGCGTGTCGGCTTTGCGCAAACGGCACGCGCGGTGCTGTGGTCGTTCTTTGGCGTACGCCGCAAATCAGACTACGAAAAGGACGCGAACCAACTTAATCCGGTATTCGTCATTATCACGGGCGTCGCTGCGGCGGCGCTCTTTGTCATCGTGTTGATCGTTATCGTCAACCTGGTCGTACGCTGATCGACAACGGGAAACGGAAAAAATGCCTGAATCGCACAGCGCAACGCATCCCACTCACGGGCCTGCATCCGCGCATCGCCCGCTGTATTTCGTGCCGGCGCCATCGCAATGGCCCGCTGTCGGCAGCATTGCGATGATTTTCACGATGTTCGGCGCGGCGATGATCGTCAATCACAATTCACTCGGCTGGTTCTCACTGGCGATCGGCCTGTCGACGCTTGCCTACATGCTGGTCGGCTGGTTTTCGATCGTGTCGCGCGAATCCGAGCACGGCGACTACAACCACAAGGTCGACATCTCGTTCCGCTGGGGAATGAGCTGGTTCATCTTTTCCGAGGTGATGTTTTTCGCTTCGTTTTTCGGCGCGCTTTTTTATGCCCGCGTTATCAGCGCGCCGCTGCTTGGGGACTTCAATCACCAGCTGTTATGGCCCGATTTCGTTCCCACATGGCCGCACGCCGGTCCGGCCGGAACCGTCGATCCGTTCGAGACTCTCGGTCCATTCTGGCTACCGACGATCAACACTGCGTTGCTGCTGTCCTCCGGTGTGACGATAACGATCGCGCACCACGCGCTGCGCGCCAATCATCGCAGCAGAACGATCATGTGGCTCGCGATCACGGTCCTGTTGGGTGTCACCTTCCTCGGCGTGCAGATCTACGAATACGGTCATGCGTACCGCGACTTGAACCTGCGGCTGACATCGGGCATCTTCGGCTCGACGTTCTTCATGCTCACCGGTTTTCACGGCTTTCACGTGTTTGTGGGCGCACTGATGTTGTCGGTCGTGCTGCTGCGTCTGATACGCGGGCATTTCAAGCCAGATCAGCATTTCGCATTCGAAGGGGCTGCCTGGTACTGGCACTTTGTCGACGTCGTCTGGGTCGGGCTTTATATCGTCGTCTACTGGCTGTAGACAACCTTCAACTACAAGGCGGCGCTCTAAGCGTCGCCTGCGTTCGCCGTTAGGTTCCAAACGAACGCGGTTCGATCCAGCCCATCCAATAGCTGAACAGAATGAACAGAAACAGTGCGACCGAAATGCCGACCCGGATCGTCAGTGCGTTCACCGTGCGATTGGTCGTGCCCTTGTCGCGAATTAGGTAGACCAGCGCCGAGCCGAGCGACACCAGAATGCCGGCCAGGGCGAGAACAATGATGATTCGCATAACGGAGTACAACCGTCCGAAATTATCCCACCCGCATCGATGCTGCGCCGAAAGCTGATCGTTGCTTGGGTCGCAGCGGCGATCGGCATTGCGGCGGCGATTTCACTCGCCGATTGGCAGACGCGACGCGGCGATGCAAAGCTGGCATTGCAGGCGCAGACCGATACGGCCGAGCGGAGCGCGCCGGTCGACATCGCGCCGTCGCGCTCATCGATCGAAAGACGCAGCGACCGCAGTTGCCGCGCAAAGTTCGCGTCAGCGGCGTGTTCGATCCTGACGGAACCATCTATCTGGGCAATCGGATGCTCAATGGCGTCGCCGGTTTCTATGTGATCACACCGCTGGTAATCGGCGAAGGGCTGCCCGCCGTGCTGATCGATCGCGGTTGAAAGCGCATGACATGCAGGATGGCACGCGCATCGCGGCTGCGACGCCGCCGTCGGGCCGGTCACCGTCGAAGGGCTGGCAGTGACTCAGCCATCGGCGCTGCTCGAGCTTGGCGGCAAATCCGAGCGTCGCGTACCTGGCATCTGGCACAACCTCGACTACGCGGCCTACGAACAAGCGACCGGTCGCAGCGTCGCGCGTTTTGTCATTCGGCTGACGCAGCGATGTACCGAGTGGGAATGCAACCGACGGCTTGCGGCGCGAATGGCCGCGGCCAGCGAGCGGAGTCGAGAAACATCGTGGTTATGCGTTCCAGTGGTATTCGCTCGCGGTGTTGATCGCGGCGCTTGCCGTCTTCTTCGGTTGGAAAGCCTGGCGAGAGCGATGAAAACGCGCCGGCGGCGTCACCTCCCGCTCTATCTGCTGATTGCGATCACCACTTTGCCGATCGCGGCGGCGTATATCGCCTACTACATTGCTCCGCCGTCCGGCCGCACCAATTACGGAACGTTGATAGAGCCGCAGCGGCCGACGCCTGCGCTGCCGATGACGAAGCTCGACGGCACTGTCTTCGACTTGCGGCAATTGCGCGGCAACTGGGTGTTCGTCATGGTCGACGGCGGCGACTGCGATAAAAGCTGCGCCGACAAGCTGCTGATGATGAGGCAGCAGCGCACGATGACTGGCAAGGATCGCAATCAAATCGAACGCGTATGGCTGATTCCGGACCAGGTGCCGCTATCGATCATGCTGATGCGTGAATATGAGGGCACGCACTTCATTCGAGCGCCGCAGCAGCCGCTAAGGGAATTTCTTTCACTGCCTGAACGCCGCGGATGCGCGGCTACAAGACCATATCTGGGTCATCGATCCGCGCGGCAACCTGATGCTGCGCTGGCCCAAGAATGCCGACCCGAACGGCGTCAAGCGCGACGTCGCCAGACTCTTGAGCGTCGCAGCCGGCTGGGTTCGCATCGATCCGCATCGACCCGCATCGATCTCAACAGGGTCTCAAAAGGATGTGCGATGACACCGGTTTCGCTGCTCGGGCTGGCACTGCTTGGTGTCGCAGTGGCGGCTGTGCCGCTCGTTTATGTGTGGCGGTCGCGCGACCCGCAGAAGTTTCGCAAGCTCGCGTGGGTCACTGCCTTCCTGACGCTCGATCTGATCATGGTCGGCAGTTTCACGCGGCTGACCGATTCAGGGCTCGGATGCCCGGACTGGCCAGGCTGTTACGGCCACTCGAATCCGTTGTCCGCCGGCGAACAGATCCAGCAAGCGGAGACCGCACTGCCGAGCGGTCCAGTCACGATGAGCAAAGCGTGGATCGAGATGGCGCACCGCTACTTTGCGCTCGCCGTTGGCGTATTGATCATCGTGCTTACCGTGCAGGCATGGCGGCGCGCAGCGTCAGGCGCCGCAGCGCCGCGCTCGCCGTGGTTGGCGACGGCAGCGTTGCTATGGGTATGCGTGCAAGGCGCATTCGGCGCCCTTACGGTAACGATGAAACTGCAGCCGGCCATTGTGACGCTGCATCTGCTGGGCGGAATCGTGCTGCTGGCACTGCTGACCTGGGTTGCGTTGCGCGAGGCACCCGCGCCAAAAAAGACGATCGCGCCGCGCGTGCACGCACGTGGCATTGATTGCGCTCGCCGCCGTATTCATTCAGATCGGCTTGGGCGGATGGGTCAGCAGCAATTACGCCGTGCTGGCATGCCCGGATTTTCCGTTGTGCCAGGGCGAGTTCTTGCCGCCGATGGATTTTTCACATGGATTTACGTGGTGGCGTGCGCTCGGCCATACCGGCGACGGTGAGTTGGTTCCGTTTCAGGCGCTGGTCGCGATTCACTGGACGCATCGAGTGTTCGCGATCATTGTCGTGGCAGCCGTTGGCGTTTTGGTCGGGCAACTTTGGCAGCACGCGAGCTTTTCGCATCTGGCGCGAGGCTTGCTCGCACTGATGGTGTTGCAGTTGCTGACAGGGTTATCCAACGTGGTGCTTCAATGGCCGCTGCTGCTCGCGGTGCTGCACAGTGGAGGCGCCGCATTGCTGGTTGGGTTACTGGTCGTGCTCCTGCATCGAACGTCGCGCAAATCACTGGGCGATAGGCGGTAAGAAATTCAGCGCGCGATCAGTGTCTGTGTCCCCATTGCACCGGTTCACGCGGGGGTTCGTCGACGAGCAGCTTGATCTGACCAAGCGTTGCGGCCATCCGGTCGGCCGCCGCATCAGGAACGCCGATCCAGCGGACTCGCAGGTAGCCATCACGATCGACCAGAAATTCCACATGCGTGTACGCGGCTGTATTCGAGCCGTCGGCCTGACGCGTGAACATCGCGTACGCATGGGCCACGTTCCGACTGGCGATCGCGAAGATCGATTCACCGTCTGTTGCGATCTGGGCATCGCCCGCAATTGAAGACTCGCGGATCGGCACGGCAATCACGCGTGCCCCCGCCGCCAGGATCGCACGCTGCTTGTTCGCGAGTTCGCGCAGGCGCGGCAGCGACTGTGGCAGCGTGTAGAACACGAGCAGCGTGACCCGGTTCTCCCGCTGCCGCTCGAGCGATTCCTGCGCGCGCCCGATGATTTCGAATGTGAAGTCGGGCGCAAAGACAGGGCGCAAAGGTTTGACTCGATCGGTCATGGCGAGGGCATTCCGTGCCTCGCCTGAGCGTCGAGGAACTGGATCAGATTCCAGATCTCGATGTCGTTCAACTGCGATGCGAATCCGGGCATCGACGTTTTGCCGTGCGCGATCCACCAAAAGAGATCTCCTTCCCGCTGACTCGGGACGCGCTCGGTCAAACTTACCGGCTTGGCCGGAAGCGAGGTCGCGGCGGCACTAGTTCCGCGGCCTTCATCTCCATGGCACGCGTTGCAGTGCGAGGCGTAGAGTGCGGAGCCGCTTACGATCGCGTCGGCGGTGTAGCGGACCGGCGACACCAAGTAGGTTGTTGGATATGCCGGTGCGGCAAGCAACCAAGCGACTATTCCCGCGGGAATCGCTAGCCCCGCGAGAGCGGCAAAATGAAGGCGTGGCGGTCGACCGAGCAATCCTGCCACCGCAACCGCAGCGGAAATGCACGCGACAATCGCGGCCGCCGTCACAACCACTTGCATCCAGGCCGATTGTTGAAGCGGCTGCCAACTCAGCGTGTAAGCGAATGGCCAGACCGGAGACTGATGCGCGGCAGGGACCGTAACGCCGAGCACGCCGACGATGAGCACGACGCCGATTCCGGCGGCGATTTCCAGGAAAGTGTTACGCCGGAGCAAGTGCAATGCTCCGCGATCCCCGCCTGCCAACCGCGGGGTCAGATACTCCGCGGTTGGTCACGGCTAGGCCGAGCATCGCCGCGAACAAACCGAGCTTCGCGAGCAGCAGGCGGCCGTAGTCAGTACCGATCAGCGCCGGGAACATCGCCGACCTGATACCAGGCGTTGATAAGACCGCTTACGACCAGCACACCGACGCTTGCCATACCCAGGTTCGAAAACGCCGCGTCGCCTGCGCCAGCGCGTCGAGCGCGTGGGTGCCATGAGAGCAAGCCCACGAGCGCCGGCAGCGCGCCCAGCCACGCGCCTGCGGCGAGCAGATGCGCGACATCGGCAACGATGCTGGTCGAAATCGTCAGGCTCAGCTCCAGCGACCGCATGGCCAGCCCAGGCGAGCGAGCCGAGGTACGCGGCAGCGATCACGGTGGCGACGATCGCCAAGCGCGATCGGCGCGGATCGCCAGCCGAACGTCGCAGCGCCAGCAGCACAGCGACAAGCACGACGATGAGGCCCAAGCGCAGCACCCAAACGTGACCGAAGACAGTATTGCCAAGAACCAGGCCGAGCGTTTCGCGATTCATCGCCTGCGCGGCCTGCACGCCGCTCATCACCGCTGCTTGGGCGGCGAGCCACGCAGCACCCGATGCGATGCTCGCGATAACGCTCCAGCGCGCGACCGCGAAAAGGCGGCGGTAGACGGCGTCGCCATCGCCCGCTTTCACGCGGCGCCAAGCGGGTCGCGCGACAGCAATTACGAACACGAGTTCGCCGAACAGCAGCAGCGCCGAGGCGTAGTGAACGGCGCGTGCGGCGACGAACAGCGAGTTCATGCCGCCCGCTCGCGCGGTGCGCGGTCTCCCCGAGGGGAACGTTTGCTCGTCTTTGGGCGGCCGCGCGGCGGGCTCATGGCTGCTCGCGTGCAGTCGGTGCGCGGGTGCGCTTACGGTGCGACGACATTAAACGTGAAGTCACCCTTGCTGACATGCGTGTCGACGGAGAGCACGCGCCATTTCACGCGGTATGTGCCAGGTGCAAGCGTCGGCAGCGACACCTGGAGCAGCTTGGCATCGGCGCGGTCGACCTCCGGATTGCCGTTGTCGACTTGCTTGCCGTTGCGGTCGAACACTTGGACCTTGCTGAATGCGGGCTCGAGTCGTTCTGTAAACCAGAGCTTGAGTTGCGGCGGCGATGCGCGAACCGCACTGCCGGCAGCAGGTGCAGCCCGCTCGAGGCGAGCGTGCGCACTGGCAGTTGAGACCAACATCAACGACAAGACGGCTATCAAAAACGTC